>NC_007963.1:2464432-3696649 GCF_000055785.1 Chromohalobacter israelensis DSM 3043
GCCTTCGCCCAGACGCGCATTGGTGCCCGCGCTGGTCAACTTACCGCCGATCACGAAGGTCGGATCGAGCCCGCCCTCGGCCAGCAGGGTCGACGTCAGGCTGGTGGTGGTCGTCTTGCCGTGCGTACCGGCCACGGCGATGCCGTGACGAAAACGCATCAACTCGGCGAGCATCTCCGCGCGACGCACCACCGGAATACGATGCTCGCGTGCCCAGCGGATTTCCGGGTTTTCGAGGTCCACCGCCGTGGACACCACCAGCACATCGGCGCCATGCGCATGTTCGTCGACGTGCCCGATGTAGACGCGAATGTCGCAGTCGCGCAGGTGGCGTGTCACGGCCGACTCGCGCAAGTCGCTGCCGCTGACGATATAGCCCTGGTTGGCGAGCACCTCGGCAATGCCGCACATGCCTGCGCCGCCGATCCCCACGAAATGAATGTGCCGAATGCGACGCATGCCCAGCCCCGTGCGGTTCTGGCGAACAGGCGAGTGAACGCTACTGGCTGTCACGATTTGCCTCCATGCACCCCGCCACCAGGCGCTCAACGGCATCCAAGCGCGCTTGCGCGCGTGCTGACGTCGCCATGGTAGCCAGGGTCTCGGGTTCGAGAAGAGTTGCCAACGTCTCGGCGAGGCTTTCCGCCGTGAGTTGCGTTTGTGGCATCAAGCGTGCCGCGCCGGCGTCGACCAGCTGGCGCGCATTGAGTGTCTGGTGGTCGTCGACGGCATGCGGAAACGGGACCAGGATGGACGGCTTGGCCGCCGCCGCCAGCTCGGCGATGGTCAAGGCTCCGGCGCGGCAGACGATCAGGTCGGCCCAGTCATAGGCGGCCGCCATGTCATCGATGAACGCGCTCACCTCGGCCTCCACCCCCGCCTCGGCATATACCGATTGCGTCGCGGTTTCCTTGTCGCGACCGGCCTGATGGCGAACATCGGGGCGTTGCGCCGCCGGCAATCGAGCCAGCGCCTGAGGCACCTGGGTGTTCAATGCCTGGGCTCCCAGCGACCCTCCCAGCACAAGCAGGCGCAAGGGACGTTGCCGCAAGGCATCGCTTCCACGCGGCGTCTCGCCCAGAGCCGCGATGTCGTCGCGCACGGGATTGCCCACCACCTCGGCCCGGTGCGCGCCGAACGCGCCCGGAAAGGCAGCGTAAACGCCATCGGCCAGTCTCGACAGGTAGCGATTGGTCATGCCGGCCACGGCATTCTGCTCATGAACGATCAGGCGCCGGCGCATCAACCAGGCCGCCAGGCCCCCGGGACCACTGGCAAAGCCGCCCAGCCCGACGACCAGTTGCGGATCGAATTTCGCGATGACCTGGCGCGCTTGCCAGACCGCCTTGGCCAGTCGCCATGGCGCCAGCAGCCATCCCGCCATGCCGTTGCCACGCAGGCCGGCCACCTGAATGCGATGCAGCACGATGTCCGCCGCCGGGACCAGACGGTTTTCGATGCCGCGTGGACTACCCAGCCATTCGACGCTCACCCCGCGGGCCCGCAAGGCGCGTGCCAGTGACAGCGCGGGCACGACATGCCCCCCGGTCCCGCCGGCCATGATCAAGACACGCGACACTTCCCGATATGACACTAGCGCTCTCCTTGCTCAGATTGCTTGGCCTGACGCGCCACCCGGGAAGCGCGCATCTTGGCGCGCAGCTCGGCATCGACCCGCAACAGCATGGCCACCATCACGCAGCTGACCACGAGGCTCGAGCCCCCGTAGCTCAGCAACGGAAGCGTCAGGCCCTTGGTGGGCAGCATGCCGGTGCTGACGGCGATATTGATGAAGGCCTGGGCCCCGAAGACCAGGGAAATGCCATAGCACAGGTAGGCGGAAAACGCCCAGCCGCGCAGTTCGGCCTTGCGCCCGATGCGTATGCCTCGAAAGATGAGCAGCGCAAAGAGACAGACCACGCTGACGGCGCCGATCAGGCCCAGCTCCTCGGCCAGTACCGCGAACACGAAATCGGTATGCGCCTCGGGCAGGTAAAACAGTTTCTGGACACTGTTGCCCAGGCCGAGCCCCAGCCAGTGGCCGCGACCGAAGGCGATCAGCGCCTGGGTCAGCTGATAGCCACTGGCATATTGATCGGCCCAGGGGTTGGCGAAGCTGGTGATGCGCTCGAGACGATACGGCTCGGCCACGGCCAAAAAGCCGGCGGCGGCCACCACCAGGATGGTCACCAGGCCGAATCGCCACAACGGCGCGCCCGACATCAGCAGCATGCCCATCATGCAGCCGCCGATCACCACTATCGCACCGTAATCCGGCTCGAAGATCAGCAAGACGACATAGACACCCAGCACCACGAACGGACGCAGGAACGCGCCCCAATCTCGACGCACCTCAGGCAGGTAGCGTTGCAGGTAATCGGCAAAATAAACGATCAAACACAGCTTGGCGACTTCGGAAGCCTGCACGTTGGCGATGCCCAGCGGAATCCAGCGCTTGCTGCCGTTGACCTCGCGCCCGATGAACAGCACCGCGATGAGCAGCACGACGCCCACCAGCAACAAGCCCGGCCCCCAGGCACGCCAGCGCTCCAGCGGGATACGCAGCGCAAACAACCCGACGAGCACCGAAAACACCACGAACACGCCATGGCGAATGCTGAAATAGTAGGGATTGCCCGTCAGGCTGGTCGCGATTTCCGACGACGCCGAGGTCACCATCACCCAGCCGATGATCAACAACGACGCCGTCGCCAGCAACAGCCAGCCATCGGTGGGCTGATCCTGCGTGGAAAGACGCTTTTCCCAACGCGCTAGCATGCTGCCTCCCCGTCGGTCGCCAGCCACTGGCGAAACGCCTCGCCTCGCGCCATGTAGTTGGGGAATTGATCGAGGCTGGCGCAAGCGGGCGACAACAAGACGGTATCGCCCGCTCGGGCGATCGTCCGGGCACGCTGCATGGCGGCCGCGAGATCGGCGACGCGTGTCACCGGCAGTCTTGCGCTCAGGGCCTGCTCGAGGCGCTCGGCATCCCGCCCGAAGACGATCGCCTCGCGTGCATGGTGGGCCAGCGGCTCGGCCAAGGGCGAGAAATCCGCCCCCTTGCCGTCACCGCCTGCCAGCAGAATCAAGCGTCCCTCGAGATCCGACCCGATCCCCGCGATCGCGGCCAGCGTCGCCCCCACGTTGGTCCCCTTGGAATCGTTGATCCACCGTACGCCTTCACGTTCGACGATGAATTCACCGCGATGCGGCAGTCCCGGAAAGCGCTCCAGCACTCGGCACATCGCCTCTCGCGACAATCCCAGATGCGCGCCCATCGCCAGGGCCGCCAAGGCATTGGCATGGTTGTGACGCCCCGGCATGCGCACCTGGCCGACCGGCATGATCGCGGCGCGTCCCTGGGCGAGCCAGCGTTCACCGTCGTGATCGACGATGCCCCACTCCCCCGACTCGGGCATGTCCGTGGTGAAGCGCGTCACGGCGCATGACGGGGCATCCGGCCAGGTGGCCGGATCCTCGGCATTGACCACCGCATGGCGCGCGCCGCGGAAGATGCGCTGCTTCGCCGCACGGTAGCCCTGCATGTCGCCATGACGATCCAGATGATCTTCGGAGAGATTGAGAAAGGCTGCCGTGTCGGCGCCCAGCCAGGGCGTGGTTTCCAGTTGAAAACTGGACAGCTCGAGCACGAAAAGCTCGGCATCCGGCGACTCGTCCAGCAAGTCCAGCGCGGGAGTGCCCAGATTGCCGCCGACGGCCGTCTTCCATCCGGATTCGCGGGCCATCTCGCCGAGCAGCGTGGTGACCGTCGACTTGGCATTGGAGCCCGTGATCGCGGCGATCGGCGATCGGCATTCGCGCACGAAAAGCGCCATCTCGCCGACCACTTCAGGCCCCGAGCCAGGATGATCGACGTAATCGATCAGCCCCGGCGTCCGAGGATCGACACCGGGGCTGAGCACGATCTCTCGGGCCTCTTGCATGTCGAGGGCCTCGAGCGGGCCGCAGACGACGTCCACCCCGGGATGCGCGGCCCGGAATGCCTCCAGGCCGGCTGGCGACTCACGCGTATCGGCGACCATGAAGGGCTCGCCCCGACGCGACAGATGCCGCGCGATGGCCTGTCCGGAGACGCCCAGACCAATGACCAGCGTATGTGCAGCGGGCACCCTGGGCATGTCAGCGAATCTTCAACGTGGCGAGACCCAACAGGACCAGTACCACCGTGATGATCCAGAAACGTACGATCACCCGAGGCTCCGGCCATCCCTTGAGCTCGAAGTGATGATGCAGGGGCGCCATGCGGAAGATACGTCGCCCTGTCAGCTTGTAGGAACCCACCTGCAGCATGACCGAGACGGTTTCCATCACGAACACCCCGCCCATGATGAAGAGCACGATCTCCTGACGCACGATGACGGCCACCACCCCGAGCGCGGCGCCCAGGGCCAACGCCCCGACATCGCCCATGAAGACCTGCGCCGGGTAGGTGTTGAACCACAGGAAGCCGAGTCCCGCGCCGGCGATGGTACCGCAGAACACGGCAAGCTCGCCGGCCCCGGGCACCAGGGGGATGTGCAGGTACTGCGCGAAGACGGTGTTACCGCTCGCATAGGCGAAGATCGCCAGCCCCATGGCGACGAGCACGGTCGGCATGATCGCCAGGCCGTCGAGCCCGTCGGTCAGGTTGACCGCATTGGAGCTGCCCACGATGACGAAATAGGTCAAGACGATGTAGAACAGCCCCAGCGGTACCACGACGTCCTTGAACAGGGGCACGATCAGGCTGACCTCGACGGGGCTGGCCGCCGTGAGATACAGGGTGACCGCCGCGCCCAGCCCGATGGCCGACTGCCAGAAATACTTCCAGCGTGCCGGCAGGCCGCGTGGGTTCTTCTCCACCACCTTGCGGTAATCGTCGACCCAGCCGATCGCACCGAAGCCCAGCGTCACCGCCAGGACGAGCCAGACGTAATGGTTGGTCAAGTCACCCCACAACAGGGTACTCACGGCGATGGCGATGAGGATCATCGCACCGCCCATGGTCGGCGTGCCGGCCTTGGAGAGGTGCGACTGCGGGCCGTCGTCGCGCACTGCCTGACCGATCTGGCGTTCGACCAGACGGCGTATCACCTGCGGCCCCAGCCACAGGCAAAGCATCAGCGCGGTCAGCGTCCCCAGGATCACGCGCAGTGTCAGGTAGTTGAAAACGTTGAAGGCGCTCTGAAAGTGCGCCAATAAGTCAGCCAGGAAAAGCAGCATGAGTCGCGTTCACCTTGGTGCATCCGTGCGCAGGTCGGCAATCAAGCGTTCCATGCCGGCACTGCGCGATCCCTTGACCAGGACACTGGCCCCGGGGGGAAGATGGTCGTGGGCATAGCGCACCAGCGCCGCCCAATCATCGAAATGACACCCGCGATCACCGAATGCCGCCACGGCCGGGCGAGCATCGGCGCCGAAGGTGCCGAGAAAGTCGATCTTCAGTTCCCGCGCGACGCGTCCAAGGTCCGCGTGCAGCCGTTCGCTCTCGGCGCCCAGCTCGCCCAGGGCGCCGAGAAAACACCAGCGTGGCGCCGGCATCTCCGCGAGCACGGCCAACGCGGCTCGCACCGCGCCGGGATTGGCATTGTAGGTATCGTCCAGCAGGCGCGTACCGCGAATGCCCGGCACGTTCATCATGCGCCCCGGCATCGTCCGGCAGGCCTCCAGGCCGGCGACGATGTCCTCGGCCGGCACGCGCAGCGCCCAGGCAGCGGCGGCACTGGCCAGCGCGTTGCGTACGTTGTAGCGGCCCAGCAATGCCAGGCGAACACGCCCCAGCGACACGCCGTCGACGAATAGCGTGAAAGCATAACGCCCGTCGTCGTCGCAGGCCAGCGCCTCGGCGCGCACTCGGGCAGCCGGATCGAGGCCAAAGTCGAGCACCTCGGCGTCGCCGGCCAATTCACGCCACATGGGGTAGAAACGATCATCGCGGTTGAGCACCGCCGTCCCCGATGCCGAGAGCCCGAGGAGGATTTCCGCCTTGGCCTGGGCGATGCGACCGATCCCGCCGAACTCGCCGACATGCGCGCCAGTGACGTTGGTGATCACGGCCACGTCGGGAATCGCCAGCGATGTGGTCCAGGCGATCTCGCCCAGGTGATTGGCGCCCAGTTCGATGACCGCGCGACGATGCGCCGACGACAGGGCGAGCAGTGTCTGCGGGGCACCAATATCGTTGTTGAGGTTGCCACGCGTGGCCAGCGTGGGATGGACACGCGACAGGATCGCGGCCAGCATCTCCTTGACCGTCGTCTTGCCGCTGTTGCCGGTCACTGCAACCAGCTCTCCCGACCAGGCACGCCGTGCGGCACGCGCCAGTATTCCCAGCGCCAGACGCGTATCCGCGACTTCGATCTGGGCCAGCGGAGATGCCACGCGACGCGATACCACCGCTGCCACTGCCCCGCTGGCCCGCGCCTGCTCGAGAAACTCGTGCCCGTCGAAACGCTCACCGACCAGGGCGACGAACACGTCGCCCGGCGAAACATGCCGTGTATCGGTCGTCACACCGGTCACGGGAGCGTCGACATCGGGCGGTGGCGCCCCCAGCCAGGTCGCGATGGTCTGCACGTTCGTGGTGTTCATGCCTGTCGCGCCCCACGCCGGTCGAGCGCCTCGCGGGCGATATCGATATCGCTGAACGGATGACGTTCCCCGGCGATTTCCTGGTAGGTCTCGTGCCCCTTGCCGGCAATCAGAACGATGTCGTGCTCGCCGGCGGCGTCCAGCGTCCACTCGATGGCCTCTCGTCGGCCGCCCATGCACTCCGCCCGCGCTCGGCCGTCGGTCGAGAGCCCCGCGGCGATCTCGTCGCGAATCGCTGCAGCGGGCTCGCCACGCGGATTGTCGTCGCTGATCACCAGGCGGTCGGCCAGCGCCTCCGCAGCCTGCGCCATCAAGGGGCGCTTGCCGCGGTCCCGGTCGCCGCCGCAACCGAACACGCACCAAAGCTTGGCACCGTCGCTGCTGGGCAGGTGTGCACGCAAGGCCTCCAGTGCATTGCGCAGGGCGTCCGGCGTATGTGCATAGTCCACGACGACCGTGGGAGCGTTCTCCGCCACCAAGCGCTGCATGCGCCCCGGCACCGGCGCGAGACGGGCGGCGGCCGAGAACAAGGCATTCAGCTCGGCGCCCATGCCGTAAAGCGTCGCTATCGCCAGCAGGACATTGTCGAGATTGAAACGCCCCAGCAATGACAGGTCGAGCTCGATCTCGCCTTCCGGCGTCGCAATCAGGGCACGCTGGCCCTGGGCATGGGGGAACCAGTCGATGACGCGCAGGGTCGTGGCCTCCTGCGTGCCGGTGGCGAGCACCCGGACGCCCTTTGCCAGCCCCGCCAGCATGAGTGGCGACAGCCGGTCGTCCCCGTTGACCACCGCCAGGGCAAGCTCGCGATGCTGGAACAGACGCGCCTTGGCCGCCGCGTAGGCCGCCATGCTGCCATGATAATCGAGGTGGTCCCGGCTGAGATTGGTATATACCGCCGCGTGGAAACGGCACCCCGTCACTCGCCCCTGCTCGAGCGCATGCGACGATACCTCCATGGCCACGCGACCGACGCCCTCGGCGCTCAGTTCGCCCAGCGCCGACTGCAGCGCCAGCGGCCCCGGGGTGGTCAACCGGGCCGGCCGAAGATGCTGGGGACGCCCGACACCCAGCGTGCCGATCACCGCCGCCGGCGTGCCGAGCGCCTCGGACAGCGCAGCGAGATAGTGGGTCACGGAACTCTTGCCGTTGGTTCCGGTGACGCCGATCAGTTCGAGCGACGCAGGCACCGCGAACACGTGACGCCCCAGCTCACCGAGCTGACCGCGCAACCCCGGCACGGCCAGAACGCGCGCCTCCTGCTCCGGCACGGACGTGGGCAATGCCTCCGCCTCGCAAAGCACGGCCTCCACGCCGGCTTCCAGCGCCTGGGCCACGAAGTCCCGTCCGTCGGCATGCACGCCCGGCACCGCCACGAAAAGCACGCCGGGCCCCGCCTCGCGGCTGTCCAGCGTCACCGCACAACGCTCCCGCTGCGGGCGCCATTCGTCGAGTCGCGCTGACGTGGCCTGCGCGGGCCATAGCCAGGCCAGGACGTCCACCAGACGCTGAGTATCGGTTTCCATCACTCGGAAGTCTCCTGTTTATCCGGCGGCACGTCGAGAAGCCGCAGCGCCTTGCCCACCACGCGGCCAAAGACCGGCGCCGCCACCAGGCCTCCGTAATACTCGTCTCCCTTGGGATTGTCGATCATCACGACCGTGACGATGCGCGGATCGGAGACCGGCGCAATGCCGGCGAACAAACTGCGATAGGCTTTCTGCTGGTAGCCCCCGGCCGTGACCTTGCGCACCGTACCGGTCTTGCCCGCGATCCGATAGCCATCCACCATCGCGCGTGCGCCCCCCGCATTGGGCTGGACGATCTGCTCCAGCATGCCCAGCAGCTCGTGCGCGATGTTCGGCGACATGACTTGATCGCCGAGCGGCGCGGACGGACGCTTCAGCAGCGATGCGTGCAGGCGCCGGCCGTCGTTGGCGATCGCCGTGTATGCACTGGCGAGCTGCAAGGGCGTCAACGAAATGCCGTAGCCATAGGCCATGGCCGCCCGAGCGCTTTGCGACAGACCGTATAGCGATGGCAGGCTACCGCTGCCCTCGCCGGGGAATCCGGTTTCCGGGGCTTGCCCCAGTCCCAGTGCCCGGTACTGGTTCCAGATGGTGTCCTTTTCCAGCTTCAGCGCGATGTGCGACATCCCGATATTCGAGGAGTGAAGCAGGATTCCCCCCGGGGTGAGCTTTCCGTAGTTGCGAAAGTCGCTGATGGTGTATCCGTCGATCACCATCCAGCCCGGCGAGGTATCGATGACCGTATCGGGATCGATCTCGTCCGTGGCCAGCGCAGCCGACATCGCCAGCGGCTTCATCACCGACCCCGGCTCGATGGCGTCGGTGATCGCCTGGTTGCGCAGGCCTTTGACATCGATGGATGTGCGATTGTTGGGGTTGTAGGAAGGCAGGTTGGCCATGGCCAGCACCTCGCCGTTGCGCGCATCCATCATCACCAGCGAGCCGCCGTCGGCATCATGCTCATCGACCGATTTCTTCAGCTCGCGATAGGCCATGTACTGCAGGCGCAGATCGATCGACAGCGTCAGGTCCCCACCGGGCTTGGCGTCCTGAAGCAGGTGCAGATCGCGCACGAGTCGTCCCTTGCGGTCCTTGAGCACACGACGCTTTCCGGGCTGCCCGGAGAGGTAGTCGTTGTAGGCCAGCTCGAGCCCCTCCTGCCCCTGATCGTCGATGTCGGTCACACCGACCAGCTGGGCAGCCACCTCACCCGACGGGTAGTAACGCTTGTACTCGTCCTTGGCATAGACGCCCGGCATGTCGAGCGCGAGTGCCGGCTGCGCCGCCTCCGGCGTCAAGCGTCGGCGCAGATACATGAACTCATGGTTGGCATACCGCTCGAGACGCGACTCGAGGGCATCGGGATTCATGTTCAAGGAACGCGCCAAGGTGGCGAGGCGAATCGGATCGTCGGGAAGTTCCTGGGGGTTCGCCCACAGCGTTACCACGGGCGTCGAGATGGCCAAGGGATCGCCGTTACGGTCGGTGATCATGCCCCGGTGGGCATTGATGGGCTCCACACGCAAGGTGCGCGAATCCCCCTGATTCTGCAGGAAATCGCGGTCGATCACGTTGAGGTAAGTGATGCGCCCCACCAGCGCGCCCAGGGCCAGGATGATGAGCGCCAGCAGGAACAGGTAACGTCCGCGCCCCGCAGGCCCCGTGTTGGGGGCACGACGCGACGAGGTGGTGGAGCGTTCGCGGCTCATCGGCGAATCACCTCGACGTCATTGACATCGGGAACGCGCATTTCCAGGCGTTCGGTCGCCACCTCCTCGACACGCGCCGGCGCCGACCAGGTGCTTTCTTCCAGCAGCAGACGCCCCCATGCGGTTTGCAAGCGATCCCGTTCACTTTCCAGTTGCTGGAAGCGAGCGTACTGAACGCGCGTCAGGTGAGTGCTCGCCACGGAGGCCAGGGCCGTGATCAACAATACGGCGACCAGCCCCGCCAGCACGATATGACTCCAGCGCAGCCGTTTGGCGAACGGCCATCGAAAGCGGGGTGCGGTATGTCGTCCTTGAGCCGCCATAGTGGGCCTCAGCCGAGTTTCTGTGCCACGCGCATCACGGCACTGCGTGCACGTGGATTGAGCGCTATCTCGTCTTCATCCGGGCGACGCGCCTTGCCTACCATGGCCAGGCGCCGATTCAACTGGGTGTCACGGATCGGCAGGTCACGTGGCAGATGCGTGTCGCCACGCACCTTGTCGCGAATGAAACGCTTGACCAGACGGTCCTCCAGGGAATGGAAGCTGATCACGACGAGACGACCGCCCGGCGCCAGGGACTCCAGCGCGGCGGCGAGCGCCGCCTCGAGCTGATCGAGCTCGCCGTTGACATGGATTCGAATGGCCTGAAAGACGCGTGTCGCGGGGTGCTTGCCCTTTTCCCATGCCGGGTGCGCAGCCTTGACGAGCTCGGCGAGGTCCGCCGTGTGCGTGATGGGCCGCTCGCCACGCCGTGCGACGATCGCCTTGGCGATACGCCGCGCGAAGCGCTCTTCTCCGTAGCGCTTGAAGACATCGCTCATGTCACGCTCGGAGACGCGCGCCAGCCAGTCGGCCGCACTCTCCCCCTGAGTCGGGTCCATGCGCATGTCGAGCGGGCCATCGCGCAGGAAACTGAACCCCCGCGAGGCATCGTCGAGCTGTGGCGACGACACGCCGACATCCAGCAGCACGCCGCTCAACCGCCTGTGCAACGCAGCGTCGCGGGCAATGTCGTCCAGCTCGGCGAACCGGCCGTGTCGAAGCGTAAAGCGGGGATCGTCCCAGGTGGCGCCCTCGGCCAGGGCGGCGGGGTCGCGGTCGATGGCCAACAACCGCCCCTGAGGAGAAAGGCGTTGCAGAATGGCGCGGGAGTGCCCACCGCGACCGAAGGTGCCATCCAGATAGCAGCCATCGGGGTCGGTCATCAGCGCCTCCACCGCACCATCGAGCAGAACGCTCGCATGTCGGTAGTCGGCGGCCCGATCCTCGACCACGGTCGGCGCATCGGAAAGCGGGGCCTTCTCGGGATTGTCACGGTGCTGCATGAATCACTCGGGCGTTGGGGCCTGCCGCCGCTGTATCGGGCCGCCCGAAGGCAGTCGTCGCGGCATGACGCGCACAGACCCGGAGATCTGAAAATCGAATGGGAGCCAGCCTGTAAGCCGGGTTCTGTCGAGGACAGCCATTCCTCTAGGGGCCGCGTCACCGCGACCCTCAAGCAACCTACCCGAACCCAGCGCGGGCCACGCCTTTGGGTTCCTATTTGGTCTTGCTCCGGGTGGGGTTTACCTTGCCACGCACTGTTACCAGGCGCGCGGTGCGCTCTTACCGCACCCTTTCACCCTTACCGGCGGGCTGACGCCCGCTTAGGCGGTCTACTCTCTGCTGCACTTTCCGTCGGCTCGCGCCGCCCAGGCATTACCTGGCACCCTGCCCTATGGAGCCCGGACTTTCCTCCCCCGTGCATGGCACGGCGGCGACTGTCCGGCCGGCTCCCAAGCGCGCAAGAATAACAGCCCCTCGAGAGGGCCTCAAGCGCCCATGCACGCCGAGCGCGACGGCATTCAAGCGTCACGGTCCTTGAGGGCTTGCGCGCATTGGTACCACTGCTTCTTGCGGCCTCCCAGGCGGGCAGTGACGACCGCCGCCGCCGACTTGACGCCCATCCCCTCGGCCAGCATCGCCGCGAGCCATGCCTCGCCTTCGGCCAAGAGCCCGGCCTCGTCGCCCCGCGCCTCGGCCCCCGCCACCATGATCACGAATTCGCCACGCGCCTGGTCCGGATCCGCCTCCATGCGGGCCAGCAGCGTGGCGGCATCCGCATCCAGAAACGTTTCGAACGTCTTGGTCAGCTCACGCGCCAGGACGATACGACGCATGCCGAACAGCGCGGCGAGGTCATGCAGGGTCGCCTGGATGCGATGAGGCGACTCATAGTAGACCACGGTTTCCTGGCGCTCGAGGTTGGCCGTCAGGCGCTGGCGACGAGGCCCGCCCTTCGCCGGCAAGAATCCCTCGAAGAGAAAGCGATCCGTGGGCAACCCCGCCGCCGACAGCGCCGCGACCAAGGCGCAGGGCCCGGGCACCGGAATCACCCGATGGCCGCTGGCCCGCAGCTCGCGCACGACCACGAACCCCGGATCGGAGATCAGCGGGGTCCCGGCATCGCTGATCAAGGCCACGCGCTGCCCCGCATCCAGCGCTTGACGCAGCGTTTCCACGCGCGCCTGCTCGTTATGCTCGTGCAGCGAGACCAGCGGCTTGTCGATCCCCAACGGGCGCAGCAGACGCGCACTATGCCGGGTATCCTCCGCGGCGATCCAGTCCACCTCCCCCAGCACGCGGGCCGCCCGGGGACTCAGGTCCTCGAGATTCCCAATCGGCGTGGCGACCACGTACAATGCCCCTTCACATCCTTCGCTCATTCGTTAATATCCCGGTTGCGACGCCTCATTGGAAAGCATGCGTCGTGTCATGTCGCGAGCGCCCGCCAGACGCCGCCTGCGTCAGACAACGTCCGGAAAAGGGAACCGTCCGAGCTGTACCGCCAATAAAGGAATGACACCATGCTCATATCATTGCGCAGCCTGTTGGGGCTCGCCCTGATCGCCTCAGTCCTTGCCGGCTGCGCCGGAGGACCGGGCACCAGCGAGACGCAACGCCCCTCGCAAGGGCCCGGTGCCAGTGAGCTGCTTCGCCAGGCGCAGCAACAGTCCGGCACGCAGGCGGCCCAGAGCCGGCTGCAAGCGGCCGCCATCCTATCACGCCAGGGCAACGACGAGCAGGCGCTCGACGTGGCACGCGACATCGACACCTCTCAGCTGAACCGTGGCGCCCTCATCGACTGGGCACTGCTGGTCTCGGAGCTCGCTCTGCGCAAGGAAGACGGTCGCGGCGCGCTGGCCGCCACGCGCATTCTCGACGACGTCGACGATATTCCCCGCGACGCGCAGCAGACCCTGCGCCACCGCAAGGGGCTGGCCCTGACACTCGTGGGCGATTCGCGCGCCGCCGCGGAAACACTGATCGCTCTCCAGCGCGATGACGCTCCCTTCGATCTCAACGACGACATCTGGAAGCCGCTGTCGCGCCTCAGCGAGCGCGTGCTGGATGACATGGACACGTCTGCCGATCCGCTCACCGAAGGCTGGGTCGCCCTCGCGCGACTCTACCGTCAAAGCGGCGGCAACGTGTCCAGACTGAGCGAGTCGCTGCAGGACTGGCGTGCCCGTTACGCCGACCATCCCGCCGCGCGCCGTCTGCCCAGCAACTTGTCGGCACTGCGTGAACTGCGCGGCCGCGAAGTCAAGCGCATCGCGATATTCCTGCCCCAGTCAGGCCCATTGGCCAATGTCGCCAAGGCGCTCAAGACCGGCATTCAGGCACGCCACATGGCGGCCCTGAACCAGGGCGAACAGACGCCACAACTGACCTATTACGACAGCAGCGAGAACGACCTGGAGTCACTCTATGCCCAGGCGACCATGGACGGCGCACAGGTCGTGCTCGGACCACTCGACAAGGACCTGGTCTCGCAGCTCGAGCAGCGCGACGAGGTCGCCCTGCCGACGCTGGCGCTCAACTACGGGGAGCACCCGCGCAACCGTGCCGACAAGCTGTTCCAGTACGGGCTCTCCGCCGAGGATGAAGCCCGTCAGATCGCCGAGCGCGCCTACATGGACGGACATCGCGATGCCGCCGCGCTGGTGCCCGACAACGAATGGGGCGCCCGTGTCCTCAGAGCGTTCCGTGAGGACTGGGAAGCGCAGCAAGGCGAGCTCGACGCCGTCGTGCACTACGCACCCAAGGGCTCCGTCAGCGACGCCACCAAGCGCTTGCTCGACTCCGGGGGCGACGACATCGACATGCTGTTCCTGCTGGCACTCCCCAGCTATGCACGTCAGGTGCCCCCCATGCTGAAGTACTACTATGCAGGCGATCTCCCCGTCTATGCCACGTCCCAGGTCTACGGCGGCCGCCCGCAACCTCGTGCCGACCATGACCTCAACGGCGTCATGTTCGTGGACATTCCCTGGCTGATTCCGGACGCCTCCGTGGGCGGCGAGGAAGCCTTGCCCTTCTATGCCGCCTATCGCGAACTCGACGCCCGAGACGATCCCAGCCTGTTGAAACTCAACGCCATGGGTGTCGATGCCTATGAACTGGCACGTCGACTGCCGCTGATGCAGGCATTGCATTCGCTGGAAGTGTTCGGCGCCACGGGGACCCTGCAGGCCCGAGACGACGGTCGCATCCAGCGCACCCTGCCGTGGGCGCAGTTCCAGTCGGGCATACCGGCCCCCCTGCTGAACACCGGCTCCGGTCTCGAGATCGGCAATGTCCAACTCGAACAATGACTCACGCCGGCGCGGCCTCGAAATGGAGCGCCGTGCCGCGGACTGGCTGGCGTCACACGGGCTGCGCCTGGTGGACGCCAATCAGCATGCACGTCGCGGCGAAATCGACCTGATCATGCGTGACGGGGACACCCTCGTCTTCATCGAGGTCCGGCATCGTCGCGATGCTCGACATGGACACCCCTTCGAGACGGTCACCGCCGCCAAGCAGCGCCGCCTGATCGGCGCGGCACGTTTTTATCTCCATCGCAACGGGCTATCATGTGCGTGTCGTTTCGACGTCGTCGGCGTCACCGGCACGCCACCCCATCTGTCGTTCGAGTGGATTCGTTCGGCATTCGACGCCTTTTGACCCAAGCAAGGCCTACTCATGGATTTCCAATCACGCATACTCGGCCACTTCAACGCCAGCATCGATGCCAAGACCTATGCCAGCGAGGTTCTGCCTCCCTTCATCGAAGTCGCGAGCCAGATGATGGTTCAGTGCCTGGTCAGCGAAGGCAAGATTCTCGCCTGTGGCAACGGCGGCAGTGCCGGTGACAGTCAGCACTTCTCATCCGAGTTGCTCAACCGGTTCGAGCGCGAGCGTCCGAGCCTGCCGGCCCTGGCCCTGACCACCGACACCTCGACTCTCACTTCGATCGCCAACGACTACAGCTACAACGAGATATTCTCCAAGCAGATACGCGCCCTGGGCCAACCCGGCGATATCCTGCTGGCCATCTCCACGAGCGGCAACTCCGCCAACGTGGTGCAGGCCATCCAGGCCGCACACGATCGCGACATGCACATCGTGGCGCTCACCGGGCGCGACGGTGGCGACATGGCCTCGCTGCTCGGCCAGGACGACTGCGAAATTCGCGTTCCCTCGACTTCCACGGCACGCATCCAGGAAGTGCATCTGCTCGCGATACACTGCCTGTGCGACTTGATCGACCAACAACTCTTCGGCAGCACAGAGTAAGGATACCGTCATGACACGACCGCTCATTCTGACCCTTTTCGTCAGCCTCGCACTCGCCCTGGCCGGCTGCGCCTCGCCCGCCTCCGACGGACAAGGCGGCGAGAATTACGGCAAGCGCACCGCCGGCATGCAGGTCGAAGACGAGAACATCCAGAGCAAGATCTCCGACAACCTCGTGCGTACCGACGCGCGCTTCCGCGATGCGCATCTCAACATCGACAGTTACAACGGCATGGTGCTCTTGACCGGTCAGGTCGCCAGCGACGAACTCAAGCAAAAGGCAGGCAATGTCGCGGAACAGGTCAGGCAGGTTCGTCGCGTGCACAATGAACTGGAGGTCGCCGCCAATACGCCGATCGGTCAGCGCATGACGGACACCTGGCTCACCGGACGCATCAAGGCGAACCTGGCCACCGACGAACGCATCGACGGCAGCCGGATCCGGGTGATTACCGAGAACAGCACGGTCTACCTGATGGGGATGGTCAATCACCGGGAGGCGGATATCGTGGTCGATATCGCCTCCCAGATTGGAGGGGTTCAGCGCATCGTCAAGGTGTTCGAATACCTCGACTGATTGCCCCCTCCGATCGCGTACCAGGGGGAGTTACTTCACCACACGCAATGACGGGCGCCCCTTGGTACGCGGGGCCTCGTCATCCTGATCACCGCTATCGGCGTCTTCTTCCGACGGTGCTTCCACGCTTTCCAGCGCGGGGCGCGAGCCCTCCTGCTCTTGCGCCTCTTCCCCGGTCGACTCGTTTTCCGCTTCCGGCATGACCGGCTCGTGGCCGAAGACCATGCCCACGCCGTTTTCGCGCGCGTAAAGCGCGATCAAGGCTTCCATCGGCACGATGACCTGCATCGGCTGGCCGGAAAAACGCGCTCCGAACGTGACTGCCGCGTTTTCGATATACAGATCGCGAACCGCCGAGGGCGCGATGTTGAGCACGATCTGACCGTTCTGCACATATTGACGGGGCACGCTCACACCGTCTTGCTCGGCATCGACGACGATGTACGGCGTCTGCTCGTTGTCCAGCAACCACTCGTAGAGAGCGCGTGCCAAGTAAGGACGACTGGAAAGCATAAGGCGACTTCCTCTTTCGGTTCGCGCTTGCAGCGGCATCCACGACGCCAGTCAGCGCCGCGACGCAACATCAGGTGCGCATTTCCTTCTCCGCCTCCAGCAGAGAAGCCTTGAAGGCATCACGACTGAAGAGGCGTTCCATGTAATTCATCAGCGGCTTGACCTGCTTTTCCGGCAGCTCCACGCCCAACGCCGGCAGGCGCCAGAGAATCGGCGCGATGCAGCAATCGACCAGCGAAAACTCTTCACTCATGAAAAAGGGCATGTCTTCGAAGATCGGCGAGATGCCGGCGATGCTCTCGCGCAGCTCCTTGCGCGCCTTCTCGGCATCCTTCTTGCTGCCCTGCTGAATGGTTTCGACCAGCGGACACCACTCGCGTTCGATACGATGCATCCACAGGCGGCTTTGCGCACGCGCCACGGGATACACCGGCAACAGCGGCGGATGCGGGAAGCGCTCGTCGAGGTACTCCATCATCACCTTGGATTCATAGAGCACCAGGTCGCGATCCAGCAGGGTCGGCGTGCTGTTGTAGGGGTTGAGGTCGGCAAGCTCGTCGGGATGGTTGTCATCGTTGATTTCGATGACATCGACGGCCACTCCTTTTTCCGCCAGCACGATACGCACGCGATGGCTGTAATGATCATCGCTGCCAGAATAGAAGGTCATCGACGACCGCTTGGCCACTACACCCATGAAACATTCCTCGCTTCAGTTCGAACCCAAATGATAACACGATAATAGGGCACACGAATGCCACCCCTCTTGCTCGTCGAGCGTGCCGCGATGGTAGATAAGGCGGCATTCCCGGACAAGCGCCCCCATCGGGAACGCGACGCAAAAAGGCCCGGGCGAGCGGCCCGGGCCTTTGCGTACCACGCACCCGCGGGTGCGAAGCGTCGCGTCTTAACGCTTGGAGAACTGCGGACGACGACGCGCCTTGCGCAGACCGACCTTCTTGCGCTCGACCTGACGCGCGTCACGCGTCACGTAGCCCGCGTCACGCAGCGGACGACGGAAGTCTTCGTTGTAGTCGATCAAAGCACGCGTGATGCCGTGACGAATCGCACCCGCCTGCGCGGAGCCGCCGCCACCGGTCACGGTGACGTACACGTCGAACTGGCCAGTGGTCTCGGTCAGCTCGAGCGGCTGGCGCACGACCATCTCGCCGGTGACACGACCGAAATAGTCGTTCAGCTCGCGGCTGTTGACGGAGATTTTGCCAGTGCCCGGCTTCAGGAACACCCGAGCTGTGGAAGTCTTGCGGCGCCCGGTACCGTAATACTGCTGTGTCATGGCGAAGAATCCCTTAGAGGTTCAGTTCAAGCGGCTGCTGCGCGGCGTGCGGGTGCTCTGCACCGGCATACACCTTGAGCTTGGAATACATGGCGCGGCCCAGCGGACCTTTCGGCAGCATACCCTTGACCGCGCTTTCGATGACGCGCTCGGGCGCGTGATCGATCAACTTCTCGAAGGACATGGAGCGCAGACCGCCCGGATAGCCGGTATGACGGTAGTAATTCTTGGCTTGCGCCTTGTTGCCGGTGACACGAACCTTCTCGGCGTTGACGACGACGATGTAGTCGCCGGTGTCGACGTGAGGCGTGTATTCCGGCTTGTGCTTGCCGCGCAAGCGGCGAGCGATTTCGGTGGCCAGGCGGCCGAGCGTCTTGTCAGTCGCATCGACGACATACCAGTCGCGTGTGACGGACTGCGGCTTAGCACTGAACGTCTTCATGGGTGAATCACCAATTGCTTGTGTGGGCGTCACGCCGAATGGCGATCGGCCAATCCCTATTTTTCTTGGTTGTACCATCTCGCGAGACGGCACAACGTTAGAGCGAGCGCGCATTATACATGCTGTTCGCCCGCCCGTTAAGCCTGATTTCGCGTTTCTCGGACATCACGGCTTGTGCGGCAACGCCAGATACTCCTTGGACTGCATCTCCTGGAGACGCGACAGCGTGCGCTCGAACTCGAACTCCAGCTGGCCGTGCGTATACAGCGACTCGATGGCCACCGCAGCAGAAAGCAACAGCTTGACCCCGCGGTCGTAGAACTCATCGACCAGATTGATGAAGCGACGCGCCTGGTCTTCCGAGTGAGCGCTCATCTGCGGCACGTTGGAGAGCAAGACGGTATGGAACTCGCGCGACAGCTCGATGTAGTCGTTCTGGCTTCGCGGCCCGTCGCACAGGGTACGGAACTCGAACCAGACCACATCCTCGTGCAAGCGGCGCGCGGGCAGGACGCGATGGTTGACGTGGATGTCGGCATCGGGCTCTCCCCCGGCACCGGCGATGGCGCGAAAGCTTTTCTCCAGCGCGTGCTCGGCTTCGTCGCCCAGCGGATGATAGAAGATCTTGACCTGCTCCAGGGCACGCAGGCGGTAATCGACTCCCGAATCGACGTTGACGACCTCGCAATGACGCTTGAGCAGGTCGATGGCCGGGATGAACCGTGCCCGCTGAAGGCCGTCCTTGTAGAGATCGTCGGGCACGATGTTCGATGTGGTGACCAGCACGACCCCCTGCGCGAACAGGGCCTCCAGCAGGTTGGCCAGGATCATCGCATCGGTGATGTCCTTGACGAAGAACTCGTCGAGACAGATGACGCGTGCCTCCGAGGCGAATTTGGCCGCGATCAACGTCAGCGGGTTCTTCTCGCCCTTGTAGTGCGTCAGCTCGTTGTGCACGCGCTGCATGAAGCGATGGAAGTGCGTGCGCATCTTGTCGGCGAACGGCAGCGTTTCGTAGAAGGTGTCGACCAGATACGTCTTGCCGCGTCCCACGCCGCCCCAGAAGTACAACCCCAGCACTGCCGGCGGCTCTTCGAACGGGGAAGGCGCCGACGGCTTGCCGAACAGCTTGGCGACCTTGGACTTGAGACCGCCGCTCGATGACGCGGGCGCACTCGGAGACTGACGTGGCGCCTGCATCAACTCATCGTAGAGGCGCTGCAGGTGCTTGACCGCTTCTTCCTGACCGGGGTCGTATTGAAAGTCGTCGCGCTGCAGATCCTGACGGTATTTCTCCAGGGGCGTCGACGCGCCCCGGGACGGTGGCATGGTGGCACTCATGGGGTCGAAAAACACCTCGACTGAATAATGAAAGCCACCATTATACGCGCCATGCGCACTCTTGCATGACGTCGCGCGACACCTCGTCGCGCTTTTGGGTTTGACCCGTCGCGCCAAGACACCGATATAATGGCCCCAGGCTCGGTATGCCCTCGTACTGCACACCGCATGCCCGTGACATTCAAGGAGAGCATTGTGAACGAGAGCAACATCGACTGGATCCTGGCCATCGCTTGCTTTCTGGCGGGCATCGGCGTCGGCGCCCTCGGCTACCATTTGCTGAACGCCAACGTGGCGCGCAATCAGAAAGTCCGCCAACGCCTGGCTGAAGCCGAACTGGAGCTCAGCCAGGTCAAGGATGCGCTGAACGATCACTTCACCAAGGCCGCCGACCTGGTGACCAGCATTCAGCGTCAGAGCCATGAGCTCGAACAGCAACTGGCACAAGGGGCCGACCGCCTCGTCGACGATCTGCAGCTGAAGCGGCGCCTGCACCAAGGTCAGGATGACGCCGTCACCGACGACGACACCGACTCTCCCCAGGTGCCACGCGACTACGCAGAAGGCGCTCAAGGCACCCTGGCCGAAAACTACGGGCTGGAGTCACACAAGCGGCGC
Organism: Chromohalobacter israelensis DSM 3043; assembly: GCF_000055785.1. Classification (GTDB taxonomy): domain Bacteria; phylum Pseudomonadota; class Gammaproteobacteria; order Pseudomonadales; family Halomonadaceae; genus Chromohalobacter; species Chromohalobacter israelensis. The sequence continues at coordinate 2,484,653 of NC_007963.1, forward strand.
GAGACCGAAGAACCGGCACCGCCTCGCTACTGAGCGACACTCCGATGCATCGCCGAAACGGCCGCTGTCATGCGGCCGTTGGCGTCTTCGGCCGGCGGGGTGACATCAGGCAGGGTTGTCGATATCCACGAAGCGGTGCTCGAGCGCAAAGCGCGAGGCCAGCCAGTCGCCCAGCGCCCGAACGCCGTCGCGCTCGGTCGCATGGTGCCCGGCCGCGAAATAGCTCACGCCCATCTCGCGGGCCAGATGCGTGGTACGCTCGGAAATCTCTCCCGAGATGAAGGCGTCCACGCCGGCCTGCGCCGCTAGGGGCAGCATGTCCTGGGCGCCACCGGTACACCACGCCACCCTCTTGAGCGGTCGCGAATGGCCGTTGATCACCAGGGGCGACCTCCCCAGACGCGACTCGATCAGCCGGGCGAATGCGGTGTGATCCATCGTCGGCAGCGTGCCATGCCACAGCAGCCCCTCCCCCGGCTCGCCATCGAGGCACCCCTGCGCCGTGATGTCGAGCCGTCTGGCCAGTTGCACGTTGTTGCCCAGGGTCGCATGGGCATCCAGGGGCAGGTGATAGGCCAGCAAGTTGATATCGTGAGCCAGCAACGTCGCCAATCGGCGGCGCTTCATCCCGGTCACCTCCACCGGCTCGTTCTTCCAGAAATAGCCGTGATGGACGAGCAGCAGGTCGGCGTTCCAGGCCACCGCTTCGTCTAGCAGGGCCTGGCAGGCGGTCACGCCACTCATGACGCGGGTGACGTCCTCGCGCCCCTCCACCTGAAGCCCATTGAGGGTGTAGTCCTTGAACGCGCCAGGACGCAGTTCGGTTTCGATCGCGGCGATCATGTCGTGTCGAGCACTCATGCGCGGCTCCAGACAGTTGGCGGATGCAATGTTACACTCGGCGCCATTGTAACGGCTGCCCCGAGGGGCGGCGACTGCCCGTTCGCCGACAAGGAACCCGTCATGCGCCGCTCACTGATGTCGCTCGTCTGGCCCACCATCAGTGGCATCCTGCTTGCCATCGTGCTGCTCAACGCCTTCCCCCAGCTGCTTGGCGGACGCAACGCCGACGACACCGTGACGCCCGTCCCCGATACCAGCGCCGTGCGCGCCATTGCCGAACGCACCGATACCGCCGCCCGTGCCCCGGAAGTCGTCGAGGCCGCCCCGCTCGACCGGGCACAAGGACCGGCCAGCTATGCCACCGCGGTGGACAAGGCCGCCCCGGCCGTCGTCAATATCTACTCGTCGCGCATGGTCGATCCCAGCGAGCACCCCCTGATGTCCGACCCGTTCTTCGAGCAATTCTTCGGCAAGGACATGCCGCAACGTCAGCGCATGCTGTCCAGTCTGGGTTCCGGCGTCATCGTGAGTCCCGAGGGCTACGTCCTCACGAACAACCACGTCATTCGCAACGCCGACCAGATCCAGGTCGCCCTGCGCGACGGCCGCGAGACCCTCGCCGAGGTCGTCGGCACCGATCCCGAAAGCGACCTCGCGGTGCTCAAGATTCCCGTCGACAACCTGCCGGTCATCGAGCTCAGCGACTCGGAGCAGGTCGCCGTAGGGGACGTCAGCCTGGCCATCGGCAACCCCTTCGGCGTGGGACAGACCGTGACCATGGGAATCATCAGCGCGACCGGACGCAACCATCTGGGGCTCAACGCCTACGAGGACTTCATTCAAACCGATGCCGCCATCAACCCGGGCAACTCCGGTGGCGCCCTGGTTAATGCCGAAGGCGCTCTGGTGGGCATCAACACCGCGATCTTCTCCCGCTCGGGAGGCTCGCAAGGCATCGGTTTCGCGATTCCCGCCAACCTCGCCCATCAGGTACTCGATCAGATCGTCGCGCATGGACGTGTCATTCGCGGCTGGCTGGGCATCGACGTCCAGGCGATGACTCCCGACCTTGCCACCTCTTTCGGCCTGAAGACCCTCAAGGGCGTGGTCATCGCCAATGTCGTGCCCGGCGGCCCCGGCGAAAAGGCAGGCCTGCAGCCCGGAGACGTGCTGATGTCCGTCAACGGCAAGATCATCGTCGACGCTCGCGAGGCGATGGCCGATATCGCGGAGATCTCGCCCGGCACCTCGCTCCCCGTCACCATCGTGCGCGATGGCGAAAAGCGTGAGGTGACGCTGACGGTCGGCGAGCGCCCCCAGGCAGCGCAGCGTCAACCAACCGCTCCCTCTTCTGAATGACGCGTCGACATCCCTGAGACGACACGGCCCCGCCGGCAATATATACCGACGGGGCCGTGAGGGGGCGGATGCGCAAGCCGGGATGTCGGCCCGGCCCGACGCCCGAGGAGACGACTAGCGCTCGTCGAGACGACTCTCCGCCGAGCGCGCATGTGCCGTCAACGACTCTCCACGCGCCAGCACCGACGCCGTGCGCCCCAGCGTCGCTGCCCCCTGCGCGGAGCAATGGATCAGCGACGAACGCTTCTGGAAATCATAGACCCCCAGTGGCGAGGAAAATCGCGCGGTGCCCGAGGTCGGCAGGACATGATTGGGGCCGGCGCAATAGTCGCCCAGCGCTTCCGAGGTATAACGCCCCATGAAAATGGCACCGGCATGACGTACGCCTTCCGCCATCGACTCGGGGTCGGCCACGGAAAGCTCCAGGTGCTCCGGCGCGATACGATTGATCACCGCCAGCGCTTCCTCGCGATCGCGGCATTGAATCAGCGCACCGCGTGCCGCCAGGGACTCGCGAATGATCGCCTCGCGCTCCATGGTGGGCAACAGGCGCTCGATGGCGGACGCCACGGCATCGAGATGCGCGGCCTCCCAGCCGACCAGGATCGCCTGGGCGTCTTCGTCGTGTTCGGCCTGGGAAAACAGGTCCATGGCCAGCCATTCGGGATCGGTGAGACCATCAGTCACGACCAGGATTTCGGAGGGGCCGGCAATCATGTCGATACCGACCTGGCCGAATACCGCCCGCTTGGCCGTCGCCACGTAGATGTTGCCGGGCCCGACGATCTTGTCCACGCGCGGGATGCTCTCGGTACCATAGGCCAGCGCCGCCACGGCCTGCGCCCCGCCCACGGTGAAGACATGGTCGACCCCGGCCAGGTGCGCGGCCGCCAGCACCAGATCATTGAGCACGCCGTCCGGCGTCGGCACGACCATGACGACTTCGCGCACGCCGGCGACATGCGCCGGAATCGCATTCATCAACACCGAGGACGGATAGGCCGCCTTGCCCCCCGGCACGTAGATTCCGGCGCGATCCAGCGGCGTGACCTTCTGCCCCAGCACGCTGCCATCGGCCTCGGTATACTGCCATGACTCGGGCTTCTGGCGCTGATGGTATTCGCGGATGCGCTCGGCGGCATGCGCGAGCGCCTCGCGCTGATCGGCCGGCAACCCTTCATAGGCGTGACGCAGGCGCTCGGCCCCCAGCGTCAACTCGCTCATCTCGGCGGCCTGCAGACGGTCGAAGCGGTTGGTATATTCGATCACGGCAGCATCGCCACGGGTGCGCACAGCGTCGAGAATCTCTTCCACCCGCTGGGCAACCTCCTTGTCGGAGACGCCTTCCCAGGCCAACAGTGCGTTCAGGCGCGTGTCGAAATCGTCTTGCGTCGTGGTCAGGCGTGCCACGTTCACGGCATTGTCACTCATCGGATACCCTCACTCTCAAGCCTGCGTCTCGCGGCGCGACGCCACCGCCTGGCCCAAGCGTTCGATCAACGGCTTGAGGCGGTCATGCTTCATGGTCATCGACGCCTTGTTCACCACGAGGCGAGAACTGACCTCGTCGATCAGTTCTCGCGGCTCCATGCCATTGGCGCGCAAGGTGTTGCCAGTGTCGACGATATCCACGATCTCGTCGGCCAGGTTCATCAACGGTGCCAGCTCCATGGCGCCGTACAGCTTGATCACCTCGGCCTGAATGCCCTGCTGGGCATAATAGCGACGCGCCACGTTGACGAACTTGGTGGCGACGCGGCGCCGTGCATGGGTGGGCTCGGCGCCGACGATTCCCGCCGTCATCAGCTTGCAACGCGAGATTTCCAGGTCCAGGGGCTCATAGAGCCCCTCCGCACCATGCTCGAGCAGCGTGTCCTTGCCGGCCACGCCCACATCGGCGGCGCCCATCTGCACATAGGTCGGCACGTCCACGGCGCGAATCACCACCAGCTTGACGTCGGGCAGGTTGGTATCGAACAGCAACTTTCGGCTCTTGCCGAAATCTTCCGCCGGTTCGATGCCCGCATCGGCCAACAGCGGTAACGTTTCTTGCAGTATACGCCCCTTGGACAGGGCCAGGATCAGTTGCTTGGACATGATGTTGGCACGTCTATTGAACGTTGGCGCTCCGCACGTGGCGGAACGCGAGAATGGGCGCGGCGCTCAACCGGGAACGCGACGAATCTTGGCACCGAGCAACTGGAATTTTTCCTCGATGCATTCGTACCCGCGATCGATATGGTAGATACGGTCCACCTGCGTCTCGCCGTCGGCCACCAGAGCGGCCACGACCAGGCTCGCCGAGGCGCGCAGATCGGTCGCCATCACCGGGGCCCCGGACAGGCGGTCGACACCGGTGATCACGGCGGTGTTGCCTTCCAGCGAGATGCGCGCGCCCATGCGATTGAGCTCCTGCACATGCATGAAGCGATTTTCGAAGATCGTCTCGACGACGGTGCCTGCCCCTTCGGCGACACAGTTGAGCGCCACGAACTGCGCCTGCATGTCGGTGGGAAACGCCGGGTAAGGCGCCGTGCGCACATTGACGGCACGCGGGCGCCGCCCACGCATGTCGAGCTCGAGCCAGTCGTCGCCGACTTCGACCCTGGCGCCCGCCTCGTCGAGCTTGGCCAGCACGGCTTCCAGCGTATCGGCACGCGTGTTGCGCACCCTGACGCGACCGCCACTGGCCGCGGCCGCGACCAGGAACGTACCGGTCTCGATGCGATCGGGCATGACATCGTAATGCCCGCCATGCAGACGCGGGACGCCCTCGATCACGATGGTATCCGTGCCGTGTCCCCGAATTCTGGCGCCCATGGTGATCAGGCATTCGGCGAGATCCACCACTTCCGGCTCGCGGGCCGCGTTCTCCAGCACCGTGGTGCCCTCGGCCAGCGTCGCGGCCATCAGCAGGTTCTCGGTGCCGGTCACGGTCACGGTATCGAAGAAGATCGTCGCCCCTTTCAGGCGGCCGGCGCAGCGCGCCTGGACATAACCGCCGTCGACATGGATCTCCGCCCCCATGGCCTCGAGTCCGCGCAGGTGCAGATCGACGGGACGCGAGCCGATGGCGCAGCCGCCCGGCAACGACACATCGGCGGTGCCGAAATGCGCCAGCAGCGGGCCGAGCACGAGGATCGAGGCGCGCATCTTCTTGACCAGCTCGTATGGCGCGTGACAGTGCGTCACCTGCGAGCCGTCGAGCTGGATGCTCATCTTGTCGCCCATCACCGGCTCGACTCCCATGCGGCCGAGCAGTTCGAGCGTGGTGGTAATGTCCTGCAGATGCGGCAGGTTGCCGATGGTCACGGGCTCGTCGGCCAGCAGGGTCGCCGCCAGAATGGGCAAGGCAGAATTCTTGGCACCGCTTGCCCAGACTTCGCCGTCGAGTGGCCCGTTGCCGGTAATGATCAGTTTGTCCATGAAAGTCCGCGCTTAGACGCCCACGTTTTCCGGGGCCGTTTCCCACTGGTCGGGAGTATAGGTCTTGATGCTGATGGCATGCAGGGCGCCGCTGGCAATTTCGTCGGAGAGTGCCGAGTAGATCAGCTGCTGCCGCTTGACGGGACTCAGGCCGGCAAAGGCTTCGCTGATGGCGACAACCTGGAAATTGCAGCCTTCCCCCTGGATGTGAAACTGGCAATCGTCGATGCGAGATTCGAGTAGGGCCTTGACGTCGCTGGGTTGCATAGGGCGCTGGCTCCTGTTTCAGGACGCTCGCACGTGACACGTGCGAGCACAATTGAGACGTGATTTTGATCCGGCATGATAAAGAAAACGGGCGCCGTTGGCGACGCCCGCTTGCCATGCAATGGCGGAAACGACGATGCCGGACGGTGTCAGGCGCTAACGCTCGTCTCGGCCGTGGGCAACAACGGGTCGAGACCGGCCATCGCGGTCAGGCGCGCCAGCGGCTGCGAAAGCGTCACCTGCACGATGTGTACCTCGCAGGCCTGGGCGGTGCGCAACCATTCGAGCAGGACACTGAGCACGGCACTGCTGGCACGCTGCACGCCGGTCAGGTCGAACTCGACCTCGGTGGCGCGCGGCAGGCCTTGCAGCCACTCCGTGCCCTTCGCCGCCAGCGATGCGGCGCTGTCGAAATCCGCCTCGCCGTCGACCTTCAGGATGCGCTCCTGGCACACCTCGAGGCGCGCACCTTCACGTTCGAGCAGAACGCTCATTGATCGCTGCCGCCCTGCTCCAGTTCGTCGGTGGCCACTTCCGGCGCCCAGCCATCGATGACCGCATCGATATCGCGATTGTTGTCGCGCATGGCCTGGTCGAACTGGTTACGGAACGTCAGCCCCAGGTTGATGCCGTTGACGATGACATTGATCACGCGCCACTCGCCATCGCGCTGATGCAGCGTGTAGACCACGGGATAGACCTCGCCGTTGGTGGAGACCACTTCCATGTCGACACTGGCCTGATCCTCGTAGCGTCCGGCATCGTCGTCGTCGAGCACGCGAATCTCGCGATAGTCGAACGTCACCAGCCCTCGGGCGTAGGTCTCGATCAAGGTGTCACGGAACGTCTCGACGAAGCGCGAGCGCTGCTCGGGCGTCGCGTTGCGGAAATAGCGCCCCATCACGCTGGCGCCGATATAGCGAAAATCGGCCACGTCGTCGAGGCTCTCGTCGACCAGGGACTCGAGCTCGTCCTCGTGCGCGGCGTAGTAATCCTTGCGGCCTTCCAGCTTCTGCATCAGCGCCGCCACGTTGTCTTCGATCAACTGCTGCGGCGCCTGCTGGGCCTGGGCCGTCAACGTGACGCACCACAAACCGATCAGCAGCAGCGCACCAAGGCGACTCGCCCGCAGGCATTGGACTTGCTTCGCTATCATGAAAACCTCCTTGGCTCTTGGCTCATTCGCTCGTCATGTTCGACACGAACTGCTGGATCAGCTGTTCCAGCACCAGCGCTTGCTGCGTATCGCGGATAGTGTCGCCATCTTCGAGCATCTCAGGGTCTCCCCCCACGCTCAGGCCGACGTATTGCTCGCCCAGCAGGCCCGAGGTGAGGATCGAGGCCGTGCTGTCACGCGAGATCTTGCCCTCGAGCGAGTCGTCGAGCTCCATGGTCACTCGGGCATCGAGCCATTCGGTATCGAGCGAGACATCGCTGACGCGCCCCACGGTCACGCCCGCCATGGCAACCCGCGATCCCGATTTGAGACCGCCGATGTTGGCGAAGTTCGCCTGCAGCGTGAACGTGTCCTGCGGCACGCCGAACCCGACGCCGCTGACTCGCAAGCCGAGAAACACCATGCCCAGAATACCGGCCAGGACGAACAGTCCCACGCCGAGTTCCATCATCTTGCTGCGCTTCATCCAAGTTCTCCAAACATCAGCGCGGTCAGCACGAAATCCAGTCCGAGCACCGCCAGGGACGAATAGACCACCGTGCGGGTCGTGGCCCGCGAGATGCCTTCCGACGTGGGGACCAAGTCATAGCCCTGAAATACCGCGATCCAGGTGACCACGAGACCAAACACCACACTCTTGAGCATGCCGTTGAGAATGTCGTCGACGAACGCGACGCTGCTTTGCATGTTGCTCCAGTACGAGCCGTCGAACACGCCCAGCCATTGCACGCCGACCAGATAGCCACCCCAGATGCCGACCACGCTGAACCCCACGGTCAGCAACGGCATCGAGACGAACCCCGCCCAGAGGCGTGGCGCCACGATTCGACGCAAGGGGTCGACCCCGATCATCTCCATGCTGGTCAGCTGCTCGGTGGCCTTCATCAGGCCGATCTCGGCGGTCAGCGCCGAGCCCGCACGTCCCGCGAACAGCAGCGCCGCCACTACCGGCGCCAGCTCACGCAGCAACGACAGGGCCACCATCTGACCCAGGGCGTCTTCCGCGCCGAAATCGACCAGGATGGTGAAGCCCTGCAGCCCCAGCACCATGCCGATGAACAGGCCCGACACCAGCACGATGGCCAGCGACATGACGCCGATGAAATGCATTTGTCGCAGCCAGAGATGCCATCCCTCGCGCGAGGGGACTCCCCATGCCGCCTGCACCAGGAAGATCACCGCGCGCCCCAGCGCACTCACCGTCTCCAGCGTGCCCCGACCGAGCGCTACGATATGGTGGATCATGGGCGCCCTCCCCCGGTGGCCAGGATATCGCGATGAAAGTCGGGAGCCGGATAATGAAACGGCACCGGCCCGTCGGGCTCGCCATGCACGAACTGCTTCACCCGGGCGTCCCGATTGACGTCCAGGGTCTGCGGCGTGCCGTGGGCCATTACCTGACCGTCGGCGATGATATACACGTAATCGGCGATGGAAAGCGTTTCCTTGATGTCGTGGGACACGATCACCGCCGTCAGACCCAGCGCCTGGTTGACCGTCTTGATCAACTGCACCAGCACGCCCATCGAAATCGGATCCTGCCCCACGAACGGCTCGTCATACAGGACCAGCTCGGGGTCGAGCGCCACCGCACGGGCGAGCGCCACGCGCCTGGCCATGCCGCCGGAGAGTTCCGCCGGCGACAGGTTGCGCGCGCCACGCAAGCCGACTGCCTGCAGCTTCATGAGCACGATGTCGCGCACCATGGCCTCGGGCAGGTCGGTATGCACACGCAGCGGAAACGCCACGTTCTCGAACACGTTCAAGTCGGAAAACAGCGCGCCGCTCTGGAACAGCATGCCCATCCGCCGGCGCAAGCGAAACAGCGCCCGCCGCGACAAACGGTGCACATCCTGCCCATCGATACACACGCGCCCCGCATCGGGCACCAGCTGACCGCCGATCAACTTGAGCAGCGTGGTCTTGCCGGTGCCGCTGGGCCCCATGACCGCAGTGATCTTGCCCTTGGGTATACGCAGGTCGACGCCGCGAAAGATCTCATTCTCGCCTCGCGAGAAATGCAATCCCTCGACATCGACCAGTGTCGTGTCAGTCACGTCACGCTCATCCACGTCTCGATAATTATCGAACATCGTATCCTAACTCCGGCGATCACCGCCAGCCTCGCCTTGCAACGCCGACGATGAGTGCGTTTAATAAGCGCCCGATCTCACCCGCCATTTCCTGCAGGCACGCGCCGCTTGAGCCAAAGGCCGCGAAGGGCAACAATCATCACCATGAACACCGTCACCGATCATGATTACCGCGCCAGCGCCCGCCGTACGCTGACCCTCGAATCGCATGCCGTGGCCGCCTTGATCGAACGCCTCGACGAAGCGTTCGATCACGCCTGCCAGCTATTTCTCGCCTGCGAGGGACGCATCATCGTCACCGGCATGGGCAAGTCCGGGCATATCGCCCGCAAGATTGCCGCGACCCTGGCCAGCACGGGCACGCCGGCGTTTTACGTTCACCCCGGCGAGGCCAGCCATGGCGACATGGGCATGATCACCGCGCGCGACGTGGTCCTGGCGCTGTCCAATTCCGGCGAGACCGCCGAGGTCACGGCGCTGCTGCCGCTTCTCAAGCGCATGGGCACCCCTCTGGTCAGCATGACCGGGCGCCCGGGCTCGAGCCTGGCGCGGCATGCCGAAGCTCACCTGGACACCGCGGTGGATCGCGAGGCGTGCCCGCTCGACCTGGCCCCGACCGCGTCGACCACTGCCGCCCTGGCCATGGGCGATGCCCTGGCGGTGGCCTTGCTCGAGGCACGCGGCTTCACCGCCGAGGATTTTGCCCTGTCGCATCCCGGCGGTAGCCTGGGCCGGCGATTGCTGCTCAAGGTCGAAGACCTCATGCATCAGGGCGATCGCCTGCCCCGGGTGGCGCTGGGCAGCCCACTGCGCGATGCCTTGCTGGAGATCACGCGTCAGGGCCTGGGATTCACCTGCGTGCTCGACGAGGACGGCCGCCTCGCCGGGGTCTACACCGACGGCGACCTGCGTCGCACCCTCGACCATCATGACGATCTGCGCCAGCTGCGCGTGGACGACGTCATGACCCACGGCGGCAAGACGATTCGTCCTCAATTGCTGGCTGCCGAGGCGGTCAAGATCATGGAAGACAATCGCATCACAGCCCTGGCCGTGGTCGACGACCAGGGCCATCCGGTCGGCGTCCTGCACATGCACGACCTGCTGGCCAGCGGCGTCATCTGAGGAGAGTCCATGACACGATCCAGCGAATGGCAAGACAAGGCGCGCCGCATCCGCTTGCTGGCCCTGGATGTGGACGGCGTGCTCACCGACGGCACGCTCCACTTTCACAGCGACGGTCAGGAGACCAAGAGCTTCAACATCCTCGACGGCCTGGGCATCAAGATGCTGCAACGAAGCGGCGTCCAGGTGGCCTTGATCACGGGGCGCAAGTCGCCCATGGTCACGCGCCGTGCCGAGGCGCTCGGCATTGCCCACGTCCATCAGGGACGCGAGGACAAGCTGATCGCGCTGCGCGCCCTGTGCGAGGCACTCGGCCTGCCCCTGGCCGACGTCGCCTACTGCGGCGACGACCTCCCGGACCTGGCCGCCATCCGTGCCGCCGGTCTGGGACTGAGCGTCCTCAATGCCCCCGCATACGTGCGCGAGCATGCCGACTGGGTGCCCAACCGCCCGGGTGGCCAGGGCGCCGTGCGCGAGATCTGCGACGCACTGCTGGCCAGCCAGGGGAACTGGGATGCCAGCCTGGCGCCGTATCTCGACGACCTGGAGTGACGCCATGCCGACGTTCTTCTCTTCTCGCAAATGGACGCGCTTCGCGCTGCTGCTGATTCTGGTCGTGCTGGGCATCGGTCTGGCCATCGTCGAGCAGCGCAACGCCACCACGCCAGGCCCCGTGCCCAGCGACGATGCCGGGGAGCCGGATTATTACCTCGAAGGCGTGACCATGACGCGCTTCGATGCACAAGGCATCCCGCACCAGACGCTCACGTCGCCGCGCCTGGTCCACACGCCCAAGGACGATATCATTCGTGCCGCGTCGCCCGTGGCCAACATACGCGACGCAGACGGCCGCCAATGGGACATCACCGGCGACAAGGGACGGCTGGGAGCGCAACGCGATCTGCTGACCCTGACCGGCAACGCCCAGCTCGTGCAGCCCGAACAAGGCTGGCGGCTCAACACCGATGTCCTGCATTACCAGGCCAGCGAGGCCCATGCCTGGAGTGACAGCGACGCCGTGTTGCGGCAGCATGAACAGCGCGTGCGCGGCAATCGCTTCGACGCCTGGCTCGATACCGACCGTGCGCGCCTGACCGGCGACGTGCAAGGCCACCACCCACAGATTGCCGAGGACGACACATGATGACACGAACCTTGACGGTCGCGCTGGCATGCGCGGCACTGGGCCTGGCCAGTCACGCGGCCCTGGCGCTGGAAAGCGATGCCAGCCAGCCCATCGAGATCGCCGCCGACCAGTTGGATCTCGACGATAACGCCGGCACCGCCGTCTACACCGGCGACGTCGACATGCAGCAGGGCAGCATGCGCCTGACCGCGGCACGCGTGGAGATCGAGCGCAACGCGCAGGGCGAGGTCTCCACCGTCACCGCCCACGGCAGCGGTAGCGAGCGCGCCTATCTCGAGCAGAAGCCTTCACCGGACGAGCCGGTGGCCAAGGGCTGGGGCGACACCGTGATCTATCATGCCGGCGAACGCCGCGTCGAACTCATCGATCGCGCTCAGCTTCACCAGGGCGGAGACACCTTCAACGGTGCCTATGTCGAATATTTCCTCGATCGCCGCCAGGTCCAGGCGCGCTCCGACGACGACGGTGAAGGCGATCAGCGCGTGCGCATGACGCTGACCCCGCGCAATGACCAATGACACCCTCGACCTTTCGTTCACCAACGCCCTGGATGCGATGCCCATGAAGACCCTGAGTGCCGCCAACCTGGCCAAGAGTTACAAGGGCCGCCGCGTGGTCCACGACATCAGCCTGACCATTCGCCAGGGCAGCATCGTCGGCCTTCTCGGCCCCAATGGCGCCGGCAAGACCACCTCGTTCTACATGATCGTCGGTCTGGTGGGCGCCGACGCGGGAAGCGTTCACATCGATGAACGCAATCTTTCCCGCGCGGCCATGCACGAGCGTGCCCGCGCCGGTATCGGTTACCTGCCGCAGGAAGCCTCGATCTTCCGCAAGCTCTCGGTAGCCGACAACATCATGGCCATCCTCGAAACACGGCGCGACCTCGACAAGGCCGCCCGCAAGGATCGGCTCGAGCGATTGCTCGAGGAGTTTCACGTCACCCATATCCGCGACAACCCCGGCATGAGCCTCTCCGGTGGCGAGCGCCGCCGCGTGGAGATCGCCCGCGCGCTGGCCACCGAGCCCGCCTTCATCCTGCTCGACGAACCCTTCGCCGGCGTCGACCCGATTTCGGTGGGCGAAATCAAGGGCATCATCCGCCAGCTCCGCGACCGCGACATCGGCGTCTTGATCACCGACCACAACGTGCGGGAAACCCTGGACATCTGCGACAACGCCTACATCGTCGGCGATGGGCAAATCATTGCCGAAGGGCATGCCGACGCCATCCTCGCCAACCAGAAAGTGCGCGACGTCTATCTCGGCCACGAGTTCCGCCTGTGAACGCAAGCCACTGGTATCACGCTTGGCTCATATAAATGGCATGGTTGTTGCTTCCATTCTTGCAACTCACGTCGCTGCGGGATAACGTACGGGCACCGTTTCAGGAAGCGACGACCGACTCTCCATGTCCATGAAACCTACGCTTCAGCTTCGCGTCGGCACCCAGCTGACGATGACGCCTCAGTTGCAGCAAGCGATCCAGCTCTTGCAGCTCTCGACGCTGGATTTGCGTCAGGAGATCCAGCAGGCGCTGGACGCCAACCCCATGCTGGAACTCGAGGAACACTTCGACGAGCGCGAAGTCAGCGAGACGCAGGACGACGACTGGAGCAGCGAAATTCCGGAAGACCTGCCGCTGGACAGCGACTGGAGCGATACCTACCAGGACGCCGGGCTCGGCTCATTGAACGGCAGCGGGGGCAGCGAGGAAGGCCCCGACATCGAGCGCAACACGGCGCACACCAGCCTTCACGATCATCTGGGCTGGCAACTGGCCATGACCGACATGACGCCACGCGAACATGCGATCGCCGAGAGTCTGATCGATGCCGTGGGCGCCGATGGCTACCTTACCGTGTCGCTCGAGGAGCTTCTCGATGGGCTGCGCGGTCAGGGGTTGGCCGGCCTCAAGATCGGTGACGTCGAGCAGGTCATGATGCGCGTGCAGCAATTCGACCCCACGGGCGTCGCCGCTCGCGATCTGCGCGAATGTCTCCTGCTGCAGCTGGGCGCCCTGCCCGAGGACATGCCGCTGCTTCCCCAGGCCAAGCGCCTGGTGCGTCAATTCCTCGACGCGCTCGCCGGCAACGACCGCAAGCTGCTCAAACGGCGCCTGCGTCTCGAAGAGGCGGAACTCGACCATATCATCGCCCTCATCCGCACGCTCGACCCGCGCCCCGGTCTGGCCTTCGAGGACAGCGACAACGATTACGTCATCCCCGACCTCATCGCCCGCCGCGTTCGTCAGGAATGGCGCATCGAGCTCAATCCCGACGCCTTGCCGCGCGTCCGCATCCAGCCGGATTACGCCGCTCTGATCAAGCGTGCCGACAAGAGTGACGACAACACCTTCCTCAAGCAGCACCTGCAGGAAGCCAAGTGGCTGCTCAAGAGCCTGTCTAGCCGTAACGACACCCTGTTGCGCGTGGGCCGCGAAATCATGGCCCGTCAGCTCGACTTCCTCGAGCATGGCGAAGAAGCGATGAAACCGTTGATCCTCGCCGATATCGCCGGCGCGGTGGACATGCACGAATCGACCATTTCACGCGTCACGACGCAGAAATTCATTCATACCCCACGTGGCGTGTTCGAGCTGAAATACTTCTTCTCCAGCCATGTGGGCGGTGGCCACGGCGAAGGCGACGCCCATTCCAGCACCGCGATACGCGCCCGGCTGAAGAAGCTGATCGGCGAAGAGCCGCCACGCAAGCCGTTGTCCGACAGCAAGCTCGTCGACCTGCTGGCACAGGACGGCATTCAGGTCGCACGCCGCACGGTGGCCAAGTATCGTGAAGCGATGGGCATCCCCTCCTCCAGCGAACGCAAGCGCCTGGCCTGAACGCCCAACGTTTGCACCCGTCGACGCCGCTGCGTAGACTCGCCGCGGTCGTCGACACCCAGGCATCGCCCGGGGCTATGCATTGCCCTAAAAAGGGTTACAATCAAAGTGCCAACCGATGGAATAGGAGCGTGCCATGCAAGTCAATATCACCGGTCATCACATCGAATTGACCGATGCCCTGCGCGACTACGTCAATGAAAAGCTCGCACGTCTGGAACGGCATTACGACAACATCACCACCGTTCAAGTCACGTTATCCATCGAAAAGGAACGTCACTTGGCCGCATGCACGCTTCATGCCGCAGGCGCCGACCTGCACGCCGATGTGCAGAGCGACGACATGTACGCTGCCATCGACGCCCTCACCGACAAGCTCGACCGCCAGCTCGTCAAACACAAAGAAAAGATGCAGGCACGCGCCCAGGGCGCCGGTGCCCGTTGAATCCGCCATGACACTGGAAAGCATCCTGCCCCCCGAGCGCGCCCTCTTCGGCGTTGCCGGGGGGAGCAAGAAGCGTGTGCTGGAATTCTTCAGCACCTTCATCGCCCAGAATACGCCTAGCCTCGACAGCCAGGAGGTCTTCGGCCGTCTCATCGGTCGTGAACGCCTGGGAAGCACCGGCATCGGCAATGGCGTTGCCATTCCGCATGCGCGCAACCCGCATTGCAAGGCGCCCATCGCCGGTTTTCTGCGTCTTCAGGACCCCATCGACTTCGATGCGATAGACGGCGAGCCCGTCGACCTGATATTTGTGCTGCTGGTCCCGGAAGAAGCCGATGACGCCCACCTGTCGCTGCTCGCCCAGGTCGCTGCCATCATGAACGACAGCGCCATCCGTAGCAGGCTGCGACAAGCGCAGACCCAACGGCAACTCTACGATACCCTGATCGAGGCCATACGCCAGCAAGACACCCGCGCCAGCTGACGCTGGCGCAAACCAAGGGGCGCGCCCATGCAACTCGTGATCATCAGCGGCCGTTCCGGCTCCGGTAAATCCATTGCCTTGCAGGCACTCGAGGATCTCGGGTACTACGCGATCGACAACCTGCCCGCCAGCCTCATGGCGCCCCTGATCGATGAGCTGCGCGAAGGACCGCCCTCGCGCACTCATATCGCCGTCAGCATCGATGCCCGCAACCTTCCCGACGCCCTGCGCCGCTTTCCGGTCCTGCTCGAGGAAATTCGCGGGCGTGGCATTCAATGCCAGGTCGTCTATCTGACCGCCGACTCGCGCATCCTGCTCGAACGCTATTCGGCGACGCGCCGCCGCCACCCGCTGACGCGGGCCAGCGAAATGACCCTCGCCGAAGCCATCGAGCAGGAGCAGACCTACCTCGCGCCGATCCGCGACATCGGGGACCTGGTGATCGACACCTCGAGCCTGTCGGTGCATGAGTTGCGTGGGCGCATCGCCGAACAGGTGGCTCGCCACAGCGGCCGCCACCTGACCTTGACCTTCGAGTCGTTCGGCTACAAGCGCGGCGTGCCGCTGGATGCCGACATGGTGTTCGACGCCCGATGCCTGCCCAACCCGTACTGGGATCCCCAGCTACGCGGGTTCGACGGGCGCGACGCGCAGATCGTCACCTTTCTCGAGGCCTACCCCGATGTCCGCGCCATGGCCGATGACATTCGCCACTGGCTGGAGCGCTGGCTGCCCGCCTATCTGGCCAGCAATCGCAGCTACCTGACCGTCGCGGTCGGCTGCACCGGCGGCCAGCACCGCTCGGTCTATCTGGTCGAGGATCTGGCACACCATTTCGCCCAGCAGATGAGCGGCGTGCGTTTGCGCCATCGCGAACTGGGGGTTCAAGCGGCATTGCCGGAGGATGGCAATGCCGTGTCGTAGACTGCAACTCACCAACAAGCGCGGCCTGCATGCCCGCGCGGCCACCAAGCTGGTGCAGTGCTGCCAGCCCTTCGCCGCCCGCGTCAGCGTTTTTCACGGCGAACGCGAAGCGGACGCTGCCAACATCATGTCGTTGCTCATGCTCGCCGCGCCCTGCGGAACCGAGCTCGACGTCCAGGCCGATGGCGAGGACGCCGATGAGGTGCTCGATGCACTGACCGACCTGTTCGAGTCGCGATTCGAGGAAGACGCCTGATTAACGAACAGTGTTCGCGCCTACCCGAAGCGATGGTAGAATAGCGCCACGACCTAGAATCGACCTTGGCCCAGCATCGACAAAGGATGCCGATTCCTCATGAGCCCCAATCACAAGCATTTACAACCGCGCCTGGACCGCCTCAGCGATGCCCTCGAAAGCGGGGCGCTGGATCAGGCTCGGCGCATGCTCAACCGTGGCCTGGCACCGGTCGATGTCGCGCACCTGCTCGAATCGACGCCACCGCGCGAGCGGAATGTCCTTTGGGAGCTGGTCGATGCCGATTTGCAGGGCGACGTACTGCAATACCTGGGCGATGACATCCAAAGCGAGTTCCTGGGCCGCATGGACGCCGAACAGCTCGTCTCGGCGACCGAGGGGCTCGATGTCGACGACCTCGCCGACCTGCTGCAGCGCCTGCCCAACACGGTGATCCACGAAGTCCTGCAAGCCATGGAGGCGCAGGAACGCCAACGCATCGAGACCGTCCTCTCCTACCCGGAGGATACCGCGGGCGGCTTGATGAACACCGACACCATCACCATTCGCCCGGATATCACCCTGGACGTGGTGCTGCGTTACCTGCGCCGTCACGAGAAGCTGCCCGACTCCACGGACACCCTGCTGGTCGTGACCCGACGCGACGAGTTGATCGGCACGTTGCCGCTCAACCTCCTGCTGGTTTCCGACCCGTCGATTCTCGTGCGCGAGGTCATGAATACCGACTTTCCCACGATACAGGCCACCGCCGCGGACACCGAAGTCGCGAGCCTGTTCGAGAAATTCGACCTGATCTCGGCACCGGTGGTCAGCACCGACGGCGCCTTGCTGGGACGCATCACCATCGACGACGTGGTCGACGTGATTCGCGAGGATGCCGAGCACCAGGTCATGAGCATGGCCGGTCTCGACGAGGACGAAGACACCTTCGCGCCGGCCTGGCGCACCGGACGTCGACGCGCGGTATGGCTGGGCATCAACCTGGTGGCCGCCACCATTGTGTCGTTCGCCATCGGCATCTTCGAATCGACCATTCAGCAGATCACCGCCCTGGCGGTATTGATGCCCATCGTTTCCAGCATGGGCGGGATTGCCGGCTCGCAGACGCTGACGGTACTGATCCGCGGCATCGCCCTGGGGCATGTCGGCGGCGCCAACGTGCGCTGGCTGCTGGTGCGGGAAATGCTGTCGGGCATGATGAACGGCGTGCTCTGGGCAGTGATCGTCGCGCTGGTCGCCATCGTGCGTTTCGATGACTACAAGCTCGGCGGCATCATCGCCCTGGCGATGGTCATCAACCTCACCATCGCCGCCCTGGCCGGCACCTTGATCCCCGTGCTGCTAAAGCGCCTGAAGATCGATCCGGCCCTGTCGGGCGGCGTATTGCTGACGACGATCACCGACGTGGTCGGCTTCGTCGCGTTTCTGGGCCTGGCCGCGGCGTTCTACTGAGGGACGCCGGCCTTACTCGCCGGCGACCATCATGTCACCGATCAGCCAGCTGCCGGTATGCACGCTGCCACGCGTGTCGGTATCGCTGCCCACGCCTTCCAGGTTGGCGAACATGTCGCGCAGATTCCCCGCGATGGTGAATTCTTCGACGGGATGCTGAATCTTGCCGTTCTCGACCCAGAAACCTGCCGCACCGCGTGAATAGTCGCCGGTCACGCCATTGACGCCTTGCCCCATCAGCTCGGTGACCAGCACACCGCGCTCCATGCGCGCCAAGAGTGCCTCGCGCGACATCAGGGGCGCCTCGATACGCAGGTTGCGTGCACCGCCGGCATTGCCGGTCGTGCTCATGCCCAGCCGCCGTGCGCTGTACGCCGACAGCATGTAGCTCGCCAGGCGCCCCCGGTCGATGAAAACGTTGTCGCGCGTGGCCACGCCATCGTTGTCGAAGGCCGTGCTGGCCATGGCACCATATTCCCGTGGCTTTTCACGCAAGGAGAACCACTCGGGAAAGACGCTTTCGCCAAGCCGGTCGCAGAGGAAGGAAGCCTCGCGGTACAACGCCCCTCCGGCAATGGCGTTCAAAAAGTTGCCCACCAGGCCGCTGGCCAGCTCCGGCGCGAACAGCACCGGCATACGTCCGGTGGCCGGCGAGCTCGCCCCCAGGCGAGCCAGCGTCTTGTCGGCGGCGTTGCGTCCCACCGTCTCCGGCGCCAGCATGGCCGCAGGGTCGCGCACCGAGGTGTAATCATAGTCGCGCTGCATTTCCGCACCGTGGCCGGCGATCAGCATGCACGACAAGGAATGCCTGCTGCCGCGCTGGCTGCCCAGAAAGCCGTGACTGTTGCCATAGACGCGAACGCCCTCGCCGCTGGAAAGGCTGGCCCCATCGGAGTTGGTGATGCCCTCGACATTGCGCCCGGCGGCTTCGCAGGCCAGCGCCAGCTCGATGGCGTCATCGGTGCTCAGCGGCCAGGGATGGTGCACCCCGAGATCCGGCAGGTCGGTGGCCATCAGCGACGCATCGGCCAAGCCGGACGCGGGATCCTCGCCGGTATACCCGGCGATCGCCACGGCCTTCTCGACCGCCGCGCGCAGCGATTCGTCACTGTCATCGGACGTCGACACGCTACCCTTGCGCTGTCCGACATAGACAGTGACCGCAATGCCCTGATCGCGTGACAGTTCGACGCTCTCCACATCGCCCAGGCGCACGCTGACACCGATGCCCTGGTCGACACTGGCCCCCACTTCACACGCATCGGCACCCAACTGCTTGGCCCATTCCAGGGCCTGTGCCACGCGCGCCTCCAAGCGTGCTTGCTGCTCTACGGCATCGAAGGCCTGGCTCATGGTCTGCTCCTGTACTCATATGGCCCGAGACACTGCTCAAAGGCTCGATAGGATTGTCGAGGAAGCCTGATATACTGCACGGTCATCCCCGAAGCATGATGGTAATGCAATGTCGACCGACCTCCCCGATCAACACGACGACGACGCCGCCGAGCGCCCCAGCAAGACCCAGCGCAAGAACGAAATGAAGGCCCTGCAAGCGCTGGGCGAGCGCATCATCGCGATGAGCGAGGCCGAACGTGCGCGCTTGCCACTTTCCGAGGACATGCGCTTCGCCGTCGAGGAAACCTCGCGCATCCGCTCCCACGAAGGCCGCCGACGTCACATGCAATACGTCGGCAAGGTCATGCGCCGCGAGGACCTGCCTGCCATCCAGGCGGCCTTCGACGCCATGGAGCAGGAAGCCGTGCGCCGCGACCAGGCCTTTCATCGGCTCGAGCGCTGGCGTGACCGGCTGATCGACGATACCAGCGCCGAGTCGCTCGAGGCCTTCATCGCCGAATATCCCGATGTCGATCGACAGACGCTGCGTCAACTGATCCGCAACGCCCAGAGCGAACGCCAGCGTGAAAAACCGCCGACGAACGCCCGCAAACTCTTCCGTCTGATCCGCGAGACGGCAGGCATGCCACGCTAGGCCGCATGCCAGGCGCCATCAGGACTGCGTGCCGCCTACGGTCAGTTCATCGACCTTGAGTGTCGGTTGGCCCACGCCAACCGGCACACCCTGCCCTTCCTTGCCGCAGACCCCGATGCCGGTATCCAGCTCGAGGTCGTGGCCGATCATCGAAACCCGCTGCATCACCTCGGGGCCGTTGCCGATCAGCGTGGCGCCCTTGACCGGCGTGGTGATCTTGCCGTCCTCGATCAGATAGGCTTCGGAGGCGGAGAACACGAAACGCCCCGAGGTAATGTCCACCTGGCCACCTCCGAAGCTCACCGCGTAGATGCCCCGCTTGACGCTCTTGACGATGTCATCGGGGTCGTCCTGGCCGGCCAGCATGCAGGTATTGGTCATGCGCGGCATGGTGGCATGGGCATAGGATTCGCGACGCGCATTGCCGGTGGGCGCCATGCCCATCAAGCGCGCGTTGAGCTTGTCCTGCATGTATCCCTTCAGGATGCCGTCCTCGATCAGGGTGTTGCACTGCGTGGGTGTCCCCTCGTCATCGATGCTCAACGAACCGCGCCGGTCGGCCAAGGTGCCGTCGTCGACCACCGTGACGCCGGGGGATGCCACACGCTCGCCGATGCGCCCGGCGAACGCCGAACTGCCCTTGCGATTGAAGTCGCCCTCGAGACCGTGGCCCACCGCTTCGTGGAGCAGGATCCCCGGCCAGCCATTGCCCAGCACGACGGGCATCTGCCCGGCGGGGGCGTCGACCGCCTCCAGGTTGACCAGCGCCTGACGCACGGCTTCCTTGGCAAAGCGTTCGGCGACGTTGTCGTCGCGCAGGCGTGCCATCGAGTAGCGCCCCCCGCCGCCGGCGCTGCCTCGCTCGCGGCGGCCGTCGCGAACGGCGATGACGCTGACGTTGAAGCGCACCAGCGGCCGGATGTCGGCGGCCAGAGTGCCGTCGCTGGCGCGTACCAGCACCACTTCGTACTCGCCCGACAGCGACGCGCTGACCTGGGAGACGCACGGATCGGCGGCGCGTGCCACCCGATCCGCCGTCTTCAGCATGGCGATCTTGTCGGCGGCCGACAGTCCGGCCAGCGGATCGACATCGGCATAGCGCCGCGTCGGCATCGCAGCATGCACCGCCTGCGGCGACACTCGCTGCCCGCTACGCGCAATCCCGGCGGCGATACGGCCGGTATCGGCCAGCGCATCGGCACTGATCTGGTTCGAGTAGGCGAAGCCGGTCTTCTCTCCGGCCAGGGTACGTACCCCGACACCGCCGTCGATGTTGTAACCGGCGTCCTTGACTTCGCCATCCTCGAGTATCCAGCTTTCCTGCCAGGTACGTTGGAAATAGAGGTCGGCGTAATCGACGCCCGGGCCCATGGCGTGGCCCAGGCCGGTATCCAGCGCCGACAGGTCGAGACCGCCCGGCGCGAGGAGCAATGAGGTCGCCTGATTCAAGGCGCTATCGTTGAGTGCGTTCATCGGGCGCTTTCCAGTGTCAGTTGCGGCGACGACCAGGGGCCGTGCACGCGGTAATGAATCTGCGTTGCCTTGTCGAGCCAGCCACCGAACAGCTTGTGGGCGAGGTAGAGGCCCACGCCCACTTGCGGTGCGCCGGCGAGTACGGCTGCCAGCGGCAGGTTCTGGCTCACCGGCACGGTGATGCCCAGTCGCTGATCGAGTGTACGCTGCACGAGGTCGGCTTCGCCTTGCAAGGTGAAATGGGTGGCCGAGCCGTCGATTTCAACCGGGCCACGTGTGACAAGCTTACCATCGAACAAGGTCGCCTCGCCGGTCACGCTGTTGAAGGCGGTGCCCTCGCGGGTGATATCGGAGAAATCCAGCGTCAGGCGGCGAAAGATATTGTCCAGGTTGAGCAATCCCACCAGCTTGGCAGGTCCGGGGTCGATCTGACGGAAGCGACCGTTGGTCAAGGCCAGCGAGATACTGCCCTGAGAACGCTCCACGGCAAACTGCCAGGGGGCGCCGGGCCACGCCAGGCGTGCCCCGATGTCGACGCTTTCGCTATTGACCACTTCGGGCTGGCCCAGACGCACCAGCGCATCGCCCAGGTTGGCGCCCTCCAGCGACAGGCGCGCGCGGGTCAGGCTGTCGTCACGCCCCGCCGCTTCCCAGGTGAGTTCGCCGCTGGCCGTCACCCCGTTGACGACCAGCGATACCGGCTTGAGCGTCAGACGCTGTGCCGAGGCACGCCACTCGCCATCCAGCGGACCGAATGCCTGGCCTTGGCGGCGCAGTTCCCCGATATGCAGGCGTCCGTCCGGCCAACCAGCCATGCCGCCGGGAAATGCCGCCGGTTCCGGGGGCGTGGCGATCTCCTCGCTGAGGGTGACCGGACCGTCTTCGCCCTCTTCGGGAGACGGCCACAACGTGTCGAGATCGAGGCGCATCAGGTCGATGTCCACCGGTCGCTCGGCCTCCGGCCGCCACTGCGCCGTCCCGGCGGCGATGGGTCCGGAGAGAGCCAGTTGCCACCCTTCGCCCAGGGGAGTCGCGGCGGCCTGCAACGCGCCGCGACAGTCGCCATCGACGACGACGCAAGGCGTCGAGATGCTGACACGCTGCAAGGTGCTCGACGCCCCCCCTGCGCCGCCCGCCTCGCGGGGTTGGGCAGCCGACTTGGCAGCGACATCGGCCTCGAGACCCCGCTCGCGCAGCAGCGAGATCCACTGCTGCGGATCGAGCCGCGCGGGTTGCCAGTTCACGAACCAGCCCGCCTGACGAGGCCATTGCGGAGCCTGTGGCCAGTCCTCGAGCCATACCTGCCCCTGCAGCGCATCGCCCTGCGTCCGCCAGCGCGCACGTCCCCACGGGGGCAGCCGCACTTGACCACTGCCCGACGCGACATCCGAGGTCACCAGGAGAGAGCGCGTCTCACCGGCGGTCTTGCCGAAGGGCGCCGGCAGATGCAACGCCAGCCCGGCGAGATCACTGGTCACGCGCACACTGGCATTGTCCTCCTCGTCGAAGGTCACGCGTGCCCGATAGGGCATGCTGCCCTCGGCAAGCGCGGGCTGCGGCGCCAGCCCCGCCCATGCCAGCAGCCCCGCGGCACTGGCGCGGCCATCGAACGTGAAGCCCTCGCCCCCCATGTCCAGCTCGCCGTCCACGCGCCCGCCCAGGGCACGTGCCGAGACGTTACCGGTCAAGAGATCCTGATCGTTGCGGTGACGATAGCGCAGGTCGCCCGTGAGGTCTTCGAGCGGCAGGTGCAGCATGTCGAGATACAGCCGTGACGCTTCGATGCGCCCCTGAATATCCGCCTGCATGGTCTCGGGAATGGCCAGCGGAATGGTCAAGTCGAGATCGGCCTGAACACGGCCCTCGCTCTGCCAGCCGGCAAACGTCTCGCTGAGTTCTTCCAGTGGCGCGGCGGCCAGGTAGTCCAGCAGTGCCTGACTGCTCCCCGACACGTCTCCCCGAACGCCCAGCGTGTTGCCGACCATCAGGACACGGGCGTCGCGGGTTTCCAGCCCCATGCTGGTCGCGTGATCGACCTGCGCCACCAGGGACTGGTTGTCGATGTCCAGATGGCCGGCGACATTGTCGAGAGCGGGCCATTGCGGATCGTAGGGCAAATGCCCCTGCTCGATGTCCAGCTGCAATTGCAGGCGGTCGTCGGGATTGACGAACATCTGCCCTTCCGGCGCTTCGCGCTCGGTGAGCGTCTGCGACAGCGAGAGTCGGCCCTGGGTCACCCGGCCGCTCACGCGCGACAGCCAGTCGAGCAGTTCCTCGTCCATGGGTTCGGTGGGCAGCCATTCGAGCAGCGGCGTCTCGATGGCATCGGCATCGGCGAACTCGAGATCGAGATCGAGATGTCCGGGCGCGTCATCGGCACGCGGCACATGCACGGCAAAGGTGCCGCTGACCGGGGCGTCGCGCCACACGGCGCGCAGATCGTGGCCGGTGATATCGAAGGCATCGCCGTCGCGCCGCCAGTCGACGCGCCCGCTGGCACCGCCAATCGTCAATGGCTGCGTATAGACATCGGGAAAGACGAGTTGCATCCCCGAGGGGCCGCGAAAGCGCACACGCCCCGTCTCGCCATCGGCGGTGATCCAGGCCGCGAAGGGGCCGCCACCAGGGATGCCGTCCCAGGCCGAGACCTGCGCCCCGGTCAGCGCCGCGCGCGAATACCACTGCCCTTCGCGCCGGCCCAGCTCCAGGCCGGTGACCCGCCCCTGCGGAGCCATGCGATCCAGCATCCGTGCATGCTCGTCGGACAATGGCAACAGCGCCACCCAGGGCGCCAGCGCCTCGATCGTGAAGCCGCTGCTGCGCAACCACCAGCCATCGGTATCCAGGCGTGCCTGCAGGCGCTCGGGGAGTGGCGACATGTCGTTATCGTCGCGCGTCGCGGACAATCCATTGGCCCAGAGGTCCCACCCTCCGTCATCATCGCGCAAGGCCTGGGCACGCAGGCCGATATCGGTGAAGCTCAACGGCGGCCCGTCGCGCTGCGTGGCCTCGAGCCTGGGCAACGACAGACGCAGGCGCGCATCCTCCAGGCGCGCGTCGTGCCAGCGTGCCCAAAGCCGTGCATCCCCTTCCAGAGCGCTCAGCGTGTAGCGTTCGTTGGCGGTCAATACCCGGCCCAGCGCCAGCAATCCGTCGGCGTTGACATCCACCTGCAGCGCGGCATTGAAGGCTCCCAGACCTCGCTGACCAGGCAGCACGTCGAGCACGGCAGTGAGCGCCGCCGAGGGCTCGCCGGCGACATGCATGCGTCCCTCGAGATGGGCCCGCGAGTCGCCCCCCGCCATCAGCAGCCGTGGCGCGACGAGCGTGACGCTGTCGTTCTGGCCATGCAGTACCACCCGGGCGTCGTCGATCGTCACCCGCTGGCGCAGCAGGGCCCCGACCCAGCGATCGAGATCGGCGAGCCGAAAGCGCGACGATTGCACCTGCTCGGGCACCTCGGCGGACGGCCATCCCCAACCGCCGTCCTCGCGCTGATAGAGATGCACAGTGGCCCGCTCGACGTCGGCCCGGGCAAATACCGGATATCCGGCCCGCAGGGACGCCAGGGTATCGAGGCGCGCCTGGGCACTGTCGAGGCTCAGCAGCGGCGCCCCCTGTCGCGTCGCGGCGCGCAGGGTCACGCCCGACAGATTCAGCGCAGGATCCCAGCCATGCCATTCAGCCCCCAGCCGTTGCACCTCGGCATTGGCGCTGAAGCGGCTGGCCAGCAGGGATTCGAGCTCACCGCGAAACGCATCGGCTTGCGTGGTGACACCTCGTGCCGCCAGCAGTATCAGCGCGATACCCCCCAGCACGATGGCCATGATCGTGAGCGCCCAGCGCCAACATCCTCGCAACGCTGTCATGGGCTCACATCAGCACGATGTCGTACTGCTCCTGGGAATAATGGGCCTCGACCTGGAAACGAATCGTCTTGCCGATGAAGGACTCGAGATCCGCCACCGCCGTGGACTCCTCGTCGAGCAAGCGGTCGACGACCGCTTGAGACGCCAGCACCATGTAGGTTTCTGGGCTGTAGGCGCGCTCCTCGCGCAGGATTTCCCTGAAGATTTCGTAGCACACGGTTTCCGGCGTCTTGAGCGTTCCACGGCCTTGGCAGGTCAGGCAGGGCTCGCATAGGGTCTGCTCCAGGCTTTCACGGGTGCGCTTGCGCGTCACCTGCACCAGGCCGAGTTCGGTCACGCCGGTCAGCTTGTTCTTGGCGTGGTCCCGTTCCAGGGCCTTTTCGAGCACGCGCAATACCTGGCGCTGGTGCTCGGGGTCTTCCATGTCGATGAAATCGATGATGATGATGCCGCCGAGATTGCGCAGGCGCAGTTGCCGCGCGATCGCGGTGGCAGCCTCGAGGTTGGTCTTGAAGATGGTTTCCTCGAGATTGCGATGTCCCACGTAACCGCCAGTATTGACGTCGATGGTGGTCATCGCCTCGGTCTGATCGATCACCAGGTACCCGCCCGACTTGAGCTGCACCTTGCGGCCCAGGGCCTTCTGGATTTCGTCTTCGACGCTGTAGAGATCGAACAGCGGACGCTCGCCAGGATAGTACTCGATGCACGATTCGACATCGGGCATGAACTCCTTGGCGAACTCCTTCAGCTTGACATAATTTTCGCGCGAGTCGATACGCACGCGCTCGACTTCATCGCGCATCACGTCGCGCAGCGTACGAATGAACAACGGCAGGTCGTCGTAGAGCAAGGCAGGCGGCACCGCACTGTGCTGGCGCTCCTCGACCTTGCGCCACAGGCGCAGCAGGAAGTGCATGTCGGCGGTCAGTTCCTCCTGGCCGACTCCCTCCGCCGCGGTGCGAATGATCACGCCCCCCGGAGCGCCCTCGCGCATGTCCGCGTGGGCGGCCTCGATCAGCGTCTTGAGCCGCTCGCGCTCGTTCTCGTCTTCGATGCGCTGGGAAACGCCGGTGTGGGGCGAGTCGGGCATGTAGACCAGGTAGCGCGAGGGGACCGACAGATGCGTGGTCAGGCGTGCGCCCTTGGAACCGATCGGGTCCTTGGTGACCTGCACCACCAGAGGCTGCCCTTCCTGCAGCAAGTGCGTGATGGTGACATGCTCGTCGACGCTCGCATTGGGCGAGACGACCTCGTTGACATGGATGAAGGCCGCGCGCTCCAGGCCGATATCCACGAACGCGGCCTGCATGCCCGGCAGCACGCGCACCACCTTGCCCTTGTAGATGTTGCCCACGATGCCGCGCCGCCGACTGCGTTCGATGAAGGCTTCCTGCAGGACGCCGTTCTCGACCACGGCAACGCGCGTCTCCATCGGCGTCAAATTGATCAGTACCTCGCCGCTCATGCGTTGCCCCTAAACCCGGTTATCTGACGGCATTATGGCACAGCCGGGCGCTCGCCCCACAGCGAGACACCTTGGCGTGTCAGCAACTTGGCGGTCTCGAACAGCGGCAGACCGACCACGGCCGAATGACTGCCCTCGATGCGCTCGACGAAGATCGCCGCGAGCCCCTGAATGGCGTAGGCGCCCGCCTTGTCCACCGGCTCACCGCTGCGCCAGTACGCCTCGATCTCGTCCGGCTGGAGCTCGCGCAGCGTGACCCGCGTGACCACATGGGTCGACAGCATGCCTTGCGGCCCGGTCACGGCGATGCCCGTCACGACCTCATGGGTGGTCCCCGACAACGCCGAGAGCATGGCGATGGCGTCCTCTCGGTCACGCGGCTTGCCGAGAATGCGCCGGCCCACCACCACGGCGGTATCCGACCCCAGCGTCGGCAACGTGGTGCCCTCGGCCCCTACCTGTGCCTTGCGACGCGCCAGACGCTCCACGTAAGCGGCAGGCGCTTCGTCCTCGAGCGGCGTTTCATCGATATCGGCCGGCGCCACCTCGACGGCGACCCCGATGGAGGCCAGCAATTCACGACGCCGCGGCGAGGCCGACGCCAGACGCAGAGACGGTGTATCGGACGATGTCATGAAAACTCCCTACAAAAGCCCCAGCACGAACGGACGAACGACGGCGACGCATGACGCGAGTGCCCGGCTTACGTGATCCCCAGACGCCGACGCAGTACCTGCATCATGGTGAACAGCCACGGCCACAACGCACCGCCGATGAGCGCGGGCAGCAGGAACGCCAGATGAATCGATACCGGCCCGAAGATGGTGCGCAGCCACTGCTCGACGAGCTGGATCAACCCCAGCAGCACGAACAGCATCACCGCCTGCTGCCAGATCGAATAGGCGCGCAGGCGCTGATAGAGCAGCAGGCAGAGATAGGTCAGCAAGGAAAGCGTCAGCGCGTTCTGCCCCAGCGGAGTCCCCTCGATCAGATCCAGCAGGAGGCCGCATACGAAACCATGGAAGACGCCCACGCGCTGCGGCGCGGTCACGCACCAATAGGCCAGCGCCAGCCCCAGCCAGTTGGGACGCCACATCAGCCAGGCATCCGGCAGCGGCATGACCTGCAGGCAAAGGCTGATCACCAGCGTCAGCCAAATGGCGATCAGTCCCGGCAATCGCATCATGGTGTTGCCTCCTGGGCCCCGGCCCCGCCCGAGACGCCTTCCATCAGACGCAGCGCGGCCTCGAGATCGACCTCACTGTTCACGGCCGCCGACGAGGGCGGTGGAAACAGCAGCAGGAAATGACGCGAGCGCTCGGGCTGCGCTAGCGGCCGTGCCTCGACATCGGCGAACGAGTGCTGGCCATCCCGCTGCACACGCGTGACCTCGGCGACCGGATAGCCCTCGGGAAAGCGTCCGCCCAGGCCGGACGTGGTGAGCAGGTCGCCCTCTCGAATGTCCGCCGTCGCCGGCACATTGAGCACGCTAAGCGTATCGAGCTTGCCCGTGCCCTGCACGATGAAGCGGCGCCCGGTACGATTGATCTGCACCGGGACGGCATGATTGGCATCGGCGATCATCAAGACCCGGCTGGTATAGGCGGACACGGCGACGACCTGGCCGATCAGCCCGGAAGCGTCCATGACCGGCTGTCCGACGTAGACGCCGTCACGACGTCCGCGCCCGATCACCATCTGCTGGGTGAAGGGGTCGGAATCCAGTGACAAGAGCTCGGCGGTGATATAGGGGACGTCTTCGCGAGGCGCGGCATTGAGCAGTTCACGCAGACGAACGTTCTCCGCGGTGAGATTCGCCATGCGCTGCACACGATGCGACAGCGTCAGCAACTGCTGGCGCAGGCGCTGGTTCTCTTCCACCAGGGCGCGCTGGTCGGAAAACACCAGCGCGGCCCAGGCGAGCCCCTCGCTGGGCAGGCTGACCGCCCACTGCACCGGCGCGACCACCGTGGTCAATTGAGCCCGCACGTCCTCCATGAAGGACAAGCGGTGCTCCGCGAACATCAAGGTGAAGGCAAGCACCGCACACAGCAACATCCGATAACTGGGCACGGGGCCGTGCGAAAACAGAGGTTTGATAGGCCTTCCCTCCGCGGAAAGCGTGCGCGACGACACGACGCGGACACGCCCCGCCGCCCGTCGCCCCGCTTGGCGGCATCTGGGTGGCGGATCGGCACGCGCCCGTCGGGCACCTTAACGCGTCAATCGCTGGACAGCAGCTCGAAGGTCCGCTGGTCGATCATTTCCAGCGCCTTGCCGCCACCGCGCGCCACGCACGTCAACGAGTCTTCGGCGACGATCACCGGCAGACCGGTTTCCTCGGCGATCAACTTGTCGATATCGCGCAACAGGGCACCGCCACCGGTCAGCACCAGGCCGCGCTCGGCAATGTCCGACGCCAGCTCGGGAGGCGATTGTTCCAGCGCGCTCTTCACCGCCGCGACGATGGACGACAGCGGATCCTGCAGGGCATCGAGGATTTCGTGAGAATTGAGCGTGAAGCTGCGCGGGATGCCTTCCGCCAGGTTGCGGCCGCGCACGTCGATTTCGCGCAGCTCGCCGCCGGGATAGGCGCAGCCGATCTCTTCCTTGATGCGCTCGGCCGTCGCTTCGCCGATGAGGCTGCCGTAATGACGGCGCACGTACGCGGTAATGGCTTCATCGAAACGGTCGCCACCGACGCGGATCGACTCGGAATACACCACGCCGTTGAGCGAGATGATCGCGATCTCGGTGGTGCCGCCGCCGACGTCGACGACCATCGACCCCGTGGCTTCCTCGACCGGCAGCCCGGCGCCGATGGCAGCGGCCATGGGCTCCTCGATGAGGAAGACCTCACGCGCCCCGGCACCTTCCGCCGACTCCTTGATCGCGCGGCGCTCGACCTGGGTCGACATGCACGGCACGCAAATCAGCACGCGCGGGCTCGGCGTCAGGAAGGTACTTTGATGTACCTTGCGAATGAAGTGCTGCAGCATCTGCTCGGTGACGGTGAAGTCGGCGATGACGCCGTCCTTCATGGGACGAATCGCCGTGATGTTGCCAGGGGTACGGCCCAGCATTCGCTTGGCGTCGATACCCACGGACGCGACACTGCGCATATTGCCGGACTGGCGGATCGCCACGACCGACGGCTCGTCGAGCACGATACCGCGACCGCGCACGTAAATCAGTGTGTTGGCCGTTCCCAGATCGATCGAGAGATCGCTCGAGAAAAGCCCCCGTAAACGTTTAAACATGGAAGTCTTTCACCTAGTCCAGACCGGAACCCTGTGCGGACGCAAACGGTATCATCGCGGGGGTGGCGCGGCAAGCAAAGGCCTGTCAGCGCGCGCCAGATATGGTAAATTCCCGGGTTATTCCCGGCGTCAGCCCTTTCATTTACGCGGCGACCGAACGCCGCCGCGCGGTATTCATAAAAAGGCAATCCCTATGGCGATCGAACATGCAGACGTGCTCCGTGCCGCCCATCTGGCCCGTGTTGGCCTCGGCGAGGACGAAGCGACCGGCTATGTCGACGACTTGAGCCGCATCCTGGAAATGGTAGATCAACTCCAGGCCGTCGACACCCAGGGCATCGCGCCCTTGGCACACCCTTTGGATGCCACGCAGCGCCTGCGGCCCGACGAAGTGACCGAACACAACCAGCGTGAGCGCTTCCAGGCCTGCGCCCCCGTCACCGAGGGCGGTCTCTACCTCGTCCCGCGCGTCGTCGAATGAGCCGTCTGTCAGGACCCGACACAGGAGTCACCTTCTTCCATGCATGACAAGACCCTTACGGAGCTTGCCGCCGGCCTGCGCGCGGGCGAGTTCTCGAGCCGTGAGCTCTGCCAGTCGGCGCTCGATCGCATCCAGCGCCTCGACGGCGACCTCAACAGCTTCATCAGCGTGACCGCCGAACAGGCCCTGGCCGACGCCGACGCCGCCGACCAGGCTCGCGCATCGGGCGATGCCGCCGCCCTTGCCGGCCTGCCCCTGGCGCTCAAGGACATCTTCTGCACCCAGGGCGTACGCACCAGTTGCGGCTCGAAGATGCTCGACAGCTTCGTCGCGCCCTATGACGCCACGGTCGTCGAGAAGATCCGCCAGGCGGGTGGTGTCAGCCTCGGCAAGACCAACATGGACGAGTTCGCCATGGGCTCGTCGAACGAAAACAGCTTCTATGGCCCGGTCAAGAACCCCTGGGACTTGAGCGCCGTGCCCGGCGGCTCCTCGGGCGGTAGCGCCGCCGCCGTGGCGGCGGGCCTGGTACCGGCAGCGCTCGGCACCGATACCGGCGGTTCGATTCGTCAGCCGGCCGCCTTTTGCGGCATAACCGGCCTGAAACCCACCTACGGGCGCGTGTCGCGCTACGGCATGGTGGCCTACGCATCGAGCCTCGACCAGGGCGGCCCCATGGCACGCACCGCCGCCGACTGTGCCCTGCTGCTCGAAACCATCGCCGGCCACGACGTGCGCGATTCCACCAGCGTGGCACGCGTGGTGCCCGACTACTCCGCCGAGCTCGACACCTCGCTGGCCGGCCTCAAGATCGGGCTGCCCAAGGAATATTTCGGCGACGGACTCGACCCCGAGGTCGAAACCGCCGTGCGTGAAGCGATCAAGGTCTACGAGTCGCTCGGTGCCAAGGTCTGCGAAGTCAGCCTGCCGCACACGCACCTGGCGATTCCTGCCTACTACGTCATTGCACCGGCGGAGGCATCGTCCAACCTGTCGCGTTATGACGGCGTGCGCTTCGGCCACCGCTGCGAGGATCCGACCGACCTCGAGGACCTCTACAAGCGCACGCGGGCCGAAGGCTTCGGCGAAGAGGTCAAGCGGCGCATCCTGATCGGCACGCACACGCTTTCCGAAGGGTTCTTCGACGCTTACTACCTCAAGGCACAGCAAGTGCGCCGCCTGATCCGCCAGGACTTTCTCGACGCCTTCGACGAAGTCGACGTGCTCATGGGGCCGACCGCCCCCACGCCGGCCTTCGACCTCGGCGCGCAGAAAGATCCGGTCTCGATGTACCTGCAGGATATCTACACCATCGCCGTCAACCTGGCCGGCATTCCGGGCATCAGCGTTCCGGCCGGCTTTGCCGGTAACCGCCCCGTAGGCCTCCAGGTGCTGGCTCCGCACTTCGCCGAGGCCCAGCTGCTCGGCGTGGCGCATCAATTCCAGCAGGCCACCGACTGGCACCTCAAGCGTCCGGCATTCGGCAAGGAGATGGCATGATGCAGTGGGAAACCGTGATCGGGCTCGAGGTCCACGTTCAGCTCGCCACCCAGTCCAAGATCTTCTCCGGAGCGTCCACCGCCTTCGGCGCCGAGCCCAACACCCAGGCGTGCGCTGTCGACCTCGGCATGCCCGGCGTGCTGCCGGTGCTCAATGAAAACGCCGTGGCGATGGCGGTGAAATTCGGTCTCGCCGTCGACGCCGAGATCCCCGAGACCTCGCTGTTCGAGCGCAAGAACTACTTCTACCCGGATTTGCCCAAGGGATATCAGACGAGCCAGATGGCGCAGCCCATCGTCGGCCCCGGCAAGGTCGAGATCACCCTCGACGACGGTTCGACGCGCAGCGTCCGCATTCATCACGCTCATCTCGAGGAAGATGCCGGCAAGTCGCTGCATGAGGACTATCACGGCATGACCGGCATCGATCTCAATCGTGCCGGCACGCCGCTGCTGGAGATCGTCTCCGAGCCCGACATGCGCTCGGCCAAGGAAGCGGTCGCCTACATCAAGGCGCTGCACGCCATCGTCACCTATCTCGGTATCTCCGACGGCAACATGGCCGAAGGCTCGATGCGCTGCGACGTCAACGTCTCGGTACGTCCCAAGGGGCAGGCCGCTTTCGGCACCCGCGCCGAGATCAAGAACGTCAACTCGTTTCGCTTCGTCGAGAAAGCCATCGCCTTCGAGGTCGAGCGCCAGATCGAACTCATCGAAGATGGCGGTCAGGTCGTGCAGGAAACTCGACTGTTCGACCCGGAACGCGACGAGACGCGCGGCATGCGCACCAAGGAAGAAGCCAACGACTACCGTTACTTCCCCTGCCCCGACCTGCTTCCGGTGACGCTCGACGGTGCCTATGTCGATCACCAGCGCGCGCTCATGCCCGAACTGCCCAGCGAAAAGCGCCACCGCTTCGAAAACCAGCTGGGCTTGTCCGCCTATGACGCCGGCGTGCTGGCCTCGAGCCGTGCCATGGCCGAGTACTTCGAAGCCGTCAAGGATGTCTGCGGCGACGCCAAGCAGGCCGCCAACTGGGTGCAAGGCGAACTCTCGGCCAACCTCAACCGCGAAAACCTGGAGATCGGCGATAGTCCGGTCACGGCCGAGCAACTCGGCGGCCTCATCCAGCGCGTCATGGACGACACCATCAGCGGCAAGGCCGCCAAGCAGGTCTTCCAGGCGCTGTGGGACGGCGAGGCGGACAGTGCCGATGCCATCATCGAGGCCCGCGGACTCAAGCAGGTCACCGACACCGGCGCCATCGAAGGCATGATCGACCAGGTCATCGCCGACAGCCCGGTTCAGGTCGCCCAGTACCGCGAAGCCGACGAGGCCAAGCGCGGCAAGATGATCGGCTACTTCGTCGGCCAGGTCATGAAAGCCTCGCGCGGCACCGCCAACCCGCAACAGGTCAACAGCCTCCTCAAGCAAAAGCTGGATCAGGCTTGAGCCAACGCTGACTCGCCGGGTCAGCACCAGCGAAAAAGCCCATGGCCAGTGCCATGGGCTTTTTATTGCGAAACCTTATCGGGCTCGGTATCAATTGGTGCGTCTGCAGCGCCCACCTGATTTTGTACACCCTACGCGGCTAATGCCGGGTGCGCTCGGCGCTGCCAGCAGGGGCTCCAAACAGAAAGCGCATCGACTCCCCTCACACCGGCTCGGAGGCCGTGCTTTCCCGACGCAGCTGACGCGGCCAGTACACCGGCCAGCACAGCAGCAAAGAACACCAGTGCGCCACCGCGTGAAGCAGCATGACCGGCGAGGCGATCAGCACCAGCGCGATCATGCGCGGGCTCCAGGGCGCGGCCGCCCACTTGTTCTCCAGAAAACTCCAGGGGGCCAGCAGCGAGCGCCACGGCCAGGGGAAGCTGGGAATGCACTTGGGTTTGGGGATGCTTTCCGGCCCCTCCTCCATGTAGCGGCGGATGTACTCCCACAGCGCATAGAGTTCGTGATCGCTGCGCAACGGCGCCCCGAGAAAGACCACGTCGTGATGCTCGGCACCGGTGCGCTGCTTGAAGAAGAACAGCATCAGGATTTCGCGCTTGCGCTTCTTGGTCACCACCTGATCGTCGGGATCGGCCGAGGCCACCACGTCGTCCCAGTCATAGACCTGATTGCCACCGGCGAAATTGGGGCGATTGATGTAGATCTTGCGCGTCTTGCGATTGAAACGAACCACGATATGACGCTGGACCAGACACTCCATACGAAATATCCAGAAGAGATAGATAAATGCAGCCAGCATCACAAACCAAATACCCCACATAAAAACCGCTGCCAAATAGTCTAAAAGCTCGGCACTTTCTCCGGTTGTAGGCCAAACGCCATAAAAAAAAACATCTAGCAATGGTATAAGGAAGCTAAAAGGAAAACCAAAGACCCCTAAGAGTAATGGTGAAAGTCCAAGGGTGACCCCTCCCCTCCACTCATCGAAGAAAGTCCTGACATCCATATAGGTGTCATTCATCTTGTAGATAGAGCGTGCATCGGATGGCGCGTCGCTGACCTTTTCCTCCTGCATCCCACGGTATTGCTTGCCGTATTTCTCGGTCGCCTTCTCGAACTGCTTCATATCACCCTCGAAGCCGGTGATATCCTCCTTGCTCGCCGTCAGGGTGCGGCGCATCAGCCACTCAACGAAATACATCAGGTCACGTCCTGTAACGCCTGGTGGAAGGCGCCGACTTCTTCCGCATAGTCGGCGTAATGATCGGGCTCGCTCTCGGTGGTAAAGACACAGCGCTGGCACCACGCCTCAAGCGCATCGTCGCCGAAAACCCAGAACCCGATCGTCAGAATGATACCGGCCCAGGAGACCGCGGCAAAGCCGGCCATCAATACGCCGCGTATCGCGGCAGAAGCCAATGTTAATGAACCAAAGCATCACTCGCGCTGCGATCAAACTTCTTTACGCGGTCGACAAAACTCGATTTTCTAAGCATTTTCTGCCCTCACACAAAAGCCCATGACCAAGGCCATGGGCTTTACATGTTGGTGACACCGATATACTAAGCTACCTCAGAGCGCACCCGTTGCCGCAAGGCCAGCGCGCACCGCTCGCGATCCTCCTTGGCCAGGCTCTTGAGTGGGATCTTGAGCTTGCCTTCACCGGGACTGTCTTTGCGGTAGTAAAGAATGCACTCGCGTGAGGTCGCTTCGACACGCGCTATCTGGTCGAGCGCAACGGTCGTGCGCGGACGGATCATCGCCAGCTTGACCGAGACATGCTCCTCCTTGAGCCGAACCACCGGATTGAACTGGAACCAGAGCCCAGCCACGATCAGGGCGCAAGCAATGAGGATGGGCGCCCCCGGAAAAACCGGCGAACTGGGAATTGCCAGCAGCGACGCGAGCAATAATCCACCCCCGCCGCAAAGCGCGATAAGCGAGGAGATCTTGGCGTAAAAAGCCTGATCTGAATTCTCTTGGACCGGCATAGAAACTCATCCCTTTAGCGTCAAACAGAACAGTGTCAGCTTATGGTTCATCGTCACACATCAGCACCGAAACCAAAGGGTCAGTTGGCACGGCGAATAGAACCGCCACCAACCTGAACGTTATGTTCTTTCTGCCATTCTTGAGATTGGCGAATGGCTTCATCGATCTGATCTTGGGTCATTTTTTTGGCAATGCGTTGCTTGTCATCGACACCAGCGGAGCCACTGAGATCATAATACTTATATGCCTCAACAAGATTCACACTCGTACCGATGCCATTTTCATAATATTCTGCCAGACTGGGGAAATAAATTATTTCACCCGGATCAAACCTTGAAAAACTGGCCTTTTTGAGCCAGTAAAAAGAGAGCTTTTCGTCCCTCTTTACACCGACACCCTCACGATATAAATAAGAGAGCTTTGCAGCCGACTCGCTGTCGCCAGACTCACCAGCTTTTCCAAGCCAAAAAACAGCCTTGTCAAAATTTTTTTTATATAACCCTTGCCACTCACTTCCCAAATAAGCACGACCCAGCATACGCTGGGAGAGTAAGTACCCTTCATCGGCCGTTTTTTGAGCCAAGGTCTTTGCACGATTAAAATCTTTCTCCATACAAATCCCGCGATAGCTCATTACAGAAAGCATATAGCCCGCATCTACAATCCCCTTTTGCCATGCCTGACGCAATAACTCAGACGACTTATCGCAGTTTTTCTCGACCCCAAAGCGCTTAGAACCATTCAAATAAATCAAGCCAAGATAATAATCTCCACTCCCTTTATCATCTCCCACCATTTTCTCAAGACCAGATAGCGTCATATCTTTTATAGCAGCATTCAGTTCATCTCTAGTAGGATCTTGGAAAAGGATACCAGCACAAGCCGAGTGAAAGAAAAACAATAGCAACAAAGAAAAAACCCATTTCATATTACACCCCCATCTCAAAAACATCACGCTTGATTGCAAGCGCATCACAAGATGCTTAGTCGAATCGCCAAACGGAGATTACTACCTATATCACCCCTTAAATAAACATGGCTCCATTCAAGAAACCGACGATCACCCGCCTTTACGAAAGCGGGCTTCTCTGAATCCCCCAATGCCTCACCAAATCTTTCACCTGCCGCTCCTGACGATTCGACACTCAAACCCTCATAAGACCAATCAAAAAGAGACTCACCGACATCCACCGCCAAGAATTGCAAATAAAAAGCAGATACGCCAGACAAAGGAATCGTCACTTTCAGATCTATCTGTATTTGCTGACCCGCTCGCTCCAGCTCAGCTTTCAAACCGTCCGTATCAATGTCGTAAGGAGATTTAACATACTGATTCGTATCCGGCCTTACCGGAGACCAAAACAGTTCTACCACCACCCCCTGGAACAACATCTCCAACGAGCTCTGCTCCGAGGCCATGTCGTCAAACGGCAGAACCTGCATCTCCTCCTGTTCCGATGGCTTGCCGAGAATGCTGCGGTTCACCCACATCTGTACTGCCGGGGAGACCATGGTGACGAAGGCATAACCCAGCAGTAGCGTCAGAAACCCGAAAAATACGCCCACTACGAGTCCGACCCCCGTGCTCGCACCAATCACCACGATCGAGGCAATGCCCGCCATGACGCCAACACCGCCGACGATCATCCCGTAGTCAGCACTAAGACTCTGCCCTGTCTTGCTGGCCTTACCGGCCTCCGTCAGCTTTTTCAGGCCATCCCAGATCGAGATCATGCCACCCGCCGCGCCTAGCACGTCACTAACAAAGGCCCATTTCACACTGCTGATCATCGCGCCTTCCGAGGGCAGGCCCAGGCTCGCCATTCGAATCTTATGGTAGCCTTCGATCCCCGCCATCGCACCACTCGCCACGCTGACGCCAGACCCGATGATCTTGCTCCAGTCGGCGCCCTCCTCGTCGTCACCGAAGGCGCCTTCCTGCAAGGAGGCGATCAGGCTCCACAGGACCAGGCAGGCACCGGCGACCTGGCCGCTCCCCTTATGGGCGCTGAGCAGGGTGTTGCCGATATCCCGCGCGTTCTGCGCCAGATCACCGCGGCGCTGCTGCTCGTCCTCCGGCGTATAGCTATCCGCCGGCACTATCTCGTCATTCCCACCACCCGTCACCGCTGCGATATCCACGTAGACAGGCAAGGCAATACGTACCGTTCTGTCGCTGTCGGCCAGCGGGGCCGAGAAGTTGCCGACCATGCCATCCAGCGACTTCAGCGCCTGGCTGGTGTCGGCTCCTTGATCCGGCTTTTTGGCACTGGCTTGCGAGACAGCGCGTAACCACTGGTAGAGCTCGGAAAGCTTGACCTCCCGCTCGACCAGGGTGGGCGCCGGCTGCTCGCCGTTCCGAGCTTGCGGATCGGCCATGAAGGCCAGTTGGTGGTAACGCACGAACCGCCCGAGCGTCGGCTTGTAGTCCGGCGCGGGCACCCCGGCGGCTCGGTACAGCACTAGTGAGGCGATGGAGTTGCCGATCGTCGTCGCCAGTAAATCTTGTAGCGGGCGCCAGCGGTTGATGATCTGGTCGTTCGTCGGCACGCGACCATCGGATTTTCGGGTACGTTCATGTACTCGCTGGAAGCGTTCGCCCCACACTTTCAGCGTCTGCCCTGATAGCTGCGACTCTTGGGGCAGGGCCTCGAGACTCTGCAGTGCCTGCTCGATTAGTTCGGCGTTGTTGGCGAACAGCGCCACGAGCAGCGGCGACTCGCTCGAGGCGAGATCGTCAGCCAGCAGTTTCCACAAGCCACCGCTGGAAGGCGACATGATGCCACCGCGCAGTGCATTGCCTATCAGGCCGCTGAGGCCCAGCCCTGTCCAATAGTCGGACTGGCTATAGCGGCCGATGACAGCCGGCAAGCCATGCAAAACCCAGATGGCATAGTCATCGTCGAACACGGCAGCCAGGCTCTGGCAATGGGCCGTGTATTCTTCGTAGGACTGCTTGAATGCTTCGAGCGCATCACTGTCATAGAGACTATCGAGCTGGGCGGCATGCCTCTCCGCCATTCGTTCGGCCTCTGATTTGATATTACGCAGCAGAAACCGTTTGCGCTGAAGCTCGTTGTCGTAGAAGGGGTCCTGCCGCATCGCTTCGGCCGACCTGGCGACCGCTGGGTCGTCGCTGGCCGCTCGACGCTCGAGCTCTGCCATACGTTCGGCTCGCTCGTGCTCCAGTCGTTCGATATCGTCTTGAAGTTGCTGCCTCTCTTCCGCCCTCGCTTCGGCTTCACGCTGCTGATCGCGCAGGAAGTCGTTCCTTTCCGTTTCGGCCTCTCGTACGGCCCGATTCAACTGGCTTAACCGTCGCTGGTGCTGGGCGCGCTGTCTGGGAGAGGCATCTTCCCGGGAAGGCGCCTGCGCCTGGAACTCATCGCGTTCGGCTCGCGCTTTATCGACATTGTCATTCAGTGACTGCTCCTGACTCGCCACGTAGTTACGCGCGAAGTTCTGCTTGAAGGCCTCAATGGCCTGCATGCAGAGCAGCTTGCGCCGGTTCTCGTCGCTTTCGCAGACGAAATTCTCGACCTCGGCCAACGCCTGATGCCGATAGGCGTTCAACTCGTCGATGATGCCGATCTCGTCCTTGACCGCGAGAATGAGCCCCTTGCCCTGGTATTCACTGGCGGCGTGGTCGAGCCGCTGTTGCATCGCATCCCTGAGTTCGCCGGGCTTATAGAGCGGTCGTGTCGGACCAGTGGACCAGAACTGTTCGTCCAGACTCTCTGCCGCCTGGCTGTATTCGGCGACTTTTTCCAGTTCGTCCATGCCGAAGGCGAACGGTTGCTGCTGCCCACCGACCCAACCCGGAATATTCACCTGCTGCATGTGGGCATTACGCCAGTCCGCGTCTTTCCCGATCATGCGGATATGGGCTTCGGGCCAGGGGTGCTCGCTGAATGCGTAGTAGAGCGTGCCCGAGTCCTCGGGAAACGGCAGGGTAACGAGGGAAGCATCCAGGACATCGCTGGGATTGCTCTTGCAGCGCTCGGGGAAGACGATATCGTCCAAGGCCGGCGGCTGTAGCACAGGAAACTGGTAGTACTTGCCGTCGCTGGTGATTGCATAGGCGTACCAGTGCTGGCCGTTGGGGTTGTCCTGATCGTAGAAGTAGAGATACCCCTGACGCAGCTGGCGCAGAATGTATTTGTTGACCTGGCTGTCGGTACTGTTCGTGAGCTCGTCCTTGACCTCCTCGGGTACGCTTCTGCCCTGCTCTTCGCCACCGACAAGGGTCTTGTCCAGCAG
Source organism: Chromohalobacter israelensis DSM 3043 (assembly GCF_000055785.1). Classification (GTDB taxonomy): domain Bacteria; phylum Pseudomonadota; class Gammaproteobacteria; order Pseudomonadales; family Halomonadaceae; genus Chromohalobacter; species Chromohalobacter israelensis. The sequence continues at coordinate 2,524,243 of NC_007963.1, forward strand.
GATGTCGGTGAACTCCTGGATTCTCGAGGTCTCGAGCTCCGGGAGATCGCCGTTACGACCGTTACGCTGACACACGGCATAGCGCACGGGAAGGATCGGTAGTCCCTTGCGTTCACAGAACTGACAGCGCCCGCTTTCCTGGCCCGCCGTCTCATTTTCCACTGCATGAGCGCTCGCTTGAGATGGTGCCGTCATGCTATGTCGTCTCCCGCATGTCTGATATCGCTTCCCAGTCAGCGTCGGAAAGCTGATTCGACAATCCAATGTAATTCAACCGCCCGCCCAGGCGGCCCAGCAGCGCCTGCATGATCGGGTGGCGATAAAAATCATCCCGCGTGGTCAATCCGTGGAGCACGAAGGTAGCCATCTCGGAGCTGTCCCGCAGGCCGGCATTGCGAGCAGCAACGAGCAAGGCGTCGACGGTTTTCGCAGACGCTTTATGCAAACCCGCCGTGCCGGGAAGCGTGCGATACAATTCCCGACAGCGATTGATCTGGCCAATGCGCTGAATGGCATGCCACTGCTCGGCGCTCAGCTTCAAGCCACCAAGCCGGCGCATCTCCCCATGTGGTTCGAGGCAGCGCAGCTGCAGCTCGGTGTCGAGATAGACCCAGCGGTCGATGGGGCCAAGCAATGCCGAGAGCTGCCAAGGCTCGAGAATTCGCGGCAGATGTTCGAGCACCCGAGGATCGTAGAAGCGCAGCAGTGCCGGCTTTCCCTCCGGCGTCATCTGCTTGAGCTGACGACCGAGATAGGCGGCGAGGCTAGTGCTCGCATGTCGCGAAATCAGCCAACCGCATAGCGGCACGGCGCCCAGCAGGCCAGCGCCGCGCTCGGCTCGCTGCCGCTCCAGTTGAGTTGCCATATCCAGACGTTTCTCGTTCCCTATCCTCTCGAGATAGAGACGCTGAGCCGGCGTCTGGGCCAGCAACGGGTGACGAATCAGCGCCGCCTGCCGGCGTTTCTCACTATCCAGTACCCAGTCGGGTGCATCCGAAGGGTCCACCAGGCGATACAGCCGCCCTGCTCTAGCGGTCTCGCCGGCTTCTGCTATCCACGCCGCGTCGCTCATGCTGCTCATCGCTAACCTTCCACGCTACCGTCACCGCAGCTTCCTGCAGCCTGAGCCCTGCGCGCACAAATCACGTCTTCTCCTTCCGGCAGCTCGGGCACTTCGGAATCCAGACTCGCCGGCCCCCCGAAACTCTTCGTCGCACCGTTGACGGTGACCTTGCCGGGTGCGTGCAGCTCGATATTGCCGCCCTTGATGCGCACGTAAGCGCCGCCGCTGACCAGCAGAATCTCCTCGGCGGCGGAGAGATCGACCTTCTCGTCGGTGGAAGTAACGTTGAGGTTTTGGCGCGCGGTGGCCTCGAGGTTGTCCGACTGCGCCTGCACCTCCACCTTGCCCCGAGCCGCGAACAGCTTGATGCCAGCCTTCTGCACGAACAGCGAGAGCGTCTCGGAGATCGAGGCGACCAGACTCTTGCCGGTGGCCACGTTGACGCCTTCACCGCTGGAGACACTCAGCGAGCGGCCCTGGGCGAGGTGGGTCGATTCCGGCGTGCTCAGGGTGATGCCAGCGGGCGAGGCCATATGCAGCCAGGGCGCTTTCATGCGTGCCGCTTCGCCACGGCCGCCGCTGTCGGTGGCGCCACGGGCGTTGCTCTGATCGGTCTGTCCTGATGAACCGGCAAGCTGTTCGCTGTTGCCGTAGCGGTCGTCGGCGTCCTCGCCCGCCTGCTTGAGATGCTCGCGCGCGTCGAGGGCGTCGGCGTTGTGGTCCGCCGCACTCTGGCTGAGGCTGTCGCTGAGCTGGTAGGCGCTGTCGAGCTGCTGTTTGGCCGGGGTGAGGTCGAGCTGGTCGCCGCTGGCGCCGAGCTGGCCCCAACTGGTGAGGTAGAGCCCCTGATTGGCGCGGATGGCGCCATAGGCATCGGTGCGCAGCTCGAACCCGGTGCCGCGGAAGGCGCCACGGGTGTTGCCGGTCTGGTGGATCAGGTAGCCGAGGTTGAGCTGGCTCTTCTCGGCTTCGGAGTTGAGGCGCACCCGCTCCTGGTCGGTGGCGTCGTCGAAGACGAGTTCGTTGTACTTGCTACCGCGGTAGGTCTTGCTCTTGAAGCCGGAGAGCAGGCCGTGGCTGTGCCAGTCGGGCGTCTGCTCGCCGTTGTAGACCCGGCCGGTGATCAGCGGGCGGTCGGCGTCGCCTTCGAGGAAGTCGACCAGCACTTCCTGGCCGATACGCGGCACGAACACCCCGCCCCAGCCGGCGCAGGATCAGAGAAGCCCAGGTAATCTCCAACAGATGAGCCTATAAGATGCCGAGCATTTCACTGACCAGAACACACTCATTTTTCTCAGACTTCTCCACAAGCTTTGCGAATATCTTCTGGCCATTTGACTCGTTTACTGGTCAACATAGAAACAAAATGCCCCAGTGAGAAAAGTATCAGCAAAGGTGACATCAACACCATCAAGATTTTACTTTTCTCAACACTCAGTCCGCGCGCCTTATCTCTTTTCATTTCTCGCAAAGGAAACCAACGCAAAAAAGACTCTTTGAGAGACAACCGGTCAGATAGGTACCAATCAGGCTCTGGAACACTATCCGGGCCTTCCTCCATAAAGCGGCGAACATATTCCCACCATGCCAGACAGTCTTCATATTTGATAATTTCGCTACCAGGCTCAAGCATGTCGTAATATTTTTTATGCAAAGGATCACAGGCATAAAGCTTCAAGGTGTAGTGGACAGGATTGCCATGCCCCCCCTTCCCATGAAAAGCATCAATATAAGCCACTATATCATCCCAATCGTAAGTTCTCGGACCTCCAAGCTTTGGTGAAAAAAAAGCATGAACTTTACGCTCCTTAAAATTAAACCGAATGGCACCATGGCGATAATGAAACCAATCATGGCTCAACCCAAAAACAAAATGAGCAACATAGACAAGGCCAGCAGCCAAAGCCACAGTAAAGGGGATCGAAAAAAACCAGACATAATTGAAACCTTTCTGATATATATCAACCACTGAAGAGTAAGACACATAAAAAGAAAATAACAATATGGCAATACATGGAAAACCCATCCCCGCAGTAAACTGTCCCCTCCACCCATATTCCTTGGCATTTGAAACTTCCAAGTAATTGGAGGTTTTAGCATAAACTGACTCTGCAAACCCTGGAAATACGCCAGCGCGTTGAAAATGATCTAATGTTCCATCTTCGCTGCGATCGAATTCTTTCGCACGATCTACAAGACTCGCTTTTCTAAGCAAGCAGTCCGTAATTATATTATACTCATGAATCATATCTTACCTCTTAGCCAGCCATATCAGTAAAAGCATCCATGGTTTCTTGGAGGCTTTCGAAGTGATTATCATCCTTGCCGAACACAGTTCGCCCCAACCACTTCTCCAGGTCATCAGGAATCAAATACGAGCTTAATATTGCCAAACCTAAAGCAACCCATCCAACCCAGCCAGCCACTGCGGCCCAGCAAATCCGACCAATCAAAGCAAATCTAACAGCAAAAGCGCCTGCCCCACTAATTGATTGGGCCGCAGCCGCTATTGAGGCAAAACCTGAGAGGGTAGCTGCCACACCTGATGCCACGTACAAGAAATAGATCGGATCACCTGCGGCGCGCCTTTCCGCTGCCTCACTGAACATCCAATACGCGCCTATCCAAGACGCTAAGGCGCCCCCAATCCCATTAGCCCACGTCAAATTTTTATACAAGGCACTTTCTTTTGGCAGACCACCGAGCAGCTCTTTTACCGCTCCTGCCAAAGCACTTGTCAAGGCTGCACTGGAGGCAACGAGGTTACTTCCTGACTTTGCAAGCTCTCGGCCATTGAGTGCTGTCAGCGCTTTCCAGCTATTAATGAGTTCGAGCCCTACCAGAAACAGCGCCCCGCCACTCGAGGGCGTCATGGCAAGATTCATTCTTCTGTTGATCAGCTCGCCAGCCTCATCATGACCTAATAGTGCCTGTTGGTGCTGCTGGGGTACGAGATCTTGGGGCACCATCGCCCAGACGCGCTGCTCTTGCTGGGACAGTTCGTCAAGCGAGGGAGCCAGCCTTCTATTTTCACCCCGCATGTCGGAAATGCTCAGCTCTCCACGCCATAGAAAGTCGTCATAGAGGCGATCCAGTCGGTTCGCATCCATATCAAAATATGTTAGCGACGTTCTGATATCGAAGCGAGCCCAACCGACGCTCTGCCAAGCTCTGGCAATTTGATTCCGAGCAACATGCTCCAAATCCAACCGGGACAGCTTCTCGCCAATTATCCTGACAGCATCGGCGATTAGGTTCTCTAGCCTTGAGCCGTTTTCACCATCACGACTGAGCAACTGACTGAGAGGGCCATAGAGCTTACTTCCCCAATCAGCCGAACTAGCCACGTAATCCCATACCGTATCTATGCAAGATTTCTGGTTGAGAAACAAGGCACGCCAGTAGAACGATGTGTCCTGTATTATCGGCCGCTCAAGCAACTGAGCTAATATCTCTGAACCTCGAGCAGTCAAACTGGCGCCCGTCACCATGGATGCCACGGCAGTTTCATAAGCTCTGCCGTCAGACAAAGATTCCGTATCATAACTCTTCAAAGCATCAACGATAGAGTCGGATGTCAACCAACTCAAGTGGCCCTCCGCCCTCTCCTCGATCTCCTGCTTACCTTCGTCGATGCGTTCACCATAAGACTCTTCAAATGCCTGTCGAGCGTCCTCATCATAACGTTCCTGATATTTTTCCCAGCTTTGGCTAATGGCACTGCGACGAAACTCTGGAGAATTTTTAGCCTGAGCCGCACGCATCTCAGCCAATCTCTCCCTAGCATCAGCTATCCGCTCGCGTTGCCATGAGGGCATGCGCTCCCAACGCTCCCCCTGTTCCTCGGGAGTAAGGTTTTCGAAAGTCTTGGCCTGCTCTAGATTAACGTCCCCAAGAGGCCCATTCTCGACACGCTCGATCGTCGCATTGGCTCGATCCCGAGCAGCCTTTCTGATAGCTGACCTCACGCCGACAATCATTTCAGATGTAACTTTCTTGGTATGCACCTCTTCAGAGAAGGCGTAATCATCCAACCTTTGCTTAGCATTGTTACGAAACTGGTTAAGCGAGGCAGTAATTCCGATCGGATCTTCGATAGCCAACATCGCCCCCTTGCCAACAAGCTCCGGGGTATCTCGAACGATCCAGTTCATTCGCTCCACGAGCTGGTCTGCATCGAGCAACTGCCGGGCACTTGGGCTGAGATAGGGAAAACAGTCTCCGTCGCATAGCTGCTGTATTGACGTACTTCCAAATTCAGGTACGAAGGTGGCCAAATCTGCAGGCTTGGTTGTCGATTCTGATGACTGAGACGCAAGCCAAGAGGCAACGTCAAATGGCTGCATTGCCCGATCTCTTACACCGTCCTGATTACTTGCCATGTCATCGAGCATCCTTGAAGTCCAAAGATGGTCAGAATAGGCGACGTAAACCGTTTGAGCGCGCTGCGCCTCCGGTATTGTTAGCAGCAATGCTGAAAGGTTGTTGGCTGGTACGCTGCATGGAGACTCAACGTGTTCATCTTCCTTAGCACTCGGCGGCCTTCCACGCGGCGGAAATTCGCACAATCGAGAATCACTAGTAATCATCCATGCTTGCCAACGCTGACGCGCCTCATCATAAAGATAGAGATAACCTTCACGCATCAAGCGTAATACGTAGCGAGCTCGATCAATGCGAGGAAAATTTGCCTGCGCATATCTCGCCAATGCCCAAGGGAGACCCGCTGGCCACTCGGCTTGATGGGTGTCGACAACCGCATATCGCACCGGAAGCACTGGCAACCCAACCCTGTCGCAGAAGTTACAACTCCCCCCTTGCGTACCGATCGCAACATTTCTCTCGACTGCGGAGGTGACCAAATTCGGATCGACGTATTCGGTCATAATGCATTCTCCTTACTTTCCTCAGCTATACGTTGCCAAATCCCGGGACCCCACTCTCTCACCAACTCTTGATAGCGCTCCCCTTCACGGCAACGCTGGAAGAGATGAGTCATCTCGGGATGATGATGAAAGTTGAGTGGCAAACGTAACCCCTGGAGTGCAAAAATCATACGAGCGTTGTCATCGGAGATGCCTTCAAACTCTGCGATTTGAAGTAGGCGATCGAGATTCGCTATATCTTGATCATTCAACTGGCGAATATCCATGACCTCAGCACCTATCGCCAAAGTCTTGTTCAGCAAACCAATACGATCGATAGACAACCATTGAGAATCTGACAGCGAGAATTCAGATTGGGTCATGCTTTGCGGGCAAGATGAAAACATTCGAAAACAACCAGCATGGTCGATAAAAACCCAATGATGTATCGGCCCAAGCAGAAACGCCAATTGATTTCTGTCGAGAATGCTTTGGAGACGTTGGAGGACACGAGGATCATAATAACGAAGCAATGCTTGCCGCCCAGAAGGTTTTTGTTGCCCAAGGCGACGAGAAATATACCGACTGATACTGGAAATAGGATGGGGAGAGATAACCCAGCCGCAAAGCGAGCGAGGGTCGTCAGGCGAGAGACTTTGTTCACGGCATACATTCATGCTCTTCCAAATTCTAGATGCACCACCTTGTACGGGCTGAAGGCGTAGCCGCTGTAACGGTGGCTGATCTAAAAAGGGGTTCCGCACGGTTGCGCAACTAGATAGATCTTCGGCATCTCCGAGGCCTGGATCAAAAATAAGAGGATCGATCAGCGCGCTTATCTGGCCCGCTGCAAGTAGCCCCTGAAGTTGATCAAAATCGGTGAGGGCCTGTACTCTCAAGGCTGCTTTGATCATATCTCCACGCTTCCCTCGCCCACGCTGGCTGCAGCTCGGTTCTTCTTGGGACAAAGAGGGCTCGCCTCCTCCGGCAAATAAGGCATCTGCGAGTTCAGGCTCGCCGGCCCGCCGAAGTTCTTCGTCGCGCCCTTGACGGTGACCTTGCCGGGGGCGTGCAGCTCGATATCGCCGCCCTTGATGCGCACGTAGGCGCCGCCGCTGACCAGCAAAATCTCTTCGGCGGCGGCGAAGTCGATCTTGTCTTCCGTGGAGGTCACGCCGAGATCCCGCCGCGCGGTGGCTTCCAGGTTGTCCGACTGCGCCTGCATCTCCACCTTGCCCCGAGCCGAGAACAGCTTGATGCCAGCCTTCTGCACGAACAGCGAGAGCCTCTCGGAAATGGAGGCGACCAGACTCTTGCCGGTAGCCACGTTGACGTCCTCGCCGCTGGAAACACTCAGCGAGCGGCCCTGGGCCAGATGGGTCGACTCCGGGGTGCTCAGCGTGATGCCGGCGGGCGAGGCCAGGTGCAGCCAGGGGGCTTTCATGCGCGCCGCTTCACCGCGGCCGCCGCTGTCGGTGGCGCCACGGGCGCTGTCCTGATTGGCCTGACCTTGTGAATCGACGAGCTGCTCGCTGGTGCCGTAGGTGTCGTCGGCGTCCTCGCCCGCCTGCTTGAGGTGTGTACGACTGTCGAGGGCCTCGGCGTTGTGGTCCGCCGCACTCTGGCTGAGGCTGTCGGTGAGGTTATAGGCGCTGTCGAGCTGCTGCTTGGCCGGGGTGAGGTCGAGCTGGTCACCGCTGGCGCCGAGCTGGCCCCAGCTGGTGAGATAGAGCCCCTGGTTGGCACGGATAGCGCCATAGGCGTCGCTGCGCAGCTCGAACCCGGTGCCGCGGAAGGCGCCCCGGGTGTTGCCGGTCTGGTGGATCAGGTAGCCGAGGTTGAGCTGGCTCTTCTCGGCTTCGGAACTGAGACGAACGCGCTCCTGGTCGGTGGCGTCGTCGAAGACGAGTTCGTTGTACTTGCTGCCGCGATAGGTCTTGCTCTTGAAGCCCGAGAGCAGGCCGTGGCTGTGCCAGTCGGGGCTCTGTTCGCCGTTGTAGACCCGGCCGGTGATCAGCGGCCGGTCGGCGTCGCCCTCGAGGAAGTCGACGAGGACTTCCTGGCCGATGCGCGGCACGAACACGCCGCCCCAGCCGGCACCGGCGTTGGGCTGGGAGACCCGCAGCCAGACGCTGGAGTTCTCGTCATGCTGGCCCTGGCGGTCCCAGTGGAACTGCACCCGCACGCGGTTGAGGGCATCGGTGTGGATCTCCTCGTTGGCGGGGCCGACCACGGTGGCGGTCTGGGGCCCGCCGATCACCGGGCGGCGATGGGTCAGCGGGTGGCGATAGGGCTGGCTGCGCCGCTGGGCCTCGAGATCGACCAGGAAGTGGCCGGTGCCGCCGGTGGCGTAATCCGATAGCCGCTCGCCGGTGGGATCAGCGGTATCACTCTCCAGCCCATGCGCCTGCTTGGCGGCGTCGAGCTGCGGCTGCAGGCTGCCGGGCAGCGCCTGGTGCTGGGTCGAGACCGGCAGCGCGTTCTCGGCGTGGACGGTGACGCCGAGCAGCAGGAACTGGCGTTCTTCCTCGCCGCCCCGGTCGTGCAGCGGGTGCTGGGTGAGTTCGAACCAGCGCCCGGCCTGGAGCTGGCGGGCACCGCCGCTGCCGCGAAAGCGCTTGGCCAGCGATTCATGGGCCTCGAGGCGGTTCTCGGTGAGGCGCTCGCCGCGCTCGAAGCCGTGGTAGTAGTACTCGCCGGCGTAGTCGTAGACCTCGGTCGGCGGCAGGTTGCCCTGATCGCTGAGAGTATCCAGTCCGGTGCGCTTGGTGAGCGAGGGCTGCTTGTAGTCGAAGGTGCCCACGCTGACCCGGGTGGGCTGCTGCTGACGCACGCCGCCCCACTGGTTGAGGGCGTCCTCGGTCTCGGTGGCATCCTGACGATGAAAGCGAATCGCCTGGGGGCTGACGGGCTGGGTGGTATCGACATCGTCGGTAAAGACGATGCGGTGGCCGTCGAAGTCATCGTCATCGCCCGCGAATTCGGTGTAGTAGAAGAGGCCTTCTTCCTCGCAGAGGCGGCTGATGAAGTTCAGGTCGCTCTCGCGGTACTGCACGCAGTAGCTGCGCGCGGGGTAGTCGCGGCGCAGGTCGAAGCGGTAGCGGCCCCTGGCCAGTGCATGCCCCTCGAATACCTGGGTGAGGACATCAACGACGCTGCGGTCCTGGAAGATGCGGCTGTCGCGGCCCAGCGCGAGCATCTTGAGCCACGGCACCAGGGTGAGCTGGTAATAGGTGACGCCGCCATCCTCGCCCAGCAGCGCGGCCTCGGAGACCAGCCCGTGCAGCGGGCGATAGCTGCCGTCGGCCTGCAGGATCGAAAGCCGGGCCGGCTGGGCCAGCAATGTCTTGAGCTCGAGATCGTTCTGCTGGGAGATACAGTCGAGGGTGTAGGTGAAGGGGGCACTCACGCGCTCCTCCCCCACCAGGCGATGCGGCAGCAGCGCCGTCCCGGCGACCTCGAGGGTCAGCAACCGCTGCGACTGCGAAAGATCGATATCGAAGCTATCCAGTAAACGATCCTGCATCGTCTCTTCCATCTTTGCCCCTCCGCCACCCCAGGTGGCTTGTACCATCGCCGCGCGGATGGCTAAATTAACACTCGTTGATGAGCCTGCTTGATCGGGCTCGATCTCTCACACTTGTCAGGAAGCCCGGATCGATGAAAGGCATCGTTGTACTTGGTGACGCCACGAGCCATGGCGGAAAAGTCATTACCGCGCAGAGCAGCTATCTGATCGACGGCAAGCCCGTCGCTTGCGTCGGGGACAAAGTCACATGTCCCAAGGACGGTCATGGCGGTACCACGGTCATCGTCGAGGGCCACCCGACCATGAAGGTCAATGGCAAGCCGATCGCCCTGCATGGACACAAGACCGCCTGTGGCGCGACCCTGATCTCCTCGCACAATGGCGACAGCGGTCACGAGTGATCCTCCGAAAGCCGCGCGGCGTCCGCCGCGTAGCTTCTCAGGGCCCACCCCCGGGTGTGCCCTTCCGCATGAAGCGACAGCACCAGGGCGTGCTCCTCAGGCTCGGTAGCAGCCACCGCCAGCACGAACGGCAATACGCGAGTGGCCTCCCCGCTCCAGCCCCCCAGGGTATCGACGCTCAGCCCATCGTCGACCGCATCGATATCGGGCCAACGCGCTACGATCGCCCCACCAAGCTCCACCGCACGCCCGGGCATGCCGACGGTGTCGACCACGAGGCGTGAAGGGGCCGGAGACGAAGCGTCGTCCTCGCTTGCCGGCCAGAGGTCACCGAGTAGCGCGAGCAGTGCCCGGCGCTTGTCATGATCGCGTCGCCCGGCACGCGGCGGGTGCTCTCGAAGCATCCCCGCGTCGAGCCGCCACCCGCTGTCGAACTCGAGTTCCTGCGCCGTCAGCCGCTGAACCAGCAGCACCGCAACGGCTTCACCGGGATAGAGCCCGCCACCTCGAGAGGATTGCACCAGCATGTCGCGATATTGCGTCGCCGCCACATCTTCGGCATTGACCAATGAATCCACACCGATCCAGAGCACATAGGGCATCCCCCCCTGCTCTCCGACGGCCAATGTCGCATGCGGATCCTCGCCTTTCTCGGCAAGGCGGAGCTCTCCCAGGCAAGCGCCATATTGCGTCTCGGCAATCGCACCGCGCAGCCGCTCCTGAATGATGGCTGCAGCCTCCGGCGACCGAATGGGTGCACTGAGCAGGACATCAAAGGGGCTGTCCTCGGGTAACGCCTCGAGCAGCATCAACGCCTCGGTGACCACTGTCTGCACCAGTTGATGCAGCCTGTACGCCTTGGCCTCGCATCGCGCCAGGCGCGGCTCGTCGACGGAGATCGTGTCGACGACACGATGCACCAGCAGGCGATAGCCATCCGAACCGTACAGCGTCGAGGAGAGTTCCGGCGCCGGTGCTTCCGGGATCTCTCCGCCACGGATAAAACCGGCGGCCGTCAACGCCAGGCCGTCGATGAGTCTGAGCCTGTCGCCTGCATAATCGCATCGCGCCGCGGTCGGCTCCTCCTGAGGTTCGCTGACGGCCTGACGCTGGTGCAGAAGATCGAATATCGAAGCGCGAGACATGGTCAGTAATCGTCATCCTTCGGCTGCGTGCCCAGGGTGTCGCGAATGTTGTCGATGACACCATGGTCCTTGATGACATCCTTGAGCCACTCTTCCAGCGGCATGCGGCCCCACTTCACGGCGCGTTCGATCAAGTACGGCACCGGACTGTGAGGTTCGCGATCCTTGAAGTAGCGGGCGACCCCGTTGAGCATTTCGAAAGCTTCGTCGCGGCTTTGCGGCTTGGTACGCAACGCCCCCGCCGGCTCTGCCACGGGGGTGGTCAGGCTCGGCTCGATCCGGCTCGAGTCCGGCGCTTCGGCCTTCACCTCTTCCGGGGCCTGTGCGTCGGTATCGGCGGAGACATTGGCACCGCGCTCGCGCAACAGCCTTTCGGTCAGCTCGCGACACTGCACCAGCACCTTCTGCAATCCGGAAAAACTCGGCGCATCACGGTCGAACCGCGCATCCACGGTGCGCTCCAACTGCTCCAATGCGGCCAGGATCGCGGCGATGACGGCATGCTTCTGCTGCAGAAACTCGGTACTGGTGAGCACGACCGAGCGCTGGAAGATCTCGTCATTGATCTTGCCATCGCTCAAGGCCCGATCCATGGCATCCGGATCATTGCGGGCCTGGTTCTCGACCTGGCGGGACTCGTCGTAGTCAGCCAGTCCGTACCCCTCACCATCGAGCAGCGGCAGCGTCCTGACCACGCCGATCAGCGTATCGCCCAGCCAGCTCAGACGCGCCGAGCGTTCCTCGAGGTCGTCCTCGTCAAGCTCGGGGTAGAGGGTCTGCCAATATTCGTCCAGCATTCTGGCCACCAGCGTCAGGCCGAAGGCGATACCCTCGAAGCCTTGGCGGTATGCCAGCCCCTCGCACAACCAGCCGGCGAGCTGGAGATCCTTGCTCCGGGAGATCAGCGCCTCGCTGGACAGGTTGATCACTTGCCCCCAGTCGGACTGCTTTAGCTCCGTTTGCCACTCGCCTTGCGGCAAGTATGCAGGATCGGCACGACGTGCCTCCTTGATGTCATCGAAGAGAAGCGAGAAGGACAGATCCTCCCCGCCGGCATGGCTACCGCCCTCGACGGGCGCCAGCAGCGCATCGATGGAGAGTTCGCCGAGTTGCTCCATGTTTTCCCTCGTCCTGTGCTCGGGCCGTGGCGAATGTCAATGCATTGTCGCCCCGACGATAGGCGTTGAGTCGCCGCGATGACTCACGCAAGAAGACGCGAGGCAAAGATCGCATCAACCTGGGTCAACCCACGCGGTTCGAGCCTCGTTCTCCACACCGCCTGCTTTCTCAAGCCACACGAATGCCCGTGCGAATCTTCATGAAGAACCGCAGGGCAAGAAAGCGACAGGCGACATACCCGCCACCCGTCGCCACGGATAACGAGCATGCCGCTGTGCCACTCTCGAGAAGTGGCGATCGCAACTTAGGAATAAACCTTGTTGCGGGTGCGGTCCCAGCCACCGGCAACATTGCCGCCGCCCTGACCGTCGGAGCGCTTCTGCTGGGTGTAGGTGATCTTGATCCGCGCGTAGTTGAACTTGACCGTCTCGAAGGGCAGATCATGGCGATCTTCGTTTTCGCCCTGTTCGAAGCCAGTGGCCGTCGAGGTCCCTTCCATCTCGGTGGAAGACACGATCACTTCCTCCAGCTTGATTTCCATGTAACGCACCTTGTCGCCACCGGCGCGGTTGACATGCAGCACCACTTCCTTGATGTGCTGACCTTTACAGCAGGACTCGAACAATTTGGCGGAGGCCTTGTCGACGAATTTCTGGATACGAAACTCGCTCAGGTTCACGCGTTCTGCGGAAGCACCACCGGACGAACTGGCGGTAGCGGACGTTGCCTGGCTGGCCCCGAAATCAAAGCTCTTCAGCTCGATCCAGTCCGGATGCTTGTCATCCAGGCTCTCGCCGGGAATACCATCGATTTTCAAGTACGCATCAAAAGCCATTTTCTCATTGCTCCTTTTCACTCACACACTTAAGGCCACCATCACGTTCGGCAAGATCCCGTTCCAGCGAACGTGATCCGTGGCCCATTTTCAGTTGCCGACCAAGGCAACCATCCCCTACTCAAGCCGCTTTTGCGCTCAAAGAGACGACCTGAATACATGACGCTCAACGCAGCATTTCTGGATGAAAAGCGTTTTCAATACCCCTTTCAGAAAGCGCAAAACGCTCATCGAGATGACACCTCACTTCGCGCAGCGCTTTCTGTTCATGCTTCTCATTTCTACCTAGTACAAATTATATTATGCCATGTTAATTTTTAAAGTATTCATGCAAAATTCGAGCACTCCGATCACTGCTGCTTTCTCACCTCGATCTCTACCCGACGATTCGGTGCCAGGCATTCGATCAACTGCGCACGCGGCTGATCGTCGTCACAAGTGACCAGCGGCCGTTCACTCCCCGCCCCCTTGGCTTCGATGAGGCCGGCCGGTACGCCCTTCCCGATCAGGTACTGACGGACCGTCATCGCGCGCTGCAGAGAAAGCTGCTGATTGGCAGCCTCGTTGCCGATGGGATCGGCATGACCGGTGATCAGGATCTGCCCCAGGTCCTGGGTGTTGAGTAGACGTTCGGCCAATTTGTCCAGCTCCTGCTGGCCCGCCTGCTGCAAGCCGGCGTAGTCGCCACGACCGAAGGCAAACAAGGTGTCGGACTCGAGCACGATGGTCTCCGTACTGGTCAACGTTTGTTCCAGCAGGCTGTCGATGTAGTTGCGGCTGCTCGAGACAAGGAACGCATTGGAGGTGATGCGTGGCACGTCGGAGGCATGAATCTGCTGGCTGTAGAAATCGACCTGACGACCGGCATAGCGATAGTCGGCCCGCCCCTCATCTATCTCGGCTCCGGTCCGGCGCTGGATCGCCGGGTACCAGAAGGCCGGAAGGCGGTTGCGCAACACGTCACTGTCGATGTCGGCACGCTCCATGTCCGACAGCATCAGGTAGGTATCGAGCGTATTGCGCCCGAACTTGGCCAGGGACTCCGCGCTGTTGTCGCGCGGGCGGGCATAGGGCGCCACGGTGTCCGGCCCGTCCACCGCATGCAACTCATCGGCGGTACGCCGATAGACCCCGATGGTGGTCAGCGTGAACAGCGAGCGGGTCAGGTTCTGCTCGACCGGTTCGAGCATCACGCTTTGCAGGCGGTCGAAATACGTCTTGCGGATCGCCGGCTCGATCTCGTCGCCCTGGTACAGCCCCCAGCCCATCGACCAGGGCACGCCCCCATTCTGATGTCGCTGATAGTAGTGGCTGCCCCAGTCGCGCAGTGCATCGAGGCTATGCCAGCGCGCATAGTGAGCCTGCCGATCATCATCCTCGGCCGCGGCCTCGGCGAAGGTGTGTGACATCGCCTCGATCTCGCCATGGTTACGCACGGCAGAGGTGATCCAGAGCGTGCAGGCGATGGCCCCCAGCGCAGCGGCAGCCAACGTCCAGCGCAACTTGCGTCGCCGCCCCCGCACATCGCTGGAGTAGAGCCCGGCCAGATGCTGATCAGCGATGATGACCTGACGAAACAGGTTGGAGATGAAAAAGGCATGGTTGACGCGCTCGCCCGCCAGCCTTTCAGGCTTGGCCAGCGCGAAGTGACGGCCGACGCGACTGGCGTGCTCCCCCTCGATGGCATCGCCTTCCTGCAGTGCGCTGACGAAATAGAAACCACGCAGCAGCGGCGCACTCTGGTAAGGATTGGCATTGGTCAGCGCATCGACGAAACGCGTCAGAGGATCGCGCAGCGCGGCGAGCTCGAGCGGAAACCGGAAGGCGGCGACATCGCGCCGGGTCTCGACGACATCGCGCTGCACGATCTCGTCGTCACCGACCTGCAGCCAGTGGCGACACAGCTCATTCAGGGCGGCATCGAACTGAACGCCCCAGTTCACATCACTGGGTTGCTGATGCGGGAAGGTATGACCGAGCACGTCGCTCTGCCGCTGCGGATCGAGATGCTCGAAAAAAGTCGTGAAGCCCTCGATCAGGTCGCATTTGGTAAACACCAGATAGATCGGCAACCGCGCTTCCAGATGGTCCCGCGCTTCCTGAATCCTTTCACGCAGGCGCCGGGCGAGATTGTTGCGCTGGGTATCGCTGGCCTGCACCACGTCGCTGATGTTGACCGCGACGATCAGGCCATTGAGCGGACAGTGGCGACGATGTTCCTTGAGCAGCGACAGGAAGCCCTTCCATTTCCCGGCCTCCTCTTCGCTGTTCATGTAACGCCCGGCGGTATCCAGCAGAATGGCATCGGAGCTGAAGAACCAGTCGCAGTGACGCGTCCCGCCCATACCGGCCACGCGGGCGTTCTCGCGCTCGGCGAAGGGAAAGTTGAGCCCCGACTCGTAGACCATGGTGCTCTTGCCGGCCGCGGGCTGCCCCACGATCATGTACCAGGGCAGCGCGTAAAGCGCGTCGTTGCCCCGCTTGCCCTTGCTCTTGCCGCTCTTCTTGAGACGCTCGATGGTCTTCAGCAGGCGTTCGCGCAGCAGACTGATCTCTTCACGATCCTGCGGGCTGGCATCGAGTACCGCCGCGTCGGCGTCCTCCCGGAGCAGATGCTCGAGATTGCGTTTCTGCCCCACGCCACGATAGAGCAGCAACACATAGAACGCCGAGGCCAACAGAAAGAGCACGATTCCGCATAGCAGGCTGGCCAGCGACGAAAAGCCCAGCGCCACTCCCAGCCACCACACCACGAAGATGGTCGCGAAGAAGAGCAGCCCCAGAATATATGGCTGGTACTTGAAGAACGCGTACTTTATATAAGCGAATTTGAAACGTTTCATCGATACGATCTGCTCAAGCTCGGCCGTCTATCGTGCATCGCACGGGAAACGGTCCATGAAATCGGCCAGACTCAACCGGGTGTCCGGGAGCGGCAAGGTGCCGGGGTGCGGCTCGTCTTCCGCGAAGGGCGACAGCACGTCGATACACAGACGTCTGTCCTCCGGATTCGACAGCACTTCGAAGAACTGCTCGGCGCTCTGCCATACCGGCATCAGCAGCAGTCGCGGCCGCATGAAATCGTCCACCAGCAAGCTCATCACGGGCGTGCCGCCGGGGCAGGCGGCCCCCAGCCACTGCTGCCAGAGATCGGCGACCGGGCGCTTGAGCCCGCGCTCCGCCGGCAAGGGCAGCATCACCGCCTGCGTGCTGCCCGCTTGCCAGCGGGTCAAGGCGTAGTGCAGCCGGTGCAGGCAGGCGCCGCTGACGAACTCGGGCCATCCCCACTCCAGTGCCTTGGCAACATCCTCGAAGCTGTAGTCGTGCAGAAAGCGCTGATGAATACGTTGATAGAGCACCAAGTCCTGGTCGTTGAGAACCCGCAGTTCCTGAATGGCCTCGACCGGGTCGATCGGCGACTGGCCGTGAACCGAGTCGGTCAGGATGTCGCGAGCCTGCCCGGCGAAGATCTCGCCCAGGGTATGGATGTACGGCAGCACCCCGGGCCGCCCTTCCGCCTTCAACATTTGAAAGATGAAGAACGGATAGCGCCGCCCCGAGGCATCCGACGAGCTGATCATCGCCCCGCTCACGTCGCTGCCATTGCGCGCGTGATAATTGAAGAAGCAGACTGGCAAGGCATCGAAGCGATGCTTCCAGTCGTCGTGGTCGAGAAACTGCAGTAGCGCACTCTGCAACCATTGATCGAGCTCCTGAATCACAACGCCGGCGGCGTTCACGCCCACGAAATCGGCCTTCGCGGGGATCTTGCCAAAGCAGCCGATCATGCCGACTTCCTTCTCATTACCTGGTCATGCCCTTCATTGACCGCTCACCTGCGGTATCCGCAGCGTCTTTATCCGCTTCAGGTCGGAGATCTTCACACCGCCGAAATTGCGCACGTCGAAGCTGACAGTCCCCATGTAGGTTCGCCAGCTGAAACGCTGGCGCGCATTGTCGATGGACGTGATATGAGCGCTTTCGATCATGCGCAGAAAGCCCCAGCGGTTGGGGTAGTCGAAGACGGTATGACGCTGTCCATCGCGATTGACGATATCCATGCGGGCCCCGAAGGACTCGCCGTTGCCCGGCCAGATCAGCCGCTCCCAGGATTGGGTGTTATTGCGATAGTGCAGACGCTGTCCGTCGATGGTCAGAATGATGTCGGTCAGACCGGCGGTGGGGTTCATCTGCAGCTCGAAGCCGTTCTGCAAGTCCGAGAGGCTGTCGATGACCCGTCCCAGCGCCGTGGCGTCGTCGATGCTCGAAAGCATGCGCGGATCCACCATCGATGAGCGCTGACCGCTTCCGGAACCTGCGAGATCTCCGATCTCATCCTGCCGGAACCGCGCCATTACGCCGTCGTCGGGATCGATGAAGTATTCCATGTCGCGCACGGAAGCTTCGTTGACCGAATCGCTGACCGGGTAGCGCCCGGCGATCATCTGATCCCAGGGCGTGACGATCTTGTCGTCCCAGGCGGCATTGAGTTGATCGCGAGCCGGTTCGTTCAGCGCTTTCCAGGTATCTTCCACCGGGTCGCTGAACAGCGGCTCCATCGCCTGCACCAGGGGGGCCCGCGAGGTATCCACGCGCGACGCCACGAAGTTGCGCAGGCCGTTGATCTCGGTGGGCTGGCCGGCGAGCGTCGCCATGATCAGCGACTTGCTGCTGCGCCCCACGTCCTGAGCACTGCGCACGTTATCCACGCGTGCCTTGAGCTGCCGCAGGTCCAGCAGATATTGATTGAGGACGGAATTGTCGCTTCCCGTGGCCTCGTCCACGGATAGCATGCGCGTCACCGGGCGAAAGTGACGCGCCAGCGCGCCATCGTTGATCCGCGGCAACGTCGTCGGGTCCACTGCCGGCCCCTCGCCATCGCTGCCGTCGAAGACGCTCATCACGCGCCCCCAGAAGCTTTGATCCTGCGCCTTGCCGCCGGCGTCGCCCTCTTCTGCGGACGCCTCGGGATCATCCCAGCCCGTATTGGCCTTGACCGCCTCCAGCACCTGACGAAGGGGCGAGCCCTGCAGATCGCTGAGCTGCGCCAGGCGGACACTGGCCTGGTCCAGGGTGTCGAAGTCGGCGACATGAGTATCATCGAGGAAGCGTTCCCAGGCGATGGCGTAGTCACGCTTGTAGCGCGTCATCAGCTGGCTGACGAAGCGTGCCTTCGATTGCACCGCATCATCCACATTCTCGTCGTCGAGCACCCAGTCCGATTCGCGCCGCAGATCACCGGACACGGTTTCGATGATCGCCGGCCGTAGATACTCGTGCCAGACCCGTTGGGTGTAGAACGCCGGCACTGCGCGGCTGGTGTAGAACAGGCGACCCTCCATGTCCGGCGCCATGCGCGACAGCGTCAGAGGCTCGAAGCGTTTCTCGACTTCGAGCTGATAGCGCAGGTACTCCCGGTCAACGAGGCTGCTGTCGATGAGGAAGGCGTTGAGCCGATCACGGCTATCGGCGACCAGCGCCTCGTCACGCGTCAACGCGGGTGCCGTGCCCTGCTGCAGGTAGTGCACGTAGAGCGCGGCGTTGTCCATGATGCTGTCGCGAGAGGTCGCCAGGTCACGGCGGCCGACCTGATCGGCCCACAGCCGAGGCAGCGCCGAGGCAACGAAATCGCCCTGGTCGCGGTGCGACGTCGGGTCTGTGAGAATCAGATAGAGCTTCAGCGACGAGTAGCTCTCGATCAGTTGCTCGATGTCCCGCTGTGTAAGCCTGGTCAACATCTCCTCGGAGAGCGACGGCCCCTGCTCGCCAGAGAGCGTAAGAGAGGCCTCCTCGTCTCCGGCGCTCCCGACCGTCGTCCCCAGTGCACTGGTGCGGTCGCGCAACCCCTCCTCGAGCGAAGTCTCTGCACTGCTGCGCGCGGAATACCAGGCATCCCGGGCGCTGTCGGTCGTGCGCGAGCGCAGCTCGCTGCGCGCGCGGCTGCCGATCTCGGAGGCGCTGGTCGGCACACTGCCAAGCGTCGGGCGCGATGTGGAACGCTCCTGCATGCGATCCATGGCATCGGCACCAATCTCGCGGCCCCCCTCGCCGACGGCCGCGGAAGCAGTACTCGTCGCCGACGGCTCGGCCGACGATGCGGATGCAGCCTCATCCGTTTCCCCGCGTGTGCCGGGCTCGTCGTCGTCGGCATTGCCGAACGCGCGCAGAGAACGGAGCTGGCTTGCAAGCCGCATGGAGAGCGGTTCCAGCACATCGCGCTCGAAGAGTGCGGACCATGCCTGCTTGAGTGGCGCACGCAACGCATCGCCCTGATAGAGCCCCAGGTCAAGTCGCAACGGCACACCGGTCTCGCGATGCCGCTCGATCGCCGACAATTGCCGCTCGAGATCGTCGAGCAGTTCACGCCGCTCCTGCGGTGCCAGATATCCGGTGCTGTTACCGGCGGTGAGCGCCGACACCTCATTCTGGAGGTGATCGAGCCACTGCTTGTTGTTGTAGGCCGACCATCCCTGAGCGGCGATGGCCGCCACCCCCAGAGCGCCGACGGTACCGATCATGAAGGTCGGCAGCGAACGCCGGTCCCCGTCCCGGGAGTAGTAAAGGCTCAGATTGCGGTCCGGAAAGATGACGTTCCGGAACGTGTCGGTGATGAAGTAGCTGCGCTCGCCGCGATGCGCCGTATTGTCGGGCTCCGCACTCGGCGCCAGCGCGAAGGCATCGCGAGTCTGCTCGTCGAGCAGTGCCGGCAGTGCCGGACCGCTCTGCAGGGCGCTGGTGAAATAGAGACCGCGCAGTACCGGCGCCTGATCGGTATTGTTCTGGATATCGAACTGCTCGAGGAAATCGCTGAGCACCCCGAACAGCTCGGCAAAGTAATCGGGAAAGCGCAGCAGTTCGCTGTCGGCGTCGGCCCCCTCTTCCACCATGCGCGCGTCGACCCGCGCACGCAGCGCACTGACCAGCCCCGGGAAACGCTGCTGGAACGCACTTGCCACACCCTGGCGACGCACCTCATCGAGCGAGAACGTCAGCCCCCAGGGCGTCTGACGCTCGGCGGCGTCCAGCGCCTCGAAGGTGCGCGTGAAGCCGGGCAACAGGTCGGCCTTGCTGAAGAAAAGATAGACCGGCGGATTGATGCCCAGACAGCTGCGATACTCTGCCACCCGCGTCACCAGCTGCTCGGCCAGGGCGTGCGCTTCCTGACGCGACTGTTCGAGCAACTCCGGCAAGCTGACCACCAGCACCAACCCGTTGATCGCGGGCTTGCGCCGCTGCTTGCGCAGCGTCTTGAGGAAGTCGGCAAACTCGCTCGCGGGGCGATCCTCGACCAGGTAGCGACCGGCCGTGTCGATCATCACGGCCTCACGGCTGAAGTACCAGTCACAATGCTGGGTGCCGCTGACGGCCGACAGGTTGCCGCCACCGGCCATGGTCGCCGACAGCGACGAGCGGGTCAGCAACGAGGTCTTGCCCGAGGCCGACATGCCCACGACCAGATACCACGGCAGCTCGTAGAGAGAGGCCTTGCCGCCGTCCACCGAGCGCGCAGCGCGCTGCATCGCCATGGCATGCTTGAGCCGCTCGCTGAGCACCTGATAATCGCCGGGTTCGTTCTCGGCGGCTTCACGATGCACCTCGAGCTCGACCAGGTTCTCGATGTTGCGCTCGGCGCGAATACGATGGTACTGGCGCATCACCACGACCAGCAGCCACAGTGCGGTCACCAGCGCCATGGCGATGAAAATCAGCTCGCGCTCCTGGGTCACCAGCGGCAGCAACAGCACGCATAGCGCAAGCCCCACCAGCCAGAGCACAATCGAGAGCGGCCAGAATCCTTTCAGCGACCGCAGGAAGCGAAGAAAACGCATTTCGACCTCGTTCCTCAGCGGTGGGTGTCAAAGAGTTGCTGTATCTGCTCGATCAGCGCATCGGTCTCGCTGCCCAGCCACCAACGCAGCCCGCCATAGACGATCAGGCACACCGCGACGATGATCAGCAGGTAGACCCATAGCGGGATCTCGTAACGCAGCAACTGACCCACCTGATCCGGCAGCTTCCAGCTCTCGCGGCTGTCGCTGGCGCTCTTGCGATAACGTGCGATGTCTCGGCCCAGCGTGCTGGCCAGGTACTTCAGCTGGTCGCGATTCTCCAGGCTGTACTTCCCTTCGAAGCCCAGTGCCAGACAGAGGTGATACACCTCGAGCACATCCAGGTTGGTACGTACGTCACCGCGCAGGCTTTCCAGGCGGTCGAAGAACCCTTCCCCCGCGAGATGCATCCCGAAATAGCGGTACTGGAACGGATGCAGCTCGACATGTTCGCGAATGTTACCCGCGCCGCCCTTGAGCACACTCTCATCGAGGAAGGCGCACAGCGCATACTGGGCATCCTGAACCGCATCAGCGCTATAGTTCTCGGCCCGCGCCTTCTCCTCGAACTCGCGCAACCACTGGTCCACCCGCTCGAGAAAGCGCTCGACGCTGTCGGCCTGCTGCCCTCGACGCACCATCAACACCATGGAGATGAAATCGCGCGACAGCGTCTTGAGGGTGCGGGGTTCGGCAATATCGGAAGGGTGAGCAAAGGCCTCGGTCATTTCATCACCGCCATCAATTCAATGCTGAGATTCTTGAACCCACTGGGCACGTAAAAGGCAATCGCCTGCGCCTCCATCATCCGTTCATAGACGGCGCCGTGGGGCTCGAGCGCGAAATAGTGATTGTCCAATCGCACCGGGATCGCGCTGGGCAAGCGCGAGGCATGGGTCAACGTGCCGCCCGGCATGGCGGTATTGACCACCACTTCGATATCTTCGGGGGAACCTACCTTGAATGCCCTGGGCACCAGCTCGAGAATCCTCGCCCCGGGCATGTCGGCATGCACGCTGATATAGAAGTCGGCGTCCTTGAGACGCTCATCGTTGAGTCGCCCGACGTAATAGGACGAGCGGGTCTGCTCGAGAGGAATGGGGATGTACTGGTTGGGCACCACGATTTCGAGGAGCTCTCGGACTACTCGCTCCAGCTCCAGCAGGCATTGCGCAGGCGAGCGGTGGTCATATTCCGGGATGTCCGCCAGCTTGTGGGACATCGAGAACGTCATCAGGCTTGCCGACAGTTCCGCCAAGAAGCGATAAAGCATTTCAGGGTGAAGCCTGGGATGCGACAGCAGATGGGCCAGCTGCGGATAAGCGCGATTGATGGTGTAGAGCAGCCAGAACAAGGTGACATCGCTGGAGCCGAACTCGGCGACCTGGTCCGCACGTTCCCGGCGACGGCTCGAAAGCGCTTCGCTGCGTGCCTGCAGCATGCCGATCAGGCGATTGGCGATATCAAACGGTAGCGAAACCGAATTGAGGTGCAGCGCAGGGGGCATGAAGCCTTCGGTATCCAGACGAAAGCCGCCGGCTGCATCGCGTTTGAGCAAGGCGACAGGACAGTGGGTAAAACCATCCAGGGTGTCCCCTTCCATGAGCAACGTCACGTTGAGTTCCAGTGTCCCCAGCTCGTTCTCGACTCCCCCCTCATTGAGATCGGGACGGGTTTCGAAGCGCTGCACGAAACGGCGCCCACCATGCCGGGGAGCGTCCTGCTCGAGATAACTGGGCGACTGGGGCTCGAAAGCACGCAAGGCAGCGTAGATCTTGACCTCACCATTACGAGCCAGCCCCTCCAGGCTGCGTCCCGGCGGCAAGGGATCATGCTGTGGCGCATCGATCATGGAGCCGTCGGGGAACACCAGCTTGAGTCGTGTCAGCCGAAGCGTCCCCTGCTCAAGGGCACCGTCGTCGACGACAAGCTCCTGCACCCCCCATTGGAACGGATGCTGGGCATGACGCAGCTCGGTCAACTGACGCTGGTGAAACTCATCCTGGTACTGAAAATGCTGCGGAAGGAGGAACATCCCCTCCGACCACATGATGCGGTTATATTTGCTCACGTCCTGCCCCGAATCTTTCGCTGGTATTGCTCGATGATCGTCCCTCGAGAGCCGACAGCTCGCGGCTCACGCGTCCTCAATGCCCTTCCGCCTCAGCCATCCAGCAGGTCATGGCCTCTTTCGATCTCGATGCGGTCATCGACGAGATGCAGACGAATGCCCTCGGAGGCGCTCAGCAAACCATCACGGCGCAGTTCGTCGGCATCGAAAAGGACATGCCACCGCCCATCGACGGTGTTCCGATAAAACGCCGCCACGCCGATGAACTGCGCCTTGGGGTCGAGTGCCGAGGTATCGACTTTCTCCTCGCTCGGCAGAACCGTGATCTCGCGCTGGGAAATCAGACTGCTCCCGAGAACGCTCTTGCCATCTCCCCAGAGCGCGCGCGGCGAGGCCGTGGCGAAAGGGGCTCGCTCGGAAAGCTGATAAATGCGAATCACGACAGATAGCGGATCGCCATCCACGTCCGGGTTCACCATCGCAGCGGCATCGACGGTCACGCGTACCCGCTCGCGATTTCCGAACAAGTCGCCCGCCCAGGTTCCCTCGAAGCGATTGCCGACTCGATCCGCCACCCCGCATCCCGTGACCGAAAGCAGAAGTAATAGCATTCCCCAATTGCGTATGGACGCTCTCATTGCCGTCTCATTCACTCTTTCAGCTTAGCCAGTGGAAGGCCTGCAATGGCTGATGCCATCAGGCATCTAAGAAAAATACTCAAGCCACTCCCTCAATCGGACGACACCTTACCAGAGTTAGGCGTTATAATAAGTACCAAATTTAACATTTCCTTATGTCGCTACATTTATTTACAAACGAGATACAAGATGACAAAACTCATGCATCGCCACCTGCCGGTACTCATCTCTCTCTCACTTACCGCCTGCGCGGGCGCACCGCAGACACAGGTGGACTATGTACCGCCCACCGTGAAGTTCGAAGGTACCTTGCCTTGCGATGACTGCAGCGGCATCGACACGACACTCGTATTGAAGCGCAACACCGTTACCAGAGAGCCTGACGGCTTCTACCTTCACGAGGTGCGACTAGATGCACCCGGCGGCGAACGTGTCGACACAAGCTGGGGAAACTGGACGAAAAGTCGCGATATTGCCGACTTCCAACGGCGGATCTACGTACTGCAACCCGAGAACGGCACCGCCCGCGTCTACATCCCTCGTGACAATGGCGACTTGCAGCCACTGGGTTCACAAGGCAGCCCACTTACCAATGACGAAGGAGAGAGCATCTTGCTGCGTCGCATGACACCAGAACTGTCTCTATCGTCCAGCGATACGAATAACGAGAGTCTCGAAGACAGTGACGGATAAGCAACGACTTATGCTAAGGTAATGCATGAACTGGTTCAGCCCCTTTTGTAAGAGATGACCTACAAAACCAATAGTGCATCACTGAAGTGCCGCTTACACACCACATGCGGTGATTAGACGAGCGTCGATATGCTTGCTCGTGATTGTGTATTGCCTGGTATCCAGTCGATAGCGGCTATCGAAAAAGGGCCGTCAACGATTATTAATCGGACAGGACTTCAGAGCACGGATCGCCTCAGGAATCAACCATGACGCAGTCTTTCGATATAGATAGCTTCATTCGCTCGCGCAAACAGACGCGAGCCGTATCCGATTTGCTCAAGGCCCAGGCCGCCGACTACTTGACAACACTGGCGCCGCTGGTGCGGCCGCAACCCCTGTTTGGCGAATACCTGCAAGGGGCCCCCAAGGGAAGCGGTCGAGAGACTCAGCACCACTTCAAGGAATTCCGCACGCTCTTCGACGAGCATGCGGCCCGGCGCCCTTTCAACTTGATCAATGAGCTCGAGGTCCCGCTCAACATCATCAGCTCGACGCCTGATCTCTTCCCCCTCGAGTACGATCACGCACTACCCGATGGCAGCACGATACGCGTCACCAGCCCAGCTCGCTGGGTCGTGGGATACACCTCGTTCGACCTCGGCCGGTTTCGTCAGGTGATACAGGACCCCAATCGCAGCGGCTCGGAACTGCATCGCTTCGTGGTCCACTACCTGATGCTCTTCCATTGCCTGAGCCGAGCACCGGGCTTGGGCCGCTTGCTCAAGGGGCTGCGTTTTCCCGTGAGCTTTCAGCAGCTCGACGACTTCGGCAACCTGCCGTTTTGCGTCATCAGCTCTCCGGTCACCTCGACCCTGCCGGCAGACGAGGTCATTCGTCACAGCACCGAAATCGCCGGCAATGACAGCTTCGAAGAACTCATCGCCGAAGATGCCATCGACGCGATGCAGGACGACCTGCGTGAACGATTGATGCGAGCGCTTCGAGAAGCGACGTCCCGCTGACAGACACGAGTACTCGACTCCACCACGCTCTCACTATATCGAAAGAGGATCTTTGCATGGCCAAGAACGAAAGCACCCAGCACAAACTTTCCCGCGTGAGGGCACCCCGTGTGCACCTGACCTATGACGTCGAGATCGGCGACAGCATCGAGAAGAAGGAGCTGCCGTTCGTGGTCGGTGTCATGGGCGACTATTCGGGCAACCCGCTCGAGCCGCTGCCGCGCCTGAAGGACCGCAAGTTCGTCAACATCGACCGTGACAACTTCGACAGCGTCATGAAGGGCATCAAGCCGCGACTGAGCTATCGCGTCGACAACACGCTCGCCAACGACGGCTCGCAGCTTCCGGTGGAGCTCAACTTCAAGCGAATGGAAGATTTCGAGCCCCAGGAGGTCGTGCGCCAGGTCGAGCCGTTGCGCAAGCTGCTCGAGGTTCGCAACAAGCTGGCAGACCTGCGCAACAAGATGGGCGGCAACGACAAGCTCGAAGAACTGTTGATGGACGTTCTTCAGAACACCGACAAGCTGCAGACCCTGGGCGAAGAGCTGGGTCGGGAAGCGGCTGCGAAACCGCAGGACGAAAAGGAATAACGGGGGTTCTCATGGCCGACAATCAGACCGACAAGACATCTCAGACCGACAGCCAGGAAGTTTTCGCACCGGAAACATCACTGCTGGACAGCATCATTTCCGAAAGCCGCGTGGCGCGTTCGGAAACCGAGCGCACCCGGACCCGCGACCTGATCGACGAGCTGGTCAACCAGGTGCTCGAAGGCGAAGTCACGCCGAGCAAGGACCTGATCGCGGTCCTCGACTCGCGTATCGCGGAAATCGATGCTCTGCTGTCCGATCAGCTCAATGAAGTCATGCACGCCAGCGAGTTCCAGCAACTCGAGGCTTCCTGGCGCGGTCTGAAATATCTGACCGATCAATCCGAGACCAGCACCAACATGAAAATCCACATGTTGAATGCGTCCAAGAAGGACCTGGTCAAGGACCTCAAGTCGGCGTCCGAGTTCGACCAGAGCGCGCTGTTCAAGAAGGTCTACGAAGAAGAGTACGGCACCTTCGGCGGCGCCCCCTACGGCATGCTGATCGGAGATTACGAATTCGGCCGCCACCCGCAGGACATGTATCTGCTGGAACAGGTCTCTCATGTCGCGGCTGCCGCACACGCCCCCTTCATCTCCTCGGCCTCGCCGGAGCTGTTCGGCTGGGACTCCTTCACCGACATGACCGGCCCGCGCGATCTGTCGAAGATCTTCGACACCGTCGAGTATGCCAAGTGGAAGTCGTTCCGCAATTCCGAAGACGCGCGCTACGTGGGCCTGACCCTGCCCCACGTACTGGGCCGCTTGCCCTACGGCGAGGACACCACCCCGGTGGAAGAATTCAACTTCACCGAGAACGTCGACGGTCGCGACCACCACAAGTACCTGTGGATGAACGCCGCCTATACCATGGGCGCCCGCGTCACCGATGCATTTTCCAAGTACGGCTGGTGCGTCGCGATCCGCGGTGTCGAAGGTGGCGGTCTGGTCGAGGACCTGCCGACCCACACCTTCCAGACCGACGATGGTGAAGTGGCGCTGAAGTGCCCCACCGAGATCTCGATCACCGACCGTCGCGAAAAGGAGTTGTCCGACCTGGGCTTCATCCCGCTGGTGCATTGCAAGGGCACCGACTATGCGGCGTTCTTCGGCACCCAGTCCGCGCAGTTGCCCAAGCAGTACAACACCGATGTGGCCAACGCCAACGCGCGCCTCTCCTCGCAGCTGCAGTACATCTTCGCCACCTCGCGTATCGCCCACTTCATGAAAGCCATCATGCGCGACAAGGTCGGCAGCTTCGCGTCCCGCCAGAACGTCGAGGACTATCTCAACGAGTGGCTGTCGCAGTACGTGCTGCTGGACGACAACGCCGGCCAGGAAGCCAAGGCTCAATACCCGTTGCGTGAGGCACGTGTGGAAGTCGCCGAGGTGCCCGGCAAGCCTGGTTCATACAAGGCGGTCACCTTCCTGCGTCCGCACTATCAGCTAGACGAGCTGACCGCATCACTGCGCCTGGTTTCCGAACTGCCGCAGTCGACGCGAGGCTCCTGAAGCCAGCGCCGGCATCGTGGGCACCGGTCATCGCGCCGGTGCCCGTATCGCCCTGGTGAGAAGCGTCGGTCGGTTCGTCCGACATCAAAGCCGCCTGCCGTCTCGTACGACAAGGAGTGTTCATGAGCGAATCGTTGCAGATGATCCCCACCCTGCTCGATCGTCTACTCGACGATGCCCCGCAGCACTCGAGCGAAGTGCAGCCCGGCCATCGTTGCTCCTTGGCGGATTACAAGCAGTCGGTGGTAAGGGATCTGGAGCTGCTGGTCAACACACGGCGGGAGCTGGTGGCGGAAGAGCTCGATGCCTGGCCCACGCTGCAGGGCACGTTGCTCGACTACGGACTGCCTGACTTCATCAGTCGTGGCGTGCGCAGCACCGAGGATCGGCGACTGATCCAGCGGCAGCTCGAGCGCACCATCGAGCAAGGAGACAGACGTTTCAGCAGCGTTCACGTGCAGCTGCTCAACCAGGACAGCCACGACCGGATACTTCAGTTTCGTATCGAAGCGGTGCTGTCGCTGAGTGAAGCGAGTCAGCGCGTCGCCTTCGATGCCGTCCTGCAAGTCAATACCCGTCAATACAAGGTGCAGAACCTGATCTGATGCTCGACGACCTGCTTCCCTATTACGAGAAGGAACTCTCGCACCTGCGCTTCTTGGGGCAGGAGTTCGCTCAACGGTATCCCAAGATCGCCTCGCGTCTGCTGCTCGAGGGGGACGATTGTGAAGATCCCCATGCCGAGCGCATGATCGAATCGTTCGCGTTCCTCAGTGCCCGTGTGCACAAGAAACTCGACGATGACTTCCCCGAGATCGTCGAATCCTTTCTCGACGTGCTCTACCCGCACTATCTACGCCCGACACCGGCGCTGTCGATCGTCGAATTCGATCCCGGCGCACAGACCTCCTTGACGGGGGCCTATCACCTGCCCCGGCATACCGCACTGCACTCGCGGCCGGTCGGGGATACTTTCTGCCGTTTTCGCACCTGCTATCCGGTGGATGTCTGGCCGGTGGCAATGAGCGGTGCCGAACTCTCCCGGCTGGAGCGCTCATCGTTCAACGCCCATGGCAACGATAACGTGGCCAGGCTCAGCCTGACGCTGGACAGTCTCGGCAACACCGACTTCGGCAAGCTCGACATGGATCGCCTGCGCATCTTTCTCGATGGCGAAGGCAGTCTGATGCATCCACTCTACGAGCTGCTGTTCAACAATGTGGCGCGTATCTCGGTCAGCTTCGTCGATGCCGGCCAGCAGCGCGAAATCGGGCTGGCGCCGGATGCGATCACCCCGGTCGGCTTCGGTCATGACGAAGGCTTGATCGACTACTCCGAACGATCGTTTCTGGGCTACCGGCTGCTCCACGAATACTTCACCTTTCCCGAGAAGTTTCTGTTCTTCGACCTGAATGGTCTGGCACGCCCGCTCGCCGGCAAGCCGGTGACGCAGATCCAGATTCATTTCTGGTTCCAGAACTACGACCAGCACGAGCGGCTGGCACGGCTCGCACAGACCATCGGGCGCCACAATTTCCGTCTTGGCTGCACCCCGGTCGTCAACCTGTTTCCGCAGCAAGCCGAACCGATCAAGCTTACCCATACCCGCCACGAATATCCGGTCGTCCCGGATGTACGGCACGCACGCTCCACGGAGGTCGTTTCCATCGATGAGGTGACGCGTGTGATCCGTACGGCGACACAGGACGAAGTGGCCCCGTGCCTGCCGTTCTTCGAGCCGCGCAACAGTGAAAAGCAAGCACGTCAAAGCTATTGGATCGCGCGCCGCGTGGCTTCGGAAAACGCCCGCGACCCGGGCACCGAACTGCGCCTGCGAGTGGTCGATCGTGAACTCGAAATGCTGGACGCCAGTCGCGACACCCTGAGTCTCAAGCTCACCTGCAGCAATCGCGACCTCCCCCAGTTGATGACCTTCGGTCATCCGCAGGGGGATTTCACGCTCGAGCGGGAACAGGTCGTGCAACAGATCCGCTGCCTGCGCAAGCCGACGGCTCCGGTCCGCCCGCCCATGGGCAAGGGCGTGATCTGGCGTCTGATCTCGCACCTGTCGCTCAATCATATGTCGCTGGTATCGGATGGGCGCGAGGCGCTGATGGAGCTGCTGTCACTCTATAACTACCGTCAGGCCTCGGCGATTCGCAAGCAGATCAACGGCATCGCCTCGATCGCCAGCGAACCGGTGATGACGCGCATCGGCCATCCGCGCCCTGCCTTCGTGCGTGGCACCGGCATCACCCTGGAGCTCGACGAAAGCCAGTTCACCGGCAGCGGCATCTATCTGTTCGGCATGGTGCTGGATCACTTCTTCGGCCAGTACTGCAGCCTCAACAGCTTCACTCAACTCACCCTGCGCTCTCGTCAGCGCGAACAGCGAGTCGCCCAATGGCAACCGAGAACCGGTACTCAGCCCCTGGTCTGATCGATCAGGCACGTGCGGAGCCCTGGCGATTCGGGTTCTTTCAGCTCGTGCGCCTGTTGCGGCTGCACTACAGCCGCACCGGGCGCATCGATCCCGAAAATCGCCCGCATCAGGACCCGCTGCGTTTTCGTTCGCTGCTCTCGCTCAACTTCCCCCCCAGCGAGATCAGTGACCTCTCCTTCGAGAGCGACAAGGTCCGCTCCGCCAACGGCGAGCCGCTGAGTGAGGTCCAGGTCACGTTCATGGGGCTGGTGGGCCCGTCCGGGGTCCTGCCGCGCCCCTATACCGAACTGCTGATCAACCGGCATATCGAAAAACGCGACGATGCCGCCCATGCGTTCATGGATTTCTTCTCGCACCGCATGACGGCGCTCTTCTACGAGGCGTGGCAGAAATATCGCTTTCATATCGAATACGAGCGCAAGGGCAGCGCCGACTTCGAAGACTGGCTGCTGCACCTGGTGGGCTTCACGCCCAAGACCATGGAAAAAGCGCTCGATCGCGATGACGACCCGACGTCGCTGCGACGCAACCTGTTCAGCTGGTTTTCCGGGCTCTTGACCCAGCGCCCACGCAATGCCGGCAACCTCGAGGCGATTCTGGAATACACCTTCCAGCTGCCCTGCCGGGTCGCGCCATTTTCCGGCCGCTGGATACGCCTAGACCCGGCGCAGTACACCCGGCTCGGACAGGCCAACGCCAGGCTTGGCGAAAGCGCCATCGCGGGGACACGGGTGCGCGACTACCAATCGGCCTTCCGGATCACCTTTGGCCCACTCGACCTGGATGCCTACCGTTCGTTGCTGCCCGAGACCGATGCCCACCAGAAGCTGCTGAAACTGGTGCGCTTCTATGCCGGCATCGAACTCGATTTCGAGATCGAGCTCATTCTCGACAAGAACTGCATTCCTGCCCCCCGGCTGGGCGCGAGGGGCAACGTCAGCCTGGGACGCCTGGGTTGGCTCAACTCGAGTGATCGACCGGCCGTCTCCCACGGCCATGCACTCTTCGACATTCCCTTTGATGGAGCCACGGCGTGAGTCTCAAATCCCTCTTCGACAAACTCAACGATCCCTGCCGCGAGGCCACTGAAGGCGCCGCCGCGCTATGCCTGGCGGAGCGCCAGTACGACGTGGACATCGAACACCTGTTGCTCAAGCTGCTCGACAGCGACGACAACGATTTCCTGCGCATCGCACGGCACTACGACGTGTCGCTCGATCGCCTGGCGACCCAGCTCGAGGACACGGTGTCCACCTTCAAGACCGGCAATACCCGAACGCCTGCCCTGTCGCCACGCATCACTCGGCTGATCGAGCGTGCCTGGGTCATCGCCTCGATCGATCATGGCGAAGCCCAGATTCGCAGCGGCCACCTGCTGCTGGCATTGCTGAAGGACGATGAACTGCGCCGCGTACTGCTCGATGGGGCCCGTGAGCTGGAACGCATCAATGTCGACGACCTGCAGGCACACCTCGATGACCTGATCGGGGGCAGCAGCGAAGATCAGTACGTACGCCCGCTCGGCGAAGGAGCGAACGAGGATGGCCAGAGCGCTCGCCAGGCATCGGACGCCAGGAGCGAAGGCAGTCGCTCCGGCAAGAGCAAGACCCCGGCGCTGGATCAATACACCATCGACCTGACCGGCAACGCCCGCGCCGGTCGCATCGACCCGGTGCTCGGCCGCGAGGAAGAAGTGCGCCAGATGGTGGACATCCTCACCCGGCGTCGCCAGAACAACCCGATCCTCACCGGGGAGGCCGGCGTCGGCAAGACCGCCGTGGTCGAAGGCCTGGCACTGCGCATCGTCGACGGCGATGTACCGCCACCGCTCAAGAACGTCGAGCTGCGCACGCTCGATCTGGGGCTTCTGCAAGCCGGCGCCGGGGTCAAGGGCGAGTTCGAGAACCGGCTCAAGAACGTGATCGAGGAAACCAGGCGCAGCCTGCACCCGATCATCCTGTTCATCGACGAGGCCCACACCCTGATCGGCAGCGGCGGACAGGCCGGTCAGGGCGATGCCGCCAACCTGCTCAAGCCGGCGCTGGCACGCGGGGAGCTGCGCACCATCGCCGCCACCACCTGGGCGGAATTCAAGAAGTACTTCGAGAAGGACGCCGCGCTGGCCCGTCGCTTTCAGGTCGTCAAGGTCGAGGAACCGGCCGAACCGGTGGCCATCAACATGCTGCGCGGTCTGAACGAGCGCATGCAGGACCACCACAAGGTGACCATTCTCGATGACGCCATCGTCCAGGCCGTACGCCTGTCGCACCGCTACATCACTGGCCGCCAGTTGCCGGACAAGGCCGTCAGCGTGCTCGATACCGCCTGCGCGCGGGTCGCCCTGGCACAATCGTCGCAGCCGGCGGCGCTCGAAGATGCCTACCGCCGCGTCGACAACCTCAACAGCGAGATTGCCGTTCTCCAGCGCGAACAGCGTGAAGGCAGCGATCACGCCGAAACGCTGGCCGCGCTCGACGAACAGCTTACCGCGACCCAGGGCGAGATAGACGACCTGCGCGCACGCTGGGAGCGCGAGCAGGAGATCGTGACGCGCCTCAAAGCGCTGGAAGCGGAACGCGAAGCCATCGAGGCCGGCCAGCAAAGCGGCGATGTCGACGCGTTGAGCCGGCAGATCGGCGAGGTCCGGCGCGAACTGGCCGAGGTCCAGGGCGAGCACTCGCTGGTCCACGGCCATGTCGACGGCAACGTGATCGCCGAGGTGATTTCCAACTGGACCGGCATTCCACTCGGCAAGATGATGCGCGACGAGATCGCCACCGTGCAGCGCCTCCCCGAACTGCTCGGCGAGCGCGTGCTGGGCCAGGACCATGCGCTGGCCGAGATCGGCAAGCGCATCGCGATCTCGCGGGCCCGGATGGAGGACCCCAACAAGCCGATCGGAGTCTTCCTGCTGCTCGGCCCCAGCGGCGTCGGCAAGACCGAAACCGCGCTGTCGCTGGCCGATACTCTCTACGGTGGTGAACGTAACGTCATCACCATCAACATGTCCGAATATCAGGAGGCGCATACCGTCTCCAGCCTCAAGGGCTCACCTCCCGGGTACGTCGGCTACGGCGAAGGCGGCGTGCTGACCGAAGCGGTGCGCCGCAAGCCCTACAGCGTGGTACTGCTGGATGAAGTCGAGAAAGCGCACCCGGACGTGCTGGAGCTGTTCTTCCAGGTGTTCGACAAGGGCGTGCTGGACGACGGCGAAGGCCGCGAGATCAACTTCCGCAACACCGTGATCCTGCTCACGTCCAACGTCGGTACCGACGACATCATGCAGCAGTGTCTGGGCGCCGAGTCCCTGCCCGCCCCGGGTGCGATCGTCGACAGCCTGCGCGATCAGCTCAACGCCGTGTTCAAGCCGGCGTTTTTGGGCCGTTTGAACATCATTCCCTACTACCCGGTGCAGAAAGAGATTCTGCACAACATCGTTCGGCTCAAGCTCGACCGCATCAAGCATCGCTTCGAATACAACCACCGCGCCGACTTCGACTACGATCCGGCGATCATCGAAGCCATCGCCGAGCGCTGCACCGACAGCGACAGCGGTGCGCGCAATATCGACAACATTCTCTCCGGCAGCCTGATGCCGACCATCGCCACGCAGGTACTGGACCGCATGGCCAGCGGTGAATCCATCGAACAGCTCACGGTCAGCCTCGACGCTCAGGGGGAGTTCGCATATGCCCTGCGCTGAGACCGCATCTAGCGACAAAGCCAACGAGGTAGAGTCATGGCAGATTTAGCAATGCTGGACAGTTTACTGGATAGCTTCGATATCGATCTTTCGCAGTCGCAGCGGTTGCTGACCCTCGAGGTCGCCGGGACGGCGCTGCTGCCGCATCGCCTGGTGGGCGAGGACCGCGTGAGCGCCCCCTTCACCTACACCCTCGACTGCATCTCCCAGCAGAACGATCTCGAGCTCAAGACATTGCTGGCCCAGCCGGCCCGGCTTTCGATCCTGCAGGCCGACGGCAGCTATCGCCCGCTGCACGGGCTGGTCTCCGAGGCCGCGCTGCTGGGCGAGGATGGCGGCGTCACCTATTACCAGCTCACCCTGGTGCCGTGGCTCAAGATGCTCGCGCTGGGCCGCGACAGCCGCATCTTCCAGGACCGCAGCGTCGTTGATGTCCTCACCCAGGTATTCGAGGGGCATGCACTGGCCAGGGGCCGCTACCGCTTCGACCTGCGCCGCGACTACCCCGCGCGCAGCTACTGCGTGCAGTACCGCGAGAGCGACCTGAACTTCATCAGCCGCCTCTGCGAGGAAGAAGGCCTCTTCTACTACACCGAATTCGCGGGCGATGACGATGACTTCGACGGCCACCGCATCGTCTTTACCGACGATGTCGATACCACCCAGCCCGTCAGCCCCCAGGCGATTCGCTTTCATCGTCAGGATGCCACCGAGACCGAGGACGCCCTCAACCAGTGGGGCGGCGTGCGTCAGCAGCAGCCCACCCGGGTCAGCGTGGGCACCTTCGACTACAAGCAGCCCTCGCTCACCAAGCGCACCGGACTGGATACTCTCAGCGATCAGGGCAACCTGCCGCCGACCGAGGTCTACGACTACGCCGGCGAGTACTACTACCACGGCTTCGAGCGCGGCGAGCGCCTCACCGAGAACCGCCTCGAGGCCCATGAATCGCTGGCCAAGCGCTTTCGCGGCAGCGGCGGTGCCCGCCAGCTCCAGGCCGGGCGCTGGTTCGAACTCACCCAGCACCCGCTGCACGACCGGGGCGGCGAGGAAGAACGCCAGTTCCTGCTGCTCGGCGTCACCGTCCACGCCGAGAACGCGCTGCCGGTCTCGACCCAGCACCAGGCGCTGCCCGGCAGCCTGCAGCCGCAGCTCGACGCCGCCAAGCAGGCGCATGGGCTGGAGAGTGATACCGCTGATCCCACCGGCGAGCGGCTATCGGATTACGCCACCGGCGGCACCGGCCACTTCCTGGTCGATCTCGAGGCCCAGCGGCGCAGCCAGCCCTATCGCCACCCGCTGACCCATCGCCGCCCGGTGATCGGCGGGCCCCAGACCGCCACCGTGGTCGGCCCCGCCAACGAGGAGATCCACACCGATGCCCTCAACCGCGTGCGGGTGCAGTTCCACTGGGACCGCCAGGGCCAGCATGACGAGAACTCCAGCGTCTGGCTGCGGGTCTCCCAGCCCAACGCCGGTGCCGGCTGGGGCGGCGTGTTCGTGCCGCGCATCGGCCAGGAAGTCCTCGTCGACTTCCTCGAGGGCGACGCCGACCGGCCGCTGATCACCGGCCGGGTCTACAACGGCGAGCAGCCCCCCGACTGGCACAGCCATGGCCTGCTCTCGGGCTTCAAGAGCAAGACCTATCGCGGCAGCAAGTACAACGAACTCGTCTTCGACGACGCCACCGACCAGGAGCGTGTGCGTCTCAGTTCCGAAGCCGAGAAGAGCCAGCTCAACCTCGGCTACCTGATCCACCAGACCGGCAACACCCGGGGCGCCTTCCGCGGCACCGGGTTCGAGCTGCGCAGCGACGCCTATGGCGCCATCCGCGCCAACCAGGGGCTCTACCTCACCAGCTGGGGCCAGCTCGGCGCCAGCGGTGACCAGCTCGACCTCACCCCGGCCAAGCAGCAGCTCGACAGCGCTTACCAGCTCAGCGACACGCTGAGTCAAAGCGCCCAGGATCATAACGCCGAGGCCCTCGACAGTCGTACACACCTCAAGCAGGCGGGCGAGGACGCCGACGACACCTACGGCAACAGCGAGCAGCTCGCGGATGCCCAGCAGGACAGCGCCCGTGGTGCCACCGACAGCGGCGGCCGCGGTGAAGCGGCGCGCATGAAAGCCCCCTGGCTACACCTGGCCTCGCCCGCCGGCATCACGCTGAGCACCCCGGAGTCGACTCACTTGGCCCAGGGCCGCTCGCTGAGTGTTTCCAGCGGCGAGGACGTCAACGTGGCCACCGGCAAGAGCCTGGTCGCCTCCATTTCCGAGAAGCTCTCGCTGTTCGTGCAGAAGGCTGGCATCAAGCTATTCGCGGCACGGGGTAAGGTGGAGATGCAGGCGCAGAGTGACGCGATGGAGTTGACCGCCGAGAAGGACGTCAAGATCACCTCCACCGAGGGGCGGGTCGAGATCAACGCCGCCAACGGCATTCTACTGAACAGTGGTGGCGGCTATATCCGCATCGAAGGCGGCAACATCGACGTCCACGGCCCCGGCAAGATCGACGTCAAGGGCGCACAGCATGTCTTCGGCGGACCGACGAGCCTCGACGCGGCCATGCCCGAATTGCCGGAGGGAGAGTGCGAAAAGCAGTTCGCGGGCGCCGATAAATCGTCTTCAGGCACCACGCCCGTGGGAGGCTGATCCATGTCGGCATTGAAGGAGCCACCTCCGGCTCGCATGCACGACACCAGCCTGACGATGGCGGCGCTGCGCGAATTCGATTATGCCGTGGTCAATCCCTTGGTCGTGCACGAACGTGACTGGCGCGATCTGCCTGTTCGGGCGCTGGAAACGTCGCCCGCGCCCGCGCGGGCGCATCGCCTACCACAACTCGTCGAGCTTCACGCTTTGCCAGATGAGACGTGCGAGGACCTTGTCGAACGTACCCGGCGCTATCGCAAGCGTGGGGCCTTGTTCTTCTCGGCGTTGATGATGGGAAAAGCCGATATTGAGCATACGACACATCACTTACGTCGCCAGCTATTGCAGCGGCGTCCTGATGATCGCCGATATCACTGGTTACGCTATTACGATCCTCTCGTCTTCCGTCATCTGGCATGGTTGTTGACGCCGACGCAGCTGGCGCGGCTGATGGGGCCTCTCGATCAATGGTCCTGGTTCGATGTGCAGGGCCGGTCTTATGCGTTGCAACGCCCTGACGTCACGACATCCATCGATTGGATGGAACTGACTCGTGCTCAATGGACCAGTATCGATCGCTTCGCGGACCTTAACCGGAGTCTGCGTCGTCTGTCCTTGCTGGCACCCGACTGGCCGCAGGACGCGCCCCACTGCCAGTGGCTGGATGACACTCTGCGGTACGCGCAGCACTCGGGCCTATCGTCCGAGGATCAGCCATTACTGGCAGAACGGGCGGCCATGCATCTGCCGGACCTGGCCGGGAAAGACCTGGTGGAGCCATTCATTGCGCTAGCGACGCGGCGCTTATCCGACACTGGCGGTCATCTGGACGCATGGCGTGACGCCGAATGGAACATCCTCATTTCAGAATTAAGGAGCGGACATGAGTAGCGCCGATAGCCCTCGCCCCGATTGCAGCTTCTGTGGTTCTGTGGTGGTGGCGGCCTGCCGATCCTGCCCGTGCGCTATGCCGTGGCGCGTAGCGATGATGTCAGCATTAGCGCCCCCGAATTGCCGGCGGACCTAGAGGATGATGCCGTTTCGCAGATTGCGCTTGCAGGAGGCCAGCACTACACGCTGAGACTGCTGCGAGAAGGCTTCCTGTATGTCTTCAATGCGGCTCGTGGACGCTGGCAGGGCTACTACGTGACCGATGAAGGCTTTCTCAGTCGCTATATCGATGTCACCAATGACGAGCTGCTGGCCCTCGACCCTGACGCGCCGGGACCGCTCGATGCCGATATCCATGCGCAGGTAGAGGACGACGAGTTCCCCTGCCGCGGCAATCCCGAGCATGTCTATCCAGGGCGTTGCATTACGGTACCGGCGGCTCAGGACGCCACAGAGCTTTACCTCGCCTTCTCGGATGACCGCTGGACCAAACGGGTGTGGAAAGAGCACGCATCCAACACGAATGGGCGACGTGACGCCATGCGCAGGCTCTCTCTGACGCAATGGAAAGGTGGCTCGACGGGCTATGCCCGTCCTATCAGCGAACTCGGAGAGCGGGTGGCCGAGGCCGCTTTCCCTTGGGTACGACGCCAATCGAGCGATACGGGCAGCAGCGAAGCGACCCAGAGCACGGAAGTGAGTGCGTTGAGCCACAGCCTCGCACCCGTCAACGGGATTCGGGACGACGTCGAAGGGTTCATCGATTGGTCACAGCGACAGGCCGAGCCAAGTGGGATGACGCCGGCACTGTTCGTCCTCGACGATCCCGCCGGGGTGACCAGTGACCTCGCCTCACTACTCGCGGCCCGGGAGAATGAGTTCAACGAGCAGGAAGCGATCAAGCGCCCCTTCGTCACGGCGGGTGTCGTCAATGCCCTGCGCGATGGATTTCGAGAGCGAGCGCGGCAGCAACGCGCCAACGAGATCGTAGAAAACCAGCTCAAGGAAACCTACTACGGCGCGGATAAGACCGGCGGACATCCGGGGTTTGAGCACAGCATCAAGGCCAATTTCGAGCGACGGCAGAAAGAAGACCCTGCGTTGCGGCAGGAGGTCGAGGGCGTTCGTAGGGAGACGTTGCGGAATATCAGCGAGAATGAACTCAAGGACGCCGCCGACGATGCCTGGGGCAAGTATGGCGACAAGCTACGCCCCGGCGAGCCCGACGACTGGATGGAAAATACCTATCGCACGCAGTTGTCAGCATACGATAAAGACAACATGCGGCCACTGGCATCGGCCTATGTGAGCTGGTTGACGGGCAATCCGCTGCTGATCTACCTCAACAGCCGATTTGATGATGCAAATGTAGAGTCGGGTATCAATTTCGTTTCCGTCATATCCTTCGTGCTGCTGGGTACCCAGAGCTACGCGCCCGCCTTCACGCAGTATGCCAAATGGCTGTCGGCGAGCGAGATCAGCGATGACAACCTGCTGCTGAGAGGCATGTGTCTCAATCAGCAGGGGCTGGTCGAGCAGATCATGGCAGCCAGCGACGTCGACTTTGGCGCGCAAGCCAATAATCCCGCCACCCTGCCATGGGGGCCGTTGATAGCGGCTTATCTTGGATTGACGGAAGATTACCCCGATGAGGTTGCCTCGCCCGCCAGAATGCTCGGCCATGTGCTGGGGCCGCTGCAAAGTGTCGTGGCAAAAGAACAAAACCCGACGCCATTTCTGCTCACACTGGGGATGATCTCGGGAGGCTCGGTCCAGATCAACCAAGTCAGCGTGACGTTCGAGGAAGCCCTATCTCGAACCCGCGAACCGCTCAAGCTGATCCACCCCGACTGGGGCGAGAATGAGCTGCGCCAGTTCCAGCAGAAGGTTCGGGTCGAGGCGCGCTCGCTCATCACGGTCAATGGGGAACCCCCGGTGACCTTCGATATGCGCCAGATAGACCTCACTCCGCTCGAGGACTTTATGGCGGAGACGTCTTCGCCATCCAGGGCTATCAGCCTGACGGGACGAGAAAAACTGGAGTTTTCGGCAGGCATTGTGGGAGTGGCGTTGGCCTATACCAGTCTGAATGATCAGCTTGGGAAGATGAACGGCATCCTGGACGCGGGGCTCCGCGCCCAAGGGCGTCTACTCGGTATGGGGCTCGCCTTGGGCAGCGGTACTGCCGAGGTGATAGGCAAGACGTTGGAACATGGGCGTGGCGTGTTCTTCGCTGAGGCACGTTTTATCGGTACGCAGCGTGCACTTCTGGCCGCCGGACGATTCCTTGGGTTGGCGGGAGGTGTGATTCTTGGGCTGATGGATATATGGGAGGGCGGAGAAAAGCTGGCTGATGGAGAGTGGACTCTAGGGGGCTTATATATACTTTCCGGCTCATCCACTATAGGTGCCAGTATTGCTATATTTTCTATTAGTGTTGGTTTAACCGGAATGTTTTCAACCATTGCCCTGTGGTGGATAGCTGGGATTCTTGGCATTTTTGCCATTGCGGCAGCTATCGCCATTTTGTGGTTCACGGAAAACGATTTGCAAGAATGGCTGGCCGAATGCGCTTTTGGAGAACGCGGTGCGCCAAGTCCAGGCAATGCTGCCTTGGAAAATGAAATGCAGCGCCTCAAGGCGATCACTCATGAGGAAGACTGAAATGCGGCCGTCTGCTAAGGATTTTTATAATCTCTTTATCAAAGGGAATTGGGGGTTTTCCAGCACGACTTCTAGGCTATTGAAAATAGCGGGAAAAACGGGCTTTCTTAACAAAAAAGACAAAGCGCTGGAAGGAATTGAGGCGAAATTTAACGATGCGGTGGTGAAAGTCAATTCATCTTTTATCGAAGTGGTGGATGCTGGTAATCGACTTCGTGGCGTACCTTCATTTTTCGGTCTTATGGGAGGCATTCCATCTGCCTGTGGCTTGGCGATAATAATTTATTTCATAGTGAAAAAAAGTTCGGAAATCCCCATTGTTGCATACATCCTATTTGCAATTTCTCTTGCCATCATCTTGTTGGTATGCTTTCCGCTACTTAACTCCTTATTACGCAGAGAGTTATTCCGCAAAACCCACTATCCCATGCGCTTCAATCGTCGTGATCGTAAGGTCTATGCCTGGTCGCAGGATATGGGCGTGGTCACCATGAACTGGGACGATATTCAATTCTACACGAGCCAATCGACAGCATCGGAAGATCGCCGAGGTTTGGCACGCGATGAGATCCGTGGCTACGTAAAAGATCGCGCGGGCAACCTGCTTTACCACCTAGTATTTTTCAAGTACCAAGGAAGAAAGAACATGCAAGGTGCACTGGAAATCTGGGAGCTGGTGCGCCGCTACATGGAAGAACCCGACGGCCATATTCAGGCCTACCAAGTAAATCAGCGCCTACTGGATCTGGAAGGTAAGCGAGAGAGTTTTATTAACTCCTTAGTCCAAGCCACACGGTTTATCGCGGATAGCCCCATCATGGCTGCGGTCATAGCCCCAATGATCGCATGGGCAGGCACCGGCCGCATCATTGCCAAGTGGACCTGCCGCGTGCCGCGTTGGCCCGAGTGGGTCGAGGAAAAGTGCCGGGTTGATCCAAACGACCCTTACGTGCGCAATCGCCACACCGAGCGCCCGCTGAGCGCGAAGGAAATCCTCTGGCCGCTGTTTTGCTTCCTGCTTGGCTGGGCAGAGGTGCTGGCGATTCTGTACTTCTGTTTTCGGGGATATGTTTAGCCAGCACTACACGCCGAGGCTGCTGCGAAAAGGCTCCCTGTATGTTTTCAACGCGGCCAGGGGCAGCCTGGCACGCCGCCAATACGGACGGCCGACGTGACGCCATGCGCAGGCTCTCTCTGACGCAATGGAAAGGTGGCTCGACGGGCTATGCCCGCCCGCTCGGTGACCTGGGAGAGCTTGTGGCTGAAGCCAATTTCCCTTGGGTACGACGCCAATCTAGCGATACGGGCAGCAGCGAAGCGACCCAGAGCACGGAAGTGAGTGCGTTGAGCCACAGCCTCGCACCAGTCAACGGGATTCGGGACGACGTCGAAGGGTTCATCGATTGATCACAGCGACAGGCCGAGCCAAGTGGGATGACGCCGGCGCTGTTCGTCCTCGACGATCCCGCCGGGGTGACCAGTGACCTCGCCTCACTACTCGCGGCCCGGGAGAATGAGTTCAACGAGCAGGGAGCGATCAAGCGCCCCTTCGTCACGGCGGGTGTCGTCAATGCCCTGCGCGATGGATTTCGAGAGCGAGCGCGGCAGCAACGCGCCAACGAGATCGTAGAAAACCAGCTCAAGGAAACCTACTACGGCGCGGATAAGACCGGCGGACATCCGGGGTTTGAGCACAGCATCAAGGCCAATTTCGAGCGACGGCAGAAAGAAGACCCTGCGTTGCGGCAGGAGGTCGAGGGCGTTCGTAGGGAGACGTTGCGGAATATCAGCGAGAATGAACTCAAGGACGCCGCCGACGATGCCTGGGGCAAGTATGGCGACAAGCTACGCCCCGGCGAGCCCGACGACTGGATGGAAAATACCTATCGCACGCAGTTGTCAGCATACGATAAAGACAACATGCGGCCACTGGCATCGGCCTATGTGAGCTGGTTGACGGGCAATCCGCTGCTGATCTACCTCAACAGCCGATTTGATGATGCAAATGTAGAGTCGGGTATCAATTTCGTTTCCGTCATATCCTTCGTGCTGCTGGGTACCCAGAGCTACGCGCCCGCCTTCACGCAGTATGCCAAATGGCTGTCGGCGAGCGAGATCAGCGATGACAACCTGCTGCTGAGAGGCATGTGTCTCAATCAGCAGGGGCTGGTCGAGCAGATCATGGCAGCCAGCGACGTCGACTTTGGCGCGCAAGCCAATAATCCCGCCACCCTGCCATGGGGGCCGTTGATAGCGGCTTATCTTGGATTGACGGAAGATTACCCCGATGAGGTTGCCTCGCCCGCCAGAATGCTCGGCCATGTGCTGGGGCCGCTGCAAAGTGTCGTGGCAAAAGAACAAAACCCGACGCCATTTCTGCTCACACTGGGGATGATCTCGGGAGGCTCGGTCCAGATCAACCAAGTCAGCGTGACGTTCGAGGAAGCCCTATCCCGAACGCGCGGGCCGCTCAAGCTGATCCACCCCGACTGGGGCGAGAATGAGCTGCGCCAGTTCCAGCAGAAGGTTCGGGTCGAGGCGCGCTCGCTCATCACGGTCAATGGGGAAACCCCGGTGACCTTCGATATGCGCCAGATAGACCTCACTCCGCTAGAGGACTTTATGGCGGAGACGTCTTCGCCATCCAGGGCTATCAGCCTGACGGGACGAGAAAAACTGGAGTTTTCGGCAGGCATTGTGGGAGTGGCGTTGGCCTATACCAGTCTGAATGATCAGCTTGGGAAGATGAACAGCATTCTGGAAGCAGGACTCCGATCTCAGGGGCGTTTACTCGGCATGAGCCTCGCCTTGGGCGGCGGAGCCGCCGAAGTGGTGGGAAAGACGCTGGAGCATGCACGTGGCGTATTCTTCGCTGAGGCACGTTTTGTCGGTACACAGCGTGCACTTCTGGCCGCCGGGCGATTCCTTGGGTTGGCCGGAGGTTTGATTCTTGGGGCGATGGATCTATGGGAAGGAGTTGAAAAAATCGGTGAGGATAAAGTGGTGATTGGTTCTTTATATTTAACCTCCGGTTTCTTTACTGGCACTGCAAGTTTCGTTTTGTTTTTGGCCAGTATCGGTTCCGCTGCTTCTATTGCCGGTAGCACTGGTCTTCTCGCTACTCTGGCGATAACCCTATGGTGGACTGGGTTAATGCTCGGCGTTATCGCGATTGCGGCGGCTGTTGCCATTTTGTGGTTCACCGAGGATGACCTGCAAGAGTGGCTGGCCGAATGTGCCTTCGGAGAGCGTGGTGAACCTGGGCCTGGTACGGCAAAGTTGGAAGTCGAAATGCAACGCCTAGAAGCCATAACTCACAAGGAAGAGTGATATGCGATCGACGACTGCCAAGGATCTTTATAACCTGATGGTAAGAGCCAACTGGGGCTTTTCCAGTACAATGTCCCGATCGAGAGGCTTTGGGGGAAAAGCACAACAACTAGATCGAAAATGCGCAACAAAAGCTGTAAAAAAAACGCTTTTTAATGACTCAGTGATATCTATTAGCTCTACTTATGTCGAAATTGTTGATGCTGGTAATCGCTTGAGAGGAATTACGTCTTTTTTTGGCCTCATGGGCCTGGTACCGACTCTAGTAGGCATGGGCGCATTTCTCTATGTTCTTTTTTTGTACAATGAGCGTCTTCCTCTGGTTGTGTATGTTTTTATATGGCTGGCGGTTTTTACATTCGTATTCATAGCTGCTCCTTG
The DNA here is from genome assembly GCF_000055785.1 of Chromohalobacter israelensis DSM 3043. GTDB lineage: Bacteria > Pseudomonadota > Gammaproteobacteria > Pseudomonadales > Halomonadaceae > Chromohalobacter > Chromohalobacter israelensis. The sequence continues at coordinate 2,567,600 of NC_007963.1, forward strand.
TCTGAACACACTTTTACGCTGGGACATGTTCCGCAAAACCCACTACCCCATGCGCTTCAATCGTCGTGATCGTAAGGTCTATGCCTGGTCTCAGGATATGGGCGTGGTCACCATGAACTGGGACGATATTCAGTTCTACACAAGCCAATCGACAGCATCGGAAGATCGCCGAGGTTTGGCACGCGATGAAATCCGTGGCTACGTAAGAGATCGCGCGGGCAACATGCTTTATCACCTGGTTTTTTTCAAGTATCAAGGTAGAAAGAACATGCAGGGCGCGCTGGAAATCTGGGAGCTGGTGCGTCGCTATATGGAAGAACCCGACGGCCATATCCAGGCCTATCAGGTCGATCAGCGCCTGCTGGATTTAGACGGTAAACGCGAGAGTTTCATCCACTCGCTGATCCAGGCCACGCAGGTGCTGGCCGATAGCCGTGCGGTCCAGCTGATTTTCGCGCCGATGGTCATGTGGGCAGGCACCGGCCGTATCATCGCGAAGTGGACTTGCCGCGTGCCGCGCTGGCCCGAGTGGGTCGAGGAAAAGTGCCGGGTTGATCCAAACGACCCTTACGTGCGCAATCGCCACACCGAGCGCCCGCTGACCGCGAAGGAAATTCTCTGGCCACTGTTCTGCTACCTGCTCGGCTGGGCAGAGGTACTGGCGATTCTATATTTCTGCTTTCGGGGATATTTTTGAGATGCAGGCCCCCTTGGCGACGAACATGCCGATTCTGTTCACGGCATAGCATGCTGGCTTCATGCCCCTTCGACTGCACCGGCAAGGTGGCAATGCCACACGCCGTTTGCCGATTTCCGAGAAGAGACCTGGCGCCTTTTCCCGTAACGGAATAACTGGCGCCACCCGGCAAGGCGTCCTCAAGCTGGCAGAGTTCTCGACTCACCAGCGTCGTGCTCTCCTGCTTATCTCAACCACCACGACAGCAATAACAGCAACAACAGCACGCCAGCCACGGCTTTCCACAGCGTGGCCGGCGTCTGCCAGGACTGGCGTGCCACGCCGTCCTCGTTCCGCCTGGGCGTGCGCAGATGATAGGCAAACTCGCCCAGCCGCCGAAACCGCAAGGCACGTTGGGGGTCGAGGGCACGTTTCAAGGCGTCATCGAGTTCGCTGGCGATGGCCGGATTGTATCGGCGTGCGCTGGTGTAGCTCATCCGCTCGAGGTCGGTATGGCTGCGCAATTCGTTGGGCGCCAGTGCGTAAGGTTGATGGCCGGTCAGCAGCCAGTAGATGGTCGAGGCCAGGCCATACTGATCGCTACGCCGCCCGACGTCGGTGTCCAGCGCGTATTCGGGCGCGCTGTGCTCGGTCAGCCCCACCTGTCGTGCCAGTTCGCGAGCCCCCTGCTGGCTGTCGCTCTCGCGCAAGTGACATGCCCCGAAATCGGTGAGCACCAACTGTCCGTGCGGATCGACCAGCACGTTGTCGGGATGCAGGTTCTGATGCAGCACATCGCGCCGGTGAAGGGCCTGAACAGCCTTGACCAGCTGGCGCGCCAGGTCCAGGCGAGCGCCGAGGCTTGCCTGAGGATGGCGCAAAGCCCAGGCCGTCAGTGACTCGCCCTTGATGTAATCGATCAGATAATACTGATAGCGACGCGGGCGCGAGGGATCCACCACCTTGGCCACGAACGGTGAATTGACCCGCTGCACGACCCACTGCTGCAGCGCGAAATGCTCTTGATAGGCATTGCGCAGCGACAGCTCGGGGCTAGGTGCCTTCATCACCATCTCGCGCTCATTGCGGGTATCCCGCACGCGATAGACTCGCGACTTGGCGGTGCGCGACAGCACCTCGAGCACCTCCAGTCCATCGAGACGCTCGCCCGGCGTCAGTTCCGGCGGCACCGGCAAATCACCGTACAGCGGCACGGGATGCTCCGGTTCGACTTCCTCGGGCAAACGATCGATGCGCACCAGCTGGAAACAGAACTGATCGCCACCATAGCCACGTTCCTGAGCACGCGCGTGCGCTGCCTCGGCCAGACGTTCGCAGGCTGCGTCGAGATCGCTGACATCGGCGCGGATCAGCTGCACGAAATCCGAGGGCAGCAAGGTGCCGCGCACCGCCTGGGTGGTGAACAGGAACAAATCGCCCTGCTTGAGCGAGTGCGTCACGTAATCGATATCCAGGCTGCCATCCATGCCCAGCGCGCGCGACGGATAGCGATACCCGCCCAGATCGGTGACATGATCGCGAGAGAGCTGCTCGAACTCGGCACCCCGCAGACGAAACACCAGGGTGTCGCCCATGTGGAAAAGGTGCATCTCCCGATGGCGGAACACCGTCGCCGACAGCGAGCAGATATAGCTGCCGCCCTCGATATAGGCACTCTGGCTGTAGCACCAGCCATTCAATGCGCGCAGCACGCGATGGGCCGACGTCTTGACATCCCAGTGCTCGGGTGTCGAATAGTAATCGGCGAGAAAGCCGCGCACGCTCAAATCCCCCGCCTGTTTGGCGATGGCATTGCGCCAGGTGGAGTCGCTGATCAGCGCGCAGGCGCCCTTGGCGGCAAGCTGTGAGCCACCGGGTATCTGTACCGACATCGAACTGCGATGGTGGCGCCGATCCGGCGCCACGAATGCCTGGCCGAAGCTGATAGAAAGGCTGCTTTCCGTCAACGATCGTCTCCTTGTCGATGATGAGACGGGCAATCCCCGCGACCGATGGGCGTGACAACGCAAGACGACGGCAGCGGGATGTCGTCTGCGCCTCTCGTCGATTGGTAAACGCCGGACGCTACTCGTATAATTCCGGGGATTTTCCCCCGCTGGTGTTCAACCTGCAAACCGCAAGGACTCGACGATGAGTTTCAAAAACATTCCCGCTGGCAAGGATCTTCCCAACGACGTCTATGTGGCGATCGAGATCCCCGCCAACCACGCGCCGATCAAGTACGAGATCGACAAGGACATGGATGCGCTGGTCGTCGACCGCTTCATGGCCACGCCGATGTTCTATCCGGCCAATTACGGTTTCATCAACAACACCCTGGCCGACGACGGCGACCCGCTCGACGCCCTGGTGGTGACCCCTTATCCGGTACAGGCCGGCAGCGTGATTCGCGCCCGTCCGGTCGGCGTGCTCAACATGTCCGACGAAGCCGGCGAGGACGCCAAGCTGGTCTGCGTGCCGCACTCCAAGCTGAGCGCACTTTACGACGACGTGCAGGAAGTCACCGACCTCCCCGAGCTGCTGCGCCAGCAAATCGCGCATTTCTTCGAGAACTACAAGGATCTCGAGAAAGGCAAGTGGGTGAAGATCGACTCCTGGGATGGCGCCGACGCCGCGCGCAAGGCCATCGAAAAAGCCGCGGCCGCCTACACCAAAGCGTAAACGCCGCGTCTCGCTTCCAGGCAGGCACCACGCCCCGTGTCGCATGCGACACGGGGCGTACTTTTATGCGGCATACGGCCTGTCCAACACGCCTGCAGGGACAGGCTGTCGCCCAAGGTCTACGATTCCCCTGCGTCTGATTCCCCGGCGCCTGATTCCCCGGAGCCGGCCTCGCCAACCCCCGATCCCACGGCATCGAGGGCGGTGCGTATCTCGCCGATCAACTGCGACGCGCGTGACGTATAGCTGGCCATCGTCAGCGAGTGGTTGGCGAACATGCCAAATCCGCTGCCGTTGAGCACGACCGGACTCCACAGACGGGCTTGCGAGGCATCGAGCTCGGCGATCAACTGATCGAACGCACTGCCCATCTGCGCCTTTTCGATGGCAGGCGCGAAATCGCGCTCGGCCGCTTCGAGCAAGTGCATCAACGCCCAGGCGTTGCCCCGCGCCTCGAAGAACACATTGTCGATACGCAGCCAGGGCGTCTCCTGCCCGCCTTTGTCGTTTTCATCGCCCTGCAGGTCGGCACCGCGACGCTCGGCGTGTCCCACGCTCGCCGCCAGGCGCTGCGTCTGCCGGTCGAGACGCGTCTGCACCCGCTCGAGCCAGGCCGCCAAGGCCGGCGCCTCCTGCGAGAACCCGGCTTGCTGATCCCCCAGACGGGCCAGGTAGTCGCGCAGCGTGTCACGCGCGTCCTGATAGCGCCCCTCGGCGGACGGGAAGCGCCAGGCCCCACTGCGCGTGTCGAGCGCCTCGACGGCGTCCTGCAGTGCATCGTCGTCGCTGGCAATGGTGTCGTTCAAGGCCGCGCCGATGGCTCGCACCTGGCCCAGCACACCCTGTTCCCAACTGGGCATGTTGTCGAGCCACAATCCCGGCGGCGCGATGTCATTGCGCAGATATCCTCCGGGCTTGTCGAGCAAGGTCCCCAGAAGGGTCAAGGTGGTGGCGGTCATCGTCTCGCCCGGCCGGGGCGCTGCCGACGCCGCCTCGGCGCCCGACTGCTCGGCACCGCCACGCTGTACCGAGACCGCGGCGTCGACGTCGAAGGCGTCGGGACGCTGACTCCACCAGATGCCCAAGGCCAGGCACACCACCAGATAGATCAGCAGCAAGGCAACCAGCGGTTTCCAGATCCAGCCGTACTGGGGCGATTCCAGAACATTGCGTTGTTGACGCTCACGCTTGCGAAATAGAGCCATGGGACGTCCTTGTGGTGAAGTGGAAAGCGATGACTTTTCATCTTATCACGCAGTGACGTTTTTGCTTGCGACTGCTGACGACAACACAAACTGGACAGCTACCACGTTTTTGGGCAAACTTCGCCCACACTGACGATATATGGCGTCAGCGACGGCATCTTGCGTGATCGTGCCGGGATCTAGATAAATCCTGAACAGGTTAACAGCGTCAGCCAGGGACTCCGACATGGCGAAGCTTCTCGTACTCAACGGCCCCAACCTCAACCTGCTCGGTACGCGCGAGCCCGGGGTTTATGGCACCACCACCCTCGAGGACATTCGTCTGCGCCTGACGCAGCGCGCCGCGGAGGCCGGCCACCGGCTCGACTGGCTGCAGTCCAATGCCGAGCACGAGCTGGTCGAGCGGGTGCACGCGGCGCGCACCGACGGGACCGATTTCATCCTGCTCAATCCGGCCGCCTTCACGCATACCAGTGTCGCCCTGCGTGATGCCCTCACCGGCGTCGCGCTGCCCTTCATCGAGCTGCATCTTTCCAACGTCCATGCCCGCGAGCCGTTTCGTGCGCATTCGTATTTTTCCGATGTTGCTCGTGGCGTCATCGCCGGCTTCGGCGCCGACAGTTATGAACTCGCCCTGGAAGCCGCCCTGCGTCAGCTCGATTGATCGGGCGGCAGCTTTCAGCGGCACGTAACGCCACCTCACACTCACTTTGAACGAGACAGGCTTATGGATATTCGCAAGGTCAAGAAACTCATCGAACTCCTGGAAGAGTCCAACATCAGCGAGATCGAAATCCAGGAAGGCGAAGAGTCCGTGCGCATCAGCCGCCACACCGGCGGGTTCGGCGCACAACCTGCAGCCACCCCTGCACCGGCTCCCGCCGCCGCGGCACCCGCACCGGCCGCTCCCAGCGCCCCTGCAGCGCCCGAGGCCGATGCGGCACCGGCACAGCCCAGCGGCCATCCGGTGACCTCGCCCATGGTGGGGACGTTCTACCGCTCGCCGGCACCGGGAGCCAAGCCGTTCGTTGAAATCGGCCAGAGCGTCAAGAAAGGCGAAACCGTGTGCATCGTCGAAGCCATGAAGATGATGAACCAGATCGAGGCCGATCAGGATGGCGTGATCGAAGCCATCATGGTCGAAGATGGCGAACCGGTCGAATTCGACCAGCCGATGGTCATCATCTCTTGAAGCCGTTTGCGATCGCCCAGAGTGAACGATCGCCAACCGCTTCCGAGCTTACATAGAGACGGACGACACTATGTTGGACAAGGTACTCATCGCCAATCGTGGCGAGATCGCTTTGCGCATACTGCGCGCTTGCAAGGAACTCGGCATCAAGACCGTGGCGGTGCATTCCAAGGCCGACCGCGAGCTCATGCACGTGCGCCTGGCCGATGAAGCCGTGTGCATCGGCCCCGCGTCCTCGGCGCAGTCCTACCTGAACATCCCGGCGTTGATCAGCGCCGCCGAGGTCACCGATTCAAGCGCCATCCATCCCGGCTACGGCTTCCTCTCCGAGAATGCCAACTTCGCCGAACAGGTGGAGCGCTCCGGCTTCGTCTTCGTGGGACCGCGCGCCGAAACCATCCGCATGATGGGCGACAAGGTCAGCGCCATTTCGGCGATGAAGAAGGCCGGCGTACCCACGGTGCCCGGCTCCGACGGCCCGCTCCCCGAAGACAACGACGACGCCATTCTGGCCACCGCCAAGCGCATCGGTTATCCGGTCATCATCAAGGCGGCCGCCGGCGGCGGCGGACGTGGCATGCGCGTGGTGCACAGCGAAGGCAGCCTGCTCTCCTCGGTCAGCGTGACACGCAACGAAGCCAATGCGGCGTTCGGCGACGGCACGCTGTACATGGAGAAGTTCCTCGAGAACCCGCGTCACGTCGAAGTCCAGGTGCTGGCCGACGGACAGGGCAATGCCATCCACCTCTACGATCGCGACTGCTCCCTGCAGCGCCGTCACCAGAAGGTGCTGGAAGAAGCCCCCGCGCCGCATCTCGATCCGAAAGCCCGCGCCGATGTTCTCCAGGCCTGCGTGGATGCCTGCAACGAGATCAACTATCGCGGAGCCGGCACGTTCGAGTTCCTGTACGAGAACGGCGAGTTCTTCTTCATCGAGATGAACACGCGCGTGCAGGTCGAGCACCCCGTGTCCGAGATGGTCACCGGCGTCGACATCGTCAAGGAGCAGCTGCGCATTGCTTCCGGACTGCCGCTGTCGATCACCCAGGATGACGTTCAGCTCAACGGGCACGCCTTCGAATGCCGGATCAACGCCGAGGACTCGCGCACCTTCATGCCCTCCCCCGGCAAGATCGATCTGTATCACGCTCCCGGCGGCCTGGGCGTGCGCATGGATTCGCACATCTACACCGGCTACAGCGTACCGCCCCACTACGATTCGCTGCTCGGCAAGCTGATCACCTGGGGCGCCAGCCGCGAGACGGCGTTGACGCGCATGCGCAATGCCCTCGACGAGCTCCTGGTCGAAGGCATCAAGACCAACATCGACCTGCAGAAGGACCTCGTCCGCGACAGCGCGTTCATGCAAGGCGGTGTCAACATCCACTACCTCGAGAAGAAACTCGGCCTGACCTAGTCGGGTCGAGCGACTCGTCACGGGGCGGCCTAGGCCGTCCCGTTTGCGTTGATGCCCAAGGAGGCCCCATGCCCTGGCTGCAACTCAAGGCGCATATCGCTCCGCAACATGCCGAGACCCTGGAAGACTTGCTGCTGGCCGAAGGCGCGCAGGTCATCACCCTCCAGGACGCTCACGACGACCCCGTCTTCGAGCCCGAGAGCGGCACCACGCCGCTATGGAACGAGACCGTGCTGACCGGTCTCTACGACGACCTGGAAGACATCGAGCCGATGCTCGAGCGCGTCCGCCAGCAATGGGCTGCCGAAATGGCCGATGAGCCCTGCCCCGAGATCGACTACGAGCTGGTCGCCGACCGCGACTGGGAGCGGGAGTGGATGGACGATTTCGCGCCTCTCAAGATGGGCGAACGACTGTGGGTGGTGCCCAGCTGGCACGAGGCTCCCGAGCCGGGTGCCGTCAACCTGCTGCTCGACCCGGGCCTGGCCTTCGGTACCGGCACCCATCCGACCACGGCCTTGTGCCTGGCATGGCTCGACGGGCTCGATCTCGATGCCAGCCGGGTGCTCGACTTCGGCTGCGGTTCCGGCATCCTGGCCATCGCCGCGCTCAAGCTCGGCGCGCGGCACGCCACCGGCACGGACATCGACCCGCAGGCGCTGCAAGCCAGCCGCGACAACGCCCAGCGCAACGACGTCGCCGACGAACACTTGTCGCTTTGCTATCCGGAGCGGCTCGCCGACGAACGTCATGACGTCGTGGTCGCCAACATTCTCGCCGGCCCCCTGGTGGAACTCGCTCCCACGCTCTGTGCGCACCTGGCCCCCGGAGGACGCCTGGCCTTGTCGGGCATTCTCGCCGGTCAGGCCGAGGAAGTCATGGATGCGTATCGCGAGCAGGGCATGCTGCTCGATGCCCCCGTCGAGCGCGAAGGCTGGGTGCGCATCACCGGCAAGGCGCCGGCATGAGCGCGCCTGGCGCGAGGGATGGCAGCCGGCCCCCCTTCAAGAACGTCGCCGCGGCGGCTATCATAGTCGCCTTTCAGCCATCTAGACACGTCCCGTGATGCCGACCCACGTCTCATCTCAGGCGATGCCGTTGCCGCGAATCGGCGCCTACGCATTGTCCAGCCGAGCGATTCTCGCGCCCATGGCCGGCGTGACGGATCGCCCGTTTCGTCAGTTGTGCCGGGAGCTGGGCGCGGGGCTGGTGGTATCCGAAATGGTGACGTCCGACACGCGCCTGTGGCATACCCGCAAATCGCGCCAGCGCCTCGACCACACCGGCGAGCCCGGCCCGCGTGCCGTGCAGATCGCAGGCGGCGATGCCGCGATGCTGGCCGAGGCCGCGCGCCTCAACGTTGCCCAGGGCGCCGAGATCGTCGACATCAACATGGGCTGCCCGGCCAAGAAGGTATGCAACAAGGCCGCCGGCTCGGCATTGTTGCGCGACGAACGCCTGGTCGCGGAGATCCTCGAGGCGGTCGTCGCCGCCGTGGATGTCCCGGTGACCCTGAAGATTCGAACCGGCTGGTGTCCGCAAACCCGCAATGGCGTACGGGTCGCCAAGCTTGCCGAGTCGGCGGGCATCCAGGCCCTTGCCGTGCATGGGCGCACGCGTGAGCAGCGCTATCGCGGCGAGGCCGAATACGACACCATCGCCGCCATCAAGCAGGCGGTCTCGCTGCCGGTCTTCGCCAACGGCGACATCGACGGCGCCGAGAAAGCTGCCCGCGTCCTCGACTACACTAAGGCGGATGCAGTGATGATCGGCCGCGGCGCCCAGGGCAATCCCTGGATCTTCCGCGAGATCGATCACTACCTGCGTACCGGCGACTGCCTGCCGCGCCCGACGCCCGACGATATCGCCACCCTGATGCACCGTCATCTCGAGGCATTGCATGCCTTCTACGGTGAGCACATGGGCGTGCGCATCGCGCGCAAGCATGTCGGCTGGTATCTGGCGACGCAACCGCAAGCCGCGGCACTACGCGCACGCTTCAACGTACTGGAACAGCCCTCGGCCCAACACCGTTTCGTGGATGCCTTGGCCCACGACACGCTGGAACTGGCCTCAACTGGAAGCAATGCAGCATGACCAGCAGGCAAGCATTCCCCATCGATCAGAATACGCTCGATGCCGGCGCCACCACCTCGCCAGCGCATCAGCAAACCCTGCGTGAGTCGGTCGAGCTCGCCATGCAGCGCTACTTCGGCCACCTGGATGGCGAAACGGTGACCGATCTCTACGCCATGGTGCTGACCGAGGTCGAGGTCCCCTTGCTCGAGGCAGTGATGCGCTACGCCGATGGCAATCAGACCCGCGCGGCCGACATGCTGGGTCTCAATCGCGGCACCCTGCGCAAGAAACTCAAGCAATACGAACTGATTTGATTCCGTCCCGGGGCGTCGCGTCAGCGACGCCCCGTTGCGTTTCGTCCGGCGCCCATCGCGCGCCCTCACCTTGCAAGAGTGGAGCCCAATGGCCGAACACACTACCCCGTCGTCCGCCCGCCCCGTGCGCCGCGCATTGATCAGCGTGTCCGACAAGACCGGCATCGTGGAGTTCGCCCGCGAGCTGGCCGCGCGTGGCGTCGCGCTGCTGTCCACCGGCGGCACGTTCCGCCTGCTCAGCGAGCACGGTATCCCGGTGACGGAAGTCTCCCAACACACCGGTTTCCCGGAAATCATGGACGGCCGCGTCAAGACCCTGCACCCCAAGATTCACGGCGGCATTCTCGGTCGTCGCGGGCAGGACGACGAGGTGATGGCCGCGCATGACATCGATGCCATCGACATGGTCGTGGTCAACCTCTACCCCTTCGCCGACACTGTGGCCCGCGAGGATTGCACGCTGGAAGAGGCCATCGAGAACATCGACATCGGCGGCCCGACCATGGTGCGCGCCTGTGCCAAGAACCACGCCCACACCACGATCGTGGTCAACGCCGGCGACTACTCGCGCGTACTGGATGACATGAGCGCCCAGGGCGGCGCCGTCGGCCAGGCGCTGCGCTTCGACCTGGCGGTCAAGGCCTTCGAGCACACCGCCGGTTACGACGGCGCCATCGCCAACTATCTCGGTACCCTGGCGGAAGGCGGTGAAGCCAACTTCCCGCGCACCTACAACGTGCAGTTCCACAAGAAGCAGGCCATGCGCTACGGCGAGAACCCGCACCAGCAGGCTGCGTTCTATGCCGAAGCCGATGCCGCGGAAGCCAGCGTAACCACTGCCCGGCAACGCCAGGGCAAGGCGCTTTCCTTCAACAACGTCGCCGATACCGATGCTGCCTTCGAGTGCGTCAAGGCCTTCCGCGAGACGGCCTGCGTCATCGTCAAGCACGCCAACCCCTGTGGCGTCGCCGTCGCCGAGACCCCGCTCGCGGCCTACGAGCGCGCTTTCGCCACCGATCCCACCAGTGCGTTCGGCGGCATCATCGCCTTCAATCGTGCGCTCGATGCCGCCACGGCTCGCGCCATCGTCGATCGGCAGTTCGTCGAGGTCATCATCGCTCCGGGCATCAGCGACGAGGCTGCCGACATCGTCGCCGAGAAGAAGAATGTCCGCCTGCTCGATGTCAGCGACCATTGGCCCGGGCAGCGTCGCCCCTCGCACGACTTCAAGCGCGTCACCGGCGGCTTGCTGGTGCAGGACCGTGACCTGGGCATGGTCGAGCGGGAGGAACTGCGCACCGTCACCGAGCGCGCGCCCAGCGAGCAGGAAATGAACGACCTCAGCTTCGCCTGGAAAGTCGCCAAGTACGTCAAGTCCAATGCCATCGTCTACGCCAAGCAAGGGCAGACCATCGGGGTCGGTGCCGGTCAGATGAGCCGCGTCTATTCCGCCAAGATCGCGGGCATCAAGGCCGCCGACGAGCATCTGGAAGTGCCCGGCTCGGTGATGGCCTCGGATGCCTTCTTCCCGTTCCGCGACGGCATCGATGCCGCGGCCCAGGCCGGCATCACCGCCGTGATCCAGCCCGGCGGCTCCATGCGCGATCAGGAAGTGATCGATGCCGCCAACGAAGCCGGCATCGCCATGGTCTTCACCGGCATGCGTCACTTCCGGCACTGAGACCGGACTGCGCGCCAACGTGAAAACGGCCCGCCCCGAATGGCATTCGGGGCGGGCCGTTGGCGTTACGAGTGATGGATGTACCTCGCCGCCCCATGCAGCGGCGACTGGCGCGGCGTCAGTGGCTCTGGCGCATGCGCATGCAGCTCTGCGGCCCCGGGCAATGCGTCCGGGGCGCTTCACGCTGCAAGCGGCCATGCAGATGGTAGGCGAACAGCGTGACCAGGGGCTCGACCAGAGCGAGCAGCCCCGCCAGCACGGGGTCGGCGGTCAGTATCCAGGTGATGGCGAACACCAGCGGGAAATGAATCACTCCCACGCTCAATGCCTTGTTCATCATCGGCGACCTCCAAGCGTTTCCTGCATGATAGCCATTCTCATGCAGGCCGAGTAATGGAATTTCGTTACCCCGTGTATCGTTTCACGCTATGAACGGGCGATGCGCGTGCCCGCTACCCCCGCTCAGCACGCCGTCGTCTCGCTCAGCCGAGCTCCAGGCACAGGTACTTGGTTTCCATGTATTCGTCGATACCGTACTTGGAGCCTTCACGTCCCAGTCCCGACGCCTTCACTCCCCCGAAGGGCGCGCTGGCATTGGAAATCAGACCGGTATTGATGCCGACCATGCCATACTCCAGCGCCTCCGCGACACGCCAGACACGGCTCAGGTCGTTGGCATAGAAATACGAGGCCAGGCCGAACTGGGTGTCATTGGCCATGCGCACGGCGTCTTCCTCGTCCTCGAACGGGATCACCGCGGCCAGTGGCCCGAAGGTTTCCTCATGGGCCACTTTCATCTCGGCGTTGGCATGGCTTACCAGCGTCGGCGTGAAGAAGCGTCCTCCCAGGGGGTGTGCATGGCCGCCCAGCAACAGTTCGGCGCCCTTGTCGACGGCATCCTGGATGTGCTCCGACACCTTGGCGACGGCGTTTTCGTCGATCAGAGGCCCGATATTCACGCCCTCCTCGGTGCCCGGCCCGACGTGCAGCTCGCTGTTCATGGCCGCCGCGAGCTTCTCGCTGAAGGCATTGACCACGCTCGACTGCACGAGGAAGCGGTTGGTGCACACGCAAGTCTGGCCGGCATTGCGGAACTTGCTGGCCATGGCGCCTTCGACGGCAGCGTCCAGATCGGCGTCCTCGAAGACCAGGAATGGTGCATTGCCGCCGAGTTCCAGCGAAATCTTCTGAATATGCTGGGCCGCATCGCTCATCAACTGGCTACCCACCTCGGTGGAGCCGGTGAAAGTAATCTTGCGTACCACGGGGGACTCGGTCATCGCCTTGGCGATCTCGCTGGCGCGCCCCGGCACCACGTTGAAGACACCGCGGGGAACACCGGCCTGCTCGGCCAGCGCAGCCAGGGCCGTGGCCGAGAACGGCGTCTGGCTGGCCGGCTTGATGACGATGGGGCAGCCTGCCGCCAACGCCGCGGCCGCCTTGCGCGTGATCATCGAGGAGGGAAAGTTCCACGGCGTGATCGCCCCCACGACGCCCACCGGCTGCTTGAGCACGACGATCCGCTGATTGGCCTTGGCAGCCGGAATGGTATCGCCATACACGCGCCGCGCTTCTTCGGCGAACCAGCGCATGAAGCTCGCCGCATAGGCGATCTCGCCGGCCGCTTCCTTGAGCGGCTTGCCTTGTTCGGCGGTCATGATCGCCGCCAGTTCGTCCTGATGCTCGAGCATCAGCTCGTACCACTTCATCAGGATATCGGCCCGCTCCTGCGCCGTCAGGGCGCGCCAGGCGGGCCAGGCCGATTCGGCGGCCTCGATGGCACGCTCGGTCTCGGCACGTCCCAGCTTCGGCATGCGCCCCACGATCTCGCCGGTGGCCGGGTTGTCGACGTCGATCTGTTCGCCGCTATCCGCTGCGACCCAGTTGCCATCGATATAGGCAAAGGGACGAAACAGCGAGTTCTCCTGAAAGGACTCCATGGCGTTCTCCTTCCTGAAAATGAAGGCGACGATGCGCGCCGCCGTGAATTCATCTTATGCCGAGTCTCGCGATGCCACCAAGCGCAACGCCACTCCCCTGCATCCTCACAACGACAGCAGGCCTGTACTCAAAACGCTGAGCACCGCGATCGCGATGGCCGCGCCGCATAGCGCCTGACCCTTGTAGCGGGCCGGCGCCCTGCGTACCTGACGAATGCCCGCCCAGGCCATGAGCACCGCCAGGGCATCGACGAGCGGCATCCAGACGGCAAACAGAGGGGCCACGGCGACGAGCACCAGGGCGGCCACCGCCCAGGGAGAAAGAAGGGAGGATTTGACGCGCCCCTGGTCATCACGGGTGTGGCGCGCCACGCGTTGCGGCACTGGCGCGTCGAACACCTGCTCGGCCCGCTCGCCGCGGGCGTCGAAACGCAGGCGCGACCCTTCCCGAGGCAAGCCTCGGCCACGCCAATCGGCCAGGGTGAACCAGTAACGGTGGCCGTCGTCGTCACCGACGATCACGCCCCGTTGGGCGTCGTCATCGAAGCTTTCCAGCTTACCTTGCACGTGGCGATTCCTCGTGGCCGGCCATCACATGACGATCGAGTCGACGGGGCATCGTTCAATCCAGACGTGAATCCGAAAGCGTGACCGAGACGGAATCGGAGAAGCGCAGCGCGTAGGGCTTGTCGATTTCCACTTCCGCCGTGAGCACCTGTTCGTACCCCATGATGATATCCAGCACCTCTCGTGTCATCCGCTCCAGCAGCAGAAATCGATTGTCCTCGACGTAGCCGATGAGATGCTTGGTGATCGTGCGATAATTGAGCGCCTGCTCGATATGATCGAACTTGACCGCCCGCTCGGCCCGGTAGCGGATGGTGGCGTTGATCACCACATCCTGACGATTCTGGATTTCCTCGTCCTTGATGCCGATATAGGTGCGCAGTCGCAGGTTCTTGATGCGAATCGTCGCCAGATCGTGATCCAGGTGCTGATCGTTCAAGGCATGTAGGGCCATGCGGCATTTCTCCTCGTCGTCGGAATCGCGCCTCGCGCGAAAGGCGCCAGCCAGCGCATCGCTCAGCCGTGAACCAGCGTCAAGAACTCCTGACGCGTGGTCAGATTGTTGCGGAAAGCCCCCAGCATCACGGAGGTCTTCATGCTCGAATTCTGCTTCTCGACGCCGCGCATCATCATGCACATGTGTTGCGCCTCGATGATCACGCCCACGCCGCGTGCCTGGGTGACCTGCTGCACGGCCTCGGCGATCTGACGCGTCAGGTTTTCCTGGATCTGCATGCGTCGTGCGTACATGTCGACGATGCGCGCGAACTTGGAAAGGCCCAGCACCCGGCCCTCGGGCAAGTACGCGATGTGGCACTTGCCGATGAACGGCAGCAAATGGTGTTCGCACATCGAATACAGTTCGATGTCCTTGATCAGGACCATCTCGTCGGTCTGCGATTCGAATACCGCGCCGTTGACCAGGGATTCCAGGGTCTGGCCGTACCCCTGGGTGAGAAACTGCATGGCCTTCGCGGCACGTTTGGGGGTGTCGCGCAGCCCTTCCCGGTCGGGATCCTCGCCGAGGCCGGCGATGATGTGGCGGTAGTTGTCTGCAAGTTCTTCTGTCATTTAACTGCCTTCGTCATGACGCCCGACCGGGCATGGTTACGTGATGGATACATGATTCATGAGTTTGCCACAGAGGCGAAGCGCGACGCACGCACGATTCTACCAGGCGCCGTGACACACGGCCGCGTCACGCCAGCCAGCGGGGATTTTCCAGCGCCAGGCGCTGCTGCTCGAGGATGCGGATATGCTGATCCCAGTAATCCTCGCTGGCCACCCAGGGGAAGGCACGTGGAAAGGCAGGGTCCTCCCAGCGATCGACCAGCCAGGCGCTATGCCGCATCAAGCGCAGCGTGCGCAACGGCTCGATCCAGCGCAGTTGGCGGCGATCGAACTCGACGTGCTGTTCGTAGCCTTCGATCACTTCGGATAACTGCATCTGCCATTCATCGGCATCCGGTGACGTCAGCAGCATCCACAAATCCTGAACCGCCGGCGCCATGCCGCAGTCATCGAAATCCACCAGCGCAAACTGCTCGTCGCGCCCAAGGATATTGCCGAGGTGGCAGTCGCCGTGGACACGCTGCAGGGCCTCGCTCGGCCAGCACTGCTCGGCGAGCAGCGTTTGCAGGCGCTCGGCGATACGCGCATACGCCTGGCGTTGACGACGGCTCAACCAGTCACTGGCCAGCACGCGCTCGCAGCTCGCCTGGCTGATCGCCATGGGCTCCTGGACGGGGCGCGACTGGAATGCCCGGCGACGCGCCACGGCATGGACCTGACCGATCAGGTCGCCCAGCGCGAAGAGGTGCGCGGGATTTTCAAGCTCCGGCGCCTGCCCCGCCACGTGGGGAAACAGCACGAAGGCAAACCCGTGCGCATGGTGCAGCGTTTCGCCCTGGGCATCCCGCCAGGGCGGCGCACCTGGCACGCCGGCGGCATCCAGCTCATCGAGGAAGGCGTGCTCCTCGCGAATCTGTGCCTCGCTCCAGCGCGCGGGACGATAGAACTTGGCCACCCAGCGGCGGCGGTCGTCATCGCTGAGCAGAAAGACGCGATTTTCATAACTATTGAGCGCGAACGGCTCACCGGGCAGCCAAAAACCCAGCGACTCGACGGCGTCGACGACGCGCGCGGGCGTCAAACTTTCGAATGGATGCTTCGAGGCGGTCATGGGGCGTCCTGTTCCGGGTGCCCAGGCATGGTATCAGACTCCACGCGGCGTACGCGCCATCGCCCACGCCTCGACCTGCTGGGCTCCCGACCCGCGGCAGGACTCGGCCAGCGCCGACAGCGTACTTCCGGTGGTCATCACGTCATCGACCAGCGCCACTCGCGCGGGCAGGCCCGGCGCGACGCGGAACGCGCCGCGCACATTGCCACGGCGCGCCTGCCGCGTCAGACCACGCTGGGTGGGCGTATCGCGCTCGCGCCAGGCATGCAGGAGAGGCACGCCCAGGCGACGCGACAGTTCGCGACTCAGCCAGGCGCCATGATCGAACCCGCGTTCGCGGCGACGCTGCGGGTGGGTGGGCACCGCGATCAAGGCATCGGGCAACGGCGTGACCGGCATGGCCGCGATGAACAGGCTCGCCAGCAAGGTGCCGGCGCGGGGCTGGGCCGCGAACTTGAAACGCTGAAGCAACATCTGCGCGGCATCCTCGTAGCGCAACGGTGCCCGCGTGACATCGAAGGCCGGCGCGGCACGCAGGCAATGTCCGCACAGCGCAGCGGGGCGCGCCAAGGGCTCGGCACAGCGCCGACAGGCCACGCGATTCCAGGGCAATGCGGCGAAACAGGCATCGCACCAGGCCTGCCCCGCCGGGGTCTCGCCCATGCAGAACGCACACTGGCCCGGCAACGCGATGCTCGCCGCCTGATCGATCCAGCGCCAGACATGCGCCGACAGTCGTGCCACCTTCTCCGCCGTCATCCTCCGGCACTCCCGCCCCATTGCCGATCATGGCCTCGCGGCCACCGCCCGGACGACATATTAGCAAAATAAAATGAAACGGCATTCCTGGAAGGATCGGGGCGAGCGAGACAAGACGCCAGCAAGCGGACGACAGTGCGATATCATCCGATCGATCACTATTTCAGTGTCATTTGTGCGAGGACGAGTTCGCGAGTCAGTCAACCGAAAGGAGGATGCGTCACCATCTGGTCACACGGGAAATCAAGTGGCTCAACTGGAAGGGGTTCATCGAAGGCCGCAAGGCCTTGTGAATCAAGCTGGTGCGGATGGGGAGACTCGAACTCCCACGCCTCTCGGCACTAGAACCTAAATCTAGCGTGTCTACCAATTCCACCACATCCGCATGTGCCTGGCAGGTCGAGCGACATTCTACGTATACCGGCATGGAAGTCAATCGCGGCCCATGGCACGGGGCGTGCGGCGGTGTAGAGGTCCCGGACCCACCGGCTGTTAAAGAGAGAGCCCCCGAGGACGATCGGGGGCTCTCAATCAGCAAATACCCTTGACGCTGAACGGTGTCAGTATCTCCTTGGCGCGCTGAGCATCCATCCTGGACGACAGCATTCTGTCAAATTTCGAATGCAATAAACTTAACATGGATCAACAAAGACCCGGCAAACAAGCCGGGTAATACTCCGTCACGCCGAGGTGAATTTCCTCATTGACAGGCGTAGGCATCTTGCAGGGCATCCGTGACGACATCGCTTGCCGCGTCGTTCCAACTGCCCGGCGTGTTGTCCAGATAATGCGCGACGTCGTTCAGCACATCCCGCCCCTGGATATCCCCCGGCGCACAGATGCTTTCCTCGGCCTCGAGACGGTCGAAGACCCCCAGCACATAGCCGGTGTAGGTAAAAAACTTGCTGGTATCGTACGCTTTTCCATCCCGAAACTGCTGATAATGCTGTTGAAAATCGAGCAAGTCGGCACCGTTGTAAAAATATCCCCAGGCGTTGCCGCCCCCGCCGAGGCCGAGCCCCACGATCAGAGCCACGCCCCATGCCTGGCGGATGCCGTGTCTTTTCTCCCCCACCATCGACTCCTTGCACCTTTCATCATTCGGACAAAAAAACGCCGGCTGTCATACAGCCGGCGAGGCGCCATGCACGCATGGCGATCGATCTACGCCGGCCTTTCCAGACCGGTTGGAGACGGATGCATGCCCCGCCTCTGGAGACACATGAGACCTGCGTCTTCCTTGGTGATTCGGATCACATGAGCCTGCGAGGCGGCATCCGCCTCCTTCCCTGGCTGCCGGCCACCAACCAGCGCATTCACGCATGTCCCTTGGCAGCGTCCCAGTGACCGGTGATCGCTGGAATCCCCCCCATCTTAGACGTGTAACCGACATTGGCAAAGCTTTGTACAACACGCACCATCAACGATGCTCTCACTCGCTCACCGAGGTGCGGTGCACAGCACCACGATCACCGGCTGCCCGCCAGCCTGGCGCGGCGATCGCGAAAAAGCGCTCGGTCACAGCACTGGAAGCCGGGCGCGTCAGACAGGAGACCAGCACGAATATCGGCAGGTTGACCAGCAGCCCCCAGAATCCGGCATGCACGCCCAGCGGGTTCCGCCATGCGAGAGTGAACGCCAGCGTCAGCGAAAAGCCGGCCACGATGCCGGCCAACACGCCCCACTTCGAGGCGCGGGTCCAGAAGAACATGCCGATGAAGGCCGGCAGGACCTGGGTGGCGAACCCGAGCCCCACCAGCAGGATCATCACTAGGTTATCCGGTTCGGCGATCGCCACCGGCGCCACGATGAACGCCATGATGGGCACCAGCAGATAGCGCGCCAGGGCCCCGGTGCGGGCATCGGAAAGCCTCAGCGCGGGCTGGGCGATGTCCTTGGCGTAGGACAGCGCCACCGAATGCAGAAACGGTTCGCAGGACGACATCGATGCGGCAAGCGTACCCGCCCCCAGCAAGCCCACCAGCCAGACAGGCATCTGTTGCATGGCCAGCTCCAGCGCCACGGTATCGGCACGCGCCAGCTCGGGCAGGCTGTAGATCCCGATGAACCCCACCACCACCATCGGCAGGATGACCACGTAATAGCTCGGCAACCAGGTGGCGCTACGGCGGATGGTGCGTGCCGACGACGCGCTCATCCATTGCGTCCACACCGGCGGCATGAACGACAGCATCGACACGATGATCGACGTGGTCCAGAACGCGAAGCTCATGTCGCCCTGCGCTCCAGGCAGCGTCAGGAACCGAGGGTCCCGGTCACGCAGGGTAGCGAACACATCGCCGAACCAAAGGCCGCCGCCGAATCGCTGCGACGCCCACAGACCAACGGCCCAGGCCACCGCCAGCATCAGCACGCCTTGAAAGGCATTGGTGACGCCGATGGCCCGCTGTCCACTGGCGTACAGATAGACGGCGATGCCGAGCAGCACCACCAGCACGCCCGTCCAGACCGGTACGCGCCCACCGCTCATCACGTGCAGGATGTAAGCCGAGCCGATGGTCTGCAGCACCGCGTACGCCAGCGAGGCGATGGACATGACCGCCGCCGCCAGGCCGCCCAGCAAGGGGCTCTCGTAGCGGTCGGCGATGGCCGCGCCTTGGGTGACGTGTCCGAAACGACGCCCGAAGGCCCAGACCTTGGGCCCGAAATACCAGGCCACCAGCGCCAGGTAGGACAGATAGATCACCACATAGAAGACCGCGACGCCCTTGGTGTAAGCCCACCCGGGCGCTCCCATGAAGGTATAGGCGCTGACGCTGCCTGCCGCGATCAGCAGGTACAGCATGACCGGGCCCAGGCTTCGCCCGGCCACGCCCCACTCCTCGAGGGAATTCATCGAGCGCCCTGCCCGCGCGCGCAGACCAAGCAGGATCGCCACCCCCAGGTAGCCCAGGGTGATCCAGAAAGGAACGCTACTCGTCATCGGGCACGTCCTCCACCCACCGATTGCCGATGGCCATGACGGCACAGCAGGCGAACACGATGAAATAGGCCCACACCGCGATCCACGGCAGGCCGAGGAACAAGCTCGCCCGATTGATCCACTCGATCACCGGCCAGATGCCCAGAACGACGAGCGCGACGAAGGCAATCGTCAACGCCCAGCCACGGCCCGTGACAGGGCGGACAACATAGTGCTTCACGTATATCTCCGCAGGAGTGATACCGACGCGATCCAGGCCGATGACCTAAAATGACCGCGCGAGAAAGCCGCACATGGTAGCGTACTCATGCGCGCGAGGGGATCCTTCCGACATGTCTTGCGGCCAGGTGCATCGGTATACATCGGCCACACCGACGAGATAACGTAGCGCGTCGTTTCTCACCTTCTCACCCTGGCGACAAGGATGTCCTCATGAAATTTTCCCTGGCCGGCTTGCGTAACGCACTCAGTGGCACGGCCAGTGCCGGTTACATCGCCAAGGGTATGATCTACTTCACGGTGGGATGGCTGTCGCTGCTCACCACGATCGGGCTCGGTGGCCAGCAGGCCGGCACCGGCGAAGTCATTCGCGCCATCGCGCTATGGCCGTTCGGCACCCTGCTGATCGGCCTGCTCGGTATCGGCCTGCTCGCCTATGTGCTGTGGCGGCTCGCCCAGGCCTGGTGGGACCTCGAGCACAAGGGCAACGACTGGAAAGGCATCCTGCAGCGTCTCGGCTTCGCCATCAGCGGGTTGTTGTACATCGCCCTGGCCTGGCAATGCGCCACGCTGATCATCCTCTCCCTGGCCAGTGGCGGAGGCAGCAGCACCTCGCAGCGCACCGCCGAGCTGCTCGACTATCCCGGCGGACTGTTCGTCCTGCTGGGAATCGGCCTCGTCTTCATCGGCGTGGGAGTGCATCAGTTCTATCGTGCCTGGAAGCGCCATTACCGGCGCAACTGGCACATCGAGGACATGCCCAAGGGCCCGATGCCGCTGCTCGAAGGCATCGCCCGCCTGGGGCTGGCGGCACGAGGGCTGGTCTTCGTGATCATCGGGACCTTTCTGAGCGTGGCCGCCATCGAGGTCGATCCCGACAACGCCGAGGGGCTGGGAGGCGTGCTCCACACACTCGCCGAGCAACCCTACGGCCGCTGGCTGCTCGGCGGTGTCTCGCTGGGCCTCGTGGCCTATGGACTCTATTGCTTCATCAATGCCGGTTATCGGCGCACGCGAACGCCGCGCCTGTAACCGGCGTCGACTCAGCCCATCATCAAGGCGCCGCCGGCAGCCGCGATGGCGGCGCCGATGCCACGCAGCCAACGGTTGTCGCGGCGGGCCAGCCACTCGCCCAGCACACGTCCGCCCAGGGTGATGGCCACGCTGGTCGCCACGAAGCCCGTCGCATACAACAACGCGGATGCCCCCGGCGCCAGTTCGCTGCCATGAGCATGGCCATGCAGCAGGATGAAGGCGAACACCAGCATGCCGCCCAGGGCACTTGGCAAACGTACCAGCGAGGCCAGCAGCACCCCGGCCAGCAACACGCTCGAGGCGATGCCGAACTCGACGCCCATGAGCGGTATGCCCATCCAGGCCAGACTGGCGCCCGCCAGCATGCCCAGCGCAATCAACAGCGGCATGGCACGACGCAGCGCGCCCGCCTGGCGGAAGCTCCACAGCCCGATGGCCGCCATCGCCAGCAAGTGATCGAGCCCGGTCAGCGGGTGCATCAGCCCGGCCACGAAACTGCCCGCATGCGAATGCGGCATGTGACCGGGATGCGCCACTGCCGCACCGGTATACAACAATGCCAGCGGCAGCATGACCCAGGCGCACCGACGTACGTGAAGACCAGACATGAACATGGAACCTCTCCCTTTTAATGAGTGACAAGCGTCGATATCAGGCACCGGCCGGGGCCTCGCCGACCGTGGCGGCTGGCGCCCCTGTACGCTGCGACGCCGGCCGGCGCTCCGGCAGCATGCCCCGCTCGAGGATGAAGGCGACGATTTCCTCGACTCCCACCCCGTCGTGCAGGTTGGTGAACACGAACGGCCGCTCGCCGCGCATCTTGCGTGCGTCACGGTCCATGACCTCCAGCGAGGCATGTACCTGCTCGGCGATATCGATCTTGTTGATGATCAGCAGATCGGACTTGGTGATCCCCGGCCCGCCCTTGCGCGGAATCTTGTCGCCGGCGGAAACGTCGATCACGTAGAGCGTCAGATCGGAAAGTTCGGGGCTGAACGTCGCCGACAGGTTGTCGCCGCCGGACTCGACCATCACCAGCTCGAGCGCGGGGTGGCGAGACTGAAGCTCGTCGATGGCGGCCAGGTTCATCGAGGCATCCTCGCGGATCGCGGTGTGCGGACAGCCCCCGGTCTCCACCCCCAGGATGCGGTCGGCGGCCAGGGCTTCGTGCTTGAGCAGGAAGTCGGCATCCTCGCGGGTATAGATGTCATTGGTGACCACGGCGATATCGTAATGATCGCGCAGGGCCAGACAGAGTTGCTTGAGCAGCGCCGTCTTGCCGGACCCCACCGGGCCGCCGACACCGACACGCAGACAATGTGTCATAGGAATTCTCCCTTTAACTTCTGAACAAGCGTGAGTACTGCGTTTCGTGCAAGGCGCTGGCCAGCGCCAATCCCGGCAACGCCGGTCCCAGATCATCGTCATCCAGCGCCAGGGCTTCGCTGACTGCCGCGACAAGGGCCGGGCGCAGGCGCTCGACGAGACGCTGGGCACTCGTCTGCCCCAGGGGCAAGGCCTTGCAGGCCACCGTCAACTGGTTCTCCAGCCACGCCCAGGCGAAGCCCAGCATGGCATCTTCCCGGCTCACCCCGCGTACCCGAGCGGCCAGCGCGAAGACCACCACGTAGCCCGGCGTTTCGGGCATGGCCGGCGTCACGGGCACCTGATCGAGACTTCTCAGCAAGCGCACCAGCGTGCCGCCCAGGCGCTGCTCTTCCTCGAGCAGCTCGCGGGTCTCACGATTGGCCTGCAGCCAGTCATTCCAGTGCGCCAGTGCCTGGGCGTCGCCCTCCGCCCAGGCGCGATGGACGCGTGCCAGCACCGGCAATTCGCAGCGGGTCAGCCCGTCGTCGAGCACGCCGGCGAGCCACTCGCCGAGGCTTGCCTCATCATCGACCCAGCCCAGCTCCAGCGCGCTCTCGAGCCCCTGCGACCAGGCAAAGGCACCGATCGGCAGCGCCGGACTGACCAGCTGCATGAGCCCGGCCAGGGCCAGCGGATCGTGCTGCGACACCGGCTCAGTGGACATGTGCCGACGCCTGATGGTGGTGATGATCGTGACCATGGCCGTGGCCTTCCGCCTGGCCATAGGCGCCCGGCTCGGGATCGAACGGTGCCGCGTGGTGCTCGAGCGTCGCGCCCAGCCGCTCGGCCAGTTCCTCGAGCACGTGATCCGGCGGAAAGCGCACCCAGCCGCGTTGCGCGTCGCCCGCGATGGCCAGTTGCACGTGACGGTTGCCCAGGTGATAGCACAGCCGCGCCAGCGCCAGTGCGCCTTCGATCCGTGCCGTCACCACCGGCTCGTCGGCCGCCTGGACGCGCACCACCTCGCCACTCTCGGCACGCAGCCCGTCGCCGTCGCGCAGCACCGGGCCACGATCGAGGAACAGGCCCAGCTCGCGGCCGGCATCGCTGACCGCCTTGAGCCGCCCGCGCATGCGCGCCTCGAATGGCAACGTGAGCGTTTCGCCGGCCTGCTCCGCCGCAATCGGCCCCAGGCGTTCGATCAGTTTCAGCATCGTTCAATCTCCCTCTCGGCCACGCGCCCTGGCGCGTGACTCAAAACAAGTGGTACCGCTGGGCGAGCGGCAGCTCGGTGGCAGGCTCGCAGGTGAGGATGTCGCCATCACAACGCACCTCGTAGGTCTGCGGATCCACCTCGAGATGGGGGCAAACCTCGTTGAGCTTCATGTCGGCCTTGCGCACGCCGCGCACGTCCTTGCAGGCCACCAGATCGCTCTGCAGCCCCAGGCGCTCGCGGATGCCGGCATCCAGCGCGGCCTGGCTGACGAAGGTCAGGCGCGTGCGGCTGGCCGCCCGCCCCAGGGCGCCGAACATGGTCCGGTAGTGCACCGGCTGGGGCGTGGGGATCGAGGCATTGGGGTCGCCCATCGGCGCGGCGGCGATCATGCCGCCCTTGAGCATCATGGCCGGCTTGACGCCGAAGAAGGCCGGGTCCCACAACACCAGGTCCGCCAGCTTGCCGACCTCCACCGAGCCCACCGCGTGGGCGATGCCATGGGTGATCGCCGGATTGATGGTGTACTTGGCGACATACCGCTTGGCGCGATGATTGTCCGCACCGCGCGCAGCGTCCTCCGGCAGCAGGCCCCGCTGCACCTTCATCTTGTGGGCGGTTTGCCAGGTCCGGCAGATCACCTCGCCGACCCGCCCCATGGCCTGGGAGTCCGAGGCGATCATCGAAATCACGCCCATGTCGTGAAGGATGTCCTCGGCGGCGATGGTCTCGCGGCGGATTCGCGAATCGGCGAAGGCGACGTCCTCGGGGATGTTGGGATCGAGGTGATGGCACACCATCAGCATGTCGAGGTGTTCGTCGATGGTATTGACGGTGTAGGGGCGCGTGGGATTGGTCGATGACGGCAGCACGTACGACTTGGCGCAGGCGGTGATGATGTCCGGGGCATGCCCGCCCCCGGCGCCTTCGGTGTGGTAGGTGTGAATGCAGCGCTCCTTGAAGGCCGCCAGGGTGTCCTCGACGAAGCCCGACTCGTTGAGCGTGTCGGTGTGGATGGCGATCTGCACGTCGTACTTCTCGGCCACGCTCAGGCAGTTGTCGATGGACGCCGGCGTGGTGCCCCAGTCCTCATGCAGCTTGAGGCCCATGGCGCCGGCCTCCAGCTGCGCCTCCAGCGCCTCGGGCAGGCTGGCGTTGCCCTTGCCCAGCAGACCGATGTTCATGGGCATGTCATCGACGGCCTGCAGCATCTTGCCGAGATGCCACTCGCCCGGGGTGCAGGTCGTGGCATTGGTGCCGGTGGCCGGGCCGGTGCCACCGCCGAGCATGGTGGTGATGCCGCTCATCAACGCCTCTTCCACCTGCTGGGGGCAGATGAAGTGAATATGGGCGTCGATGCCCCCGGCGGTGAGAATCTTGCCCTCGCCGGCGATCACTTCGGTGCCGGGGCCGATGACGATGTCGACGTCCGGTTGCGTATCCGGATTGCCGGCCTTGCCGATGCTCGCGATATGGCCCTGCTTGAGTCCCACGTCGGCCTTGACGATGCCCCACCAGTCGAGAATCAGGGCATTGGTGATGACGGTATCCATCACCGCCTCGTCGACGCGCTGGCTCTGTCCCATGCCATCGCGGATCACCTTGCCGCCGCCGAACTTGACCTCGTCGCCGTAGTGGGTGAAATCCTGCTCGACCTCGATCCACAGCTCGGTATCGCCGAGCCGCACGCGATCGCCCACCGTCGGGCCGTACATGTCCGCATAGGCCTGACGGTCGATGGTAGTCGGCTTCATGACGTCGCTCCTTTCTCGTCCAAGGCGCCCATGACCGCCTGGCGGAAGCCGTAGACATGCCGTCGGCCGACGAAGGGAATCAGGGTCACCTCGCGGCGCTGGCCGGGCTCGAAGCGAATCGCCGTGCCCGCCGCCACGTCGAGGCGATAACCGCGCGTCTTGTCGCGGTCGAAGATCAAGGCCGGGTTGGCCTCGGCAAAGTGGTAGTGCGACCCGATCTGGATGGGCCGGTCGCCGGTATTGGCGACCTCGACGGTGATCCGCTCGCGCCCTGCGCAGAGCTCGATCTCGCCGTCCTGCAACTGGTATTCACCGGGAATCATGGCGCCTCCTTACGAGGTTGCTGAAATGCGCGAGCGCAGCCATTGCGGACTCCGTCACACAATCGGGCTATGAACTGTGACCAGCTTGGTGCCGTCCGGGAACGTCGCCTCGACCTGCACCTCATCGACCATCTCGGCCACGCCTTCCATGACGTCGTCGCGGGTCAGGATCTCGCGCCCGGCGCTCATCAGTTCGGCGACGCTCTTGCCGTCGCGGGCGCCTTCCAGGATCTCGAAGCTGATCAAGGCCACCGCCTCGGGGTAGTTGAGCTTGAGGCCACGGGCACGGCGTCGTTCGGCAAGTTGCGCGGCGGAAAACAGCAGCAGCTTGTCCTTGTCTCTCGGGGTCAATTCCATATCGGCAACTCTCTCTTGATGAATTCGGGCGTCGGGCCGTCGTCAGGTCATCCAGATCCGCGGCACGCTGGCCTGCCGTGACGACAGCCAGGGCCGCAGCACCTCCCAGGCCTGCTGACAAATCTCCCAGGCGGCATTGCGCTCATCGCCCAGGTAGCGCAGCAGGAGCACGTCGCGGCGCTGGGTGACGGCCCAGTGCCGCGATGCCGGCAAGCATTCCCTCAGGGCCTCCACCGCGGCCTGCGGCGCCGTCAGCCCCACTGCCCAGAGCGTCGCCTGCACCGTACTGCCGCCCTGTCCCCAATAACCGTGGAACCGTGGATGCATGGGATCGAGCGGCTGACGTTCACGCCATAGCGGGCGTCCGTCGCGCGTCAACGCGAAGCGCTGCTCGACCCGTCCGCTGACGAACGGCAACTGGCTGGCGGGACGCCCCAGCGCCAGGACTTCCCAGCCCACGCAGCAGCCATCGCCCTGCACATCCAGCGTCGTGCTCTGCATGCCACGCGCGCCGTCGAAACACAGGGTTTCCTGCGGCAGCCATTCGAGCAGCGCGCCGGGCCGCACGCTCAGATGCGTGTGCTGCCCCCAGCACACGCCATGGCTATCGGCGCGATACAGCTTGGTCGCCGCCGGCGTGGTCAGCAGGGCATGGGCGCCGCTCTCGGCCTCGATGTCGATGCGCAGCTCGTCACCGCTGACCAGTCCGCCCGGCGGGTGCAACAGATACACATGGCAAGGCTCCGCGTAGCGAGCGTCGGGAACATGGCCCGTTTCGGGATAGAACGGCCGTTGCACGCGCAGAGGGCCATGGTGGCGCGCACGCGTCATCCGCGTGCGCCCATCGCGATCGCGAAAGCCCAGCGACAGGGAAGCCGCCCAGTGGCGCCGGGTGTCGAAGCGGTGCCCCGAACCGCCGGACGGCGTCTGCCCCGCCCCTTCACCGGGCGACGCCGCCTGGCCGGGAAACGACAAGTCCGTCATACCGTCAGGTGCCGTTTGATCAGGTCATCGTCGAGTTCACCGATCTCGCCGCCGGCGACCGTCTGCCCCCGGTCCATGATCGTGAAGCGATCGGCGTACTTGCGCGCGAACGGCAGCTTCTGCTCGACCAGCAACACGGTGAGCCCGTCCTCCTGGTTGAGCCGGCGTATCACCTCACCGATCTGCGCGACGATGTTAGGCTGGATGCCCTCGCCGGGTTCGTCGAGGATCAGCAGGCGCGGCTCGATCACCAGCGCCCGGCCGATGGCCAGTTGCTGCTGCTGGCCGCCGGACAGGTCACCGCCACGCCGGTGACGCATTTCCCGCAGCACCGGAAAGAGTTCGTAGATACGCTCGGGAATGCCCCGCTCCGCTGCGCCTTGCACACGCTTGCGCCGTGCCGGCAGACCGATGCGCAGATTCTCCTCCACGCTCAGCGTGGCGAAGATCTGCCGCCCCTGGGGGACGTAGCCGATGCCCAGATCGGCGCGGCTTTCCGGGCGCCGCTTGAGCAGGTTCTCGTCGGCGAAACGCACCTGGCCGTCGCGCACCGCCACTTCGCCCATGATGGCCTTGAGCAGCGTGGTCTTGCCCACGCCATTGCGGCCCATGACGCAGGTGCAGCGCCCCGCCGGTACCTCCAGCGAGAGATCGCGCAGGATATGGCTTTCGCCGTAATACTGATTGAGCTTGTCGACGCTGAGCATCAGGTTCCCTCCCGCACGTCGGACGATTCGTCGCCGCCCAGATAGACGTCGATCACCTTCGGGTCGTTGGCGACCTCGTCCATGCTGCCCTCGGCAAGCACGCTGCCCTGATGCAGCACGGTGACGGTACGGGCGATGGAGCGTACGAACCCCATGTCGTGCTCGACCACCACCACCGACTGCTGGCCGGCCAGGCGCGTCATCAGCTCCGCCGTGCGGTGCATTTCCGGCTCGGTCATGCCCGCCACGGGCTCGTCGACCAGCAACAGCCGCGGGCGCTGCATCAACAACATGCCGATCTCCAGCCATTGCTTCTGACCATGCGAAAGCACACCGGCCAGCCGGTCGCGTTCGCCGCTCAGGCCGATGATCTCCATGACCTCGTCGATGCGTTCGCGCCCCTCGTGGTCGAGCCGGGCCAGCAAGGTCTTCCACACGCGCCGGTCGCCGGCCATCGCCAGCTCGAGGTTGGCGTTCACCGACAGCGCCTCGAACACGGTGGGTTTCTGGAACTTGCGCCCGATCCCCAGGTTGGCGATCTGCGGTTCGTCCATCTGCAGCAGGTTGTGGCGGCTGCCGAACCAGGCCTGTCCGCGGTCGGGACGCGTCTTGCCGGTGATGATGTCCATCATGGTGGTCTTGCCCGCGCCGTTGGGGCCGATGATGCAGCGCAGCTCGCCGTCGTCGATGGTCAGGTTGAGATCGTCGATGGCCTTGAAGCCGTCGAAGCTCACGCTGACATCCTCGAGGTAGAGAATCGGCCCGTGACGCACGTCGACGGGGGAGTCCGCCGGTGCCATGAAGTCGAAGACGCGATCGGGGCGCGCGAACTCGCGCAGGCGTTGCATGCGCTGCGAATCCATCATGCTCATGCGGTCACCTCCCGGCGCCGACGCAGGTGCGCCATCAGGCCCGCCACGCCCTGCGGCAGGAACATGGTGACCACCACGAACAAGCCCCCGAGCAGAAACAGCCAGGCATCCGGCATCACTCCGGTCAGCACCGTCTTGAGATAATTGACGACCAGCGCGCCGAGCAGCGCGCCGTAAAGCGTGGCGCGGCCGCCCAATGCGACCCAGACCACCACCTCGATGGAAAACAGCGGCGCGAAGGTGCTCGGGTTGATGATGCCGACCTGCGGCACGTAGAGCGCCCCGGCGACGCCCGCGATCATCGCCGACAGCACGAACACCGCCAGCTTGACGTGTTCGACGCGATAGCCGATGAAGCGCACCCGTGCCTCGGCGTCCCGGGTGGCCATGCACACCCGCCCGAGCCGTGACCGGGTGACTGCCTTGCAGCCCCAGAACGCCAGCAGCACGGCCACGCCCGAGGCCACGAACAGCGCCACGGTCATGCCTTCGCCGGCCAGCGCGAAGCCCAGCAACTCATCGAATCGCGTCAGCCCGGTGCTGCCCCCCATGGCCATTTCGTTGCGGTTGAAGGCCAGCATCAGCGCAAAGGTCAGCGCCTGGGTGATGATCGAGAAGTACACGCCGGTGACCCGCGAGCGAAACGCCAGCCAGCCGAAGACCAGCGCCAGCAGCCCCGGCGCCAGGATCACGGCGAGCGCCGCCACGGGAAAGTGAGCCATGACAGCCTGCCAGGGCGCCAGCGGTGCCTGCTGGGCGGTCAGGTAGAGCCCCATGGCGTAGCCGCCCAGGGCGAAGAAGGCCCCGTGACCCAGGCTCAGGATGCCCAGGTAACCCCAGATCAAATCCACCGCCAGCGCCAGCAGCATGTAGGTCAGGTACTTGCCCAGCAGCGAGACGACGGAGCCGTTCAGGTGCCAGGCATGATCCGGCGGCAAGGCATGGAGCACGACCACCGCCAGCATGCCGACGATCAGGACGACGCTGGTGATCCAGGTCGAGCGTTCATCGAGCAGGGAATTGCGTTTGAACATCGTGGCGAGACTCATGAGGTCCGCCCCTTGGGCGCGAAGAGGCCCTGCGGACGTTTCTGAATGAACAGGATGACGCCGATCAGCACGATCACCTTGGCCAGCACGGCCCCGACCCAGGGCTGCAGGACCTGATTGATCACGCCCAGCGACATGCCGGCGACCAGGGTGCCCCACAGGTTGCCGACGCCGCCGAAGACCACCACCAGGAAGGAGTCGACGATATAGCTCTGCCCCAGGTTGGGCCCCACGTTGGTGATCTGGGACAGGGCGACGCCCGCCAGCCCGGCGACCCCGGCACCCAGGCCAAAGGTGAGCATGTCCACCCGCGCGGCGCGCACGCCCATCGAGCGTGCCATGGCACGATTCTGGGTCACCGCGCGCACCTCCAGCCCCAGCCGGGTGTAGCGCATTAGCGCCCATAGCGCGGCGAACACCACCAGGCAGAAGAGCAGCACGCCCAGGCGGTTGAGAGTCAGCGACAAGGCCTCGTTGATCTGCCATGCGCCCTGCAGCCAGTCCGGCGAGGCCACCCGGCGATTGAGCGGCGAGAACACCGTACGCACCAGTTGCTGCAGGATCAGGCTGATGCCGAAGGTCGCCAGCAGCGTCTCGAGCGGACGCCCCTTGAGAAAGCGGATCACGCTGCGCTCGATGAGAATGCCGAACGCCGCCGCGACCAGGAAACCGCCGGGGATCGCCAGCAACAAGGCCAGCCCCGGCTGCCCGGGCAACAGTTGCTGAATCATCCAGGTGGTGTAGGCCCCCAGCATGATCAGCTCGCCGTGCGCCATGTTGATCACCCCCATCACGCCGAAGGTGATCGCCAGGCCGATCGCCGCCAGCACCAGCACCGACCCGGCGCTCAAGCCGAAGAACAGCGTCTGTCCGCGCTCGTACCAGGCACGCTTGCTCTCGATGCTGGCCAGCGTCTCGCCGGCCTCGGCGGCGATCGGGGCGTCGCTGGCGGCGATGGTAGCGAGCGAATTGCGCACGCGGGTGTCGAGATTGCCGCGCAGGGTTTCCAGGGCCGCGGCATCGCCCTGCTCCACGCGATACAGCGCCAGTGCGGTTTCGAGCTCGGCGCGTACCGCGGGACTCTCCTCGTCGTCGAGTTGCGCGGCGACCGCATCGACGCTCTGCGCATCGACCTCGCCGATCAAGCGTTTCGCGGCCTCGAGACGTGTCGCCTCGTCGCCTTCGTCGAGCGACAGCGAGGCGATCAGGCCCTGCAACTGGGTGCGCAGCGCGTTGTTGATGCGAAATGCATCGACGCTGCGCCGGGAGCCGGTGCCGGCCTCCTCGAAGGTGATGGCATCGATGATCGGCCATTCGCGGCCGCTGTCATCGGTGATGATGTAAAAACGCTCGCCACGGCGCTCGCGTCCCAGACGGCCGTCGAGCAAGGCCTCGAGCCAGCGTGCTTTCTGGGCGGCGTCGCTGGCGGCGATGGCCTGGGCGGCCTCGGCCTTGGCATCGAAGTCGTCGGTGTCCAGCGCCTGCAGCAAGGCCTGGGCACGCTGCGGCGTCACCTCGGCCTGCACCGGCGAGACGATGGCGAGCCACACCAGCAGTGCGGCCACGACCGTCAGACAATGCCGGAAACCCAAGCCGGCCTGCGGTCCGGTCATGCCTTCTGGCCGAACATTCGTCGCGTGAGTTGGCGTCATCGAAAGGTTCCTTCTCGCGCCGCGACGATCGCGGCGCACGATTCGGGAGCGCCCCAGCCTGCGGAGCGTCATGACGTGAAGGAAACGGCGAGCGCCGGACGCTCGCCGTGGGCGTGCTTACTCGGCGCCAGCGCCGTCCTCGCAGGTCATGGTGTCGACGTTGAGCTTTCCGCAGCGCAGTGGCGCGCGCCAGTCGCTGATCAGGTTCTGCGATTCGGGGAGATAGTCGGACCAGGCGTCGCCGGCGACATTGCCCGAGGTTTCCCAGACCACGCTGAACTGACCGTCGTCCTGGATCTCGCCGATCATCACCGGCTTGGTGATGTGATGGTTGGGCATCATCGCCGAGGAGCCACCGGAGAGGTTGGGCACCGTGACTCCGATGATCGAATCCTTCACCGCGTCGACATCGGTGGTGCCGGCCTCGCGCACCGCCTCCAGCCACATGTTGAAGCCGATGTAGTGCGCTTCCATGGGATCGTTGGTCACGGCCATGTCGTCACCGGTGTATTCGACCCAGTTGTCGATGAAGTCGTAATTGGCGTCGCTGTCGACGCTCATGAAGTAGTTCCACGCCGCCATGTGTCCCACCAGCGGCCCGGTATCGATGCCGGACAGTTCCTGCTCGCCCACCGAGAAGGCGACCACCGGGATGTCGGAGGCACTGATGCCCTGATTGGAAAGCTCGGTGTAGAACGGCACGTTGGCATCGCCGTTGATGGTCGAGACCACGGCGGTCTGCTTGCCCTGGCTGCCGAAGTCCTTGACCTCGGAGACGATCGACTGCCAATTGCTGAAGCCGAACGGCGTGTAATTGACCATGATGTCGTCGTCGGCGACGCCGTGGTCCTTGAGATACGCCTCGAGAATCTTGTTGGTGGTGCGCGGATAGACGTAGTCGGTACCCAGCAGCGCCCAGCGCTCCACGCCCTGACTCATCAGGTAGTCGACCGCGGGAATCGCCTGCTGGTTGGGTGCCGCGCCGGTATAGAAGATGTTCTCGGACGATTCCTCGCCCTCATACTGCACCGGATAGAACAGCAGGCCGTTCTCTTCCTCGACCACCGGCAGCACCGCCTTGCGCGACGCCGACGTCCAGTTGCCGAAGATCACGTCGACCCGGTCGTCCCCGGTGAGCATGTCGCGCGCCTGCTCGGCGTACAGCGACCAGTCCGAGGCCGGATCCATCACCACGGGTTCGAGCTGCTTGCCCAGCAACCCGCCGTTTTCGTTCTGCTGCTCGATGAGCATCAACAGCTCATCCTTCAGCGTCGACTCACTGATGGCCATGGTCCCGGAAAGAGAGTGCAGGATCCCGACCTTGATGGTGTCTTCCTGGGCCGCGGCCGGAAGCGCGATGCCCATCGAGAGTAAGAGTGCGGCGGTGGAGGTGATCTTGTTCACGAACGACTCCTTGCGGGTCTGATTGTTGTTGCAGCGCCAATGCACGCTGTTGTCGTGATATCCAGCGACGACGCCTGATGACGTCTACACGACACCTCGCAAGTCATGTGCCAACTTCGTGCACCGCCCTTTAAACCGCATTAGGAACAATGACTTATAGCGTATACAAAAAGCACAAGAGGGCATCGCCCGCACCTAAATGGCGCACGCCGGATCCGCGGGCGCACCAAAGAGGAGGAGGAATGGCGTCATGAGCACCAGAAAAGTGCACGCACGCAAGACAAGGAGAGAAACGACAAGGTCGGCACCCGCCTCTCGGGCGGGCGCAAGCGGAAGGAGGAAGGCGAGCGCCTGCTAAGCGCTCGAGGCGTTGTCCAGCGGCGTGGGATGCTTGCCGTCGCGCCACCCCTGGGTAGACGAGGACGCCGGCTCGAACCAGTCCAGCCGACCGTGCAGCGACACCACATCACCGACCACGATCAGCGTCGGCGGGCGCACGTCTCCCGTGTCGATGGCAGCCAGCAGCCCCTCGGGAAGCGCCGCCAGGGTGCCCACATGCACCCGCTGGCGCGCGGTGGTGCCTTGTTCGATCAAGGCCAGGGGCGTGTCGCCGGACATGCCATGCGCCTGCAGCTCATGGCGGATGGTGGCCAGCGAGCCCAGCCCCATGTAGAACACCAGCGTCTGCCCGGGACGCGCCAGCGTCGGCCATTCGAGGTCGCAGCCGCCGTTTTTGAGATGACCGGTGACGAACCGCACCGACTGGGCATGATCGCGATGGGTCAAGGGAATGCCCGCATAGGCGGCGCAGCCGCTAGCCGCGGTGATGCCCGGCACCACTTCGAAGGCGATGCCCGCCTGGGCCAGGGTTTCCAGTTCTTCGCCGCCACGCCCGAAAATGAACGGATCGCCGCCCTTGAGCCGCACCACGCGATGCCCGGCACGCGCCCAGTCGACCAGTGCCTGATTGATGCCTTCCTGGGGCACGCTGTGCGACGACCGCGCCTTGCCGACGTACAGTCGCCGGGCCTCGGGGTTGGCCAACGCCATGATCTCCTCGCTGACCAGACGATCGTGCAGCACCATGTCGGCTTCCTGCAGCAGGCGCAGCGCCTTGAGCGTCAGCAGCTCCGGATCGCCGGGCCCTGCGCCGACCAGCGCCACATGGCCGTGGAGACGTCGGGGGCGCGACGAGCGCGATGTCACATTATGCGAAGAAACAGGCATCGTTATTCCCGGTTCGACTTAAAAAACGAGGTCTTATAGCCAAAACGATAAGGTTCCTCGGCATCTCGGGGAAGGAACGTCTGGTTGGAAGGTTATAACCAAGTAGAGATCCATGCCATTGCCCGTGGCGAGCAATGGCATGGCGGACGCGGCGTCAGGCGTTGATCCGCTCGACGCCATCCATGTAGCCGCGCAGGACCTCGGGAATCACGATGCTGCCATCGGCTTGCTGACAATTCTCGAGCACCGCCAGCAGGCAGCGTCCCACCGCCAGGCCGGAGCCGTTGAGCGTATGCACCAGCTGCGGCTTTTTCTGCTCGGGATGCCGCATGCGCGCCTGCATCCGCCGTGCCTGGAAGTCCTCGCAGTTGGAAATCGAGGAAATCTCGCGGTACGTCTCCTGGCTCGGCAGCCAGACTTCGAGATCGTAGGTCTTGGCGGCGCCGAAGCCCATGTCGCCGGCACACAGCGTGACGACGCGATAAGGCAGCTCGAGCGCCTGCAGGATCGCCTCGGCGTGGCCGCGCATGGATTCCAGGGCGTCATAGCTGGTTGCCGGATCGACGATCTGCACCATCTCGACCTTGTCGAACTGATGCTGGCGAATCATGCCGCGAGTGTCTCGCCCGTAGGCGCCCGCCTCGCTGCGGAAACACGGCGTGTGAGCGGTCAGCTTCAAGGGCAGTTCGGCAGGCGTGAAGATCTGCTCCCGCGCGATGTTGGTCAACGGCACCTCGGCGGTGGGAATCAAGTAGAAGTCATGATCCCCCTCCAGCTTGAACAGGTCTTCGCCGAACTTGGGCAACTGCCCCGTGCCGGTGAGCGAGGCGTCGTTGACGATATAGGGAACGTAGCATTCCTCGTAGCCGTGCTCGCGCGTCTGCTTGTCGAGCATGAACTGCGCCAGCGCGCGGTGCAGCCGTGCGATGGGGCCGCGCATCACGGCGAACCGCGACCCGGTCAGCTTGGCCGCCATCTCGAAATCGAGATAGCCGAACTTGGCGCCCAGATCGACATGATCGCGCACCTCGAAGTCGAAGGTGCCCGGCGTTCCCCAGCGATGCAGCTCCACGTTATCGGCCTCGTCGAGGCCCTGGGGCACGCTGTCATGGGGCAGGTTGGGCAGCGCCGCGACGCTCTCGTCCCATTCGGCCTGCACCTCGGCGAGACGCGCCTTGGCGGCGTCGAGACGCTCGCCCAGATCGCTGACTTCATCGAGCAGCGGCTGAATGTCCTCGCCCGATGCCTTGGCCTGGCCGATCGCCTTGGAGCGCGTATTGCGCTCGTTCTGCAGGCGTTCGGTCTCGGTCTGCAGCTCACGGCGGCGCGATTCCAGCGCCTCGAGACGCGCCGTGTCCAGGGTAAAGCCGCGACGGGCCAGTCGTTCGGCGACCAGAGGCAGGTCGCTGCGCAACAATTTGGGATCGAGCATGGATCTTATCCGTCGGAAAAAAGGATGAAGCAACGTGAATGGAGTCCCATTGTAGGGAAAAGCCGCGACGTTAACCACGCTCGCCCGCCCCATTCGGGATGCGCCACGCGGCGCGCTGCAGTAAAGTGGTGCCAGATACCGGCGTCCCGACGACGCCCTGGCACAGGCGACCATAGAAACCGCCGCCCGACGCTGACCGATGGCTTGAAATTCCATGATCGCACCTCTGGACACCCCGGAACGCACCACCACGCCCTATCTGCGCTTTATCGAGGCGCTCGACGCCGCCGGCTTTCGCGGCGACATCGCCCCGGACTACGCCAACCGCACGGTGCTGGCCACCGACAACTCCATCTACCAGCGCCTGCCCCAGGCCGTGCTCTATCCCCGCGACGCCGAGGACCTCGCCCACCTGGCCCGCCTCGCCGCGCGCGAGGAATTCCAGGCCATCGTGCTCACCCCGCGCGGCGGGGGCACCGGCACCAACGGGCAGTCGCTGACCGACGGCCTGGTGGTCGACGTCTCCCGGTACATGAACCGCATCCTCGAGATCGACGCCGAGAACCGCCGTGTGCGCGTCCAGGCCGGCGTGGTCAAGGATCAGCTCAACGCCGCCCTCAAGCCGTACGGCCTGTTCTTCGCGCCGGATCTGTCGACCTCCAACCGCGCGACCATCGGCGGCATGATCTCCACCGACGCCAGCGGCCAGGGCAGCTGCGAGTACGGCAAGACCCGCGATCACGTGCTGGCGCTAGACATGCTGCTGCTCGGCGGCGAGCGTCTGCACTGCCAGCCCCTCGACGCCGACGCTCTCGACCAGGCCTGCGCACGCGATGACCGCATCGGCGACGCACACCGCACCGCGCGCGAGATCGCCGACACCCAGGGCGCCTTGATCGAGGCCACGTTCCCGCCTCTCAACCGCTGCCTGACGGGCTACGATCTGGCCCACCTGCGCCGCGCGGATGGTACCTTCGATCTCAACAGCGTACTTTGCGGTTCGGAAGGAACGCTGGGCTTTCTCGCCGAGGCCACGCTCAACGTCCTGCCCATCCCCAAGCATTCGACCCTGGTCAACATTCGCTATCGCGGCTTCATGGATGCCCTGCGCGACGCCAAGGCGCTGATGAGCGGTGACAGTCGCCCGACCTCCATCGAGACGGTCGACGACAAGGTGCTCACCCTGGCCATGGAGGATTTCGTCTGGGACAGCGTTGCCGAGTATTTCCCCGCCGGGGAGGCGGACATACACGGCATCAACCTGGTCGAATTCAACGACGACGATCCCGAGCGTCTGGCGGCGCGCGTCGAGGCCTTCTGCACGCATCTCGGTACCGACACGCAGGTCGAGCGTCTCGGCCATACCCTGGCCGAGGGCCGCGAGGCGATCACCCGCGTCTATGCCATGCGCAAGCGCGCGGTGGGCCTGCTCGGCAACGCCAAGGGCGAAAAGCGCCCGATTCCCTTCGTCGAGGATACCGCCGTACCGCCCGAACATCTGGCCGACTACATCGCCGAGTTTCGCGCCCTGCTCGATGCCCATGGACTGGCGTACGGCATGTTCGGCCACGTCGATGCGGGCGTACTGCACGTGCGACCGGCCATCGACATGAAGGACCCCGAGCAGGCCACGCTGATCCGCACCCTGTCCGACGAGGTCGCCGCGCTGACACAGCGCTACCACGGGCTGCTGTGGGGCGAGCATGGCAAGGGCGTGCGCTCGGAATACGCGCCGCAGTTCTTCGGCGAGCTCTACCCCAGCCTGCAGCGCCTCAAGGCGGCGTTCGACCCGCACAATCAGCTCAACCCCGGCAAGATCGCCACACCGCTCCTTACCCGGCCCGAACACGCCGGTCATGCTATCCGGCCGGAGGACAGGGCTCCCGATGCGGTCGATGACCAGGCGTCGAAAGCGGAAACCGGCGAAGGTCCTTTGCCGGGGAAGGCAACCGTCGCGCCCACGGAAGGGGCCACAGCGCCTTCGCAAGGGGCCGCTTCCGATGACGCCGTTGCCGCCGAGGCGGAGCCGGTCAAATGGGTCGATCCGGGGCTTTTGACCATCGACGGCGTCACCACCCGCGGCCAGCTGGATCGCCAGATCGACGAGCGCGTCTGGCAGCATCACGCCAGCGCGGTCTACTGCAACGGCAACGGGGCCTGCTACAACTACGACCCCAATGACGCCATGTGCCCGTCATGGAAGGCGACCCGGGAGCGCATTCACTCGCCCAAGGGCCGTGCCAGCCTGATGCGCGAATGGCTGCGCCTGCAGAACGAGGCCGGCATCGATGTCGTCGAGGCATCGCATCGGCAGAAGGCCGCCGGGGCCTGGGATTTCGTCAAGACGTTCCCTCGCCGCGCGCGCAATACCCTGGCCAAGCGTCGCGGCCGGGAAGATGTCTCTCACGACGTCTATGACGCCATGGCGGGGTGCCTGGCGTGCAAGTCCTGCGCCGGACAGTGTCCGATCAAGGTCAACGTCCCCGAGTTTCGCTCGCAGTTCCTGGCGCTCTATCACGGACGCTACCTGCGCCCGCCGCGCGACTACCTGATCGGCGCGCTGGAATTCTTCGTGCCCTACCTCAAGCCGGTGGCACCGCTGTACAACGCGCTGCTCGACACGCGCCTGGCGGATCGCCTGCTTGCCGGCCCCCTGGGCATGGTCGACACGCCGCGCCTGTCCCGGGCGAGCCTCGCCAGGCAGCTCGAGGCCTGGGGCATCGCCGAAGCCACGCCCACCACGCTGGGCTTTCTCAGCGAACGCCAGAAGGCCCGCAGCGTGGTCATCGTCCAGGATGCGTTCACCAGCCATTTCGAAGCCAAGCTGGTGATGGACATCGTCGAACTGCTCTCGCGCCTCGACATTCGCGTGTTCGTGGCGCCCTTCCACGCCAATGGCAAGCCGTTGCACGTACAGGGCTTTCTGGGCGCCTTCGAGAAGACCGCCGCGCGCCAGGCACGACGCCTGCGCACCCTGGCGGACTTCGGCGTGCCGTTGGTGGGCATCGACCCGGCGATGACGCTGGCCTACCGCCAGGAGTACGTCAAGGCACTGGGGCCGGAGGCCGTCCCCGAGGTCCTGCTGCTGCAGGAATGGCTGGTGTCGCTGGGCCGGGCGCTGGTGCCCAGCGATGTCTCGCCGGTCACGGATCCGGGCTACAAGCTGCTGACCCACTGCACCGAGAAGACCAATGCACCAGGCGCGACCAAGGCCTGGCAGCAGGTCTTCGCGGCCTTCGGCCTGACGCTGGAGAGCATCGCCACCGGTTGCTGCGGCATGTCCGGCACCTACGGCCACGAAGCGCGCAACCGCGAGACCTCGGAGACGATCTACGATCTCTCGTGGCGACAGCCCGTCGAGGACGACGCCAATGCCGGCCGCCTGCTGGCCACGGGCTATTCGTGCCGCAGCCAGGCCCAGCGTCTGTCGGAGGCGTCGCTGCCCCATCCGCTGCAAGGCTTGCTGGTCGCCCTCAAGCGCGCGGGATAGGCACGCGGCGCGTGATGTGCATGCGAACGGTCGCCACCCGGCAACGGGTGGCCACTCAAGAAAAGGAGCCGACGATGTCGCGTCCCCTCATTCTCATCGGTCTGGCCATCGTGGTCATCGGGCTGCTGTGGCCCTGGCTGTCCAAATTGCCGCTCGGTCACCTGCCCGGTGATATCGTCATCAAGCGCGAGGGATTCGCCTTCTATTTTCCGATCACCACCATGATTCTGGTCAGCGTGGTCATATCGGCACTTCTGTGGTTGTTCAATCGCTGAATCGCGCGTCACATCCGGCGTGCGGGAGACATCGGCCCGGGGCATCGAACAGCGATGCCAATCCATCCGTCATTGAGCGTTCACGGCGCATTGCAACTGGCGTGAGGCGACGCTAGGCTTCGCGCTTCCGTTTTCCCAAGGAGCGCGACCATGGAGCACGCTGCCTTCGACCTGACATTGATCGGCCTGCTTGCGCTGATCTGCCAATGGCTGGCCTGGCGTCTCAAACTGCCGGCGATCCTGCCGCTCTTGATCGCGGGTATCGTCATGGGGCCGGTGACCGGCTTGCTCCAGCCCGACGCCTTGCTCGGCGACCTGCTGTTTCCGCTCGTCTCGCTGGCGGTGGCGGTGATCCTGTTCGAGGGCAGCCTGACGCTCGACTTCGGCGACCTGCGCGGCCACGGCCACATCGTGCGCCGGCTGGTCACCTGGGGCGCGCTGGTCACGGGAATCATCGCCATCGTGGCGGCGCGCTACACCCTGGGGCTGTCGTGGGAAATGGCCAGCGTGCTCGGCGCGGTCCTGGTGGTCACCGGGCCCACCGTGGTCCTGCCCCTGCTGCAGACGCTGCGTGCCCGCGAACACCTCTCGCAGATCCTGCGCTGGGAAGGCATCCTCATCGATCCGGTGGGAGCCATCGGCGCGGTACTGGTGTATGAGTTCGTCGCGCTGGGCGCCTCCAACGGCGCCGCCACCTATACCCTGGTACTGTTCGCCAAGACCGCCCTGATCGGGTTCGGTCTGGGCGGCCTGGGCGGCTATCTATGGGGGTGCGTGCTGCGGCACCACTGGCTGCCGCAGCGTCTGCACAGCTTCGGCACGCTGATGGCCATGCTGACGCTGTTCACGCTGTCCAACATGCTCTTCCACGAGTCCGGCCTGCTGACGGTGACGGTGATGGGCGTGTGGCTGGCGAACATGCGCGGCGTGCCCACGCAGCAGATCATCGAGTTCAAGGAAACGCTCTCGGTGCTCCTGATCTCGGGCCTGTTCATCCTGCTCGCGGCGCGGCTGACCACCGACCAGCTCGCGCAGCTGTCCTGGCCGGCCTGGGCGTTCCTGCTCATTCTGGTGGGCGTGGCCCGCCCGCTCGCGGTCTGGGTATGCACCGCGGGCACACGACTCAACTGGCGGGAAAAAGCCTTGCTGGCCTGGCTGTCGCCGCGCGGTATCGTGGCCGCCGCGGTGGCGTCGCTGTTCGCCATCAAGCTCGAGAATCTGGGCATGCCCGGCGCCGAGATGCTGGTCCCGGTGACCTTTCTGGTCATCATCAGCACCGTCGTGGTGCAGAGCCTGTTGTCGCGCCCGATCGCCCTGGCCCTGAAGGTCAGCGAGCCACCTCCCACCGGCTTTCTGATCATCGGTGCCAACCCCGTGGCACGCGCCATCGCCAAGGCACTGGAAGAATCCGGCTTCACCGTGCGGCTCACCGACAACAGCTGGGACGCGGTGCAGGAAGCGCGCATGGCAGGGCTCCCGGTCTACTACGGCAACCCGCTTTCGGAGCATGCCGCGCAACACCTGGAACTGACCGGCATCGGTCATCTGCTGCCGCTGTCGCCCTATCGCGAGTTGAACAACCTGGCGGTCCTGCATTTCGAACACGTGCTGGGGCACGGCAAGGTCTTCCGTCTCGCGGCGGGCACCGGCAAGCACGCCCATCGCCATCAGGAACAGGCGCTGGACCACCTGCCGCTGGTGTTCGGCGAGAGCGTCACCTATGCCCAGCTGTCGAGCGTGGTCCACCGTGGCGGCGAGGTACGCAAGGCCAAGCTGTCGGCCAGTTTCAGCTTCGAGGACTATCGCCAGGCACACCAGGACCGCCTGCTGCCGCTGTTCTGCATCGGCCCCAACGGCCGCATCCGCGTCGCCAACGACCGGGTGCCGCTGGCGCCTCGCGCCGGCGACACCGTGATCAGCCTGATCCAGGTGGACTCTCCCGAGTACTGACCGACGTACGCCCCCCATGACGCCATCGGGCCGCACGCAGCGGCCCGATGGCGATCGACTCGAGGCAATGGCGCGCCTAGAAAAACAGGCGACGCAAGGCGCTGCCCGGATCCGCCTCGCGCATGAAGGCCTCGCCGACCAGGAAGGCGTTCACGTCATGCTCCCGCATGTGCTCGACGTCGCCACGCGTGTGAATGCCGGACTCGGTGACGACCGTGACGTGCGGCGGAATCCGCGACAGCAGGTCGAACGTGGTCGTCAGGGTGGTGTCGAAGGTACGCAGATCGCGGTTGTTGATGCCCACCAGGGTCAGGTCCAGCGCCATCGCCCGCTCGAGCTCGGCGGCGTCGTGCACTTCCACCAGCACGTCCATGCCCAGCTCGTGCGCCTGCTGGTGCAGCGCCTTCAGGCGGGCATCGTCGAGCGCCGCGACGATCAGCAGGATACAGTCCGCGCCGATGGCGCGCGCTTCGCTGACCTGATAGGCATCGACGATGAAGTCCTTGCGGATCACGGGGAGCGTGCAGGCCGCTCGGGCCGCCTGCAGGTCGCGCTCGTGCCCCTGGAAGAAGTCCGCGTCGGTCAACACCGACAGGCAACTGGCGCCTGCCTCGGCATAGGCCCTGGCGATCTCGGCCGGCTGAAAATCCTCGCGAATCACGCCCTTCGAGGGCGAGGCCTTCTTGACCTCGGCGATGACGGCCGGGTCGCCCGCCGCGATGCGCCGGTCGAGCGCCGCGACGAAACCGCGCGGCGCCGCTTCGTGCCGGGCCCGCTCCAGCAGCTCGGCCTCGCTCACCTGCGCGCGACGCTCGCGAATCTCGACGTCCTTGCGTGCCAGGATCCTGGCCAGAATCGTGGGTAGACCGGTGTCGTGTGCTCGGCTCATCAGCGCTCGTCCTTGTGGGCCAGAATACGCGTGAAATCCGCGAGTTCCTTCATCTTCTCGAGGGGCAGCTTGGACGCCTGGGAGTCCTGGGCCAGCACCACGCCTTCGCTGAGCGTATCCGCCACGCCGGCCGCGTAGAGTGCCGCGCCGGCGTTCAACGCCACGATGTCCGCGGCCGGCCCCTCGCCCACCAGCGCCGCCTTGACCAGCTTGAGGCTGTCTTCGGCGGTGACCACCTTCAGTGGCGCCAGCGCCTGGCGTTCGATGCCGAAGTCCTCGGGGGCAATGGTGTACTCGTGGATCTCGCCGTCGCGCAGCTCGGCCACTCGCGTCGGCGCGGCCAGGGAAATCTCGTCGAGACCGTCCTCGGCGTTGACCACCAGCACGTGCTCGCTGCCCAGGCGCCTCAGGGCCTCGGCCATGATCGTCAACAGCGCGGGGTCGTAGACGCCGAGCAGTTGGTTGGGCGCGCCGGCGGGGTTGGTGAGCGGCCCGAGGATGTTGAACACCGTACGCACGCCCATCTCGCGGCGCGGCCCGATGGCATGCCGCATGGCCTGGTGGTGCATCGGCGCGAACATGAAGCCGACCCCGATCTCGGTGATGCAGCGCGCCACTTCCACCGGCGGCAGCTCCAGGGAAATCCCCGCCACATCGAACAGATCGGCGCTGCCCGAGGACGACGACACGCTGCGATTGCCGTGCTTGGCAACACGCCCGCCGGCGGCGGCGACCACGAAGCTGGACGCCGTGGAGACGTTGAACAGGTTGGCCCCGTCGCCGCCCGTACCCACGATGTCCACCAGGTGAGAGCGGTCCACTTCCACGGGCGTCATCAGTTCCCGCATCACTTGCGCGGCGGCAGTGATTTCCTCGGCCGTTTCTCCCTTCATCGCCAGGCCGATCAAGAAACCGCCGATCTGGGCATCGCTGGCCTCGCCGGTCATGATCGCTCGCATCACCGCATGGGTGTCGTCGAAGCTCAGGTGGCGGTGGCGCATCACCGCGCCGATGGCGTCTCGCATCTGCATGTGTCGCTCCTCGTTATGCGCGGCGTTTCAGAAAGTTGGCCAGCAGCTCGTGACCCTGGCGCGTCATGATCGATTCGGGGTGAAACTGGACGCCCTCGATGTCCAGCGTCTTGTGGCGCATGCCCATGATCAGGCCGGGCGTCACGTCATCGGCGACGACGCGCGCCGAGACCTCAAGGCACTCCGGCAGACCCTGTTCGGCCACCACCAGCGAATGGTAACGCGTCACTTCGAGAGGGTTGGCCAGGCCGTCGAACACGCCGCGCCCGTCGTGCTCGACCCAGGAGGTCTTGCCATGCATGACCTGCGGCGCCCGCACCACGTCGCCCCCGAACACCTGGCCGATGGCCTGGTGTCCCAGGCAGATGCCGAGAATCGGCAACTTGCCCGCGAAATGGCGCACCGCATCCAGCGAAATGCCTGCTTCGTTGGGCGTGCAGGGGCCGGGCGAAATGACCAGATGGCTCGGCGCCAGACGCTCGATCTCCTCGAGCGTGATGGCGTCGTTACGGTAGGTGACGACGTCGGCCCCGAGCTCAGCCAGGTATTGCACGACGTTGTAGGTGAAGCTGTCGTAATTGTCGATCATCAGCACGGACATGGCGCTATAGTCCTTGATTTCACAATGTTTTCGGTTTCTGGCTTCTGGTTGGCCGCCTGGATGTCACCCAGGTCGGCCGCGATGCCATGCCAGCCGTGCAGGGATGCAGACACAAAAATGCCGCCCTGACGGCGGCATTTCGTTCAGTCGCAAGCGTGCCGCCCCTCGCTCAGGAGCGCCACCACTGAATCAAGCTGTAGGTCGTATCGGTAGTCATGCATTGCATATTGCCGTTTGTGATCAACGGATGTCAATTGGCTCGGGACGCTTGATCTCGCGTCACGGCGGCGCCATGTCTATGCTTGAAGGCATACTTCCTCATCTGCAGGAGTCACCGATGAAACGCATGATAGGCGCCGCCATTGCCAACTGGTTTCGCAAACCCGAGAACCGCGAGAAAGCGAAACGCACGGCGAAGCAGATGGCCCAGAAGTACCAGAACCAGCGCAAGAAACCGCCGAACGATTCGTCTTCACGCTGATCTGCCCCGCACGGCATGTGCCATCGCACCTGCCGTGCTCCCCGCCCGACGCGCCCGCGGCGTCAGCTAAGGTTGTCGAGACCGCGCTCGGCCATGGCCACCGCGCGAAACAGGGCGCGGCCCTTGTTGAGCGTTTCCTGCCACTCCTGTTCGGGCACCGAGTCGGCGACGATCCCCGCCCCCGCCTGCACATGCAGCTGACCATCCTTGATGACCGCCGTGCGAATGGCGATGGCGGTATCCATGTTGCCGTGCCAGGACAGGTACCCGACCGCGCCGCCATAGACGCCGCGCTTGACCGGCTCGAGCTCGTCGAGGATCTGCAGCGCGCGAAACTTGGGCGCGCCCGACAAGGTGCCGGCGGGGAAAGTGGCACGCAGGACATCCAGCGCCGACATGCCGGGCTTGAGCTTGCCGGTGACGTTGGAAACGATGTGCATGACGTGCGAGTAGCGCTCGATGGCCATGTTGTCGGTGACCTCGACCGTGCCCGTTTCGCTGATGCGGCCGACGTCGTTGCGCCCCAGGTCGATCAGCATCAGGTGCTCGGCGATTTCCTTGGGGTCCGCCAGCAGCTCGGCTTCCAGCGCCTGGTCTTCCGCCTCGCTATGGCCGCGTACCCGCGTGCCGGCGATGGGCCGCACGGTGACGTTGCCCTCCTCCAGGCGCGTGAGGATCTCCGGCGACGAGCCGACCACATGGTGATCGCCGAGGTTGAAGAAGAACATGTACGGCGATGGATTCAGGCTGCGCAGTGCACG
Organism: Chromohalobacter israelensis DSM 3043; assembly: GCF_000055785.1. Classification (GTDB taxonomy): domain Bacteria; phylum Pseudomonadota; class Gammaproteobacteria; order Pseudomonadales; family Halomonadaceae; genus Chromohalobacter; species Chromohalobacter israelensis. The sequence goes on from NC_007963.1 coordinate 2,612,252, forward strand.
ATACAGATCCAGCGGTGGCGCCCGATAGGGAATCGTCATGCGCTGCGACGGCACGCACTGCATGACGTCGCCGGCCAGCACGTACTCCTTGATCTGCTCCACCGCCGCCTTGAACCCTGCCTCGGTAAAGCCGGAAGTGAAGTGCCCCTCCTCGACCGCCGGGCCGCCCGTGCCAGGGCTGACGGTATTGAGCGTGGCGCTGCGCAACTGCATCTCCAACGCTTCCAGACGCTCCAGCGCGTGGGGATAGGCATCCGCCACCTCGGGATCGGCATGCGTCCACAGCGTCAGGCGCCCGGAGAGATTGTCGAACACCACCAGCTCGTCGCACACCATCAGCAGAATGTCCGGCACGCCGATGGGGTCGGGTTTTTCCACGCCGCGCAGGCGCGGCTCGATGTAGCGAATGGTGTCGTGACCAAAATACCCCACCAGACCGCCGTCGAAACGCGGCTGCTCGTCGAGCTGGGGGACCTTGAAGCGTGCCTGGAACTGCTCGATCCAGGCGAGCGGGTCGTCGGCCTCGGTGACGCCGGCCTGCTCGCCATTCACGATGTGGCGCACCTCGTGGCCGCGCACCTCGATACGTTCGCGGCTCGGCAGGCCGATGATCGAATACCGCCCCCACTTCTCTCCACCCTGCACGGATTCGAGCAGGAAGGTCCAGGGCGCGTCGGCCAGCTTGAGATAGGTGGAAAGCGGAGTGTCGAGATCCGCGAGTACCTCGCGGGTCATGGGAATGCGGTTGTAGCCGGCCTGCGCCAGCTCGGCAAAGCGTTCGGGGGTCATCATGCCCTGGGTTCCTTCGGTGAGAGGCTGCGTCACAAGGGGATCGCGAGGCCGAGTCGGCGAGACCATCGCCGCGACCCGACACCAGACGGCGACATCACCATCGCCAACGCTTGACGTCACGCATCAACGCGAGGGCTCTACGCGACGAGGGGGCATTCAGAATCATCTAACGCTGTCCGTTATAGCAGAACGTTATCAAAAACTTGGTTTTATAGACGCAAGTATCGAAAAACACTAAACGAGTTCCCCCAGCGATTCAACCATGGCATCCGGCGCGCTCGCCGCCACCGGATCGCCGTGATTGTAGCCGTAGGGCACCGCCAGGGTGCGGAATCCGGCACCCCGCCCGGCCTCGATGTCATGCCGGGAGTCCCCCACCATCAGACAGACGCTCGGCGTCACCCCGAAACGGGATGCCACGTGCAGCAAGGGCGCCGGATCTGGCTTCTTCGCCGCCAGCGAATCGCCGCCCAGCGTCAGGTCGAAAAAGTCGCTCAGTCCCAGCGTTTCGAGGATCGGGGCGATGAACGCCGCCGGCTTGTTGGTGATCAGCACCAGCGTCAGACCGCGTGCGCGCAACCCTTCGAGCGCCTCGCGCACACCGGGGTACAGGCGCGTCGCGCGACAAGGCGCCAGGCGATAATGATGCAGAAACGCCTCGTGAGCCGCCTCCGGGTCCGTGTCTTGCGCGTCGAGCGCTTCCAGGGCGCGCTCCACCAGCTTGCGGGAGCCATTGCCCACCCAGTCGCGCACCGACGCTTCGTCGACGCCCGCGAGTCCCAGCGAACGCAGGGCGGCATCGACGGCAGCGGCCAGGTCGGGGACCGAATCCACCAGCGTGCCATCGAGGTCGAACGCGACCAGGCGGATACCGTCGAGAATGCGCAGGGGCGGATTGGGCGACATGAAAGGCTCCTCGTCATCGATGGAAGGGTCATGCATGTAATATTACGGAAAAACCGGCCGCACTGCTCCGCGCCCGGTGTTTTTGGCAAGCGAACGGCGTTATTCTATACGCAGACGTCGCCGACACCAGGCGCCAGCGCCCCCGCGTCACGACACGCCTTCCCAGGCGCCTCGTACCTTGGCGTTTCGCTGCGATGCCCGACCCTGGCGACACCCTTTTTCCATGTTTCGTTCTTCGGGAGTCCATCATGTCTACACCGCGCATCGTGGTGGTCGGGGGAGGCGCAGGTGGCCTCGAACTGGTCACCCGCCTGGGGCGCAAGCTCGGCAAGCGCCAACGCGCCGAGATCGTTCTGGTCGACCGCAACGCCACGCACATCTGGAAGCCCCTGCTGCATGAAGTGGCCACGGGCGTGCTCGATTCCAGCCTCGATGAAGTGTCCTACCAGGGGCATTCCAAGGCGCACGGCTACCGCTTTCAACGCGGCACGCTCAGCAACCTCGACCGCGACAACCGCACCATCACGCTGGCGCCGATCATCGACGACGACGGCGTCGTGATCCTGCCGGCGCGCACGCTGGAGTACGATTACCTGGTGATGTCTCTGGGCAGCGTCTCCAACGACTTCGGCACTCCGGGCGTGGCCAAGCACAGCCACTTCATCGACAGCCCGCAACAGGCCGAAAGCTTCCGCCAGGACATGCTCAACACCTTCCTACGGTACAGCGATCCCGAGCGGCGTACCCATCCCAACCTGAGCGTGGGACTCGTCGGTGCCGGTGCCACCGGCGTCGAGCTGGCCGCCGAACTGATCGGCGCCTCCAAGATGCTGCACAGCTACGGGTTCACCGCCATGGACAGCGGCAAGCTGGAGATCCACCTCATCGAGGCGGCACCGCGCATCCTGCCGGCACTGCCCGAGCGCATCAGCCGCGCCGTGCACCAGGAGCTGGAACGCCTGGGCGTGCAGATCCATGTCGACACCCGCGTGACCTGCGCCGACGAGCACGGTTTCGTCACCGCCGACGAGACGCGCATCGCCACCGACCTCAACGTCTGGGCCGCCGGCATACGCGCGCCGGCCTTTCTGTCCGAACTGGGGCTTTCCACCGAGCGCAATCATCAGCTCAAGGTGCATCAGACCCTGCAGAGCATCGACGACGATCGCATCTTCGCCTTCGGCGACTGCGCCTCCTGCCCGCAACCTGACGACAAGCGCGTACCGCCGCGCGCCCAGGCCGCGCATCAGCAAGCCAGCCTGCTGTACCACAACCTGCGCGCGGCAATGGACGGCAAGCCCCTCAAGGATTTCGTCTTCCGCGATCGCGGCTCGCTGATCTCGCTGGCGCACTTCGATGCCGTGGGCAGCCTGATGCGCGGCGCCTCGGCACGCAGCCTGTTCATCGAGGGGCGCCTGGCCAAGCTGTTCTATGCCTCGCTCTATCGCATGCACCAGCTGGCCATTCATGGCGCCTTGAAAACCGGCATGACCGTCATCGTCGACGGCCTCAACCGGTATCTGCGCCCCCGCATGAAGTTGCACTAATCCGACCGGAGCACCATGATCGTGGCACTCACCGCGCGATCATGGAGCCCGCTCATGCAGCACTTCTTCAACGATGCCTCTCGCGTGGTCGACGACGTTCTGCACGCCGTCGGCCATCTCGCCCCTCTGCGCATCGCCGAGCCCGCCAGCGGCGTCCGCATTCTGATACGCCGCGACTGGTCTCGCGACGAGCATGGGCAACATCAGGTCGCGATCCTCTCCGGCGGCGGGTCGGGGCATGAGCCGGCCCACGCCGGCTTCATCGGCGACGGCATGCTGACGGGCGTCATCGCCGGCAGCATGTTCGCCTCGCCCAGCGTGGATGCCGTGCTGGCCGCCATCCGCGACGTCTGCGGCCCGGCCGGCTGCCTCCTGGTGGTCAAGAATTACACCGGGGACCGCCTCAACTTCGGCCTCGCCGCCGAGCATGCGCAGCGGGAAGGCCTGAAGGTCGCGATGATCATCGTCGGCGACGATGTTGCCTTGCCCGATACGCCGCAGCCGCGCGGTCTCGCGGGCACCCTGCTGGTCCACAAGGTCGCCGGCCATTACGCACGCCAGCAAGACGCGCTGGAAACGGTGCACGCCCAGGCGCAACGCGTGTGCGAGCGCATGGCCTCGATGGGGCTGGCGCTCACCGCGGCGACACTGCCGGGCCAGGCCCGCCCGGAGCGCAGCCCGGCGCTGGGCCTGGGGATCCATAACGAACCCGGCGCTCGGCACATCGCCCCCGATGACGCCCGGCAAGCCATGCAGCACGTCGTCACTCCCCTCGCAGCCGCTCTGAATGAACGCGGCCACGACGGCGACTGGGTGGCCATGCTCAACAACCTCGGCAGTTGCTCGACCCAGGAGATGAGCGTGCTGGCCGGCGCCCTGATCGAGGCATTCGGCGCCGAGCGTCTGCCCCACCTCATCGGCCCCGCCCCGCTGATGACGTCGCTGGACATGCACGGCTTTTCGCTGACCCTGATCGCCGCCGATGACGCCCTGCGCGAGGCGCTTCAGGCTCCCACCGACGCTCCCGCCTGGCCGGGCGTTCGCGCCATCCAGCCACCGGCAACGTTCACGCCGAACCTCGCCACTCAGGGCGAGGCGCTCGCCGAAGGTGCACCGCAATCGTCCGCCATCGCGGCGGCCGTGTCGCAGGTGATCGCGACCCTGCGCGATGCACGCGAGGCACTGGACCGGCTGGATACGCAAAGCGGCGACGGCGACGCCGGCAGCAGCATGCAGGAAGGCGCCGACGCCATCGCCGGGGCGCTGGAGGCGGGCCGGCTGGACACCGCGCATCCCGACCGCCTCTTCGCCGGCATCGGCCAGTGCCTGGCCAAGGGCATGGGCGGTTCGAGCGGCGTGCTGCTCTCGATCTTTTTCACCGCCACGGCGACGGCCATGGAACGACATGACCTGCCGGAGAGCTTGTGGCAAGGGGTCGAGCGCATGCAGACCTACGGTGGCGCGCAACGCGGCGATCGCACGCTGCTGGATGCCCTGATCCCCGCTCTCGAGGCCTGGCAGGCACAAGGCACCGTGCAGGCGGCGGCCGACGCCGCTCGTCGAGGCGCCGAGCATACCGCGACGCTCGCCCAGGCCCGCGCGGGGCGTGCCGCCTACGTGCCCGATACCGCCCTGCAAGGGGTCGTCGACCCCGGTGCGGAAGCAGTCGCACGCGTCTTCGAGACGCTGGCGCGCTGCCTATGAGGACGTCGGCTCGCTTTCGCGCTGCGCCAGCCAGGCGCGCTTGGCGGCAGGACTGAGCTTCTTGAGGGCGGCCTCTTGTCGCAACGCCTCGCCATGGCCGCCCACGTACTCCGCATGGCGCAAGGTCAGCGGCCCCTTGCCGCGCAGGGCACGCGCCCCGCGCTTGCCGTCGCGATGCTCGCGGAAACGTCGTGCGACATCGGTGGTCACGCCGGTATACAACGCCCCGGCCGCCGTCTCGACGAGGTACAGATACCAGCGCTGCGCGGGGGCGTCGCGATCGTCCTCGGCCATGACGCGGCTCAGCGCTGCGCCAAGGCGTCGTGAAAGGCACGCATGACGGAGTCGTAGCGGTGCGGATCCGCTTCGTCGCGCGCCTTGAAGATCGCCGACCCGGCGACGAAGGTATCGGCGCCTGCGCGCGCGATCTCGGCGATGTTGTCGACCTTGACGCCACCATCGACCTCCAGGCGAATGTCGCGCCCGCTGGCATCGATGCGCTGACGCACCTCGCGCAGCTTGTCGAGCGTGCCGGGGATGAAGGACTGCCCCCCGAAGCCCGGATTGACGCTCATCAACAACACCATGTCGAGCTTGTCCATGACATGATCGAGGTAGGCAAGCGGTGTCGCGGGATTGAAGACCAGGCCGGCCCTGCAACCGCCGTCGCGGATCAGCTGCAGCGAGCGGTCGATATGCTCCGATGCCTCGGGATGAAAGGTGATGTAGCTGGCGCCGGCATCGATGAAGTCACCGATCAAGCGATCCACCGGCTTGACCATCAGGTGCGCATCGATGGGGGCGGTAACGCCGTGCTTGCGCAATGCCTCGCAGACCATCGGCCCGATGGTGAGGTTGGGGACGTAGTGATTGTCCATGACATCGAAGTGGACGATATCCGCCCCCGACGCCAGGACATCGTCCACTTCCTGGCCCAGGCGCGCGAAATCGGCGGAAAGGATCGAAGGAGCAATCTTGAAATCAGGCATGAAAAGGCGCGTTCGACGTGAAATGAAGCCCTCATTCTAGCGAATGGCGGACGGAAAAACAGACGCACGGGGCGGAAGCGGCACGGACGCCTTGCACTTTCGGAAACCGCCTTCGATAGTAAAGAGAAACCTGAAACACGACACGACGCATCGCGCGTCGCATTCACGAGGGCTCGACATGCTCCGATTCACTTCGCGCCGTGGGCCGCGTCTGGCACTCTGTGCCGTACTGGCACTCTTCGCCACCTCCGCCGGCGCTCAGCAGGCGATTCTCGAGGGTGAGCGCTTCCATCCCCAGGAAAGCCGTCACGGCATGGCCGCCACCAGCCACTACCTTGCCTCCCAAATCGCCCGGGATGTCATGCAGGACGGCGGCAACGCCGTGGACGCCGCGGTCACCGCCGGCTTCGCGCTGGCCGTGACCCAGCCGCGCTCCGGCAACATCGGCGGGGGCGGCTTCATGCTGATTTCCGACGAGGACAGCGGCAAGGTGGTCGCCATCGACTATCGCGAGAAGGCGCCAGCGGCCGCGTTCGAGACGATGTTCCAGAACGACGCGGGCGAGGCCGTCCCCGAGCTGTCCCGCTATACCCACAATGCATCCGGGGTGCCGGGCACCGTCGCCGGCCTGGCGCTGGCACTCGACGAATATGGCACCCTGAGCCTCGCCGAGGCCCTGGCGCCGGCGATCGACCTGGCCGAGAACGGCTTCGCGCTTCCGCAGCGCTTCGTCGAGGGCATCGAGCAGGCCAGCGAGCGGTTCGAACAGTGGCCGGCCAGCCGGGCCAAGTTCTTCAAGCCCGACGGCAGCCGCTACCAGGTGGGCGACACCTACCGTCAGCCGGCCCTGGCGGCCACCCTCAAGCGCATCGCCGAGCACGGGCCTCGCGAGTTCTACGAAGGCGAAACCGCCGAACTGATCGCCGCCGAAATGGAAAAACACGGCGGCCTCATGACCGCCGAGGACCTGGCCGATTACCGCCCCGCGATCCGCGAACCCGTGCATGGCACCTATCGCGGCTACGACGTGTATGCCATGAGCCCGCCCTCCAGCGGCGGCGCGCATATCGTGCAGATGCTGAACATCCTCGAGGGCTACGACATCGGCGCCATGGGCTTCAACTCGGCACGCACCATCCACGTCATGGCCGAGGCGATGAAACGCGCCTATGCCGATCGGGCCGAGTACCTGGGCGATACCGATTTCGTCGACGTGCCACTGGCCGGCATTACCTCGAAGGCCTATGCCGACGCGCTTCGCGAGCAGATCGACCTGGGCCGCGCCACCCCGAGCGACAGCATCGCGGCGGGCGACCCGTTGCCCTACGAGTCCAACGAGACCACGCACTTCTCGATCGCCGACGACAGCGGCCTCGCCGTTTCCAACACCTATACCATCAACTTCAGCTACGGCTCGGGCATCGTCGTCGACGGTGCGGGCTTTCTGCTCAACAACGAAATGGACGATTTCTCCGCCAAGCCGGGCACGCCCAACGCCTATGGGCTGATCGGCGGCGAGGCCAACAAGATCGAGCCCGAAAAACGCATGCTGTCATCGATGACACCGACCATCGTCAAGAAGGATGGCAAGAACGTTCTGGTCACCGGCAGTCCCGGCGGCTCGCGCATCATCACCACGACCCTGCAAGTCGTCATGAACGTCATCGATCACGGCATGAACGTGCAAAGCGCCGTGAGCGTGCCGCGCATTCATCACCAGTGGCTGCCCGACGAGATTCGCATCGAGGAAGGCATCAGCCCCGACACCATCGGCCTGCTCGAATCCATGGGACACACGGTCTCGCAACAGGCCGCCATGGGCGCCGCGCAATCGGTGCTGATCGAAGATGGTCGCTTCTACGGCGGGGCCGACCCGCGCCGCTCGACCTCCTCCGCCCTGGGGCTTTGAGCTTGTCGCCGGCGCGCATGCCGCGCCGGCGGCCTTGAGGTCCTTCGGTCGTCCCGGCCTCGACCATGGTGCCATCGACAGCTTCCGCGACGACTGGCACAACGACGACTCCCCCTCGACATGAGTCTCCCCATGCCCATTGCCTGGATCGCCCTCGCCGAGCTGTTCGGCACCGCCCTGTGGTTCACGCCCAATGCGGTGATCGGCGATCTGGAACGCGAATGGGCACTGGCCGCCCCCGACCTGGGGTGGCTGACCGGCGCCGTTCAGGTCGGTTTCTTCGTGGGCACGTTGATGATCGGTCTCAGCGGCATCGCCGACCGCCGCGATGCGAGCCGCCTGTTCGCCGCCTGCTGTCTGCTGGGTGCCCTCAGCAATGCCGCACTGCCCTGGGCCGGCGGCCTGTGGCCGGCGGTGGCACTGCGTCTGATCACCGGCATGGCGCTGGCCGGCATCTACCCGGTGGGCATGAAACTCATGGTCGGCTGGGCGCCGCAGCGTGCCGGGCTGGGGCTGGCATGGCTGGTGGGCATGCTGGTCGTCGGCACGGCACTGCCGCACTTGCTGGCCGGCGTCTCGCTCGGCGGCAACTGGCGCGGTGCGCTATGGAGCGCCTCGCTGCTGGCGCTTGTCGCGGGCGGGCTGGTGTGGCGCCTCGGCGAGGCGCCAGGCGTACGCAAGACGTCCCGGGACACGCCCCGCTGGGCGGGTCCCAGCGCCTTTCGCATCGCCGGGTTCCGGCACGCGGCAAGTGCTTACTTCGGTCACATGTGGGAGCTGTATACCCTGTGGGTCTTGATACCGCTATTGCTGGCCACGGCGCTTCCCGAGCTGACCAAGACGCAACTGGCCTTCGGCAGTTTCGCGTTGATCGCCATCGGCGGACCGGGCTGCTGGCTGGGGGGCTGGCTGAGCCTGCGCCTGGGCAGCCGCCGCATCGCCCAGATCGGACTCGTCGGCTCGGCGGCCTGCTGCCTGCTCTATCCCTGGCTGGGCCTGCATGGCGGACGTTGGGTCGCCCTGTTCCTGGGCCTCTGGAGCCTGTTCGCGGTCATCGATTCCCCGCACTTCTCGGCACTTTCGGCACGGGCCTGTCCGCCCTCTCTGGTCGGCAGCGCCCTGACCCTGCAAAACGCCATCGGCTTTGCGATATCGGCAGGTTCGCTGGCGTGGCTGCTGCCCGCCTGGTCATCGCTCGGCCCGTGGGTGGCCTGGCTGATGCTGCCCGGCCCGCTGCTGGGCCTGTGGGCATTGGCTCGAAAGGACGTCGCGAGCGGCTGAGGGGGCCGCTATACTCGCCCAGACACCGTTGACACGGATTTCTCACTCCCAGATCAGGATACATGTCGAATATGCATCGGACCCGTCGCATGGGGCACCTCCCCACACTGGCCCTCGCCGCCCTGCTCCTCGCGTTGCTCGTCATCGGCGGCTGTGCACAAAGCCCGCAGATACTTCAGGTCAAGCCCGATGTCGGCGCGAGTCTGCCGCAAACCGGCAACGGTCAGGCGATTGCCGTCAGCGTCGTCGACGGACGGCGCAGCGACGTGCTCGGCACGCGCTCCGGCGAACCCTCGTCGACCTCGACGATTCGCGTCCCCGCTCACGACGTCATCCCCAAGCTGCAGACCCAGGCGGAAAACGCCCTGCGGCGCATGGGATACACCCCGACGCGCGAAGGAGGGACCGGCGCGACCCTGACACTCACGCTCGCCGATCTCCAGTACGCCCCCGCCGACGCCGATGCGCCGCTGCTCGATGCCGCGCAACTCCAGGCCGTGCTGCGCGCGGAAATCGTCAACGACGGCGGCACCTATACCGGCACCTACACCGCCAAACGCACCCAGAGTTTCGCCATCAAGCCCGACTGGGAGACCAACAACCGCATGGTCAGCGACCTGCTGAGCAACGCCCTGCGGCGCGCCTTCAGCGATCCCGAGCTGTCACGCCAGCTGCAGTACTGACCGTCACTCGCCGGGCCCCGTGTCCTGACGCGGGCCACGTCGCACCAACGACCAAACGCTCTCCTGCTTGCCGCCGGCCTCCGGCGGCAAGGTTTCCAGGAGGGTCAGTTCGAAATTGGGGGCGAACAGGCGCTCCACCTCGTCATGATCCACCGAATACGGCGGCCCACCCTCGGGCGACTGGGTATCGACCAGGCTGATCAGCAAGCCTCGCGTTCCCGGCAGCAGCAGCTGCGCGAGATGAAAGGCATAGCGTTGCCGGGTGGCCTCGGGCAGCGCGATCAGCGCCGCCCGGTCGTAGAAGGCGGCCAGCTCGGCGGCCTGCGCCGTGTGAAAATGGAAGAAGTCCCCGCACCAGAGCTCGATGCTCCCCTGCCGGCAGCAGGTGAAATCTCCCTGGGTGTATCGGGACACGGGCCCCTCGCCCTCGGCAATGAACTGCTCGATGGCCAACGACGACAATTCGAGCCCCAGCACCGGATGGCCCTGCTCGGCCAGCCAGCGCATGTCCAGGCTCTTGCCGCACAACGGCACCAGCACCTTCCCCCGCGGCGGGGCACCGAGCGCGGGCCAATGCCGTTGCAATGACGCATGCGGCGCCGAGCGATGAAACCCGATGCGCCCGTCCTCCCAGCGCGACAGCCACTCATCCGTGGCCATGGATGCTCACCATAGCGACTCAATGCCTCCCGTTCGATTGGCGCTAGAACCAGCCGCTGCGACGCTTACGTCGACGCGGCAGGTGCGGCACGATCAGCCCGACCAGCAGCCCGGCGCCGGCCACGCCGGCCCCGTACATGAAGTAGCGCATCAACAGGTCTTGTTCCTGGGTATCGAGCCGCGCCTCGAGCCCGCGCACGGTTTCCTGCGCCTCGCCGTAGGCCGAGTTCAGCTCGGCGTTGCGGGCCTCCAGCTCCTCGATGCGCTGGCCGCGCTCATCGAGCGTGGTCTTCATGTCGGCCACGCGCTGTTCCCATTCCTGGTTGATGCCGTCGAGTTCCGAGGTCAGCTCGTCCACGCGCGTCTGCAACTCGGGCAGGCGTGAACGCGCACTCGGCGTGTCCTGCAGATAGCGACTGGGAATCCACACCGTGTCGCCGTCCTGGCTACGCACCCGACTGTAATCGTTTTGTCGTTCCAGCAGCGTCACGGGTTCGCCGCTGTCGAGCGTTCCCACGATGCGATAACCGTCCGTGGGGCCGCTGCGTACATAGGTGGGCAACTGGTCCGAGACCCAGTGCTGCGCCTCAGCCTGTGCATGGGCGTCCACCGCAAAGGCCCCGAGGACCAAGCTCAACATCAGAGGTTTGATTCTAGACATAACGTGGCTTCTTCATGAATGACGAACGGCTCACGATACGAACTGCTCCACGCGTTGCGATCCATGCCGAGCGGACCTCCTGTCGCGCCTCGGCGGGCGACCATCCACACATTCTGTGGATAAGTCTTGGGAAAACCGAATCATGACAGCGGCGAGACCGCCGCAATGTCTGTCATAGCGACAAATCGTGCAATTTTTGATCACTCCTTCCACGCGTTCTATCGCGTGCCGACCCGCCTGGCGCGGCGCCGTCGCCGCCATCCACGGGCCGCGCGGGAGACGCCCCGAGGGCGAGATTGCGCGACAGCCGCTAGCGTATCATAGCCACGACGGATTCGCGGACGATTCGACGTCCGCGCAAGGCTGGCCCAGGCTGCCGGCAATCCGTATAATGCAATGTCTTATCCTGGACAAGCGGCTGGGCCGCATTTCAAGGCCACGCTTTTACTCACCCCCAATCACGGACAATGTCGGGCGCTCGACGCACCGACCGTATCGGTATGGCGAAGAAACTCTTCATCAAGACCCATGGCTGCCAGATGAACGAGTACGATTCCGCGCGCATGGCGGATCTACTCGGTGAATCGCACGCACTCGAGCTGACCGACGACGAGCGGGACGCCGACGTCATCCTGCTCAACACCTGCTCGATTCGCGAAAAGGCCCAAGAGAAGGTGTTCCACCAGCTCGGTCGCTGGAAGAAGCTCAAGGCCGCCAATCCCGACCTCGTGATCGGCGTCGGGGGCTGCGTGGCCAGCCAGGAAGGCGAGCACATCAAGAAGCGCGCGCCGCACGTCGACATGGTCTTCGGTCCGCAGACACTGCACCGCCTGCCGACCATGCTCGACTCGCGTCAGGGCGCGGAGACCATTTCCATGGTCGACGTCACCTTCCCCGAGATCGAGAAGTTCGACCACCTGCCCAAGCCCACGTCGGACGGCGCCACGGCCTTCGTCTCGGTGATGGAAGGCTGCTCGAAATACTGCACCTTCTGCGTGGTGCCTTATACCCGTGGCGAGGAAGTCTCGCGGCCCTTCGAGTCGGTGATGGAGGAAGTCATCCATCTGGCCGACCAGGGCGTGCGCGAGATCAACCTGCTGGGCCAGAACGTCAACGCCTATCGCGGCGAGAATCAGCTCGGCGACGAGATCGACCTCGCCGAGCTGATCGGCTGCGTCGCCGCCGTGGAAGGCATCGACCGGATCCGTTTCACCACCTCGCACCCCGTGGAATTTTCCGACAGCCTGATCGAGGCCTACGGCGAGATTCCCGAGCTGGTCAGCCATCTGCACCTGCCCGTTCAGGCGGGGTCGGACCGTATCCTGGCGGCCATGAAGCGCGGTCACACCGTCGAGGAATACGTCGACAAGCTGGAGCGTATCCGCGCCCTGCGCCCGGACATCAGCTTCTCCTCGGACTTCATCATCGGCTTCCCCGGCGAGACCGAGGAAGACTTCATGGACACCATGAACCTCATCCAGCGCATCGGATTCGACGCCTCGTTCAGCTTCGTCTACTCCCCGCGCCCTGGGACGCCGGCGGCGAACCTGGAAGACGAGACGCCGGAAGCGACCAAGAAGCAGCGTCTGGCGATTCTCCAGGAGCGTCTCAACCAGCAGACCATGCAGATCTCGCGGCGCATGGTCGGCAACACCGAGCGCATTCTGGTCACCGGCTTCTCGCCCAAGGATCCCGGCCAGCTTTCCGGCCGCACCGAGAACAACCGGGTGGTGAATTTCCGCGCGCCCAACCCCACCGAACTCATCGGCTATTTCGTCGACGTCGAGATCACCGAGGCCTTGCCGAACTCGCTGCGCGGTGACCTGGCGTCGCCCGCGCGCTACTGACGTGCCATTCACCGCTCGGTGAAACCTTGCGCAAGATCATTGCCCCGGCGTTGTCCGGGGCGCTAAGCTGAATTCACACTTCCAACCCATGGATCCCCTCGAGTTGAGCCAGAACACTTCGCAGGCACATCGCATCCTCACCCTGACGCTCGAACCCAACGACCCCATGCGCCTGGCCAGTCTGTGCGGGCAGCAGGACGAACACCTCAAGCTCGTCGAGACCCGCCTGGGCGTGACGCTGCGCAATCGCGGCAACACCTTTCAACTCGCGGGGCCGGGGTCGAGCGTCAAGGCCGCGGCCAACGTCGTCGAGCACCTCTACCGTGAGACGGAAGCCAGCGAGCTGACACCCGATACCGTGCACCTGTTCCTGCAGGAATCCGGCCTCGAAGCGCTGGAGGAGGAAGAGGAAACCATCGACGAAGGCGGTGTCCTGCTGCGTACGCCACGCGCGCTGATCAAGCCGCGTGGCAACAACCAGCAGACCTATGTCGCCAGCATTCGCGATCACGACATCAACTTCGGGATCGGACCGGCGGGGACCGGCAAGACCTACCTGGCGGTCGCGGCGGCGGTCGAGGCGCTCAACCAGCAGCAGGTGCGGCGCATCCTGCTGGTCCGTCCGGCGGTGGAAGCCGGCGAGCGACTGGGTTTCTTGCCGGGGGACCTGGCACAGAAGATCGACCCCTACCTGCGCCCGCTGTACGACGCCCTCTATGAAATGCTGGGCTTCGAGCAGGTCGGCAAGCTGATCGAGCGCCAGGTGATCGAGGTCGCTCCGCTGGCCTACATGCGCGGTCGCACGCTCAACAATGCCTTCATCATTCTCGACGAGAGCCAGAACACCACGCGCGAGCAGATGAAGATGTTCCTGACGCGTATCGGGTTCGGCTCCACCGCGGTGATTACCGGCGACATCACGCAGGTCGACCTGCCGCGCGGCAACCAGTCGGGGCTGATTCAGGTCCTCGACGTGCTCAAGGACACCCCGGGAATCGGCGTCACCCACTTCGTGGCCAAGGACGTGGTCCGCCACCCGCTGGTACAGCGCATCATCGAGGCCTACGATGCCTTCGAGAGCGCCGAGGAAGAACAGGAACGCACTCGCCGCGAGCGCCGCGCCCAGGCCAAGCGCGAAGAGAACGACGCGCGACGCGACAACGACGAGCCGACCAACGCATGACGCCCGACATCGATCGTCAGGTCGCCCTCGAGACGGCGACGGAACTTCTCCCCACCCAGGCCGATCTCGAGGCCTGGGTGGGGGCCGTGCTGGCGCGTCATCCCGACACGGACCGCCACGAACTCAGCGTGCGCTTCGTGACGGCCGACGAGAGCCAGGCGCTCAACCGCGATTACCGCGGCAAGGACAAGCCGACCAATGTGCTGTCCTTCCCCTTCGAGGCACCGCCCGGCCTCCCCCTGGCGCTGCTCGGCGACCTGGCGATCTGCCACGCCGTGGTCGTCGACGAAGCCGCCGAGCAGGGCAAGCCGCTCGCGCACCACTACGCCCATATGGTGATCCACGGCACCTTGCATTTGCTCGGCTACGATCATATAGATGATCGGGAAGCCGAAGAGATGGAAGCCCTGGAGCGGGAATTACTGGCGCATTTCGCCATCGGTGATCCCTATGCCGAGTGAACCGCCGCCTGCCGGAACGGCCCCCGGCTTCCTCCGAAACGCGACCGCCGGCCGCGTCAGCATCTTATTACCCCAGCGTGATCGTCCATGAGGAACGAGAGACCCATCGCATGAGCGAAGACCGATCGAGCAGCCAGGGTGGCAAGTCCTGGCTGGATAAACTGTTGAGCGCTTTCTCCAACGACGCCGACGAGCCCAGCTCGCGAGACGAACTGCTCACCTTCCTGCGCGAGGCCGGCACCCGGCTACGCCTCGATCAGGATGCGCTGACCATCATCGAGGGCGCATTCCAGATCAGCGATCAGCAAACCCGTGAGGTGATGATCCCGCGCTCCCAGGTAACCGCCCTGCATGTCGATCAACGCCCCGAGGACTGCCTGCCGGTGATCCTCGAAACCGCTCACTCGCGCTACCCGGTCATCGACGAAAACCTCGATGAAGTGCTGGGCATCGTGCTGGTCAAGGACCTGCTGCCCTTGCTCAAGCTCAGCGATGCCGAGCGCCAGCGCTTTCAACTGCGCGACATCCTGCGTCCGGCGATGTTCATTCCCGAGTCGAAGCGGCTCAACAGCCTGCTCAAGGAATTCCGCGACACCCACAACCACATGGCGGTGGTGGTCGACGAATACGGCGGTACCGCCGGCATCGTGACCATCGAGGACATCCTCGAGCAGATCGTCGGCGATATCGAAGACGAGCACGACACCGACGAGGAAGACGACATCCGCGACCTCGGCGACGGCACCTACGCGATTCGTGCGCTGACCCCCATCGAGGAGTTCAACGAACGCTTCGACACGGCCTTCCCCGACGAGGAATTCGACACCGTCGGCGGCCTGGTGATGCAGCGCTTCGGCCATCTTCCCCGTCGCAACGAATACGCCGACCTGGGCGACTGGCGCTTCACCGTGCTCAACGCCGACAACCGCCGCATCCGGCTGTTGCAGGTCTCGCCCGCATCGGATGCCAGCAGCGAGACGGCGCAAGCCGAAAGGGAATGACCCCAAGTGCGCCGTGACGCCGTGTCGTCCTCGTTGCGGCATGGCCCACGGCGCCCTGCTCTGTTATAAGAGGCACCTTCGACAAGGAGTGCCTCATGCTGTCTTCCCGAGCCTATCGACCCTGGATGGGATATCTCGTCGCGCTGGCCGCCGGCGCGCTCACGACCCTGACCTTCGCCCCGTTCTCGCTCTGGTGGATCGGCCCGATTGCCGTCGCCATGGTCTTCTACGGGCTGCACGACCTCACCACCGGTCAGGCCGCCTTGCGCGGCTGGAGCTACGGCGTCGGGCTGTTCGGCGCCGGCACGTCGTGGATCTATGTGTCGATTCACGATTACGGCTACACCGGCGTACCGCTGGCCGTCTTTCTGACGGCATTGTTCGTCGTCACGCTGGCGCTGTTCTATGCCGTGATATTCGGCGTCTATCGGCGCTTCACCTCGCCCCGCTGGGCCATGCTGACCTTCGCGGGCGCCTGGGTGCTGGGCGAAGGGCTGCGAACCTGGGCGTTCACGGGGTTCCCCTGGCTGCTGCTGGGCAACGCCCATGTCGCGTCGCCCCTGGCGCCCTGGGCTCCCGTCGGCGGCGTCTACCTGCTCTCCTTGTTCGTCGCGCTGAGCGGGACCCTGCTGGTCGCGCTGTGCCGAAAGCGCTACTGGGCCCTGGCGCCACTGGCCGCCATTTGGGTCATCCCGATGCTGCTTCCCGCGCAATGGACGACACCCCAAGGTGAACCCAAGCGCGTCGCCTTGCTGCAGGGCAATCTCCCGCAACTGACCAAGTGGAGCGCCGAGGGCCAGCGCGCCGCTGCCAACACCTACAGCACGCTCACTCGCGCACAGCCCGAGGGGACCGACCTGATCGTGTGGCCGGAGACCGCCCTGCCGATGTTCGCGGCCCAGGCACGCCCCGTGCTCGAGCGCGTGCAGGCGACGCTTCCGCCGGACACGGCCTTGCTGACCGGCATCGTGCAACGGGAGGCGAACGGCGATTACTACAATTCGGTCATCGGGGTCGGCGCCAGCGAGGGCAGCTACCGCAAGGAGCATCTGGTGCCGTTCGGCGAATACCTGCCGCTGGAGGGCTTGCTGCGCGGCATCATCGCCTTCTTCAACCTGCCCATGTCGAGCTTCACCGCCGGTGACGCCGACCAGGCACCGATCGAGGCCGCCGGCATGCAGCTGGGCAGTGCGATCTGCTACGAAATCATCTATGCGGATCTGGTCGCCAACCGGGCGCGCGACGCCAACGTGCTGCTGACCGTGTCCAACGACACCTGGTTCGGAGACTCCATCGGCCCGCTTCAGCACTTGCAGATGGCCCAGCTACGCGCCCTGGAGAACGGCCGTTACGTCCTCCGCGCCACCAGCAACGGCGTCACCGCCATCATCGACGCCCAGGGCCGGATCACGCAGCGCGCGCCGCGCTTCGAGACCACCAGCGTCAACGGCGAGGTCCAGCCCATGCAAGGCCTGACGCCCTTCACCCGGACCGGCAGCTGGCCGGCCTGGGGACTCGCCCTGCTGCTGCTCGTCCCCGGGCTGCGCTGGCGCCGTCGCACCTAGCGTGCACCGGTCCCGACACGAGGCGCGGTGAATTCCGCGCCTCGTGTCGGGAGGCCAGGCCACGGCCTAGTCCGACAGCGACACCTCTTCCTCGACGGGCAACGCCTCGGTCCTGCGATGACCGCTGGTCAGGATATGGTGCAGGCTGCCGCACTCCACCAGCGGATCGTTGCAGTTGATGACGATGTCCGAGCGAGCCAGCATGTGAGCCTTGCCGGTGATGGTGTTCTCGGCCACCCGATGGTCCCCTTCCTGCCGGGAGCCGGTGAACTCGCCGATGAAGCCCGTGCCGCGCAGGGACACGGTCTCCAGCTTGTCTCCCGGCTGCAGCGTGCCCTCATGATGCATCAGCGCCAGGCGCGCCGAGGTGCCCGTGCCGGTCGTGCTGCGGCAGATCACGCCCGGGTGCACGTAGGTCGTCGAGCGCGAGCGGAAGAAGCCGTCGGCGACCTGCTCGACCGGCCCCATGAAATGCAGGAACGGCAGCGGCCCCACATCGCCCAGGGTGTAGTGCGAGAAGCCTCGCTCGGCCTGGATCGCCTCGACGATGGCATGGGCGCACTCCGCCAGCCGTGCCTCCTCGTCCCGATTCAACGAGAAGCCCAGCTCGGCGGCATCCACCATTGCGTAGAACCCGCCGCTGTAGGCGACGCTGTAGGTCACGTCCCCGACCGAAGGCACATGGATGCTGGCCCGGTAGGTGTCGATGTAACTGGGCAGCCCTTCGCAGGTAATGGCTTCCACGACGCCGTTTTCCACCCGCGCCTCGATATGCACCAGGCCGGCCGCGGACTCCAGGATGAAGCGCTGATGCCCCTCGCGCTTGGGTACGAGGCCGCTTTCCAGCACGGCCGTGGCGGTGCAGATGGTGTTGGACCCGGAATAGATGGGATAGCCCATCACCTCCATGATGATGTAGCCCACCTCGGCTTCCGGATCGCTGGCGGGAACGAGCAGATCCACCGACATCTCGGGAATGCCATAGGGCTCGCTGAGCAACAGCTGGCGCAGGCCGTCGGCATCCTCGCGCAGGTACTCCATCTTCTCGCGCACCGTATTGCCCGGCAGCGGGTCGATGCCGCCGGTCACGATACGGCTGACATCGCCGCCGGCATGCAGGTCGATCAATTGCAGTGTCAGTTCTTCGCTCATTGTTCACCCTTCAGTGCGTACGGGGCGCCATGCGCTTGCCACTGCGAATCGGGGACGATCACGATCTTGCCCAGGTAATTGCTGTTGCGATTGACGAAGTAACGTTCGGCGTCATGCAACTCGGAAAGCTTGAACGCCGCGTGCAGTACCGGCGTCAACTGCCCCGTGCGGATCCAGGCCACCAGTTGCTCGGCCTCGTCGCGCGTGCCGTGGGACACGCCGAATACCTGCACCTGATACAGATAGATCCGCGTCCACATGATCTCGCTGAGATTGCCGCCGCTCGCCCCGGCGATGCTCAATCGCGGGTACGTGGTGCGGCGCGTCATGTCGAAGATCATGGTGTCGATGAAGCGGTCGGTCATCTCGCCGCCGACCAGATCCATGACCGCATCGATGGGTACGCCCTGCGTCAGGGCCTTCACCTTCTCGGTGAAATCCTCCATGTCCGTGCGATCCAGCACGGCCTCCGCCCCCAGCGCCATCAACGAAGCGGCCTTGTCCGGCTGGCTCAGCGCGTAGGGAATCGCTCCCATGATGCGGCAGAGCCGAATCAGGGCCGTGCCCACCCCGCCACTGGCACCGGTCACCAGCACGCGTTCGCCGGCCTGCACGTTGGCGGCGTTCAGCATGTGCAGCGCGGTCTGGTAGGAACACATGCCCATGGCGGCGAGTTCGGCATCGGCCAGTTCCGGGTTGTCCACCGTATGGAACTGCGCCGAAGGCACGGCAACGTACTCGGCGAAGCCGCCATCGGCCCCATGACCGTAATAGTCGGGCGTCAGGTTGATGTCGGGGCGGTCGTCGGCATAGATATTGAAATCCAGCAACCCGCGCTGGCCGATGCGTTCTTCACTCACGCCCTCGCCGACAGCGACCACGCGCCCGGCCACATCGGCACCCTGAATGCGAGGAAAGGTCAGGGTCGGGGCACCGCCGATCTGGAACGAGGTCGTGTCTCCCTTGTCCTTGGTCGGATAAAGCCCTTCCCGCGCCTTGCGGTCGGTGTTGTTCTTGGCCGTCGCGGTCACCTGCACCAGGACCTCGCCATGGGCGGGTCTCGGCACGGGCACGTCCTGGCGATAGACCAGCTTGTCGATGCCCCCGTGTCCGGTCAGCAACATCGCCGCCATCGCGTCGGGCAGCCCCTCGTCATGCATGCCTGTCTCCTCGTCTTGGTCGTGGTTGGGTCTTCGATCGTGTTTCGGGGTGCGACGATATCAAACTTTTCCCCATGCCCAATGGCCCGATCCAGACACCATTTCCGAGCCCGGCCCATGGCACGCCACGTGCCGGACCACGACGAGGGTGACGAGAGGCACCAGCCCCTTGCCATTCGTATAGCGAAACTATACGCTACTCGAATGATCAAGAGCTTCCAACACAAAGGGCTGCGCAAGTTCTTCAAGGGCAGCTTGCACGGACACTGGACCATCCCCGTCAATGGAAACTGGCGACTTACCTTCACGTTCGATGGCGAAGACGCCATCTTGGTGGACTATCAGGACTATCACTAGCAGTGACTATCACTAGGAGGCCGCATGAACCGCATGCACAACCCCGCGCACCCTGGCGCCGTGCTGCGCGAGTACATCGGTGACATCTCAGTCACCGAGGCCGCCAAGCGTCTGGGCGTCACGCGCGCTGCGCTGTCTCGCATTCTCAACGGCAATGCCGGTATCTCGGCGGATATGGCACTGCGCCTTGAGCAGGCGCTGGGCACCAGCGCGGAGATGTGGCTGGAAATGCAACTCAAGTACGAACTCTGGCAGGCAGCACAACGGCCTCGCGCTCAGGTCACCCCCCTACACGCCGCAGGGTGACCGTTCAAACGACATCGCATTCAGGCCATCCAGCGCCAAGCAGGGTGGCTCCCTCCAATGAAGCGGCCAGGGGCGTCGAGTGTCTGACGCCCCTCATGCCCTTCCTTGTGCCCTTTCTCTCGGCCTTACCCCCTGGCGCGTGCGAAATAGCGATGACCGCAGTGGTGGCAGGGCTCGAGCCGGGTGATGGTCTCGAGGATCACTTCCGTATCGCAGTGCACGCAGCGCATGCGGCCGGGCACCGCCATCTCGCCTTCGACATAGTCGGCGCGCGCGGCTTCGAGGTCGTCCGCGAAGCGCGCCTGGTCGACGGTGGTTCGGTCGGCGATGGAAAACAGCGCCTCGGTGACCCGCCGCGAGACGGCGCCGAGGTCGATTCCCAGCCAAGTGGCGATGCCTTCGCCGCCATGGGCCAGGAACTGGCGCAGGTCGCGCATGTCGCGTTCGACCCAGGCGCGCAGCAGGGCCAGTTCGTCCTTGGTGTAGGTCTCGAGTTCCGCCTCGAACTCGATGGCGTCATCCATCTCGCGCTGCAACGACTCCCACGACAGGTCACCGGCGCCCTTCTCGAGCCGTTCGAGTACCCGTTCGTAGGCACGGCTCAAGCGATTCTCTTGCTCGTGACGTTCGCTCATAATGCGTCTCCTGACTGTCGTCGAGGTCACGCCCCTACCTGTAGGCGCATGACTGGGGTATCCTGACGGCCTGATATATCACACAGACAACGTCCGTTCACCTCCGTTTCTACCACATCGCGGTGCCGGGCGTTATCCGCTTCAAGCCAAGCCCAACGCAAGGTGCCAGATCAAACCGATGGACGCACAGTACACGCCGCACGCAATCGAATCCGCCGCCCAGACCTTCTGGGACAAGAACCAGTGCTTCAAGGCCGTCGAGGACGCGACCCGGGAGAAATTCTACTGCCTGTCGATGTTCCCCTACCCCAGCGGCAAGCTGCACATGGGGCACGTGCGCAACTACACCATCGGCGACGTGGTCTCGCGCTTCCAGCGCATGCAGGGCAAGAACGTCCTCCAGCCGATGGGCTGGGACGCCTTCGGCATGCCCGCTGAAAACGCCGCGATCAAGAACCGGGTCCCGCCCGGCGCCTGGACGTACGACAACATCGACGCCATGCGTCGCCAGTTGAAGGCCCTGGGCTTCGCCTATGACTGGAACCGCGAATTCGCCACCTGCGACGTCGACTACTATCGCTGGGAACAATGGTTCTTCACCAAGCTGGTGGAGAAGGGCCTGGTCTACAAGAAGATGTCCACGGTCAACTGGGATCCCGTCGATCAGACCGTGCTCGCCAACGAGCAGGTGATCGAAGGGCGCGGCTGGCGCAGTGGCGCGCTGGTCGAGCGCAAGGAAATCCCGCTGTGGTTCCTCAAGATCACCGATTACGCCGATGAGCTGCTCGCCGACCTGGACAAGGTCGACTGGCCCGAGCAGGTCAAGACCATGCAGCGCAACTGGATCGGCAAGTCCACCGGGGTCGAGCTGAGCTTCGCGGTGGCCGACAGCAGCGAGCAGCTCGAGGTCTACACCACGCGTCCCGATACCCTCTATGGCGTCACCTACGTCGCCGTCGCCGCCGGTCATCCGCTGGCCAGGCAGGCGGCCCAGGACAACCCCGCGCTGGGCGATTTCCTGGAGGAATGCCAGCAGGGCGGCAATTCCGAGGCCGAGCTGGCGACCATGGAGAAGAAGGGCATGGACACCGGCCACAAGGCGATTCATCCGCTGACCGGTCGTGAAGTGCCGATCTTCGTCGCCAACTTCGTGCTCATGGAATACGGCACCGGCGCGGTCATGGCGGTCCCCGCCCATGACCAGCGCGACTGGGAATTCGCCACCAAGTACGGCATTCCCATCGAGCCGGTGATCGCCGACGCCGAAGGCAACACGCCGGATCTGTCCCAGGGCGCGCATACCGAGCACGGCAAGCTGATCAACTCCGGCGAGTTCGACGGGCTCGAGTTCGACGCCGCCTTCGATGCCATCGCCGCGCGCCTCGAGGCCAACGGACAGGGCACGGTGAAGACCAACTTCCGCCTGCGCGACTGGGGCGTGGCCCGTCAGCGTTACTGGGGCGCGCCGATCCCGGTCAAGTACGGCCCCGAAGGCCAGACCGTGCCGCTGACCGACGACGAACTGCCCGTCGCCCTGCCGATGGAAGTCGAGGTCGATGCCTCCGGCTCGCCGCTCAAGAAGATGCCGGCGTTCTATGACCTCGGCGAGGGGTGGACGCGCGAGACCGATACCTTCGATACCTTCATGGAATCGTCCTGGTATTACGCGCGCTTCGCCAGCGCCGACAACATGGAGGCGATGCTCGACGAACGTGCCGACTACTGGCTGCCGGTGGATCTCTACATCGGCGGCATCGAGCACGCCATCCTGCACCTGCTCTACGCGCGCTTCTTCCACAAGCTGATGCGCGACTTCGGCCTGGTCGCGAGCGACGAGCCCTTCCAGCGCCTGCTCACCCAGGGCATGGTCATCGCCGAGACCTTCTACCGTGCCAACGACGACGGCAGCAAGGACTGGTTCAACCCCGCCGACGTCGACGTCCAGCGCGACGACAAGGGCCGTCCGGTCAGCGCCATCCTGCGCGAGGACGGCCAGCCGGTGGAGATGGGCGGCATCGAGAAGATGTCCAAGTCCAAGAACAACGGCGTCGACCCGCAGGCGATGATCGACCGCTTCGGTGCCGACACCGTGCGCCTGTTCATGATGTTCGCCGCTCCCCCCGAGCAATCGCTGGAGTGGTCCGACTCCGGCGTCGAGGGCGCGCACCGCTTCTTGAAGCGGCTCTGGAAGCTTGTCGCCGATCACCTGGACGCCGGCACGCCCGCGGCCCTGGATGCCGACGCTCTGAACGACGACCAGAAGACGCTGCGTCGCAAGACCCACGAGACCATCGCCAAGGCCAGCGACGACATCGGCCGTCGCACCACCTTCAACACCGCCATCGCCGCGGTGATGGAACTGGTCAACGCCATCGGCCGCTTCGAGGACACCTCGCCGCAAGGCCTGGCGGTCACGCGCGAGGCACTGGAAGCCTGCGTGCTGGTGCTGGCGCCGATCGTGCCGCACGCCTGCCATGCCTTGTGGGATGCCCTGGGTCACGACACCCCGGTCATCGACGCCGCCTGGCCGCAGGCCGACGAGGCGGCCATGGTCAAGGACAGCGTCGAACTGGCGGTCCAGGTCAACGGCAAGCTGCGTGCGCGTCTCGACGTGCCGGCGGCCGCCGACAAGGCCGCCATCGAGGCCCAGGCGCTGGAGGCGGAGAACGTACGTCGCCACACCGAGGGCAAGACCATTCGCAAGGTCATCGTCGTGCCCGGCAAGTTGGTCAACATCGTCGCCAATTGATCCGGCTCACACGCCCGCTCCCTGGGAGCGGGCACAAGCTCGCAAGGAGGCTCGCGTGAAGCGCCGTTCGTTCATCTCCCGTGCCCTGATTCTGCTCGCCGCCACCACGCTGCTCGCCGGATGCGGCTTTCAACTCCGCGGCGTCGGCGACACCGCGCTCGACGTGCCCGCCGTCGCGTTGTCCTCGCCTTCGGGCGAATTGCGCGATGCCGTCGCGCAGGCCCTGCAAGGCGCCGGCGCCTCGCTCGAGGACGACGCGCCCCTGCGCGTCAATCTGGACGAGGAGCAGATCCGCGAGACACGCCTGACGCAAGGCAGCAGCGGCAACCAGCAGCGTCGCCTGACGCTCACCGTGCCCTTCTCGGTGCAGCGCAGCGAGGACAACGCCTACCTGCTCGATCAGCAGACCCTCGAGGCCAGCACCAACCTGACCGTCGACAACGACAACCTGCTCTCCCAGGACGAGCTGCGCAATGAAGCGCTCGCCTCGCTCCGCCAGGAGGCGGCACGTCAACTCGTCGATCGCCTGCGCGCCCTAGAGACACCATGAAAGTCTTTCCCGACAAACTGGACGACGCTCTCGGCAAGCGGCTGCACCCGGTGTACATCGTCGCCGGCGACGAGCCGCTGATCCACATGGAAGCATGCGACGCCATCCGCGCCGCCGCGCGCCAGCGCGGCGTCGAGGAGCGCGAGGTGCTGCACGTGGAAAACGGCTTCCAATGGGGGCGCCTGACCGAATCGGCCGCCAGCATGTCGCTGTTCGCCTCGAGCAAGCTCATCGAACTGCGTCTGGGCGGCCAGTCCCCGGGCCAGGAAGGCGCCAAGGCTCTCGATGCCTACGCGCGCCAGGCCAAGGACAGCGACGACATCCTGCTGATCAGCAGTGCGCGTCTCGACCGGCGCGCGCAGTCCAGCGCCTGGTTCAAGGCCCTGGACAAGATCGGCGTGTTCGTGCCGGTGTGGCCGGTGGACCATCAGCGCCTGCACTTCTGGGTGCGCGATCGCGCGAGCCGCCACGGGCTCTCCCTGGACATGGACGCGGCCCGCCTGCTCGGCGAGCGCACCGAGGGCAACCTGCTGGCCGCCGATCAGGAACTGCAGAAGCTCGCCTTGCTCTACCCCGCCAATGCACGGCTCGACACTCAGGCCATCGCCGGTGGCGTGGAAGACAGCGCCCGATATGACGTCTTCACGCTGATCGACGCCTGCCTGCGCGGCGAACGCGTGCGTGTCTCGCGCATCGTCCGCGGCCTGCGTGGCGAAGGGGTGGAGGCTCCCGTGGTGCTGTGGGCACTGACCCGCGAGCTGCGCATCTTCCTGTCGCTGGCGCAGCACCTCGACCAGGGGCAAAGCCTCGACCACGCCTGCAAGGCGCAGCGCCCGCCGATTCCCGACAAGCGGCGGCCGCTCTATCAGCAAGCCCTGAACCGCATGCCACTCAAGCGACTTCACAAGCTGCTGTTGTTCGCCCAGCGCCTCGATCTGGCGATCAAGGGCGCGGTAGCGCTGCCCGTATGGGAAGGTCTCCATGACCTGGCGCTCACCCTGGCCGGCGGACGCGGTCCCCTGGCCGAGATGGCGTATTCCTACCGGATCGCCTAGCCCGAAAGACAGAGACACTCGCCGGCTGGCGAGCCCCTCGCGGAGGAAAGCAGGATGCCTTACACGATCGCGATCAAGCGTATCTACCAAGCCGCCGAGCCCGAGGATGGCGCACGCGTTCTCGTCGACCGGCTGTGGCCCCGAGGCAAGCGGCGCGAGTCGCTGGAATTGACCGACTGGTACCGTGACGCCTCGCCTTCCAACGCCCTGCGCCGTGCCTGGCACCAGGGAGACATCAGCGACGCCGTCTTCGCCCACCGCTATCGCTGGGAGATCGAGGACGACCCCGACGTGTTGCTGCCTCTCATGCGCTGGACGCGCGAGGGCACGCTCACCCTGCTGACCGCCTCCCGGGAGCCACAGCACTCGCACCTCCCGTATCTGCGCGACATGCTGCTCAAGGCACTGGAGACCGAGGATCAAGAAGCGGACGACCGCACGCCCGCCTCGTCGCCCTGCTACGCCGATCAGGTCAAGCCCGCCGACACCAACGACGACAACGCCTCGTCGGAGACACCGAACTCCCGCCACTGACCGTTATCCGAGGGCTCGCCATGCCGCGCCCTCGTGCATCGAGCAATCCCGCCGCGCCCCCGGGCACCGCCTGTCTGGCCATCAGGTGGTGCGCTGTCATCCATGGCGGTCATGCCACTCTCTCTTGCCACCCTCTCATGCCACCATCTCATGCCACCATCTGTTGGCATTCGAAATCGCAGGCATCACGGATCTTCATCAATTCCGGCAGCGGGGTAGGTTACTCTGGGGAACGACGAAAGTCGCAACCCGATAACACGCTATAACAACGGAGGCATGTCGCTGCCATGAAACACCCCATTACGGCACTGCTGACAACGCTGGGACTGAGCCTTTCCGCCGTCGCCACGACGGCACACGCGCAAGACGACCCCATCGTGGTCGGTGGGCTCAACTACACCGAGCACCTGATCCTCACCTCGGCCACGTTCCAATTGCTCGAAGCCAACGGCTACAACGTCGACAAGCGCGACGGGCTGGGCACCTCGGTGCTGCGCCAGGCGCAGGAGAACGGCCAGGTCGATCTCTACTGGGAATACACCGGCAACTCGGTGATCCTGTTCAACGACCAGCCGCAGCCGGCAGATGCCGCCGAGACCTATGCCACCGCCAAGCGTCTGGATGCCGAGAAAGGCCTGATCTGGCTGGATCCCTCGGACACCAACAACACCTACGCGCTCGCCATGCGCGAGGCCGACGCCGAGGAACGTGACATCCACACCCTCTCGGACCTGGCCGAGGCCATGAACGACGGCGCCGACCTGACGCTCGCCTCCAATGCCGAATTCTACGCCCGCGACGACGGCCTGCGACCGCTGCAGGAAGCCTACGGGTTCGAATTCCCGCGCTCCAACGTCAAGCGCATGGACTCGGGGCTGACCTACAGCGCGCTGCGTGAAGAGGAAGTCGATGTGGCACTGGTGTTCGCCACCGATGGCCGCAACGGCGCCTTCGACTTCGAGGTGCTCGACGACGACCAGCAGTTCTTCCCGGTCTACCAGTTGGCGCCGGTGGTCCGCGAGGAAACGCTCGACGCGCATCCCGATCTCGAGCCCCTGCTCAACGAGATGTCCGCCGCGTTGAACGACGAGACGTTGATCGACCTCAACCGCCGCGTGGATGTCGACGATCAGAACATCGAACGGGTCGCCAAGGATTTCCTGACCGAAAACGACCTCATGTGATCGTCCGTTTCTGCGGATTCTCCAGCCTTTCACCTCAGTCTTTCACCTGCGGGGCGATGCATGCATCGCCCCGTTCCGACGACAGGACGCCCCATGTTTCCGAGTGGAAGCCAACCCGATGCCCGGGAAGTGCGTGACTTCCCGTACCCGATCGTCGAGGAACCGGCACTGTTCATTCCGCTGCCCGACGGCAGCCGACTCGCGGCACGAATGTGGCGGCCGGCGGACGCCGAGACCCATCCCGTCCCCGCGATCATCGAGTGCATTCCCTACCGCAAGCGGGATGCCACCAGTGCCGACGACGAGCGCATGCACCCCTACTTCGCCGGCCACGGCTACGCCGCGCTGCGCATCGACCTGCGCGGCAGCGGTGACTCGGACGGCGTGCTCGAGGACGAATACCTGGCCAGCGAGCAGGACGACATCGTCGCCGCGATCGCCTGGCTCGCCGAGCAGCCCTGGTGCAGCGGCCGCGTCGGCATGCTGGGCATTTCCTGGGGCGGCTTCAATTCGCTGCAGGTGGCCTCGCGCCAGCCGCCGGCGCTCGGCGCGATCATCGCCGTCGGTGCCACCGTCGACCGCTATCACGACGACGTTCACTACAAGGGCGGCTGCGTGCTCAACGAGAACTTCGGCTGGGCGGCCTCGTCGCTGTCCTTCATGTCGCGGCCGCCGGATCCCGCCTTGCGCGACGACTGGCGCGAACTCTGGCAGCACCGGCTCACCCATCAACCCTTCGTCGCCGAGAACTGGTTCGACCACCAGACGCGCGATGCCTACTGGCGCCACGGCTCGGTATGCGAGGATTATTCGCGTCTGACGACGCCGACCCTGGCCGTTACCGGCTGGGCCGATGCCTACGTCAACTTCGTCGCCGAGATTCTCGAGCACGCGCCCTGCCCCCGGCGCGGCATCGTCGGCCCCTGGCCACACGCCTACCCGCACCTGGCGATGCCGGGGCCGACCATCGGCTTTCTCCAGGAAGCGCTGCGCTGGTGGGATTACTGGCTGAAGGATCGCGACACCGGCATCATGGAAGAACCGCTGTACCGCGTGTTCTGTCCGTCCTTTTCCGAGGCCGATCCGCAACGCCTCGAAGTGCCCGGCGAATGGCTCGCCGAGACCCAGTGGCCGAGCCCGCACATCGCCTCCCGCGAGCTGGCGCTGGGCAACGGCGAACTGCAGGCCGCGGAAGACGGCGCCGCCCGCCCGAGGGTGGTCAGACTGCGCGCCCCGGCCGACAATGGCCTGCAATGCGGTGAGTACATCCCCCACAGCAGCGGCCCCGAGATCGCCGGCGACCAGCGTGGCGACGACGCCCACTCGCTGACCTACGACACCGAGCCGCTGGCGTCCGACACGGTGATCCTGGGGCGCCCCACGCTCTCGCTGCGGGTCAGCGTCGACCAGCCGCGCGCCAACCTGATCGTGCGCGTGTGCGACGTCTCGCCCGAGGGCGTGTCGCAGCGCGTCTCCTACGGCGTGCTCAACCTCTGCCACCGCGACAGTCACGTCACGCCTTCCGAGGTGCCGTGCGATACGCCGCTCGACGTGACCGTGTCACTGAACCAGACCTGCTATCGCTTCATTGCCGGGCATCGGCTGCGCGTCTCGGTGACCACCGCCTACTGGCCGCTGGTCTGGCCGAGCCCTTATCCGGTGACGCTGACCCTGCACGAGGCTGACTCGCGGCTCACGCTGCCCCAGCGGCCCCCGCACGATACGCCGCCCGTGCAGTTCGAACCGGCGGTGTTTTCCGGACCCATGCAGCACCGGGTCGTGCGCGCGGGCGAACAGTCCCGGGACGTCACCCACTCGCTGACCGACGGCTGGACCCGGCATGCCATCATCGACGACTTCGGCGAGATCGCCTACGACCACGGCCTGACCAACATCGCCTCGGCGGACGAGCGCTACGCCATCCATCCCGAGGCCCCGGCCACCGCGACCATGAGCAAGAGCTGGCGCCAGGCCTTTCAGCGCGACGACTGGCAGGTACACACCGAGACCTGGGCGGAGTTGAGTTGCGATGCCGAGTGGTTCTACCTGGAGGCGCACCTGCAGGCCTTCGAGGGCGGCGAGCGCTTCATCGACCGGCGCTGGAAGACGCGACGCCGTCGCCGCTGGGTGTAAGCCCCCAACGGGACACCACGAAGCACGACAGAAGCACGACAGCTGCTGAGGATGCCCCCGCTGGCATCAAAACGCCCGAGGCAGTACCTCGGGCGTTTTTACGTCTCAAGACGCCATGCCTCATAATGGCCACCCGTGCACCATGATGATGCAAGGCTCGCGCGCCACGACCGCCTCGCATCGCGGCGTTGATCGCGCACGTTGTCCGCGCCATGGCCTCATCGGCAAGCAGGAAGCGGCCACTGCGCACGATCGTGGCCATTCCGCCCAGGAGTGGAACGACTCTTGCTTCATGCATGGTGCAGCAAGACGATCCCGCACGACTCATGCTAAGGCGTCATCCCTACGCTTCATGCCAGTGCTGCATGCCAACTCTCCGCGGAGCATACGATGGAACACTCGGACTACCCTTTGAGCGAAGTCCCCAGCAGCGAACGCAAAGGGCTGCTCTCCACCTCGGTTGTACTGCTCGGTTTTACCTTTTTCACCGCCACCATGTGGGCGGGCGGCTCGCTCGGCGTCGCCTTCCCGTTCGGCGAGCTGCTGGGGGTGATTCTTGTCGGCAACCTGCTGCTGGGCGCCTATGCGGCGGCCCTGGGTTATATCGCCTGCAAGAGCGGCCTCAACTCCGTGCTGATGGGGCGTTTCTGCTTTGGCGAGGTGGGCAGCAAAGTGTCCGACTTCGTGCTCGGCTTCACCCAGATCGGCTGGTACGCCTGGGGCACCGCCACCATCGCCGTGGTCCTGGTCAAGACCACCGGCCTGCCGGAGTCGCTCAAGATTCCGCTGATGGTGCTGTTCGGCTTCGCCTTTTGCATCACTGCGATGGTCGGCTTTCGCGGACTGGACCTGCTTTCTCGCTTTGCCGTCCCGGCGATGATGCTGTTCATCCTGATCAGCCTCTACACCGGCATGGTGGATGTCGGCGGGCTTTCCGGCCTTGCGGGCCAGACGCCCTCCGAGAGCATGAGCTTTGCCGCCGCCATCACCGTGGTGATCGGGACTTTCATCAGCGGCGGCACCCAGGCCACCAACTGGAGTCGTTTCGCCCGCACCCCGAAGATCGCCGTAATCGCCACGCTGGCCGCCTTCTTCATCGGCAACGGCCTGATGGTGCTGACCGGCGCACTGGGGGCGATGATCTACCAGCAGGCGGATATCGTCGATGTCATGCTGGCCCAGGGCTTCGTGGTACTTGCCGTGCTGATGCTGTTCCTCAACATCTGGACCACCCAGGACAACACCATCTACAACTTCGCGGTCGCCGGCTGCAACCTGCTGCGTACCGATAAACGCAGGGTGGTCACCGTAACCGGCGCCGCCATCGGCACCGTGCTGGCCGTGGGCGGGATGTACAACCTCCTGATTCCGTTCCTGGTGCTGCTCGGCACCTTCATCCCGCCGATCGGGGGCGTGATCATGGCGGACTTCTGGTGCCGCCATAAGGGCCGCTATCCGACGCTGAACAGCGCCAACTTGCCCGCCTTCAACTGGACCGGCCTGGCATCCTACGCGGTGGGCTCCGGCATGGCGTACTTCTCCCCGATCCTGCCGCCGCTGGTGGGCGTCATCGCCGCAGCGCTGTGCTATGCCGTCTTGTCGAAGCTACCGTTCACGCGCCCCGAGCTGACCCCCTCTGAGCACTGAGATGGCGACAGTCGGCGCCGCAGAGCGGCGCCGCGCGAGGCCGGCGTGACTCCGCCCCCGTTTCACTCGGCAGCGGCCCCGGTCCTCCCGGCAACGGACCCTCTACGTTTTACGCACTCGGTTTCACGGACTCGACGCGGACTGGATACAGACGGGAGACACCCGCAGGCACGGAGCGCCAGGGCCTCAGCCGCGACGCTCCCGCTCCAGCCGCTGCGCCATCAACGAGGCTACCAGCGGCGTGTCGGCGTCGCGGTGGGTCGGCATCGCGAAGCGCGCGGCGTCGATCTCGTCGGTGTCGATGTCGGCGCTGACGAGGGTCTCGCTGTCCTCGGCCCGCGCCAGCACCCGGCCGTCGACGCCGACGATGCAGCTACCGCCCCAGAACCAGCCATCGCCCTCGGCCCCGTAGCGATGCGCCATGACCATCGGCGTGGCGTACATCATGGCGTAGAACTTCAGGCAGATCAGCCAGTTGCCTTCGTCGTCGAAATCGCCATCGACCATTCCCGTCGCCGCGTTGACCGGCGCCAGCATCACGTCGGGCCGCTCCAGCATGGCCGCGTGGGCCAGGCCCGGATTCCACAGGTCGGCGCAGATCATCACCCCGCAGGCGAGGCCGTCGGCATCGGTGACGGTGAGCGTCTGCCCCTTGCCGAAATGCTTGCCCTCCTCGTGCCCGCCGTAGGTGCAGAGGTTGAGCTTGCGATGCACGGCGACGACCCGCCCCTCGCACAGACACGCCATGGCATTGGCGTACTCGCCGCGGGCGCAGCGCTCGACGAAGCCCACCACGGTCAGCATGTCGCCGGCGGCATCCGCCAGCTGAAGCAGACGCGGATCATCGCGGTCCATCGCGACCTCGGGGACGCGCGCGCCCAGGTTGTAACCGGTCAACGAAAGCTCGGGGAACACCAGGACATCGACCTCCCGGTGGCGCGCCGATTCGATGACGCGACGATGCGTCTCGAGATTGCACGCGACATCGGCCAGGACGCAGTTCATCTGGGCGGCGGCGAGTCGATAATTCGTCCGGCGAGTGCTCAAGGGGCGGCCTCCTGCAAGGAAAATCAAAACACGGCATTATCGTCGACGAGCATACGGCGAAGTCGATGCGTTGCCTATCGAACGCTCATTGCCACTGAAAATGAATGATATGACACATCCTAATGCCCAAAACGGGGGGCACTTGCGGAGAGCGTGTTATGCTCATCACATAATACGAACTTATAAAAAGCCTTTCATATAAGAAATTTATACGAGTTCAAACAAACCACTCCATCGCGAGTGCGAGGTCCGTGCCGTGGAATTACTGCAATATTTTCTCGACAATCTCGAGTTGCTGGGGACCCTCACCCTCGAGCACATCAGTCTGGTGGGTGTCGCGGTGGGGATCGCCACGCTGACCGGCGTTCCCATCGGCATCGCCATCACCAAGAACGAGCGCATCGCCAAGACCGTGCTCTACATCGCCTCGATCATCGTGACCATTCCCTCCATCGCGCTGTTCGGGATCATGATTCCGATCCTCTCGATCATCGGCCAGGGCATCGGCTACATGCCGGCGGTCATCGCGGTGCTGCTGTACTCGCAGCTGCCGATCATCCGCAACACCTACACCGCCATCAACAACGTCGACCCGGCCCTGCGCGAAGCCGCGCGCGGCGTGGGCATGAGCCAGAACCAGCGCCTGCGCATGGTCGAGATTCCGCTCGCCGTGCCGGTGATCATGGCCGGCGTGCGTACCGCCGTGGTGCTCAACATCGGCGTCATGGCGATCGCCGCCTACATCGGCGCCGGCGGGCTCGGCACGCTCATCAGCCGCGGCATTTCCCAGTCCGATCCCCGTCAGCTGATCCTCGGCGCCGTGGCCGTCAGCGTGTTGGCGATCATCGTCGACTATGCGCTGCTGGCCCTGCAGAAGCGGCTGACGCCCAAGGGCATGGAACGCGCCGCCACCACCTGATTCGCCTCCGCTCCACGCGCTGCAAACTACAACAGGCTGCCGACCCGACAAGGACCGCTTCATGATTCGACTCGACAACTTGACCAAGGTCTTCGACACGCCCAAGGGCGCGGTGACCGCCGCCGACCACATCAGCATGGAGGTGCCGAGCGGCGAGATCTGCATCCTGCTCGGCCCCTCCGGCTGCGGCAAGACCACCACCCTGAAGATGATCAACCGCATCATCCGCCCGACCTCGGGCAAGGTGTTCATCAACGGCGAGGACACCACCAGCCTCGACACCCAGGACCTGCGCCGCAACATCGGCTACGTGATCCAGCAGATCGGTCTGTTCCCCAACATGACCATCGAGGAGAACATCACCGTGGTGCCCAAGCTGCTGGGCTGGGACAAGGCCAAGTACCGGGAGCGCGCCCGCGAGATGATGCACATGATCGCGCTGGAGCCGGACGCCTTCCTCAAGCGTTATCCCAGCGAGCTTTCCGGCGGGCAGCAGCAGCGCATCGGCGTGGCCCGGGCGCTGGCCGCCGATCCCCCCGTGATGCTGATGGACGAACCGTTCGGCGCCATCGACCCGATCAACCGGGCGGTGATCCAGGACGAGTTCCTGAAGATGCAGCAGGAGCTCAAGAAGACGATCATGTTCGTCAGCCACGATATCGACGAAGCGATCAAGATGGGCGACCGCATCGCCATCTTCCGCGCCGGCAAGCTGGTCCAGTACTCGGAGCCGGACGAGCTGCTCGCTGCGCCCAAGAACGACTTCGTCGAATCCTTCCTGGGCGAAGACCGGGCGCTGAAGCGCCTCAACCTGGTCAAGGTCCGCGATCTGGCCAGCGAGGAAATCGGCCTCGTCCGCCCGGACGACACCCTGGCCACCGCCCTTCAGCGCATCGAGTCCTACGGGTACCAGAACAGCATCGTGATGGTGAACCACAAGCGTCAGCCGGTGGGCATCATCACCGCCCCCGTCGCCCGCACCACCCAAGGCCATTGTCGCGATCACTACCAGAGCGTGCCGGTGGTGGTCAGCCTCGACGACGACCTGCGCAAGGTCGCCTCGCTGATGTTCGCCCACGACATGACCTGGGTGCCTTGCGTCGACGACGACGGCCGCATCGTCGGCCAGATCACCCAGCGCGCGATCACCCATCACCTGGGGTCGCGCTACCGCGCCCATTCCAAGGGCGATGACGGCGTCGCGCTCGACGAGGCCTCTCCGTCATCGGCCCCCAAGGAGTAAGCCCATGCCGACGCTGAATCTTGCCGGCGCCGGGCGTTTGCTGGTGCTGGTGGCCGTCTTCCTCGCCGGTGTCTGGAGTCAGTCCAGCGGCGTGATCGACGACTTCATCTTCTATCTGCCCGACGTCCATTACCTGGCCGTGCAGCACCTGTGGCTGACCGCCATGTCCGGCGGCCTGGCGATCCTGGTCGCCATTCCGCTGGGTATCTGGCTGTCGCGCCCCAGCATGGCACGGGTCGCCGAATCCATGATGCAGGTCCTCAACGTGGGCACCACCATTCCCACGCTGGCCGTGCTGGCGCTGTCGATGAGCTTTCTCGGCATCGGCACCGTCCCGGCGGTCTTCGGGCTCTTCGTAGCCACGCTGCTGCCCATCGCCCGCAACACCTATACCGGGCTCAAGGGCGTCGATCCGGCCCTCAAGGAGGCCGCGGCGGGGATCGGCATGTCGCCCACCCAGCGCCTGCTGCGGGTCGAACTGCCCAATGCCTTGTACGTCATCTTCGCCGGCATCCGCACGGCGCTGGCGATCAATATCGGTACGGTGCCTCTGGCCTTCCTGATCGGCGCGGGCGGTCTCGGCGAGCTGATCTTCACCGGCATCGACCTCTACGACCCGGTCATGATGCTCTCCGGCGCGATTCCCACGGCGTTGCTGGCGGTCGTGGTGGACATGCTCATCGCCATCACCGCCTTCGTGGTGGTGCCACGCGGGGTGAATCCGGGCCGCGCCTAGCGGGCGCCTCGACGGCTCGCCCCCGGCAAGCGACGCCATTCGACAAGCACGATACCGACAATCGACCGTTATCCAGCAAGCAACGGCTGTCCAACAAGCAACGAAAGGAGCGACACCATGAAAACCTTGATGCCCCTGCTCACCGGCGCAGTGCTGGCCGGCAGCCTGGCCACCGCCCAGGCGAACGAAATCGTGGTCGGCGGCAAGAACTTCACCGAGCAGCAGATCCTTTCCAGCATGACCACCCAGTACCTGGAAGGCCTCGGCTACGACGTCGAGAAGCGCGCCGGGCTGGGCTCCGCCGTCCTCCGTCAGGCCCAGGAAAACGGCCAGATCGACCTCTACTGGGAATACACCGGCACCTCGCTGATCAACTA
Source organism: Chromohalobacter israelensis DSM 3043 (assembly GCF_000055785.1). Taxonomy (GTDB): domain Bacteria; phylum Pseudomonadota; class Gammaproteobacteria; order Pseudomonadales; family Halomonadaceae; genus Chromohalobacter; species Chromohalobacter israelensis. The sequence goes on from NC_007963.1 coordinate 2,647,225, forward strand.
CAACGACGAATCCGCCGAAGGGTTGACCGTCGACGAGACCTACCAGAAGGTCAAGGAACTCGACGCCGAGAAGGGCCTGGTATGGCTCGAGCCCTCCGACGCCAACAACACCTACGCGCTGGCCATGCGCAAGGAGAGCGTCGAGGAAACCGGCATCACCACGCTCAGCGACCTGGCCCAGGCGGTCAACGACGAGCAGGGGCTGACCTTCGCCATGAACGCCGAATTCTACGCCCGTGAAGACGGCTGGCGCCCGCTGCAGCAGGCCTATGAATTCCGCGCCGGGCGTGGCGACGTCAAGCGTATGGACTCCGGCCTCGTCTACCAGGCGCTGCGCGACGAGCAGGTCGACGTGGGGCTGGTGTTCGCCACCGACGGCCGTATCCCCGCCTTCGACTTCCAGGTGCTCGAGGATGACCAGAACTTCTTCCCGGCCTACGCGCTGACACCAGTGGTGCGCCAGGCGACCCTGGACGCCAACCCCGAGCTCGCCGAGCAGATGAATACCCTCTCCGGCCTGCTCGACAACGACACCATGTCCACCCTCAACGCCCGGGTCGATGTCGACAAGACATCCATCGAACGGGTCGCCGAGAACTTCCTCGAGGAAAACGACCTGCTGTAATCGCCGTTCCGCAGACAGCGGGCACCGTGCCGGTCGACGGCGCACGGTGCCCGCTGCTTTCCCCTTCTCAGGCAAGAGTGTCACCCATGCGACAATCCCTGCTCCCGCTGATCGGCGGCCTGGCTCTCGCCAGCACCCTCGTCAGCCCCCTCACCAGTACCGCCGCCCACGCCGAGGACATCACCGTCGGCGGCAAGAACTTCACCGAACAGCTCATCCTGTCAAGCATGACCACGCAATACCTCCAGGCCCATGGCTACGAGGTGGACCAGCGCGCCGGCATGGGCACCACGGTGCTGCGCCGCGCCCAGGAGAGCGGCCAGGTGGATCTCTACTGGGAATACACCGGCACCTCGCTGATCAGCTACAACAAGGTGACCGAGGACCTCTCGCCGGAGGCCACCTACGAGCGCGTCAAGGAACTCGACGCCGAGAAGGGGCTGATCTGGCTCGAGCCCTCCGAGGCCAACAACACCTACGCCCTGGCCATGCGCAAAGACGACGCCGAAGCACGCGGCATCGCCACCATTTCCGATCTCGCCGACGTCATCAATGGCGGCCAGGAACTTGTGCTCGCCTCCAACGCGACCTTCTACTCGCGCGATGACGGCCTGCGCCCGATGCAGGAGACCTATGGCTTCGAGTTCGGCCGGCGCAACGTGAAGCGGATGGACCAGGGCCTGACCCTGACCTCGCTGGATCAGGAAGAAGTCGACGTGGCGATGACCACGGCGACCAACGGGCGCATCCCGGCCCTGGACCTGACCGTCCTCGAGGACGACAAGAACTTCTTCCCCGACTATGCGCTGACCCCGGTGGTCCGCGAGGAAACGCTCGAGGCGAACCCCGATCTCGACGAACGCATGAACGCGCTCTCCGCCCTGCTCGATGACAGCACCATGGCGCGCCTCAACGCCAAGGTCGACGTCGACAAGCAGCCCGTCGAGAAGGTCGCCGAGCGCTTCCTCGAGGAGCACGACCTGCTGTAACCGGCACGCGGAGCCAGGCTCCGCCGCCGACCGCGACGCGGGCCGTCTCATACCGGCCCCGTCTTTCGTCACGCCTTTCTTCGCCAGCACCCGAGGCCACTGCCATGCACGACCACGCCCCCCTCGACTGGATGCACGGGGTCGATCTCTCCGCCCTGGACGACGCCCACCTCCACCAGGCCAAGCGCTGCCTGCTCGACCTGCTGGGCGTGGCCGCCGGCGCCACCCGCACGCCGCTGGCCGACAAGGCCACGCGCTTCGTGACCTCCCAGCATGGCGGCGACCGCCCGCTGCTGTTCACCGCCGGAAAGGCCTCGCCCACCGGCGTCGCCCTGCACGGGGCCTGGCTGATCGACGCGCTCGACGCCCACGACGGCCAGGTGCTGACCAAGGGTCATGCCGGCGTGGCCCTGCTGCCCGGCTTGCTGGCGCTGCCCGAGGTGGCCGACCTCTCCGGGCGCGACTTCCTCGCCCTGCTCGCCTACGGCTACGAGATCGCCACCCGCGCGGGGATCGCCCTGCACGCCACCAGCCCGGACTACCACACCTCCGGCGCCTGGAATGCCCTGGGAGTGGCCGCCGTGGCCGCGCGCCTGCGCGGAGCCGATGTCGAGACCCTGCATCATGCCCTCGGCATCGCCGAGTTCTATGGCCCGCGCAGCCAGATGATGCGCTGCATCGACCATCCCACGATGCTCAAGGACGGCTCCGGCTGGGGCGCGATGACCGGCATCTCCGCCGCCCTGCTGGCCGAGGACGGCTTCACCGGCGCCCCGGCGCTGACCGTGACCGCACCGGACGTAGCCGCGCTCTGGCAGGACCTGGGCGAGCGCTGGTATCTCCAAGAGCAGTACTTCAAGGCCTACCCGGTCTGCCGCTGGGCCCAGCCCGCGGTGGAAGCCGTGCTGTCACTGCCCGCCGAGCAACGCGCCCCCGCCGCCATCGCGCGCATCGAGATCGTCACCTTCCACGAGGGCAAGCGCCTGCATGTGACGCACCCGACCACCACCGAGCAGGCTCAGTACAGCCTGCCCTGGTCCGTCGCCTGCGCCCTGGGCCGAGGCACCGTGGATGTCGCGGGCGTCAGCGACGAACTCGACGCCCCGGATCTCAAGGCCCTGGCCAGCCGGGTGGAGATTCACGAGGACGACACCTTCAACGCCCGCTTTCCCGCCGAGCGCTGGGCGCGCGCCCGTCTGCATCTGGAAAGCGGCGAGATCATCGAAAGTGCCGACTTCGAGGCGCGCGGCAATCACGATTGCCCGCTCTCGGACGACGAGGTCGTCGCCAAGTACCGGGCACTGGCCGAGCCCGTGCTGGGCGAGCGGGCAGCCCGGTTGCAGGACGTGGTGATGAGCCTCGAGACCCGCCCGGCAAGCGACCTGCTGGCGCTGCTCGGCGCGCCTTGAAGCAACGCCGCGCGGGTGGGATGATCCGCCTCGCCGGCGAGGCACGCGCCGGCATCTTTCAGACCCAGCGTAGCGAGACGCCACCATGCACTATCAGGATCACCTGCGCGTCGGCGCCGCGCAGATCAACGCCAGCCTCGGCGATGTCGACGCCAACCTCGAACGCCATCTCGCGTTCATTGCCGATGCACGCCGCAAGGGGCTCGAATTGCTGGTCTTCCCCGAGCTCTCGCTGACCGGCTACGGCCTGGGCAACCGGGTGATCGACGTGGCCTGCCCGGCTCATGATCCGCGCCTGGCCGAGCTGGCCCGCGCCGCCGGCGAGATGCAGGTGGTGGTCGGCTTCGTCGAGGAGGCCAGCCCCGGCGAGTACTACAACGCCCTGGCGATTCTCCAGCACGGCAAGCTTCAGGCCGTGCACCGCAAGCTCAACCTGCCCACCTACGGTGGCCTGGAAGAAGGCAAGCTGTTCACCCATGGCAGCGAGCTCACGCATCTTCCGGTGTGTCCCGGCTGGTCGGCGACCTCGCTGATCTGCGCCGACCTGTGGAACCCGGGGTTGGTGCACGCCGCCCTGCTGGCCCGCCCCACCGTGCTGTGCGCACCGATCAACTCGGCCTCGGGCATCGTCAGCGACGACTTCTCCAACGAGCAGAACTGGGCCGTCAACCTGCAGTTCTACGCCATGACCTACGGCACCCCCGTAATCATGGCCAACCGCTTCGGCCCCGAAGGCAACAGCCACTTCTGGGGCGGCTCGCGCATTCTCGGCCCGCGCGGCGACACCCTCGCCCTGGCCGAGGACGGCGAAACGCTGATCGAAGCCCAGCTCTCGCGCACCGCCATCGCCCGCGCCCGCTTCGAACTCCCCACCCACCGCGACGCCGACACGCCACTGGTACGTGAATTGATGGACGGCTATCGCTGAACCCGGCCCCAAACGACACTCGGCGCCTCCCAAGGGAAGGCGCCGAGCGCATGTGAAGCGGGGTCTAAACCGTCAAAGACGAATCAGTCGCGGCGATACGTCCCCACCAACCGATTCATGCCCAGAATGTGCGGCTCAAGCTTGTTGAGCAGCTCCGGCTGCGTCAGTCCCTCGGGCAGTTCGGTTTGGGTGTCCAGCGCCAGCACCCAGAAATAATACTGGTGCGTCCCGTGGCCCTCCGGCGGCATGGGGCCACCGTAGCCGATGGCACCGCCATCGTTGATACCGGCGGTGCCTGTCTTCGTGCCCTCTTCCAGCGACGTGACATCCGCCGGCAGGTTGTAGAGCAGCCAATGGACGTAGCCGTAGCTGCCATCCTTCACCAACGGCGCATCAGGATCGTGGCAGATCACCGCGAAGCCCTTGGTCCCCGACGGCGCATCCTTCCAGCTCAGGGCCGGGGACACATCGTCACCTTCCGCCGAATGGCGCTTCGGAATCGCCCCATTCGGCGTGAAGGCGGTGCTTTCGACTTGCATGCTGGACGGTGCAAAAGGCATGGCGATCCTCCCATGAAACGCATTGAAACGATGAACCGAGCAACGCCCTGATGGCGGCTCTTCCCTACTAGGTGATGGCGTAAGTGGAGGATTCAACCCGCCGAGCGGCCGCTTGCGAGGCATTATGGCTGCGACTCGCCCAGATGAAATCCGCTATTCGCCACTGCCAGCTTGGCTATCCGCTCGACCGATGGAGAGAAAGCGGGAGATAGATAGGTAGCAACGAAAGGCAGAGAAGCAAATGCTGGCTGAACTTTCAATGCCTGTAACTGACTGTCGTCAGAAAACAGATCCGGCGGTAGCAATGCAACACCGGCGCCTTCACATGCCAACCTCGCCGTGACACTCATCGTATTGCAGTAGGTCAGACGGTCTGGACGAATATCCTGCATATCAAGCCAGCGAAATTGGTCGGCATACAAACGCGATCCGGGTGACAGGCTCAGGATGGATCGCCGAATTAAATTCATGGTTTCCAATGTCGACCTTGTTTGCACCAATTCGGCAGCCCCCATCCAGGCAATAGACGCATGGCCAAGGCTGTGCCTGATAACCCGTTCCTGAAGTTGATCATCGGGGACCAAAGCAAGATCTATTGTGCCGTTGCACAGCTTATCCCAGGTTTTTTCTGTAATGTCGACATCTATATCAAGCTCGATATTCGGCATGGCGCGCTGCACATCTAACGTAAAATCGGCGAGCCACCAGAGCGCTACCGTCTCGGTACACCCTACTCGAATTCGGCCAGTAGCCTCTTGCCCATCCTCGAAAACTGAAGACAGCTCATCGCGCAAGGCCAGAATACGCTCCGCGTATCCGATCAGTTCGCGACCAGCAGCAGTAAGAGTCACCGGCCGCTTTCCACGCTGGAACACAACGCTGCCAATACGTTCCTCCATGTCGGCGATGCGCATGGAAATATTGGGTTGTGTGGTATTGAGCCTTTCCGCAGCTGCACCGTAAGAACCGAGCCTATAGATCCAATAGGCCGTCTCGAGGTGTCGAAATTCGAGTCGCATCATTGCTGCTGATCTCCGCATATCAAAAATTCTGATTTCCGTATGCGCTAATGAGAGCATACAATTAGATTAATTTAATACAATGATAGCAACAAAAACAACATTTGAAAAACGACAGAATGGCTTTCAAGACCTGTCTCAAGAAAACATGCCTATGAGAATCAAGAAAAATATCGAAAAAAAGCTACACAACAACCTCATGGCTGCCGCCACATGTGAAACGCAATTTCCCATATTTTTTAAATGTAGATAAACTATATATTTCAAAGCAATGCCCACCTCGCAGATACTATTGAGGATCACGCCATGACTAAAATATATGATTTGATTGGAGTGGGGGTTTGGGCCAAACAATATCGGCCTAGCGGTACATGCCACGCAAAAAGAAACCAATATAAACATGGTTTTTCTGGAGAAGCGTGATGAATTGACTTGGCAAAATGGAATGATGGTCCCTGGGACTGATATCCAACATAGCCCACATCGGGACTTCATTACACCAATTGATCCAACGAGTGACTACACGTTCCTTAACTATTTAAAGTCACACAACAGGCTGCTCAATTTTTTAAACGTCCCGACAACCTTTCCTTTCCGTTTAGAGTGGTCGCTATATGTACAGTGGGTTGCATCACATTTCTTGGAGATAGTTAAGCTTGGTCAACACGTGACAAAAATTGAGCAAACGTTGAAGAATGGAGCTTCAGTTTTCCGAGTCATCACGGAAGATGGCAAAGAGTATCTCGGCCGATCAGTTGCGTTGGGGACTGGTGGGAAGCCAATAATACCGGAGGAACTAGAACCATACCTTGGTGAGCGTGTATACCATTTAACGGACTACCAAAAAAAGACAAATCAAGCGATCAAGGATGGATGCAACAAATTCGCTGTGGTTGGCGCCAGTCAAAGCGCTGTTGAAATATTGATTGATCTATATAGAAAGCCTGGCGTCGAGATTACCGCCATAACAAGAGGTATTGGTTTCCGACAAAAAGACCTTAGCCCTTTCACGGAACACATTTTCTTTCCTGATTTTGTAGAATGGTTCCAGCGTCGTGATGCCGATTCGCGACGACAGATAAACACTGAATTAGAAACCGCCGTTTATGGACGTGCTGACAAGGATGCCCTTGATGAGATTTATCGCCTTTGGTATGAAGACCACCTTCAAGGTCAGCCTCGCATGGAACTTAAAAATTATTGCGAAATAGAAAAAGCCACTATAAATAGAAGTATAAATTTATTTATTCGAGAAAAGCACAGCAGTACACAGAGCTCAATTAAAGCTGATGCCGTGATCGTAGCAACTGGATTCGAGCGGCTTGAACGAGGGATTAATTCGCACAAAACACCCAGCATTTTGAAAGACCTCAAGAGCAGTATAGAACATGACCGAGGTGGAAATCTATATATTGCCCCCGACTACAGTCTAGGCATCATCGGTGAATCTGGGCATCGACTACCCATATTTATGACCAGCTTCTCCGCTCCGAGTCATGGAGTAGGTGATGCAGGTACTTTCCCCCTCCTCGCCCATCGCTCCGCTGCGATTATTTCGAGCCTGACAGAGCAACTAAAAGCCCACAAGGAATAAATGATGAATCACGATAAACTGCTAGGGAACTCAATTTCTCGCTTGACTGGCCGTGGGACTGGTTTCATATTCGCAGGAGTTATCATCGGAGGTGGACTGTCCTGGCCACTCATGAAAATGACTCTAGGCAACATGTCTCCTCAAGTGTTTCTTATATGGCGTCTTGTTTTTGCCACTATCAGTGCTTTCGTATTGGTAAAAATGACTCGTCAGTTTCGTATCCCCGGTCGTGAGGTCTGGTTTCCAATCATTTCGGTGGCCTGCCTGCAAATGGGGGCATTCCTCTGGTTGATCACAGTCGGTGTCACCATGGTCCCGGCCGGACGCGCAGCGCTGCTGGCGTATACTAGCCCAATCTGGATGATACCTCTGGCTGTGTTATGGCTGGATGAAAAACTCGATCGTTCCGTCATTGCAAGTCTAGTTTTCGGGCTTGCCGGTTTGGCGTTTCTTTTTCTCCCGTCTAATCATGTTTTATCTAATGCACAAGCCCTAGTTGGTAACGGACTACTGTTGCTCGCGGCCGTTGTCTGGGCCTTCCAAATAGCACTTTTGCGACGCTACCCTTCCAGATGGTCGACATTACAGCTACTACCGTGGCAACTTCTGGCTGCGACCCTTGGGCTATCATCACTGACAATCGCTTTCAGTGACGTCTCTTTGTTTCAAGGTCTAGATATTCGAAGCCTGTTGGTGACGACCTACGTCGGTATCGTTTCCACGACCTTCGTCTTTTGGGGTATGTTGCATATTGCCCGAACCATGCCCGCAATTTCTAGCACGATCAGCTTTCTGGGGATACCGGTGGTTGGCCTATTAAGCTCCGTGTTGCTGTTGTCGGAGAGACTGGATGTCGGGCTCGTGGTCGGATTTGTACTGATCGCCGTTGCCGTTTTCATTCAATCAAAGAGCTCACGACTTTGACCCCCTTTGCGGCTTATAGCACCGGCGCCGGCAATACCTGATCATCACTAATAGTCACCGTATACCTTCCTTCCTTGCTCTTTACAGGGCAGTTGGCTTTGCGGCGTGCTGCCCAGGTTCTTCCACGTGTAATGACCACCAGATACCAGTCATGAGGGGGTATTCAATGCGGCAGCCCACCGAATTCCGGCACATCCCTTAGCCCTTGGCCCCAAGCAGCCTTGCTGGATGTAAAGATGTGCGCCGTTGGCAACATAGTGATTTCAATGTCCAAACACCCTGCAGGGACGACGAGCAACCCTGCGACCTGAATGCTTGGCAACGCTGAACCACAAAGCTTACAAAAGCTCTTGCTATGACGAGTGCCTGGAAGCGTAAAGGAGGTCACAGCATCTACACCCGCTATCCAGGCCAGTTTAGCTGACTGCGAAAATAGATTTGCTGCGTAAGCAGACCCCGTATCCTTTTGGCACCACTCACAATGACACAGGTAAAAGCTGTCGAATTGCCCATGAACCTCAAATTTCACTGTGCCACACAGGCAAGAACCGAGGTGGTCAGTCATCCAAAACCCTTCCTTAGCCTATAGGTGAAACACATATAAAGCCTAAACTCAGTTGTCGCCACGCAGTAGCGATCAACTGCAGCGATTTTTTAGATTTTCACTCCCATCTGTTTAAGCAGTGAATCGCGATAGCTAGCTATTGAGCGATGCTCTAAAGATCCGAATTCGCCTTCATACATGACTGACAATTCCTCATTCTCGAGCAAACCGTTTCGGGTTAAGTTTGCTGAGCCAATAAGACAAGTGTAACCGGCTGGCCCTTCGAAGTAATATAGCTTCGTATGCAGCCGCTTTTCATTATCTTTAAAAACGCAATGTTTAAGCTCGGCCACTTTGCCAAGATGACGGATTACCGCTGGACGAGTGTATTGGGCCTCGCCGTTGGAAATAACTTGAACGTCTAGCTGGTTACTTTTTATCGACTCAAGCAACGGAGGCAAGATTATTTCGAGCCCGTCGGCGCTTAGAAAGCTGGTGCAGAGGAAGCACGAAGCTGACTCGCGAATCAGCTTGCAGATGACGGTAGCGTGCGATTCATCTTTCGTATTTGTGATTAACTTCATACACACTCTTAAATCTAACGCCTTGCTCACCGGAAAATTAGGAGCGCAGCGAGTAATTTTTTCCGAGGGCAGTAAGTTGTTAGATTTCACCTGCATTTCTAAGCTGATCCAATGTCACCATATATTGTTTGGCAATGAGTTTAATTGCATAGCCAATATCCAACACCGGGAAATTCACTTGCTTTCCGAATGCCTCTTGAAAAATGGCATCTAAACTCTTTCCATGCGTGTCAAAACTGGTGATACGGTAAATAAAATATAGGTAATTTAGCCTATCACCGTAATCGTTTTTAACTTGGGCAAGCACGCTATTTACACCCATTGCTCGATTCAGACTTGACCAAGAAGGGTCTGAAGACTCTAGCTTATCTTTATGAGGCAACAGCGGCTCATTTAACAGCTTGTGGTAATCCAGCTTGAAAGCATCAACCAGACCCGCGTATCGACTGGCTGTTTGAGCAGGGTCGTCAAATAAGTAGATAACCCAGAAATAGTTTTCGAGGATGGATCTGGAAAGAATATGAGTTATATAGCGCTCATCTACGTCAGCATCTTTGTCACAGCTAAAGCTCTTAAGAAGAGTTCCTGCTATAGAATAAAAACGTAATGCTTCTTGACCAAAGAAACCATTTGCACCGCTTCTCGATCCAAGCTGCTTGATGGCTTCAAGTTCATTCTCCAACTGTTCAAAATAGTCTTGCATACGATTCCTTGAAAAATCTAACGCTTTGCTTTGCTTTTGGGTCGAAGCAAGGAGTGCGGAGGTCCAAGCCACACAGTGGTGCCAACAGCAACTTTTTATATTGCATTGGCTTATTCAGGCTCTTTGCCTGTGCCTTTGCAAGGTTGACACTCAATTGGCTGATACTCAATACCACCCTTTTTTTGATCGTCACCCATATCTTGAAGATTTGCTTTGTTTACGCCAGTGCCTCCACAGGCAGTACAATTTTTTTTTGACTCTTGGCTCATGCTTACTCCTAAAATTAGTTGGGCTATATAACGCTTGGGCTCAGCCGCTGGTTTGGAGCGGCAGCGAAAAACCTGTCGACTGAAGCCCTTTGTTCAATCAAACGTGACATGCCGATTCAATGTAACGCACTTTTCTAGAATCGGCATGATCAGACGAAAACAAATAGTTTTCGAACCACGCATGCTTCAAAAATGCGTTTTCATTTTTTAAAATTGTCTCACGGTCTTGTTCGTAAATAAGTCTTGCATATGCGTAAGCGTCATTCCAACTGCTTTGGTCAAGCACATCCAAAAAATAAATGCCATTTTGGACCAGCACTGTCTTATTGCCCAAAAATCCTGAAATTTTCTCCGAAGACTGGTGCATTCTTACAATATTTTCGTCGACTACTATTCGGGGATATATCGAAGCTTTGCTCTCTAACTCGTAGGCTTTCGCAACCGCATGACTATAAGTTATCCTTCCACTTTCAAAATGTTTTGAATAGGCCACACCGCCACGGATGAATAGTCTTTTCGACATAAACGCAAAAAATACCTTTTTTATAATTTCAAAAAACTCATAAACTCTTTCATGTGAGTTGCACGTTAGTATTATAGTATCTGATATTGCTTGGACGCCAAAAACAGATGTATTTATGCCATCAAAAACAGAAAGAGCCTGCTCAAGGTCTTCCCTGAAAACTTCGTTGCCTGTTTGAATGTCTCTATCCAATCGATAACGATAGGAGAGAACGTCTATTAGCGCGGTGTATAAATGTTCAGAATTCATGAAATGGCCTCTGCGATCTTGGCGATTTCCTCCTTATACTCACTCATTCTGTCCAGCCAAGGCTGCCAAACGGTACCGTAATACATTTGGCCATTGCTGGAAGCCTCCTTAGTATGCTCTTGCTCAATATCGAATATAGCCCTACCAAAAAGCTGGGCTACTGGAGCTAGAACCGCCACATCTTTTATCGAAGCCGTGTATGGCTCTTCAATATTGAACCCAACTTTTGGACTAAATCCATTTTCTTTACAAAGCGAACTCTGAATTTCTTCAGTTATTTTCTTTTGCCATTTTATGTAAGATTCTTTTACTTTGGACCCTGCATGAACTTTAAAATTTTGAAGAACTGTTCCAGCCAGTTTAGGGTTGCCCTCAAATGGTTCAATCCCAAATGGAACTAACGAATCGCTGATAATTTTATGGTTTTCGATCCACTCGCTTATAACGCTACCTAAAAGCTTAACAGCTTGGTAACAGAACCTATCAGGAACGAGAGGTATCACTATTTCGTCGCAACTTATGATTACGGTTTTTGTTATAGCACCAGTACTTGGGCCGACGTCACATAGGATGTAATCGTAGCCTCTTGCTGATCCGATATCCTTCATAAGTTTATTAAAAACAATGTATGTATTTTTCTCATGAATATTTTCAGTAACTGCCTGGCTCCATGATGTACCTAAATATGTTTCTGCTCTAGAGAACTCAAGATCCCCTCGAAACAAAAATAGAGAGCTGTATAAGCTATGCTCTGAAACTTCTATGCCAGACTGTTCTATTCTCCCCTGATGCCCCTTAAATCGTGGCAGCAACGCATCGTAGATTGAGGTTCCTGGCAACTGTACATCCGGCTCTTCAAGATCATCCCTGGAGGCGAAAAAGAGTTCTGTGAGGTTGCATTGAGGATCACAATCTACCATCAGCACCCTTTTCCCTTGCTGGGATAGATACACCCCTAGGTTGAAGTTTGTAGTGGTCTTCGAAACCCCGCCTTTATTGTTGTACAAAGCAACGATCTTTGACATGAACACTCCTTGATTTAGAACCTAAAAATTTAACAGATATTAGACAGCGCGCTCGTTTTCCCACTTGAACGATCAGGCGCATTCGACAATCTCATCGAGCCAGCCCTTTCGCTCTTAAGCTTTTGTTTTTAAAAAGTACTAAGAAAAGTTCGGCGCGTTATGCAGAATTCGCGTGTCTGATGCTTTTGTCGGCTCCGCCACCTTGGCACCAGCCCCCTGCCCCGCTGCCGTGTGAGCCACGCTACCGCCATGCAAAGCACTGAACGCTCCACCACCCGGTTCATTAGATTGTATCGGCAGCACCAAACAATACTTAACCTAGCTTAATTTAACGTCTATTAACATAGCGCTACACGAAAGGCGTAGACGTAAAAACGCCCGCGGCGGTGTGAGCGGCGTGGGCGTGGGTTTCAGCCGTGCGGATGGTTCAGGAGGAGAAGCTGAACTGGGCGGTTTCCTGGTCGCTTCCTACAGGCTGGTTTTCCGGCGGTCCATCGCCGCGGCAATGTCTTCTTCGTGCTCTTCGCCCCAGCCGCAAAGCGGCTCCATGGCCTGCACCAGACTCGCCCCGAAGGGCGTCAGCGAGTAGTCGACGCGCAGCGGGATCTCTCCATAGTCGGTTCGCTGGACGATGCCGTCGGACTCGAGCTCCTTCAACTGCTGGATCAACATTTTGTCGCTCACGCCCCGGACGCTTCGCTTGAGCTCCCCGTAGCGCGTCGGTCCCTTGTCTAAAAAGAACAGAATCAATGGCTTCCACTTCCCGGAGATCACGTGCAGCGTCGCATGCAGGCCGCAAATGAAACGTGGGTTTTCTGAGTTTTCTTTCGCCATAACGGGTACTTACCAAAAGGTGCATACTTGAACATTTGTAAGCGGCTTATATACCTTGAAAGCGAATCAAGTCAACACACACGGAGACCCAACCATGAGTCGGCTACACGGAAAAATTGCATTGATCACAGGCGGAGCCAGCGGCATCGGCTTGGCCTCGGCCCAACGCCTCATCGACGAAGGCGCCTTCGTCTTCATTACCGGACGCCGCCAGGACGTCCTCGACAACGCAGCTGAGGCACTGGGATCCAACGCCCGGGCCGTCCAGGCGGATGTGACAAAGCCGGAGGATCTCGATCGCGTCTTCGACACGATCCAGAAAGCAAAGGGTCGCCTGGACGTCCTGGTGGCCAACGCAGGCGTCGGCGAATTCGCCAGCCTGGGCCAGATCACCGAGGAGCACTACGACTACATCTTCGACATCAACGTCAAAGGCACCCTCTTCACCGTCCAGAAGGCCCTGCCCCTGATGACGAACGGCGGCTCCATCATCCTCACCGGTTCCACGGTCGGCAGCATGGGCACCCCCGCGATGAGCATCTACAGCGCCTCCAAGGCGGCTGTCCGAAACCTGGTGCGCAGTTGGGCCCATGATCTCAGGGGCACTGGCATTCGCGTAAACGTCATGTCTCCTGGCCCAACCAAAACAGACAAGCTGATGGAACTGCTCCCATCCGAAGCCCTGAGCGAAATGAATCGAACCGTACCGCTTGAGCGTCTGGGCGATCCCAAGGAAACCGCAGGCGCGGTGGCGTTCCTGGCGTCCGACGATAGCAGCTTCATGACGGGGAGCGAGGTGTTCGTTGATGGGGGCTACGCGCAGGTTTAGATGGCTGTCCCACAATTCCCTCGATGGAAGGAAAGAACATGAAGGCTGCATATTATGATGTTCCAGGCGGACCGGAGGTCCTGAGCTACACAGAAGTCGAGGCTCCGGTTTGTCCCGAGGATGGAGTGCTCCTCCGGGTGGAGGCAATCTCGATCGAGGGGGGCGATCTCATCAATCGGGCGACGGCGGCGCCTCAGGCAGCAGGCCACGTTCCCGGCTATGCGGCTTCGGGCGAGATCATCGAGGTTGGCTCGAAGGTTCACGACCGCTTCATCGGGCAAAAGGTGACGTCATTCGACATGGGCGGGTCCCATGCCGAATTGCGCGCCGTGAAGGCCACGCGGACATGGATCGTGCCGGACGGGTTGCAGATGACGGCTGCGGCCGCCCTGCCCATCTCGTTCGGAACCGCCCATCACAGCCTGTTCGCGCGCGGCAATCTGGTCGACGGCGAGACCCTGCTCGTGCAGGGCGGAGCGGGCAGCGTCGGGGTCGCGGCGATCCAACTGGCCCATCGCGCCGGTTCGAAGGTATTGGCAACCGTCTCGGGCGCGGATCGCGTCGCGCGACTGCGGGCTTATGGGCTGGACGCCGCGATCGACCACCGCTCAGAGGATGTGACCGCGGCCGTCATGCGGCTGACCGACGGCCGCGGCGTGGATCTGGTCGTCGACCCCGTCGGGTCCACGCTCGCGGGATCGCTTGCCGCACTACGGCCCGAGGGACGTCTGATCTTCGTCGGCAATGCAGGGCGTGCGTCGCTGGACCTGGACCTCTGGCCCGCCTTGCAGGCCAACCAGACGCTTCTGGGTGTGTTCATGGGCAGCCAGCTCGAAAAACCCGAAGTCCACAGGACGGTCGACGACATGTTGCGCCTGGCCGCCACCGGTGAGCTGGAGGTTTCCATTGATCGACGGTTTTCGCTTTGCGAGGTCGCAGCGGCACATGACTATGCCGAGGAAAATTCCATTCTGGGCCGGGTCGTCCTTGTCCCTTGACCTGCCCTCCGCCAAGGCATGCGTCCGGGTCGCTGCATCAGGGATCGTTGCCATAGATGGGAACTGCAACCTTGATCTGGCGCTGGCCATGCCAGGCTGTTTGCTACCGTCGATGACGATTCGGCAAGGGCGACGGAAACTGCGTCATGGACAGGATCGCGCGTCCAGAGCACGGCATCGCCATCCTTCAACAACTTTCGCGGAACACCCACTCGCGAAAATTCGAACGAGTGTCCTGTAGACATGTTTTTCCGACTCAAGGGAGAAGCAAGACTCCGCCCCCAACCGTCGGATGGAGTTGATTGATGAGAGTGAACACTGCCGCCTGATCGACTAGCAGTGCAGGCCTTACTATGGCGCTATCCATTTTGCCTCCTCAGTAGCCATAACGCCGTGCTTAGCGGCCGTAGAGGAGCACAAGCGAAACGCAGGTCCGCGCGCAGCGACTACAGCACATTGTTATGCCACTCCCAAGCTCAAAACATAGCTCACTACATGTGCGAAAGCGTGAGCGATTATCGCCGCTTCCAAGCCATATCGCCAATACAGGTAACCGAACAGCACCCCGAAGGTGGTATTAGTGCCGACAATGAATAGCACTACGTAGCCAGTTAACTCGCCTGCCTGCATTGCCGCCGCTGGTAAATGGCCCGCGCCGAAAAGCAGCGCGCTCACGACGATGGCCAGCCAGACGTAGAGGGGCCGAGGAGTACCTCTCCGATATTGCAGAAACCGCCATGCCAGCCATACCAAGACTGTCATTAACCCCCATCGTAAAAGCAATTCCTCTGTGACCCCGCCATAGAGCACACGCGCAATTATCGGCACTGAAAATTGCTGCTCCACCTCAGCGAGGGCCGCTGGAAAGCCGAAACCGCCAATTGCGAATAGCCCAACTCCCCCCACGACCCCGGCGACCAAACTGGGACGGAGCTGCGGCCGAAGGGCTGACCTGATCGATCCTGCAGCCACTGCGGCCTCAAAAGCAGCAGCTCGAAAGCCAACTTTCGGCGCCAGCACCACGCCTAACCACACAGCAACAGCGACTAAAAGCGCACTCTGCGCAGTGCTTGCAAGTAATACCAACCATAAGGGCGCGGCAGGCGTCACGTCAGCCACGAGTTGTGGTAGCACAGTGACAGTGAGCGCGACCACGCCGAGCATGCCCGCAACCCACATGCATAAGCCAAGTCGAAGTCGCTGGTGTTTAATGGGTTCTACTGTTGTCATCAGTGCGTCCTTTGGCATAACGCCCACATTTGCGGCTGGTTTGGAGCGCTGGAATTCCCCCAATAAGGGTGACACCTCTAAACAGACTTAACCTATCGCGAATCAGCGCCGAGTGACATGGCCTTACATGTAAGACTTACACACAAAAACGCCCGCGCCGGTGTGAGCGGCGCGGGCACGGGGTTCAGCCGTGCGGGTGGTTCAGGAGGGGAAGCTGAACTGAGCGGTTTCCTGGGCGGAGCGCTTCGGCCAGCGTTGGGAGATGGCCTTGCGGCGGGTGTAGAAGCGAACGGCGTCGGGGCCGTAGGCGTGCAGGTCGCCGAACAGCGAGTCCTCCCAGCCGCCGAAGCTGTGGAAGGCGACCGGTACCGGCAGCGGAACATTGATGCCGACCATGCCGACTTCGATGGCGTCGGCCAATTCGCCAGCCTGGGACAGATCACCGAGGAGCACTACGACTACATCTTCGACATCAACGTCAAAGGTACCCTTTTCACCGTCCAGAAGGCCCTGCCCCTGATGACGAACGGCGGCTCCATCATCCTCACCGGTTCCACGGTGGGTAGCATGGGCCCCCCGCGATGAGCATCTACAGCGCCTCCAAGGCGGCCGTCCGAAACCTGGTGCGCAGTATGGCCCATAGTCGCAGGGGCACCGGCATTCGCGTGAACGTCATGTCTCCTGGCCCGACCAAAACAGACAAGTTGATGGAACTGCTCCCATCCGAAGCTCTGAGCGAGATGAACCGGACCGTACCGATTGAGCGTCTGGGCGATCCCAAGGAAACCGCAGGCGCGGTGGCGTTCCTGGCGTCCGACGATAGCAGCTTCATGACGGGGAGCGAGGTGTTCGTCGACGGGGGCTACGCACAGGTTTAGGGGCTAGGCGGAGAACGGGAGGCAATGAACCCAAAGGGGCCAGATAGATTTAAAATCGGTCAGCTTGGTTAAAAAATCAACCTGCCCTATTTACATTGATCAAATAGAATCGATCTACCCCTTTGATTTGGCTTCCCTTACACATAACGCCTTGCATAAACGACGACCCGTCAGGGACTTTCGATGGCGGCTCGTCGGGCCGGAACGAATTTAATGCACTTATCGGGCGCGCACTCATGGAAACGAGAACATGTTGACAAGTAGCCCGTTCGGGTCCGCTACCATAAACCGCCTCATCCCGAATTCCTCATCGCATAGGTCGTGTGCCAATTCGAAACCACGGGCCTTCACTGCAGCGTATGTCTCCTCAACATCTTCGACCTGCACCGATATGATGACGCCCTGTGCAGGGTACTGGAAAGGCCGAGGGGTAAACTCATGGTCGAGGCGCATGATACCGATTTGCAGTTCCGGCTTGTCGGGGGACGCCATCTGGATGTACCACCCCTGATGCTCGAATCCAACAACAAAACCCAGCAACTCTTTGTAAAAGTCGCGGGTCTCTTCCATCTTATCAGTGCAAATGTTCGGAAGCAGCCTCGTAACGGCGGTGCTTTCAGTCATAGTTCGCCCACTTGGTTTGATCAGCTCTCGATGCACAACGCCCGCAGCACGCGTAGCTTTTGAATGAAGGCGAAGCCGCAATGTAAAAGCCATCGACGTGACTGCGATTATTAACTGCATTACATGCCCATTTTTGGACCACCACGCCCCCTTTTAACCTCCTGCCTTATTTTAGATGAAGGCTCCAACTTGAGACCATGATCTAGACCAAACTCGTATAGGTTCATGCAGCTGGTGATTTTATTGTCTGCGCTAATTCCCGCAACGAACGAGTAACCACCGACAGACCCGCCACTAGCTTCATCAAGCTTAGACTTGTACTGAATCAATCTTTCAAGATAAGAAATAAACTCTTCCCTATTCTTCCCTGCCTCAAATATCTCTTTAATGTTTGATACAGCTTTGCCTGAAAAGTATGTTTTACCGGCGAGCTCAAACTCGCCATCCGATATCTGCCCGTAAATCAGGAAGTGGTGCGTATCGCTTGGTGACAAAGCCTTAACAGCATCGTCATAATTTGTATATTTTTTCTTCTCAGACGACAAAGACTGGCAATCTTTCTTAAACTCTAATATAACCCACTTTTCATTGCTTGACAGGAAAGCGTCTCCCGCTTTTTCCTGCTCCCCATCAAGAGGTGAAAGTATCATATCTTTAGGAATATATTTCCTGATAAAAAAATACTCTACAGTTTTTTCCCACCACTTCATTAGATACTCCAAGATAAGTTAAAGGGTATTAGACCGCGCGCCCGTCTTACCGCTAGAGAGATCAGTCGCGTTCAACAATCTTATCGAGCCATTTTTTCGCTCTTAAGCTTTTTGTTTTAAAACATACTAAGAAAAGTTCGGCGTATCATGTACAATTCGCGTGCCCGCTGCCTTTGCCGGCTCTATCACCTTGGAACCAAACACGATCCCCTACCCCGCTGCTGTGTGAGCCACGCTACCGCCATGCAAAGCACTGAGCGCTTCACCAACCGGTTCATCAGGTTGTATCGGCAACATCAAACAATACTTAACCTAGCTTAATTTAACGTCGATTAAGATACCGCTACACGAAAGGCGTAGACACAAAAACGCCCGCGCCGGTGTGAGCGGCACGGGCGTGGGCAGCGAGACGCTCGACCAGAGCGTCGCTGTGTCTGCACTGGTTAGCTATAGTTCGACACTCATACTAGCTTCTTCTCCTTTGCTGGTTTCGCTTTTTTCTTTACTTCTAGTGCAGGGTCAACCTTTATCGCAGCAATAGAGACATTATAATTTAAAGTTTTCAGAGTCTTTAGAGCATTCTTTAGAGTAACTTTAGAAAAAAAGGGCAACTCTTGCGGCAAAGACCTATTGGTTGCAATTGCATAAACAATCCTATAGCTACTAGGGTCAGGCCTGCTGTCAGTACATGCAAGCTTAGCCGAGTCGGGTAGTTTTTCGTTTAATCGTTTTCTGAAGCCTGAGTCACTTATAAATGCTTCGGATGCAACAAAACCCTGTGAAAACAAATGGCTTAACGTCGATGAGCTTCTGTAATACTTCACATGAATTAGTTCGGATGAATCCTTGATCAAATCACAAAATTCAAGTTTGTCATAAGGGCCTCCAACTTTTACAAACTTTTTATCCATAAGTTCTATATTCCCATGTCTTCCGGCAACAAAGTCATTGTAATCTTCCTCCCGGTCATGGAAATAAACTGGAAACTCAAAATCGTACGGATCTAGACCCTCCAAGTACTTATCTATATATTCCACGAAATTTTTGTTAACTATATACCATTGTCCATTTCTAAGTATGTATTGTTCTCTTTCAGCCGAAACCTCCGCATATAAGCAACGATAAGCCGACCACTTCTTTATTGAGTTGCACTCATTATCATTGATGTGAATCGACTGACTCTTTAAATTTTCAACTGTTAATAGTATACCTTTATCTTTAAAGTGCTTTACTAGGTCTTCGATCTTTAATACAACATGTATTGCTGTTTTTTGGTAGCGATCGAATGAATAGCCTATTTGGCTCTCCCAGTCGACGATTTCCGGCTCGCCAATCCACATTTTCTGGAACTCATTTTTAGCCAAAACATCATCTAACTCTAAGTCAAGGACTTCCATGAGCTCTTTATCTTTAACTCTTTGGATATTATCGACCCATTCAAACTCCTTTGGCAGATCTTCTTTGTATCTTTTTAAAGCTTCTAAAAGAACATCCTTTAACCCTTTTAGATTAATATCTAGGACAAGAGTTAATGCATCTCTTCCTGTCACATGTGAGCCAAACACAGAAAATCTTGACACTCCAGTAACTGCATATAACATATCCATCTCAGAGTCCACATCAAGATCAAAGACGCCAAGATCAATGGAGCTTTGTGTTCTTGAATTTAACGGGTTGTGATCATAGTTAGCTTTGTCGAGACTTCTCAGTTTATCTGGGTCAACGGAGTTGAGTGTTACCCTAAGTCCGAAATCTCTCTCTATAGCTTCATTTTTAACAAGATGAAAACCCGTGCCAAAGGTTAATATGAATAAATTGCCTTCAAGGTTTACAACGAAAGCAGCGCCTACCGCCCTTCTACTACCAAATAGATCATCTGGAAGTTCCTGATGCTCTGTAAAGAGCCTAGTCCATGGAGGCGGTGGCTTCGGAGGTTCTTTTTTGACGTACAGTGCTGCTTCCAACTCTGGAACCTCCATTTCGATGGGAGGCTTGGAGCTTTCAAGGTTAATTACCTTAGATGCATCACATCCCACACTTGGCTTTGCAAGATATATGGACAACTTCTCTTTTCTTTTTTTTGTTTTTCTCATAAGCGCTCCCTCACTTCCGCATACCGCTCTGCCAGCTAACGCGGAGCGCACCAGCGCACTTTAGTGCGTCCGCGTGACGCGAATTGTTATAAGTTTTCTCGGACAAACTGCTCAACACTGAAGGGCCGACCCTTGCTTTGGTAGTGCCCATCTAAAGCATAGGCCATCTTTTCTAGAGGAGCGTTGTCATACCCAAAATCTTGAATCTCTCGAATGTAGCGTTCAATAAAACCTTGAGGAGCGAGTTCTCGCCATTGCAGTACATGAACCAGTTCATGGAAGTGAAGACGAAACTCGTTTGCGGCCTTTTTCTTTACGTAATAGGTATCATTGTAGGTAATACCCCCAACTTCCATGTCGATAAAATCGCCTAAACCTGCTTCTCGAAGTCCTGAAAAATCGGGCTTCGGAATTTCGTCGGTAACAACGAAAAACGCTGTTTTGAGGAAATTAGGCGAGTAAAAACCGTTGAAATGATCTGCAAGGACGGAGCAAGACCGACGCACATCTCTATGAGAGGAATTCACCTGATGCACCCATTCCTCGATCTTTTCGATCATTACTCCTCCTATTCATAACAGGTATTAGACAGCGCGCTCGTTTTCCCACTTGAACGTGCAGGCGCGTTCAACAATCTTATCGAGCCAGCCTTTTCGCTCTTAAGCTTTTGATTTGAAAGGCCCTAAGAAGAATTCGGCGCGTTATACAGAATTCGCGTGCCCGCTACCGTTCGGCCACGCTACCGCCATGCAAAGCACTGAACGCTCCACCACCCGGTTCATCAGGTTGTATCGGCAACATCAAACAATACTTAACCTAGCTTAATTTAACGTCGATTAACATAGCGCTACACGAAAGGCGTAGACACAAAAACGCCCGCGCCGGTGTGAGCGGCGCGGGCGTGGGGTTCAGCCGTGCAGGTGGTTCAGGAGGGGAAGCTGAACTGGGCGGTTTCCTGGGCGGAGCGCTTCGGCCAGCGTTGGGAGATGGCCTTGCGGCGGGTGTAGAAGCGCACGGCGTCGGGGCCGTAGGCGTGCAGGTCGCCGAACAGCGAGTCCTTCCAGCCGCCGAAGCTGTGGAAGGCGACCGGCACCGGCAGCGGTACGTTGATGCCGACCATGCCGACTTCGATGGCATCGGCGAAGCGTCGCCCGGCCTCGCCGTCACGAGTGAACACGCAGGTGCCGTTGCCGTACTGGTGGGCGTTGATCAGGGCGATGGCGTCCTCGAAGGTCTCGACACGGACCACGCACAGCACCGGGCCGAAGATCTCGTCGCGGTAGATGCTCATCTCCGGCGTGACCCGGTCGAACAGCGTGGCGCCGAGGAAGTAGCCCGGCGAGGCTTCCACCAGCGGATGCTCGCGGCCGTCGACCACCAGTTCGGCCCCGGCGGCGGCGCCCTGCTCGATGTAGCCGGCGACCTTGTCGCGCTGGCCGGCGTTGATCAGCGCGCCCATGTCGAGGCCACGCTCGGTACCCGGGCCGATCTTGAGCTTGCGGGCCTGGGCGGCGAGACGCTCGACCAGGGCGTCGGCGGTGGCGTCACCCACGCACACGGCCACGGAGATCGCCATGCAGCGCTCGCCGGCACTGCCGAACGCGGCGCCGATCAGGGTGCTGGCGGCGTTGTCGAGATCGGCATCCGGCAGCACCACGGCGTGGTTCTTGGCACCGCCGAGGGCCTGCACGCGCTTGCCTTGCTGGGTGCCACCCTCGTAGATCTTGCGCGCCACGGGGGTGGAGCCGACAAAGGAAAGCGCGCGAACCTCGGGCGCTTCGATCAGCGCGTCGACGGCCTCGCGATCACCGTGGACCACGCTGAACAGCCCCTTGGGCAACCCGGCTTCGTCGAGCAGTTCGGCCATCTTCACGGCGGCCGAGGGCGCCTGCTCGGAGGGCTTGAGGATGAAGGCGTTGCCGCAGGCCAGCGCCATGGGGTACATCCACAGCGGCACCATGGCCGGGAAGTTGAACGGCGTGATGCCGGCGACCACGCCCAGCGGCTGATGGTTGGACCAGGTGTCGATGCCCGGCCCGGCGTTATGGGAGTACTCGCCCTTGAGGAGTTCCGCCACGCCGCAGGCATACTCGACGTTCTCGATGCCGCGCTTGAGCTCGCCCATGGCGTCTTCGAGCACCTTGCCGTGTTCCTCGCTGACCAGTGCGCAGATCTCGTCAGCGTCGCGCTCGAGCAGGGTCTTGAAGCGGTACATCACCTGGGCGCGCTTGGCCGGCGGCATGTCGCGCCAGGCGGGCTGGGCTTCGCGGGCGGCGTCGATGGCGCGTTGCACGGTGGCGGTGTCGGCCATCGCCAGGCGGCGAACCGGCGCGGCGGTGGCCGGGTTGAGCACGTCGATGGTGCGCTCGCTTGTCAGCCGCTCGCCGGCGATCCAGTGGTATACGTCTGTCATAACAACTTTGCTCTATCGAATATGGGCGTCATGTAAGGGACGCGAACCTGGAGCTCTACTCACAACCGATGAACGGGACGGGCTTACCCGGCGCCCATCGTTCATTCCGAGCGTTTGAACAAGAACTCTTAGAATTCCCGGCCGAGCAGGGCCTCATCGAACGGGTAGCGCGAGAGTTTTTCGATGCCGGTGTCGGTGACCAGCACTTCCTCTTCGAGCTTGACGCCGTCGGCACCGCCGACCTCGCCGATGTAGCTTTCCACCGAGACCACCATGCCGGGTTCGAGGATGCCGTCCTTGGAGAAGCGGTCGAAGTCCATGTGGTGGGCGACCAGCGGGGTCTCGCCGTGCATGCCGACGCCATGGATGATCGAGGGGTAACGGCGGTCGAGAAAGCGCTCGGGAATCTTCCAGGCGTTTTCGGCGATCTCGCGGTAGCTCATGCCCGGCTTGAGGATGCCCATGTTGTGGTGCACCTGGTCATAGGCCATCCGGTAGAGGCTCTGCTGATAGGCAGTGGGCTTGCCGGGGCCGACATGGAAGGTGCGCGAGAAATCGGAATAGTAGCCGTGGCAGCCGATGGTATCGGTATCCAGCGCGACCAGCTCGCCGGGGCGGATCACCCGGTTGCTGGCTTCGTTGAACCAGGGGTTGGTGCGCGGGCCGGAGGACAACAGCCGCGTCTCGATGAACTCGCCGCCCTGGCGGATGACATCGCCGTACATGATGGCGAACAGCTCGTTCTCGGTGACGCCGGGCTTGATGGCAGCTTCCACGGCGGCCACGGCGGCTTCGCTGCCGGCCATCGACTGGGCCAGACAGGCGATTTCCTCGGGCGTCTTGATGCGCCGGCAATGCAGGGTGTCCTGCATGCAGTCGTAGACGTCCAGCCCCTGGGCTTCCAGCGAGCGGGCCAGGTTCAGCGCGCAGCGGTCCAGGCCGATCTTCTTGTTGCCCTTGCCGTGCTCTTCCATCAGCTCGGCGATCTCGATGCCGAACGGGTCGGAAGACATGTTGTCGCGCTGGTTGACGGCGGACCACACCACCTTGGAGGTGCGCGATTCGTCGATGGTCTCCAGCCAGGTGGAGACATGCGCGCTGCCCGGGTATTCGAACAGGATCACCGGGCCTTCCAGCGGCACGTAGATGTAACGCGTGGAGTTGCGCAGGAAGTAGCCGAACATGTTGCGCGAGCCGGTGGCGTAGCGCTGGTTGTAGGGGTCGAACAGGACCAGCGCGGCGTAGCCCTGCTCGGCCATCATCGCGCGCAGACGCTTGAGGCGCCCGCCGCGCAGCTGTACCGGGTCGAAGGCGGTGGGAATGCTGTCGCCGTTGGCCATGGGGGCGGAGGGCACGACCGGGATGGCGTCGGGTTCGTTGTCGGTCAGGTTGTCGAAGTCGACGATGCTCATGATCAAGCTCTCTGTTTCTGTTCGTTATGGGGCGCGCTTCGTGATGGGGCACGCTCGCCGTCGCGGGGAGTGTCTCCGCGACGGCGAGCGTGGGCCGGTGTCGGCGGCGACCGGTGGCCCGGCCTTGTCAGTCGGCGAGGCTGTCGCTGCGCTGCATGCCCTCTTCCAGCAGACGCTCGTGAACCGGTGCCATGCGCCCGAAGATGCGCTTGGCGCGCTCGGGGCGGCCGATGAAGCCCGGCTCCTTGGCGTAGGCGAAGATCACGGTGTGGCGCTCGCGGTCGCCTTCCACCGGGGTCACGCGGTGCAGCGAGTAGCGGCCGAAGAAGATCTGCAGATCGCCCGGCTGGAGATCCAGCGACTTGATCTGCGAGCGGTCGCCGTCGATGACCTTTTCCACCCCTTCGAAGTTCTCGCCCTCGGGGCTGCGTATGCCCGGCGCGTACTCGAACCGGCCGCCGCCGTGGGACTGGCGCGTCATCATGGTGACGATGAATTCGTTGGTGTCGTAATGCCACGGATGCTGGCAGCCCTCGCGCAGCACGTTGACGACCAGGTCGGCCAGCGGATCGGCGTACTGGTGGATCTCCTCCATGCCCACCACACTGGCAATAAAGCGCTGGAAACCGGGATCGGAGTAGACCTGACGAATGATGGTGTCGGCGCCGATGCGGTCCCCGGCGACGAAGCCGTTGGTGCGGTCGCCGAAGCGGTTCTTGGGATGCGAGGCCGGCAGGCTGGGGTCGCCGTCGCTGTTGTAGGGGTTGGTTTCGGTCTGGTTGTAATGCGCTTCCGGCGAGAGTCGCTCGGTTTCGCGTTCCAGCCGTGTCAGGGCCTCGTCGGGCACGAAGCCCTTGAGTACCACACAACCGTCCTGACCGAGTTGGGCACGGCACTCTTCGACGAGAACCCGGCCGCGTTCGCCATCCAGCTGGTCGATGGGATAGCGCTCGAGGTCGATCAGACCGTGGAGTGCGTTGTCGTCTGCCTGCGTAGCGTTGGCTGGCATGCGGATCTGCTCCTGACTTTTTGCAAAGACGTTTCCAGTAACGTATGGACAGGGTAGAGAGGCAGGTTCAATAATAGAAATGAATGGTTAAGATCAAAAAGATTGCAAAGGCTCATAGATCATGGATACCGACCTGCTCCGCGCCTTCGTCACGGTCGCCGAGTGCGAGGGCTTCAGCGCCGCCGGCAAGGTGCTGCATCGCACGCAGTCGGCCGTCAGCCTGCAGATCAAGCGGCTCGAGGATCAGATGGGCGAGTCACTGTTCGAGCGCACCAGCCGCAGCGTGGTACTGACGCCGCCAGGCGGGCGCTTGCTGCCCTACGCGCGACACATCCTCAAGCTGCAGGACGAGGCGCGCCGGGTGATGGGGGTGGACCGCCAGGGCGAACTGATCCGCCTGGGTACCTCGGAGGAACAGGCGAGCACCTACCTGCCCGAACTGCTGCCGCGGTTCGCCGCCCGCTTTCCCGAGGTGCGCCTCGAAGTGAGCTGCAGCATCAGCGGCTCGCTGGTGCATGATTTTCAGGAGGGGCTGCTGGACGTCGCGCTGGTGGTGCGCCACGGCCCCACCCAGACCGGCCGCCTGCTGGGCCGCGAGCCCATGGTGTGGGTGGTGGCCGAGGACCGCGCTATCGACGACTGGGAGATTCTGCCCCTGGCGCTGAATCCCGAGGGCTGCATCTTCCGCGCCCATGCGTTCGCCGCGCTGGGGCCCACCGAGCGGCGCTGGGACGTGCGCTACTCCAGCCGCTCCCCCACCGGCATCAACCTGCCGGTGCAGGCCGGGCTGGCCGCCACGGTCAAGACCCCGCGCAGCGTCCCCGAGGGCTGTCGCATCGTCGGCGAGGAAGAAGGTTTGCCGCCCCTCGGGCACGTCGAGATCGAAATGCACCGCACGCCCGGCCACTCCAGCGACGCCTTCGTCGCCTTCTGCGACGAGCTGGAGCACATCGTCACCGCGACCGACTCGCTGGAGTCGCTGGAATACGTGGCCGCAGAAGGCTGAACGCAACACGGCGCCCCGCGGGGCGCCGTTGACGTTTGCGGGCGACGCGTTCAAAGGCGTCGCCATCAAGGCTGCCTAGGAGCGCTCGGGCACCGGGGTCGAAGCGCGCGCCGCCCGACGAGTCGCCAGACTCACGCCCACGTAGCAGGCAGCCGAGGCCAGGCAGCCGTAGAGCGGCCCTTGCACCCACCCGAGATCGGTCCCCAGCAGCAGATAGGCACTCACGCCGAACCCTGCCGCGATGGAAGTGAATGCTCCCAGCGCATTGCCCTGCCAGAACGTCGAGCACAGCGATACCCCGAACAGCGAGGCCATGAGGGTGCCGTTGCCGAGAATGCCCAGCCACAGGATCATCACCGGCGGCAAGTAGGCCATGCCCACGAAGGCACCGATCCCCACCGCCAGTACCATGAGCCGATTGAAGGTCATGGTGGTGGTGAACCCTTCCTGCTTGCCCAGCGCCGAGCGCAGATCGTAGGAAAGCGCCGTGGAGACGGTGTGCATCAGCGAGTTGGCCGTGGATTTCATGGCGAACAGGATGAACAGTGTCATCACGCTGGACATCAAGGGACCGACGCCGTGCTCCAGGAAGGTGGGCATGGCCATGTCCGGCGACTCAAGCGCCGGGAAGTAGGCCTTGGCATAGAGTCCGGCCAGCGGCGTGAAGTTGAGTGCCAGGCCGAGCACGGCGACCCAGATGCCGACGCGTGCCATGCTGACGCCTTGCTTGATCGCCAGAAAGCGCACCGACATGAAGGGCAAGGCCGCCGCCCACAGGAAGGCATAGGGCAACAGCAGGAAGGCGGAGGCCGTGCTGTCGCCGTAGGGCGCCCCCGTGGTCGGGTTGGCTAGCTCCGGATTCTGGGCATCCAACCGACCGATCAACTCCCCGAGCCCGACCTGGACGAAGACCACATAGGCGATCACGCAGGAGCCCAGCACCATGCCCAGCACCATGAGAGCATCGGTCCATGCCACGGCCCGCAAGCCGCCGAACATGGTATAGCCGATCACCAGCAAGGTGATCAGCAAGGCGCCGGTGGTGGTGGAGACGCCCAGCCAGCTCGACACCAGCAGGCCGATCGCCTTGACTTGCGAGATGAGGAACACGCTCAGCAGCAAGACGATGATGATCGCGGTCACGCCCTGCAACCAGCGCCCCGCCCTGCCACCGGCATGTGTCTGGGCGATGTATTCCGGCATGGTCCGGCTCCCCAGGCTGGTCGCCTTGCGGCGCAGGAAGTTGGCGAAGAACAGCGTGGCGATCAAAAAGGCAGGGGTATAGAAAACATTGGCGAACAGCTCCAGCGAGCCGTATTCATAGGCAACGCCCGGCGAGCCGATGAACACGAAGCCGCTGTAGCCCGTGGCGATCAAGGTGGCGGCGGCCACGAAAGGCCCGAGGGAATTATTGGCCACCAGAAAGCCGGATTCCTCCTTGTCACCCGCCGCTCGCATGGAATATAGCGACAGGCCGATAAGAATTGCGGCCGACACGCCCAGCAATATCCAGTTCAACATGAATGAAAACTCCTCGTTGGAATTGTAGTGAGGCTTTTTTGGTTAGCGGCGACGGTCGAATGCCAGTGCAATCAGGGCCGTGGCCAGCGTCACCACCGAGGCGACACCAAAGGCGAAAAAGGTCCAGGATTCCATATTGTTTTCCTTGGTTGGCGGATTGGGATGGGCTCCTTGTGACGTGGAAGCCGCGTGATAGCGAGTGAAAACATCCCGCGAAAATGCCCGCGAGACATCGCGATACTTGAGCCGGGCCAGGCGACTTTCTTTGCAAATCTTCCCTAATTTAGGGCGCCAGACAAGACAAAACCTGTACGCACGAGATATCGCTGTGTTCGCAATGGGAGAGAATTTTGAAAGTTCATCCAGGAGCCTCTGATAGCAATGACATTATTGTTGAAATGGCCCGGGCACGGCTGATGAGCACCTTGCGACGATAGCCCTCACTTCCTGATTAAATAAAATATTTTTATTCGAAGAACAGCATCATGAATTTCTATGCAACGCACTGAACGGCCGCCTCCCCTCTGGAAGGCGGCCCATCGAGCGTGAACATGTGCTATGACGCCGGGGAAATTCTCAGGAAGCGGCCAAGCCCTCGTCGAGCTGGGCGAACACCTTGCCGTGAGCCTCGGGGTCACGCGCCAGGCGGTGCATGGCCTCGGCGGCGGGGCTCAGGCGCAATCCACGCAAGCAGGCGATCCCCATGGAGAGCGGGCGCGCTTCGTCGATCAATTGCAGCGGCTTGAGACCACCACCGTCCAGCGATTCCAGCGCCGTAAGCGGCGTGTTGAACAGCGAGAAACCGAAGCCATTGGCGACCAGGCCGCGCATCATGTCCATCGATTTGGCACGGTGGGCGACGATCGGCGACAGGCCATGGTGGGTAAAGATCGACAGAAAATACTCGCGGCTCAGCGGCCAGTCCAGCAGCACCATGGGATAGGCGACCAGCTCTTCCAGCGAGACACTATCGCGTTCGCTCAAGGGATGGTCGGCCGCCACCACGGCATAAGGGGGGAAGCGATAAAGCGGCGTGAAATCGATATCTTCGGGGACTTCGAGATCGTAGGTGAAGGCCAGTTCATAGTCGCCCTGGCCAAGCCCGCGAACGATGTCCACCTGGTTCATTTCATCGCAATAGAGACTCACCGAGGGGTGACGATCGGCGAAGCGACGCAACAGCTGAGGCAAAAATACCGGAGCGAAGGTGGGAAAGGCCACCAGGCGCAACTCGCCGCCGATTTCCTCACCCAGCGACAATGCATATTTCTCGAGCCCCTCCGCATCGCGCAGCAGTTGGCGAGTCCGGCTCAGCAACTGCTTGCCCGAGGGCGTCAGGGACAAACCCTGTGCGTGATGGCGAACGAACAGCTGAAGCCCGGAGATATCCTCGATTTGCTGGATCGCCGCCGAGATCGATGGCTGAGACACATGCAGTTTGCGAGCCGCCTGGGTAACGCTTAACAGCTCCCCGGCGACCACAAAGTAGCGCAGCTGCTTGAGAGTGAATTGACGCATTGACTCGCTACCATCGCTGAAGAATCGGTCCCCCCTACGATAGACGTAGGGAAATCCGACTCAGCATATCAGGTACCGACGTCAAGCGTCCTGACTCCGCCTCTCCGGCAACGGGCCCACGTCGCTCCACATCGCCTCGCGACGGCCAGTGCCCGAATCCGGGCGCGAATCACACCGACGCGGGGCGCGGGAACTGGCCTTCCGCCAGGCGGTGTGCCTCGGGGCCGGCGAGCGTCGCCGCCAGCCGGGTCAGGAACGCTTCGCAGCGGGCCAGTTGATCGCGCGTCACGAATTCATCGGGCTGGTGCCCCTGGTCCATGCTGCCGGGTCCGCAGACCAGGGTCGGGATTCCCAGCTCACGCTGAAAGAGCCCGCCTTCGGTGCCGTAACCGATGCGCGCCAGCCCCCGGTCGTCGAGCAGCGTCATGATGAAGTCCACCAGGGCATGGTCGTCGGCCATCGACAGCCCCGGGTAGTCACCGAGGCGCTCCAGGCGAATGCTCGCCTCGGGCGCGGTCTCGCGCATCTCGGCTTCCAGGGCGGCGGCGACGGCCATCAAGGCGTCGAGCAGCGCCTCGGGATCATCCTCGGGGACGTTGCGGATCTCGATGTCCAGCCGGCAATCCTGCGGCACGATATTGAGTGCAGCGCCGCCCTGGATGGTACCGACCTGCAGCGTGGTGTGGGGTACCGCAAAGCGCTCGTCGAAGGGGCCGTGGCTCGCCTTGGCCGCGGCCGTCTCCTCGACCCAGTTGGCCAGGCGGGCGGCGGCGTGGATGGCATTGACGCCCTGGGGCGCCATGCCGGAGTGGCAAGCCTTGCCACGTACATGCAGCCGCGCCGCCAGCTTGCCCTTGTGCGCGGTGGCCGGGCGCATGGAGGTCGGTTCGCCGACCAGGCAGGCGGCCGGTCGCACCGGCTGATGCGCGAGATCCGCCAGCAGCGTGCGCACGCCCACGCACCCCACCTCCTCGTCATGGGAGAAGGCCAGATGCACGGGCACGGCCAGTTCGGCCTCCACCAGCGCCGGCACGGCGGCCAGCACCACGGCCAGAAACCCTTTCATGTCAGCCGTGCCGCGACCGAACAGGCGCTCGCCCTCGATGCTCAGCCGGAAGGGATCGAAGCGCCAGTCCTGGCCAGTCACCGGCACGGTATCGGTATGCCCGGAGAGCATCACGCCGGGGCGATCCGCCGGCCCGATGGTGGCATAGAGATTGGCCTTTTTGCCGCTTGCGTCGGGCACCCGCCGCGACGCCACGCCGTGGCGAGCCAGGTAGTCCTCGATGAAGGCAATCAGCGCCAGGTTGGAGCGGTGGCTGGTGGTGTCGAAGGCCACCAGTTCGGCAAGCAGGTCGACGACGGTGTCTTGGGACATGGAGACCCCCGGATGGTCAGGGAAGAAAGCAAGGCAGCGACGCGAGACTGAGCCGTCGACACCCCTCGCCTTGTGCAACGGCGATGGTCCAGGCAGGCCTGCCCAGAAGATATCAGCGCTCGTCGCCCGGCACGCCGTAGGACGGCGAGGCATCGGGGCGTGAGGCGCGCAGCACGTAGGCGTCGCGCTGTGGCAGATAGTGCTCCCAGATCATGCGTAGCTCGGCCAACGGAGCGACGTGCCAGTCGACCCGCAGGTCGACCACCGGCCAACTGGCCCGGTCGGTGACCTTGAGCCCCGCCGAGAACACCGGCCCCATCTCACCGCCTGCGGCCAGGCCGGCATCCATGGCAGCCAGCAGGCGCTCGGCGAGCTCACCGTCATGGGCCTCGAACGCAGTGACCATGGCGTCGATCACGCCCTCGTCGGCGAGCATGTTGCCGCCTGCCACGCAGTCCCGCCCTTGTCGGGTGGCATGTATGCCCAGGGTTTCGGCACCGCTGTGCACCGCGCTCGCCCCCTTGGCATCGAGGACCTGCAGTTGGCGCCACTGCGGATAGGTTTCATGCTCGCGAAGACGTGCCATCACGCCCTCGGCGTCGAGCCCCTCCTCCAGCAGTTGCACGCCCAGTTGTCCCAGCGCGGGATTGGTCACGTTCTGCGTCAGGACCGCGCCCTTGCCGGGGGCGATGAAGGGACAACGGCTAGCCACGCAGATGCTCGAGGAACTGATGGCGGTGCCGAACTGACCGGTCTCGCGGCAGAAGCCGGCAATGGAAAAGGTCATGAGCGGTTCTCCTCTTCGTCTGACGCATTCGGTATGACGGCGATGACGTCGATCTCCATCAGCCATTCGGGCTGGGCCAGGCCTGCCACCACCAGACCGGTGGAGATGGGGAAGACGCCCTTGAGCCAATCCCCCACCTCGCGGTAGACCGGCTCGCGGAATCGCGGGTCGGTGATGTAGGTGGTGGTCTTGACGATGTGGCTGAGGTCGGAGCCGGCTTCCTCGAGCAACTGCTTGACGTTCTTCATGGCCTGCTCGGCCTGGGCCCGTGGATCGCCCAGTCCGACCAGCCGTCCCTCGAAGTCGGTCCCCACCTGGCCGCGGACATAAACGGTGTTGCCCGCCTTCACCGCCTGGCAAAGATCGTTGTCCAACGCTTGGTTGGGATAGGTTTCCTGGGTGTTGAACATGCGGATTCGGGTATGCGTCGGCATCATTCGGCCCTCGCGTTGGCGCTGTATGTCAGGGGTGGCGTGGCGGTATCCCGTGGCGCCGTCGATTGCGCTTGCAGGTGATAGTCGAGATACCGGCGCTGTGTGGCGATGTGGTCGGCAATGTGCTTGGCATCGTGCCAGACGCCCCAGATGAAGCTGGACCCCCGACGAGACAGCCACGGCAAGCCCAGGAAGTAGACGCCGGGTTCGGTGGAGACACCGCGCTGATGGTGGGGCTTGCCGTCCGCATCGAAGGCATCGACGTCCAGCCAGCCGTAATCCACCTTGAAGCCGGTGGCCCAGATCATCGCGCTCACGCCGGCCGCCTCCAGGTCGAGCTCTCGCAACGGCTGGCTGACGCATTCGGGATCGGGGGTAATGCGGCGCGCCTCGGGATCTTCGGGCAGGTCGAGACCGTTGCGCGCGATGTAGGCGTCGGCGTCATCCAGCAGCGCACGGAGATTCTCGTCGCCGCGGGCCAGGTTGTCGGCCAAGTCCGGGGCGAAGGTCGCCACGCCGCCGTCGAATGACTGCGTTCTCCCCACCAGCGTCATGCCCCGGTGCGCCAGTTCCCGGAAGTCCACCGTGCGGCCACCGTGGGCGCCACTGACGGCGATGGTGACGTGCTCGGTGCCGGGCTGCATGGCCTCGGCGTCCCACTTGCCGAGCACACCCAGCCACCAGCAGAAGTCGCGCCCGCGATAGGTACGCGGTGGCCGATCATGCGGGCCGACCGAGAGATACACGCGCTTGCCGGCCCGCAACAACTCGTCGGCGATCTGCACGCCGGAGGAGCCGGCACCGACGACCAGTACCGCCCCATCGGGCAGTTGCTCAGGATGACGATACTCGGAGGAATGGAACTGTTTCTGAGGTCCGCTTCGGGGCGCGATGGCGGGGATGACGGGGTGCTGGAAGGGCCCGGTCGCCGCAACCACGCGATTGGCTTCGATCACGCCCCGCGAGGTCTCGACGGTGAATCCCAGGCTGCCCTCGTTGCGCGTCACCCGATGCACGTCCACGCCCGTGCGGATGGGAGCATCTATCTGACGCGCATACGCCTCGAAATAGGCCGCCACACTCTCCTTGGAAGGAAAATCGTCGTCGCCGATACGGGCGTCGACGGCATCGAATGTCAGGTTTGGGAAACGGTCGTGCCAGGCCGGGCCGTTGGCGACCAGCGAGTCCCAGCGCGCCGTGCGCCAGGCCTCGGCGATACGGTGGCGCTCCAGTACGAGATGCGGCACGCCGAGCTTGCCCAGATGCTCGCTCATGGCCACGCCGGCCTGGCCGGCGCCGACCACGAGCGTATCGATATGCAGGTTGTCGAGAGTGAGCGCGGTCATCGGCGGTCTCCTTGTTGTCTTGTGACGACAACCATATGAGCCGCGCTTGGTTAGTTAAAATATATTTATTAACTATTGGGAATCATAAAAACCTATGCAAAGGCGCGCTACCCAGCGTCTCTCTCGCGGCACCTGTCCTGTAGTGCCACGAGCACTGCCGTCGACCACGGGGGGGCGATGTCACGCCTGTGTCATCGTCCGACGGATAGGCTGGGGGCCTCCCTCTTCTCACCCACAGCGCGAGGTCTCATGAACGTCACTGCCCCTTTCCTGATCGCCGCCGGCTTGCTGTTCACCGCGTCCGCCCAGGCGCAGCCGAACGTCTTCGACTATCCGCAGCCCGATGATGCGCCGGACAGCTTCCACGTGGTCAACGAGATCCCCGCCGGGAGCTTCACCAAGTACGAGATCAATGCCGAGCACGGCCAGTTGATCGTCGACCGTTATGTCTCGATGCCGGTCCGCTACCCGGCCAACTACGGCTCCATCACCAGCTCGGCGGGTGGCGATGGCGACCCGCTGGACGCGCTGGTGCTGACCCGCGACAGCATCTATCCCGGTGCCGTGATCGAGGTCCGGGCCATCGGTGTGCTGCGCATGGTCGACGACGGCGAAGCCGACGACAAGATCATCGCCGTCCCCACCGACGCCGTGGATCCCAGCTACGCCGATGTCGAGGGCATCGAGGATCTCCCGGCCATGCAGACCGAGCGGCTCAATGCCTTCTTCCGCGTTTACAAGGACCTGCCGGAGGGCGGCGATATCGAATTGAACGGCTTCGGCGATGCCGGCGAGGCGCGTGACATCCTCTCCCGAGCCTTTGACGCCTACCAGGCCCAGCAGTAACGAAGACCGATCCTGAAAGACCAACGGCGCCCCGTGGGGCGCCGTTGGCATTTGCTTCGAACGTGCATTCCAGAGTGCTTCACTAATAGAGGCTTACGGCTCGACATGCCCCCTGGGCGATTCGCTACAGATCGATGCCCAGCAACTTGGCGCCGTACCCCCACAGCAGTACGGTCACAGCCAGCAGCGCCTCGAGTACCAGCACGCCGATGCCAAGCGTCGAGCCGGTGACGATGAACCCCTCTTCCGCGCCGATGTCGAGGAAGTTGGGAATCCCCAGATACAGCAGATAGGCGCTGTAACAGAGCCCGACGATGATCGCCAGCAAGCACAACCAGACCAGCGGATAAAGCGCGACGATTCCGCCGACGAACATCGGCGTCGCGACGTATCCGGCGAAGATGATGCAGCGTCGACGACTCGGCGGATTGGAATAGCGTTGCGCCATCCAGTGAATCACCGAGCCCATGAAGCCTACCGCTACCAGAATCGCGACATAGAAGGCGACCCCCGCAAAGAAGGCATCCAGATAGTTGAGCTGGATGGTGTGTCCACCCCCGAAATCCCAGCCGACCTGGGTGGTGCCGATGAAGGCGCACACCACCGGGATCAACGCCATTTCCAGGACGTGATGGCTGTAGAGATGAGTGATGGTCTCCCTCTCGTCGTGGATCTGCTTCCATTCACGGTTCGGGTGCACCAACAGTCCCCAAACGTGCGTGAGCATAGACAACACCTCCCAATCGCCGATAGTCGCATTCCGTCGCGACTCACGTCAGGAACCGATGAGCCGTCGACGCCCTATCAGTATAGTCGGCATTTCGCTAGTTAATCGCGGTTTTACTCATTGAAACGCGGCCTCGCCACTGCCTCTGCCGCATGCCCAGGACGTAAAAAAGCGACACCCAAGGCGGGTGTCGCTTTGCTATCGCGCGATGAGCGGAAGGCGTGACGCGTTACTTCAGACGCTCGAACACGGTCGCCACGCCCTGGCCCATGCCGATGCACATGGTCGCCAGGCCCAGGGTGGTGTCCTGCTGACGCATGACGTTGAGCAGCGTGGTGCAGATGCGAGCCCCGGAGCAGCCCAGCGGGTGGCCCAGGGCGATGGCGCCGCCATGCAGGTTGACGGCGTCGTCCATGCGCTCGCGCAGGCCGAGATCCTTGAGCACGGGAATCGATTGCGCGGCGAACGCCTCGTTGAGCTCGACCGTCTGGATGTCGTCGATGGCCAGTCCCGCACTCTTGAGCGCCTTCTGCGTCGCCGGCACCGGGCCGTACCCCATGATCGAGGCGTCACAGCCGGCGACGCCCGTGGAGACCACCCGGGCCAGCGGCTCGAGTCCCAGTGCCTGGGCACGCTCGTAGCTCATCACCGCCAGCGCCGAGGCGCCCACGGACAATGCCGAGGACGTGCCCGCCGTGACCGTGCCTCCCTTGGGATCGAAGACCGGCTTGAGCTTGCCCATGTCTTCCAGGTTGGCGTCTTGACGAATCACCTCGTCGCGATCGATCAGGCGCAGGAAGCCATCCGCATCGTGCCCTTCGACGCCGACGATCTCGTTGTCGAAGTAGCCGTTCTCGTTGGCGGCCTGCGCGCGCTGATGCGAGCGCACGCCGAACGCATCCTGCTCCTCGCGGCCGACGCCGTGCATCTTGCCCAGCAGCTCGGCGGTCAGCCCCATCATCATGGCGGCCTTGGCGGCGTACTTGCTGGCTGCCGGGTTGACGTCGACGCCGTGCGTCATGGGCACGTGCTCCATGTGCTCGACGCCGCCGATGATGTAGAAGTCGCCCATGCCGGCCTTGATGTTGGCCGTGGCGATGTGCAGCGCGCTCATCGACGAACCGCACAGGCGATTGACCGTCTGTGCCGGCACCGTACGGGGAATGCCGGTCATGATCGCGGCATTGCGCGCGATGTTCATGGACTGCTCGAGGGTCTGATTGACGCACCCCCAGATCACGTCGTCGACCTCGGCGGGGACCAGGTTGGCGTTGCGATCGAACAGTGCCTGCATCACCGCGGCGGAGAGGTTTTCGGCACGTACGTTGCGGAAAGCGCCGTGCTTGGCCTTGGCCATGGCGGTCCGGACGGCATCGACCACCACGATATCTCTGGGATTCAAACTCATGTCGGGCTCCTCGTTGCGTGGTGGCTCAGTGGTCGGATTCGGACGTCGCGGGGTAGAAACGTTCCCCCTTGGCCGCCATGTCGCGCAGCCGCTCGGTGGGGCGATACAGCGGCCCCAGCTCGTCGGCCAGCGCCTCGGCCTGGGAAACGAACGCCTCGACGCCCAGGGCGTCGATGTAGCGCAGCGCCCCACCCCGGAACGGCGGGAAGCCGATGCCGTAGATCAGCGCCATGTCCGCCTCGGCGGGCGTCGCCACGATGCCGTCTTCCAGGCAGCGCACGGCCTCCATGCACAGCGGCACCATCATGCGCGCGACGATCTCGTCGTCACTGAACTCGCGGCGCGTGTCGACGCCTTCATCGACCAGCGCATGCGCCTGCTCATCGGAGACTTTCTTGGGCTTGCCCTTCTTGTCCTCCTCGTAGCGGTAGAACCCCTTGCCGTTCTTCTGGCCCAGGCGGTCCTCGTCGTACATGCGCTGAATCGCCGTCTTGCCACCGTTTCTGGCTTCCTGCGCCATGCGATCGGGAAAGCCTTCCGCCATCACCGACTGGGCGTGCACGGCGGTGTCCATGCCCACGACATCCAGCAGATAGGCCGGGCCCATCGGCCAGCCGAAGCCTTCCATGACCTTGTCGACGCGCTCGAAGTCCGCGCCCTGCTCGACCAGCTGGCTGAAGCCGCCGAAA
Organism: Chromohalobacter israelensis DSM 3043; assembly: GCF_000055785.1. Lineage (GTDB taxonomy): Bacteria > Pseudomonadota > Gammaproteobacteria > Pseudomonadales > Halomonadaceae > Chromohalobacter > Chromohalobacter israelensis. The sequence continues at coordinate 2,683,860 of NC_007963.1, forward strand.
TAGGGAAACAGCACGCGATTGACCAGGAAACCCGGGCAGTCGTTGACCACGATAGGGGTCTTGCCCATCTGACGGGCGTACGCCACAGTCGCGGCCACGGCGGCGTCGCTGGTCTTCTCGCCGCGAATGACCTCGACCAGCGGCATGCGATGCACGGGGTTGAAGAAGTGCATGCCGCAGAAGTTCTCGGGACGCTTGAGGTTGGCCGCCAGCCGGTCGATGGAGATCGTCGAGGTGTTCGAGGTCAGCGTGGCATTGTCGTCGAGCAGTCCCTCGACCTCGGCCAGCACGGCCTCCTTGACCTTCGGGTTCTCGACCACGGCCTCGACCACCAGATCGACATCGCCGAAGTCCCCGTAGGACAGCGTGGGGCGAATGTTGCAGAGCGCCTCGGCGACCTGCTCATTGCTCAATCGACCGCGCTCGAGCTGCTTGCCGAGCAGCTTGCGCGCTTCCTTCAGGCCCAGCTGCAGCGCCTCTTCCTTGATGTCCTTCATCAGGATCGGAGTGCCCTTGTAGGCGCTCTGGTAGGCGATGCCGCCGCCCATGATGCCGGCCCCCAGCACCGCCGTCTTGTTCACGGCCGCGGCTTGCATGGCGTACTGCTTGCCTTTCTTCTTGACCAGCTGATCGTTGAGGAACAGCCCCACCAGGTGGTAGCAGACATCGGTCTTGGCGAGCTTGGCGAAGGCCTTGGCCTCGATGGCCTGCGCGCGCTCGCGCTCCTCGCCGGCGCCCTTCTGGATGACCTTGATCGCCTCGATGGGCGCCGGATAGTGCGGCCCGGCCTTGCCCGCCACGTAGCCCTTGGCGGTCTCGAAGACCATCATCTGTTCGATGGCATTGAGCATGAGCGGGGATTGCTTGAGGCGGCGACGTGCCCGGTGGTCGAGCTCGCCGGCATTGGCGCGCGTCAGCAGGTCCACGGCCGCATTCATCAGCGCATCGCCCGAGACCACGGCATCCACCGCGCCGACCTTGAGGGCGTCGTCGGCGCGGTTTTCCGAGCCACCGGCGATCCACTCGATGGCGTTGTCCGCCCCGATCAAGCGCGGCAGGCGCACGCAGCCGCCCCAGCCCGGCAGGATCCCCAGCTTGGTCTCGGGCAGGCCCAGCTTGGCGTTGTCGCTCATGACGCGGAAATCGCACGCCAGGGTGATTTCGCAGCCGCCCCCGAGCGCCAGGCCGTTGATCGCCGCCACGCTGGGATAAGGCAGATCCTCCAGGGTATTGAAGATACGGTGCACGCGCGTGTTCATGTCGACCAGGAAGGCTTCGTCGCGCGTGAACATGCCGTGAAATTCGGTGATGTCGGCCCCGACGATGAAGGCATCCTTGGCGCTGGCGATGACCAGGCCCTTGACGCCCGCTGCCTGGTCGAGGGCTGCCAGGGCCGCCTCGAACTCCTCGATCGTCTTGCTCGAGAGCGTGTTGACGGATTCGCCTTGCGCATCGAAGGTCAGCGTGGCGATGCCGTCATCGCGCTGCACCACCGTGATGGCGTTACCTTGATAAATCATTCAGGGCTCTCCCTGCTGTTGGCCTGGACCTCACGATTCACGAAGAAGACAGGCGCCGGGCTCGCGCGTGGCGCTGCTTCCCGCCCACTTTCATACAATCGTTTGAATGTCTGGCAGCTTGCGCCAGCCGAGCGATGGCGTCAAGCCCTCCTGCCTTAGCGAATGGTCGCGTTGAAACACGTCGCGCCGAGACAGCTCCCCGTGACGGCGGACTCCTGATAGGATAGGCGCCTTCACGACGCCTCGACCATCGCGCATCGTCACGCCCTGTCTCGACACACTGGTATCGGAACACCGCCCCTTCATGTCCTTGCCTACTAGTGCCACGCTGATCGCTCGCCTCACGCCGTTCATCGAACGCCTCAAGCGCTATTTCTGGCTCTGGCCGCCGACGGCGTTCGTGATCGGGCTGCTGGGCTTTTTCCTCGTCAACCGTCAGCAGTGGCTGGGCGCGGTCCTGGCCCTGGGGCTTCTGTTCGCCTGGTGCCTGCTGCTCGCCGAAAGCCTGTTGACCCGCCTGCTCGCCCGGCGCGGCCAGACCGGGCTACCGCGCATGGTGACCACCTTCATTGCGCAGCTGATCCACCAGGAGACCCTGTTCTTCACGCTGCCGTTCTTCCTCGCCACCACGGTATGGGCCAGCGGCCAGGCGGTATTCACGCTGCTGCTGATCGGCTGCGGTCTGCTGGCGATTCTCGATCCGCTGTATTTCGGTCTGGCACAACGCCATCGCTGGCTGTATTTCATGTTCCATGCGTTGTGCGTGTTCGTGGTGGTGCTGGTGACATTGCCGATCATGCTGCATCTGACCACCGGCCAGAGCCTGCTGCTGGCGATCGTCGCCATGGCGATCTTCAGCGTGCCCAGCCTGATCAACCTGATGCAGCCGCAGGGGCTCTGGCGCTGGCTGGCGATGTTCGGCTTGATCGTGGTGCTGTCCGCGACCGCCTGGATGGGGCGAGTGTGGATTCCGCCGGCCACGCTATGGCTCTCCGGCAGCGCCCTCTCGCCGAGCTTCGATGTCGAGGCCCGCGAACCGCGCGGCGAAAGCGTGCTGACCCCATCGACACTCTCGGGGCAAGGCTTGTACGCTTACACCGCGATCCGCGCGCCACGTGGCCTGCGCGAGAAGATTTACCATGTCTGGCGTCACGATGGCGAAGTGGTCGATCGCATACCGCTGATCATCCGGGGCGGACGCGAACAGGGCTATCGCGCCTGGACGCACAAGCAGAACTTCCCCTCGGCATCGCAAGGTCGCTGGCAGATCGACGTCATGACCGCCACCGGCCAGCGCATCGGCACGCTGCGTTTTCGTGTCGACGAAGACGCCTCGAAGGCCACTCAGGCCGACGGCGACATTCATTCACCCCCGGGATTGCCAGGCTGGAACATCCGTCACCTGGTCGCTGGCGCGAACCGGGACGATGAATGAAGGTCGACGATAGTGTGACTTGCAATAGCGCGTCCCACTCGGGACAATCCCGTTAGGTTCCTAACCAATACAAGGCCCATGCATCAGGATATCGGACTCAAACTGTCGCGCGTACCACGCCTGTGGCGCGCCATCCTCGACGAACGCCTCGCTCCCCTGGAGCTGACGCAAACTCGTTGGGTGACGCTCTATCACCTGTCGAAAATGGGTGATGGCCAGCCACAATGCGATCTGGCCCGCTCGATCGGGGTCGAGGCACCTTCCCTGGTCAGGACGCTCGATCAGTTGACCGAGCAAGGGCTGATCGAACGCCGCCCCAGCGATGAGGATCGCCGCACCAAGCGTGTCTACCTCACCGCCAAGGCGACGCCGTTGCTCAAGAAGATCGAGACCGTGGTCGAACAGGCGCGGGTCGAGATGCTCGAGGGCGTGAGCGATGAAGACGTCGACAAGCTGGACGCCATCCTCTCCTGCATCGAGCGCAATGGGCAGCGACTGCAGTCGCGCGGCCCCTGCGACGATGAGTGACTCGAATCCCGCGGGTCGCTAGCCGCCTTCCGCGGCGGCGGCTCTCCCGGGCGTCGCGCCGGTTGCACACCCGGGCTCTGGACGCCCAGGTCGCCACGCAAGAGCGGCGAGCACGGGTCCTTCCCGCACGGGCCTGTCCCGTACCTGCCTAGCCGGCATGACGCCCACTGCCGGCCAGGTCATCGACCAGCCCCGTCAACGCCCGCAGCGCGGGCGCGAAGCTCTCGGCGTCCTGCGACTCCTCCCACCACAGGGTCACGCCCTTGGATGTCGATTCCACCACGCACGCGTCCTCGGGCAACACCGCCAGCACCGCTTCCAGCCGCTGCAACGCGGCCGCGTTCAACGGCGGCAGCGGTGCCTGACGCCAGCGCCATCCCGACATGGCTTCCTCCAGGCGGTCACTGGCATGCGCCTCGCGCACGAGGGTGAAGTCGCTGCCCGGCGCGGCCTGCGGGTAGCGCCAGCGGTATCCCACCATGTCTCGCGCCTCCTGCAGCGGCGCCTTGTCGAAGCGCAGCGCCGCCCCCGCCTCGCGAGCCGCCTGGCGCAAGCCACTGCGTCGCGTTTCGTGGCGGCTCGGCCTCAGCCACAGCGCGGGCGAGAGAATCGCGAACACCGCCAGCCCCAGGAACAGAAAGATTTCCAAACGTGCCTCCACATGTGCACTGATTGATTTGAAGCATTGTTTCGTCGTTTCGGCGCGCCTAAAGTAGAAGCGTTCATCGACAAGGTGGGAGATGCCCCCATGAGTAACGAGTACACACACGTCTTAGTCGCCGTCGATCTGACCAAGGATTCGAACAAGGTGCTCGAGCGTGCCATTCCCATCGCCGAGCGTAATCACGCCAAGCTTTCGGTCATGCATACGCTCGAACCGCTGGGCTTCGCCTATGGGGGCGATATCCCCATGGATTTGACCAGCATTCAGGATCAGCTCGACGAGCACGCCAAGCAGCGCCTGGCGGAGATCGCCGATCCCCACGGCATCCTCTCGGAGAACCAGCACGTCGTGGTCGGCATGCCGGATACCGAGATTCACCGTTTCGCCGCCGAGCACGATGTCGACTTGATCGTGGTCGGCTCGCACGGACGCCACGGGTTCGCCCTGCTGCTCGGTTCGACCTCCACCGGCGTGCTGCACGGCGCGCAATGCGACGTGCTCGCGGTACGCGTCGGCAAGGACGGCGAAGTCGACGAATGATCGCGCCGCGCCGGGCACGTCGTTCGTGCCCGGCGCGACGTTTCCTACTACTCCTCGCCCTCGGCCATGGCTTCCAGTTCCATCCAGCGTGACATCGCCGCATCGAGCTCGTCCTGCTTGGCAGCCAGCGCCTCGAGACGCTGCGTGACGGTCTCGGCGTCCTGCTGATAGAACTCGGGCGCGCCGACTTCCGCTTCGAAACTCGCCACTTCGGCTTCCAGCGTCTCGATGGTCCCCGGCAACTGGTCCAGTTCGCGTTGCAGCTTGTAGGAAAGCTTGGCCCGCTTGGGCTTGGCGGGGGCCGATGCGGTCGTGGCCTTGTCGGCCTCGGCGCGGGTGGACGCAGACGGCGCCGGCTCGGCCTCGCGAGCCGGCAGCACGTTCGCGGCATTGCCGAATTCCCCGGGCGCCGGCGGCAGCTTGCCGCCCTGACGCACCCAGTCGCTGTACCCGCCGACGTACTCCCGAACGTATCCCTCGCCCTCGAAGGCCAGCACGCTGGTCACCACGTTGTCCATGAAGGCACGGTCGTGCGAGACCAGCAGCAGGGTGCCGTCGAAATCGAGCAGCAGTTCCTCGAGCAGTTCCAGCGTCTCGACGTCCAGGTCGTTGGTCGGCTCGTCGAGCACCAGCACGTTAGCGGGCTGGGTGAACAGCTTGGCCAGCAGCAAGCGATTGGATTCGCCGCCCGAGAGCGCCTTGACCGGCTGGCGCACCCGGTCGGGAGAGAACAGGAAGTCCTGCAGGTAGCTCATGACGTGGCGGTCCTTGCCGCCCACCTGCACGCGGTCGCTGCCCTGCGCCACGTTGTCGTACACGGTCTTCTCGAGCTCGAGCCCGGCACGCAGCTGATCGAAGTAGGCCACGCTCAGGTTGGTACCCATGCGCACCTTGCCCTCGGTGGGCGCCAGCTCGCCCAGCAGGATCTTCAGCAGGGTGGTCTTGCCGGCCCCGTTGCGTCCGATGAAGCCGATGCGATCGCCGCGCTGGATCTCCAGCGACAGGTCGCGCACCACCCAGTCGTCGCCGAAACGCTGGCTGACGCCGGAAAGCTCGACGACCCGCTTGCCGGTACGCTCGCCGCTGTCCACGCTGAGCTGAGCCCGGCCCACGCGCTCCCGACGCTCGGCGCGCTCGCCGCGCATCTTCTCGAGGGCCCGCACCCTGCCCTCGTTACGGGTCCGGCGCGCCTTGATGCCCTGGCGAATCCAGGCCTCTTCCTTGGCGAGTTTCTTGTCGAACTCGGCGCGTTCGCGCGCCTCGACTTCCAGCTCGTGCTGCTTCTGTGCCTGGTATGCCGCGTAATCGCCGGGGTAGCGCCCCAGCTGGCCACGGTCGAGCTCCAGGATGCTGGTCGCCAGCCGCGACAGGAACGCCCGGTCGTGGGTGATGAACAGTACCGAGCCATTGAAGGCGAGCAACTGTTCCTCGAGCCAACCGATGGTATCCAGGTCGAGGTGGTTGGTGGGCTCGTCGAGCAGCAGCACGTCCGGCTCGGCCACCAGCGCGCGGGCCAGGGCCACACGCCGCCGCCAGCCGCCGGAGAGATTCACTATCTCGGTGTCGGCGGGCAGGCCGAGCCGCGACAGAATGGTGTCGATGCGTTGATGAAACGACCAGCCGTCCACCGCCTCGAGCTGGGTCTGCAGGCGCTCGAGTTCGGCCATGTCGGGCGCCTCGCTCATCACCAGGTGATGATATTCGCTCAACAAGGCCCCTGCCTCGGGCAGCCCCTGGGCGACCACGTCGAAGATGGTCCGGCCGCTCGCTTCCGGCAGTTCCTGGGCGAGCACGCCCACCTTGAGCCCCGGCGCGCGCCAGATATGCCCGCCATCGGGCGCCGCCTCATCGGCGATCAGCTTGAGGAGCGTCGATTTGCCCGTTCCGTTGCGCCCCACCAGCGCCAAGCGCTCCCCTTTCTCCAAGGTGAGTTCGGCATGATCCAGCAGGACCTGGGGGCCGTAAGCCAGTTGCACCTGTTCCAGACGTAACAGCGTCACGCGTAACCACCTCGTTGACAGACATTCGGAGTAAAGACGCTAGTGTAACGCATGGTCGCCTCCCGGGTCCGGGGGTAGAATGGCGGGTTTTCGCGACTCACTGGGCTGGGGAGATTTCCCGTGACACGATCTTCCGTGACACAAGACGACGCCAATCCGCTACCCGAAGCGCTGCGCCTGACGCCGCCGTCGCCGCTGGTCGACATCGGCGCGAACCTGACGCACGAGAGCTTCGCCCGCGACCTCGACGCCGTGCTTGCCCGGGCCCGGCACGCGGGCGTGGACGACATGATCCTCACCGGCACCGACCTGGCACACAGCGAACAGGCCGCCGACCTCGCCCAACGTCATCCGGGGCTGTACGCCACCGCCGGCCTGCATCCCCACATGGCGAGCCACTGGAACCCTGAACTGGCGGCGGCCCTGCAGGCATTGCAGGCGCGGCCCGAGGTCGTGGCCGTGGGCGAATGCGGCCTCGACTTCAACCGCAATTTCTCGACGCCCGCCGAGCAGGAACATGCCTTCGAAGCGCAGCTCGCGCTCGCCGCCGAAAGCGGCCTGCCGCTGTTCCTGCATGAGCGCGATGCCGGTGCACGCATGCGTGACATGCTGCGCCATTGGCGTGACGCCATCGGCGACGCCGTGGTTCACTGTTTCACCGCCGACCGCGACACCCTGCACGGTTACCTGGATCTCGACCTGCATATCGGGCTGACGGGTTGGCTCTGCGACGAGCGGCGTGGTCATCATCTGCGCGACCTGGTTGCCGATATCCCCGCCGCGCGCCTGATGGTCGAGACCGACTGCCCCTATCTCCTGCCGCGCAACCTGCCGGCCAAACTCAAGGGGCGCCGCCACGAACCGGCGCTGCTGCCCTGGATCGTCCGCGAGATCGCGCACTGGCGCGGCGAGAGCGAGGCCTCGCTGGCGGCTTCCTCCACCGCCACGGCGCGGCGATTCTTCCGACTCGACGAGGAGCAATGACATGGATTTTCCCGGTTTCATCGCCATCGAGACCGGCGACGAGGAAGCCCTCCCCGTCGCCATCTCCTGGGCCCTGCCCGATGGCCAGATCAAGCATGCGCTGATCCAGCCCGATGACGACTGGCTCGACGAGGAACTCCTCAAGCTCGGCGATTACAGCCTGGACGAGCTGCGCAGCCTGGGCCTGAGCCCCCTGGACGTGCTGCGCGAGCTGGAAGCCGATCACTTCAACGTGACGCTGTATACCGCGGGGATCGGTGACGACGAGGCCGCGCTGTCGCGTCTGTTCGAGGACTTCGCGGTAACGCCCTTCGTCGAGCTGGCGCCGGCGGAGACGCTCTACCCCGACCTCGCCCCGGGTGAGTGGACACGCGCCCGGGGCGATCTGTTCGGCGACCTCGGGCTCGAGCCCATGCGCGCCGATCACGAGGTACAGGTCATGCTCTACCTGCATCAGCGCCTGCGCGGCGAGGAGTGACGCGGCGGGCGCGTCATCTCTGTGTCATCGCCAATGCAGGGGATAGCGGCGGTGACGCGCCAGGTTGTTGATCAGCACCGCCACGCTCAGCATGAGCGTGCAGCCCGCCGCCACGGGCATCAGCGCAAAGTGCCAGGCGAGGCCGTGGACTTCCTCGCTGCCGATGACGGCGATCAACGCCGTGGCGCCACCGGGCGGATGCAGGGTATGCGTCAGTTGCATCAGCAGGATCGCGGTCGACACGGCGACCGCCGCGGCCACCCAGCCGACGCCGAAGAGTTGAAAACACGCCACACCCACCAGGGCAGACAGCACGCTCCCGCCGAGCACATTGCGCGGCTGCGCGAAGGGGCTTTCCGGCGCGGCGTAGAGCAGCACCGACGTGGCGCCGAAGGAGCCGATCAACAGCAGGCTATACGACGCCATCCAGGCCTCGCTGAGCCAGCCGACACCCGCCATGCCGAGAAAGCCCCCGATCCACGACCAGAGCGCATCGCGTACGCACGGCCGAGCGCGCCGGGACGGCTCGCCACGCATCTTCCCCAAATAAGTCTTGACCATAGTTGCCTGACGCACTGCCTCGGCACGCGTCTTCTCCCTGTTGTTTCGGTAACAAGCGTTTTTCGGTGACGGATTTCTCGATGGATCACCGCGGCAACCGCCTCGTCCGGCGGGCCCGCGTCATGCTCGTGCCAGTCGCGCGCGCCCCACGTCGATCGCCGCCTCGCGGGACAGGCCGTGCCGGTAGAACGCTTCCAGCGTCGCGCGAAAGGCCTCCGCCCGCTGCGGCAAGCCAGTCTCGCGATACCGCGTCGCGCGCGCGCCGACACGCGCGGCGAAGGCATCACGGTCCACCTCGGGGCCGCCCAGGTTATCGACGCTGACATGGAAGCGGCGCCCGCACGCCTCGCTGAACAGCGATTCCAGCGCCTGCGGGGCGATCTCGACCTGTTCGAACTCGCGCTGACGCTCGGCGTCGCGACCATCGGGCTCGTACCAGTAGCCGTAGTCCTCCAGCTGGCGGCGACGTTCACCGGCGATGCACCAGTGGCTGACCTCATGCAGGGCACTGGCGAAGAAGCCGTGCGCGAAAATGATCCGATGCAGGTCCTCGGCGTGGGCGGCGGGACGGTACAAGGGTTCATCGTCACCGCTCACCAGGCAGGTGCGATACGGCGCGGAGAAGACGCCGTCGAACAGGGCGATGACATCGTCGATACGGTGATTCACGCGGCCTCCTTCAAAGCGGAGGCACATTATAGGGGCTACGACGCATGATGAAAGGCGTCGACGTGGCACGCTTGCTAGAATGCCCGCTTTTGCGCCCGTGAAAGTTCTGAAGCGAGTCCGTGAAGAAAGTCCACGAGGAGAGTCAGTGTGACGTCGCCCCGAGCCCTGCTCACCCATAGCCACCGTGAATCGCGCACCTTGCTGCGCCTGGCGTTGCCGATCTGCGGCGCACAGCTGGCGCAATCGGGCATGAGCGCGGTCGATGTGATCATGGCCGGTCGCGCCAGTGCCACGGACCTGGCCGCCGTCTCGGTCGGCTCCAGCCTGTGGCTGCCGTTGATGCTCTTCATGACCGGCGCGCTGATGGGCCTGACGCCCATCGTGGCGCAATTGCTGGGCGCGGGGCGCCACACGGCGATTCGGCCCTATGTTCACCAGGCGCTGTGGATCGCGCTGTGCCTGGGCGGGCTGTCGGCGCTCTTGCTATGGTTCGGCGTGGGCCCGGTCTTCCGATTCATGGGCGTGCCGGAGCAGGTCGCGCAACTCTCCGCCGGCTACCTGGCCGCCGTGGCGTTCGGCATGCCAGGCGTGGGCCTTTACCAGGCCTTGCGCGCCTTCTCCGACGGCATGAACCACACGCGCCCCGCCCTGTGGATCAGCCTGCTGGGGCTGGCGATCAATATTCCCTGCAACTATGTGCTGATCTACGGCGGGCCCGGCCTGGTCTCGTTGCTGGGCGAGACGGTACCGCCATGGATCGCCGCCTGGCCGGCGCTGGGCGCGGTGGGATGCGGCGTGGCCACGGCGATTTCGATGTGGGTGATGTGCCTGGCGATGATCGGCTACACGTACCGGGCACGCGCCTACGGCGCGGTGCGCTTGTGGCACTCGCCGGTTCCGCCGCAACGCCGCGACATCCAGGAGCTGCTTTACGTCGGGGTGCCCATCGGCGTGGCGATCTTCGTCGAGGTCACGCTGTTCACCCTGATCGCCCTGTTCGTCGCGCGCCTGGGGGAAGTGGTCGTCGCCGCCCACCAGATCGCACTCAACTATACGTCGATCCTGTTCATGCTGCCGTTGTCGCTGAGCATGGCGCTGACCGTGCGCGTGGGCAATACGCTGGGACGCGGAACCGCACAGGAGGCACGCTTCGTGGCCTGGAACGGCGTCGTCGTGTGTCTGCTGGTGGCCCTGCTCAACGACGCCATTCTCTGGATGACGGCGTCGCCCATCCTGGCGCTGTATACGTCGAACACGGAAGTGCATGCTCTGGCCATGTCGCTGGTCACGCTGGCCATGCTCTATCAGATCTCCGATTCGCTGCAGGTCAATCTCGCCGGCGCGCTGCGCGGTTACAAGGACACGCGCATCGTCATGCTGATCACGCTGTTTTCCTATTGGCTGATCGGACTGGCCGGGGGCCACCTGCTGGGACGTGGCATCGACGGGTACCTGGCGCCGATGGGCGTGCACGGCTATTGGCTCGGCCTGTGCGCGGGGCTGACGGTCGCCGCGCTGTTACTCGGCTGGCGCCTGCATCATCGGGCGCGTCGTAGCCTGAGCGCCTACGCTTGACATTCAGCCTTGCGGTGACGTGTCGCTCATCAGGCTCGGTGGGACATCCTTCAAGCGCAATAACGTTGATCTCACCAACGCCAACAGACCGTTTTAATGTGTCACGCTGACGCGTTATTTGTGTTGAAGGGTGAGCTAACTTGCGGCGACTCCGATCTAGCGGCTGCACATACAGGATGTGCGCAGTGGCACTGACCATGCTGGTGGCCACAGCGGATGTCGCGACCGCTCAAGAAACGCAGGTGGAAACCCAGCGAGTCCGGGAAACCCCGCGTGTCGAGATGCTCCGCTTGAGCGGCAGCGTGAGTGCCCCGCGCACGTCGCACCTCTCCAGCGCCGAGGCGGGCCAGGTAAGCACGTTGCATGTCGATCTGGGTACGCATGTCCGCCAGGGTGAGCGCTTGTTAACCTTGGATAGTCGAGAAGCCGAGCTCGAACGCCAACGCGCCCAAGCCAATGTCGACCAGGCCCGCGCCGCACGCGACGACGCCCGACGATTGCTAGACGAAGCCAACCAATTGGCAGAACAGCAACACATCGCGGCTAGCGAGCAGCGTCAGCGACAAAATGCCTTGGCTGCAGCCGAAGCCACCCTGGACGCTCAACAGGCCGCACAGGCACTTTGGGAACTACGCATCACCCGCCACGAGATCACCGCCCCGTTCGATGCGCTGATCACCCGGCGCGACACCGAACTCGGCGAATGGGTCACGCCCGGCGACACCTTGTTGACGCTGATCGACGTCGACGCGTTGATGGTTGATTTCTCGGTGCCCTACTCCGCTTATGCGCAAATGGATGACGCAACTCTCGAGGTGCGCCAGGAAGGCGATGGCCAGTGGCATGCCGCCCGCCCCCAAGCACAGGTGCCGCAAGACACTCGTAACCGCCAATTCCTGCTGCGCGCTGCCCCCAGCGAAGCACTCACCCTGATGCCCGGCATGGCCGTTGAGGGCCGCCTGCGAATTGAGGGCGAATCCGGCCCCAGCGTACCCCGCGATGCCTTGATTCGGCGCCCGGATGGCAGCGTCAGCGTGTGGCTCGCACGTCAGGAAAGTGGTCAATGGCGCGCCGTTGAGCAGCGGGTCGAAATCGGCAACAGCCATGAGGGGAATGTCGCCGTTCATGAAGGCGTTGCGGTCGGCGATCGCGTGATCGTGGTGGGTAATGAACGTCTCGAGCAAGGACAAGCCCTGATCCTCGGCGACGACAAGGAGTAACGCCCACGCATGTTTGCCACCATTATTCGCCACGGCATTTTGGTTAGCGTGGTCACGCTGATTTTACTGATTGTGGGCATCGCCGCCATCTGGCGGATTCCCGTGCAAATGATCCCCGACCTGGAAACTCGGGTAATTGGCATCGAGACCGAGTGGGCTGGCGCCAATCCACAGGACATCGAAAAAGATATCCTCATCGAGCAGGAAGAATACCTACGCAACGTGCCCAATCTGCAGCGTATGGAGTCCACCGCCAGCAGTGGCAGCGCAGAAATCGAGCTGGAGTTTCCCTTCGGCGTCGATCTCACCGAAACCCTGATCCGGGTCAATAACGCCCTCAGTCAGGTGCCCTCCTACCCCACCAACGTGGACCAGCCGCGCATCGTCGCCAACTCGTTTTCGGCCAACGCCTTCATGTATTTCAATGTCGGCCCGCGCGAGGGCAACCCTCGCCAGCTCGATATGCCGGCCATGCGCGATTACCTGGAAGATAACGTGCGCCCACGCATGGAAAGCGTCAGCGGGGTGTCGGAAGTCAGCGTCTCCGGCGGCGCCGAGCGCCAGATGCAATTGCTGCTCGACCCAGATGCCCTCGCCGCTCGCGATCTCAGCATCAGCGATATCCAGGCCGCGCTGGAAGCGCGCAATCAGGACGTATCGGGTGGCAATCTGGAAAGCGGCAAGCGTCGTTACTTGTTGCGCACCGTGGGACGTTTTGACGACGTCAAAAGCCTCGAAGCGCTCATCCTAAGACGTCAGGGTGACGAACTCGTCCGCCTTGGTGACGTCGCCGAGGTGCAGCAATCCTACGCCGAACTCACGTCACGATCGTATAACGCCGCTGGCGAGCCAGTCCTCAGCGTTCAGGTCCGCCGCGAACCCGGGGCCAACGTCATCGATATCAAGCGCGAGATGCTTGAGGAAGTCGAGGCATTGAACGACGGTCTGCTCGCCGAACAAGGCATGCAGATCACCTTGTCCAACGACGACGTGCGCTACGTGGAAGCATCGATTGCCAACGTCTGGTTCAACCTCGGCTTGGGGGCGCTGTTCGCCACGCTGGTGATGTATGCCTTTCTACGTTCGGCACGGGCCACCTTTGCCGGTGTCATCGGTATTCCCATCTGTACCATTGCCGCGTTTCTCGGCCTGCTGCTGGCTGGGCGCACCCTGAACGTGATTTCTTTGGCCGGGATCGCCTTTGCCATCGGCATGACCATCGATAACACCATCGTGGTGCTGGAAAGTATCGAAACCCAGCGTCGTCGGGGGCTGGCACGGTTCCAGGCGGCACTGGCAGGCGTCAAGCAGGTTTGGTCGGCCGTGTTGGCTTCGACGCTGACGACGATTCTGGTGTTCGTGCCGATTTTCTTCATCGAGCAGGAAGCCGGGCAGCTCTACTCCGATATCGCCGTTGCCATCGCCACCTCGATCCTGATCTCGATGGTCGTGGCGATTACCGTCATTCCGACCCTGGGCGCGCATATCGATTTCCGCGGCCGGGGTGGCGATAATCGTAACGGCAATACCACCCGCCCGCGCTGGATGAGCGCCTGCTTATGGGTGGTGAACGGCATGATCCAGAGCGCCGGACGACGCCTGGCGGCCATCGTACTTGGCGTCCTCGGTGGGGTGGCGATTTTTGTCTGGTTGACACCCCCTGCGGAGTACCTGCCCGAGGGTGAAGAAGCCAAGACCTTTGCGAGCATGAATGCCCCCGCCAGCTACAACCTCGCCACCATGGACGAGATCGCGCGCACCCTGCAACGTGAACTCGAGCCCCATGTGGGCGCCGAACCGACCGCCTTTGAGCGCGGCGATACCGACGTGCCGCCGATCCGTACCATGGGCATTCAAGCCGAACCCCAGAGCGTGCGCATCATTGCCGAGACCATCGACCCCAATCATATTGAAGCGCTGATGGATGCGCTGACCGAGCGCTACGAGGCCTACCCGGACATGCGTGCCTTTGCCGCTCGCGGCTCGATCATTTCCAGCAACGACGGCGGCACACGCAGCATCACGCTGGATATAGCCGGCAATGATCTTGAAACACTCTACGCCACGGCCAACCGCATCTATCAGCGTGCGGAAGCGGCCTTCGATAATCCGCGCATTCAATCGCGCCCCTCTGCGCTCGACCTTGGCCAGCCACTGATCGAGGTCTATCCCGACTGGGAGCGTGCCGCTGAGTTAGGATTCGACACCGATGCCCTGGGCACCGCCATCGCGGTATTGACCAACGGCGCTTACCTGGACGATTTCTATCTCGACGATGAAAAAATAGACCTGTACGGCTATGGCCCGAATGCAGGCGATATCGATCTCGACCAATTGGCCAACCTGCCCTTGCACACGCCAACCGGCTCCAACGTACCGCTCAATGACGTAGCCGATATTGAGGAAACCGTGGGTACCGCGACCATCCGCCGGGTCGATGGGCGGCGCAGCGTGACTCTGGACGTGATTCCACCGCGCAGCGTGGCCCTCGAAGCAGGCATCGCACGGATGCAGCGAGAGGTGCTAGAGCCAATGCGCGACACAGGCGAGCTGCCCGGCAATATCGATGTGACGGTGACGGGTGCGGGTGACCAGTTGGACGCCACTCGCCAAGCGTTAACCAGCAACGGCCTGATCGCGCTGGCGATCGTGTACCTGTTGCTGGTAGCGATTTTCACCCACTGGGGCTACCCGCTGCTGATTCTAGCCACCATTCCCCTCGGCGCGGCCGGTGGCATCGTCGGGCTATGGCTGATGAATACCGTCGGCGCGGTACTGCCACGCGTTGGCTTGAACGCTATCAGCCAGCCATTTGACATGATCACCATGTTGGGCTTTTTGATACTAATGGGCACCGTGGTCAACAATCCTATTCTGGTCGTTCACCAAGCCCGCGAGAATCTGCGGGAATCGTCAATGAACGTGCGCGATGCAGTCTTTCATGCGGTGGAGAGCCGCTTACGCCCCATAGCGATGACGACACTCACCACGCTATGCGGCCTCTCGCCGCTGGTATTTTTACCTGGCGAAGGCACCGAGCTATATCGCGGTGTCGGCGCGATCGTGCTGTTCGGGCTGCTGGGCACGGCCATCGTCACCGTGACCTTTTTGCCCGCGCTTACCGTGGCGGTGCTCAGTTGGAGGCTGAAGCATCGGCAAAGGTAAAAAACAGTCGCGTTAGGAGTTCATCTTGCCGCGCGCTTGGTCTGCAACGTGACCAGGCTCCGACGCTCAGCACTCAAGCAATCGGCGCTCGGGACCGCGACTAAAGACTAAGCGCTGGCGCTTAACTTTAGACAAACCGCCACGCATCATGATGCGTGTGGCCATATGGCCCCGATGCGTCATGCCATTTGCCACGAGCCGCTCGTCTTCATGTCCGATACACGCCGTTTCCCCCTTCCCGTGCGGCCGCGCACGCTGCTCGTGCTGGCCGCGATCGCCGGCCTGCTCGTCTGCATGTGGCAGACGGCACGCCTGGCCCGTGAGCAGGCGCTGCAGGAGCTGCGCCACGATGCCGAGAACGAACTGCGTCTGTCGGCTGCGAGCCTCGTCGGTCATCTCTCGCGTCACGATTATCTGCCGGAACTGCTAGCCTCGCGGGAAATGGTCAAGCGCTTCCTGAACGACCCCGACGGGCAGGACTCGATGCCCTTGAATCGCCTGCTGGATCGCTTTCGCGCCACCGCCAACGTCTCCGACATCTACCTGCTCGATCATACCGGCGAAACCCTGGCGGCCAGCAACTGGCATCGTCGCGATACCTTCATCGGGCAGAACTACGGCTTCAGACCCTACTACCGGGAAGCCATGGACGGCAAGAACGGCAGTTTCTACGGCCTGGGCACCCAGTCGCGGGATCGCGGCTACTACTTCTCGGCCCCGGTGTGGCTCGACGACACGGCGCCGAACGCGCGCCCGGACGGTGTCATGGTGCTCAAGGTCCTGCTCGATGCGGTGGAAGCCGGATGGGCCGAGCAGGACGCGGAGCTTCTGGTCACCGACCGCAATGGCGTCATCTTCATGGCCAGCCGGCCCGAATTGCGTTTGACCACCATGGCGCCGCTGACTCGGGCACAACGTCAGACCATCGCCGCCTCTCGGCGCTACGGCGATGCCCCGCTGCCGCCAGCGGGCCTGCGCGAGGACCAGCGACACGATGCCCGCACACGCCTGGTGAGCTTCGCCTCCGGTTCCCTGGAAGGCAGGCGTTATCTGAGCCTGACGCGCCCCATGGAAGATTTCGATTGGCACATTCACATCCTCAAGCCGCTGACGCCGGTCAATCAGGCGCAGTGGCTGGCGGCGCTGCTTGCCGGCGGTCTCTACGGGCTCATCGCCCTGGGGGCCGGGATCGGATGGCAGCGCCTGCGTCTGCGACGTGAGCGCGAGCGCTTCGCCGAACGCGAGCGACGCACCCTCGCCCAGGCCCGCGACGAACTCGAACGGCACGTGGAAAGCCGTACCCGTGACCTGGTCGCCACCAATCGGCGTCTGTCGGCGGAGATCGAGGAACGCCGCCGCGCCGAGGAAAGCCTGCGCGCCACCCGCGACGAGCTGGTGCAAGCCGCCAAGCTGGCCGTGCTCGGGCAACTGGCGGCGGGCATCAATCACGAGCTCAACCAGCCCTTGGCGGCGATTCGTGCCTACACCGAGAATGCTCGCGCCTTCATCGCCCGCCAGCGACACGAGGCCGCCGATGCCAACCTCGCCCAGGTACTCGAGCTGACCGAGCGCATGGCCGAGATCAGCGCGCAGCTGCGCCAGTTCTCGCGCAAGAGCGGCGACAACCTGACGGCGGTTTCCGTCGCGTCGTGCTTTGCGTATGCATTGCGCCTGTTTCAGTCGCGGATTCACGAAAGCGGCGTGCGGGTCGAGCAGCACTGGCCCGAGCAGGCGGTGTGGGTACGCGCCGACCCGGTGCGCCTCGAGCAGGTGCTGGTCAACCTGATCGGCAACGCGCTCCAGGCCATGAACGATACCGCCGCCCCTTGCCTGACCCTCGCCATCGTTGCCGAATCCACGACCGTGTACCTGGATGTCGCCGACAATGGCCCCGGCATCGACGAGGCACGCCTGGCCCAGATCTTCGAACCGTTCTATACCACCAAGTCGATGGGCAGCGGCTTGGGGTTGGGCCTGTCGATCTCGCGACGTATCGTCGAGGATCTCGATGGCCAGCTCGACGCCTGCAACTTGCCCGGCGGCGGCGCACGCTTTCGTGTCCGGCTGCCGCGTATCGCGGATCCCAACGATCCCGCACGACTCGAGGACCCCGCTCATGCATGACCCTGCTGCTACGCCCGTGATGCTCGTCGACGATGAAGCTCACTTGCGCATTACCGCCAGCCAGACCCTCGAACTGGCGGGCTACGTACCCGAGGTCTACGAAAGCGCCGAGGCGGCGCTGAGTGCCCTGCGGGCGGATTTCCCCGGCGTGCTGGTCAGCGACATCCGCATGCCCGGCATGGACGGCATGGCCCTGCTGCGCGAAATTCGTCAGCGCGATCCCGACCTGCCCGTGGTACTGATCACCGGCCACGGCGACATTTCCACGGCCGTGGAAGCCATGCGCGATGGCGCCTGGGATTTCCTCGAGAAGCCCTTCGCCGGGGAGCGGCTGGTGGAGGTGGTGCGGCGGGGCATCGAAAAACGCCGCTTGAGCCTGGAGAACCGGCATCTGAAGGCCGAACTCGAGGCGCAGCAGTCCACCCCGGGGCCTCGCCTGGTCGGCCGGACGCCGGCCATTCAGCAACTGGCCTCGATGGTCCAGCGCATCAGCCAGGTCGAGACCGACGTGCTGCTCTTCGGCGAGACCGGTACAGGCAAGGATCTGGTGGCACGGGCGATTCACGAGCGCAGCGCCCGCGGCGGCAAGCCGTTCGTCGCCATCAATTGCGGCGCGGTGCCGGAAAGCACGATCGAGTCGGAACTCTTCGGCCATGAAAAGGGGGCCTTCACCGGGGCCGTGGAACGCCGCGTGGGGAAGTTCGAACACGCCAACGGCGGGACCGTCTTCCTCGACGAGATCGAATCGATGCCGCTGTCGCTTCAGGTCAAGCTGCTGCGCGTGCTGCAGGAACGCGCCGTGGAACGCCTGGGCTCCAACACCCTGATCCCGCTCGACATCCGGGTCATCGCCGCGACCAAGACGGATCTCAAGGCGGCCGCCGACACCGGCGGGTTCCGGGAGGACCTTTACTATCGTCTCAACGTCGTGACCCTGCCGATTCCCTCGCTGCGCGAGCGTCGTGAGGATATTCCGCTGCTGTTCCAGCACTTCATCGCGGTCTCCGCCAGTCGCAGCGGACTGGAAGCCCCGCCGCTCGATGGTCATGGGATCTCCGCCCTGCTCGCTCACGACTGGCCGGGCAACGTGCGCGAATTGCGCAACGTGGCCGAGCGCTATGTGCTGCTGGGCGCCACCTGCGATTACCGACTCGAGACCCTGCTCCAGGGCGCGCAGAAGGACAGCGGCGAGCTGCCCCTGGCGCAGCAGGTGGAGCTGTTCGAAAAGAGCGTGATCAACCATGCCCTGGTGCGCTATCAGGGGTGCGTGCCGGATATCTGCGAGCGACTCGGCGTGCCGCGCAAGACGCTGTACGACAAGCTCAAGAAGCATGGACTGAAGGCCGACGACTATCGCCATATCGCGGAAACGGAATGACCGGCCCTCGCCCTCGATGGGCGTCGACGCGTTGTGCGGAAATCCGCACAGGGTTCAGGCCAGGTTGTGCGAACTTCCAGCCACATCGGCATGCTCCCTCTTCCACTTTCGTCGAATGAAAAAATCGTAACTGATTGAAAATGAAAGACTAAGAGAAAGATGGAATGGCGGTTGCCACCTATAGGGCGTATTTCACGAGTCCCGCCCTTCGGGGACTCGAACGGGAATACGCAACAACCACAACCGAAATCGGGAGCATTCGCCATGTCTTTCAAGACACAAGCCTTGACCGCCACCCTCGCCGGGGCCATGTGCCTCGCCACCGCGGCGCAAGCCGATCGCGAGGATTGGCCGGACAACTTCACCGTGGGCACGGCCAGCCAGGGCGGGACCTACTTCGTCTACGGTTCCGGCTGGGCCAACTTGATCGCCGACGAGCTGGGCGTTTCCGGCGGTGGCGAAGTCACCGGCGGCCCCAACCAGAACCTGGCGTTGGTGCACACCGGTGAGCTGGCCCTCGGCCTCACCACCATGGGTCCGGCCGCCGAGGCCCTGGCCGGCGAGAGCCCGCTGGCACCCGGCGTGAAGATGGACAACGTCTGTGCGCTGTTCCCGATGTACGAGACGCCGTTCTCCATCACCACCCTGGCCGATAGCGGCATCGAGTCGATCTCCGATATTCCGGACGGTGCCAGCATCGGCTTCGGGCCGGCGGCCTCGACGTCCGATACGTACTTCCCGGCCATCCTCGAAGAGCTCGGCGTGGATTTCGAACGCCGCAACGGCGGCTGGAGCGACCTGGGCGGACAGCTCCAGGACGGGCTGATCGACGTCATCGCATTCGCCGCCGGGATTCCGATTCCCGCCGTGAGCCAGCTTGAGGTGCAAACCGATGTCAACATCATCGAGTTCACCGAAGAAGAGCAGCAGAAAGTTCTCGAGGCCTTCCCGGTCTCGCCGTTCCAGATTCCGGCCAGCACTTACCAGACGCTCGAGGAAGATGCGCGCGCAGTGTCCATGTGGAACTTCACCATCGCCGGCTGTGACCTCCCCGAAGACTTTGTCTATGAGATCACCAAGCTGAGCATGGAGAACAACGACCGGATGCGCGACATTCACCGCAGCGCCGAGTTCAGCGTGCCCGAGAACCTCAAGTACAACACCGTGCTGCCGTTCCATCCGGGCGCCGTGCGTTGGTACGAAGAGAACGGCTACGACATCCCGGAAGACCTGAAACTCGACTGATCGCGTGTTTCTTCAATGCCCCATGCCCATGCGGCATGGGGTACGTCGTTCGTTGCCGTTCCTAGGGTGATGCCCATGTCCCAGAATTCCCACTCTCGTCCCGACGACCGTGACGAGACCGCTATCGACGCCATCGCCGAGGGCGCCGATGACAATGCCGGCGAACCCAACCGCCGTGCGTATACCGGCTGGCAGTGGTGGCTGTTCGGCATTCTCGCCATCGCGTACTCGAGCTTTCACCTGATATCCCTCAACGTCTACCCGCTGGAAACGTGGTCGTTTCGCATCATCCACATCTGCGGGGCCTTGATTCTCGGCTATGGCCTCTACGCGGGCACCCGCTTCGCCGAGGAAGGCAAGCCGCGCTCGCCACGCTGGATGGCGGCCCTGGGGTATGCACTGTTGCTCCCCGCTCTGTACGCACTGGTGCAGGTCGTCCTGATGCAGCAGGCCATGAGTCAGGGCGCGATGCGTATCGAACCGAATATCGAAGCCTTCCATTTCGGCTATCCGCTGATGTTGACCACGGCGGCCGCCATTCTCCTGTCATGGAGCGACCGGCAGTACCAGCACCGCCTCTCGCCGGCCGATCTGGTGCTGATGGTATGCGCGCTGGCCAGCGCCGGTTATCTGCTGGTGATGTTCAACAGCCCGCTGCGCGCCGCCACCGGCACCACCTTCGCGCCGATGGGAATTTCCTACGCCGCCATCGCAGGCGCCGCGCTGATCCTCGAACTCACGCGGCGGGTCGCCGGTCTCGCGCTGGTGATCATCGCCGCGCTGTTCTTGACCTATGTGTTCGCCGGCCCCTGGCTGCCGGGTTTTCTCGGCTATCCGGGGCTCTCGGTGGGCCGCTTCTTCAGCCAGGTCTATACCGATGCCGGGGTGCTGGGGCCGACGACCGCCGTGTCCTCGACCTACATCATCCTGTTCATCATCTTCGCGGCATTCCTTCAGGCGTCGAAGGTCGGCGACTACTTCATCAATTTCGCCTTCGCCGCCGCCGGACGCGCCCGTGGCGGCCCGGCCAAGGTCTCGATCTTCGCCTCGGGCCTGATGGGCATGATCAACGGCACCAGTGCCGGTAACGTCGTGTCCACCGGCTCGCTCACCATCCCGCTGATGAAGAAGGTGGGCTACCCCGCACGCAGTGCCGGCGCCATCGAGGCCGCCGCCTCGACGGGCGGCCAGATCATGCCACCGATCATGGGGGCCGGCGCCTTCATCATGGCGGAGATCACCGGCATCCCGTACACCGAGATCGCCATCGCCGCCCTGATACCGGCCATCCTGTATTTCGCGTCGGTCTATTTCATGGTCGACTTCGAAGCGGCACGCAAGGGCATGCGCGGCATGCGCAAGGACGAGATCCCGCGCTTCTCCAGGCTGGTCAAGCAGGCCTACTTGTTCGCGCCCATCATCATTCTGATCGTGGCGCTGTTCATGGGCTACTCGGTGATTCGCGCGGGAACGCTGGCCACCGCCTCCGCCGCCGTGGTGAGCTGGGTCTCGCCTAACAAGATGGGCATCCGCGCCATCCTCAAGGCCCTGCAGCTCGCCGGCACGATGTCGATCCAGATCATCGCCGTCTGCGCCTGTGCGGGGCTGATCGTCGGCGTGATCGCGCTGACCGGGGTCGGAGCACGGTTCTCCTCGCTGCTGCTGGGGCTGGCCGGCGTCAGCCAGTTGCTGGCGCTGTTCTTCGCCATGTGCATCAGCATTCTGCTGGGCATGGGGATGCCGACCACTGCCGCCTACGCCGTCGCGGCCTCGGTGGTGGCGCCCGGGTTGATCGATATCGGCATCCAGCCGCTGGTCGCCCACTTCTTCGTGTTCTATTTCGCGGTCGTCTCGGCCATCACGCCACCGGTGGCGCTGGCCTCCTACGCGGCGGCGGGCATCTCGGGCGACAACGCCATGGGCACCTCGGTGGCCTCGTTCAAGATCGGCCTGGCGGCCTTCATCGTGCCCTTCATGTTCTTCTACAGCCCGGCAATGCTGATGGAAGGCTCCTGGCTGCAGATCCTGCGCGTCGGCGTCACCGCGACACTTGGCATCGTGCTGCTGTCGGCCACCGTGCAGGCGTGGTTCTTCGGCCCGGTCAAGGCTTGGCAACGCCTGGTGATGCTGATCGGGGCGCTGTGCATGATCTACGGCGGCATCTACACCGATGTGATCGGTCTGATCATCGGCATCGGCCTGTTCGCCATGCAGCGCGGGCGCAACGGCTCGCGGCCCGCCACCTCCCACTGACACGGCGCTCGCCGTCCACTGTGCCCCGCCCCGCTCGGCCCGTCGAGCGGGGCGGGGCATTAACGTGCCATAAAACGTGCACGACAATGCTTAACTTTCCACGCCGCCCTGTGCTAATAGTGAACTGAGGTCTTGGCCTACTACTGCTGCGCAAGGAGGTTGCCATGGGCATCGTCTCGTCCCCACGCACCGCTCAGGTCATCGACCTGGATACCATGAGGCAGCGGCGCCAGGCGCAACGCCGTATCGTGCGCCTGGCTCCCGAGCTGGACGGCCTGGAGATGCTGTATCACCTGGCTTCGGATCCGGACACCTTGTATGCCATGCCCCTGCTGGCCTGGGGGCTGCGTGAAAGCGGCGAAGTGGTGGGCATGGTGCCGTGGATGGAGTCGCTGACTGCCTGCCACGAGCTGGACAGCCCCGACCACGGTCACTTCTTCGGTTATCGGGACCCCGAGACCGACGACATCTTCCATACCCCGCCCGAGCATAAAGTCTACGAACTGGAACATGCCGCGGCCTATTTCGACTACGAAGAGACGCAGGCACCGACACTGATTCAGCAACTGCCCGACACGCAGGGCACGCACGCCCTGTGCCTGGACAGCGGCAGTCACCTCTGGCAGCTCAAGCAGGTCTTCGGATGGCGGTTATACAATGACGGCAGCGTGGAAGCGTTGCTGATCGACGAAACTCGTGTCGACCAGACGCCGATCGTCGCCGGCGACGCCTGTCTGTATCCCGGGCACAGCCGGCACAAGACGGTCTACTTCTTTCAGCGCCACATCGCCAGCCAGATCAAGCGGGAGGACCCCGCCACGCTGGAGGCCCTGGCGATGATGATGACGCCCTCGTCGTAAGGGCGTCAGGCCAGGCGGATGACATAACGATAGCGCTCGTCGTCGTGCGACTGCGCGATGAGTTCGTGCCCCAGGAACGTGCAGAACTTGGGCACGTCGCGGGTCGTGGCCGGATCCGTGGCGATGACGGTCAGGATCTGGCCGGCGGTCATGTCGCGCACCTGGTTGTGCATCATCATGATCGGCTCGGGGCAGTACAGGCCGGAGGTGTCGAGTTCGGCATCCGACGCGGGCAAGGTCGTATCGAAATCGGACATGGAAGGCGTTACCTCAGTGGGGATTCACAGGCTGATGATGCGCCATCGCTGCGGCCAGCTCAATCGAGCAAGCACACGTGAACGGTGACTTCCTCGCGATCGTGATAAAGATGCCGGCAGCGTATCCGCGCACGAATCCCCGCCTGGTCCAGGGACGAGGCGAGCCGTTCGAGACAGCGCGAGACCTCGTCCCAGCGCTTTTTCATCGGCAGCTTGAGGTTGAAGATCGCCTCGTGGCACCACGGCGCGACGAGCCAGCGCTCGACCATGTCGATGACACGCATGGGCTTGTCGACGATATCGCATACCAGCCAATCGAGCCGCATCGGCGGTTGCCAGACGAATCCGTCCTCGCACAGATGCTCGACCTGGCCGCTGGCCATGAGCGCGTCATCCATGGGGCCGTTGTCGATGGCGTAGACGTACATGCCCTTGCGCACGAGCTGGTACGTCCAGCCGCCCGGCGCGGCTCCCAGATCGGCGGCCTGCATGCTGTCGCTGAGCCGTGTCGGCCACGCCTCGCGCGGCACGAAGACGTGCCAGGCCTCCTCGAGCTTGAGTGTCGAACGACTCGGTGCTTCACGGGGAAACTTCAAGCGCGGTATCCCCCCGAGATGCTCGGCGCGGTTGCCGGGGAAACTCATCGCCAGCTGAACCCGGTCTCCTGCCGTCCAGAAGAGGTGCAGGCGCCGCCCGCCGGCCTTGCGACGCAAGGCGCCACGTTTTTTGAGCGTGCTTTCCAGCGGCTTGCGCAGCGCCTTCATCAAGCCGGCCAGTGCCTTTTCTTCGTTGGTATCCGGGGTTTCCTGCCAGATCGATTCGAATGACCAGCCACTGGCGACGACCAGATCGACGATCGCCGACAATCTGTCGTCACGGGGAAGCGCTTCCAGCGGCGGAAAGGCGACCAGCGATTGGCGCGCGAACACCAGGGCCTCGAGCGGCAAGGCGCGATGCACCTCGTTGGCCGGCGTCTCGGGGTCCAGCACGAAGCGCACGTGGCCGCTATCCCGGGCCGCGATGGGGTATCCGCCTTGCCCGGCGTGGGCCGTCTTGTCGGCAAGTTCGGCACTCAGGTCTTTTTCGAAGCCGGGACGGCAATAAAGCAGCCACTCGTGCGGGCAGACAGCCATGTTGAACTCCAGAAACGGCGAGCGCGCAGTCTAACGAGCGCTCATCGCCCAAGGCAAGCGCGCAAGCCGCGCCGGTGCCGGGCGAACCGACACCGGCGCGCCGCCGTCGCGACGCTAGGCCACGCGTCGCTGGCTCGTCGCCTCGAACAGCACGGCCCGACTCATGTCGACGCGCAGGGCGACACGCTCGCCGGCCGCCACCCGACTCTTGGGCCCCAGGCGCATGGTGGCCTCGGTCTCGCCCAGCGTCGCCTGGAGCAGGATGTCCGCGCCGGTGGGCTCGACCACCGTCGCCATCACCTCGAGCCGCGTCCCGTCGAACGACGTTTCCATGCGCGTTTCGTCTTCGACGAAGTGCTCGGGACGCAGTCCGAGGATCAGCCGCTCGCCGACCCGCGCCTGCAGCGCCTGCGCATCGCGCTCGGCCGGCCAGGGCAGCTCCAGTGGCGCCCCTGTGGGATCGTCGCCATCGAGCACGCGCAGCACATACCCGTCGCCGCCGCTGACCAGCGTCACGGGAATGAAGTTCATCGACGGCGAGCCCATGAACCCCGCGACGAACATGTCCACGGGGTCGTTGTAGACTTCGTCGGGCGTCCCCAGTTGCAGGATCTCGCCGTCGCGCATCACGGCAATGCGATCGGCCAGGGTCATGGCCTCGATCTGGTCGTGGGTCACGTAAACGATGGTCGTGCCCAGACGCTGATGCAGCTTCTTGATTTCGGTGCGCATCTCGACACGCAGCTTGGCATCCAGGTTCGAGAGCGGCTCGTCGAACAGGTAGATCTGCGGTTCGCGCGCCAGGGCCCGCCCCATGGCGACACGCTGGCGCTGCCCGCCCGAGAGTTGCGACGGCTTGCGGTCGAGCAGTGGCGTGATCTGCAGCAGCTCGGCCACGCGTGCGACCGCCTCCTCGCGCTGGGCCTTGGGCATCTTGCGCATTTCCAGGCCGAAGGCGATGTTCTGACGCACATTCATGCTCGGATACAGGGCGTAGGACTGAAACACCATGGCGATGTCACGCTCGGCCGGCGTATGCCAGGTGACGTCTTCACCGCCGATCTGGATTTCGCCGGACGTCACCGGTTCCAGCCCCGCGATGGCATTCATCAGCGTCGACTTCCCGCATCCCGAGGGGCCGACCAGAATCAGGAACTCGCCGGAGTCGATCGACAGCGAAATATCCTTGAGTACTTGCGTGCTACCGAACGTCTTGTCGACGTGACGGATGTTCAATGCGGACATAATGACCTCTGCAATCAGCCCTTGACGGAACCCGCGGTCAACCCGCGCACGAAATATTTGCCCGCCAGTACGTACACCACCAGCGTGGGGAGCGCGGCGATCAACGCCGCCGCCATGTCGACGTTGTATTCCTTGACCCCGGTGGAGGTGTTGACCAGGTTGTTGAGCGCCACCGTCACCGGCTGCGAGTCGAAACCCGCGAACGAGACCCCGAACAGGAAGTCATTCCAGATCTGGGTGAACTGCCAGATCACCGACACGGTGATGATGGGCCCCGAAACCGGCAGCAGGATGCGCCAGAAGATACGCCAGAACCCGGCGCCATCGAGCTTGGCCGCGGCGATCATCTCGTCGGGTACCGAAACGTAATAGTTGCGGAAGAACAGCGTGGTGAACGCGATGCCGTACACCACATGCACCAGCACCAGGCCGGTGGTGGAGCTGGCCATGCCCAGCCACCCCAGCGTGCGGGCCATCGGCATCAGCACTACCTGGAACGGCACGAAACAACCGAACAGCAACAGCGCGAAGCACAGATTGGCGCCGCGAAACCGCCATTTGGTCAAGGCATACCCGTTGAGCGCCCCCACGAACGTGGAGATCGCCACGGCAGGCACGACGATGGCGATGGAGTTGAGGAAATACCCCGACATGCCATTGCACCGCATGCCGGTACAGGCGGTGCTCCAGGCCTTGATCCACGCCTCGAAGCTGATCGTGCTCGGCAGGGACAGCAAGGCACCGGCACGAATTTCCTCCAGCGGCTTCAGCGAGGTCAGGATCATCACCACCAGCGGCAGCAGGTACACCAGGGCTGCCACGATCAACAGGGCGTACAGCCCGAAGCGCCATAAACGCGCCGAAGTGGAACGCCGACGAACCATGTTAGCCATTTCGTTGCCCCCGCAATTCGGAATACAGATACGGCACCAGAATCGCCAGGACGCCACACAGCATCATGATCGCGCTGGCCGACCCCAGGCCGATCTGCCCCCGGGTGAAGGTGTGCGCGTACATGAACGTGGCCGGCAGGTCGGTGGCGTAGCCAGGGCCGCCGCCGGTCAAGGCCATGACCAGGTCGAAGCTCTTGATGGCGATATGCGCGAGGATCATCACGGCGCTGAAGACCACGGGGCGCAGACTCGGCAGCACGATGCGCAGGTAGATGCGCGGCAAGCTTGCGCCATCCAGCGCCGCCGCTTGAAACAGACTGTCATCGATACCGCGCAGGCCGGCCAGGAACAGGGCCATGACGAACCCCGAGGCCTGCCAGACGGCGGCGATCACCAGGGTGTAGATGGCCATGTCGCTTTCGACGAGCCAGTTGAAGGTGAAATCCTCGAAGCCCCAGCTACGGACCAGGGCCTGAATCCCCAGGCCCGGGTTGAGCAGCCAGCGCCATACCACCCCCGTCACGATCAGCGAGAGAGCCATCGGATAGAGATAGATCGTGCGCAGCGCACCTTCCTGGCGAATGCGCTGATCGAGAAAAATGGCCAGCAGCAGGCCGATCACCAGGCAACTCACGATGAACAGGCCCCCGAACACGACCAGGTTCGTGGCAGCCACGTTCCAGCGTTCGTTGGCAAACAGGCGCGCGTACTGTGCGAAGCCGACGAAATCGTAATGCGGCAACATGCGCGAGTCGGTCAGCGACAGCACGAACGTCCACAGCATGTAGCCATAGACGAAGAACAGGGCCACGGCCAGCGAGGGCGCGACCACCAGGCGAGGCAGGAAACGCTCGACCTGCCCGGCAAGGGATCGACGGCGCCCCTTGCCGCCGACCCGTGGCGAAGAGACATGCGGTGACATCGACGTCATCCTTTTGACAAGACACAACTACTCGCCGCCGAGGACGCCCCCGGCAGCGAGCCTCGACTCACCTCACTCGGCCGCGCGCACCGCGCTGACCAGACGTTCGGCGGCCGTTTCGGCCGTCATGTCGGGGTCATTGAAGAAGTTGGTGATGACATCGAACACCGCGCCCTGCTGGCTGTCCGATACCGCCATGCCGTGTGCCAGGCTGGGCACCAGTCCGCCTTCGTCCATGGCGACATCGAAGGCCTCGCGAGATGCCTTGGCGCATGCGTCGAAGTCGTCGAGCGGCACGTCCAGGCGCACCGGAATCGAGCCCTTGGCCTGGTTGAAGCTGGCCTGGAAGTCGGGCGACAGCACCAGGCTCGCAAGATCCAGCTGGGCCTGCTGCTGGCCTGCGTCGTCGACGTCGAACATCGCCAGGCTGTCGGTGTTGTACGAAAACATGTGCTCCGTCATGGGCGGTGCGACACATTCGTAGTCCTCGCCCGGCGTCATGCCCG
The DNA here is from genome assembly GCF_000055785.1 of Chromohalobacter israelensis DSM 3043. Taxonomy (GTDB): domain Bacteria; phylum Pseudomonadota; class Gammaproteobacteria; order Pseudomonadales; family Halomonadaceae; genus Chromohalobacter; species Chromohalobacter israelensis. Next base: position 2,712,015 of record NC_007963.1, read on the forward strand.
CGGCGGTGAACTCGCCCTTGGCCCAGTCGCCCATGATCTGCATGGCCGCCTTGCCGTTGATGACCATGGAGGTGGCGATGTTCCAGTCCCGTCCGGCGATGTTGTCGTCCATCGTGCCGCGCAGCTTCTTGAAGGTCTCGAGCGACTCGATCATGGTGTCGCTGGTCAGCGCCTCGGGGTCCAGCTCGACGAACGCCTTGCGATAGAAGTCGCCGCCGCCGATGCCCATCATGACCACTTCGAACACGGTCGCGTCCTGCCACGGCTGCCCACCATGAGCGAGCGGAATGTAGCCCGCCTCGCGAATCTTGTCCGCGGCTTCGAAGAAGGCGTCCCAGGTCTGCGGCACTTCCTCGACGCCCGACGCCTTCAGCACCTCCGGGTTGGCCCAGATCCAGTTGATGCGGTGAATATTGACCGGCACCGCGGCGTAATGGCCGTCGACCTTGTCATAGGCCGCGATTTCCTGGGGCAGGAAATCATCCCAGCCATCGGCTTCGGCGGCCTTGTCGATATTGCCGAGAAAGCCCATCTCGCCCCATTCCTGGATCAAGGGTCCCTTGATCTGGGCCACCGCCGGCGGGTTGCCGGAAATCGCGCGCGACTTGAGCACCGTCATGGCACTGTCGCCCGCGCCGCCCGCAACCGCGAAGTCCTTCCAGGTATGCCCCTTGGCCTCGAGCTTTTCCTTGAGCAAGTTGGCGGCTTTCGCTTCGCCCCCCGATGTCCACCAGTGCAATACCTCGATTTGAGCGGCCTGGGCCTGCCCCACGGCAGTGACCAGCAATGCCCCCGCGGCGAGTGCATGGATGGTTTTCATGGCGTGACTCCTTGTGGTTGTTATGACGACGAACCTCGGTCACGACGCGCGTGGGCTTCGTGACCGGCAAGCATCGGGGAGTGATCGCGACAATACGGGGTGCCGCCGGCGGCGAGATGGCCGCAGGACAACAATGCCCATGGCGAGGGACACCGCGTCCCCATAGAGGAGGGAACAGAGAATGGCATGGCATGATCCCGCTGGCGTTATCGTTATTGGTTCAGTCGCCATGCGGCGACCGACAACCGGCAGAACGCTCTCCCGATCCTTGAATGTCGAGACTAGCCCATGCCAACGCGGCGTTGGGTTACCGATTCTTGCAAACTCTTGGCGCAATCTTACATCTTTGTAATATGGCGACGATGGCGCCCCCTAAGCTCTGTCTGAAAAATCGGCGAGCGATGGCCAGACAAGGCAAAAATCGGTGAAAAAGCGGAGTTTACGCGGTGTAAATGAGCATTTTGATCCGATTTTTAACGCCGTATGGACAAGCGCAGGCATTTTCCAGACAAAGCGTAAAGCGACGGAGGACGCTTCAATGCTGCAGCGGCAAGCTGAGCGTCACGCTCAATCCACCCTCGCGGGCGGTTTCAAGGCGAATGTCGCCTCCATGGGCGCGCACGATGTGCCGGGCGATGGCGAGCCCCAGCCCGCTGCCCCCCGTATGACGATTGCGCGAGGGTTCGAGGCGCACGAACGGCTCGAAGACACGCTCGCGCTGCTCGGCGGGAATGCCCGGGCCATCGTCGCTGACGATCACATGGATATGGTCAGGATGCCGGCGCAGCTCGATGCGCACGCACTGTGCATAGAAGATCGCGTTTTCGATGACATTGGCCAGGCAACGCTTGAGCGCCAGGGGCTTGGCCATCAACCACCCCCCTCGCCCTTCGAGATGCACACGGGCTTCGTCGTGCCAGGCCAGGTCGTCGACCAGCGCTCTCACCATCGCATCCAGGTCGATCGCCGTCGCCTGCTCGTGCAGGTCCAGCCCTTTCACCGAAGCCAGCGCCCCCTTCACCAGCTGATCCATCTCGTCGAGGGAGCGAATGAACGCCTCGCGTTGAGCGGGGGCGTCGAGCATTTCGGCGCGCAGGCGCAAACGGGTAATGGGCGTCTTCAAGTCGTGAGAAATGGCCGAAAACAGACGCTCGCGCTCCTCGACCTGATGGCGAATGCGCTCGCTCATGCGGTTGAAGGCCGCCGCGGTGTCGCGAAGCTCCCGGGGGCCTCGCTCGGCAAGCGGCGGTGACTCGAGATCGTCCCCCAGCCGTCGCGCCGCCTTGGCGAGTACCGACAGGGGCCGTGTCGCCCAGCGGATTCCCCAAAGCGACAAGCCGATCACCGTGAGCAGAACGGCCAGGGACACGAACAACCGGTCACCTGCCAGCCAGGAGGCGTGTTCCAGCGTTTCCGCCATGGGTAGCGACGTGGCCACGAACAACCAGTCCCCCGCCTCGAGCGGCATCTGCACCACGAGAATCGGTGTCGACAGGGGAACGATCGTCAGGCTGCGGTGCGCCCAATGTGCCGGCAGGTCCGCGAGAGGCACCTCGTTGTTGAAGACCCGCAGGTCGCCCGGCCGCGAAAAGCCGATATGCAGCTCCTGCTGGCCCAGTTCGCGGATGAGCCCGTCATGCAGATTGGAAGCCACCATCTCGCGTGCCGCCCCGCCACTGGTATGCGGCAATTCGATGCGATGGTCGTTCACGCTGACGAAGAAGCGCGTGCCCCCCATGTCCCGCAGTTGGTCGAGCACGATGTGGCGATACTCATAGGGTAACGAGCTGAAGTAGCGCACGGTGGCCGCCAGACTATCGGCGAGATTGCGGGACAGGGCGTCGAGCCGTGCCAGGCGCTCACGGTTTTCCTGCCAGCTCCAGATGCCGTAACTGGCCAGTTGAGCGCTCAATACGCCCAGCAGCATGATCAGCACGAAACGCCCCCGCAGGGTACGCGGCCGCCACCATCGCTTCACATTACGGCTTCCACGGGCGCCGCCAGGACATAGCCCGCCCCGCGCACGGTGCGAATCAATTGCGAGTGCTGGGCATCTTCGCCCAGACGCTGGCGCAGGCGGCAGACGTGCACGTCGATGGAACGATCCAACGGCGGCGCACGACGGCCGCGGCTCAAGTCGAACAGTCGTTCGCGCGAGAGGACCTGCTCGGGATGATCGAGGAACACTCCCAGCAGCTGATAATCCGCTCCCGACAGACGGCTGCGATTCCCCATGTCATCGATCAGCTCGCGTGTGATGCGATCCAGGCACCAGGGACCGAAACGTACCATCCTGGAGGGCGTGCTCGGCAGCGGTCGCATGCGACGCAACACCGCCTTGATGCGCGCCAGCAGCTCACGCGGGTTGAAGGGCTTCGCCAGATAGTCATCCGCCCCCAGCTCCAGACCGAGAATGCGGTCGGTCTCATCGGAACTGGCGGTCAGCATGATGATGGGGACGTTGCTGTGACGACGCAGATCGCGACACAGGGACAAGCCGTCTTCACCGGGCATCATGATATCGAGTATCAGCAGATCGGGAGACTCGTCACGCAACAGGGAGGGTACCGCATCACCGTTTTCCGCGAGGACTACACGGAAACCGTGCTGCGAGAGGTAGGCATGCAGCAACTCGCGAATTTCGGCATCGTCATCGATGACCGCAACCGTTGCATGATTCATCGTCATAACGAGAAACGCTCCCTGCCGCTGCTTCCCGATTCGACAGAAGGCACTGCGGATATTATCGGTTATTGTCGCGATTCGTCATCGAATGATGCGGTGCCCGTTGGGTCGCTTCAAGACAATCGTGCCGGATCGCGACCAAAGTGGGAGGAATATAACGAACATGGGGTGGGATTTATTCAGTGGCAAGCGTCATCACGTAGTGGGTTTTCATGCACGGCCCACCCGCCCACGAAAAAACCCCCGCTGGCCTGAGCCAACGGGGGTTTTCGGGATAAGTGCCTGACGATGACCTACTCTCGCATGGGGAGGCCCCACACTACCATCGGCGCTGAGCGGTTTCACTGCTGAGTTCGGCATGGGGTCAGGTGGGACCCGCTCGCTATGGTCGTCAGGCGGAACTGGTGTCGATCGCCTCACCGAGGCCATCGACGCAATGGGAACAAGCCGACACGTTACGTCTCATGCGTACCCGGTCGTGTTCATACAAGACCCTTTGGGTGTTATATGGTCAAGCCTCACGGGCCATTAGTACACGTTAGCTCAACGCCTTGCAGCGCTTCCACACCGTGCCTATCAACCAGCTGGTCTCGCTGGGCCCTTCAGGAGGCTCGAGGCCTCGGGGAGATCTCATCTTGAAGGGGGCTTCCCGCTTAGATGCCTTCAGCGGTTATCCCGTCCGCACATAGCTACCCGGCAATGCCACTGGCGTGACAACCGGAACACCAGAGGTGCGTCCACTCCGGTCCTCTCGTACTAGGAGCAGCCCTTCTCAAATCTCCAACGCCCACGGCAGATAGGGACCGAACTGTCTCACGACGTTCTAAACCCAGCTCGCGTACCACTTTAAATGGCGAACAGCCATACCCTTGGGACCGACTTCAGCCCCAGGATGTGATGAGCCGACATCGAGGTGCCAAACACCGCCGTCGATGTGAACTCTTGGGCGGTATCAGCCTGTTATCCCCGGAGTACCTTTTATCCGTTGAGCGATGGCCCTTCCATACAGAACCACCGGATCACTAGAACCTACTTTCGTACCTGCTCGACGTGTCTGTCTCGCAGTCAAGCACCCTTATGCTCTTGCACTCATTGCACGATTTCCAACCGTGCTGAGGGTACCTTCGTGCTCCTCCGTTACGCTTTGGGAGGAGACCGCCCCAGTCAAACTACCCACCACACACTGTCCTCGACCCGGATAACGGGCCCAAGTTAGAACGCCGATGATGCCAGGCTGGTATTTCAAGGTTGGCTCCCCCGGGACTGGCGTCCCGGGTTCCAAGCCTCCCAGCTATCCTACACAAGCAACATCAGCGTCCAGTGTGAAGCTATAGTAAAGGTTCACGGGGTCTTTCCGTCTAGCCGCGGGGACACCGCATCTTCACGGCGATTTCAATTTCACTGAGTCTCGGGTGGAGACAGCGTGGCCATCATTACGCCATTCGTGCAGGTCGGAACTTACCCGACAAGGAATTTCGCTACCTTAGGACCGTTATAGTTACGGCCGCCGTTTACCGGGGCTTCGATCAAGCGCGTCGCCGAAGCTAACGCCATCACTTAACCTTCCGGCACCGGGCAGGCGTCACACCCTATACGTCCGCTTACGCGTTAGCAGAGTGCTGTGTTTTTAATAAACAGTTGCAGCCACCTGGTATCTTCGACCGGTGGCAGCTCGGGCCGCGAGGGCCGTCACCGCCACCGGCGCACCTTCTCCCGAAGTTACGGTGCCATTTTGCCTAGTTCCTTCACCCGAGTTCTCTCAAGCGCCTTGGGATTCTCACCCTGACCACCTGTGTCGGTTTGGGGTACGGTCGCATGTGATCTGAAGCTTAGAGGCTTTTCCTGGAAGCGTGGCATCGATGACTTCCAGACCGTAGTCTGTTCGTCTCGCCTCTCGGCCTTGAGGATCCGGATTTGCCTGAATCCTCGGCCTACGGGCTTTCACCAGGACAACCAACGCCTGGCTCACCTAGCCTTCTTCGTCCCCCCATCGCAATCACATCCGGTACGGGAATATTAACCCGTTTCCCATCGACTACGCCTTTCGGCCTCGCCTTAGGGGCCGACTCACTCTGCTCCGATTGACGTCGAACAGAAACCCTTGGTCTTCCGGCGGGGGCGGTTTTCACGCCCCTTATCGTTACTCATGTCAGCATTCGCACTCGTGATACCTCCAGCAAGCCTCTCGACTCACCTTCGCAGGCGTACACGACGCTCCTCTACCGCTCATCCGAAGGATGAGCCCGTAGCTTCGGCACCTGGTTTGAGCCCCGTTACATCTTCCGCGCAGGCCGACTCGACTAGTGAGCTATTACGCTTTCTTTAAAGGATGGCTGCTTCTAAGCCAACCTCCTAGCTGTCTAAGCCTTCCCACATCGTTTCCCACTTAACCAGGATTTTGGGGCCTTAGCTGACGGTCTGGGTTGTTTCCCTTTTCACAACGGACGTTAGCACCCGCTGTGTGTCTCCCACGCTGCACTCACCGGTATTCGGAGTTTGCCTCGGGTTGGTAAGCCGGGATGGCCCCCTAGCCGAAACAGTGCTCTACCCCCGGCGGTGATACGTGAGGCGCTACCTAAATAGCTTTCGAGGAGAACCAGCTATCTCCGGGCTTGATTAGCCTTTCACTCCGATCCACAGCTCATCCCAGCATTTTTCAACATACTTGGGTTCGGGCCTCCAGTTGATGTTACTCAACCTTCACCCTGGCCATGGATAGATCGCCCGGTTTCGGGTCTATATCCAGCGACTGGTCGCCCAGTTAAGACTCGGTTTCCCTACGCCTCCCCTACTCGGTTAAGCTCGCCACTGAATATAAGTCGCTGACCCATTATACAAAAGGTACGCGGTCACACGCCGAAACGTGCTCCCACTGCTTGTACGCATACGGTTTCAGGATCTATTTCACTCCCCTCTCCGGGGTTCTTTTCGCCTTTCCCTCACGGTACTGGTTCACTATCGGTCAGCCAGGAGTATTTAGCCTTGGAGGATGGTCCCCCCGTCTTCAGTCAAGGTTTCACGTGCCCCGACCTACTCGATTTCACCAATGCGGGTTTTCGGTTACGGGGCTATCACCCACTATGGCTGGCCTTTCCAGGCCGTTCACCTAACCGTGCATTGACTTAAGGGCTGGTCCCCGTTCGCTCGCCGCTACTGAGGGAATCTCGGTTGATTTCTTTTCCTCGGGGTACTTAGATGTTTCAGTTCCCCCGGTTCGCCTCCCGGCACCTATGAATTCAGTGCGGGATACTCATCTTGTGATGAGTGGGTTTCCCCATTCGGACATGCCCGGGTCGCAGGTTGTTTGCCACCTCACCGAGCCTTTTCGCAGGCTACAACGTCCTTCATCGCCTCTGGCTGCCTAGGCATCCACCGTATGCGCTTCATCGCTTGACCATATAACCCCAAAGGGTCTGATCGTGGATGAACACGATAATTGCCGGATACGCTTGAGACGTATCGTCTTGCTTTGTCAGCTTGTTCCACATTGTTAAAGAGCATTAGAGCAAAAGCTCTAAGCGGTAGGCTTTACGGGAAAGCACACGGCTTAGGGCTTGATGAGTCGACTGTCGGGATGGTGGAGCCTACCGGGCGGTGCGACGATTCGCTCGCGTGCGAGCCCAGTCGAATCGGTGACTTTCCTATTGGCATCCATCCTGCAAATGGTGGAGCCTACCGGGATCGAACCGGTGACCTCCTGCGTGCAAGGCAGGCGCTCTCCCAGCTGAGCTAAGGCCCCTTGTCGGCACGTCTCTCGCGGCATTTACCGAAAGGACATGCAATTTGTGTGAGACCAGGCGAAAGACAGCGCCGTATAGCCTGCTATACAAGGTGTCTTTCAACGACGTATCACGCAAATTTGGTGGGTCTGGGCAGACTTGAACTGCCGACCTCACCCTTATCAGGGGTGCGCTCTAACCAACTGAGCTACAGACCCGGCTTACCACTGGGTCTAGGACCCAAACAGTCGTTGCTCTGCTTCGATCAGGCAATTCATTGTGAGCGCTTACCCGGGCAGGGTGTGCACCGTCGTTTAAGGAGGTGATCCAGCCGCAGGTTCCCCTACGGCTACCTTGTTACGACTTCACCCCAGTCATGAACCACACCGTGGTGATCGCCCTCCGAAGTTAGGCTAACCACTTCTGGTGCAGTCCACTCCCATGGTGTGACGGGCGGTGTGTACAAGGCCCGGGAACGTATTCACCGTGCCATTCTGATGCACGATTACTAGCGATTCCGACTTCATGGAGTCGAGTTGCAGACTCCAATCCGGACTGAGGCCGGCTTTCTGGGATTGGCTTCACCTCGCGGCTTCGCAACCCTTTGTACCGGCCATTGTAGCACGTGTGTAGCCCTACCCGTAAGGGCCATGATGACTTGACGTCGTCCCCACCTTCCTCCGGTTTGTCACCGGCAGTCTCCCTAGAGTTCCCGACCGAATCGCTGGCAAATAGGGACAAGGGTTGCGCTCGTTACGGGACTTAACCCAACATTTCACAACACGAGCTGACGACAGCCATGCAGCACCTGTCTCTGCGCTCCCGAAGGCACCCCGGAATCTCTTCCGGGTTCGCAGGATGTCAAGGGTAGGTAAGGTTCTTCGCGTTGCATCGAATTAAACCACATGCTCCACCGCTTGTGCGGGCCCCCGTCAATTCATTTGAGTTTTAACCTTGCGGCCGTACTCCCCAGGCGGTCGACTTATCGCGTTAACTGCGCCACTAAGTCCTCAAGGGACCCAACGGCTAGTCGACATCGTTTACGGCGTGGACTACCAGGGTATCTAATCCTGTTTGCTACCCACGCTTTCGCACCTCAGCGTCAGTGTCAGTCCAGAAGGCCGCCTTCGCCACTGGTATTCCTCCCGATCTCTACGCATTTCACCGCTACACCGGGAATTCTACCTTCCTCTCCTGCACTCTAGCCTGCCCGTTCCGGATGCCGTTCCCAGGTTGAGCCCGGGGCTTTCACACCCGGCGTGACAAGCCGCCTACGCGCGCTTTACGCCCAGTAATTCCGATTAACGCTTGCACCCTCCGTATTACCGCGGCTGCTGGCACGGAGTTAGCCGGTGCTTCTTCTGTGGGTGATGTCGCTCTTGCCGGGTATTGGCCGACAAGCCTTCTTCCCCACTGAAAGTGCTTTACAACCCGAAAGCCTTCTTCACACACGCGGCATGGCTGGATCAGGCTTTCGCCCATTGTCCAATATTCCCCACTGCTGCCTCCCGTAGGAGTCTGGGCCGTGTCTCAGTCCCAGTGTGGCTGATCATCCTCTCAGACCAGCTACGGATCGTCGCCTTGGTGAGCCGTTACCCCACCAACCAGCTAATCCGACATAGGCTCATCCAATCGCGCGAGGTCCGAAGAGCCCCCGCTTTCTCCCGTAGGACGTATGCGGTATTAGCCTGGGTTTCCCCAGGTTATCCCCCACGACTGGGTAGATTCCTATGCATTACTCACCCGTCCGCCGCTCGTCAGCGTCCAGCAAGCTGGACCTGTTACCGCTCGACTTGCATGTGTTAGGCCTGCCGCCAGCGTTCAATCTGAGCCATGATCAAACTCTTCAGTTGAAAGTCTGATAGTCCGTTGAGCGGACCAAACTTGGTTCAAGACTAAAACGTTCTCAAAAAGACCCGAAGGTCTCTGACGAGTCGCTTGCCTTGATAGGTCGTGACTGGCACCCCTATCCCGGGCAAGCGCCCACATGAATTACCTGATCGACTTGTTAAAGAGCATCTCGTTTTCGCCAAAGCGCCTAACGAGGAAGGCGTATTCTACCGATACCGCCGTGATTGTCAAGGCAAAATGCTTGTCGGGACAATCCATCACCGCATCCGAACATTCGTGCGATGAGTGGCGACTCGCGAGGTGCGCATTTTACCGAAACCGGCGCGACTGTCAAGCGAGATCGTTCGAGGCGAACCTGAAAATCTCAAGCAAGTCAGTCACTTGCGAACCTCTTCCACCGCTGGCCACGAGGTCCGTCGCCGGCAGCGGATGCGTACTTTACGGATCCGCCGCCGTGAACGCAAGGGGTTTTTGGCTCAAATCACGAAATGATCGACGAAGCGATGGACGGGCGTGCTTTCCAGGCGCTCCTGCGACGTGCACAACGCCAGAATCTCGTCGCAGCGACGCGCCGGAAAGCGTGTCGCGAGGTTTGCCTGAAACTTTTCTTCCAGCAGCGGCATGCCCTCTGCACGGCGCCGCCGATGTCCGATGGGATACTCCACGGCGACCTGTTCGGTGCTGCTGCCATCGACGAAGAAGACCTGGACCGCATTGGCGATGGAGCGCTTGTCCGCCTCGAGATATTCACGGGTATAGCGTTCGTCCTCCACGACCTCCATCTTGTCGCGCAGCCGATCGATGATCGGGTGTGCCTCGTGGAAGGCATCTTCGTAGTGCTCCGCCTGCAGGTGTCCGAACGCCAGGGGCACGGCCGTCATGTATTGCAGGCAGTGGTCACGATCGGCCGGATTGGCCAGACGCCCGTGCTTGGAGATGATGCGAATCGCCGACTCGTGCGTCGTGATCACGATGCGGTCGATGTCGTCCAGGCGATCCTTGACCTGAGGGTGCAGGAGAACGGCCGCCTCGCACGCGGTCTGGGCATGGAACTCCGCGGGGAAGCTGATCTTGAACAGGACGTTCTCCATGACATAGGACCCGTACGCCTGCGAGACACGGAAATGACGCTCCGCCTCCGGCTTCAACTGCTGATCCTTGTTAGTCTTGGCGAACGACACGTCGTAAAAGCCCCACTGGGGAGCGCTGAGCACACCGGGGATGCCCATTTCGCCACGCATGGCGATATCCGCCAGACGCACGGCACGCGACGTCGCGTCTCCCGCCGCCCATGACTTGCGTGATCCGGCATTCGGTGCATGACGATAGGTGCGCAGACTCTGACCATCGACGAACGCATGCGACAACGCGGCCAGCAACTGCTCGCGATCCGCGCCCATCAACTTGGCGACCACGGCCGTCGAGGCGACCTTGACCAGCACCACGTGATCGAGCCCCACGCGATTGAAGGAGTTCTCCAGGGCCAGCACGCCCTGAATCTCGTGCGCCATGACCATGGCGTCGAGCACGTCACGCATCGTCAGCGCCGGCTCGCCCACGGCCACCCGTTTTTGCGACAAGTGATCCGCCACCGCCAGAATGCCGCCCAGGTTGTCCGACGGGTGCCCCCATTCCGCCGCCAGCCAGGTGTCGTTGTAATCCAGCCAGCGAATGATGGCACCGATATCCCATGCGGCCTTGACCGGATCGAGGCGCAGCGAGGTACCGGGCACACGGGCACCATGCGGCACCACCGTGCCTTCGACCAGTGGCCCGAGATGCTTGGTGCACTCGGGGAAGCGCAGTGCCAGCAAACCGCAGCCCAGCGTATCCATCAGGCAATGGCGCGCAGTGTCCAGAGCCTCGCGACTCTCCACGCGATATTCCAGCACGTAATCGGCGATCCGCTGCAGTTCTATGTCGTAATCGGGACGTTGATTCTGTTCGACGTTGGCGCTCATGGCGTGTCCTTGCGTTTGTCACTGATCACCGGGGCGAAGCCCGAAGCCACTCGTTAACCGCGCTGCTCCATCGGCACCCAATCGCGCTTCTCCGGTCCCACATAATCCGCGCTGGGGCGAATGATGCGATTGTTGCCGCGCTGCTCGGCGACATGGGCACACCAGCCGGTGAGTCGCGAACACACGAAGATGGGCGTGAACAGCTTGGTGGGAATTCCCATGAAGTGATAGGCACTGGCGTGGAAGAAGTCGGCATTGCAGAACAGCTTCTTCTCGCGCCACATGACCGCCTCGACACGCTCGGACACCGGGTAGAGCACGCTGTCGCCCACGTCCTCGGCGAGTTTCTTCGACCACTGCTTGATGATGGCGTTGCGCGGATCGGACTCGCGGTAGATCGCGTGCCCGAAGCCCATGATCTTGTCACCGCGGGAAAGCATGCCGAGGATCTCGTGCTCGGCTTCTTCCGGTGTCTGCCAGTTTTCGATCATGTCCATCGCCGCCTCGTTGGCCCCCCCGTGCAACGGCCCCCGCAACGAGCCGATGGCGCCGGTCACGCAGGAATGGATGTCCGACAGGGTCGAGGCACAGACACGCGCCGTGAACGTCGAGGCATTGAATTCATGTTCGGCGTACAGGATCAGCGAGACGTTCATCGCCCGGGCATGCAGCTCCGAGGCCGGCTTGCCGTGCAACAGGTGCAGGAAATGCCCGCCTACCGAGTCGTCATCGGTCTCGGTGTCGATGCGTACGCCCTCGTGACTGAAGCGATACCAGTAATTGATGATCGACGGGAACGCCGCGAGCATGCGATCGGAGTGCGCCTGCTGCTCGCCGAAGCTCGCTTCGGTCTCGAGGTTGCCGAGTACCGAGCAGCCGGTGCGCATCACATCCATCGGGTGCGTATCGGCAGGCAGCTGCTCGAGTACCGTCTTGAGCGCATCGGGGAGACCACGCAGCGTCTTGAGCGTCGCCACATAGGCGTCGAGCTCGTCTTGAGTCGGCAATGTGCCCTTGAGCAGCAGATATGCCACTTCCTCGAAGCGGGCGTGCTCGGCGAGATCGTGGATATCGTAACCGCGATACGTGAGTCCCGAACCGTCCTTGCCCACGGTGCATAGCGCGGTGCTGCCGGCGCTCATGCCGCGCAGGCCGGTACTGCTGGGCGTCTTGTCTGCCATGGCGTGTCTCCTGGAGTCGGATTGTCGTCGCTGCTGCGTGTCTGCCCGGTGGCGCTCTATTTCTCCCGATCGAACAAGGCATCCAGCTTGTGCTCGAAGGCGTAATAGTCGAGAAACTCGTACAGCTCTTCGCGTGTTTGCATCTTGTCGACGACATCGCGCTGATGGCCGTTGTCACGAATGCTGCGGTACACCGAAAGCGCCGCGGCATTCATGGCACGAAACGCCGACAGCGGGTACAGCACCATGCGACAGCCGACATCGGCCAGCTCTTGCTGACTGAACAAGGGCGTCGCGCCGAATTCGGTGATATTGGCGAGAATGGGCGCATTGACCCCGGCACAAAACGCACGGTAATCGTCGAGACTGTGTACGGCCTCGGCGAAGATGGCATCGGCACCGGCCTCGAGACAGGCATTGGCACGCTCGATGGCAGCGCCCAGTCCTTCTTTCTGGAAGGCATCGGTGCGTGCGATCAGGTAGAAGTCGTCGTCCAGCCGCGCATCGGCCGCCGCCTTGATGCGATCCACCATTTCCTGCTGCGACACGATGGCCTTGTTGGGCCGATGACCGCAGCGTTTCTGCGCGACCTGGTCCTCCAGGTGCACGGCCGCCACTCCCGCGCGCTGCATTTCCTTGATCGTGCGGGCGATATTGAACGCTCCCCCCCAGCCGGTATCGATATCCACCAGCAGCGGCGCCTCCGAGGCTCCCGTGATGCGGCGGGCATCCTCGGCCACATCGTTCATGGTGGTCATGCCCAGATCCGGCAGCCCGAAGGACGCATTGGCGACGCCGCCCCCGGAAAGATAGATCGCGGGATGCCCGACCTTTTCGGCCATGAGCGCCGTATAGGCATTGATGGTGCCGACGATCGGCAAGGGACGATGCGCGTCGAGCGCAGCGCGAAAACGGGTACCAGGGCTGGGATGGCTCATGGCGTCGACCTCTCCTCGGAATCGGCGTGACCGGCCTCGCCTTCGAGTGCCTCGGCATAATGCTTGGCGACGTTCTCGCGGGAGGCACTGACGTGACGGCGCATCAACAGCTCGGCCAGCTCCTCGTCGCCGGCCTCGATGGCATCGACGATGCGGTGGTGCTCGACGAAGGCGCGTTGCGGACGCGCCCCGTTGGCGCTGAACTGCGTGCGATAAAGGCGTACCAGGTAATACAGATCGTCGCAGAGCATGGTCATCAGCATTCGGTTGTGACTGCCCTGCACGATGCAATAGTGAAAATCGAGATCTCCTTCGCGCTGGAAATAAGCTTCGTCGCGCTGCAGATCCTCCTGGCGCTCGTGGACCGCCAGCACGTCGCGCAAGCCGGCGATTTCCGTGGCGGTCATGTGGCGTGCGGCCAGACGCGCCGCCATGCTCTCCAATGCTTCACGCAGGTCGAAGAGCTCCAGCAGCTCGCGCATGGAAAGCTTGACCACCCGGGCGCCGACATGCGGAATGCGCTCGATCAGTCGGTGTGCTTCCAGGCGGCGCATGGCCTCGCGCAACGGCCCGCGAGAGATGCCGTAGGCCTTGGCCAGGCCCGGCTCGGTGATCTTGGCGCCGGGGGCGAGTTCCCCCCGCACGATGGCGCTTTGCAGCTGCTGGAAGACACGCTCGGCGAGCGTGCGCACTTCGGGAGGATCGTCGTGACCACCCGGGGTGCCGGTGGCGTTGTCGGTAAACGAAGAGAGAGCCATATAATTGTCGACAATAAAAAGTTAACCACACTGTAGTGAGCCACTTCTTGCGGGTCAATAGCGATGAGACCGCCTTCTCTACATCTTTCGGCGAACATCGGCAAGATCACCCCGACCACCATTGTCGACAATCCTCAATGGCGTCACGATGTCACGGCTGCCTCCTGCAACAGCGCCGCCAACCGCCTGGGTTTCTGGAACGGCAACGAATGGTCGGTCCCCGGCAGTACCCGGTACGTCCAGTCGGCACGCCGGCGCTCCAGCTCGGCATGATACGCCTGCATGGCCGCGAGACTCTTGCCCCCCACCACGCTCGTCACGTCGCGCTGCGCCGCCAGCAAGGCCTCGCGATCCAGCCGGCGAACGGCATGGGTGACGCAATCCAGCGCATTGGCGAATCCCAGGGGACGTCGCGCGAGACGCGTCACCATCATGCGCTCGGCGCGCGGGTTGCGGGAGCGGTGCGGCGCAATGAGGTCGAGAAACGCCACGATACCGGCTTGCGGCGTCGCGGCCTCGCGAATCCGTGCAGCCGCATCGGCATATCCATCGCGCACGCGCAGCATGGTCGCATGGTCCTCGCGCTCCAGCAGCGCCGGCTCGAGCAGCATGGTCCGCCCGATACGCGCGCCCAGACGCTGCTTGAGGCGCATGGCCACGAGCCCACCGAACGAATATCCGATCACGTCGCACTGCGGGATGTCATGAGTGTCGAGCAAGGCGGCAACGTCATCGACGACCTGCTCCAGCGAGAAGGCCCGTTCCTCGCCGTCGGGATCGCGCGTCTCGCCCATGCCACGCAGATCGGGCATCAGAAAGGTACGCCAGGCCGTCAAGTGAGGCAGCATCGGTTCCCAGGTCATGTCGGCGGCCACCCCGGCACCATGCAGCATGAGCACATTGCCCGAACCGGAACGTCGATCGCGGCGGCGCCATCGGCAGCGCTGGTCCGCGCGCGACAGCGTTCCCTGTTGCATTTCCTCGTCGTTCACCGGCGATATCGTCATAACCTCGTTCCCTGTCTGCTGATGTTTCAGCCACCCGCGCGCTGCCACAGCTGCCATGCTACCGCCTCGCCGACTGGCCTGGCAGCCTGCCGACCGCGACGGCACGCCGCCCCTCGGCAAATCGATGAGTTCGGCTCGAAATCCGTTGCTCTCGCGGCGACCGATCACGCCTTACAGGCTGTTAGAATAAGCCGCTCGCGAAAGGAAGCCAGTGCATGACGCCAACACTCGAACAGACTCCTCTGCCCTATCATGCCGATCCGCTGACACGCTTCGAGCGACTGCGCCAGCGCCCCCATGCCGTGCTTCTGGACAGCGGTTTTCCGGCGGCCCCCGGCGGACGTTACGATATCATCAGCAGCGATCCCGTCGCCTGGCTCGAGATCGATCGTCACGGGCGGGCGATCAGCAACGTCAAGGACCTGCCCGACGCCCCGCTGGATGCTCAGCGTGCACTGCTGGAGCGACTGCCCGAGCCCGCCCTGGCAAGCGAGCTGCCGTTTCTCGGCGGCCTGATCGGTTATTGGAGCTATGACTTCGGCCGCCACCTGGAATCCTTGCCGGACACCGCCCGCGAAGCGGTGACGCTCCCTCATAGTCGGGTCGGCCTCTACGACTGGGCGATCGTTCACGATCATCAGGCACGGCATGCCTGGCTCGTGGCCACGCCGGAAAGGCGCGCGCAGGTCCTGGCATGGCTGCAGGACACGCCGCCGCCAGCGGCGCCATTCACGCTGCTCTCGGCCTTTCGGAGCGAATGGAACCGCCAGGCATACGGCGAGCGCTTCCGCGCCGTGCAGCATTACATTCGCAGCGGCGACTGCTACCAGATCAATCTTGCCCAGCGTTTCAGCGCCGCCTATCGCGGCGATCTCTGGCAAGCCTATCGGCGCCTCCGTGCCGCCACGCCGACACCGTACGGCGCCTACCTGGCCTGGGGCGATCAGGGCATCCTGTCGCTATCGCCGGAGCGCTTTCTGCGGGTCGAAGGCACGCAGGTGGAAGCCCGCCCCATCAAGGGCACGCGCCCGCGCGGGCAGACGCCCTGGCAGGACCGCCAGTACGCGCATGAACTGCGCCACAGTCTCAAGGACACCGCCGAGAACGTCATGATCGTCGACCTGTTGCGCAACGATCTGGGACGGGTATGTCGACCGGGAAGCGTGCGTGTGCCGCAACTGTGCGGTCTCGAAAGCTACGCCAACGTGCACCATCTGGTCAGTGTCATCACCGGCGAACTGACCGCCGATCAGCACGCCCTGGACTTGCTGGGCGCGGCCTTTCCGGGCGGGTCGATCACCGGTGCGCCCAAGGTTCGCGCCATGCAGCTCATTGACGCGCTCGAGCCCAGTCGACGCAGCGTGTACTGCGGCAGCATCGGCTACGTGGACGTTCGGGGCCACATGGACACCTCCATCGCGATCCGTACCGCCGTGGCCGATGCCGGCCACCTGCATCTCTGGGGCGGCGGCGGCCTGGTCGCGGATTCCGACGAGGAAGCCGAATATCAGGAGACCCTGGCCAAGATCACACGTCTGATGGACGCCTTGACCGGCGACTGACACCGCATGCTCCGGGGGAATCGCGTATCCTGAGGGCGCCCATACATCGCTATACGCCGACGCCATGACACATGCATCGCCCGCCACCGCCAATGCCGACAGCGTCACGCGCTACCGAGCGCGTCGCCGCCACCAGCGGCGTCTCATCGCCGGACTCGCCGTGTTGACGCTGGGCATGTGCCTGGCCGACATCGCCACCGGCCCCGGCCAATACCCGCTTCAAGACATCCTCGCCGCACTCGTCGCCCCCGGCGACGTGTCGCAGACCTTGCGCGTGATCGTCTGGAACATTCGCCTGCCGGTGGCCCTGATGGCCGTCCTCGTCGGCGTGAGCCTGGCATCGGCCGGGGCCGAGATGCAGACCATCCTCAACAACCCCCTGGCCGACCCCTTCACCCTCGGAATTTCTTCGGCGGCCAGCGTCGGCGCGGCACTGGCCATCACGCTGGGCGTGAGCGTTATCCCCCTCGCCCAGCCCTTGTGGGTCACCGGCAATGCCTTTCTCATGGCACTCGGCGCCTCCCTGTTCATCTGGGGCATCAGCCGCTTGCGCGGCGTCAGCGTGCAAACCCTGGTGCTGATGGGTATCGCCGTCATGTTCTTCTTCAATGCCATGCTCGGACTGATGCAATACGTCGCCTCCGCCGAGGCACTGCAGCAGCTGGTGTTCTGGTCGCTGGGCAGTCTCGGCAAGGCCAGCTGGGACAAGGTCGGCCTGATCGCCGCGGCGCTGTTGGTGACCCTGCCGATCTTTCTCCACGCCGGATGGCGCCTCACCGCCCTGCGCCTGGGCGACATGCATGCCAAGGCCATGGGCATCGATGTGGCACGCTTGCGACTGCGCATGCTGCTGTGCTGCTCGCTGCTGGCCGCCATGGCCGTCGCCTTCGTCGGCACCGTCGGCTTCGTCGGTCTGGTGGGGCCGCACATCGCGCGGCTGCTGGTCGGCGAGGACCAGCGTGTCTTCCTGCCCGTGTCGGCGTTGAGCGGGGCGCTGATCATGTCGCTGACCTCGATCTTGTCGAAGACGCTGGTTCCCGGCATCCTGCTGCCGATCGGCATCCTGACGGCACTCATCGGCCTGCCGTTTTTCGTCTCGCTGATCCTGCGCAGCCGGCGGGAGGTGTGGGGATGACCCTGGATGTCGAACGTCTCGAGTGTCGCCTGGGCGGCACGCCGGTCCTCGAGGGCATTGCCGGCCTGACGGCCCGCGCCGGCGAGATCACGGCCTTGATCGGCCCCAACGGGGCGGGAAAATCGACCCTGCTCAAGGCCATTGCCGGCATCGAGCGGGCAACCGGCTCGCTGCGGCTGAATGACCACGACTTGATGGCCCTGCCGTTCGAAAAACGCGCCGAGCACCTTTACTACATGCCTCAGGAATTGAGTTCACGCGCCGTGCTCAGCGTCTTCGACGTGGTGCTCCTGGCACGTCGCACCCGGATCCGCGAGCCGCTGGAACAGGCCCTGGAGCAGGTCCGTGACACGCTCGTCGCCCTGGAACTGGAGCCCCTGGCCGAACGGGAACTGGGACGCCTCTCCGGCGGCCAGCGGCAACGCGTCGCCATCGCGCAGGCCGCGATCCGCGAACCCGCGCTGTTGATGCTCGACGAGCCGACCAGTGCCCTGGACCTGCATCATCAACTGCAAGTGCTCGATTGGCTGGCGCGTTTCGCCCACGAGCGCCAGGCCATCGTCGTCGTGGCACTGCATGACCTCAGCCTGGCGGCACGCTTCGCTCAACGCATGTGGATGCTGGCCAACGGCCGTGTCGCTGCCAGCGGTACGCCGGGCGAGGTCTTGACCCATGCTCGCCTGCGCGAGGTCTACGCCATCGATGCCCATATCGAATGGCCGGCGGACGAGCCGCCGCGCGTCACACCGCTCACCGCGATCCGCCCGCTGGGAAGATAGCGCTTCTCATGCAGAAAGATTCTAAACACCCTCCCGACGCCTTCGTTATTGGTATATAAGCTTCGAACCAATCGATATTGGGGAGTCGCCGGGCCGCTTTGCTAGGGTATGGCCATTCGTCGAAGTCGGTCGACTTCGCGCCACGTTCACAGGAGTTCATCATGTCGCTCGATATCGATGCCATCAACCGCGACCTCGGTCACGACCCGGAGGCGCTGGTGCGCTGGGCGCTCTCTCTCGAGGGCAAGGTCATCTGCACGACCAACTTCCGTCCCTTCGAAGCGGTGATCCTGCACATGATCACCCAGGTCAATCCCGACACCCCCGTGGTGTGGATGGATTCCGGCTACAACACCGAGGCGACGTACCGCTTCGCTGACGAGGTCAGCCGCCGCCTGAACCTCAACTTGACGATCTATCATCCACGCCGCTCGCGCGCGCACCGGGAAGCCGTCGAGGGGGCATTTCCCGCCATCGACGACCCGCGTCATGCGGCCTTTACCGAAGAGGTGAAGCTCGAACCGTTCCAGCGTGCCCTGCGTGAAACCGCGCCACGCGTCTGGCTCACCGCGCTGCGCGCCGAGGACACCGCGGAACGCGCCCAGATGCAGCCGGTATCGATCAATCAGGATGGGCTGATCAAGGTCGCCCCGGTACTGCACTGGACTGCCAAGGACATGTACCAGTATCTGCAGAAGCACGACCTGCCCAACAACTTCGACTACTTCGATCCCACCAAGGTGGAAGACAAGCGTGAGTGCGGCCTGCACCTGCAGCACTGAGCAGGTTGCGGCATCCCATACCTTGACGTGCCTAGCGCGTTGCGTCGATCACGAGCAACGCGCCGGGGTATCGGCTCGTCAGCGTACCGGCAATTCCACGCCCTCGAACAATCCCTGCTCGTGACGCGGCCCCGCCGCCAGCGCAGCTTCGACGCTATCCCGGTCGAGGTGCGGCGCGAAACGCTTGACGAAATCGAACATGAAACCGCGCATGAAGGTACCGCGGCGAATGCCGATCTTGGTCGTCGAACTGGCGAACAGGTGGCTGGCGTCCAGCGCCACCAGGTCGCGATCGACCACCGGATCGACCGCCATGTGCGCCACGATCCCCACGCCCAGCCCCAACCGTACATAGGTCTTGATCACGTCGGCGTCGGCGGCGGTCAGCACCACATTGGGGGTGAGGTCATGCGCCTTGAAGGCATCATCGAGCTGCGAGCGGCCGGTGAAGCCGAATAGATAGGTCACCAGCGGATGCTCGGCCAGCGTTTCGAGGGTCAGTGCCTCGACCTCCGCCAGGGGATGATCTCGCGGCACCAGCACGCACCGGTTCCAGCGATAGCAAGGCAACAGCACCAGGTCGGTGAACAACTCCAGGGACTCGGTGCAGATTGCAAAGTCGGCCTGGCCTTCGCTGACCATCTGCGCGATCTGCTTGGGCGTGCCCTGCTGCATGTGCAGGGCGACGTCGGGGTATTTCTGGCGGAACTCGTGGATGACCGGTGGCAGCGCGTAGCGCGCCTGGGTGTGTGTGGTGGCGATCGAGAGACTGCCGCGCCGTTCGTCGCTGTGTTCCTGGGAGACGTGCTTGATGTTGTCGACGGTGCGCAACACCTTGCCGGCCAGTTCGATGATGGCCTCGCCTGCGGGCGTCACACGGGTCAGATGCTTGCCGCTACGCGCGAAGATTTCCACGCCCAGTTCGTCTTCCAGCAAGCGTATCTGTTTAGAAATGCCCGGTTGCGAGGTGAACAAGCTCTGCGCTGTGGCGGAAACGTTGAGGTTGTGCCGCGCCACTTCCCAGATATAACGCAACTGCTGGAGCTTCATGAGCGACGTCTCCCGAACGACAATCTTTTATGGCATAAAATTCAGATTTGTGATTACTTTAAAGCATATGGTGCGAGAGTAGAAGAGGCACGACGGCCTGGCAAGAACGCCCCTCGGTGGTGCGCGGAAAGGCCCTCACATGATAGGCTCGACCTATTGTCGCCATACCGATGGGGCATTTGCCAGGGCCATGGTCAACGGCTACCATCGCCTCATCTACGCTCGCAAAAGCGCAACGGAATACTGGAGAGATTCGTAATGGCTAACAATGTCGATGTCACCTCCGCCAACTTCGAGCAGGAAGTCATCAACGCGGAACAGCCGGTGCTGCTCAAGTTCTGGGCACCGTGGTGCGGCCCCTGCAAGATGATGGCTCCGGTGGTCGATGAAGTCGCCGACGAGAAAGCCGGTGGCCTCAAGGTCGTCAGCGTCAACGTCGACGATGCTCCCGAAATCGCCGCCGAACAAGGTGTGCGCGGTGTCCCCACCGTGATGCTGTTCAAGTCCGGTGCCAAGGTCGCCTCGCTGGTCGGCGCTCAGTCGAAGTCCCAACTGACGCAGTTCATCGACCAGAACACCTGATCGAGCAGCCCCCTGAACGACAGGCTGCGCAGAACTTTCATCGCCCCGCTCCCATGCGGGGCGATGTCGTTTCAGCGCTCCGGTGTCATCAATCCACGCTTGCGACGCGCACGCTCGGAGGGACTCAGTAGCCTCGCCAGCCAGCGTGTCTCCGGGTGGCTGTCCAGCGCGATCTTGAGCGTCATGGTCAGCGGCACCGACAGCAACATTCCCACCGGCCCGAAGATCCATCCCCAGACCACCAGCGACAGAAACGCCACCAATGTGGAAAGCCCCATCGTGCGTCCCATGACGCGCGGCTCGATGATATTGCCCATGAAGAAGTTGATGGCAAGGTAAGCCCCCGCCAGCACCATTGCCTTGAACAGGCCCCCTTCGGGCATCGCCAGGGTCAACAGCACGGCGGGAACGGCCGCCAGGGCCGAGCCGATGTTGGGAATGTAGTTGAGGCAGAATGCCAGGGTGCCCCACAGCAATGCGAAATCGACGCCGATCAACAGGCACGAGCCCCACACCAGCACCCCGGTCACCAGACTGATCACCGTCTTGATGGCCAGGTAGCGTTTCAGGTTGCGACTGAACTCGGTGAAACGCTTGAGACTCGGCGCCGGATTGAGCAGGGCGCGCGACACCTTGTTGCGGAAGTCCAGCGTCTCGAACAGCATGAAGATCACCAGCAGCATGATGACCACGCTTTGCGACAGCAGGTTGCCCACGCTGCCCAGAAAGACAGGTACCCAGTCGGTCGCACTGGACGTATCGAACAGGCGAGAGATACCCTGCGGGTCGATGGAAATGCCCTGCCCCGCCAGCCAGCGCAGCACCGCCAGATAGTGTTCCTGCAGTTGCTCCTGCAGCTTCGGGAGGGCTTCCATGAAGGTCGCGAAGCTGTTGCCGAGCAATGCCCCCAGCAAGGTCACCAGCACGCCGAGGATCAGTAGCGTGACCAGCACGGACAGGCGCATGCCAAGGCCGCGCTCATGCAGCCAGTGCACCGGCGATGTGCAGATGACGGCAATGAAGAGCGACAACAGAATGGGAATCAGCAGATCGGCACCGGCGCGCATGCCTCCCACGATGATCACCAGGGACGCCAGGGTCAGCATCAAGTTGAGAGGGAGGTTCTGGGAACCGGGGTCGTATCCGGGGGACATGGGGCGTTCGCATCCTTGACGAAACCAGCCTCCCATTCTGCCTGTCGGGGGTGACTTGCACAAACGCCCCGTGGTGCGGCATGAGCGAATGGGCGGCTCGAAACGAACCGCCCATTCATGCGAGGCGTTGCGCGCCCGGTTCGACGATCAGATGGCGAAGCCGCGCCCGAAATCCTCGGCCGACATCGCCATCAGGGTGTCGCCACCGGCACGGATCATCTCGGCGTGCGCACGGGTACGCGGCAAGAGGCGCTGGTAGTAGAAACGGGCGGTATCGAGCTTGGCGCGATAGAACGCCGCATCATCGGGATTGCCGGCCAAGGCATCATGCGCCGCCTGTGCCGCGCGAGCCCAGAAGAATGCCAGGGTCACATATCCCGCGTACATCAGGTAATCGACACTCGCGGCACCGACTTCCTCGCGATCCTGCATGGCCTTCATGCCCACCGCCATGGTCAGATCGCCCCACTCGGCGTTGAGCTTGGCCAGGGGCGTGACGAACTCCGCCATGGCATCGTTCGCTTCATGGGCCTTGCAGAACTTGTGAATCTGCTTGGTGAAGGGCTTCAAGGCCTCTCCCTGGCTCATCAGCACCTTGCGACCGAGCAGGTCGAGAGCCTGGATACCCGTGGTGCCTTCATACAGCCGCGTGATGCGGGCATCGCGCACGTACTGCTCCATGCCCCATTCACGAATGTAGCCATGCCCCCCGAAGACCTGTACGCCCTCATTGGTGGCCTCGAAGCCCACCTCCGTGAGGAAGGCCTTGACGATGGGCGTCAGCAACCCGAGCAGCGTTTCCGCCGATTCCCGTTCGCTGTCAGATGCCGAGCATTCGACGGTATCCGCCAGTTGCGCGGCATACAGCACCATCATGCGTCCCCCTTCGGCCAGGGCCTTCTGGGTCAGCAGCATGCGCCGTACATCGGGATGCGCAATGATCGGATCGGCGGGCTTGTCGGTATTCTGTGTCCCGGACAGCGCCCGCATCTGCAGGCGCTCACGGGCATAGGCCAAGGCATTCTGGAAACTGATCTCCATCAACCCCAGCCCCTGGATGCCCACGCCGATACGGGCCACGTTCATCATCGTGAACATGCAGGCCAACCCCTTGTGAGGTTCGCCGACGAGAAAGCCCCGGGCACCGTCGAAATTCATGACACAGGTGGCGTTGCCATGGATGCCCATCTTGTGCTCCAGCGAGCCGCAACTCACCGCATTGCGCTCACCGATGCCCCCTTCGGCATCGGGCAGGTACTTGGGCACCACGAAGAGAGAGATGCCCTTGGTGCCCTCCGGGGCATCGGGCAATTTCGCCAGTACCAGGTGCACGATGTTCTCGGCCAGATCGTGCTCGCCCGCGGAGATGAAGATCTTGGTGCCGGTGATCCGATAACCTTCTTCCCCATCGGGCTGGGCGCGCGTCTTGATCAACCCCAGATCGGTCCCGCATTGAGGCTCGGTGAGGCACATGGTGCCCGTCCAGGTGCCCGCATTCAGCTTGGCCAGGTACTGCGCCTTCTGGGCTTCGCTGCCATGATGGCGCAAGGCATCCGCTGCCCCCTGGGAAAGCCCCGGATACATGCCCCAGGCCAGATTGGTGGAGCACACCATCTCGGACAACACCATGCCCAGCGATGTCGGCAACCCCTGCCCCTCATGCGCCGGATCCCCCGACAGGCTCGGCCAGCCGCCTTCGACGTACTGGGCATACGCCTCCTTGAAGCCCGGCGGCGTCACTACCTGATCACCTTCGAGGCGACAGCCATGCGTATCGCCCACCTGGTTGAGCGGCAGCAGCACATCACGCGTGAAGCGCGCGCCTTCCTCCAGGATCGCACTCACGACGTCCGGCGTGACATCGTCGGCCTGGGGAAGCCCCGCATAGTGCCGGGGATAGTCGAGGACCTCGTCCATCGCGAAGCGGAAATCGCGTAGCGGCGCCTGATAACTGGGCATCTCTGAAGCTCCTGAGCATTACGGGCGGGTGGCCCGCGGGACATCAAACATGCGTTTGAAATTAAGCCTCGGCCGGCACCAAGTCAAGCGTTCGTTTGATTCCGAAATTCCTCGCGGCAATGTCGCCACCGACCAAGACGGCGTCACTCATGCCGCCCCCAGGGGCGTCGTCGCCAGTTGCCACGCCACCAGCAGCAAGATTCCGCAGATCACACCTTCTATGGCCTGCCAATAACGCGGCTCGGCCAGGCGAGGCGCCAGCCAGCCGGCGCCACCCACGAGGCCGAAGAACCACCCCACCGAGGCCATCGACGCGCCGACGACGAACGCCATCGGCGCTGTCTGCTGCGCACCGATGGCGCCGAGCATGATCACCGTGTCCAGGTACACATGCGGGTTGAGCAACGTCACCGCCAGCGTGGCCGACAACACGCGCCAGAGACGAGGCGACGCCTCGCCACCGGCCTGCAAGGCCGCCGGGTGACGCACGCGTTGCCAGGCTTGCCATGCCTGCCAGCACAAGAAGGCGACGCCCGCCCAGCGGGCCACCTGCATCAGCCCCGCATGCGTGGCCAGCAAGGCGCCGAGTCCCAGCACGCCCAGTCCGATCAGCCCGAGATCGCAAAGTGCACAGACGGTTGCCACCCACCAGGGGTGTTCATTCCTGAGCCCGCGCTGCAGCACGAAGGCATTCTGCGCCCCGATGGCAATGATCAATCCCGCACCGACAAACAGGCCATTGAACCAAGAGCTCCACATATCCGTTTCTCCCTTTCAGCCGGGATACGTTGATAAGTGGCGCAGAATACGCTTGACTACAGCAATAAGGTAAATTAATTCAAGGAATGGGTGATAACGTTTACTGATGCTCGACTACAAACTTCTCGAAGCACTGGCCGTCGTGGTCGATCAGGGGGGATTCGAACGCGGCGCGTATTACCTGGGGCTCACTCAGTCGGCCGTCTCGCAGCGCATCAAATTGCTCGAAGCTCGCCTGGGGCAACCGGTGCTGGTACGCACGCCCAAGCTCGCCCCGACGCCCCTGGGGCGCCGGCTGCTCAACCACGTTCAGCAGGTACGCTTGCTCGAACATGACTTGCTCGATCAGATCCCTGCCCTCGGCGAGCGCGAACAGCGGCTGCGTCTGGCCATCAACGCCGATAGCCTGGCCACGTGGTGGTCGCCGACGACCGGCGAGTTCTGCCGTCGCCAAGGGGTGCTGCTGGACTTGATCGTCGAGGATCAGGACGTGGCGCTCAAGCGCATGCGCGACGGCGAGGTGGCCGGCTGCATCTGCGCCACACCGCGCCCCGTGCAAGGCGCCCGCGCGCATGCCCTGGGCAGCATGCGCTACCGTGCCATCGCCAGCCCCAGCTACGTCTCACGTCATTTCCATGACGGCTTGACGCACGATGCCTTGCGCCAGGCGCCGGCCATCGTGTTCGGCCCCGACGACCGCCTCCAGCATCGCTACCTGGAGATGCGCGGCTACAAGGAATCCTTTCCCCACCACCTTTGCCCTTCCTCGGAAGGCTTCGTGCATCTTGCCCTGGCCGGCATGGGCTATGGCCTGATTCCCGAGCGCCAGGTGGCGCGCGAGCTGGAGGAAGGCCGCCTGGTGGACCTCGATCCGGACAGTCACATCGACGTGCCCCTTTACTGGCACCACTGGCGGCACGGCGGCGACACCCTGGATGCCTTGACGGCCCATCTGCTCGACATGAGCAGTGCCTGGCTCACGCCGCCGGCGCCGACGGCGGCGTCGCTGACATAGCACGCGTCGCCGGGTCAGCGATCAGGCGTCGCCCAACCGGCGCGCCACGCTGGCCACCTTGTCGTCCATGTGCTGTTCGCGATCGGTCCGCGTGCCCATCTTCAGTGTGGTGGTGATGCGCGGAGCGCCCATCTCGTGGACCCGTTGGTGGCACGCCTTGACGACCGCCATGACGTCATCCCAGGGCCCTTCGATGTTGGTTCCATATGCATGCATGCGGTACTCGAGGTTCGACGCCTCGATGACGCGCTGACAAGCCGCGACGTGCTCACCCACCGAGACGCCCACGCCCAGCGGTACCACGCATAGATCAACGATGACATGCATGTCGGCCTCCCTGGATGCTTCTCGAAAACGGTTTCGACACGATGAACTGGCCAGAGGCTGTACTGGCCAGACGATGCCCGGCCCGGAGCTCGTGATCGAGCTCCTCGAGGCGCCGGGCAGGCCGCTTGCCTCAGCCTCCCTCGCGGATGACGTCCGCCCCTTCGGGAATCTCGAAGGTGAAACGCGAGGCGTCGATATCGCCGTTGACCTCGATGTCGTCGAACGCGATGGCGGTACGCTGGCCGGTGCTGTCCTCCATCTGCAGGCCTTCCAGACGCTCGTTCTCGAACGTCAACTGCAGGCTTTCGAACAGCGTATCCGGCGATTTCGGCGTCAGCGTGAAGGTTTCCTCGTCATCGCCCTGGCGACTTTCCACGGCGTAGTTTTCCGTCAAGGCGTCGGCGCTTCCCGATAACAGCAGTGCCGGCGTGTGCGTGACCCGCGTATCCAGCGGCCGCACGCTCACCTGTTCCAGATCGGGGTCGTAGAGGTAGACCTTGTCACCATCGGAGACCACCACTTGCCGGTACGGCGCCTCGACTTCCCAGTGGAACTTGCCCGGCCGCGAGAGCCACATGTGACCCTCGGCTTCCTGCAGGCGCTGGCCACCGCCATCGAGGATCTGCTGATCGAAATCCGCCGAGTAGGAGGTGACCGACTCCAGCAGTGCCGCCAAACGCTCCGCGCCACCCGTCTGCGCCTGCGCCGTCAATGGCAACGCGAGCGTCGCGCCGATCGCCAGCGCCCACTTGAATGCTCTCATGCCCACTCCTCGTTTCATCATCTGCGTTGCTCGCCAGGCGTTGCCCGAAACTGACCGCGCCTCGCTCGCCGACTTTGCGTATCACTCGTGGGACGCCACGCCGGGCCGAAAGTTGCCGTTCCGTCATGGCGTTCACACTCTTTGCACCTTTCCCTTGCGCCTTTCGGCCGCCCACCGATTGCAGACCGGCGTCAGCGATCCACGGGCGGCGGCGCCAGCACTTCGCGTGCCCCGTTGGTTCCCATCGAGGTCACGACGCCGGCGGCTTCCATGGCCTCGACCAGACGCGCAGCACGGTTGTAGCCGATCTTGAAACGGCGCTGCACGGCGGAAATCGAGGCACGGCGCGACTCGGTGACGAATTGCACGGCCTCGTCGTAGAGCGCGTCCTGCTCGGGATCGTCGCCGTCGCCGCCTTCCGCCTCGAGCCCCGTCAAGGCATCGGCGGACACCCCGCCGGAGAGAATTTCATCGACATACTCGGGCTCGCCGCGACGCTTCCAGTCCTCGACGATGCGATGGACTTCATCATCGTCGACGAAGGCCCCGTGGACACGCGTGGGCATGCCGGCCCCGGCCGGGAGATAGAGCATGTCGCCATGCCCCAGCAGGTTCTCGGCACCGCCCTGGTCGAGGATGGTGCGAGAGTCCACCTTGGAGGACACCTGGAAAGCCATGCGCGTGGGAATGTTGGCCTTGATCAGGCCGGTCACCACGTCCACCGAGGGGCGCTGCGTCGCGAGAATCAAGTGAATTCCCGCCGCGCGCGCCTTCTGGGCCAGGCGGGCGATCAACTCTTCCACCTTCTTGCCCACGATCATGAACATGTCGGCGAATTCGTCGATCACCACCACGATGTACGGCAGCTTCTCGAGCACCGGCGGCTGCTCGTGCATTTCCCAGGGTTGAGGCTCCCACAACGGGTCGGCGACCTGGGCGCCATGCCGTTCGGCCTCGTCGAGCTTGGCGTTGAAGCCGGCCAGGTTGCGCACGCCCATCGCCGCCATCAGCTTGTAGCGCCGCTCCATCTCGGCCACGCACCAGCGCAATGCGTTGGCGGCTTCCTTCATGTCGGTGACCACCGGCGCCAGCAGATGCGGAATGCCGTCGTAGACCGACAGCTCCAGCATCTTCGGGTCGACCATGATCATGCGTACCTCGTCCGGCGTCGCCTTGAGGAGCATCGAGATGAGCATGGCATTGACGCCCACCGACTTGCCCGACCCCGTGGTACCAGCCACCAGCAGGTGCGGCATCTTGTTGAGGTTGGCGACCACCGGATTGCCGCCGATGTCCTGGCCCAGCCCCATGGTGAGCGGCGACTCGGCCTGCTGATAGACATCCGAATCGAGCACTTCCCGCAGCCGGATCATGGCACGGTTGGGGTTGGGAATTTCGATCCCCACCGTGGGGCGCCCGGGAATGATCTCCACCACGCGCACGCTCTTGACCATCAGCGAACGCGCCAGGTCCTTCGACAGGTTGCTGATCTTGGAGACCTTGACCCCGGCGGCGGGCTTGATCTCAAAGCGGGTGATGACCGGGCCCGGCCAGGTATCGACGACCTCGGCCTTGACGCCGTACTCACGCAGCCGCGTTTCCAGCAGCTCGGCCATGTCCGCCAGCTGCTCGTCGGTATAGTTGGGTTTTTGCTCACCGGTCGGCGTCAATAGCCGCAAGGTGGGCAACGCCCCTTCGGGCTCGGTCGACGGCACGGTCTCGGGACGCTGATTCTGCAGATGCTCCACCGTCCACAGCGCCGGGGCCTCGTCATCGCCTTCCGGCTCGCTCGCCGACGGCTCGGCGGCGCGCGCCTCGGGCGTTTCCCCGGGCGCGCTTTCCACCCGACCACGCGGCGCCGACCGTGACGCATCCGCCGAAGGCGCATCCGACACCTCGGGCTCGGGGGGCGCCGAGGCCGGTGCCGATGAGTGCGCTTGCGGGGCTTCGTCGTCCCAGCTGATGCGAGGGCGCGGCGCTGCCGAAGGCGTCTCGGGCACGGGTGCCGGCGACGCGGCATCCTCGGAGGCCGCCGGCGGGATGTCGTCGGCCTCGGGAGGCGGCGGGGCAAAGGACGCCGTTCCGTCGTCATCGTCGTCGCGACGGGCCTGGATGCCCCAATCGCCGAGCGGCACATCGTCATCGTCGTCGGCAGTGAGCGGCTCCGGAATCGGCTCGGGAATGCGACGCCGCGTGACATCGGCCCGCATCGGGGTCTCGGCATCGGTATCCGTACCGGATGGCGTCCGAGGAGATGTCTCGGCTGCACGGGGCGCTTCGCCGTCCTCGCCTGCTTCCTGCTTCTCGGCAGCAGGGCCGTGAGCGGCATCGGCCGTGGACGACTGACGCGTCGACGCGGCGGTCCTGGCGTGGACCGGCTCGCCATCGCGTGCGTCGTCAGCACTCTGTTGCGCGGAATAGGCGGCTTCAGGGCGCTTGGCGGAAGGCGTGTGCTCGGGCACGTCCCAGGGGATATCGGTCTTGCCGTCGTTGCGCCATGCCGAGGCGGCAGGCGCGGCTGCCTCGCGGGCATCGAAGGACGGCTCCACGCGCCGGGCCTGCGCCGAGGCATAGGCCGGTTCCGGTGAATCGCCGCCGAGCTGGGGCGCGCGACGCGACGGCCACCAGCGCTGCCACCAGGGCGTATGCGGATCGACCTCTTCTTCGTCGCGCGCCTCATCGTCGGTGTCCGACACGTCCGCGCCATCGGCCAGCCGGGGCTCATGGTACGCCTCGGCTGCGTCGTCGCCCTCGGAAGCCGCCCGGCGCTCGGCGCGTCGTTCACGGCCTCCCGACCACTTGGAAACACCCCAGCCCAGCAAGCGGTACATGCCGCGCCCCAGCTCGTCCATCACCGCCAGCCAGGTCATGCCGGTGAACAGGGTGAACCCGCACATGAAAGCGACCAACGCGACCAGGGTGGTGCCCTGCATGTTGAGCAGGGGCTGCAGGGCACCGACCAGCCCTTCGCCCAGAATGCCGCCCGCCGCGTAGGGCAGTTCGCTGTCGGGGTGATAGAAATGCAAGGCGCCAAGGGTCGTGGTGCTCAGCAACAGCAGCACCAGACCGCTGGTTCTGACCGACAGTGCGGTCGGGTCCCAGGCGATGCTCACTTCCCGCGCGCGCAGCATCCGCCAGGCCGCGAAGCCGAACATGCCCGGCCACCACAGCGCGCTGGCGCCGAACAGCGAATACAGCACGTCGGCCAGCCACGCACCGACAGGCCCCATCCAGTTGGCAATCGACTGGTCCGGACCGCTGTGCGACCACCCCGGATCGCTCGATGCATAGCTGAACAGCGACAGCAGGAGAAAGACACAGACCGCCAGCAGCACGATGGCGGCACCTTCGCGCGTCACACCCTGCAGGTGCATCACGACCC
Source organism: Chromohalobacter israelensis DSM 3043 (assembly GCF_000055785.1). GTDB lineage: Bacteria > Pseudomonadota > Gammaproteobacteria > Pseudomonadales > Halomonadaceae > Chromohalobacter > Chromohalobacter israelensis. Next base: position 2,742,184 of record NC_007963.1, read on the forward strand.
GACGTGCCTGCTCCTTGGCCTGCGACGCCGCTTGTCGGCGTTCATTGCGTTTTTCGTTGACACTCAAGTGGCCATCCCCCTTGCGCCACGTATGGCGATACCGGTGTTACCAACGCCGCCCGATGCGAGCAGTCCCTGTCGCATCCGCACGAGGTCGGCTCGCATCTCATGATCGGTGGTCGTCCCTGGCGTGCTCCCGCAAGCGTTTGCCGCCTCGATCACCGGAAGGCGCCAGGACGATCAGGAGTGCCATCATACCCACCCCGTGCGCTGCGTCACAGGGGCAAACGTCGTCCTCTGCTGTCGCCGGGAAGCGACGCCACGCGGCCGGGAGGCGAAGCGGGTGGTTATCGACAGCCCACCTGACGTACGCTGATGCGAACCCCCTGACGTCAGTGCTGGAGCCTACCTCCATGTTGCCTTGGCTACCTGCCCATCGGGTCGCATTCCCCGCCGTCGAACATGCCCTGCGCGAACCGGACGGCCTGCTCGCCGCCGGCGGCGATCTCACGCCGGCATGGCTGCGCTGTGCGTATCGTCACGGCATCTTCCCGTGGTTCGCGCCCGGTGAGCCCATTCTGTGGTGGAGTCCCGATCCGCGCCTGGTGCTGTTTCCCGAGGAGATCCACGTTCGCCGCAGCCTCGCCAAGCGTCTGCGCAACGCCGGCTTCACGGTCACCTTCGACCATGCCTTCGAGGCCGTCATCACGGCCTGTGCGACTACCCGCGCTGCCGCGGAAGGAACCTGGATCACGCCCGCCATGCACGCTGCCTACTACCGCCTGCACATCGAGGGCGATGCGCATTCGGTCGAGGTGTGGCGGGACGGCGAGCTGGTCGGCGGACTTTACGGCATCGCCCTGGGCGGCGTTTTCTTCGGTGAGTCGATGTTCAGTCGGGTCGCCGATGCCTCGAAGGTGGCACTCGTGCATCTGGCGCGTCATCTGGCCGCCCACGGCGGCCGCCTGATCGACTGCCAGGTTCACACCCCGCACCTGGCAAGCCTCGGGGCGCGCTGCATCGCTCGCACGACGTTCATCGACTATCTTGACCAGTATGTATCTGCGCCCGTTTCATCATCGTTGTGGCCCGCCGCTCCCTCCGCTGACGGATGCACCGGCGCGAGCCGCCATGGACCGGGCGCCGACATGCGTCGGGGCGACATGAGTAGAGAGTCGACATGAGCAGCAACACACCGTCCCAGCTCACGCGAGACCTGCGCTTTTTCCTCACGGTCCCGCATGGCTGCAGCTACCTGCCCGACCGCGAGGCGACCACGCTGTTCCTGGACCCCCAGGAACAGCCTGGCCAGGGCGTGTACGATGCCCTGGCGCTGCTCGGGTTTCGGCGCAGCGGGCGGCATCTCTATCGTCCCCATTGCGAGGGCTGCCGGGCCTGCATCTCGGTACGCATTCCGGTGGAGGACTTCACGCCCAAGCGCACGCAGCGCAAGCTGATCTCGCGTAACGTCGACCTGGAAACCCGCATGCTGCCGGCGGCCTTTTATGAAGAGCATTATGCCCTGTATGCCCGCTACATCCGCACCCGCCATGCCGACGGCGACATGTATCCGCCCAGTCACGAGCAGTACCGTACCTTCCTGACCCTCGATCATCCCTACGCCCGGCTGATCGAGTTTCGCCTGCAGGGACAATTGCTCGGCGTCGCGGCAACGGACCTGCTCAGCCACGGCGTCTCGGCGATCTACACCTTCTTCGACCCTTCACCGGCCTTCGAGCGGCGCTCGCTGGGCACGTACGCGATTCTCCATCAGATCGAGCTGGCCCGCCGGCTCGGCCGCCCCCACGTGTACCTGGGGTACTGGATCCGTCAGTGCCGCAAGATGAGCTACAAGCAGGATTTCGAGCCGCTGGAGTATCTCGACGGCCGCCACTGGCGGCGTCAGATCCCTCTCGTCGAGTGATCGCCAGCGCTCCGACCGGCAATTCGTGCACGGGTTTTTTGCCTTAACTCGCGGCATGCGGCAGAATATCGGGCTATCTTCAAGACCGATACCGGTTGCGGCCGGTATCCAGCGTCGTCGATGCGGCGCATTCCGTGACGCACTTTCGAAGAAGCCTTCAACGCAATACGAGGAAACGCCTAATATGGCACGTGAAGACCATATTGAAATGGAAGGTGTCGTGGTCGATACCCTTCCCAACACCATGTTCCGAGTCGAGCTGGAAAACGGCCACGTCGTGACGGCCCACATTTCCGGCAAGATGCGCAAGAACTACATCCGCATCCTGACCGGCGACAAGGTCAAGGTCGAGCTGACCCCCTACGATCTGTCCAAGGGCCGTATCGTCTACCGCGCTCGCTGAGCACCTGCCAGGCAGACACGGTGTTTGCCCGATCGCCAAGGCCACGAAAAACGCCCCGTCATCATGACAATGACAGGGCGTGAAGCGTGATGCCTTGAAGCGGTGGCGAGAGACCGTCAGGCCACGGCTGCCTCCGTTTCCAGATGCAGCTCGCCCTCCTCGACCGTGACGTGTACCACGCCACCGTGCTCGGCGAGATCGCCGAACAGAATCATCTCGGCCAGCGGCTTCTTGAGCTTTTCCTGAATGACACGTCCCATCGGGCGTGCCCCCATTTCCGGATCGTACCCCTCTTCGGCCAGCCACGCGCGCGCCGTCTCGTCGACGTCCAGCTGCACCCGCTTCTCGTCGAGTTGCGCCTGCAGTTCGACCAGGAACTTGTCGACCACGTTGCGCACCACCGAGGGAGACAGACCGTGGAACTGGATGATGCCGTCCAGGCGGTTGCGGAACTCGGGCGAGAAGGTCTTGCGCAGCACTTCCATGGCATCCGAGGAGTGATCCTGCGTCTGGAAGCCGATGGAGCGCCGTGCGATCTGCTCGGCACCGGCATTCGACGTCATGATCACGATGACATGCCGGAAATCGGCCTCGCGCCCGTTGTTGTCCGTCAGGCGGCCATGGTCCATGACCTGCAGCAGCAGGTTGAAGACCTCGGGGTGCGCCTTCTCGATCTCGTCGAGCAGCAGCACGCAATGCGGCTGCTTGTTGATCGCCTCGGTCAGCAGCCCGCCCTGGTCGTATCCGACGTACCCCGGGGGCGCACCGATCAGACGCGAGACGGTGTGGCGTTCCATGTACTCGGACATGTCGAAGCGCACCAGCTCGATGCCCATCAGCTGCGACAGCTGGCGGGCCACTTCGGTCTTGCCGACACCGGTCGGTCCCGAGAACAGGAAGCTGCCCACCGGCTTGTCCGGCGACTTCAGGCCGGCGCGCGACAGCTTGATTGCCGCCGCCAGGCTGGTGATCGCCTCGTCCTGCCCGAACACCAGCATCTTGAGGTCGCGCTCGAGGTTGGACAGCAGCTTGCGATCCGAACTGGACACGCTCTTCGGCGGAATCCGGGCGATCGATGCCACCACCGCCTCGACCTGATCCACGTCGATGGTGGAGACGCGCATCTCGGGCGGCAGCAGGCGCTGATGCGCACCGGCCTCGTCGATCACGTCAATGGCCTTGTCGGGCAGGTAGCGGTCGTTGATGTAACGGTCCGCCAGCCGCGCCGCGCTTTCCAGTGCCGTGTCGGTGTACTTGAGCGCATGATGCTCCTCGAAGCGCCCACGCAGGCCCTTGAGGATGCGAATGGTGTCGTCCACGGTCGGCTCGGGCACATCGACCTTCTGGAAACGACGTGCCAGCGCGCGATCCTTCTCGAAGATGCCGCGGAACTCCTGGAAGGTCGTCGAGCCGATGCAGCGCAGCTCGCCGGACGACAGCAGCGGCTTGAGCAGGTTGGAGGCGTCCATGACGCCACCCGACGCTGCGCCGGCCCCGATCACGGTATGGATCTCGTCGATGAACAGGATCGCATTGGGTTGCTTGCGCAATTCGGCGAGCAGGCCCTTGAGCCGTTTCTCGAAGTCGCCCCGATACTTGGTACCGGCCAGCAGGGTGCCCATGTCGAGCGAATAGACGACACCGTCGCTGATCACGTCGGGAACGTCCTCCTCGACGATACGCTTGGCCAGGCCCTCGGCGATGGCGGTCTTGCCGACACCGGCCTCGCCAACCAGCAACGGATTGTTCTTGCGCCGACGCGCCAGGATCTGGATGACGCGCTCAAGCTCGTGGTCGCGCCCGATCAACGGATCGATCTTGCCCAGGCGCGCCTGCTCGTTGAGGTTGGTGGCATATCCCGTCAACGGATGGGTGCCGCCTTCGGACACGCCTTCCTCGGCATCCTCGCTTTCCTGGGAGGACGGCGACTGGCCGTGGCCGGCGACCTTGGAGATGCCGTGAGCGATATAGTTCACCGCATCGACGCGCGCCACGTTCTGCTGCTTGAGGAAATAGACGGCCTGGCTTTCCTGTTCGGAGAAAATCGCGACCAGGACATTGGCGCCGGTCACCTCCGACTTGCCCGAGGACTGCACGTGGAAGACCGCGCGCTGCAGTACGCGCTGGAAGCCCAGCGTCGGCTGCGTCTCGCGATCCTCCTGCTCATCGGGGATCAGGGGGGTGGTGGAATTGATGAAATCCTGAAGATCGGCGCGCAGCTTCTCGAGATTGGCGCCGCAGGCTCGCAACACATCGGCCGCGGAGGCATTGTCCAACAACGCCAGCAGCAGATGTTCCACGGTCATGAACTCGTGGCGCTTGGAACGCGCCACGGTGAAGGCCGTGTTCAGGGTGAGTTCAAGTTCTTTGCTCAACATGGCAATCCCCTCTTGGCCGCCTATGGCGTCTGTCGGCACTTTCACAATCGAGCACAAACAGAGGTTATGCAAGTGCTACCTTGGACCACACTTCAACGCAGCAGTGCCGTGATCAATCGGTTTTATCGATATCGCACAGCAGCGGGTGCTGACATTCGCGTGCGTACTCGTTGACCTGGTGACATTTGGTTTCCGCGATATCGCGGGTGAAAATACCGCAGGTGGCCTTGCCGTGCGTATGCACGACGAGCATGACCTGCACGGCCTTTTCCCGCTCCATCGCGAAGAAGCTTTGCAGCACCTCGACGACGAACTCCATGGGAGTGAAATCGTCGTTGTGCAGCACGACCTTGTACATCGGCGGCTGAGCCAGCTCGGGATCCGCCGACTGGACCGAAACGTCGCCTTCCGGATCTTCGTGGGGATCGTCGTCGGGCGGACGTGTCATGCCCAGGATGACCTCTGCGTAAGACATGGGGGAGACGAATGGGTGTTCTGGTTCAAACATAGATGGAAATGTCCGTAAGTGCGCGCCGGATTCGACGGGGCAGGGCCACCAGGGTGAACGCCACCGGCCGCTCCGGTTCTCTCAATGTGCGGCCGGCCGCACGTGGATGCAAGGCGGGCGCCGCGAAAAAACACGCGCCCCGGTACCCCGCAAGTATGGCATTGCGCCCCGGGTGCGGAGTAGGCTTTGCCCCATGTGCGCCGCCGTCGACAGGCCCGAGACCGCCAATGAGTTCGCTGTACCTGCTGCATAAACCTTACCAAATGCTCTCGCAGTTCACCGATACACGGGGACGCGCCACGCTTGCCGAGGCCATCGACGTGCCCGACATCTACCCGGCCGGGCGTCTCGACTACGACTCGGAAGGCTTGCTGCTGCTCACCGGAGACGGTGCACTGGCGCATCGCATCAGTCATCCGCGCCACAAGCAGCCCAAGACCTACTGGGTGCAGGTCGAGGGCGAGCCGGAGCCCGCCGCATTGCAGGCCCTGCGCCAGGGCGTGACGCTGCGTGACGGCCCCACCCGCCCGGCCAAGGTACGCCGTCTCGAGTCACCCGATGTCGCGCCACGCCACCCGCCCGTGCGGCATCGCGAGGCCGTGCCGACCGCGTGGCTCGAGCTCACCCTGAGCGAGGGACGCAATCGCCAGGTTCGCCGCATGACGGCGCATGTCGGCCACCCCACGCTACGCTTGATTCGTGTCGCCATCGGATCATGGCACCTCGCCGGGCTGGCGCCTGGCGAATGGCGCCGCGAGACCCTGCATGCGCCGCGCGCCCAGGCCGCGCCGGCTTCCTCCCACAAGCGCCGCCGGAGTCGCCGATGAGCCGCTGGTCTCCCCATGTCACCGTCGCCAGCGTCATCGAGCGCGCGGGCCGTTACCTGCTGGTCGAGGAAGACAAGGGCGGGCCCTTCAGCCTGTTCAACCAGCCCGCCGGCCATCTCGAGCCCGGCGAGCGTCTGACCCAGGCCGCCGAACGCGAAACCCGCGAGGAGGCCGCCTGGCATATCACCTTGACCGGCTATCTGGGGCTTTACGTCTATACCGCCCCCGACGACCTGACCTTTCACAGTCATGCCTTCGTCGGCATCCCCCTCGCCCATCTGGGCAACGATCTGGACAGCGGCATCGTCGCCGCGCACTGGCTGACGCTCGACGAGATCGAAGCCCTGGAACGCTCGCATCGCCTGCGCAGCCCGCTGGTGCTCAAGCGGATCCGCGACGCCATGGCCGGACGCCAGTTTCCTCTCGACGTGATTCACGAACGCTGATGCCGCGACCTCGAAGCCTGAAGCCGGTTTCAGGTATAATGGCCGTTTTGACAGCCATTCATCCTCCACCCATTCGAGAGTGACCATGTCTCACGCCACGGGATCCCGGGCCGCGGGGGCCACCACCGCGTGCAAAGTCATCGTCGGCATGTCGGGCGGCGTCGATTCGTCCGTGACCGCCCTGACCCTGCTGGAGCAGGGCTATGCGGTCGAAGGCCTGTTCATGAAGAACTGGGACGAGGACGACGGCACCGAATACTGCACCGCCAAGGAAGATCTTGCCGACGCCCAGGCCGTATGCGACACCCTGGGCATCACGTTGCACACGGCGAACTTCGCCGCCGAGTACTGGGATAACGTCTTCGAGCATTTTCTCGCCGAGTACAAGGCCGGCCGCACGCCCAATCCCGATATCCTCTGCAACCGCGAGATCAAGTTCAAAGTCTTCCTCGAGTACGCCGAGATGCTCGGTGCCGAGAAGATCGCCACGGGCCATTACGTCCGTCAGGGCTGGCGCGACGGTCACTGCCGGCTGCTCAAGGGGCTCGATGCCAACAAGGACCAGAGCTACTTCCTGCACGCCGTGCCGGAGGTCGCCATCGCGCGCACGCTGTTCCCGGTCGGCGAGATGGAGAAAAGCGAAGTACGCGCCATCGCCGAGCGCCACGGCCTGACCACGGCGCGCAAGAAGGATTCCACGGGCATCTGCTTCATCGGTGAACGGCGCTTCAGCGACTTCCTGAAACAATACCTGCCCGCGCAACCGGGCGTCATCGAAACGCCCGAGGGCGAGGTCATCGGCGAGCACATGGGGCTGATGTACTACACCCTCGGCCAGCGCCAGGGACTGGGCATCGGCGGCCTGCCCAATCATCCCGATGCGCCCTGGTACGTGGCGGCCAAGGACCTCGAGCGCAACGTGCTGATCGCCGTGCAGGGCAAGCATCACCCGCTCTTGTATACCGACAGCCTGAGCACCGAGCCCGTGGAATGGGTCGCCGGTCAACCGCCGGCGCCGGAGGCGCGCCTCCAGGCGAAGACCCGCTACCGCCAGCAGGACGTCGCCTGTCACGTCCGCGTGCTCGAGGACGGCGGCGTCGAGGCGCGTTTCGACGAGCCCCAGCGTGCGGTCACGCCGGGACAGTCCCTGGTGCTCTACGACGGCGACATCTGCCTGGGCGGTGGCGTCATCCGTTCGACCTGGAACCACAGCGAGCCTCGAGGAGATAGCGCCGCATGACACCGACCCCGATTCAGAACGCGCCGCAGAGCGCTGTCACACGCCAGGCCCTGGCGTTGGCCGGTGTCTTTCAGGCCGCCGCGGTGGTCGATCAACTCGCGCGCACCGGGCAATGCGACGAACGCGCCTGGAACACGCTGATTCGCGCCACGCTGGATACCAATCCCGACAGTTTCGCGACCATCTACGGTGGCCACCACAACAACCTGCGCCTGGGCATCGATACCCTCAGCGCCGTGATGAACCGCCAGCACAGCGATCCCGCCGTCATGCGCTACGGGTTTTCGCTGGTCCTGCTGATGCAGAAGCTGCGCAAGGACGACGCCATGATGGCGTCGCTGGGGGAGCGCCTGACCCGCATCCAGGGTCAGGCCGAGCATTTCGGCGACACTCACGAGAACGTGATCGCCAGCCTCGGTCAGCTGTACCAGGACACCTTGTCCACGTTCCGCTACCGCATCGTCGTGCAGGGCGACCCCAGCCTGCTGCAAAGCCGCATGATGCCCGAGCGCGTGCGTGCCGCCCTGCTCACCGGGGTGCGCTTCGCCCTGCTCTGGCACCAGCAGGGTGGCCGCCGCTGGAAACTGCTGTTTCAACGCCAGGGCATCAAGAAGTCCCTGGCCGCTCTAGATGGCCACTGAGCGCTGCGCCGCGCGATTCGATTCACAATCAGGAAGACGACACCCATGGAATTGTCCGCCCTCACCGCCCTGTCCCCCGTCGATGGCCGCTATGGCGCCAAAGCCGCCGCCTTGCGCGAACATTTCAGCGAATACGGCTTGATCCGGGCTCGCGTCACCGTCGAGGTGCGCTGGCTGGAGCGTCTCGCCGCGCATCCGGGGATCGTCGAGGTGCCACCGCTCTCGGCCCAGGCCACCAACTTCCTGAGCCAGCTGGTGAGCGAGTTCTCGGTCGCCGACGCCGAGCGCATCAAGGACATCGAGCGCACCACCAATCACGACGTCAAGGCGGTGGAGTACTTCCTCAAGGAGAAGGTCGCCGAGGTCGACGAGCTTCACGCGATCACCGAATTCATCCACTTCGCCTGCACCAGCGAGGACATCAACAACCTGTCCTACGGCGTGATGCTGCGTGACGGACTCGACACGCTGCTGCCGACGCTGCGCGAAATCGTCACCGCCATCACGCGCCTGGCCCACGAGCATGCCGAGCAGCCCATGCTCTCGCGTACCCACGGCCAGACCGCCAGCCCCACCACGCTGGGCAAGGAAATGGCCAACGTGGCATACCGCCTGCGCCGCCAGCTCAAGCAGATCGAGCAAGCCGAAATCCTCGGCAAGATCAACGGCGCGGTAGGCAACTACAATGCCCACCTGGCCACCTACCCCGAGATCGACTGGGCCGAGAATGCGCGCATCTTCGTCGAAGGCCTGGGGCTGACCTTCAACCCCTACACCACGCAGATCGAGCCGCACGACTACATCGCCGAACTGTTCGACGCCATCGCGCGCTTCAACACCATCCTGATCGACTTCGACCGCGACGTGTGGGGCTACATTTCGCTGGGCTACTTCAAGCAGAAGACCGTCGAGGGGGAAGTCGGCTCCTCGACCATGCCCCACAAGGTCAATCCCATCGATTTCGAGAACTCCGAGGGCAATCTCGGCCTCTCCAACGCGCTGCTCGGTCACCTCGCCCAGAAACTGCCGATCTCCCGCTGGCAGCGCGATCTGACCGACTCCACGGTGCTGCGCAACCTCGGCGTGGGTCTGGCGTACGGCTTGATCGCCTATCAGGCCACCCTCAAGGGCATCGGCAAGCTGGAAGCCAATCCCGCACGTCTCGACGAGGACCTCGACCAGAACTGGGAAGTCCTCGCCGAGCCGATCCAGACCGTGATGCGCCGTTACGGCATCGAGAAACCCTACGAGAAGCTCAAGACGCTGACGCGTGGCAAGCGCGTCGATCAGGCCGGCTTCGCGGCCTTCATCGACACTCTGGAACTGCCCGACGACGTCAAGACCGAGCTCAAGGCACTGACCCCGGCCACCTATATCGGGAACGCCAGCGAGCAGGCTCGCAATCTATAAGCGGGAAGCGCCGACATCACCAGGTAAACGGCACCGGGGACAGGCCGAAGCGGAGGCGTACAGGGAGGCTTTGACAGCGCCCCCCTCGCGCAGGCCTGTCGCCGGAACAGCCTCGACTCCAAGCCACCCACGGTCAGCATTGCAAGAGGTAGTGCCCATGTCCGCCAATACCCCCCTATCGATACTCGGCGGCTTGACCGCCGAGACCTTCCTGCGTGACTACTGGCAGAAAAAACCGCTGCTGATTCGTGGCGCATTCCCCGACTTCGCGTCGCCGCTTGCCCCCGAGGAACTCGCCGGCCTGGCCTGCGAAGACGGCATCGAGGCCCGGCTCGTCGAAGCCCAGGGCCCCGACAAGCCCTGGCAGGTCAGCCACGGGCCTTTCGATGACGCCACCTTCGCGCGCCTGCCCGACCGAGAATGGACCCTGCTGGTTCAGGCCGTCGACCATTACGTCCCCGAGGTCGCAGCCCTGCTCGATGCCTTCGACTTCCTGCCGCGCTGGCGACTCGACGACGTCATGGTCAGCTACGCGCCTCCCGAAGGCAGCGTGGGGCCGCACGTGGACAATTACGACGTCTTCCTGCTCCAGGGCAGCGGCCAGCGGCGTTGGCAACTCGGCGGCGAGCAGCCCGACGATGCCCCGATCGTCTCGGGCATCGACCTGCGCATGCTCGAGCGCTTCGAGGTGACGGCGGACGAGGACTGGGTGCTCGAGCCCGGCGACATGCTGTATCTGCCGCCGCGCATCGCTCATCACGGCGTCAGCCAGAGCGCCGACTGCATGACCTATTCGATCGGTTTCCGGGCCCCCTCCGCCGACGAGGTCATCACCTCGTTCGCCGACTATCTCGGCGAAATGCAGCCCGATTCCCGGCGCTACACCGACCCCGATCTCGCTCCCTGCGCGCATGCCGGTCAACTCGACGATCAGGCCATCGCCCGGCTGCGGCGACTGATGCTCTCGGTCATCGACGACCCGGCACAGATGGCCCAGTGGTTCGGCCGTGTCATGACGCAGCCCAAGTACGTCGATCAGCTCGCCCCGCTCGACACGCCGATGGACAGCGCGGCCACCGCCGAGGCGCTGGCACAAGGCCGTTACCTGGAACGCGCCCTGGGCTCGCGCTTCGCCTTTCATGATGAAGACGGCGAGACCACCCTGTTCGTGGATGGCGACGGTCATGCCTGCCCGCCGCCGCTGGCCCGCCTGCTCGCCGACACCACGCCGCTGCATGCCGCCACCCTGGCAGAACATCTCGACGACGCTGCCCTGTCGCTGCTCACCGAGTTGCTCAACCGCGGCAGTCTGCAGTGGCAGGACGAGGATGCCGAGGACGAGGAGGCGTGACATGACGCTCGAGATCGCAAGCGGTGACTGGGCCACGCTGGGGGCGGCTTGCAGCGCGATTCGCAAGACCGTGTTCATCGAGGAACAGCAGGTCCCGCAAGACGAAGAGTGGGACGGTCGCGATCCCCGGTGCCTGCATGTACTGCTGCGTGTCGAGGGGCGGCCCATGGGGACCGCCCGCCTGCTGCCGGACGGCCATATCGGCCGCGTCGCGATCCTGCGCGAGGGTCGCGGCCAGGGGCTGGGGCTACGTCTGATGGAAGCCGTGATGGAAAAGGCGCGTCAGCAAGGTCACGACGCCGTGCATCTCGATGCCCAGACCTACGCGATTCCCTTCTACGAACGTCTCGGCTTTGTCGCCCACGGCGAGACCTTCCTCGACGCCAACATTCCCCACCGCCACATGAGCCTGACTTTTCAATAGCTTGTCGTCGCTCGCAATGCCCCTCCCGAAACAGGGCTACAAGACGCCGCTGCATGGCGGCATCTTGTAGTCAAACTACAACGAAATCTGCGCCTAACTACGCATTGTTGCCGCGTCTCGTGTGCGTCATATTTTCCTCAAAGCCGAGGTTAAAACGATCGTTTTATCGCAGCGCAACAACCGCGCCACCAGGCCCGCCCTGGCGAAAAAGACGGCACCTCGGTTCGACGTGGATCGCCCTTTCGGGCTCGCCCCACATGCTCACGACGACCAAGAGGCAAGCGACATGTCCCAGACACGCGAACAGCAAATCGCTGCGTTGGAAAAGGATTGGAACGAGAATCCGCGCTGGAAGGACGTCAAGCGTCCGTACAGTGCCGAAGATGTGGTTCGACTTCGCGGCAGCGTCAACGAAGCGCACACGCTGGCCAGCCGCGGCGCCGAGAAGCTCTGGCGACTGGTCAATGGCGAGGCCCGCAAGGGCTACGTCAACTGCCTCGGCGCGCTGACCGGCGGCCAGGCCATGCAGCAGGTCAAGGCAGGTATCGAGGCGATCTATCTCTCGGGCTGGCAGGTCGCCGCCGACAACAACAGCTACCTGTCGATGTATCCCGACCAGTCGCTCTATCCGGTGGACTCGGTGCCCAAGGTCGTCGAACGCATCAACAACAGTTTCCGCCGCGCGGATCAGATCCAGTGGCAGAAGGGCGCCAACCCCGGCGATGCCGACTTCGTCGATTACTTCGCCCCCATCGTCGCCGACGCCGAGGCGGGATTCGGCGGCGTGCTCAACGCCTATGAACTGATGACGGCAATGATCCGTGCCGGTGCCAGTGGCGTGCATTTCGAGGATCAGCTCGCCGCGGTCAAGAAGTGCGGCCACATGGGCGGCAAGGTGCTGGTGCCCACGCAGGAGGCCGTGCAGAAGCTGGTCGCCGCCCGTCTGGCCGCCGACGTCGCGGGCACGCCGACGCTGGTCATCGCGCGCACCGACGCCAATGCCGCCAACCTGATCACCGCCGACGTGGATGATTACGACAAGCCCTTCATCACCGGGGAACGCACCGCCGAAGGCTTCTATCGGGTCAATGCCGGCCTCGATCAGGCCATCTCGCGAGGCCTGGCCTACGCGCCCTTCGCCGACATCATCTGGTGCGAAACCGCCAAGCCGGATCTCGACGAAGCCAGGCGCTTCGCCGAGGCGATCCATCGCGAATATCCGGGGCAACTGCTCGCCTACAACTGCTCGCCGTCCTTCAACTGGAAGAAGAACCTCGACGATGCCGAGATCGCCGGGTTCCAGCAGGCCCTGGCCGACATGGGCTACACCTACCAGTTCATCACCTTAGCGGGCATTCACAACATGTGGTACAACATGTTCGATCTCGCCCACAGCTACGCTCAGGGCGAAGGCATGAAGCACTACGTCGAGAAGGTCCAGCAGCCGGAATTCGAGGCCGCCGAACGCGGCTACACCTTCGTCGCTCACCAGCAGGAAGTGGGCACCGGCTACTTCGACGACATGACCAACGTCATCCAGGGCGGAGTGTCGTCGGTGACCGCCCTCAAGGGCTCCACCGAGGAAGCGCAGTTCTGACACGCTGCTCGCTCCCCCAACGAAAAGGGCGCCCGATGGGGCGCCCTTTTCATTGCCTGACCGGCGATCCGATCAACGCTGCTCGCGAAGGATGCCCAGCATCCGCTTGAGCGGTTCCGCCGCCCCCCACAGCAACTGATCGCCCACCGAGAAGGCGGACAGGTATTCGCCCCCCATGGCCAGCTTGCGCAGGCGCCCGACCGGCACGTCCAGCGTGCCGGTCACCGCGGCCGGCGTCAGGCCGCTCAAGGTGGCGTCCTTGTCGTTGGGGATCACCTTCGCCCACTGGTTGTGCTTGGCCAGACGATCCTCGATCTCGTCAAGGGGCACGTCCTGCTTGATCTTGATGGTGAACGCCTGGCTGTGCGAACGCATCGCGCCGATGCGCACGCACAAGCCATCGATGGGGATCGGCGAGTCGCCGGTGGCGAGAATCTTGTTGCTCTCGACCCCGCCTTTCCACTCTTCCTTGCTCTGACCGTTGTCCATCGCCTTGTCGATCCACGGCAACAAACTGCCGGCCAGCGGCTCGCCGAACTGCTCGGTGGGGAAGTCCCCGCCGCGCATGGTCTGCGTCACCTGACGGTCGATATCCAGAATCGCGCTGCCGGGGTCCGCCAGCGAGGCGGCCACCGAGCCATGCAACGCGCCCATCTGGGAAAGCAGCTCGCGCATGTGCTTGGCGCCCGATCCCGAGGCGGCCTGGTAGGTCATGGACGTCATCCACTCCACCATGTTGGCCTCGAACAGGCCGCCCAGCCCCAGCAGCATCAGGCTGACGGTGCAATTGCCGCCGACGAACGTCTTGCCGCCGTTGGCAAGGCTGCGCTCGATGACGTGACGGTTGACCGGGTCGAGCACGATGGTCGCCTCGTCCGCCATGCGCAGCGTGCTGGCGGCATCGATCCAGTAGCCTTGCCAGCCGGCCTCGCGCAGCGGGCGGTAGACGCTTTCCGTATAGTCGCCACCCTGGCAGGTGACCACCACGTCGAGGCGCTTGAGCGCCTCCAGATCGCGCGCATCCTTGAGCGGGGGAACCTCGACACCGATGTCGGGACCGGGCTGGCCGACCTGGGAGGTGGTGAAGAACACCGGCTCGAGGCCGCTGAAATCGCCATCCTCGCGCATGCGCTGCATGAGGACGGACCCCACCATTCCTCGCCAACCGACAAAACCGACTCTAAGCATGTGTCGTCCTCCTGAAATCTACGAATGGGCGTACGGCCATGATACGTCAGTCACGCTCATTGCGCCTGGAAAGCCGCCAGCACGGCATCGCCCATGGCCTGGGTCGAGACGGGCGCCGTGCCCTCGAACGCGATATCGGCGGTACGCAGCCCCTGGTCGAGTACCGTCCCCACGGCGCGTTCGATGCGCTCGGCGAGCTGCGGCGCCTCGAGGGAATAGCGCAGCATCATGGCCACGGACAGGATCGTCGCCAACGGGTTGGCAATGCCTTGTCCCGCGATGTCCGGCGCGCTGCCGTGACAGGGCTCGTACATGCCCTGACGTTGTTCGTTGAGCGAGGCCGAGGGCAGCATGCCGATCGAGCCCGTCAACATCGCCGCGGCGTCGGAGAGGATATCACCGAACATGTTGCCGGTAACGATGACGTCGAACTGCTTCGGCGCGCGCACCAGCTGCATGGCCGCGTTGTCGACGTACATGTGCGACAGCGCGACATCCGGATACTCCGGCGCCAGCCGCTCCATCACCTCGCGCCACAGGATGGTGGCCTCCAGCACGTTGGCCTTGTCCACCGAGCAGAGCTTGCCGCCACGCTCACGCGCCATCTCGAAGGCCACGCGGCCGATGCGCTCGATTTCGTGCTCGGCGTAGATATAGGTGTTGTACCCGACCCTCTCGCCGTCGCGCTCCTCGATGCCCCGCGGCTGACCGAAGTAGATGCCGCCGGTGAGCTCGCGCACGATCATGATGTCCAGCCCGGCGACGATCTCGGGCTTGAGGCTCGAGGCCGAGGCCAGTTGCGGATACAGCAGCGCCGGGCGCAGGTTGCCGAACAGGTTGAGGTTCTTGCGCAGCCCCAGCAGCCCCTTCTCCGGACGCTTGGACAGATCCTCGATCTTGTCCCACTGGGGGCCGCCCACGGCCCCCAGCAACACTGCATCGGCGGCCTTGGCGCTCGCCAGCGTCTCGTCGGGAAGCGGCACGCCATGGGCGTCGATCCCCGCCCCGCCGACCAGACCTTCCTCGATGCTGGCCTCCAGGCCCGCCTCGCGGCACGCGTTGAGGATCTTGACCGCCTCGCGGGTGATTTCCGGGCCGATACCGTCGCCCGGCAGGACGAGAATCTTGCGACTCATGGCGTACTCTCTCGATGCATCACTGATGACGTCTCGGGCGAGCGCCGGATGACCTGGCATCCCGCGCTCGCCCAGGGGTTCATGAAGGGTCGGCAGCGACCGTCAGCCCGCCTGGCGGAATAGCCACGGCCGCGCCTGACGATGCCGTGCCTCGAAGTCCTCGATGGCGTCGGCGTCCTTCAGGGTCAGGCCGATATCGTCCAGCCCTTCGAGCAGGCAATGCTTGCGGAAGGGGTCGACCTCGAAGGTCAGCACTTCGCCGCTGGGCGTGGTGACCTGCTGCTTTTCCAGATCGACATCCAGACGATAGCCTTCCTCGGCCTCGGCTTCCTGGAACAGCCGGTCCACCGTGGCCTCGTCGAACGTGATCAACAACAGGCCGTTCTTGAAGGCATTGTTGAAGAAGATATCGGCGAAACTCGGCGCGATGATCACGCGAAACCCGAAGTCCTCCAGTGCCCAGGGGGCATGCTCGCGCGAGCTGCCGCAGCCGAAGTTGCGACGTGCCAGCAGCACGCTGGCGCCCTGGTAACGCGGCTGGTTGAGCACGAAATCCGGATTGAGCGGACGCTTGGCGACGTCCTGACCCGGGTAGCCCTCGTCCAGGTAGCGCAGTTCATCGAACAGATTGGGCCCGAAACCGGTGCGCTTGATCGACTTCAAGAACTGTTTGGGGATGATCAGGTCGGTATCCACGTTGGCGCGGTCCATGGGCGCCACGAGGCCCTGATGACGATCGAACTGTCGCATGCTCACGCCTCCTGTACCTGACTGTCATCGTTGGCGGCCCGGCCGGCCCCGAAATCGCGCACGTCCACGAAGTGGCCGGCGATGGCCGCGGCGGCGGCCATGGCGGGACTCACCAGATGCGTGCGCCCGCCGTACCCCTGGCGACCCTCGAAATTGCGGTTGGAGGTCGAGGCGCAGTGCTCGCCGGTTCCCAGCTTGTCGGCGTTCATCGCCAGGCACATGGAACACCCAGGCTCGCGCCATTCGAAGCCTGCCTCGAGGAAGATCTTGTCCAGCCCCTCCTCCTCGGCCTGGCGCTTGACCAGTCCGGAACCGGGCACGACCATCGCCAGCTTGATGGAATCCGCCACCTTGCGTCCCTCGGCGACCCTGGCCGCTTCACGCAGGTCTTCGATGCGCGAGTTGGTGCACGACCCGATGAAGACCTTGTCGAGGCGGATATCGGTGATCCGCTGCCCCGCCTGGAGCCCCATGTACTCGAGGGCACGCGAGACGCCGCGCTGCACGGTCTCGTCGCCGGCGGCGGCGGGATCCGGTACCTGTGCGCCGACACCGGCGACCATTTCCGGGCTCGTGCCCCAGGTGACCTGCGGCTCGATCTCGGCGGCGTCGAGTTCGACCACCTTGTCGAACGGCGCATCGTCGTCGGAGACCAGCTCGCGCCAGTCGGCGACCGCCGCGTCCCAATGTTCTTCGCTGGGCGCGAAGGGGCGCCGACGCAGGTATTCGATGGTCGTCTCGTCCACCGCGACCAGCCCCACGCGCGCGCCGGCCTCGATGGCCATGTTGCAGATGGTCATGCGCCCTTCCATGGACAGGTCGCGAATCGCGCTGCCGGCGAACTCGATGGCGTAGCCGGTGCCGCCGGCGGTGCCGATCTTGCCGATCACCGCCAGCACGATGTCCTTCGCCGTCACGCCGAGCCCCAGCTCGCCCTCGACGCGTACCTGCATGTTCTTCATCTTGCGCTGAATCAGGCACTGGGTCGCCAGCACGTGTTCGACCTCGGAGGTGCCAATGCCGTGCGCCAGGGCCCCGAAGGCTCCGTGCGTGGCCGTGTGCGAATCGCCGCAGACCACCGTCATGCCCGGCTGCGTGGCGCCTTGCTCCGGCCCGACCACATGCACGATGCCCTGACGCGCATCGTTGATGCGGAACTCCTCGATGCCGAAGCTCGCGCAGTTGTCGTCCAGTGTCTCGACCTGAATGCGCGAGACCGGATCGACGATGCCCGCATTGCCCTCGGAACGCTCCTTGAGCGTGGTCGGCACATTATGGTCCGGCGTGGCGAGATTGGTATCCAGCCGCCACGGCTTGCGCCCGGCAAGCCGCAGACCCTCGAAGGCCTGCGGCGAGGTCACCTCGTGGAGCAGGTGACGATCGATATAGATCAACGCCGTGCCATCGTCGCGTTCCTTTACCAGGTGCCGCGACCAGAGCTTGTCGTAAAGAGTCTGGCCTGCCATGGAATCTCCTCCACTCGTGCCTTCCCGACCGGGAAGATTGGGCGATGACGCTCTATGTCGTCTTGCAACATCTCGCTGATGACGCGCCGCGATAAGCGGCGCAACCTCGATGTCCCCAAGCCTAAGGGGGCTTATGGATAAACGCAATTCATGTTATTTATGCTTTGGATTCCAAAGTAGAATACTTGCCCGAGAGAGCGCGCTCATGGACACGCAAAGCCTGCAAGCCTTCCTCGCGGTCGCCGACCACGGCTCGTTCTCGCTCGCCGCGGAACAGCTCCATCTGACCCAGCCCGCCGTCAGCAAGCGCATCGCGGGCCTCGAGGGGCAGGTCGGCGCCCAGCTCTTCGACCGACTCAACCGCCGCGTGACGCTCACCGAAGCCGGTCGCACCCTGCTGCCGCGCGCCCGCCAGATCCTGGTGATGTTCGATGACAGCCGTCGCGCGCTGTCCAATCTCAGCGGCGACATCAGCGGCAGCCTGACCATGGCCACCAGCCATCATGTCGGCCTGCACCGCCTGCCACCGCTGCTCAAGGCCTATACCCAGGCCTACCCGGACGTACGCATGGACATGCGCTTTCTGGACTCGGAACAAGCCTATCAAGGCGTGCTGGACGGCGATCTGGAGCTCGCCGTGGTCACGCTGGCCCCGGTCCCCGATCCGGCGTTGACGGTGGTGCCGGTGTGGATCGACCAGTTGCGCTTCGTCTGCGGACGCGAGCACGCCCTCGCCGGGCGCGACACGGTCGCGCTGTCGGCACTGTCCGATTATGACGCCGTGCTGCCGGGACATCTTACCTTCACCCGGGGCATCGTGGTGGACACTTTCGCCCGCGACGGCCTGCAGGTGAACGTCTCGCTGTCCACCAATTACCTCGAAACCCTCAAGATGATGGTCGCCATCGGCCTGGGCTGGAGCGTATTGCCCGAAACCATGATCGACGACGAGATCGAGGTCATTCCCATCGATCACCGTCCCATCCAGCGTCCGCTGGGCTATCTGTTCCACAAGAGCCGGACGCTTTCCAATGCCGCACGGGCCATGCTCGAGATGCTGGATGCCGCCCGGGACACGACGGCCCGGCAATGGGTGTGACGCCTCATGTCGTGAAACATCAAGACAACCCATGAGATAGCCAGGGGGCTCGCCTTTTTTCGTCATGCCGATTTGATCGATAGCGACGCAAAAACGCCGTTTATTATCAACCGGTCCGCCACGTCGTGTCAGAAAACATCATGTGGGCCGTTCGGTGCCGCCTTAGCCTTGTGCCAGACCAACGACACAAACCGCTTGCATGAGGCAGGACATGACCGACACGACTCCCCAAGCGTGGGCGGAGCAGCCCGCGGAAAAGGCACTGACCCTTCCGTCCCGTTATTTCTACGACCCCCAACTGTTCGCCGCCGAACGTGACCGCATCTTCATGGGTGCCTGGCATTTCGCCTGCCACGTCAACGAGGTGACCGAGCCCGGCGCCTTCGTGGTGCGCGACATCTTCGATCAGAGCGTCATCGTGATGCGGGACCGTCAGGGCGAGCTGCACGCCTTTCACAATGTCTGCCAGCACCGTGGCAACCGCCTGCTCGACGAGACACGCGGCGTGCAGAAGGGCGTCATCCGGTGTGCCTATCATTCCTGGTGCTACGGGCTGGACGGCAGCCTGCGTGCCGCACCGCGCAGCGATCGGATCGCGGCCTTCAATGTCGACGACTACCACATCCCACCGGTACGCCTGGAAGTCTTCGCCGGGTGCGTCTACTTCAATCTCGATCCCGACGCGACCGACATGCAGACGCTCTTCCCCGGGGCCGAGGCCGCCATCCGCGAGGCGATTCCGGACCTGGACGCCATGCAACTGATCCAGGAAGACGACGTCATCGTCCCGGCCAACTGGAAAGTGATCATGGACAACTCCATCGAGGGCTATCACTTCCAGCTTTCGGGGCCCCATCACGTCGACCTGGCCGCCCTGATCGATTTCGATGGCTACCGCCTGACCCATCACGACAACTGGTGGACCTACGGCGCACCGCCCAATGCCGATGCCAAGCAGGCATACGGCGTGCCGCTGGAGCGTCCGGCCGGCAACGGCGACGGCTTTTTCAACATCGGCATCTGGCCGCACAACACCTTCTACCAGTTCCCCTTCTCGCAGTGCATGGGCACGTTCATGATCATCCCGCTGGATGCCGAGCGCTCGATCCTGCGCTTCGGGTATTACACCCCGCACGACACGCTGCCGGAAGTGACCAGGGCCAGCATGCGCTGGATGAACGAAGAACTCGGCCCCGAGGACATCGAACTCAACATCAGCGTGCAGAAAGGCCTGCACTCGCTGGGCTACGATCAGGGCCGCTACATGATCGATGCCGCACGCAGCAACGAAAGCGAGCATCTGGTGCTGCACTTCCACCGCCTGGTGTTCCAGGCCTTGCAGGGTGACGCCAGCACGCCCCAGGAGGCGCCGTCATGACATTCACCGGTCAACGCGTGCTGGTGACCGGCGGCGCCCGCGGTATCGGCGCCGCCACGGCACGGCGCTTTCTCGAACAGGGGGCGCGCGTCGCCATCGGCGCGCGCCGAGAGGCCTCCGTCGAGGCGTTCCGCGATTCGCTGGCGAATACCGAGCTTGCCTCGGCCACGGTGGAATCCGCCGTGGGCGAGATCGGCACCCAGGCCGAGTGCCGGGCGGTCGTGGAAACTGCCGTCGCGCGCCTCGGTGGGCTCGACATTCTGGTCAATTGCGCCGGCGTCTTCGAGGAAGTGCCCTTCGAAGCGGTCACGCAGGAACACTGGGACAGCACGTTCCGCGTCAACGTGGGCGGCACCTTCTTCTGCCTCCAGGCGGCGCTACCGCACCTGGAGGCCAGTGGCGGCAACGTCGTCAACCTGGGTTCGGATGCCGGCCTGATCGGCTTCCCACCGAGCAGCGTCTACTCCGGTGCCAAGGCCGCCGTGGTCAACCTGACCCGCGCCCTGGCCCTGGAGCTGGCCGGCCGCATACGGATCAACTGCGTGTGCCCGGGCAATGTCGAGACCGACATGATTCAGCACGCCGCCGAGGCCAGCGGCGAGCCACACGCCTACCTGGACGCGGCCCATCGACGAGCGCCCCTGCAACGCATGGGAAAACCGCAAGAGATCGCCGATGCCGTGCTCTATCTCGCCTCTCCCCAGGCCGGCTTCACCCATGGCGCCATCCTGTCCGTCGACGGTGGCGGCGTGTGCGGCTTTTGAGCTCGCGCAGGCCCGCTCGCCGCACCTGACGGCAACACAACGACAACACATCACGAGGAGACTCCCATGACCGCTACCCCCCGACACCGCACCCCACTGGGCCGCTTGACGTCCACGTTGCTCGGCGGCGCCATGGGCGCGCTGCTGCTCGCGCCTTTCGGGCTCGCCCAGGCCGAGGACGACATGGTCCGCTTCGGCACGCCGCAATGGCCCGGCGCCACCGTCAAGTCGGAAGTGGCGCGACAACTGCTGGACACGCTCGGCTATCGCACCTCGCTGCGGGAAGCCAGCTCGTCGATCATCCTGGAAGGCATGGCGAGCGGCGATCTCGACGTCAACATGGCGCTCTGGCGGCCGTCGCAAAGCGGCATGCTCGAGCCCCGCCTGGCGGCCGGCGAGCTGGTCGAAGTCGTCAAGAACATCGACGGCGCGCGCTTTCAGCTCGCGGTGCCCGAATACGTGTGGGACGCCGGTGTGCACTCGATGGCCGATCTCGCCGAGCACGCGGAACGCTTCGGCCGCACCTTCTATGGCATCGAGCCGGGCAATGTCGGCAACGAATTGATGCAGAACGCCATCGACGACGGCACCTACGGCCTGGATGACTGGCGAGTCGCCGCGTCCAGCGAGACCGGCATGATGTCGCAGGTCGAAAGCGACATCCGCAACGAGCAATGGGTCGCGTTCCTGGGCTGGGAACCGCACTGGATGAACGTCGACTTCGACATTCGCTACCTGGAGGACCCCGAGAACCTCTGGGGCGACGCCAGCTCGGTATCCACGGTGGTCGCCAGCGACTTCGCCGAGCGTCATCCCAACGTCATCGCCTTTCTCGACAACATGGTCGTGCCCATCGCCGTCCAGGACCAGTGGGTCTACGCCTACAGCCGCGAGGACCAGCCGCTGGAAGCGGTCGCCGCGACCTGGATCCAGTCGCACCCCGAACGGGTCAACGCCTGGCTCGAGGGCGTGACCACCGCGGATGGCGAGACCCGCGCGCAAGACGCCTATCAGGCCTCGCGTTGACCTTCCGCCCTTCGCCACAGGATGCCTGCATGACGACTCATCGAGATTACGATTACATCATCGTCGGGGCGGGATCGGCCGGCTGCGTGCTGGCCGACCGACTCACCGCCGATGGCGAATCCCGGGTGTTGCTGCTCGAAGCCGGCCCCCGCGATCGCTCGTGGACCATCGACATGCCGGCCGCCATGGGGGCGGCCATCGATGGACCACGCTTCAACTGGCACTATTGGTCGGGTCCCGAACCCTACCTCGACGGACGGCACATCGCCACACCACGTGGACGCACGCTGGGCGGCTCGTCGTCGATCAACGGCATGGTGTACATCCGCGGTCACGCCCGCGATTACGATGCCTGGGAAGATGCCGGCTCTCCCGGCTGGGGTTACCGGCACGTCTTGCCCTACTTTCGCCGCGCCGAGACCCACGAACTGGGCGCCGATGCCTACCACGGCGAGACGGGGCCGCTGCATGTCAGTGCCGGGCGCCCCGAGGATCCCCTGGCAAAAGCCTTCCTGGCCGCCGGCGAAGAAGCCGGCTATGCCGCCAGCGACGACCTCAACGGCTATCGTCAGGAAGGCTTCGGCCGCGTCGATCGCACGACGCGCGCCGGCAGGCGCTGGAGCACGGCGCGTGGCTACCTGGCGCGCGCCGAGACGCGCGACAACCTGACGGTCGTGACCCATGCGCTGGCGCAGCGCGTGTTGATCGGCGAGACCGGTGCCGAAGGCATCGAATATCGCCACGCCGACACGCTGCACCGGGCACACGCCACCCGCGAGGTCATCCTGGCGGGCGGCGCCATCAACAGTCCCCAGTTGCTGATGCTCTCCGGCATCGGCCCCGACGACGAACTGACCCGCTGGAGCATTCCTCGCGTGCATACGCTCGAGGGCGTGGGCCGCCGCCTCAGCGACCACCCGGACACCGTCGTGGCATACCGCTGCCGCCGGCCGGTCTCGCATGCCCCCTGGACCCACGCTCCCCGCAAGTGGTGGCTGGGCATGCGCTGGTTCCTCGACCGGCGCGGCCTCGCGGCGAGCAACCAGTTCGATGCCGGCGCCTTCATCCGCTCGCGGGCAGGGGTCGAGCATCCCGACATCCAGTTGACGTTCATGTCCCTGGCCATCGCGCCCGGCACCACCGAAAGCCTGCGCGAGCATGCGTTCCAGGTGCACATCGACTTGATGCGCCCCACGAGCATGGGCCGCCTGCGCCTCAGGAGCGCGGACCCCGCACAGGCGCCGGAGATCGTCTTCAACTACCTGGCCACCGAGCGCGATCGCGCCGACATGCGCGCGGCCGTGCGTCGCGTCAGGGAACTGATCGAGCAGCCGGCTTTCGCGGCGTTGCGGGGCGAGGAAATCTCCCCCGGCGCCGACTGCCAGAGCGATGAGGCGCTGGATGCCTGGGCGCGCGCCACCACCGAAACCGGCTATCACGCCGCCGGCACCTGCAAGATGGGACCGGCCGACGATCCGGAGGCCGTGGTCGACCCCGAGCTTCGCGTGCATGGCATCAGTGGTCTGCGCGTGGTCGATGCCTCGATCATGCCTCGCGTGGTCAGCGGCAACACCAATGCGCCGACCGTCATGATCGCCGAAAAGGCCAGCGACATGATCCTCGGCCACGCGCCTCCGGCGCCCTCGGATGCACCCTTCTGGCTGCATGACGACTGGCAGCACCAGCAACGTTGAGGAGGACATGCCATGACCGCGACGCCATTCGAGGTCGTGATCGACAGCCACCAGCGGCTATCGAGCGCTATCTACCAGATCGAGTTGGTCGCCGCCGATGGCGCCGCCCTGCCGCCGGCCCCGGCGGGCGCTCATCTCGAGGTGCGCCTCCCCAATGGCCTGATACGTCACTATTCGCTGCTGGACGACGCGCGTCACGGCCGCTATCGCATCGGCGTGCTGCATGACCCGGCATCCCGCGGGGGATCCGCCTTCCTGGCCGAGCAGGCAAGCGTCGGTACGCGGCTGTGCGTCTCTGCGCCCCGGGACCGCTTTCCCCTCGCCGACGACCGGCAGCACTACCGGCTGATCGGAGGCGGGATCGGCATCACGCCGCTCGTCGCCATGGCGCGCCGACTCGTCGAGCGGGGCGATACGGTCGAGGTGCATTACCTGGTACGTCACCGGGACGAGGCGGCGTTCCTCGACGAACTTCGCGCGTTCCTGCCCGCATCACAGTTGCACCTGCACGCCTCCGCCACGCAGGGAAGGCTCGCCCCGCGTGCGCTGCTGGGCGACTACACGCCGGAGACCGGGGTCTATGCCTGCGGCCCCGAAGGCCTGCTGGACGCCTTGACCGACGCGGCACGGGCGTGGCCTCCGGGCGCACTGCAAATGGAACGCTTCCGCGGCGCATCGCAAGCGCCGGCAGCGCGTACCACGCCTTGCCGGATCGAGCTCGCGCGCAGCGACAAGCAGTTCACGCTCGCCGAGGACGAAACCCTGCTCGACGGTCTGGCGCGCGCCGGGGCGGCGCCGGACAGCCTGTGCTGCGAAGGCGCCTGCGGCACCTGCGGTATCCCCGTGCTCGAAGGCGAGGTCGAGCATCGCGACGTTCTTCAGTCCGATGCCGAAAAAGCCGCCAACGACATCATTTACGTCTGCGTTTCGCGTCCCAAGGGGGAGCGCCTGGTGCTCGACCTGTAAGGTCGGCGCGAGCGCTTTCCACGCCCATTCGACAATCGCCAAGGTATGGTCATGTCTTCCTCTCTCCTGTCCACCACCCACGCCGACTGGCAACACCGTGCCGCTACCCTCTCGCTGGATGGCGCCGCCTACATCGACGGTCACCGCTATGTGACGCGCCAGGGTGAATCCCTCGCGTCGATCAACCCCATGACGGGCACGTCGCTGACGGAGATCGCGGCCTGCGGCCCGGCGGATATCGATGCCGCGGTCGATGCGGCACGCCGCGCGTTCGAGCTCGGTGCCTGGTCACGCGCCGAGCCGACGACACGCCGCCGGTGCCTGCAGGCGCTCGCCACTCAGGTGCGCGACCACGCCGAGGAACTCGCCCTGCTCGACAGCCTGGAGGCCGGCAAGTGCATTCACGAAGCCCTGGACGACGTCGAGGAGGCGGCCCTGCTCTTCGACTGGTTCGGCGAGCTCCAGGACAAATGCTATGACCAGCTCGCGCCCAGTCCCAATCGCGTGCAGGCCACGGTGGCCCACGAGCCCCTCGGCGTCGTTGCCGCCGTGGTCCCGTGGAACTTTCCCCTGCATAACGCGGCGGTGAAACTGGCGCCCGCGCTGGCCGCCGGCAACAGCGTGGTGCTCAAGCCCGCCGAGGAATCGTCGCTCTCCGCGCTGCGCCTGGCGGAACTCGCGACCCAGGCCGGCCTCCCGCCCGGGGTTCTCAATGTCGTGCCGGGATACGGGCATGTCGCCGGCGAAGCGCTGGGGCGGCATGCGGGTGTCGACGCGCTCGGCTTCACCGGCTCCACCGAGATCGGCAAACGCTTTCTGGTCTACTCGGGCGAATCCAACATGAAACCCGTGTGGCTGGAATGCGGCGGCAAGAGCCCGCATCTGGTGTTCGACGATTGCCCCGATCTGGAGGCCGCCGTGGACAACGCCGTGGCCGGCATCTTCACCAATGCCGGCCAGGTCTGCTCGGCGCATTCGCGCCTGTTGCTGCAAGAGGGCATCGCCGAGCGCTTCCTCGAGGCCCTGCAGGCACGTATCGCGACGCTCGTGCCGGGAGATCCGCTCGATCCGGCGACGACGCTCGGCCCGCTCGTCAGCCAGGCACAGTTCGACAAGGTTCGCGACTATCTGACGGTCGGCAAGCGCGAGGCCACGCTGTTGTGCGGCGGCGAGACGCTGCAGGCGGCGGGCGGCGACTTGTTCGTCGCCCCCACGGTATTCACCGATGTCGAACCGCATCACCGGCTCTTCCAGGAGGAGATTTTCGGTCCCGTGCTCAGCGTGACGCGCTTCAGCGACGAGCGCCAGGGCGTGACATTGGCCAATGCCAGCCAGTATGGTTTGGCAGCGTCCCTGTGGACCGCAGACCTGGGACGCGCCCATCGCTTTTGCGATGCCCTGCAGGCCGGCACCGTGACGGTCAATGGCGTCGATGCCGTCAGCCCGCAGACGCCTTTCGGCGGCATGAAGCAATCCGGCATCGGTCGCGACTACGCGCTGGCCGGCATGCACAAATACATGGCGCTCAAGACGCGCTGGATCCACTATTGATGGCCTCGGTTTCGCCATCGCCACAGGAGCGAGACATGACGACCGCTACCGAGCTTCCCGGTACTCCCCGCGAACAGCTGGCCTGCGCGTTCCGCTGGCTGGCCCGCCTCGACATGCACGAAGGCGTCGCCAATCACTGCAGCCTGGCCACCCAGGCGGACGGCAGGCGCTTTCTGGTCAACCCCGAAGGGCGTCATTTCGCGGAGATGCGTGCCAGCGACCTCGTCGAGGTGGATGCCAGCGCCGCACAACGTCCCGAATCCATCGACCCCACCGCCTGGGCCATTCACGGCGCCATGCACCGCCAGGGCCGCGGCGTGGGATGCGTGATGCATGCCCACTCGCTCTACGCCACCGCCCTGGCCTGCCTGGAGACGCCGGAGCTGCCGCCGGTGGAACAGAACGCCATGCGCTTCTTCGAGCGGGTGCACATCGATGCCGGATTCGATGGCATGGGGCTCGACGAAGAAGCGGAACGCCTCGGCAAGCTGGCCGGCACGGCGCCGATCCTCCTGCTCGGCAATCATGGCGTGGTCGCCACCGGCCAGGACGTCGCCGAAGCCTTCGACCACCTCTACTACTTCGAGCGTGCCTGCCGCTCCTATCTGGTGGCCCGTGCCAGCGGCCTTCCCGTGCGTCCCGTCGCGCCCGAGATCGCACGCAAGACCGCCCGGCAATGGGAGGATTATCTGGCGCAAGGCTCGGCGCACATGCACCTTGCCGCCTTGATGCGCCTGCTCGATCGCGACGCCCCCGATTACCGTGATTGACACGCGACGTCCGACGCCCGGGCCGGAGCGCATCGCGATCCTGCTGATGCCGCAGTTTTCCTTTGCCGGTCTGGGCGCGATTCTGGATCCGCTGTTCATCGTCAACTGGCTGACTCAGGAATCGCGCTTCAAGTGGCAGTTGCTGGGCAGCGATGCCACGGTCGCCGCCTCCAACGGCGTCCCCCTGAACGTGGATACCGAGTGGCCGGCACCGGCCGATCTGGACAGCGTGTTCGTCCTCGCCAGTTTCGAGACCAAGACGTATACCGGCGACAAGCGCATCGCCATGTGGCTGCGCCAGTGTGCGGCGGCCGGGGTGGCGTTGGGCGGCATCGAGATGGGCAGCGAAGTACTGGCCGCGGCGGGCGTGCTCGACGAGCATCAGGTGGCCGTGCACTGGGATAATCTGGAAGGCTTTCGCGAGCTTTATCCACGCATCCAGGCCACCAGCGACCTCTATCGCATCGCCGGCCAGCGGCTGAGCTGCGCCGGTGGCACCGCCGTGCTCGACATGATGTTCGCCTGGCTCACGCCACGTGTGGAGCCGCCCTACATGGAGGAATTGCGCAATCACTTGCTGGAACGCCGCCAGCGTCGCGACGACAGCGAACAATTGTCGGCGGCCCCCGAGCACCATGTCGAGACGTCGGCGCAGTTGCGCAAGGTGATTCGCACCATGCGCCGCACCCTGGAAACGCCGCTCTCGGCACCGGCGCTGGCTGCCCTCGTCGGGCTCTCGCCGCGCCAGCTGGAGCGGCGCTTCAAGGCCGAACTCGGTGTCACGCCGATTCGTTACTATCTCTGGCTGCGCATCAATCGCGCGCATCGACTGCTGCAGCAGACCGACCTGAGCGTGGCAGAGGTCGCCAGTTGCGCCGGCTTCGGCTCCCTGGAGCATTTCTCACGTGCCTACCGGCGCTTCTTCGGCTGCGCCCCCAGCGACGACCGCCTGCAATCGCGAGACGCCCCGGTGGTCCCGGTGCGACTCTTCCCGATCAAGCGCTGAGCGCCCTCGATCGTCACGACAAGTCGCTATCTTCCGGGGCCGTCCCGGAAAGCACGTCGGGAATGGTCTGCCGTACATAGCGGCCCGGCGCGGGCTCGATGGGGGACAACTCGCCATCACCGGGATGTCGCGCCGCCACTGTCTTGTCGGGATCGGCATAGCGGTTGTCGGTCATCCAGGCTTGCCAATGCGGCCACCAGGAGCCTTCGCGATACTCGGTGTCCTCGAACCAGGCATCCGGGTCGTCGGGCATCTCGTCACGCGTCCAGTACCCGTATTTCTGGCGCGTCGGCGCATTGACGATGCCGGCGATGTGCCCGGCGCCTCCCAGCACGAAGGTGCGTGGTCCCTTGGGCAGGCGCGCACCGAGATAGCAGGTCCGCCACTTGGCGATATGGTCGTCACGCGTGGCCACGAAATAGCTCGGGGTCGACACCTTGCGCAGATCGATCCTGACGCCGTCCAGCTCGATGCCGCCGGGCTCGATGAGACGATTTTCCCGGTACATGTGACGGAGATACCAGCCGTGCGTGCCCGCCGGCAGGTTGGTGCCATCGCTGTTCCAGTACAACAGGTCGAAGGCCGGCGGCGTCTCGCCCTTGAGATAATTGCTGATGTAGAACGACCAGAAGAGATCGTTCTCGCGCAGCAAGTTGAAGGAAAAGGCCATGACCCGGCCATCGAGATAACCGTCACGCGCCAGTTGACGCTCGATGCCGGCCAGTACCGGCTCACTGAGGAACACGCCGATTTCGCCGGGATCGCTGAAGTCCAGCAAGGTCGCCATATAGGTCACCGAGCGGACCTTGCGGCCACGTCGGGTGCTGGTCAGATAGGCGACCGTGGTCGCCGCCAGCGTGCCGCCGATGCAGTAGCTCAGCAAGTTGACGGACTTCTCGCCGCAGGCTTGCTCGATCGCCGCCATGGCGGCGATCGGCCCCGACTGCATGTAGTCGGCCCAGGTCAGGTGACGCTGCTCCGGCCCGGGATTGCGCCAGGAGATCATGAAGACGGTATGCCCTTGCTCTACCAGCCACTTCACCATCGAGTTGTCCGACCGCAAGTCGAGGATGTAGTACTTGTTGATCCAGGGCGGCACGATCAGCAGCGGTGTCTTGAAGACCTTGTCGGTGGTCGGATGGTACTGGATCAACTGCATCACGTCGTTTTCGAAGACCACGTCTCCAGGCGTGATGGCGATGTTGTCACCCAGCCGAAAGGCGCTGCGATCGGTCATCGCGACATTGAGTCCTTCGGCGGAGTTGTCCAGGTCCTCGCGCAGCCGCCTGAGTCCCTCGACGAGATTCTGCCCTCGCGTCTCGAGCGTCTTGCGTACCACCTCGGGGTTGGTGGACACGAAATTGCTCGGCGCCAGCGCATTGACGTATTGCCGTGCATAGAATTCCAGCTGATGCCGCACGCGTGGGGGCAAACTGTCGAGGCTGACGAGCAGTTCCTCGATGGCACGCACGAACAACAGGTAATGCTGGAGAATGAAGCGGTAGAAAGGATGGGAATGCCAGGCGTCGTCGCGAAAGCGGCGATCATCGGGGCGCGGTTCGATCACCGGCGTCACCGTCTCCCCCATGATCTCGCGCAAGGCATTCTGCCACACTCGCCACTGATCCTGGGCCAGACGCATCTGCACGGTGTAGACCGCCGGGGCGTTGACGATCATGGCATCCGCCCCGATACGCAGGGTCTCCTGAATGTCGGCGTAGACCGAGGCACCTGCCTCGCTGGGCCACAGACGATTGAAGGCCTCCTGCATGAGGGCTTGATATTGCTCGTTGAAGGCAGTCACCTGGCGCTGCCAGGCGTGCGGGTCACTGAAGGCGCCATCGCCCTCCTCAGGCCCTTGCCACATACGCTCTCTCCCGGCCGCTTTTCGAACACGGCGAACCGAGGCGCTGTTCTCCCGAGCCTCGTCACGCCATCTCTTCACACCCGCTCTTCACACCCGCTCTTCACGCCAACGCTTCACACCCGCGTGGCACCCGCGCTACCCATCAGCGCGGCATGCCGAGTGGCAGCCGCCCTGCCGGGCGCGCTGCCGAACTCGGCGAACGCATTACTGCTTGCTGCTGCGTGAAGAGGACGACTGGTTGCCGCCGCTGGACGCCTTGGCGGGTTCAGACGCCTTGGCTGACTCGGATGCCGACTTCATGTTTTCCGACGCCTGATCGGCGGCGTTCTGCCCGGCTTCGGCCATCATGTCCTCGAGTTCGCTCTTGAACTTGAGACTGATGTCGGCCATGGCGCGGGCGTCCTCGAGCATTTGCTTGGACAGCGCGTTGAGCATGTCGGCCTGCTGGGTCGTGAAGTCACGCATGCCCTCGGCGTCCTTGACTTCGGAAGCGGCCCGCATGCGCTCCACGCCCAGTTGACTGTAGCGCTTCATGGCATCGAGCTGGTATTCGGTCATTCGCTCCATGTTGTCCAGCATCAGACCGTTGAACTTGCGCATGGGCTCGAAAAAGCCACGCGTTTGTTCGGAGAAGGCACTAAACATTTTGTCCTGCATGACGAATTCCTCCTGGAGGATCTAGGCGAGGCCAGTGCGCGTTATGCTGCACTGCACAAAGAATAGTCCTGCCTCGGCAGACTTGCAATTGCTGGATGTCAAGACCTCAGGGCTTTTTTCGTGTCGAACTGTGAGTCGTTTCATCCGACCGGGGCTCCGCCTGACGCAGCATGTCCATCAACATCTGCTGATAGTGACCGAAACTCGCGACGCCCTGGGCCATTCCCTGTTGCAGAAACGGCTGCATGAGGCTCCAGGGGTCGTATCCCTCGACGCCGGCTTCCATCTGCCGACGAACATGTGCCATCAGTTCCTGCTGAAAGGCCTCGACATCCGGCAGCCCCATCGCTTGCCGAAATTCCTGCGGGGTGAGGTCGAACTCGACATGGACTTTCATGCGCTGCTCCCGTTGCTGACTGCTTTCAGTGTAGCGAGCCATGGCCGAAACGTGAGCGACGGACATGAAAAAGCCCGCCTGGCACAGGCGGGCTGGATTCTGGATGACGCCGGTCATGCCTGGCTGAACGAAGCGCCTTCAGCCAAGACGCGGCGTGCTCACCTCGACATCGGCGTTCTGCGCCCGGTGACGCAGGTAATGATCCATGAGCGTCAGCGCCATCATCGCCTCGGCGATCGGCGTGGCCCGGATGCCGACACAAGGGTCGTGGCGTCCCTTGGTGACGACCTCGACTGCCTCCCCGTGCACATCGATCGAGCGCCCGGGCTGGGTGATGCTCGAGGTCGGCTTGAGTGCCAGATGCGCAATCAGGGGCTGCCCCGAGGAAATGCCGCCCAGCACTCCCCCGGCGTGGTTGGAGAGAAAGCCTTGCGGCGTCATTTCGTCGCGATGCTCGCTGCCCCGCTGGGCAACCGATGCGAAACCGTCCCCGATTTCCACGCCCTTGACCGCGTTGATGCTCATCAAGGCATGCGCCAGGTCGGCATCCAGGCGGTCGAAGACCGGTTCACCGAGCCCTACCGGCACGCCGTCGGCGACCACCGTGATGCGCGCGCCGACGCTGTCCTGGTCGCGCCGCAACTGATCCATGAAGGCTTCGAGCTCGGGAAGCTTGTCCGGATCGGGGCAGAAGAAGGGATTGGTGTCGACGGCCTCCCATTGCTTGAAGGCGATGTCGATGGGGCCCAACTGACTCATGTAACCGCGCACGCGAATGCCCTGCGAGGCCAGAAACTTGCGTGCAATGGCGCCGGCGGCGACGCGCATCGCGGTCTCCCGCGCGCTCGAGCGCCCGCCTCCGCGGTAATCGCGAATGCCATACTTGTGATGGTAGGTGTAATCGGCGTGGGCGGGCCGGAACTGGTCCTTGATCTTCGAGTAGTCCTTGGAGCGCTGATCGGTATTCTCGATCAGAAGGCCGATGGGCGTCCCGGTGGTGACGCCCTCGAACACCCCGGAAAGAATGCGCACCTGATCGGGCTCACGGCGCTGGGTGGTATGCCGCGACGTTCCCGGGCGGCGCCGATCAAGATCATGCTGCAAGTCCGAGGCCTCGAGCGCCACGCCCGGCGGGCAGCCATCGACGATGGCCCCCAGCGCCTCGCCGTGGCTCTCGCCGAAGGTGGTGACGGTGAACAACTTACCAAATGTATTACCGGACATTCCGCGCTCCTCAACGATCAGGCGAACGACGCCGCATATTGGTCAAGCTCGGCGGCGGTCAATGCAAACACGCCTTCGCCGCCACGCTCGAACTCGAGCCACAAGAACGGGACCTCGGGAAACGCCGCATCGAGATGGCGTGCGGAGTTCCCGACCTCGACGATCAGCACGCCGTCGTCGGTCAGATGCTCGCGCGCCTCGCGCAGCATGCGACGCACGATATCCAGCCCATCGTCGCCGGCCGCCAGGGCCAGGGTCGGCTCATGGCGGAACTCGGCGGGCATGCCCGCCAGGTCGCGCGCATCGACATAGGGAGGGTTGGAGACGATGACATCGTAGCGTTGCCCGGCCACGCCGGCGAACAGGTCCGAGGTCACCGCGCGCACGCGGTGGCCCACGTCGTGACGTACGATGTTGGCCTTGGCCACCGCCAGCGCGTCGGGGCTGATGTCCACCAGGTCCACCTCGGCCGTCGGCAGGTAAAGGGCCGTGGCGATGCCGATGCATCCCGAACCGGCGCACAGGTCCAGCACGCGCGCCGGCGGCCACTGGTCGAACCAGGCTGCAAAACCGTCCTCGATCAACTCCGCGATCGGCGAACGCGGAATCAACACCCGTTCGTCCACATCGAAGAGATGACCGGCGAAAAAGGCCTCACCCAGCAAATACGGCAGTGGCGTACGCGCCTCGATGCGCTGACGTACCAGCGCCACCACACGCTGACGCTCGAGCGGCAGCAAGCGCGCATCCAGCACCGCCGGATCGGTGTCCCAGGGCAGGTGCAACGCGCCCAGTACCAGCGCCACCGCTTCGTCCCACGCACTCGCCGTGCCATGCCCGAAGTGCAGCCGGTGGGCATTGAACTCGCTGGTCGCCCAGCGCAGACAGTCGCGCAGCGATACCAGGCCCTCGGCCAGGGCAGCGTCGTCGAGGGTGAGCGTGGAGACGTGGGTCGATCGGGAAGCGGGCACGATGCGTCCTGTTTAGCGGTTCCGTGGAACAGGCGATTGTACCCGGACGGCGCGCCGGTTCACAGCCGTTGGCAAGTCGCTATACTGGGGGCTTCGCAACCGACCGTGCCGCCCTTTGGGAGTTTCGTCATGAGCCGACGCCGTGGCCCGCCCGACGACGCCGACATCAACCTGTTCCGCCAGGCGCTGGAAAACGCCGGCGTGCGCCGCCTGCATGCCAACCGCGCCGACCCCGGACAAGCGCGCCGCCGCGATGACGACGATGCCCTGGCCGAGCGCCGCGCGGCCGCGACCAGCGCCGATAGCCAGGCGCCGACCAGCCGCACCAGCGACGGCCGTGTGGAGCCGGTGCGTCCCAGCGAGGCACTGGACTTCGCGGTGCCCGATCTCCCCTATCGCACACGCACGCAACTCAAGCGCGGCAATATCGCCTGGGAAGCCGGTCTGGACCTGCACGGCTACACCGTCAACGATGCCCGCGCGCAACTGGAAGCCTTCCTCCATGATGCCCACGGGCAGCGGTGGCGCTGCGTGCTCGTCGTTCATGGCAAGGCTCGCGCCTCGCAGTTGAGCGAGCGCGACGATTACCCCGTCATCAAGAGCCACGTCAACGCCTGGCTGCGCGAATGGCCGTCCGTGCTGGCCTTCTGCTCGGCGAAGGATGCGGATGGCGGCACCGGTGCGGTCTACGTGCTGCTGCGCCGCCGCGGCGACGCTCTATAGTCCGCGAACCAGCCGGCTAGCGGGACGACGGCGTGTTTCGCCCCGACATCACGGGATAGCGCCGGGCATCCGGCACATCGCCTTCCGCCACGGTCATGTCGCGCCGTCCTTCGTACCGGTCGATGGCCTGGGCAGCCAGATGGCGCCCCAATTGAATCAACGCCTCGGCGCGATGAAACTCGTAGGCGCCACAGACGCTCTTGGGCACTTCGATCAAGATATCGGGGGGATAGCCGGCCACCTTGTACTTGGCCAGTGCTGCCTGGGTGATATCGAACGAGGCCAGCATCATGTCGAGCTTGCTCCAGGCCCGCTCGGCGGCCGCCTGCTCGGTGAACTCGCTGACGTCGCCTTCGTCGCTGCCATTGCCGAACATGTGCTGCACACGCTGGCGAACACCCCCCAGCCAGCCACTGAATCCCTGCCCGCGGGATTCGCGTTCCCGCTCACGCGCCACTTCCTGGGCCGCCTCCTCGGGTGGCAGCAGTTCCTCGAGCGTGATCTGGCGCGACGTCTGCGCGGTCGAGTTGACCGCCACCACCAGGTCGGCGTGCACCGCCACGGTGGGGATGATCGGCAAGGGATTGAGCAATCCGCCATCGACCAGAATCTGGCCATCGAGATGCACCGGCGTGATGATGCCGGGCACCGCGATGGAGGCCCGAATCGCACGCAGCAGCGGCCCGCTCTGAAACCAGATTTCCTTTTGCCGGGTCAGGTCGGTGGCCACGGTCGTCAGCGGAATGCTCAGGTCCTCGATGCGGATATCTCCGATCAGGCTCTCGAGCTTGTTCATGACCTTGCTGGCACGCATCGCGCCCATCGGGCTCCAGGTCACGTCGACCAGCTTGAGCACATCGAAGTAATCCAGCTGGCAGACCCAGTCGCGGTATCCCTCGAGCTGCCCGGCAGCATAGATCCCGCCCACCAGGGCGCCCATCGAACAGCCCGAGATGGCGGCGATTTCATAGCCGCGCGAACGTACCTCGTCGATCACGCCGATGTGCGTATATCCACGCGCACCACCACTGCCCAGCACCAGCGCAATACGCTTGCCCATCTCAGCCCTCTCCTTTACGCATCATGCCGCCATCCGTCTTTCATGCACCCTCACGCTCATGGGCAACGATCGCCTCGGCCACCGCCGCCACGGCGTCGGCCTCGAGGTGAAGATGATGACCGCCGGGCAGGACGACCCGCGTGAGATTCGCCACCGCCGCCCTGGCCCGACGGGCATAGTCCCGCTCGACGAGGATACCGTCTTCGCCCTCGATCAACAGTACCGGCGCCTCGATACTGCGCAGCATCGACAGCATCTGTTCACTGCTGAAGCGCACCAGCGAGGGGCGCAGCAAGCGACTATCGGAGCGCAGGCGCACATGGCCGTCGTCTTCCTCGTCCAGATTGCGCCGTACCAGCGGGGCGGCCGTCACGGCATCGATGGGCGTCACGCCGCCCGCCACGCGTGCCGCGATGGCAGTGGCCTCGTCGGGATAGCGCGGCACCGAGGAACGCGAGCGGCGGCGCTGGATAAGCCCCATGCGCAATTGCTTGGCGGTGTCCTCGACCTCGGTGGTCAAGGTGCCCAGGCCGTCGATCAGCACCAGGTGCGCGACACGCTCCGGCATCGCCGCCGCCACCAGGCACGAGACGGCCGCTCCCATCGAATGCGCCAGCAACGGCGCGCACTCCAGCCCCAGGGCATCGAGTGCGTCCAGCACGTCCAGCGTATACTCCCAGATCGGGTAGTCGCCGCCTTCGGCCCGCGGCTGCGAGTGCCCGTGGCCGGGAAAGTCGATCGCGACGATGCGAATCCCCAGCGCCTCGACCAGCAACGGCGCCAGGCGCGAGAAGCTCTCGGCGTTATCCAGCCAGCCATGCAGCGCCAGCCATGTCGGCGCCTCGGGGTCGCCCCAGGCCAGGGCCGCGAGTCGCCCATGGGCGAGGGTCAGGGATTCGGGTTCGCGCATGAGGACTCCAACAAATCGTCGATCTCGACATGCCGGGATCGGCACATCGTCGCAGGTGACATCACGGCACCGGAGCAGCGAACCTCGTCGCCGCGCTGGGCCTAGCAGGCTAACGGGTTTACCATAAACCTTCTCGTTTCCCAAGCCGACCAAGGAACAAGGATCCATCGTGCCAAGATCTCGCCCGTCTCGCCCTACCCGCCTGCGCAATACGCTCTTCTGGATCGTCGTGGCCATCGCACTCATCGTGGGCTTCGTGCTGGCAAGACAGGGAAGCTGACCGCCCATGGACCTGCTGGCCGTCTTCTCGCAAACGCTGCAAGTCACGCTGCCCGTCTTCGCCATGGTGTTCCTGGGCATTCTCTTCAAGCGCATCGGCTGGATCGACGCGCACTTCATCTCCACCGCCTCGGCCCTGGTGTTTCGCGCCACCATGCCGACGCTGATCTTTCTGAGTATCGTCCGGGCCGACCTGGACGTCGCCCTGCAACCGGGCCTCATCGTCTATTTCCTGGGCTTTTCGGTTCTCAGCTTTTTCCTGGCCTGGGGCTGGGCCATCT
This sequence comes from Chromohalobacter israelensis DSM 3043, assembly GCF_000055785.1. GTDB lineage: Bacteria > Pseudomonadota > Gammaproteobacteria > Pseudomonadales > Halomonadaceae > Chromohalobacter > Chromohalobacter israelensis. The sequence goes on from NC_007963.1 coordinate 2,778,496, forward strand.
GGCGCTGCCCCTTCGCCGACCGCGGCGTCTTCGCCCAGGGTGCGTTTCGCGGCAACTGCGGCATCGTCGGCCTGGCCCTCGCGGCAAGCCAATACGGCGACTACGGCCTATCGCTGGGGAGCATCATGGCTGGGGGCATCATCATCGTCTACAACGTACTGGCGGCGATCATCCTCGCGTACTACAGTGCCAACGCACGCTCGGGCCTCGGCTCCATCCTCAAGCATGTTGCCAGGAACCCGTTGATTCTCAGCGTGTTGCTGGCGATGCCCTTCGCCTACTTCCAGGTCCCGCTGCCCGAGTGGTTGATGACCTCGGGCGATTACTTCGGCGCCATGTCCCTGCCGTTGGCCCTGGTCTGCATCGGCGGCACGCTGTCGTTCAGTTCCGTCAAGCAGAGTAGCGGTCCGGCCCTGGATGCCAGCTTATGGAAAATCGTCTGGATTCCCCTGCTGGGTGTACTGGGCGCCTATGCGCTCGGCTACCGCGGACGGGAGCTGGGCATGCTCTTCCTGTTTCTGGGAACCCCGGGGGCTGCCGCCAGCTTCGTGATGGCCAAGGCCGTCAATGCCAACGCCAAGCTGGCCGCCAACATCATCGTGATCACTACCTTCGCTTCGCTGTTCACGCTCAGCGCCGGCGTTTTCATATTGACCATCGCGGGATGGATCTAGGGTTCGACACGACAAGGAGTCAACCGCGACATGCTCGACAGTTACAGCGCCCTGGCCGGCCAGTTCTTCGGCGTGGTCTCGTTGATACTTTGCCTTCTGGCCTTCTCCAGCAAGCGGGACGATCGGCTGATGGTGCTGTTGCTCTCCGCCAACGTGGCGTTCGCGTTACAGTTCGTTCTCTTCGCGAGCTGGACCGCCGCCGCGTTGACGGTACTGGTGATCGTGCGCATCGCGCTCGCCCGACGCTATCCGGGCAGCAGGAGCGTCATGGCCGGCGTGCTGGTCGCCAGCGGCGTGGCCGCTCTGCTGACCTGGCAAGGCTGGGCGGACCTTCCCGCCGTCGTGGCCATGGCGGTGGGCACGGTGGGCATGTTCCTGCTGAGTGGCATCGCCATGCGCGTCGCGCTCGGCGTGGCGGCGTCGTCATGGTTTCTCAGTCATGCGCTGGTGGGCTCCGTGGGCGGCATGCTGGCCGAGGCGCTGGTGTTCGTCACCAACGCCGTCACCATCTACCGCCTGTTCCGCGCCAAGCGTCGCTACCCGCGAGCGTTCGAATGAGCAGTGCACTCGGCGATACGGCTTGGCCGAAACGCGCTCGCCCCATGGCAGTCTCTCAGCTGCGATACGACGCATAGGTTGCACTGGCGCGGCTCAGATGATGACGCATCGCCTCGCGCGCGGCCTCTTCGTCGCCTGCCATGATCGCTTCGAGGATATCCGCGTGCTCCTGGGCGACGCGTTCCAGATACCGATGCGTCGCCGCCGTATCGAGCTCGACCGAAAGCAGCTTGGCACGCGGAATGGCACCCAGGTTCAGCTGCTCGTACACCGTCGTGAACGCCGGATTGTGGGTCGCCTGGGCCACCGCGAAGTGAAAGGCGAAGTCCTCCTCTCGCGCCTGCGATTGTTGCTGGAAGGCCTCGATGAAGCGCGCGTGCGCCTGTCGCAGCCGCTCGAGATCCTCATCGTCGCGCCGTGCCGCCGCCAGTGCGGCGGCTTCCGGCTCCAGGGTCAGGCGTAATTCGAGAATGCTCAGAATGTCCTCGACCGTCGTCAGGCTGATGCGCTTGGCGGGATACGCTTCTTCGGGCGCCGCGCGCAGAACGCGCGTACCGATCCCGCGCCGCGTCTCGACCAGGCCGAGCGACTTGAGGTGCGTGATGGCCTCGCGTATGACAGTACGGCTGACGCCGAACATCTCGCACAGACCGTTCTCCGGCGGCAGTTTATCGCCGACGGCGATCTCTCCCCGGGAGATGATCGCTTCGAGTTGCCGCGAGACCTGCTGGGACAGGCTCCCCTGCTGGGAGACACGTTTCACGTCAAGTGAGTTCATATTGCGTATTTCGCATGATGATTTTTACTCTTTATTCGTTCGGCAGACCAATACCAGACATTCGAACTCGCCCTCCACCCCGGAATCCCATACTGCATCGCGATGGCATCACTGCACTGCATGACAGTGGGACTTGCATAGAGAGGCTGGATTCCGGCATCAGCTTTTCCTTACCCTGGTGACGGAGGGACTCGCCCCTTTGTTCACGCTTGATCGCCACTATCTCTCAATTGCACCAGTTACGCATACAGCCCGGAAGGAATTGTCATACCCTCGCTTCGGCTACGCGCCCTGGCCGCATGTCGTCGCTGCGATGGTAAGCGAGCCCCTTGGGCAGTGATACCCTAGAACAAGGCTTCGGCCTGTTCGGTCACAGGCCGAAGCCTTGTTTACTCAGCGTCGTCGGGATGCCCCGCCGCCACGAATTTGCCACCCTGGTAGATGACTGCCGGATCGTCAGGGTCGATCTCGCCGGCCTGCTGTTCGATCTCCTCCCGCCAGATTTCCGAACTGTCCTGCGGAACCCAGCCGAGAAATGCCGACTTGTCGTTGTCCCACCACGACTCGGTATTCGCCGAGGCGCCATAGACGACGGTGCATCCCAGCTTGGGAGCCACGAAGGCACGCTTCATCAGGCGCATGAAGTCATCGACGCTCAGCCAGGTGGCCATCATCCGCGCGTCCTTGGGCTTGGGAAAACACGAACCGATGCGTATGTTGAGGGTCTCGATATCGAACTTGTGGTAATACAGGCTCGCCAGATCCTCACCAAAACACTTGGACAAGCCATACAGCGAGTCGGGACGGCGCGGCACTTCGGTGTCGATCCGCGTAGTGCGTGGATAATAACCGATGGTGTGATTGGAACTGGCGAACACGATGCGCGGCTTGCCGAGGTTCCTGGCGGCTTCATACAGGTTGTAGGCGCCGATGATGTTGGCCTGGAGAATATCGTTCCAGGGACGTTCCACCGACACCCCACCGAGGTGAATGATACCGTCGCAATCCTTGACCAGATCATGAACGGCCTGGGCATCGGCCAGGTCGCAGGCAACAATCTCCTCGTGCGCCTCGGCCGCGCCGAGATCGACGATATCCGACAGACGGACCTCGTGCGCCAGCGTTCCAAGATGTGGGCGAATCGCACTCCCCACACCACCAGCAGCCCCGGTCACCAACAAACGATTGAGCATTCTTTCCTCCATTGTTCGAATCATCGCCGGGCAAGCATTGCGCCATGCGCGTATCCCGTGCGTTCACTTCACCTCTCGGTGCTCGCATGCCAACAGCGGCCCTGTATCCGCAACCCTGTATCAGAAGCCATACAACGTCGCCGGATTATCGACCAGTATTCTCTGGCGCACCTCGGGGGACGCCCAGTCGAGCAAGACATCGAGCTGCTCGGCATCGTCGGGGTATTGCTCGCGCGGCACGCCGACGTGCGGCCAGTTGCTCCCCCAGATGATGCGCTCTGGCGCATGGCCGATGACCCGCTTGGCGATCGCCCCGACATCCGCGTAGCCGGGACCGCCGAGCCGGCTGGCTTCATAGCCGGCACATATCTTGAACCAGGCATTGCCGCGATCGAGCAGCCGCAGAATGTCATCCACCCGAGGGTCGTCCGCCGACACCGGCGGCATGAACTTGCCGATATGATCGATGATGTATTCGCCCTCGATACGCTGCAGATCCGCGAGGTAATCGTTCAACTTGCAGCCATTGAACTGAACCATCAGGTGCCAGCCCATCGGACGAATCCGTTGCTCGACCTCGAGCATCTGATCGCTGGCAACGGCGCCCCCCGGCAGGTTCATGATCCGTGCACCGCGCACCCCTTTGTCATGCCAGTCCCGAAGCTCGCTGTCCGATATCTCGGGCGTCACTGCCGCGACACCGCGTGCGCTGTCAGTGCCCAACTGGCCCAGCGCCGTGAGCAAGGCGCGATTGTCACGCTGGTAGGCATTGGGTTGAGTGACCACCACACGCTCGAGCGACAGCCAACGCTGGATCTGTCGGTAATTCTCGACCGTTGCCAGCTCGGGAATCTTCGGACCACCGGGCTGGGCATCGAAGCCCGGCAGATACAGATGGATATGACAGTCGGTCGCACCGGGCGGCGCCTTGAGTTTGGGTGCCGGGCCATCAAGCGGGCGAGTGTTGGCGGGAAGATCGGACACGCTCATGCCTCCTTCAAAGCGAATTGGCGCAATGCATCACGATTGATCTCGATGCCCAGCCCCGGTCCATCGGGTATCTGCACGACGCCACCGTCATGTTCGAGCGGCGTTTTCACCACGGCCTGTCGGAAAGGATTGTGCGTACGATCGAACTCCATGATCGGCTCGATGGGCCGGCGTCGCGGCGGGTTGGGTGGCAAGGCCGCCATGCATTGCAAGCTGGCGGCAAGACACACCGCCGTGCCCCAGACATGCGGAATCAAACGCACACCGAACATGGCCGCCATATCCACGACCCGGCGCATTTCCGAGATGCCGCCCACGCTGCAGACATCGGGTTGCACGATGTCCACCGCCCGCGTTTGCAGCGGCTCGAGCATGGCGTAACGTCCATGCCAGTTCTCGCCACTGGCCACCGGGAGCGGCTGCCCGTCGCGCACGGCGTGATAAGTGGAAATCTGCTCGGGCAATACCGGTTCTTCGAACCATGCCACGTCGAACGCGGCGGCACGCTTGCCGACCTCCAACGCCTCCAGGAGGTCGTAACCATGGTTGGCATCGATCATCAAACGCTTGCCATTGCCCAACGCCTCGCGCGCCGCGGCAATCACTTTCACGTCTTCTTCGACATCGAAACCTATCTTGATCTTGACGCCACAGAACCCTTCTTGCGCGTAACCGGCGACCTCCTCGGCCGTATCCTGCACACGATCGACGCCGTCACGCTTGAATGATCCGGTGGCATAGGCATGCACATGCTCGCGAAAACGCCCGCCCAGGAGTTCGGAAACGGGCGCCCCGTAATGCTTGCCCTTGATATCCCACAACGCGATATCGATACCGCTCAGGGCCGTGACAGTCAGGCCGCGCTGGCCTTGATCACGCAGCCGGTTATAGAGCTCGATCCAGAGCTTTTCCGTCTCGAGCGGATTGCGCCCAATGATCGAGGTCGCATAAGCCTCGATGACAGCCGCATTGGGCTTGGCCGGCCCCAGACACTCCCCCCAGCCGATCGTACCGTCGTCACATATCACCTCGACCAGACAATGCTGGCGCCGATCAAACCGCATGGAGGCACTTTCGAAGGCCTGCTCCAGCTGATAATCGAGAACGTGTGCATGTATCTTTTCGATTTTCATGTAGGGCGATCCATGAGCGAGAAGAGGAAGATGTCACTGGAAGAAGCCGGGCAGCGTCAGCGATATCGCCGGCACGTAGGTCACCAGCATCAACACCGCAAACAGCGCTAGATAGAACGGCCAGATGGTACGTACCGCCTGTTCGATCTTGATCTTGCCGATAACGCTACCCACGAAAAGACAAGACCCTACCGGGGGAGTACATAGTCCCAGCCCAAGGTTCATCATCATGATGATGCCGAACTGAATGGGGTCCATGCCGAACTCTTCGGCAACCGGCAGGAATATCGGCGTGCAGATCAGGATCAGTGCCGCCATGTCCATGATCATGCCGAGACCCAGCAATATCAGGTTGAGCATCAGCAGGATCACGTAAGGATTCTCGGAGATACTCAACAGTGCGTCGGTCAGCAGCTGCGGTACGCTATAGAGTGCCAGCAGGTACGAGAATGCCGAGGCACATCCCACCAGGATCATCACCAGCGAGGTCGTGCGTACCGCCTGGTAGACCGCCTGCTTGAACGGTTCCCAGCGCAATTCACGGTACACCAGTCCCGTGACGACGATAGCGTAGATAGCGCCGAAGGCACCGGACTCGGTGACCGTCAGAACGCCAGACAGCACCCCGCCGACAATGATCACTGCCGTCATCAGACCGGGCAGCGCAGCCACGAAACTGAGCACCAATGCCGACCACCCGGGAAATGCCTCGCCTTTGTAACCACGCTTGACCGCCACGACATATGCAGCCACGGCCAATGCCAGACACATCAGCACCCCCGGCACGATACCGGCAATGAACAGTTGGGTGATCGAGATGCCACCCCCGGCGGCGACGGCATAGAGAATCATGTTATGACTGGGAGGAATCACGACACCCGCAACCGACGAGGTAACCGTGACATTGACCGCGTAATCGGCGTCGTAACCTTTCTCTTTCATGACCGGGATGAGGATCGAACCCAGCGCGGATGTGTCAGCGACTGCAGACCCCGAGATGCCTCCGAAAAGCATCGAGGAGCTGACATTGACCATTCCCAGACCACCCCGTACACGCCCTACGGCAGCGGATGCCAGGCGTACCAGGCGAGTGGATATGCCCCCATGCAGCATCAGTTCGCCGGCAAAAATGAAAAACGGTATGGCCAGTAAGGAAAAGACCGAGATTCCCGACAATATACGTTGAAAAGCCACGAAAAGTGGCAGCCCTTCGTAGAGAAAGGTTCCCGCCGCAGCCAGACCGACAGCGAAGGCCACTGGCGCACCTACGATGAGACCCAGAAAGAACAGGCCGAACAGAATCATGAGTCCCATGAGGTCACCCCTTCCGTGACTTGAGCAGGCGCTTGGCGATATTGGTGCAAGAGAACAGAACCATCAGCACGCCACAGATCACCAATGGTGCCGCACGCCAGCTTTCGGAAAATCCGATCATTGGAATGGGACGCTCCAGGTTCTCCAGGACCAGGTGCCACCCTTGCCAGGCCATGAAGAGACCGAAACACGTGACGAAAAGGTCAGCGATATAGCGCATGATCTCGCGTGGCAAATACGGCAGCCCTTCACGCACGAAGTCGATGCTAAGGTGGGTATTGTTTCTCACACCGGCGGCAGCCCCTAGACAGGTGATATAGACGACGATCAGGAGCGAGGACTGTTCCACCCATGTCGGCGTGTCATTGAGCACGTAACGGCCGAAGACCAACCAGCCAAACGTCGCAATCAAGAAAACCAGCAAGATACCCGACACGATGATGCAAAGTTGGGCAATGCCGTCCAGAAAGCCATCGAATGCTGTTCGCGATGCCGAAGCGGGGCTCTGGTCATTCATTTTCTCGGAGAATGAGCTCACGATTTTAAACCCTCTCAAGACCGCTCCGGGCCTGATTCGGCCCGGAGAATTTCATGGCATCTGCGGATCAGCTCTGCGCATCTTGAATATCCGTCACGAGCGACTCCAGTTCCGGGTGCTCCTGAACAAACTGGTCGTAGATCGGCTGCATCTTGGCCTGGAACGCCGACTTGTCATCCACCTCGTTGATCTTCACCCCGGCGTCCAGGATCTTCTGCTTGCTCGCCTGAACACCTTCCTCCCAGAGCGCGCGCTGCTCCTTGGCAGCATCCTCGGCTGCTTCGCGTATCGCCTGCCGGTCTTTCTCACTGAGCTCTTCCCAACTCGCCTTGGCAACACACAAACACTCGGGAAGGATCAAGTGCTCGGTCAACGAGTAGTAATTTGCCACCTCATAGTGGCCACTGGATTCATAAGATGGATAATTGTTCTCGGCACCGTCGATGACGCCTGTCTTGAGTGACTGATAAACTTCGCCATAGGCCATTGGCGTGGCATTGCCCCCCATTTCGTCGATCATCTGGACATAAAGGTCGTTGTTCATGACACGTACCTTGAGGCCCTCGACGTCGTCGGGCGTCTCCACCGGGTGGTCAGTGTTGTAGAGGCTGCGTGCCCCGGAACCGAACCAGGACAGCACGATCAGGTTTTTCTCGGCCAGTGCATCGGCGAAGCGCTCGCCGATCTCGCCATCCATGATGCGGTACATGTCGTCCGGACTTTTGAAAATGAAAGGCAGTGACAGGACGTTCGCGGCGGGTACAATTGGCCCCATCGGCCCCATGTTGAAATTGGCGAAATCGAGGGCGCCGCTGCGGGTCTGCTCGATCGCGTCAGGCTGATCGCCCAGCACCGCGTTATGGTATACTTTGGGCTCAACACGCCCCTCTGTCTTTTCAGCGACTTCCTTGGCAAAACTTTCCAGGGCCTTGCCATTTGGATAACTCGGCGGGTGGATGTTCCATCCCCGCCAGCTGTCCGCTTGCGCTGTCGTCGAAATGGAAACACTCAGCAACATACCGAGCATCGCTGCCGCTTTTACACAGCTTGCCATCTTGAGTCTTTTATTGGTCTGCATGACGTGGCTCCTTATGGTTCTATTTCATTTTGTTAAACTGACCATACTCAGTAATTGACGCCCTCCTGGCTTCTCGACACGTAAAAGATCAAAAACCAATGCCTTCTCATAGCGGGCATTACGTAAGCATTATGGTTATAAATCCAGACGTGCCGTTTACGGTAATTCGCCGTCTTCAAACTCTCTTCCACATCGAATGCGGTTCAACACATTTATGTCCTTCATCAAGGATGCACGAGCGCCTGTGTGTTAAACCGGCCACTTGCCCGTTGGGCTAAATAGCCGGCTGTCTCATGACAGCATCAGCTTAGACCCTAGCCTGAATGTTGTCATACATCATACCTGCTATGACGTATAGACATTAGGCTAAGATAACGAAACGCAACGTGAGGGCCGGGTTGCACGGCCGGCCGGCAGCCACAACGCACCAGCGCTTGCTGCAAGCAGCACGCGCCGGTCGGTAACTAGTTTTTAGACGTATCGTGTCCGCCGGTGGTGAGAATGAAGATCTTCGCGTTTAGTCGTAGATACTCTGACTGCGGAGATAATCGTCATAACTGCCGCTGAAATCGACGATATCGTCATCCTTCAGCTCGATAATACGGGTCGCCAAGGAACCGACGAACTCACGGTCATGGCTGACGAAGATCAAGGTGCCGGGATAGTTTTCCAACGCCAGGTTGAGCGCTTCAATCGACTCCATGTCAAGGTGGTTGGTGGGCTCATCCATCACCAGCACGTTAGGCTTCTGCAGCGCCAGCTTACCGAACAGCATCCTCCCCTGTTCGCCTCCGGAGATCACCTTGACCGACTTGCCGATGTCATCGTTGGAGAACAGCATCCGGCCCAGCGCACCGCGTACGGTCTGCTCACCTTCCGTGGTCCACTGCCGCATCCATTCGAAAAGCGTCTCACCGCCTTCGAAATCATCAGCGTGATCCTGGGCGAAGTACCCCACTTCCGCCGCATCGGTCCATTTCACCTCGCCCGCATCCGGCGTCATCGTGCCGACCAGGCAGTTGAGCAATGTCGTCTTGCCAATTCCGTTGGGCCCGATGATAGCGACTCTCTCGCCAGCTTCGACCTGCAAGTCGAAACGTTCGAACAGCACGTTGTCACCCCAGGCCTTGGAGAGCTTCTCCGCGTTCAAGGCATGCCGGTGTATCTTTTTGGTCTGCTCGAAGCGAATGAATGGGCTGACTCGCGATGACGGCTTGACCTCATCGAGCTGAATCTTGTCGATCTTGCGCTGGCGTGACGTGGCCTGCTTGGCCTTGGAGGCGTTGGCCGAGAAGCGGCTGACGAACTGCTGCAACTCAGCGATCTCCGCCTTCTTCTTGGCGTTATCGGCATGCAAGCGCTCTCGCGCTTGGGTGGCAGCAGTCATGTACTCATCATAGTTGCCCGGGAAAAGCGTCAGCTCGCCGTAGTCGAGGTCCGCCATATGCGTGCAGACACGATTCAGAAAGTGACGATCATGAGAGATGATGAGCATGGTCGAGCTGCGTGAACGCAGAATCTCCTCCAGCCACCGGATGGTGTTGATATCCAGGTGGTTGGTCGGCTCATCGAGCAGCAACACGTCGGGATCACTGAACAGCGCCTGAGCCAGCAATACCCGCAGCTTCCACCCCGGTGCCACCACGCTCATCGGCTGGGTGTGCTGCACCAGAGGGATGCCGAGGCCGAGCAGCAACTCTCCCGCGCGGGCCTCTGCTGTATAACCATCGAGCTCAGCGTAACGCACCTCAAGGTCGGCGACCTTCATGCCATCTTCCTCGGACATTTCAGTCTGCGAATAGATACGTTCGCGCTCGGCGGCAACCTCCCACAGCTCCGTGTTCCCCATGATCACGGTGTCGATTACACGCTCGCTCTCGAACGCGAACTGATCCTGACTCAGCTTGCCGAGCCGCGTGGTGGCGTCCTTCATTACCTGGCCACTGGTAGGCTCCAGGTCGCCCCCCAGGATCTTCATGAAGGTAGACTTGCCGCAACCATTGGCGCCGATCAGGCCATAGCGGTTGCCCTCTCCGAACTTGACGGAGACATTTTCGAACAGCGGCTTGGCGCCGAATTGCATGGTGATGTTGGCGGTAGAGAGCAAAATCGAGGTTCTCGCGGGAAACGGCGTGAATGAGGCGACGGCGGACCTGGCAGCGCGAGCCCGGCCTGCGTCGAAGCGGCATTGTACGCGCTGGCAACGACCGGCGTCAGCGCCATCCTCCAAGAACACACTCAATCCCCGCGCAAGCGCGCGTACGAGCCCTGCTCCTTGTTCGTGCAAAGATCAGCACAATTCAAGTCAGGCGTATCGGGAAACATCAGCGCACTAGAGCGGGACGCTTGGGATCGAACTCCCATCCCGGGATCAGGTATTGCATCGCCATGGCGTCATTGCGCTGCGTCACGTCGAGACGCTTGTATGTCTCGTGCGCCTCCATGAGCTTGTCGTCGTCCAGCTCGATGCCTAGACCCGGGGTCTTCGGCACGGTCAGCTTGCCGTCCCGTATCTGGAACGGCTCCCTGGTGATGCGCTGACCGTCCTGCCAGATCCAGTGGGTGTCGATGGCGGTGATCTCGCCCGGGCAGGCCGCGGCCACGTGGGTCATCATCGCCAGCGAAATGTCGAAGTGGTTGTTGCTGTGCGAGCCCCAGGTCATGCCCCACTCGTTGCACAGCTCACCCACCGCCACGGCGCCCTGCATGGTCCAGAAGTGGCAGTCCGCCAGGGGAATGTCCACCGAGTTGAGCTGCACGGCGTACTGCAGCTGCTTGTAATCGGTGGCGATCATGTTGGTGGCGGTAGGCAGCCCGGTGCGCTTCTTGAATTCCGCCATGGTCTCGCGACCGGAGAAACCGCCCTCCTGACCGCAAGGGTCCTCGGCATAGCTCAGCAGGTGCTTGATCGGCTCCAGCACACGTACGGCCTCGTCCAGCTTCCATGCGCCGTTGGGGTCCAGGGCCAGGCGCGCCTCGGGGAAGGCCTCGTGCAGCGCACGGATGCAATCGGCCTCTTCCTCGCCACGCAGCACGCCGCCCTTGAGCTTGAAGTCCTTGAAGCCATAGCGATCATAGGCGGCCCGGGCCAGGTTGGCGACGGCCTCGGGCGTCATGGCCTCGCGGTAGCGCACCTCGTCCCAGGCATCGACCGGGTCGGCCACGCGGGGATACGGCAGGTCGGTCTTGTCCGGGTCGCCGAGCAGGAACAGGTAGCCCAAGGCCTCGACCTCGTCGCGCTGGCGGCCGTACTGGCCCAGCAGGTCGGCCACCGGCATGCCCAGCGCCTGACCGAAGAGATCGAACAGCGCCGACTCGATGGCGGTGATGACGTGCACGGCCACGCGCAGATCGAAGGTCTGGCGCCCCCGCTCCTCCGGGCCGCCCTGAGCCAGCAGCCCTCGGGCCCGACTGAGCACCTGCTTGACCTCGTTGACCCGCGCGCCTTCCACCAGGCTGCGGCACTTCTCCAGGCCGTTCAGGATGCCTTCGCTGGAGGGAATCTCGCCGACGCCGCGGTTGCCGGACTCATCCTCCAGCACCAGTACGCAGCGGATGAACCAGGGCTCATGACCGCCGCTCAGGTTGAGCAGGAAACCGTCTTCGCCGGCGACCGGCACGACGTTCATCTTGGTGATCTTGGGAAACATAAGGTGATGTCTCTTACAGTCGATCAACAGGGCAGGTACTCGCCCTCCCCCTTGGCTCCGGTTAAAACTGTCATCAGCGTGTATCAGGGCATAACGTCACCCGCTTACAGCTGCATGATCCAGATGATGACGGCTGAGGCCACCAGGCCGGCGATCTCCGGCCAGAAACCGAAGCGAAACTGGTTCACCTCTTTTGGCGAATCGCTGACCGCCAGCTCATCGTCCTGACGGGTCAGCTCGTCGTTGCGCAGCTTCATGGTCAATTCTCCTAGCCGAACATCAGGTTGGGGAGCCACAACGCCAATTGCGGGAAGAACAGTATCAGCGCCATGCCGATCACCTGCAGGCCAATGAATGGTAGTACCGCGCGGAAGATATGCTGCAGCTCGATCCCCGCGGGCGCCACACTCTTGAGGAAGAAGCAGGCCGGGCCGAACGGTGGCGAAAGATAGTAGATCTGGATATTCATGGCGAACAATACGCCGAACCACACCGGGTCATAGCCCAGCCCCACCACCACCGGGGCGAAGATCGGTACGGTGATGAAGATGATTGCTATCCACTCGAGGAAGGTCCCCAGCACCATGACGATCAGCATCATGATGGCAATTACCGCCAGCGGCGGTACTTCGAGCCCCTGCAGGAAGTTGGTCAGGAAGCTGACGCCACCGATCAGATTGTAGATGCCGACAAGGCTTACCGCCCCCAGTACCAGCCAGATGATCGAGCCCACAGTCAGCGCCGTCTGACGCATGGCGTCGCGGATCATGCGGTAGGAGAACTGCTTGAGGATGGCAGCGACGATCATCGCTCCCACTGCTCCCATGGCGGCAGCCTCGGTTACCGTGGTAATACCGGTGTAGATCGCCCCTAGCACACAGCCGATCAGGATGAACGGCAGGATCGCTCCCTTGAGATACTTGAGCCGCTTGTGCAATGGCAACGCGGTCTCTGGGATGTCATTGATCGGCGCCAATGCCGGGTTGAGACGGCAGCGAATCAAGATATAGGTAATATAGATGGCGGCCAGGACCATCCCCGGCACGGCACCAGCGGCAAACAGCTTGGTGATCGATACCTGAGCAGCCAGGCCGTAGACGATCATCACCACCGAAGGAGGAATCAGAGTGGCCAAGGCTCCGGCGGCACAGATAATGCCGATGGACAGGTTGCGATCATAGCCCAGGCGCAGCATCTGAGGCAGGGCAATCAAGCCCAGCATGACGATCTCGCCCCCCATGATGCCGCTCATCGCGGCCAGGATCACCGCCACCACACACGTCTGCACCGCCACCGAGCCACGCGCCCGACCACCGAGGATCGACATGCTGTCGAACAACGCATGGGCGATCCCCGAGCGCTCCAGAACATTGGCCATGAATACGAAAAACGGTACCGCGACCAGTTCATATTTCTCGAGTACATGATAGACATTGGACGCAACCAGGAAGAGCCCATCTATGCCGTAATACAACAGCGCAGTAACAACTGACACCGTCAGCGTCGTGACCCCCAGCGGAATACCGAAAGCCATAAGCGCCAACAGCGCCAGAACGATCAATAAGGTAACGACTTCAATGCCCATTATTCGGCCTCTCCCTTGGCCTGATCCTCGAACCAGTGAACTACATTGGCGAGCAGCTGCAGGAGATAAAGAAAAGCACCCACTACCAGGGTTGGCTTGAGATAAGCCGGTAATAACGGGTTGAATGAACTACCGCTACGTTCACTACCGTGTAGCGCCATCATTGCTGGCTCCCATGTGGCCCAGATCAGCATCGCCAGAGCAAAAATTGCTACTCCAAGCGAAACCAGTTCCATCTTTTTCCAAACATGGGCAGGCACCACGAGTTCCATCATGGTGATGGCAATGTGTCGTTTCCGCTGTGTCACGTAACCACTGGTCATCACCCAGCCGGTGGCACACAGCGCCATGACTGTCTCGAAGGTCCACTGGGTGGGCGAGTTGAAGACATAACGCATGACCACTTCAAGAGCAGAAAGTATTATGCAAGCAAAGAACAACACAGCACAGGCATAGCCAATGAAGGCACTGATTCGGTCCATGCCTGCCGCCAACCGGCTGAGTAATCGCATCGCAGACTCCAGTCAAAGAATGGAACCACGACAGTTTCCACTGTCATGGCTCCGTAAGAGGATGAATCAGTTCTGCTCGTTCTGATCTGCCTTGTCGGTTGCCTTCACATCACTACCCTCGAGTAGACCGGTTTCGTGCATATACTCGAGGTGGGCTTGTAATGCCTGCTGTGCCAGTTCGCTCTTCTCTCCGAAAGCCTCCCAGGCCCCCCGAGCAATCTTGCGAAACTGGTCACGCTCTTCTTGAGGCCAATCGATGACAGTCATGTCATCCTTCTTCTTGTCACGGGCTACTAGTTTTTCATCCTGCTCCTGCACCGCACCGGCCAAGTCGTTGAATGCATCGTAGAACCACTGATGCAAGGCCCGCCGGTCCTCATCGTCCAGCGATTCCCAAACCTCCTGGTTAAGCGTGAACTGCTGAGACGACATGCTATGAATACCCGGATAGATCGGGTACTTGGCAATATCGTGAAGGCCTGAGGCGTCATTATTGACATAAGCTGAGGCATCGGCCGCATCGACCACGCCCTGCTGAAGCGAGGTGTAAACCTCAGAAAAAGGAATATTGACTGGTGTTGCTCCGGCACGTTCGAATACCGCCGCCGCCAGGCCTTCCGGCGAACGGATCTTCACGCCCTCGAGGTCTTCGACGCTGCGGATCGGCACCGCAGCTACCAGGGCCTCACGCTTGTAGGGGCCACAGCCAACCACTTTAATCTTGTCGCCAACCTGGGCATCGATGGCCTTCTGCAGAACCTCTTCTCCTCCACCTTTCTGGCAGAAGTCGAGGAACTGCGAAGGCTTGTCATAGCCGGCGATCAGGTCACCCATCAAGGCAAAAACAGGATCCTTTCCAGTAAAATAAGCTGGAGCAGTCATATCACCATCAAGTAACCCCATGGCGACGGCCTCCATGGTTTCCTTGTAGGGGACCACACTGCCGGTTGGCATTAGGGTGATAGTGACATCACCTCCTGTCGCTTCCTTGAGTTTGGGCACCCAATTTTCCTGCAGGTATTGATAGGCGAAGTCCCCCGAGTTGAAGGAGGTCTGGACCTTCAGCTCGTCTGAAGCCTGGACAGTACCGGAAAACGCCAGTGCGACGCTTGCCAGAGTGAGAGAATGAGCCAAAGTGCGAATCTGCATGTTGGTATCCTTGTAGCTATTGTCGGTTCAACATCGCAATGCCTCTCAAGAGGCATCAGAAACGAGGTACTTTCCCCGTCCAGCTGGGGTCATATTTCTGCATTTCCTTCACATCGTTGCGCGAACGAATGCCACACTCCTGAAAGTTGCGCGCCAGTTTTTGCAAGGCGTCGCGATCCAGTTCAACCCCCAACCCGGGCGCATCTGGCACACGCACACTGCCCTCCTCGAAAGAAACCTTTCCGCCCACAATCACTTCTTCCTCCTGCCAGGGATAATGGGTGTCACAGGCATAGGTCAGGTTGTCGATCGCCGCGGCGGCGTGGGTCATTGCCATCAGGCTGATGCCAAGATGCGAGTTGGAATGCATGGACAACCCCAGCCCCCAGGTCTCGCAGACACGGGCCAGTTCTCGGGTCGCCTGCAATCCGCCCCAGTAGTGGTGATCGGAGAGGATCACATCCACGGACTGCTTGGCGATCGCTTCGGGGAAATCGAAGAAACCGATCACGCACATATTGGTGGCCAGTGGCATGGTGGCCGACCGGTGGACCTCGGCCATGCTGTCTTTGCCGGAGGCCGGATCCTCGAGGTACTGCAGCACCCCCTCCATCTGTGGAAGCAGGCGCCTGGTGGTCTCGGGCGTCCAGCCACCATTAGGGTCGATGCGCAGTGGATATTCAGGAAAAGCCTCGCGCAAGGCACGGACCGCCAACAGCTCCTGCTCGGGCTCAAACACTCCGCCCTTGAGTTTGATCGACTGGAAGCCGTATTGGTCGATCATCTGCCTGGCCGAGCGCACGATGTCCTCAGGGGTCAGCACTTCGCCCCAGGCATCGACCCAGTCGTCCTGGCTGAACTGATGGTGACCGTACTTGTAGAACAAGTAGGCACTGTAGGGGACGGCATCGCGCACCTTGCCTCCCAACAAGTCGCAGACGCTGCGCTCGGTGATCTTGCCCATCAGATCGAGAAAGGCAACCTCGAAGGCAGCGAAAATGCGTGGCACCGTGGTTGCCTGGTTGGTCCCCGGCGCCAGTTCGATTCCGTTCTCTTGAGACTTGTGGGAAACCGATGCTTCGACGATGGACTTCAGCTCGTTAAGATGGAAGACATCGACGCCCACTAGATGGGAAGCCACCGTCTGCAGCTGTGACAGCGTCTGCTCATCCCCATAAGACTCGGAGAGACCATAGCGACCGTCTTCGATTGTGACCTCGATAATCGAGCGCAGGGCCCAGGGTTCATGAACACCACTCACATTGAGCAGGGGCGGATCACGAAAGGCAATCGGAGTGACGACGACCGATGAAATGCAGGACATGACTCGACTCCAGTTCGACTAGAATGAATGAGTACGCTCGATAAGCTCCACGAGCCGAGCCCGCTCATCCGTACTCGGCATCATCAGCGGTACGCGAACGCTGCCGGCGGGACGCCCAATGATCTCGGTGCCGGCCTTGATGAGGCTGACGGCGTAGCCCTTTTTACGATCACGCAGATCGACGAAGGGAATGAAAAACTCGTTGGTGATTTTCTTGACCGTGGCGCTGTCTCCCGCGCGCAGTGCGCGGTAGAACGTGAGTGCCATGTCCGGCACGAAGTTGAAGACAGCGGAAGAGTAGGTATTGACGCCAATGGAGAGGTAGGCCTCGGCGAAAATCTCGGCGGTCGGCACGCCACCGACGTAAACCAGTCGATCGCCGACGGTCTTGACGATCTTGTTGAGCAATTGCATATCGCCCTTGCCATCTTTCAACCCGATCAAGTTCGGGCACTGATCGGCGAGCTGCTGGACCGCCGGCGCCTCGAGAACACCATTGCCACGGTTGTAATAGATCACGTTAACCGTGGTGCTGTCGCAGATCTGGCGGGCGTACTCGACCAGCCCTTCCTGCGGGCACTCGGTCAGATAGGGCGGCATCAGCAGAACGCCATCCGCGCCGGCCTCTTCCGCCACGCGCGCGAATGCCTTGCCGCTCTCCACGCTCAACCCGGCGCTGGCAATGATGGGCACACGCCCACCGATCACATCGACCGCCGTGCGCACGACGTCGCCGAACTCCTCGAGCGAGAGGTTGAAGAACTCCCCCGTGCCGCCCGCAACGAAGACCGCGGAGACATCATGACTCACGAACCACTCGAGTCGCTTGCGATAGCTCGCGGCATCGAATCGTCCAGCGGCATCGAAATCGGTCACCGGGAAGGAAAGCAGGCCATCGCCAATCGCCGCGACCGTTTGTTCTTTGGAAAAATGCACCGTCATGTCCCTCGCAGCTGTCTTGTTGAGCGTGATGACATGAAATCATCATGTCATACATCATACAACTGCAAGATAAGCACGGCCGCGTTGTCACACAACCTCGACATTGGTCGACCCCACCAAGGTCTTAATGACGGGAGTGATGCCCGCCATGGCACATGCATGGCGGTATCAGGGGCGTTAGGCCTGCGTCCCCTCGACGACCTCGAATTGCTCGAGCCCGCCGCCTTCGCCGAATGCCTCCGAGGGCATGGGGTCGGCATGTGCCTGCTTGAAATCGTCACTGCCCACCCAGGCGCGGAAGGCCTCCTGGCTGTCCCACTCGGTTTCGACGAGATAGGGCGCCTGGTTGCCTTGTGGGCGCAAAACGCGCATGGCGCGGAATCCCGGCTGACGGTCGACCTGACTCGCCCGGCGCTGAAAGCGGCGTTCGAATTCCGCCTCGTAGCCGGGATTGACGTAAACGCGATTGATGACGACGAACGGCATGTGGGTCTCCTTGGGTGGGTATCGCCTATGAGGACAGGTCACGGGGCGACTGCCACTGGCGCAGCGTGGCACAGCCCGCCGCCCATACCTCGGCCTCCAGTGCCGCCACGCTCGCCGTCGGCATCGGCTGAGAAGCGCGCACGTCGCCTTCGACCAGACGACCGACCAGGGCGCCGACCAGCGGCATGTGACTCACCAGCAGGCACGGCGTCTGCGGGACCTGCTGCTGGAGCCAGTCGATCACCGGCTCGAGCGGCTCATCGGGCGTGATGATCGGCAGAGTCTCGACGCTCAGGCCCAACGGCGCCGCGACCAATCGTGCGGTCTGCTGTGCACGCCGGTACGGGCTGGCGACGATGCGCAGCGCATGCCGTACGTCATCGGTCAGCACCTCGCTCAGCCAGGCGCCCATCGCGCGCGCTTCCTGCTCGCCATGCTCGGTAAGTGACCGCTCGCTGTCGGGCGTGCCCGGCGCTGCCTCGCCATGCCGCATGATATACAGAATCGACATGTTCAAGTCTCCTCGGCGCCGGGTTCCAGCCTGCGCGCTTCGAATACGTCCTGACGGGAGAGGATGAACTCCACGTCGCTGCTTTGTTCCTGCTGCATCAGCATCTGTGCCATCTGGCGCGCCGGCACGCCGTTGAACAGCACCTGATAAAGTCCTTCGGCCAGCGGCATGTAGATATGCTCGCGACGCGCCTTCTCGCGGACCAGGCTCACGGTGTTGACGCCCTCCGCCACCTGGCCCAGGGCCGTGACGGCTTCTTCCAGGGTCTTGTCCTCGCCCAGCGCGAAACCGACACGATAATTGCGCGAGAGCTTCGATGAGCAGGTCACGATGAGGTCGCCCACGCCGGCCAGACCGATGAACGTCAGCGGGTTGGCGCCAAGCGCCACCGCGAATCGGCTCATCTCCGCCAGCGCCCTCGTCATCAGCATGCTGCGCGTGTTCTCGCCCATGCCGAGCGCCGCTGCCATGCCCGCGGCGATGGCATAGATGTTCTTCAACGCCCCGCCGAGTTCGACACCGTAGCGGTCATTACTGGCGTATACCCGGAAATAATCGCAACCGAGCGCCGATTGCACTCGGGCGCGGGTCAAGGGGTCGTCGCTGGCGATGACCGTGGCCGTCAGATGCTTCTGGGCGATCTCCGAGGCCAAGTTGGGCCCCGAGAGCACCCCGATGTGCGGAAAGCCGGTTTCTTCCTCGAGGATCTGGCTCATCAGCTTGAAGCCGTCTTCCTGAATCCCCTTGGTGGTGCTGACCAGGATTTGCGTCGGCTTGAGCCAGGGCAATGCCTGACGCACGACCGTCAGAAAGGCGCTCGACGGAATCGCGATGAACACCAGTTCGGCGTCGCGGAGTACCTCCTGCATATCGCCGGACGCGACGACCGCGGGATTGATCGCGTAGTCCGGCAGGTAGCGAGCGTTGCGATGCTCGCGATTGATCTGTTCGATCAACGCCGGATCACGCAACCACTGGTTCACGCGGGCCCCATTGTCGGCGGCAATGCTGGCAATCGCGGTGCCGAAGCTCCCCCCGCCGAGCACGGCGACTTTAGGTCGTTCGTCGGTCATCAAGATTTCCTAGTGGCCTGCGAAATGACGCCATTGTAGCGAACCTGACGTGTCACGCACGCCCGATCATCGATGACATTGACGTGCCGCCGGCGCATGACGGAAACATGCCCCGCCATTCCGCTCCCCCTCAAACGACGACACCGCCCGAAGGCGGTGTCGTCGTGTCGCAGTACGGCCTTTCTGCGGGCCGCTCAGTCGACCATCGGCAGCAAGGCATCGATACTCGACCTGGCGTCGCCGTACAGCATGCGCGTGTTCTCCTTGAAGAACAGCGGGTTCTCGATCCCCGAGTAGCCCGTGCCCTGGCCACGCTTGCAGACGAAGACGTTCTTGGCTTCCCAGACCTTGAGCACCGGCATGCCGGCGATGGGACTGTTGGGGTCCTCCTCGGCGGCCGGATTGACGATATCGTTGGAGCCGATGACGATCACCACGTCGGTTTCCGCGAAGTCGTCGTTGATCTCGTCCATTTCCAGCACGATATCGTAAGGCACCTTGGCCTCGGCCAGCAGAACGTTCATGTGACCGGGCAGACGACCCGCCACGGGATGAATCCCGAAGCGCACCGTCTTGCCGGCGGCGCGCAACTTGCGCGTCAACTCGCTGACCGCATTCTGGGCCTGCGCCACCGCCATGCCGTACCCGGGCACGATGATCACGCTATCGGCCTCGTTGAGCGCACTGGCCACGCCGCCGGTATCGATGGCGACCTGTTCGCCCTCGATCTCCGCGGCCGGCCCTTTGCTGCCGCCGAAGCCACCCAGGATCACGTTGACGAAGTTGCGGTTCATCGCCTTGCACATGATGTAGGAGAGGATGGCACCGGAAGAGCCCACCAGGGCCCCGGTGACGATCAGCAGGTCATTGGACAGCGTGAAGCCGATGGCCGCCGCCGCCCAGCCGGAGTAGCTGTTGAGCATCGAGACCACCACAGGCATGTCGGCGCCGCCGATGCCCATGATCAGGTGATAGCCGATGAAGAAGGCCAGCAGCGCCAGTAGCAGCAGCGTCCAGAAGCCCGCACCGTTGAGGTAGGCGATCGCCAGCAACAGCGACACGATGGCCGCCGCGGCATTCAGCAGATGACCGCCAGGCAACTGACGCGGCTTGCCATCCACCTTGCCCGCCAGCTTGCCGAAGGCAATCACCGAGCCGGTGAAGGTCACCGCACCGATGAAGACCCCCAGCACCACCTCGACCTGCAGGAAGGTCAGCTCGGCCGGCGTCTTCTCGTCCACCAGCGCGGCGAAGGCCGAAAACCGCTCGCTGACGTCCCCGGCGAGTTGCGCGGCCATCACCCGGCGACGTTCCAGGTCGGCATTGAAGCCGATGAACACCGCCGCGAGACCGACGAAGCTGTGCAATGCCGCCACGAGCTGGGGCATCTCGGTCATGTCGACCTTCTTGGCCAGGTAGACGCCGATCCCGGCGCCGATCACCATCATCGGGATCATCCACCAGTAACCGCCGACATTGGGGCCGAACATGGTGAAGACCACCGCCAGCCCCATCCCCACGATGCCGTACCAGACGGCACGCTTGGCTTTTTCCTGATTGCTCAACCCCCCCAGCGAAAGGATGAACAACACACTTGCCGCCACCGCTGCGGCGGACACCAATCCTTGACTCAACATCGTCTTTTCTCCGCCGCGTTAGGATTTCTGGAACATGGCGAGCATTCGGCGCGTGACCAAGAAGCCCCCCACGATATTGATGGTGGCAATCAGCACCGAAATGCCTGCCAACAGCCCCACCAGGAAGCTTCCCGAACCGACCTGCAGCACCGCCCCCAGCACGATGATGCCCGAGATGGCGTTGGTCACCGCCATCAGCGGCGTGTGAAGCGAATGGCTGACATTCCAGATCACCTGGAAACCGACGAAGCAGGCCAGCACGAAGACGATGAAGTGCTGCATGAACGAGGCCGGCGCGACCAGCCCCAACAGCCCCATCACCGCCCCGCCGGCGACGAGCATTCCCACCTGACGCTTGGTTTGGGCGAGAAAAGCGGCATGTTCGGCGGCCTTCTTCTCCTCGGGCGTCGGCTCCTTGGGTTTCTCCTTCGGCGCCGACTGGCCGATCGCCTTGACCTTGGGCGGCGGTGGCGGAAAGGTGATCTCGCCTTGATGCGTCACCGTGGCACCGCGAATCACATCGTCTTCCATGTCGTGAACGATCACGCCATCCTTTTCCGGCGTCAGATCGGTCAACATGTGACGAATGTTGGTGGCATAGAGCAGCGAGGCCTGCGTCGCCATGCGCGAGGGGAAGTCGGTATACCCGACCACGATCACGCCGTTGTCGGTCACGATGCGCTGATCGGGCACGGTGAGATCGCAGTTGCCGCCCTTCTCCGCCGCCAGGTCGACGATCACCGAGCCCGGCTTCATGGCATGGACCATGTCCTCGAGCCACAGCTTGGGCGCCGGCTTGCCGGGAATCAGCGCCGTGGTGATGACGATATCCACCTCGGGCGCCTGCTCGCGGAACAGTGCCAACTGCTTCTCGCGGAACTCGGGGCTGGAAGGCGCCGCATAGCCACCGGTGCCGGAACCATCCTGACTATCCTCGAAATCGAGAAACAGGAACTCGGCCCCCATCGATTCGATCTGCTCGGCGACCTCCGGCCGCACGTCGAAGGCGCGTACCACCGCGCCCAGGCTGGTCGCCGTGCCGATCGCGGCCAGCCCCGCGACGCCCGCGCCCACGACCAGCACCTTGGCCGGCGGCACCTTGCCGGCCGCCGTGACCTGACCGGTGAAGAAGCGTCCGAACTGGTTGCCTGCCTCGATCACCGCGCGATAGCCGGCGATGTTGGCGGTGCTCGACAGCGCATCCATCTTCTGGGCCCGCGAGATACGCGGCACCATGTCCATGGCAATGACCGTGGCGCCGGTCGCCTTGCAGCGCTCGAGCAGCGCCTCGTTCTGCGCCGGCCAGAAAAACGCGATCAGGGTCTGTCCCTCGCGCAGGTAGCCGACTTCCTCTTCGCTGGGCTCGCGAACCTTGATGACCACCTCGGCGGTAGACCATAACGCATCGGCCCCCTCGACGATCTCGACGCCCGCGTCACGATAGGCGGCATCATCGAAGCCCGCGGCAAGGCCGGCTCCGGATTCGATGACACACGTATGCCCGAGTTTTTGAATGTGCTGGGCACTCTCCGGCGTCAGGGCGACGCGAGCCTCGCCCTGGGCGCGCTCTTTCGGCGCTCCGATCTTCATGACGCATCTCCCGTTTCACGATGGGATGGATACCTGGTGACTTTCATCCTTGACTCCTTGCTCGTTGCACGGGGGTTCCCATGAACGCTTGGCTAATATCGCGGGTCACTTTTCACCCGGCGAACTCTCGCGAACACACCCGGTCATAAGTGGCTCATTTCAAAAGCAGGGTCCCATGTGTTTAAGGAAAAACATCTTGAAAATCAACAATACAGTCAAAAAACTCCATCATAATCATTGTGTTATGGATGGCATAACGCAACTCTTATGCTACGAAAAAGATCATAACCCTCTGTTTTTGAATAAAAATAAACACCACTGCCCAACCTCGCCATTTTCTTATGGCAACCATAAACGATGCATTATTTTCGCGCTTTCTTAGTTAAGAGCATCGCGTGCTCGGCGACGCTTTTCGGTCTCTTTTCTGTCATCGTCAGCAGGTCCGATGCACGTCACGCACACTCGAAATCTCGGCGCCTTGCCGTTCGAGCAACGCGAGCCCCAGCTCATGCATCGTCGACGCTTCCCATCGAGTGCCGTCATGCGCGATCAACGCCTGGTCGGCGCAGGCATCGGCAACGACAGTGACATCGAACCCCAGTGTCAGCGCGTGACGCGTCAGGGTCATGATCGCGCCCGTCGTGGTGACACCGGCCACCACCAAGTGCGCGACCCCATGACGACGCAGCCAGGTGTCCAGATCGGTATCCACGAAAGGATCGTCGACGTGCGTGGTGACCACTCGCTCACCCGGCAGCGGTGTGGCGCAGGGCAGGAAATCGGCCTCGGGACGGCCGGCACGGCAGGAGGCATCGGCCTTGCGGGAGAAATGCCGGACATGCACGATGCAGCCCTCGCCGCCTCGCCACTCCTTCAGCAGCAGCGTCAGCGACTCGGTCGGCCCGGCCGTGCCCAGGGGCGTCAGGAGGCCCGCATGGACCTGTTGCATGGCCACCACGAGCAGTGCGCTCGGCGCGGAGCGCCCCTCGTGCGGATGAAGCGACAGTACCTGACAGCGTGGTGGCGCCATGATGATCCCCCCGGGCGAGTGACTCGCCTTGAGTATGGTTCAACATGGCGCCTGGGGCGGAGGAAAGCGCGACGGAACGCGCCGATGCGTCCGGGCCCCGCCTAGGACGAGCAGGAAAGACAGATCACCGAGGCCTGAGGAGGCGGCGCGGCTGCCCAGCGCTCCATGCCGGGGCGCGCGGTGAAAGGGTCGGCGAGCAAGCGGCGAAATTCCACCAGCGGTGCCTCATCTCCCGCTTCCGCCGCCTCGATGACCTGCTGCGCCAGATGCGTGCGCAGCACGTAGAGCGGGTTGACCGCCTGCATGGCGTCACGGCGCGACGCGGCATCGCGCTCCTCTTCCTGAAGGCGCTCGTGATAGCGCGACAGCCAGGCCGACAAGCCTTCGACCGGCACCTCCTGGCGTAGCCACTCGCCGTCATCGACGGCCCATTCGCCCAGCGCACGAAAGGCACGGTGATAATCCGCCCCGGCCTCGGCCAACAGCGTCAGCCAGTCCTGCACCAATTGCGCGTCCCCCTCGACGACGCTTTCGAGCCCCAGGCGCGCACGCATCAAGCGCGCGTATTCTTGCTGCAGCGCCGGCTCGTACTCCGTCAGCCGGTCACGCAGGGCATCCGGCTCGGCCAACGGGGTCAAGGATTGGCCCAGCACCGAGAGGTTCCACAGCCCGACGCCAGGCTGCTGATCGAAGGCATAGCGACCATTGGCATCGGTATGATTGGGGACCAGCCTAGGGTCGTAGGCATCCATGAACGCATAGGGACCATAATCAAGCGTCAGCCCCAGTATCGACATGTTGTCGGTATTCATCACCGCGTGCACGAACCCGTAGGCCTGCCAGGCCGCGATCAGGCGGGCAGTGCGTGCCACGACATCGCCGAACAGGGCCTCCGCCGGCGACTCGCTCGCTGCCAGGGCCGGCCGGTGGCGCTCGATGACATGATCGACGAGACGCCGCATGTCATCGTGACGACGCGACTGATAGAGCCACTCGAAGTGTCCGAAACGCACGTGACTGGGGGCCAGGCGCAGCAAGGTCGCGCCGGGCTCGACGCGTTCCCGCTGGACCTTCTCGTCGTTGGTCGCCAGCGCCAGCGCCAGCGTCGTGGGGACGCCCAGCCCCGCCATGGCTTCGCCGGCCAGGTACTCGCGTACCGATGAGCGCAGCACGGCGCGGCCGTCGCCGAAGCGCGAGTACGGCGTTTGCCCTGCTCCCTTGAGGTGCAGGTCCCAGTATCCGTCGGCGGTCTGCGCCTCGCCCATCAGCAGGCCACGCCCGTCCCCCAGGGCCGGATTGTAGACGCCGAACTGATGCCCGGTGTACTTCTGGGCCAGCGGCGCCATGCCCGGCAGGACGGTTTCGCCCCCCATGAGCTGGCGCAGCGTCTCGCGCGCCGGGGCATCGTCATCGAAACAGGCGGGATCGAGGCCCAGCGCGCGACAGCCCCGCGGGCTGATATCCAGCAGTCGCGTGTTTTTCCAGGTCGCAGGACTGACCCGAGTGAAGAAATCCTCGGGCAGGCGCGCCCAGGCGTTATCGAAACGCAGCGAATCGAGCGTCATGGTGACCTCGCGAAGGGGCATATGGACTCACTTTACACGCCTGGCAGCGATGGATAAAAGCATGGAGTCCCGACGAAAAACGCCGCCCGAAGGCGGCGCGTGACAGGGCGAAGGCAAGGGCTCAGGCCGGGCTGCCATCGTCACTGCTGTGCTGACGGATCAAGTCGCCGTTGGTGCGCAACAACGCCAGCAGGACATCGAAGTAGTCGTCGCTGACGGAGTAGTTGTCCAGCGTATGGATCAACGACTCGGCCGCGACCGGCTCCCCGTTGGCAGTCAGCGCGGCACGCTTCTGGCGTAGCGACAGATAGGCGCGATGGGTGTTCAGGTTGTGCAGGTAGTGCGCCACGCTTTCCTGAACGCTGTCGAAGCGTTGATAGCGACGACTGCTTCCTTTCTGCGCCAGGCCGCACCCTTCGCTGAAGCAGCGCAGACCGAACAGGTTGTTGCCCTGGCGGGCAAAGCGCGATGTCCCCCAGCCCGACTCCTCCACGGCCTGAATGACGACCATTTCCAGTGGCAGGGTGTCGACGCGCGACAACAGGTATTCGAAGGTGTTGGGCGTGCCGCATTCGATGCCGTAATCCGCGCACAGCCGTTGAAGGTGCTCGCGGTCGGCCGCGCTGAGCGAGGCCTGACGCTCTCGCGCCTCGAGCAGCCAGTCGCGCTGGGCCTGAATCTTGGCGTTCTCCGCTTCGACCAGAGGCACCAGCAGTTCCAGGAACGCCGCCTTGCGCTCAGGCCCCGCGGGGTGCTGGCGCAGATCCGGCAGTTGCTCGACGGGATCGAGCGCCGGGGTATCGACGCTGCTTTCCAGGGTTCGCACCTCGCCCGATGCCGGCTCGGCATGAGCCTGCATCGGCGATGGCGCCACACTCGTTCCCAGCACGCCGAGTAGCGCGAGCGCCAAGAGTGAGCGTCGTTGTCGAGCGGAACAGGAACGCGGGGCCGGCGAGCGTGACGATGAAAGACGCGGAAAGAACAAGTTGTGTCGAATCGGCATGAGACGACTCCTTGAACGCAAAGATGCCAGTCTACCAACAACGCAGGACGATGTTGAGTCAATATTGCCGGCAGTAAAACACAAAGGGCCGGCTCATGCGGCCGGCCCAGTGAGCGAGTGCCAACGCCCTCAGTGACTCAAGAGCTTGTTGAGGCGCTGCACATAGGTGGCGGGGTCTTCGAGATGGCCCCCCTCGGCGATGATCGCCTGGTCCAGCAGGATACGCGCCAGATCGTTGAAGACGCTGTCGTCGGCACCTTCGAGCCGTGCGACCAGGCTATGCTCGGGGTTGAGCTCGAGGATCGGCTTGACCTCGGGCAACGGCTGCCCGGCCGCCTCCATCAAGCGACGCATCTGATAGCCCATGTCGTGTTCCGAGAGCACGACGCAAGCCGGCGAGTCGGTCAGGCGGTGGGTGATGCGGACTTCCTGCACCTCGTCCCCCAGCGCGGTCTTGACGCGCTCGATCAGCGGCGCCTTGGCCTTGGCGGTTTCTTCCTGGGCTTTCTTTTCTTCCTCGTCGGCCATGTCGTCGAGGTCGAGATCGCCCTTGGCGACATCGGCGAAGGCCTTGCCGTCGTATTCGGTGAGGTGGCTCATCAGCCATTCATCGATACGATCATGCAGCAGCAGCACTTCGATGCCCTTCTTGCGGAAGATCTCCAGGTGCGGGCTATGGCTGGCCGCATTGAAGCCATCGGCCACCAGGTAATAGATCTTCTGCTGACCTTCCTTCATGCGGCTGACATAGCCGGCAAGCGACTGATCCTGCGTGGCGCTGTCGGTCTGCGTGGAGGAGAAACGCAACAGGTCGGCGATCTTGTCGCGGTTGGCGAAGTCTTCCGCCGGACCTTCCTTGAGCACGTTGCCGAAGGCGTTCCAGAACGTCTGATACGCCTCTTCGTCCTTGGCCAGCTTCTTGAGCATGTCCAGCGAGCGCTTGGTCAACGCGGACTTGAGCTTGTCGACCTGCGGATCCTTCTGCAGCAACTCACGCGAGACGTTGAGCGAGAGGTCCTTGGAGTCGACCACGCCCTTGATGAAGCGCAGATAGAGCGGCAGGAACTGCTCGGCGTCGTCCATGATGAACACGCGCTGCACGTAGAGCTTGAGGCCGCGCACGCCCTCGCGCTGATACAGGTCGAACGGCGCGCGCCCCGGAACATACAACAGGCTGGTGTATTCGAGCTTGCCTTCGACCTTGTTGTGGCTCCAGGTCAGCGGATCGCTGAAGTCGTGCGCCACATGCTTGTAGAACGCCTTGTACTCGTCGTCGCTGATCTCTTCCTTGGGGCGTACCCACAGCGCGGTCGCTTCGTTGACGGTTTCCCAGGTGACGGTCTCGCTGCCCTCGATCTCGTTGCCCTCTTCATCGTGGGCCTTCTCGACCTTGGGCATGCGCACCGGCACTTCGATGTGGTCGGAATAGGTGCGCACCAGATGTTTGAGGCGCTCGGCGTCGGCGAATTCCTTGGCGTCCTCCTTGAGGTGGAGAACGATTTCGGTGCCGCGCTCGGGTTTGTCGATATCGGCGATATCGAACTCGCCTTCGCCGCGTGAATGCCACTGCACGCCCTGCTCCTGATCGACCCGACGCGTGCGCACGGTGATCTCGTCGGAGACGATGAAGCCGGAATAGAAGCCGACACCGAATTGACCGATCAACTTGGCATCTTTCTGCTTTTCGCCGGAGAGCTGCTGCAGGAATTCCGCCGTGCCGCTGCGCGCGATGGTGCCCAGGTTCTGGATCACCTCGTCGCGGCTCATGCCGATGCCGTTGTCACGCACGGTGACGGTTCCCGCCTCGGCATCGTGTTCGATCTCGATGCGCAGTTCGCTGTCGTCGCCGTACAGCGTGTCGTTTTCCAGCGCCTCGTAGCGCAACTTGTCACAAGCATCCGCAGCGTTGGAAATCAGCTCGCGCAGGAAGATCTCCCGGTTGGAATACAGGGAGTGAATCATCAGCTGCAATAGCTGTTTGACTTCGGTCTGGAAGCCTAGCGTCTCGGCGTGAGCGGCGGTAGTCATGGTCGAAATTCCCCTGTGGCCATAACGAATGCGTGTTGAACAATGCGTCTTGGAGGACGCGTATTGCATGATAAAAGTGTGACGAGGCATGTCGTCGTACGCGTCGATATGGGGGCCTGACGAGACTTTTCAAGCGTTTGCGGGGCGCATTGAAGACACGGCGAGGAACCGGGCATGCGTGCCGCCCGGCCGGGCGGCATCGTCGACGTCACATCGTGTCGTCGGGGACTTCCCACCCTTTCCAGCGGCGATAGGGGGCCAGCGAGCGGTCGACGCGCGTCAACAGCCACCCCACGATGAACACGTCGTCGATCAATCCCAGTATCATCAAGAAATCGGGAATGAAGTCGAAGGGCAAAATCAGGTAGCCCAGGGCCGCCGCCATCCAGCCGCAGGCCGCCCAGGGCACGGGGCGATAGCGTCCGGCCATCACATCGCCGAGCATGGGCACGAACACGCGCAGCGCCCGGCCGATGCGCATCAACGCGCCGCCACGCTGCTTCAACCGTGACCACAGGGCCAATCCTCGCATGAACTTCATGGCTTGCCTCCTTGGCGTGACGGTTCATGATGGGGCTTTCGCGCAGGGCGTCGCCGCCTGGCAACACTACCCAAGACACCGTCCCTGAGCGAGGATGATCACATCATCATAACGCCGGGCAAGCAAGGAGACATGGAAGATGCTCGCATCGCGACTTCGTCATCGCTGGATGGCGCTGTTCTCGGCGGCCACGCTGAGTCTGGCGCTGCACGCCTTCGACGCGCAGGCACAAGCCGACACGGACACGCTAGCGCCCGAAGACCGGGCCATGAAACGCGCCCTCGATGCCGCACGCGACCATCAATGGTCGCGCATCGAGAGCGTTGCCGTCGACGACCACGTGCTCGCCGGCTATGTGGATTATCATCGCCTCAAATCGCGCCTCCCGAACGTCACGGCCGAAGAGGTGCAGAGCTATGTTTCGCGGCACGCCGACTCGCCCCTTTCCGGCTGGATGCGAGGGCAGGCGCAGATGGCCTTCGGTCGTGACGGGCGCTTCGCCGACCTGCTGGCCATCAGCGACGGCGAGCCCCGAGGGACCATTCGCCAGTGCTATTACTACACGGCCCTGCTCGACCGCGCCCCCGACGAAGCCGCAGAGGGCGGACGCGCCCTGTGGCGGGTCGGCCGCTCCCAGCCCAGCGCCTGTGACCGGCTGTTCGACACCCTGCGCGAACGCGGCGCCATCGACGACAGCGACATCTGGACACGCCTGACACTCGCCTGGCAGAACGGCGAAAGTCGCCTGGTCGATTATCTCGACGGCCTGTTGGGGCCCCAGTGGCAAGCCGGCGTCGAGGCACTCGATCGCCTGCGCGGCAACTACGCCGCCATCACCGACGTACCCACTCGCATCGGCCCGTCGGGGGACGGCGCCGGCGCCCTGTACGCCGCGGCCATGCACAACTTCACGCGTGCCGATACCGAAGCCGCGCTCGAGGCCTGGCGCAAGATCGGCCCGCACCTCACGCTCAGCGAGGCCCGACGCCACGCGATAGAACATGACCTGGCGTTTTACTCGATGGTCCGCGAGATCGACAACAATGCCGGCTGGGTGGATGCCGCACTGCCCCGCCTGGCGGATGCCGACCTGTTCGAGTTGCGTGTTCGCAATGCGTTGGCCTCGCAACGCTGGGGCGAAGTCATCGAGTGGATCGATGCCATGCCGCGGGACACGCGGCAAGAGGCACACTGGCAATACTGGCTGGGGCGTGCGCTCGCGCAGCGCGGCGATCGCCAGGCGGCGGAAGACGCCTGGCGACTCGCCGCCCAGGAACGCAGCTTTTTCGGTTTCGCCGCCGCCGACAGGCTCGGCCAGCCCTACGCCCTGAACATGGACATGCCCGAGGTGTCGCCGCTGAAGAGCGAGCTGGCCGCCATGCAGCCCGTCGTGCAGCGCAGCGAAGCCTTGCGTCGCATCGGCGAGCCCGGCCTGGCGCGCAGCGAGTGGTTCCATGCCCTCGGCGAGGCGAACGACGCCGATGCCGCTGCGCTCAACGCCTACGCGCTCGAGCGCGGGTGGTATGACCTGGCCGTGCACGGCACGATCATGGCCAAGCAGTGGGATGCACTCGCCTGGCGCTTTCCACCCGCCTACCGGGACGCCTTCAGCGCCTGGGGGCAGCGCAATGGAGTCGATCCCTACCTGCTGATGGCGATCTCCCGTCGCGAGAGCGCGTTCAACCGCGAGGCGGTATCCCCCGTCGGCGCACGTGGGCTCATGCAGCTGATGCCGGGCACCGCGGACCATGTCAGCCGCGACCTGAACATCGACGCGCCCACGCTGGGCGAACTGTTCGAGCCCACCACCAATATCCGGCTGGGCAGCGCCTACATCCGCGACATGATGGAGCGCTACCGTGGCAACCGCATCGCGGCGGCGGCGGCCTACAACGCCGGCCCCGGTCGGGTCGACCGCTGGTTGCGCGACTCGCCCGATGCGTTCGACCTCTTCGTCGAAAGCATCCCCTTCCGCGAGACCCGCGCTTACGTGCAGGCCGTGCTGACCTATCGGGTCATTTTCGAAAGTCTTGCCAAGCAAGGCGATACGCATGGAGTCGCGCTCTTGACCCAGTCGGAGCGCGAAGGCGCCTACGACACCACACTGCTGGCACGCAACCCATGACGAAAGCGCCGACGCGTCATGCGACGCGTCGGCGCTGATGACCAGGCCCTGCCGGCGTCAGGGTCGCTGCGCCAACGCCAGCTTCACCCCGAACAGCACCAGCACCGCGCCGGTGGTGCCCTCCATCATGCGCGATACCCAGCCCTTGGCGAGCCAGCGGGCGGCACCGCCCACCATCAGCACGATGCCGACCTGCCATAGATTGGCGATCACGAAATGCACGCCCGCCAGCCACAGCGACTTGAGCAACGCCGGATCGCCCGGCGCGATGAACTGCGGCAGGAATGCCATGTAGAACACGACCGTCTTGGGGTTGAGCACATTGGAGAGAAAGCCCTCCCGCAGCGAGAGCCAGGCCGGCACGCGCTGGCGCTCGACACCCACCTCGGCCACCGGTAAACCGCCGCCACGCCGGGCGCTGGCCAGACTCTTGAGCCCCAGCCACACCAGATAACCGGCCCCCACCAGCTTGAGAGCGCTGAACGCCCATGCCGATTGCAGAAGGATCAAGGAAATGCCCAATGCCGATACCGTGGCATGCACGAACAGGCCGGAGCATATGGCCACGCTGGTCAGCACGCCATCGCGCACGCCCCCTCGCGAGGTGTTGCGTATGACGAGCAGCGTATCCACGCCCGGCGTCAGCGTGAGGAGCGTGATGGCGACGAGAAACGACCAGAACTGAGCATCGAAGAACATGGGGCTTTCCTGCAAAGTGCAACGTGAGCCGCCCGCGGCGGACGGCGTCACACGTCATGGCATGGTGGTCACAATAGCCAGTAGGCGCTCACGGCCAGACCGGCGGCAAGCAATACGCCGATCAGCAACAAAAGACCGTCGTCGGCCGTCATGCCCAGGCCGATCACGGTAATCGCCAGCGCCGGCATCGCGGCGGCAAAGGGCAACAACTCCAGCGGTATCATCGCCAAGGCCAGGGCGATGACCAGCACCGCGATGAAGCGACGCGCCACGGGCTGCAACAGGATGTCCAGGCGTTGCGCCAGCAACCTGTCGATGCGACGTGTCCACGGCCGTACGCGTTCGACGCTGCGATGCAGCTTGTCGTGGCTGATGCCGCGTTCGCGCAGCTTCCTTGGCAACCAGGGCGACTGACGGCCGAACAGCTGCTGGACGGCGATCAACGCGATGAAAATGGCACACAAGGTGGGCACGCCCGGCACCCCCCCGGTGGGCAACAGCGCCAGCAAGGCCGGCAGCGTCACCAGCGGCCCGAATCCCCGCGACTGGAAGGTATCGACGACATCCTGAAGATGGATCGTCCTGCCATCATTGGCGTCGTCGAGCTTTTCCAGCAGCTGGGTCAAACTAATGCGCGATTCCATGCGCGATATCTCCTTCACGGGGCCGCGAAGCCCCTTGAATCCAGTGATAAGGAAACACGCTCAGCCAAACAGTCCGCGTCTGGCGTGTTTCATCGAGACTTGCTCGTTCAGCGTCCAGAAGTCATACAGAACTCCCAGCAAGAACAGACCGCCGGTCAGCAAGTACAAAAAGCCCGTGAGCCATTTTCCCATGTACATGCGATGGATGCCGAAGACGCCCAGGAACGTCAGCAGTACCCAGGCCACCGTATAGCTGGTGGGACCGGCCCTGAAGCGCAGGTCGGCCTGCCGATCCATCAGCGGAATCAAGAACAGGTCGATCAACCAGCCGATACCCAGCAGGCCGAACGTGAAGAACCATATCGTGCCGGTGATCGGCTTGCCGTAATAGAAGCGGTGCGCTCCGGTAAAGCCGAAGATCCACAACAGGTAACCCACGACCTTGCTATGCGTGTCGTTCGCCGTGACAGGGGTATGGGACACGAGACAACTCCTCCAATATGAAACAGGCGCGGCACCCGCACCGCGCACCATGTGACACTGCGCTTGCAGACACCCACGAAAACCGAACGTTTCATGAACGATCGGTGCCACCCCGGGCCTCGCGCACCGTCATTCTGGACGTACCCGGGTTTTCGATCTATGGTGCATGTGCGGTGCATGATACCGGGAAATGGCACTGGGCATTAAGCTTGACGCACTACCAGGCATCATGCATTCTCCGTTGCGTAGGTTTGCAAGTTGAATGTCGTCAGTTGTTAATCGAATCCTCGATGTCCCTCACGCATTCCCACCTTGTCTTACCCACGTATCACGGTCGCCCATGGGTCGGCCCGCAACACTACTTTGCAAGTTAAGGAATTCGAAATGGCAACTGGCACTGTCAAATGGTTCAACGACACCAAAGGCTACGGCTTCATCTCTCCGGATGATGGTGGCGATGACCTCTTCGCACACTTCTCCGAGATCCAGGCCGAAGGCTTCAAATCTCTGCAGGATGGCCAGAAAGTGAGCTTCGAGGTCACTCAAGGCAAGAAAGGCCTTCAGGCATCCAACATCAAGGTCGTCGACTGAGTCCCGGACCCAGTCGATGCACCTGCGGTCGTGAGGCCGATAACGGACTCCGAACGCATGAGCCCACCTGACGGTGGGCTCTTTTGTTTCCGGACACCCGATACTCAGATTCGTACGACAGGCGCGCACTCGCCCCTCGGGGTTACTGTGCCTCGCCGTTCTTCGCCTCGGACGGCTGTGTATCGTGCGCCTCATAGGTACGTTCGGTAAAGGCGTCACGGTGCGCTTCGACATCCGCCTCGTCACCTGCCTCGGCAGACGCGTCGGCCGTCTTGCCATCCTCCGTGCCTGGCTGACTGCCCGCTTCGTGCGTGTCTTCCTGCGCCTCGGCGGGCGGCTCCCCGCCGGTACCGCCGCCACGCGTATCGTCATCCTGTGCAGTGGCCATCAGCGGCCACGCCAGGCCTAACGCCAATGCGACACAAGCGAGCCCTCGTGACATCTGTTGCATGGTGCACTCTCCTTGACAAGCGATGCCCCATGCCGCGCTCCGCGTCATGGGGCGCCTGCCTCCCCCGTCACCGACAGAGGGAGGCGCCGGCAATCAGGACTGAGTCGATTCCTCGGTTTCCTGCTCCAGCTCATCAGCTTGCTGCTCGGCTTCGTCGGCGGCTTCGTTCATCTCATCGGCTGCCGCGTCAGTCGCCTCGTCGGCTTCCTGCTGGGTTTCATCGGCGGCATTGTCCATGGCGTCACCGGTCTCGTCCGCCGCTTCGCTCATCTCATCGCCGGCTTCGTCGAGTGCCTCGGCCGTTTCGTCCTGGGCTTCGTCGACCGCCTCACCCGTCTCGTTCACGGCTTCGGACGTTTCCTGGGCGGCTTCGTCACCCATCTGCTCCATGTCGTCGCTGGCCTCGTCGCTCATCTCGGCCATCTCATCGCCGGCTTCGTCCGCTGCCTGCTGCGATTCCTCAACGGCCTGCTCGCTGTTGTCGGTCGCGTCCTGAGCAGCATCGTCACCGCTGTCGCATGCCGCCAGTCCCAGCGACATCACCAATGCCAGGGCACTCATCGTCCATTGCTTATACGTCATCATGTCACTCCTTGAGTCGATCGTTTCCGCCGGTGGGACCGGCCTTGCAAAATGCCCACGACGCCATCCAGGCGTCGTGGCACAGGGTTGGCGAGTCCTAGCTCGCGCCGGACTCGCCAATGTCTTCGTACCAAACCTCGGGGCGCTCGGCGATGAATTGCGCCATCAACGACTTGCACTGCGAATCGTCGTGTATGGTGAGCGTCACGCCCCGCTCACGCAACAGCGCCTCGTCCCCCTTGAAGGTCGTATTCTCGCCGATCACGACCTCGGGAATACCATAGAGCACGATGGCACCGCTGCACATGGGGCACGGTGACAGTGTGGTATAAAGCACCGCTTCGCGATACACATGAGCCGGCAAGCGGCCCGCGTTTTCCAGCGCGTCCATCTCGCCATGCAGGATGGCACTGCCGCGCTGCTGGCGCTGATTGTGGCCGCGCCCGATGATCTCGCCGCGGTGCACGAGTACCGAGCCGATGGGCACGCCACCCGCCTCGTATCCCTTGCGGGCTTCCTCGATCGCCGCCTGCATGAATGGATCCATGGTCTGTCCTCCCCCTGTCATTGAATCGCGCGAGCGCATCCCGATCAGCATGCCCTGCGCCGGTACTCGTTCATTGGTGCGACAATAGCGCCGAGCCCTCGGGGGCCGCCAGGCACAACGCGCCGGGCATCAAGGCGGCGCGGAAATTTTCGTGGAAACAGGGCTCGCCGTCGAGATTCAGGGGCAGCGCATGCTCGCTTTCGAACTCCACCCAGGGCACCTGCAGATACTCGACGAAATCACCGCTTTCGGGCAGGTTCTCGAGCTCGTCGATCAACTGTTTCATTTCCCGCAGGGAGGTGAAATGACGCACGATGAGCAATTCCAGCAAGCCATCGTCGATCTTGGCCAGGGGTGCCAGTTGCTGCCCGCCGCCCGCCTGGCATCCATTGCCAAGCGCCAGCAGGAACAAGGGGACGTTACGTTCGCCGTCCGGGAACCGCAAACGCCCTTGGTAGGGCTGGTAATTCCACGCCTTGAGCATGCCCATCAACGAATAGGCACCGCCGCCCAGCAAGCGCTTGAGCGGCGCCGGCGTGGAGTTGGTGATCTGTGCGCCAAAGCCGCCGGAGGCCAGGTTGATGAAATAATCGTCGCCCAGGGTGCCGACATCCACCCGGCGCGGTGGCGTCTCGAGCGCCACGCGCAAGGCCTCGTAGGGCTCTTCGGGAAGCCCCAGGCCGCCGGCGAAGTCGTTGGCGCTGCCCAGGGGCAGGATGCCCAGTGCAGGGCGCGTCTCCGACGCCAGCTGCATCAGGCCACCGACGATCTCGTTGACCGTGCCATCCCCCCCGCCGGCGATCACGCGCGCGATGCCCGCTTCGCTCGCCTCACGCGCCAGGCGCACGCCGTCGCCGCCTTCCCAGGTCACCCGCACCGCCAGATGGTGGCCGGCCTCGCGCACGCGCCCCACGGCCTCACGAACCTCAGGTAGCTGGGCGGACTTGCCATTCAGAATCAGCCAGGTATCACCATCATGCTCGCAAGGCTGGATCGTTTCGTTCATTGCTGTCTCATCCTCGTTCCTTGAGGCAGTGCCAGCCTGCCCTCTGCTCTCGCCATTGCCGTGTTCGCCGCGGGTATCATATCCCCTTGAGCACCTCGAAGCCGCCGCTTACCGTGGTCGGCAGAAATTCCTCGACACGGTACTGGGCCACGCCAGCGACGATGAAGGGATCTTCATCCAGCCAGGCCACCAGACGCTCGCGCGAGGTCGCCTTGGCCAGAATGATGCCGCCACTGGGCGGCGATTTACGCCCCGAGGCAATGAACACGCCTCGCTCGAACCCCTCTCGCACCCACGCCATGTGGGCCATCCTGTACGGCTCGACCGTTTCCGGGTCGACCATGTAATCCAGCGATACGATGAACATGCCCGCTCCTTGATCTCCTTCCGTCGAGCCGCCCGACTCCGTTCGTATCCTTACAAACTCATGCCTCGGGCGCCACTCGATACGAAAGCCACAACAGGGGTGAGACTATCAAAACCGCGATCAGTGCCAGTGCCCATTGAGGCGGTAGCGCCGTGGCCAGCAGGCACGTGGCCAGCAAGGCACCGCCCCCGAGCTGTAGTGCCCCCAGCAAGGCCGCGGCCGTGCCGGCGCGCTCGCGAAACGGCTCCAGCGCCAGGCTCGAGGCGGCGCCGAGCGCCAGCGAGAAGCCTACGGAGAGTACGCCCACCGGCACCATGAACCCCAGCGCCGTCAGCGGCAAATACATGACGCTCAGCGCCTGCAGAATGCCCGAGGCGATGATCAGGCATAGCCCCAGGCGCACGGTCCCCACACGTCCTAGGCGGTGGATGATGCGCGGCGCGAAGAAGAACGCCACGATATTGACCAGCGCATTGGCGCCGAACCAGCCGCTGAACGCCAGCTCCGACAGCCCCAGACGGTCCACCAGGACGACCGGCGCGGAAGAGACGTACACGAGAATCGCCGACATGATCACGCCCGCCAAGCCCGCGAAATACACGAAGCGCGCGCTGGCCAGTACCGGCCGGTAACGTGCCCAATGGTACAGGCGCCGCTCGACGACCGTATTCGACGGACGCGTCTCCGCGAAGCGCCACACCGCGCCGATGCCCAGTATGGCAGCGAACGCGAACATGAACGCGAAATTGCTGCGCCAGCCGAAGGTCACCGCCAGGCTCCCGCCCACCACCGGCGCCAGGGCCGGGATGATGCACAAGGCACCATTGAGATAGCTGTACAGTTTAGCGCCCTGTGCGGCAGTAAAGCAGTCACGGACCGCCGCGAAGGCAACCGTCATGGTCGCGCAAGCGCCCAGTCCCTGCAGCACGCGCGAGACATAGAGCGGGCCAAGTGACGTCGCCGTCATCCCCACCAGCGCACCCAGCATATAGACCACCACACCGCAGAGCAGCACCGGGCGGCGCCCGAAGCGGTCCGTCAGCGGACCCACCAGGATCTGGCCCAGCCCGACACTCAGCAACAGCAGGGTCACGGTAAATTGCAGTCGGCTGAACGGGGCGTCGAATGTCTCGGCCATGACCGTCAGCGACGGCAGGTAAATATCGATCGCCAGCGGCGACAGCATGACACAGCCCACCAGCAGGGGGAGCAATCGCGCACTCGACATGAGACCTCCGCGACAAAAAAAGAACGCCACCTTACCCCGTACACGCCAGGATGCAACACATCCCCCGCCGCCAGACGCCCGGGGGGCTAAAGATGGCGTCCTCGTCGCCGATATTCCCTTTCAGGGCAATGCGTCAACCAGTGTCTCGTGTCCGCCGATCATTCACCGAACAGGAAACGCCATGTCAGTCAGGACTTGGGGCGTGGTACTCGGCGCCGTCCTCTTGGGCGGTTGCTTCGAGGTCAATACCTCACAAGCCCCCATCGCCACGACCTACCCGATCAGCGAGCAGCAGCGCATGCAGGCCGCGCACCACTGGGAAGTGCTCGCCGAACACGAGGCACGCGACATCCTCGCCAAGCGCGACTTGTGGGGCAAGCCGCTCTACGTCGAGGCCGCAGAGAAGGAAACGGCTTTCAGCCGCGGATTTCGCTCCTTGCTGACCAGCGAGCTCGTCCAGCAAGGCGCCATCGTCCATACCCGACCCGACGCCAGCGCGCATGTCAGCTTCGATGTCCAGGTCGTTCGGCATGAAGACCGCGGTTACGTTCGTCCGCCCCAGGGTGCCCTGACCGCCCTGGCCGCCGGCATCGCGGTGGCGACGATTCCCTTCAATCACTGGACCGAACCCGCCCTGGGCTTGATTCCCGCCGCCGCCCTGGCGGATACCTTCAGTGGCAGCTGGACACCCACCGGCCCGCAGGAAGTCATCATCACGACCCAGGTCAGTCAGTACGATACGCTGCGCTACTCGTCCTCGAACCTGTATTACATCAATGCAGGCGATAGCGAGCATTACGGCGCCGCCGGCGAGGGTGAGCGCACCAACCTTCCGCTGTCGTCCGAATGGTAAGGAGATTTCCCGCTATGCCTTTCCCTCTGCCGCATGCCCGGCGCCTTCGGTCACCTCTGATGGCCCTCATGGTGCTTTTGTTGATGCTTTCCGGCTGCAGTCTCCTCGAGAATCGCCATGCCACGCCCCCCGAACCGGATTTGCTGTCGCAAGTCGACGAGGCCGCCGAGAAGTTGCTGTCCACCGCCAGCGAGCGGCTCGGCGAGCAGGCTCCGATCATCGCCACGACCTTCGTCGATGTCGACCAACTCGACCGCTCGTCGACACTGGGCCGCACGCTGTCGGAGGCCTTCACCTCTCGTCTCGTGCAGGGCGGCCTGAACGTCATCGAGGTCAAGATGCGCAACAGCCTTTACATCGAACAAAATACCGGCGAGCTGATCCTGTCACGCAACGTGCAACGTCTCAGCGCCAACCACGATGCGCAGGCCGTGTTGCTGGGCACCTACGCCAAGGGCCAGAACGCGCTCTTCATCAATGCCCGTCTGGTGCGCATCTCGGACCGGCACGTGCTCGGCGCCTCGAGCTTCGAGGTCCCTCTGGACAACGACTTGCGGGCCATGCTGCCTTCCTCCTGGTAACCGATCGCGCCCGGCCACCGCTGCCCGCTCCGTCACGGGTCCCGCCGGCTTCCGATGCACGGATGCCGGCCGAGTCGCTTCCTCAGTCGCCACTCGGCGACAATTGGAAATCCATCAGGAACGGATGATTGCGCAGGGCGGTGGCCAGCCGCGGCAGACAATGCCGATCATGCGTGCGCAGCATCATGCGGTATTCGAATTGCCGCCCTTCATCACGCGTTCGGTAACTGAGACTCTCGATGCGAAAGCGATGCTCCGTCATCAACGCCCGGAGCTCCGCTTCGGTGGGGATGCGCTGACTGTCGAAGCGCAGGATGCAGCTCGCGAAGGCGCGGCTCGGCATCCGTGCCTCGACCAGCCGGAAGAGCGACAAGGTCAGCAGGGTCATCAGCGTCGCCACCACACCCGGCAGCCAGAAGCCGACGCCGAAGAGGATGCCCAGTGCCGAGGTCACCCAGATCGACGCCGCCGTGGTCAGGCCATGGACCGTCAGTCCCTCCTTGAAAATCACGCCGGCGCCCAGAAAGCCGATACCGGTCATGATGCCCTGTGCCATGCGCGTGGGATCGGTTCTCACCGTCGACTCCGGCACCTCGCTGCCCAGCCATTGCCACTGGTAGACCGTCACCAGCATCAACAACGCCGAGGCCACGCATACCAGCGCATGCGTGCGAAACCCTGCCGGGCGGCCATGAAAGGTACGCTCCAGCCCGATCAAGCTGCCCGCCAGCCAGGCCGCCCCCAGGTGCATCACGATGGTCCATGCACTCACCGACATTCGCCTCTTCCTTCTCCCGCATTATCGTCTATCGTGTCAGCATAGCGTCAGCCGTCGTATCTCACCGAATTCACGACGGTTTCTCCCATGTCGACACAAGGATCTCCTGCGTGAGCCAGCCTTCCAATCTCACACCGCCCAGCCGGGTGGAAGACGACGAGCACGACCTGCACCTCGAGGACGGCCCGCTGCCCTCGCGAGCTGCCGCCGTTCACGAGTCGATCCGCGAGGAAGGCGAAACGGAACTGAAACGCGCCGCCTCGGCGCTGCTGTGGTCGGCGATCGCCGCCGGCCTGTCGATGAGCTTCTCGATGCTCGCCAAGGGGTTGCTGCATGCACGACTGCCGGATAGCGACATCGGCTACCTGGTCGAGTCGCTGGGCTACACCATCGGGTTTCTCGTCGTGATCCTCGCCCGTCAGCAGCTGTTCACCGAGAACACCGTCACGGCGGTGCTGCCGGTCATGAGCACGCCTCGCATCATGCAGTTCCTCAAGCTGTTGAAGCTGTGGGGCGTGGTATTGGTCGGCAACCTGGTGGGGGTGGCCATCTCCGCATATGCCATTCTCTACATGCCCCTGTTCGACGCCGAGACACACAAGGCCTTTCTCAGCCTGGGCCACCACATCATGGAGAACACCGGCGGTCAGATGTTTGCCAAGGGCATCGTGGCGGGCTGGATGATCGCCACCATGGTATGGCTGCTCCCCGCCGCCGGCGGCGCCAAGATCTGGGTGATCCTGATCGTCACCTACCTCGTCGCGCTGGGCGGCTTCACGCACATCATCGTCGGCTCCACGGAGGTGATGTATCTGATGTTCGCCGGCCAGGCCAACCTGGGCGAATACCTCTTTGACTTCGCCCTGCCGACACTGGCCGGCAACGTCATCGGCGGCACCTTCATCTTCGCCCTCATCAGCCATGCCCAGATTCGCAGCGATAGCTGACCCTGCCGGCCGGCGCTTGCCTGCGCCGGCCTTGTCCATTGGTCTATGCCCACACCTGCCACCGCTACCGGCAAGTCCCGGTAGCGGCGACGTCACGCTCGCTCCTGCATATTGATAACCGATAGTTATCGACTTTCCTGGTTTCGGAATTAGCGAAGCGTCTGCCCGCCTGTTACAGGTTAAAAGGCTTATCTCACCCATCCGCGCGGCTTCTCGGCTGGCGCGACGACGAGGGGCAACAACAATGCGACACATCACGTCACGCTCATCTCATTGGCTTGCCGCGTTAGTGGCCATGGGCCTTGCCACTCCCGCCCTGGCGGCATATCCCGAAAAACCCATCACGCTGATCGTTCCCTGGGCCGCCGGCGGCGGGACCGACGCCACCGCGCGCATCATCGCCAAGGCGCTCGAGGAAG
Source organism: Chromohalobacter israelensis DSM 3043 (assembly GCF_000055785.1). Lineage (GTDB taxonomy): Bacteria > Pseudomonadota > Gammaproteobacteria > Pseudomonadales > Halomonadaceae > Chromohalobacter > Chromohalobacter israelensis. The sequence continues at coordinate 2,819,679 of NC_007963.1, forward strand.
AGCTCGGGGAAACCATCAATGTCGTCAACCGCACGGGCGGCAGCGGTGTCGTCGGGCATACCGCCATCGCGCGCGCCAAGCCGGATGGCTACACGCTCGGCCTCGGCACGGTCGAGATCAACATGATGCACTGGCAAGGGTTGACCGACCTCACCTACGAAGACTTCACGCCCATCGGCCAGATCAACTTCGATGCCGCCAGCCTCAGCGTGGCCGAGGACGCCGACTACCAGGATCTCGACGACTTGATGAGTGCGGTGCGCGAAGCGCCGGCGGGCACCTTCAACGCCTCCGGCACCGGCCTGGGCGGTATTTGGCATGTCGCCCTGGGCGGGCTGCTGATGGATCTCGACATGCCCGCCGACAAGGTCAACTGGGTACCGAGCCAGGGTGCCGCGCCGGCCATGACCGAACTCGCCGCCGGCGGCGTGGACATGGCCGCCACCTCGCTGCCCGAGGCGCGCTCGATGATCGATGCCGGACGCGTGCGCAGCCTGGGCGTCATGGCCGAGGAGCCCCTGGAGAGCTTCCCCGACGTGCCCACGGTGGCTTCACAGGTGGATAGCGACTTCACCACCGGTGCCTGGCGCGGCGTGATCGGCCCCCAGGGCATGGATGACGCCATCGTCGAGACACTGGAAAGCGCCCTGCACGACGCCTACCAGAGCGAGACCTATCAATCGTTCATGGAAAAACAGGGCTATGGCGTGCAATGGCGGGACGCCCAGGCGTTCGGAACCTACATGGAAGAAAGCGATGCGGCCTTCGGGGATATCATGAAGGCCATCGGCCTCGCCAAGTGAATGTCCCTGCGCCGTGCCCGCCTGGATGCGGGCACGGCGCGGGGCGTCATGCCAGCGCGCTTGCTTCACTGGCCAGACCCGTCGAGACAGCCTCATGGCCCGCACGGTTGAGGGCGCTCAGCACGGCCTTGAGAGACGCGCCCACGGTATCACCGTCCTCGGCCATGCCGCTGACACGCTGACCATCGACATTGAGCTGCACGAAGGCAATGGCCACCGCGTCGCTGCCCTCGCCCAGGGCATGTTCGCTGTAATCGACCACGCTGACCGAGCGCCCCGTATGCTGCTGCCAGGCTGCCATGAATGCGGAAATGACCCCGTTGCCCTGGCCGCTCAGGCGCAGCGCCTGGCCGTTGTCGTCGAGCGACACCGTCAGGTGCTCGCTGGCCTCGCGATCCAGGCGATATCCGCTGAGCGTCAGCGGCGCACACTGCGTGAACGTCTCGACCAGCACGTCGCGAATCCGTGCACTGGAGAGTTCGCCGTTCACCGTCTCGCTCACCGCCTGTACCGCGGGCGCCAGTTCGAGCGCCATCCAGCGCGGCAGGCTGATTCCGTAGTCGCGCTCGAGCAGGAATGCCATGCCGCCCTTGCCGGACTGGCTGTTGACGCGAATCACCGCCTGGTAGTCGCGCCCGATGTCGCGCGGATCGATCGGCAGATACGCCACCTGCCAAGGTTCGTCGTCTTGCTGTTTCTTGAGTGACTTGCGAATGGCGTCCTGATGGCTGCCGGAAAACGCGGTATAGACCATTTCACCGACCCAGGGATGACGCGGATGCATGGGAATGCCCGTGCACTCCTGCACCACCTGAATGATCTCGTCCGGACGGGAGAGATCGAGTTCGGGATCGATGCCCTGGCTGTAGAGGTTCATCGCCAGGGTCACGATGTCCATGTTGCCGGTACGTTCGCCGTTGCCCAGCAACGTGCCCTCGACACGCTCGGCACCCGCCAGCATGGCAAGTTCCGCGGCGGCCACCGCGCCGCCGCGATCGTTATGCGTGTGCACCGAAATGATCACACTGTCGCGCCGGGAAATGTGCTGACAGAAATAGTCGATCTGATCCGCGTGGTGATGCGGCCCGGCCACCTCGACCGTGGTCGGCAGGTTGAGAATGCACTTGTTGTCCGGCGTCGGCTGCCATACATCCATCACCGCCTCGCAGATGTCCAGCGAGAAATCGATCTCGGTGCTGGAGAAGCTCTCGGGCGTGTATTCGAAACGCCAGTCGACGTCGGGATAACGCGCGGCGCGTTCCTTGACCCAGCTCGCACCCTGCACGGCGATGTCCACGATGCCGGCGCGATCCATCTCGAACACGCGTTCGCGCTGCACGGTCGACGTGGAATTGTACAAGTGCACGATGGCCCGCTTGGCACCGACCAGCGACTCGAAGGTACGCTCGATCAAGTGCTCGCGGCATTGCACCAGCACGGCGATGGTCACGTCGTCGGGTATCTGATCTTCCTCGATCAGCCAGCGCACGAAGTCGTAATCCGGCTGACTGGCCGACGGGAAGCCGACCATGACCTCCTTGATCCCCACCTTGATGATCTGATGCCAGAAACGCTGCTTCTGCTCGACGCTCATCGGCTCGAGCAGCGCCTGATTGCCATCGCGCAGGTCCTCGCTCACCCACGTCGGTGCCGCCACCAGATCACGATCGGGCCATTGACGGTCGAAGGCGGGCACTCGGGGAGCGGGGCGATACTTGCGATGGTCGAAGCGGCTCATGACAGGCGTCCTGCGAAAATGAAGTGACGGAGCGCTACGATTCGACCGCTCGACCGGCAGGCGGTGACACGACCGAATCGTAGAAGGCGGAGCGTTTCCGGTAAGAAACGGGCACCGGGCCGGGTCGGCATGAAGGTGCTGATAGCGTCGGCACTTGTGATGCCGACGGTCTCGCGGGCCAGCCATGCGGCGAGCCCATCGCTTGTGGCAATGCACACAGTTTACGTCGTCACTCCCCGCAGGGGATTGCAAACTCGACCTTCTTTCGCGTCACTTTTGGCATATAATTTTAACAAAACATCGTGAAGAGACATTTCATGCCAAACAGCAACGCCCAGGCCGCCAACGTGACGCTCGATCGCTACGACCGTCAAATTCTCGACATCCTGCAACGCCACGGACGCATCAATAATCAGGAGCTGGCCGAACGCATCGGCCTGTCGCCCTCCCCCTGCCTGCGGCGCGTGCGGGCCCTGGAAGACAACGGCCTGATCACCGGCTATCGTGCCCTGGTGGACGCCAAGCGGCTGGGCCATAGCCTCACCGCGCTATTGCATATCTCCATGGACCGCCATACCCCGGAGCGTTTCGCCAACTTCGAGGCCAAGGTCGCGGCACTGCCCCAGGTTCAGGAATGCCTGCTGATCACCGGCCAGGAGGCCGACTACCAACTCAAGGTCGTGGTACACGACATGGACGACTACCAGAACCTGCTGCTCAACCAGATCACCCGCATCGAAGGCGTCACTGGCGCGCACTCGAGCTTCGTCCTGCGTCGAGTGCTCGAGCATCGCCCGGTGCCCTCGTATCCCGCCGCCTCCCCGTGAGGAGGGCCATTAGACACTGGTGCAATGGTCGGGTGACAGGAAGCCTGTTACGTTCTTTGTATGCAATAGTCATCTATCGACCAGGACACATGCCATGCAACTGCCCCGCAACCCCTTCAAGGCCGCGCTCGACGGCGATACCCGCTACGGCTGCTGGGCCGGCTTCGCCACCGGCTACGCCGCGGAGATTCTGGCCACCACCGGCTTCGACTGGCTGTTGATCGATGGCGAGCATGCACCCAACATCGTACCGACCACCCTGGCGCAACTGCAGGCGCTTGCCGCCTATCCTTGCGCACCGGTCGTGCGCACCGTGAATCACGACCCGGCGTTGATAAAGCAGCTGCTCGACATCGGCACCCAGACGCTGATGATTCCCATGGTCGATACCGCCGAGCAGGCCGCGCAGCTGGTCGCCGCCACGCGCTACCCGCCGCATGGCTTTCGTGGCGTGGGCGGCGGGCTGACCCGCGCCACGCGCTGGGGCGCCGTCGAGGACTACATGGCCCAGGCGCATGAGGAGTTATGCCTGATCGTGCAGGTGGAGTCGCGCAGCGGGGTCGACAACGCCGAGGCCATCGCCGCCACGCCAGGGGTCGACGCCATCTTCGTGGGCCCGTTCGATCTCTCGACGGAGACCGGGCACATCGGCGACCCCACTCACCCCGAGGTCCAGGCGATGATTCGGCATACCCTGGACGCGACCCATGCCGCCGGCAAGGCGGCCGGCATTCTGGCGCCAGCCGAAGCGGACGCCCGACGCTATGCGCAATGGGGATTCGACTTCATTGCCGTGGGTATCGATATCAGCCTGTTGCGACAGGCTGCCATGGAGACCGTGTCACGCTACAAGGGCTAGGCAGGACGGCGCGCAGAAAAATGCCGTGGCGCGAGGCCACGGCATCGTTTCGCGCTGCATTTTCGACGTTCAGGCGTAGGTGTTGATCTGCGTGCCTACGGTGCCGGTCGTCGCAAGCGACTGCTGCGGTGACACGGATTCCATCAGCTGCGACACGTGGGACGCCTGATTATTCAACGACTCCTTGATCAGGCTCATCTGCGACTGCTGATCGGCGTTGTGCTGTTGCAGCGCCATCGCAGTGCCCACGGCAGCGTTCACGGCAGTATCCATGAAACTTCCCCTTCAAGTGAATGAATGCGCGTTGCGCCCTATTGTTATCGGCTAGGGCGCAGAAAACTTGCATCGCCCACCACCAACAGCCAACGCACGGCACTTTCAGCATGCAAGAGGAAAAGCATAAAGGCCACCTTGCCTTCATTTTCCACCTTGCGATCGATGGCACTGGCCGCGACCGTCTCAGGACAGTCGCGGCCAAGGCTACGTCAGCGCTTCTCCGCAATGGGGACAGTAATCCGCTTGCGAGCGGCGCGCCCCTGGCGCAGGCATTCCCGTCATCGGCGCACCATTACCCTTTTCGAGTTGAAAGGCCAGTGGCTCGAGCGGACGCACCACACCACCCTCACGAGACAACCCCATGTCGCGCAGCAGACGCGCATCCAAGTGTGCCAAGTCATCGAAGGTCTGCCGATTACGGCGGTGCTGAATCGCAGCTTTTTTCATTCCCCGAAGGATTTCCCACAAAGTCATCACACGTTCTCCTGATCGAGGCCGGGATCCTGGCGGGAAACACAATCGAGAGGGTGATCGAGTCTAGCCGCGGTAGGATCCGCGGCCAGTGAAGAGCTCAGTCGATGGCACACGGACAGGCAGGGACTCGCAGGTCATGATTCATGACTGCGTAGTCGTTGCCTGCCCACATGGCCTGTATCGGTGACATATCGAGCTGTCTCTCGTTGAGTGAAAGAAGACTGAATAAGCCTTCACTTATTATTTTTAGACGCCACGAGACTCGTCGTCAAATCTCCGGGTAAACAGGTCACTCCGCTGCACCGAGTGCCCCCTGCCATCTCGTGCCGTTGCCGCATAGAATGGCACGACCCGCGCCGGATGGCGCATGAGGCGCCTCGCGCACGCAAGCACGCTCACAAAAAGGATGTGACATGCAGATCGATAGATTCTTCCACTGGCTCGGCGAGTTCCTGGGCGATGCCTTGCGCGTCGTCGTCGACGCACTCTCCACCCTGTTCGCGGGGCTGTGGGTCGCCATCGACCGCTTCTTCGACGGCCTCGCCCGCTCGCTGGGCGTCAACCCCTCGCTCATCAACCTGGTCGTGCTCGTCATCGGCATCTGGATGCTCTATCGAGGCATCCGGGCACTGGTGAGGCGTGCGTTCGTCGGCGGCATCATCTGGCTGTTTCTCGGGCTGCTGGTGCTCGGCTGGCTGATGCGCTGAGGCGAGCGCCCTGCGTGCCAGACGAAGACGCCGCTGCCGGGGCAGCGGCGTCTTGCCGTCATCGTCTCGCGTGCACGCGCCTCAGGCGTCGGCCAGCGCGCGCTCGACCATTTCGAAGACGTTGGGCGAGAGCTCCTCGGCGCGAATGCGCTCGAGCTCGGCCTTCATCAGGGCCTGACGCTGCTCGTCGAAACGCTGCCAGCGCGTCAACGGCGTGATGATCCGCGCCGCGATCTCGGGATTGAGCCGGTTGAGCTCGATCACCACATCGGCCAGCAGGCGATAGCCCTCGCCGTCGAGACGATGGAAATTGACGCGGTTCTGCGCCGCGAACGCCCCGATCAACGCCCGCACCTTGTTGGGGTTCTTGAGCGAGAACAACGGATGCGCCATGAGGAACTTGACCCGCTCGAGAACGTCCGCCTGGGGCCGCGTGACCTGGATGGTGAACCATTGGTTCATGACCAGCGGATCGTGTGCCCATTTCTCGCCGAAGGCCTTGAGCGCCGGTTCGGCGAGATCGGTCCGCGAGCTGTGCACCAGCATCGTCAACGCGGCCCGGACATCGGTCATGTTGTCCTCGGCTTCGACCTGCGCGTTGGCCAGCGCAATGCCCTGCTCGTCCTCGATGCTCATCAAGTATTCGAGCGCCACGTTCTTCACGCGACGCTGCGCGATCTGTTCGGGCTCGGGGGCGTAGGGCGCGTCGCTACGATGCGCCTCGTAGAGCGCCAGGAACTCATCGCGCAATGCCGTGGCCAATGACTGCTTCACGAAGTCCCGCGCGGCGTGGATGGCGTCCACGTCGACCATCGGCTGCTGCTCGGCGATATAGGCCTCCGAGGGCAACGTCAGCATTTCGGCCAGCACCGCCTTGTCATCGGTCTCGGTGGTCAACAGGCGACGGTACGCGTCGATGACGCGACCATCCATGACTTTCTCCACGCCGTTGCGGTGCGCGGCGATGAGGTCGTCGAGCGCCAGCATGGTGAGCCGTTGTCCCGCGTCCCAGCGGTTGAAGTCGTCCGCGTCGTGGGTCAGCAGGAAGGACAGATCCTCGCGCGAATACGGGTAGCGCAGGTAGACCGGGGCCGAGAATCCGCGCAGCAGCGACGGCGTCGGGGCTTCGTCGATGCCGGTGAAGACATAGGTCTGCTCGCTGTCACGCAGGTGCAGCACCGTTTCGGTGCCCAGCGCCTCGCCATCCAGCGTCAGGCTCAGGTCACGTCCGGACTTGGTACCCACCAGTCCCATGCGCACCGGGATATGCAAAGGCGCCTTCTCCGCCTGGCCGGGCGTGGGCGGCGTGCGTTGCGACAACCGCAAGTGGTACTCGCACTTGGCGTAGTCGTACTCGCCATGGGCGTCGATCTCCGGCGTGCCCGCCTGGGAGTACCAGCGCATGAACTGATCGAGATCGAGCCCCGAAACCTCCGCCATGCAATCGACGAAGTCCTCGATGGTCACGGCCTGGCCGTCGAAACGCGCGAAATAGAGATCCGACCCCTGACGGAACGTCTCCCAGCCGAGAAGGTTGCGCAGCATGCGCACGATCTCGGCGCCCTTCTCGTAGATCGTCAGGGTATAGAAGTTGGAGATCTCGATGTAATGGTCCGGACGCACGGGGTGGGCGGTCGGCCCCGCGTCCTCGGCGAACTGGGCCGTGCGGAAGAAGGACACGTCCTCGATGCGCTTGACCGGCGCGGAGTTGGTGTCGGCGCTGAAGGTCTGGTCGCGGAAGACCGTGAAGCCTTCCTTCAGGGAGAGCTGGAACCAGTCACGGCAGGTCACGCGATTGCCCGACCAGTTATGGAAGTACTCGTGCGCGACGATGCCCTCCACCCGCTGGAAGGCCGCATCGGTGGCGGTCTGCGGATGCGTGAGGACCGCCGCCGAGTTGAAGATGTTGAGCCCCTTGTTCTCCATGGCGCCCATGTTGAAGTCGTTGACGGCCACGATCATGAACAGATCGAGGTCGTATTCACGCCCGTAGGTCTCTTCATCCCACTGCATGGCGCGCTTGAGCGAGGCCATGGCATGGTCGGTCTTGTCCAGGTTCTCCGGCTCGACCCAGATCTGCAACGTGACGTCGCGGCCACTCATGGTCGTGAAGTGGTCCTCGACCTTCTCGAGCTTGCCCGCCACCAGCGCAAACAGATAACTGGGCTTGGGGTGCGGATCCTCCCAGGTGACGAAGTGACGCTCGCCCGGCAATTCGCCGCGCTCGACCGGATTGCCGTTGGAGAGCAACACCGGCAGCGTCTCCTTGTCGCCCACCACCGTGGTGGAGAAGGTCGCCATGACGTCCGGGCGGTCGGGATAGAAGGTGATCCGCCGAAAGCCTTCCGGCTCGCACTGGGTGCAGAACATGCCGTTGGAGAGATACAGCCCCTCGAGCGCGGTATTGGCCGCGGGGTCGATCGACACCTGAGTGTCCAGCAGGAAGCGCTCCGGCACGGTGGGGATGGTCAGGCCCTCGTCGTCGACCTGGTACTCATCCGCCTGCAATGTCTGACCGTCCACGGCGATACGTTCCAGCGACAGCTTGTCGCCGGCAAACCGCAGCGGCAATCCCGCCTCGCGCTCGGGGTGACGCTCGACATGCAGCCGCGCCGTCACGGTCGTCGCCGAGGGGGCCAGGTCGAAAGTCAGTTCGGTATGGGTCACCCGGTAGGCGGGCGGCAGGTAGTCCTTGAGATGAGTCGCTTGCGGTTCGGACATCGATCGACGCTCCTTGAAGTCGGGGCATGACAGCGCCCCCAAGACATCGCATCGCGCCTCGGGCGCCATGCACATGCCCCGCATTGTACGGCGTTCGATGGAGTCGGCTCAAAAGCGCACCGAAGAAATGCCGGCCGGCGTGCGCTCAACGCGACTCCTGACGGGGGCGGGAAGAGGAATCCTCGAGGGAGGACAAGACCGGGCAGCGCCCCAACGACGGGGTCGGCCGGGTCAGAATCCAGGCGGCAATCCCGGTCAGACCGAGGATCAGCGACCCACTGAGCCACAGCGGTTCTACCGTGAAGGCGATCACCGCCATCGAGACGAGCAGCATGATGCAGGCCATCCACTTGGCATGCTTGGGGATCGCGCGTTCGCGCTCCCAGGCCAGAATGGACGGACCGAAACGAGGATGACGGCGAATCCAGTTGGCGAAACGCGGCGAGCTCTTCGAGGCCGCCCATACCGCCACCAGCATGAAGCACGTGGTCGGCATGACGGGAAGGAACAGGCCGATCACGCCCAGCGAGAAGCTGACGCCAGCCAAGCAAATGAACAGTAGCCTGCGTATATCGCGCATGCGCCGCGTCACCTTACATTGCGAGGGGGAAACGCCGGGCTTCGCGCAAGATCGCTGGCATGACGACGCCCGACGCCACCTCGGTCATTGAAGCCCGAATGCGCGCCCAGGAGAAATCATCCTTCACTATCGAGGCCATTGGCACACGACAGCGCTCGACGCGCGACATTCATTCTAGCGCATGGTAAGGGGCGTGAACCACTCGCCCCGTCCGACGAGACCCGAGAGCGGTCCGCCGGCGGGGCGTCTGATGTCAGGCAACGCGCAGGCTCACCCCAACGAGGCCCTGGCATGTCGCGCTACCGCGTCCGGGGTGTCCCGCAGGGGCGCAACGGCAGGCACGCGCAACAGGCGGCGCAGGATCTTGCCGACCGGCGACTTGGGCAGCTCGTCGACGAAACGATAGCCACGCGGACACTTGTAGCGGGTCAGCCCGGCCTCGAGACAGTGGTGGTGGAGCTCCTGCTCGCCCACGGGCTGACGGAGCTTGATGAAAGCCGTCACCGCCTGTCCCCACTTGTCGTCGGGCAGGCCCACCACGGCGACTTCCGCCACCTGCGGATGCAACGACAGGACGTTCTCGATTTCCAGCGGACTGATGTTTTCGCCTCCGGAGTTGATCAGGTCGTCGACGCGCCCGGTGACGAACAGGTCGCCCTGAGCGTCGAAATAGCCCGTATCGCCGGTGAAATACCAGCCCTCCTTGAATGCCTTGGCCGTCGCTTCGGCATTGTTCCAATAGCCATCGAAGGCCTCGTCGCCGGCCAGGTCGGCCACGATTTCCCCTTCCGTGCCCTGGGGCACCACGCTGTCGGGGGAGGTCGCTCCCACCGTGACGATCCGCAACCGCTGGTTGAGCGCCGCCCGCCCGGAAGAGCCTGGCTTGTGGTTGGCATGCTGATCGACGGTCAGGGCATACAGTTCCGAGCAACCGTACTGGTTGACGAACAGGCTGGGCGTGAACGCGGCCTCGACGCGCGCGATCAACCCGGCACTCATCGGCGCCCCGGCGAACCCGATCTTGTCGATGCTGGCCACGCGCTGCGGCCGGAACCCTGGCGCTTCCAGCAGCATGTGATAAAGCGTGGGCACCAGGTTCAGGCTGGTCACCCGCTCGCGCTCGATCGCCGCGAGCGTGACCTCCGGCTCGAACTTGGGAATGCACACGAAGCGCCCGTCGACCATCGCCATCGCCTGGAGCGCACGCACGCCCGTCGCATGATAGAGCGGCATCACGCCCAACATGGTTTCGTCGTGGCCGTAGAGATTCTGCGCCACGTACGCGGTGGTCGCGGCCCGCTCGACACGATGCCGCCGCGGCACGCCCTTGGGACGCCCCGTGGTGCCCGAGGTGTAGAGCATCAAGGCATAGTCGTCGGGACGCGCCAGCAGCAACGTCTCGCCCGAGCCGCCCAGCAACGAGTCGAACGCCACCGTCTCCGCGTCCCGCACGTCGCCGACCGCGATGCGCACCAGGGCATGCGCCTCGGCACATGCCTGCACGGCCTCGCTGACCGCGCCATCATAGGCAATGGCCTTGGCGCCGGCGTCCTGCAGGTAATAACGGATATCCAGCGCCGTCGAGCGCCAGTTGACCGGCGTGAAGACGATGCCCGCGCACTGGCAGGCCCAATGCAGGGTGGCCATCTGCCAGCGGTTCTGCATCGCCACCACCAGCCGATCCCCCTTGCCCAGCCCGAGATGCCGGAGGTGGCGAGCCACGCTCTGGATGTCGGCGAACCATTGCGCGTACGTCTTTTGAACCGGCCCGTCGCTGATGGCCATGGCATGCGGCCGCCGCTCGACCGTGGCAAGAAAGCCGCGTCCCAGGTCAAACATGTGCATTCCCCCCGTCGCTCGTTATGTTCTGTCGCGGTTGTTATGGCGATAGAATCGAGCGATGAGGGACGGGCCGCAACGTCAGTCAAACGTTAGGTTGATGGCCATCAAGCCTGGGTGACAAAAGCGCTCAATCGCGAAAGTTCGTGTACTGGAGGGCCAGTTCGGGGCCGGCGTCGCTCTTGAGCAGCGCGATCGCCTGCTGCAATTCGTCACGCTTCTTGCCGGTGACGCGGACCTTGTCGCCCTGGATCTGCGCTTGCACCTTGAGCTTGGCCTCCTTCAAGCGCTTGACGATGTCCTTGCACTCCGGCTGCTCGAGCCCCTGCTTGAGCACGACCTCCTGATGCGCCCGCACGCCGCTCGTCACCGGCTCCTTGATGTCCATGCAGCGCGCGTCGATCCCGCGTGCGATCAGCTTGTTGCGCAGCACGTCGAGCATCTGCTTGAGCTGGAAGTCCACCTCGGCCTCGAGCGTCACCGTCTCGCCCTCCAGGGTGAAGCTCGCAGTCACGCCCCGGAAGTCGAAACGGGTCTGGATTTCGCGGTTGGCTTGGTCGACGGCATTGCTGGCTTCATGCTTGTCGAACTCGGAGACGATATCGAAAGACGGCATGTTCACTTCCTCGCTGGGCTAAGATCGGGCGCGATTCTAGCATGCTCCCGGCAGTCTCCGTCCTGGCTTTGCCCTTCTACCGGCGTGTCCGGTGTCGTCGCATCTCGCCCCGTCGCGGGCAATGCCTTGTCCATCTGCCAGGCCGCGCAGCCGTCGACGTAGTACTCTTCCAGCCAGCGCAGCGGCGAGAAGCCCATGCGTCGATACAACCCCAGTGCCACGCGGTTGTCTGCGCGCACCTCCAGTTGCATGCGGGTCAGGCCGCGCCGGCTGGCCTCGCGCTCGAGCGCTTCGAGGAGCGCACGCCCCACCCCGCCGCCGCGCGCTTCCTGGCTCACGCAGAAAGAGTACAGGCGTGCGGTCTGGCTGTTGCGCCGGAATAACAGTGTCGCGTACCCCACGGCACGCTCGTTTTCGGTGGACACGGCAACGAGCGTATGGGCATTGGCACGGGCGAGAAGGTAACCCAATTGGCGGCGTGTGAAGCGATCGCCGTCGAAGCACGTCGCCTCGAGATGACACAGGGCATCGAGGTCGGCGACGACGGCGGGCCGCAGCGAGAAAAGCATGCTGAAGTCTCCCTGTTTGCGCGGATTGTGAGTAGCGCCACGACGTCTGTCACGTGCCCTCGGCATGAAATTATTTCAAGATGGGGCTATTGTTTTGCGGGCAGGCCACTGCGCATTCTAGGCGGGTTTTCGACAGGGCGATCGACGCCCGTCGCCGTTCCTTTTCCCCTTGCGAGGAAGGTTCATGTCCCGTCTGCGCATCGTCGTCGACCGCCTCGACGACTGGTCCCCCTATTATCCCACCGAAGACCTGATCAGCGCCGCCGACTTCCTGGCCCAGGCGTCGGCGACACCGGACAAGACGCGCGACGCGACGCACGTCATCAACCTGTGCCGCGGTCTCGATTATCTGGAGACCGGCTACTACGTGTCGCTGCTTGCCCAGGCCCGCGGCCAACGCGTCCTGCCATCGGTGGAGACGCTCAACCAGCTGTCGCGCAAGGCGCTGATCGACCTGCAACTCGAATCGCTCGAGCCGATGATGCGCGACCTCGAAAGACGCGGTGCGCTGGTGGGCGAAACGCTGCACCTGACGTTGCTGTTCGGCGAATGCGAGCACGACGGGCTCGGCCGCTTGGCGCGACGCCTCTTCGAGCGTCTGCCGTGTCCCTTGCTGGAAGCCAAGTTCCAGAAGCGTCATGGCACATGGCGGCTGACCCGGCTCAAGCCCCTGGCGCTCACGTCCTTGCAGGGCGGCGAGCAGGATCGTTTCGCGGCCGCCCTGAACCGTCACTCGCGCAAGGTCTGGCGCACGCCCAAGGCGCGGCGTCGCTACCGTTTCGACCTGGCGATTCTGATCGATCCGAAGGAGGCGCTGCCGCCCAGCAACAAGAGTGCGCTCAAGCAGTTCATCCGCGCCGGCCGACAGCGCGGCATCGACGTCAGCCTGATCACCCGCAAGGATGAGGGCCGTCTGGCCGAGTTCGATGCGCTGTTCATCCGCGAGACCACCCGACTCGACCATCACACCTACCGCATGGCCAAGCGCGCCGAGCACGAAGGCCTGGTGGTGATCGACGACCCGCAATCGATACTGCGCTGCACCAACAAGGTCTATCTGCATGCCTTGCTCGCGGCACGCGGCGTTCCCGCCCCGGAGGGGCTATTGCTCAGCCGCGACGACCTGGCGAACCTGCCGCGCAAGATCGCCGAACTCGAATTTCCCATGGTGCTCAAGATCCCCGACGGGGCCTTTTCGAAGGGCGTGGTCAAGATCAACTCGCTCGACGAGCTCAGGCAGGAGGCCTCGCGTCTGTTCGCGTCGTCCGCCTTGCTGTTGCTGCAGGAGTGGCTGCCCACCGATTTCGACTGGCGGGTCGGCATCCTGGATGGCGAGGTGCTGTTTGCCAGCCGCTATTACATGGCGCGCGGGCATTGGCAGATCTACGACCACTCCCGGCAAAAGGTCCGCAGTGGCGGCTTCACCACGCATCCTCCCGCGGAGGTGCCCAAGGCGGTGATCAAGGCCGCGCTGAAGGCGACGCGGCTGATCGGCGACGGCCTCTACGGCGTCGACCTCAAGCAGATCGGCGAGCGCGTCGTGGTCATCGAGGTCAACGACAATCCCAATCTGGATGCCGGGGTCGAGGACGCCCACCTGGGCGCCGCGCTCTATGCGCGGGTGATGGACGTCTTTCTGAAACGGATGGAGCGCCACGCGGCATTGCCGCGCTGATTCGCCCCGCTGGCCGCCGGTCAGGCAGGCGCGACTCGCGAGCGGCGCCCTGACCGGCGACGCCTCAGCCTTCGAGCAGCAGCAACAGCGAGAGGGCGAACAACACCCACATGGTGGGCTTGATTTCCTGGGTCTTGCCCACCGCCAGCTTGACGATCACGAAGGCCAGGAAACCGAACGCGATGCCATGCGTGATCGAATAGGTGAAGGGAATCAGCACCATGGCCACGAAGGCCGGGATCGCATCGTCGAACTGATGCCAATGGATATTCCGGATGGGGTCCATCATGAACACGCCCACCAGGATCAAGGCCGGCGCCGTGGCAATCGCCGGCACCAGCGACAGCAGCGGCGACAGGAACAGGAACGGCAGGAACAGCACCGCCACCACTACCGCGACGAGCCCCGTACGACCGCCCTGACTGATCCCCGCGGCGGACTCCACATAGGCGTTGGCCGGGCTGGTACCCAGCGGCCCCGAGATCAACGCGGCGCTGGCATCGACGATCATCGAGCGCCGAATGTTGCGCGGGTTGCCATCGGCATCCTTCAGGTTGCCCGCCTCGGAGACTCCCATGAAGGTGGACAGTGCGTCGAAGAAGGTCGTGAACAGCAGCACGAAGATGAACGGCCAATATGCCACCGACAGCGAGCCCCACAGATCGAGTGCCATCAGACCACTGAGATCCGGCATCGAAAAGACGCCGTTGAAGTTGACCAGCGTCGGCGTCGCCAGCTCCTCGGGAAAATAGCGGCTGCCATCGCCCCACCAGCGTCCGATCGGCACGCTGGCCAAGGTGGTGAAGACGATGCCCAGAATCAGCGCGCCGGGGACGTTACGCACCACCAGCCAGGCGGTGACCGCAAAGCCGATCAGAAAGGTCACCAGCACCGGGTCGAGAGAGGCCATGCCGACCACGGTGACCGGGTTGGGCTCGAGGAACTGCGCATTGACCAGCCCGATGGTGGTGATGAAGAGGCCGATGCCGCAGGCGATGGCGTAACGCAGCTGCGCCGGAATCGCATCGATCACCCACTGGCGGGCATTGAAGGCGGCCAGCAACGCGAAGATCACCCCCGCCCAGAACACGCAGCCCAGCGCAGTCTGCCATTCCATGCCCGCTCCCAGCACCATGGTGTAGGCGAACAACGCGTTGATGCCCATGCCGGGGGCCACCAGAATCGGGTTCTTGGCGTAGAGCCCCATCATCACACTGCCGAAGAAGCTGACCAGCACGGTCGCGGTCAAGGCACTGGAAAAGGGCACGCCGGCATCGCTGAGCACCGTCGGATTGACGACGATGATGTACATCGAGGCCAGAAAGGTCGCGATCCCCGCCAGGATCTCGGTACGCGGGGTGCTGCCCTGGGCCCGGATGCCGAAAAGTCGTTCGAGCACGTCGGATTCTCCACACAAGTTGGGTTGGGATGGGACGCCGCGCAGTATAGCCAATCCCGGCCGCCACGCTCACCCCCGGTGGCCGGGATTGGCTGCACAAGCCTCGCTGCTTGTGCCATGCTCTGGTCAGCATTCACGCGCCCAACGTTACCCGTGGGAGAAGACCATGAGTTCCGAAGACAATCTGTTGCCGCTGATCGTCGAGCCCGAACAGCTCGCCGAGCATCTAGACGCCCCCGACCTGTTGATCGTCGATGTGCCGCTCAAGGCGGAGAGCTACACGACGGGGCATGTCCCCGGCGCCATCTTTCTCGATCATCGACGCCTGCTGGCGGGCGATGGCCCGGTACCCAACGACGTGCCCGATGAAGACGCCCTCTCGGCGCTGTTTTCCGAACTCGGCCTGACCCGCGATACGCACGTCGTGGCCTATGACGATGAAGGCGGCGGCTGGGCCGGACGCCTGCTGTGGACGCTGGAGCTCATCGGGCATACCCGGTATTCCTACCTCAACGGCGGCATTCACGCCTGGCGCGCGGCCGGCCTGACGCAATCCCGCGAGCCGCATCAGCCGCAGCCCAGCGACTACCGGGCGGAGATTCGCAACCCCGGCGTCATGATCGAGCGCGACGAGCTGCTCCAACGCCTCGACGAGGTCCAGTTGGCGGTATGGGACGCCCGCTCACCGGCCGAATACCGGGGCGAAAAGGGCCAGAACCGGCATCTCGGCCACATCCCGCGGGCCGTCAACATGGAATGGACCGAGGCGATGGACCGCCAGCGCGACCTGCGCATCCGCGACTATGCCGAACTGATCACCGAACTCGACGCGCTGGGCCTGACCCCGGACATGGAGATCGTCACCCACTGCCAGAGCCACCACCGCAGCGGCTTCACCTGGCTGGTCGGCAAGGCCCTGGGCTTCGAGAAGATGCGTGCCTATCCCGGCTCCTGGCAGGAATGGGGCAACCGCGACGACACGCCCATCGAGCGCTGAGCCTCGGTGACTGGACGAGGGACGCGCGTTCGATCCTCTCGTCGCCGTCAACGAAGTATTGCGACGCCCCGCCGCTGCGACTAAGGTGGCGGGTCCTCTTCCGTTGCCGTGGATACGCCCGTGGATCGCGACGAACTCTTCGCCAGAATGCAGTACCCCCTTCCCCACCACCTGATCTCGCGTGGGGTGGGCAAGCTCGCCGAGAGCCGTACGCCATGGCTCAAGGACTGGGCGATTCGGCGTTTCATTCGTACCTTCGATGTCGACATGAGCCAGGCGCTCGAAAGCGACCCCGAGGCTTACGCCTGTTTCAACGACTTCTTCACCCGGGCGTTGCGCGCGGATGCCCGGCCCATCGGCGAGGGCGTGGTCTCGCCGGCCGACGGCACGCTCTCGCAGTTCGGCGCCATACGCCAGGACACCCTGGTCCAGGCCAAGGGGCATACCTACTCGCTGAACGCCCTGCTCGGCGGTGACGCCGCCCGCGCCGCGCCGTTCCGGGAGGGCAGCTTCGCCACCGTCTACCTGTCCCCGCGCGACTATCACCGCGTGCACATGCCCGTCACCGGCACCCTGCGCGAAATGGTCTATGTGCCGGGGCGGTTGTTCTCGGTCAATCAAGCCACCGCCAACCACGTGCCGGGGCTCTTCGCCCGCAACGAGCGTCTGGTCTGCCTGTTCGACACCGAACACGGTCCGCTGGCGATGGTGCTGGTCGGCGCGATGATCGTCGCCGCCATCGAAACGGTATGGGCGGGTCAGGTCACCCCGCTCAGCGGACGTGTCCAGACGACACGTTTCGACGAGCCCATCGTGATCGAGAAGGGTCAGGAAATGGGTCGCTTCAAGCTCGGCTCCACCGTGGTGATGTGCTTCGGCCACGACGTCGCATTTCGCGATGTCTGCACCGACGGCCTGGTGGTCAACATGGGGCAGTCCCTCGCTTCCTGAGCGCCTCGGCCAGGATAGAGTCGCCGGGCAAGGCGAAGCGAGGGGCTTTTAGCCGGGGATGGAAAAGTAGCGCCCGGGGAAGGTTTACAGCGCCCCCGCTGGGGCTGGCTCCGCCAGGCTGGGCTCGGCGCTAGCAACGCGGCGTGGCAAACGCCATCACCTCCGCCACGCTTTCCTTGCCCAGCGCCAGCTGGATCAAGCGATCCATGCCCAGCGCCACCCCGCTGCCGGAAGGCATGCCGGCCGTGAGCGCCGCGAGCAGATGCCGGTCGATATCGACATGGGGCTTGCCCAGCGCCTGACGCTGGCGGTTGTCGGTCTCGAAGCGAGCGGCCTGCTCGGCGGCATCGGTGAGTTCGTCGTAGCCGTTGGCGAGCTCGAGCCCGCCGAGATAGATCTCGAAGCGCGCCGCGACCTCCACCCCATCCTCGGGATCGCGATGCTTGCGGGCCAGCGCGGCCTGCGAGGCGGGATAATCGACCACGACATCGATACCGCCCTGCCCCAGCTGCGGCTCGATCGCCAGGCTCATCAGCAGGTCCAGACACCCATCGCGGTCGGCATCGCGCATGGATAGCCCCCCGATCGTTTCGGCACGCGCACGCAATGCCTCGAGCGGTGCCGTGAACGGATCGAGATCCAGCGCCTCGCGGAACAGCTCGCGATAGCGACGACGGCGCAAGGGGCCCGGGTCGCCCGGCAAGACATGACGGATCAGCGCATCGCCTTCGGCGATCAACTCATCCAGCGTGACGCCCGGCCGATACCATTCGAGCATGGTGAACTCGAGATTGTGGCGACGCCCCACCTCACCGTCGCGGAAACTGCGCGCCAGTTGAAAGACCGGCCCGCTCCCCGCCGCCAGCAGCCGCTTCATGTGGAATTCCGGCGAGGTCTGCAGCCAGAGCCGCTCGCGGCCCTGCGGCGTCGTCGCCGTCAGCGCGAGCGAGTCGAGGTGCGCATCGGTACTGCCGCCGTGCCCCAGCACCGGCGTTTCCACCTCCAGCACATCGCGCTCGGCGAAGAACGCTCGCACCCGCGCCAAGAGCCGCGCCCGCTCGCGCAGTGTCTCGATACTCGCCGTGGGCTGCCATTCGGTGGTCATCAAACGCTCCTTTGGAAACGACAAAGCCACGCCGAAGCGTGGCCTGTCATCACGAAACTTTCACAGGACGGACGTTGCTCGGAGCGCGCCGGCTCCGGCAGCGCGCCGTCAGGCCCGCGAAACGTATTCGCCCGTCCGGGTGTCGACCTTGAGCACTTCGCCTTCGTTGATGAACAACGGGACGCGCACCACCGCGCCGGAGGACAGCGTGGCCGGCTTGGAGCCGCCCTGTGCTGTGTCGCCCTTGAGGCCGGGGTCGGTCTCGACCACTTCCAGCTCGATGAAGTTGGGTGCCGATACGGCGATGGCGTTGTCGTTCCACAGCGTCACGGTGTAGACGACCTGCTCCTTGAGCCATTTCTCGACGTCGCCCATGGCCTTCTTGTCGACGGCGTACTGTTCGAAGGAACCGTCGGTGCGCATGAAGTGCCACATGTCGCCGTCGCTGTAGAGGTACTCCATGTCCAGCTCCAGCACATCGGCACCTTCCAGCGACTCGCCGGACTTGAAGGTGCGCTCCCAGACACGCCCCGTGATCAGGTTGCGTAGCTTGACGCGGCTGAATGCCTGGCCCTTGCCCGGCTTGACGAACTCGTTCTCGAGGATGCTGCACGGATCCCCGTCGAGCATGACTTTCAGACCGCCCTTGAATTCATTGGTAGAATACGTCGCCATGATGCCTCGCTAGTTGCATGCGCCGTAGCGTGCGCTACGGAGATTGCTCGATGCGCCTCGTCATGGGGTGACGCCACCGCCATCACGAGGCCCATAGGAAATAGCCGCCCATGATAACCCGAACATCCGCTGCTTTGCAGAGCGACAGCACCTCGCCAGACGATCCCGCCTCGGAGGCCGTCCCGCTGACGCCGCGTCAGCATCGTCAGGATTGGCAGGCCCAGCTGCGCGACGCGGTGCGCGACCCGCATGAGCTATGTCGACGCCTCGACCTCGACACGGCCTGGCTCGGAGGCGCCGAGACGGGCCATGCCCTGTTTCCCGTACGCGTCCCGCACGCCTATCTGGCGCGCATCCGCCCGGGCGACCCCGACGACCCCCTGCTGCGCCAGGTGCTGCCTCTCGACCGGGAGAGCGAGCCTGTCGCAGGGTTCGTCGGCGATCCCCTGGAGGAAGCCGAGCACCGTCCCCGGCCGGGGCTGATCCACAAGTATCGCAACCGGGTGCTGTTGATCGCCAGCCCGGCGTGCGCCATCAACTGCCGCTACTGCTTTCGCCGCCACTTTCCCTACGCCGAGAACTCGCCCTCGCGCGGGCAGTGGGAGACCACGCTCGACTATCTGCGTCAGGACACCTCGATCAACGAGGCCATCTTCTCCGGCGGCGACCCCCTGGCCTCGCCCGACCGTCGCCTGGCCTGGCTGGCCGAGCGCCTGGCGGACATACCGCACCTCAAGCGCCTGCGCCTGCACACGCGCCTGCCGGTGGTGATTCCCGACCGCGTCGACAGTCCCCTGCTCGACTGGCTGGCCGCCACCCGGCTGCAGACGGTGATGGTGGTACACATCAACCATCCCAACGAAATCGACGCCGGGGTCGCCGACGCCATGCAGCGCTTGCGCGGCGCCGGCGTCACGCTGCTCAACCAGAGCGTACTGCTGCGAGGCGTCAACGACGATGTCGAGACGCTCGCCCGGCTCTCAGAGCGGCTCTTCGAGGTCGGCATCCTGCCGTATTACCTGCACGTGCTCGACCCGGTCGAGGGCGCCGCGCATTTCGACGTCCCCGATGCCGAGGCGGTGTCGCTGGTCGAAACCCTGCGCACCCAGCTCGCCGGTTTTTTGATGCCGCGTCTGGTGCGCGAGGTTCCCGGGGAGGCCAGCAAGACGCCACTGGCCTAGGTTCTCGATGGCCTCACGCCGACAGGGCGCGCGCCACGAGCTCGCGTTCCCGCTCGGGCAGCGTCAGCGCTGATGCCAGCTCGTGTCCGCGCGGCGACATCTTGCGCCAGGTCTTGGCGACGATGCGCACCAGCTTGTCGTCATCGTGCTCGCGGGCGAAATCGCTGAAGTAATGGGCCATGAAGACCAGACAGGCGGTATCCTCCAGCGCCTGGGTGTCCGCATCGCGCTTGAGGTTCTCCTTGCGGATCAAGGCGCCCACGTGCTGTACCGCTGCCGCGTCGTATCCCGCCTCGCGCACGATCGTCTCGGCCAACGCCGCTTGGCGGCGCCCCAGATCGCGGCGCCAGGCCAGATAGCCGGGACGATCCTGCGGGTAGTCACCGCGCGGCACTTCCCAGCGGCGCAGATGCTGGGCGCGTACCGCCAGTTGCAGCGGTTCCGACGCATGCGGGGCGACACGCGCCAGCCACTCGCTCATGCGCTGGGCGTACAGCAGCTCGGCGGCCACCTCGCCGGTATCGGTCACCTCGCGTCGCGGGTCCTCGGCATGCGCGGCGTCCAGGGCCTCGAGAGCGTGCTGGAAGTGGGAATGCTCGGGCATGTTCGTCTCCTTGCGGTTCATGCATCGCCCCAGCCTACGCCACTGCCTGGCAGGCGGGAAATCGCGACGTTCAGTGATAGCGCCGTCCCTGGTACTCGAGCCACCCGCTGGGATGGTCGCCGCCGGGGTCGTGATGCGTCCAGTGCACGACGCCGCCCTCGGGGTTCCATTCGTACTCGCCGAAGAAGGCGACCGTCTCCCCGGGGCGCAATCCCTCCAGCCGGGGCGCCAGGTCGATGTTGTGGGCGATGAGCACGGTCTGGCCGCTCGACAGGCGCAGGATGAAGCGCTGATGGCGGCTGCCATCGTCGTCGTCCGGCAAGAGGCGAATCACCTCGCCGCGCGCCTCGACCTGCAGCCCGCTGCGGTGCTCCCGATAGGCCTCGCGCAGCGTCACGACGCCCGAGCGCGCCCCCTCGCCGGCCGAGGGGGCCGCCCCCGAGGGCGCCAGGACCGCCAGCGCCCCGGCCAGCACGAGCACCGCCACCGCGAACGTCAGGCTGAGCAGGAGTGCACGGCGACGCATGCCCATGCCGACCTCAGGCCTCGCCGAGCGTCTCGGCGGTGACGTTGGGCGCCGGCGCCTGCTGAGTACGCCAGTGGCGATTCAGCGCGCCGAGTACCGCCTTCATGGAGGCGCTGGTGATGCTCTCGTCGACACCGACCCCGAACACCGGCGTCTGCTCGACACGCACCTCGACATAGGCCACCGCCTCGGCATCCGCCCCCTGGCCGCGCGAGTGCTCGTGATAATCGATGATCTCGACGTCCAGTCCATGTGCCGCCAGCGCCTTGATGAAGGCGGCCAGCGGACCGTTGCCCTCGCCGGTGACATGGCGGCGCTCGCCCTGCTCGTCGATCTGGGCGTCGAGGCGTACGCGCGGGCTATCGTCGTCCGAGCTCAGGCGATGATTGATCAGCGCATAGGGGTCGCGGCTGGTGAGGTATTCATCCTCGAAGGTGCGATAGATCATCTGGGAGGTGATCTCGCGCCCGGTACGCTCGGCCACCGTCTGCACCACCTGGCTGAACTCGATGGACAGACGACGCGGCAACTCGATGCCGTGCTCCTGCTCCAGCAGGTAGGACACCCCGCCCTTGCCCGACTGGCTGTTGACGCGGATCACCGCCTCGTAGGAACGCCCCACGTCGAGCGGGTCGATGGGCAGATACGGCACGCCCCAAAGGCTGTCGGGATTGTCGCGGCGCTCGGCCATGCCCTTCTTGATGGCATCCTGATGCGAGCCCGAGAACGCCGTGAACACCAGGTCACCGACATACGGGTGGCGAGGATGCACCGGCAACTGGTTGCAGTGCTCCACCTCGCGCATCAGCGGCGTGATGTTGGAAAAGTCGAGCTGCGGATGCACGCCCTGGGTATACATGTTCATCGCCAGGGTGACGATATCCACGTTGCCGGTACGTTCGCCGTTGCCGAACAGCGTGCCTTCCACACGGTCGGCGCCGGCCATCAACGCCAGCTCCGCCGCCGCCACCCCGGTGCCGCGGTCGTTGTGGGGATGGACGCTCACCACCAGGCTGTCGCGCCGCGCCACATGACGGCAGAACCACTCGATCTGGTCGGCATAATGGTTGGGCGTGGCGATCTCCACCGTCGCCGGCAGGTTGACGATCATCGGCTTGGCCGGTGTCGGTGCATAGACCTCGCTGACGGCATCGACGATATCCACGGCGAAATCCAGCTCGGTCGACGTGAAGAGTTCCGGCGAGTACTGAAAGGTCCAGTCGGTATTCGGGCGTGCCGCCATCATGTCCTTGATCTGTGTCGTGGCGTCGGTGGCGATCTTGATGCATTCGGCCTTGTCGACGCCGAACACCACGCGCCGAAACACCGGATCGGTGGCGTTGTAGACATGCACGATGGCGCGCTTGACGCCTTCCAGCGCTTCGAAGGTGCGCTCGATGAGATGCGGCCGCGCCTGGGTCAGCACCTGGATGGTCACGTCGTCGGGGATCGCATCGTCCTCGATCAGCTCGCGCACGTAATCGAAGTCGATCTGCGAGGCCGAGGGAAAACCGACCTCGATCTGCTTGAAGCCGGTCTTGACCAGCAGGTCGAAAAACCGCCGCTTGCGTTCGAGGTCCATGGGGTCGATCAGCGCCTGGTTGCCGTCGCGCATGTCCACGCTGCACCACACGGGCGGATGCGTTATCCGCTGCGCCGGCCATTGACGGTCGGGCAGGTCGACGGCCTCGAAGGGGCGATATTTGGTGGAAGGGTCCTGGAGCATCATGGCGTTGCCTCCTTCAGCGATAGGCGTTGTGGAAATCGCCCCGCCCAAACACGACGACGCCCCGCGGCTCGAAGGCTTCGCGGGGCGCGGTGAGGCGGTGAATCGACGCGCGGACGGCATCGCCGGACATGGGCGAACGCACGGAAAAGGCGCGGTAAACATTCGGGGCGGTGGCGGTGTTCGACATGGCGGATTTTTCTTCGTTGGACCGGGGTCACTGTACCGGAAGGGTGACAATGCGCGGGGCATCCCGTCGGCTCATGGGCCGATGGTAAGTCGTAGGTCCAGACGTGGCAGTCGCATGTCGAAAGTCATCATGTAGTTAACTAAACAGCTGCATGCACGGCGTGTCAACCCGACCTTACGTCGCCGGGTCGTCCTCGTCGAGCGCGCGCTCGCCATCGCGCCACAGGCGTACCAGCCAGGCCGGCGCACATGGCTCGTCCAGCCGACGCTGCCAGCAGGCCTCGCCGGTGCGTCGCGAGCTCAGCGTCAACCGGAAGCAGCGACGATCGGCCCCGGTGGTCGACGCCTCGGGAACATTCGCCAGCCTGCTAAGCCACTCGCCGAGCCGGGCGCATTCGTCATCCGAGAGCCGCTCGCACTCGATCTCGCGCGGGGCGGCCAGTCCCGGCAGATAGGCAAAGCCGCCCTCGCGACTGATCGCCAGGCGCATGTCGTGCGACAGCGACGGCACGTCGACGCGGCTCATGAGACGACGCCCACCTCGCGCCAGGCGTCATCCAC
The DNA here is from genome assembly GCF_000055785.1 of Chromohalobacter israelensis DSM 3043. GTDB lineage: Bacteria > Pseudomonadota > Gammaproteobacteria > Pseudomonadales > Halomonadaceae > Chromohalobacter > Chromohalobacter israelensis. The sequence continues at coordinate 2,843,277 of NC_007963.1, forward strand.
CGCACGCGCCTCGCGACTTCCCTCTCCATGCTGGCGCCGGGCATGCGCCACGGTGAGTGCCGCGAAAGCCGCGAAATCCGATTCCCGGCTCAGGGCGTCATCGCGCATCGCCGCATACCACACGGGCGCGACGCTCTCCCACGCCGGCGCCTCCAGGGCCACCGCCGCCAGGTAAAAGGCCCGGTTGGGTATGCCGGAATTGATGTGAACGCCCCCGTTGTCGGCCTGCGTGTCGACGAAATCGCGCATGTGGCCCGGTTGCGGATCGCGTCCCAGCACGGGGTCATCGTATGCCGTCCCCGGCGCTTCCATGGAGCGTAGTGCACGGCCTTGCACCCGGTCGGTCAACAACGCCGCGCCGATGAGCCAGTCCGCTTCCTGCGCCGTCTGGCCGGCATGGTACTGCTTGACCACCACCCCGAAGACATCGGCCAGGGACTCGTTGAGCGCCCCGGACTGGCCGGCGTAGACCAGCCCCACATCGCGCTCGATCACACCGTGGGTCAGCTCGTGCGCGACGACTTCCGGCGCCGCCGTGAACCGCCGAAACAGGTCGCCGTCGCCGTCACCGAAGACCATCTGCGCACCGTTCCAGAAGGCGTTGTCGTAATCGCGGCCGTAATGCACGGTGCCGATCAGCGGCATGCCTCGATCGTCGATGGAGTCGCGCCCGAAGACCTCCCAGTAGAACCGGTAGGTCGCACCCAGCCACTCATAGGCCTCGTCGACGGCCGCATCCCCATGCGCGGCCTGGCCTTCTTCCCGCACCAGACGGCCGGGCAGCGTCTGTTCGTGGTCGGCGGAATGGATGCGGCGGTCGGGCCGCCCGGCGACGGCCCGCGCCGCGTCGCGCGCTGGCGGCGGCGAGGCCCGTAGACGAAACCACTGGTCGGCCTGCAACGTCTGCTGAGCACACCGCCGCTGGCGCTCGGTACCCTGCACCGCGATTCGATCGAGCACGTGCGGCGGCATGAAACCGGAAAACGTCGCCCTTCGTGAAGACGCCATTCAATCACCTCCAGCGAATCGAAACATATCCATGAGTGTGGTCCAATCCAACTCTTACCGCCGCCACGTCACTGTTCCGATTTGTCAAGCCGACTTTTGTCCAGAAATCGCCATAGCGCCCGCACCGCCGGCCACATGACATTACCATGGTCGGAGCCAGTGAACGTCTGGTGCTTGACGACCCAATGAGGATGGTGCGACTTCAGCCATTGAGCAAAGCAAGCGACATTGTCGCACATCGTCGGCAAAGCATTGGACCGGGCACCGGATGTCTGCGCGAATGCCGGCCTATGCCCCCGTTCCTGATCGCCAGCGCCCAGCAATACACGGGCATTTACGCTGTCCGGTACCGAGGGCAGCTCATACATGAAGCCATGGCCCCACCACAGCGATGGGCTGATGGCGATGTAATCGCTGAAAAGCTGCGGTCGGGTCAGCGCAGTATACAACGCGAACAGACCACCGTAGGAGTGGCCCAGCAGTGCTCGACGCGATGAGTCGACATCGAAGCGCGCGGCAATCCGTGGTAGAAGTTGATCGTGAAGAAAAACCTGAAAACATTCCGCACCGCCCACAGGCCGACCTCGCGAATCGATCGCTGGCATGTTCGATACGGCCGGGGTGTAGTCCTCGCTGCGTGCAGAACCATTGAAACGACGGGTATCGGGATAGCCGATGCCAACGATCAACCAGGGACTGGTGCCACCATCCGGCCCCTGTAGCGTCAGGCTGTCGCGTCCCACCACCGCCAGCGGAAAACGCGCATTGCCATCAAGCACGTAGAGTACCGGATAGCCGCCGGCCGGCGGCGGCGCGTCGGGCACAGAGACCTGAATGAGGTAGTCGCGTCCGGTAGCGTCGCCATGCATGGCCCATTGCTGACTATTCGGCAGGATCACGGAATCGACGGTCACGCTCGGCACCTCGGCAGCCGCAAAGGTCGCCTGCAAGACAGCTGTCCAAAACAGGCAGCCGTAGATACAGAGACGTAATACATTAGAAATCATAACGCAGCGAGGCGACCACGTTCGAAGGGGCACCGACCATGTTGAAGGTGTTCACGCCGCCGACACGGTTGTAGTACTCGCGATCCAGGATATTGTTGAAGTTCAACTGACCGCTGACATGCGACGTGAAGTCGTAACCGAGCATGGCATCGACGACCGCGTAGCCCGGCGCCTCTACACCACTACTGGAGTTGAAGTCACTCATCGCGGTCACCCCGCCGCCAATGTGCAGGCCGTCCAGCGACCCGCCCACAAAGCCATACTGGGTCCAGATGTTGACGATGTTGCGCGGCATCAGCAGGAAGATCCCGTCGTCGCGCGTCGTGGAGGCTTCCTGCACCTCGGTATCCATGTAAGTGTAACCGGCGATGACATCCCATTGATCGGTCAAACCGCCGGTGACCTCGAATTCGGTCCCTTGGATGCGCATCTTGCCCACCGCCTCGGAATAGGAGGCTCCGGGGTCGGCGGGCGACGCGGCGCGGTTCTCGTCGTAGAGGCGGAAGGCACTGATTCGGGCGTTGAGATCACCGCCGAAATAGCTGCCCTTTATACCTGCCTCGTATTGCTCGCCTTCTCGGGGCTTGAGCAAGTCACCGTCGGCATCGTAACTAGTCTGAGGCTTGAAGACCTGGGAGTAACTGGCGTAGAGCGAGTGATGGGCGTCAACATCGTAGACCAATCCGGCATAGGGCGTGAACTCGGTATCGCTACGGCTCTGACGGTCGTCGGCAACGCGATCGGCATAATCGACGTCGTAACGGCTCGCCCGCCCCCCGGCGATCAGTGCCAGCGACTGCACGGGACGCAGCGTCAGCTTGGAATAGACGCCGGTCTCCTCGAGCGTGGTTTCGCTGTGGCTATAGCCACGACCGCTGGCACGAGCGCTGGCCAGGATATCGACGTAAGCAAGGCCATTGAGTTCGTCGAGGGTTACGGGATCGGAGGTCAAGCCGCGCGAGCGCCCTGACTCGGTGTCGGTTGCGTAGTGCTTGTAGTCGCTACCGATGACGAACTCGCTGACATTGCCAAAGACCGAGAACGGCTGGCTGTAACTGGCATCCAAGGAAAGTGCCTGCTGATCGACGTGCGCAGCGGTCCCGGCGACCGACAGGGTACCGTCGTCATCCAGCGAGCTGCCGCCAAAGGCATAATTGTAATCGGCGTGGCGATCGGAATAACGTGTCGCGACACGCCCGTAACCGCCATTGGCGAAGCGGTGCGTCAGCTCGGCGATCCAGTCGTTGGAGCGACTTTCGAAGTTGTTCCATTCGGCGCCGTAGAACGCCGAACGACGGCCATAGAGCAAGTCGCCGTCGCTATCCACCGGCTGCCCGTTGTTGACGACGATGTCTTTATTGCTGTGGAGGAAGCCAAGCCCCAGCGTGGTCGACGCGTCGAGGTCGATGTCCAGCGCCGCATAGATATCGTTCTGTTCGTTGTCGTTATGATCGACGAACTCGGGGTGCCCAGTATGATCGATGACCAAACGGCCGCGCGCACGACCTTCGGCGTCGATCGGTCCTGACAGGTCAGTCTGCAGGTTACGCTGACCGACGCTCCCCAGACTGCCGCTGACGTGCCCCTGGAATTCGCGGGTAGGACGCTTGCGCACCAGGTTCACGACACCCCCCATCTCGCTGGTGCTGTTGAACAGCCCCGATGGGCCACGCATGATTTCTACCCTGTCGAATGCGGCCAGCGACGGCACCGAACCATTAATGCTGGTCATCGGCGCAGGTAAGCCGTCAATATTGTATTCATCGTACTCATAACCGCGGGCGTAAATCGATGAGCGGCCATTGTCATTGCTAAGTACGCGCATACCCGGCGTGCGACGCCCTAGTTCATCGAGGGTCTGAAAGTTCTGATCTTCAATGGCCTCGCGCGTGATCACCGAGACCGACTGTGGGATATCGCGTAGCGAGGCCGGTATCTTGGTGCCCACAGTCGCTGCATCGACGGTATACCCACCGGTCATCTCGGATGAGAGCATCTCGTAGAGGCGATTTCCCTCGACGGTAATGGTGTTCAGCCGGTTCGAGGAATCCACTTCTTGAGCCAGTGCGAGCTGATGCACGTTCAGGAGGCTGGTCAGCCCCCCGACAGCCGCGACCGCCCAATACGTCGTGCGTTTATGAGTTGCCATATCGTGTTCCCTTGCTGTCGTACCCTGTGCCTGTCCAACAGGCATCAACATAAATGAGAATTCATTGCAATTACGATGAAGAATCAGCATTATCTCACCTGGCAGCAACGACCGCCTTTGCGAGGACAGCGGATCGCTTTGCAAAAACGGCTTTCCATCTTGATCAAAGTGAGGGGAACCTTTTGCGATGACAGCGGTAGTGGCGCATCGCCTCATGCCTGAGTCGGGCAAGCACGAGATCGAAGCCAAGGAATTGCGACGGCTATCGGCATCGCTGGTCACGCGACAGGCCCTCGATGCACCGAACTGGGACCGACGCTCGGCCCTGCTCGACGGACGCATGCAACTCGCCGAGCTCCAGCCAGGCATGCAGCTGCGCTTGGCCGATGTCAGTGATCGTTACGATCTGGTCACCCGTGCCTTACTACCGGCGGGGGTCAAGATCGCCCTGGTCGTCGCCGGCGAGGCTCGCGTGAGCTATGGCGATCAGGCAGTGTCGCTAGGGCTGTCGGCGCCGAGCACCGGACTGCTGGCCAGGCTTCCCGAAGCCACTCGCTTCGCTCGACGGGGACGTATCGGCGGCCACGAGCGGACCCTGACCCTAACCCTCACACCGGACTGGCTGTTACGACACGGCTACTCGATTACCTCGAGTCACACAGCGCAGCTGGTCCGCTGGTCGCCATCGCCGGGACTGCTGAGACTCGCCGAACGGTTGTTCGACGAGCGCTTCCTGTACAGCCGGGATGATGCCCATCGCCTGCAACTGAGCGGCTGTGCTATGGCGATGGCCGGTGAAGCATTGGCCGCTCTCGGACACGATCGGGAGGGGCAGAAACATGACGAGGAAAGAGAACACTACCCGACAGACCGTCGACTGCAACGCTTGATGACGCTAGTCGAGAGCGGCGAAGCCCATCGTCTGGGGCAGGAAGAACTGGCCCGGCGTCTGGGTATGAGCCTGAGCAGTCTGCAACGACGATTCCTCGCCTGTTACGGCAAACCACTGGGACGCTTCCTTCGACGTCGTCGCCTCGAAACAGCCTTGGCGGCACTGCGCAATGAAGCCATCAGTGTCGAAGCTGCAGCCATTCTGGCCGGCTATACCAACGCCGCCAACTTCGCCACGGCCTTCAAGCGCGAATTTGGAGCACGGCCCGGCGACCTGCGTCGAGGACCTCAGACAAGCCAAGAAGAAACTCGCCTGCTCAAGGTGGCATCAGGCGGTAGCGGGCGGAGTTGACGGTCTCCTTCAGTGCTCCCAGCTGATCGAGGTCGGGACCGCTCAACGGCTGGTCGAGCCGGCGCTTGGGGTTGCGGGTATTGAGCACGACGTGCACCGCGTCGGGATTGCCGCGCGCGTCGTGATGCTTGACCCATGCCAGCGCCCCGTTGGCGTACAACGCCAGGGAACCGATGGGCGCCACTCCGAAGCGGCGGATATAGCGCTGTACCCAGGTGTTGTCGAAGGCGTCGGAATGCGTGAACAGGTGGCGATAGACATCGCGCTGCGTCCAGGCGGCACGCCCCGGCCGCGGGCGAGTCATGACATCGGCGACATCGACCACCGCCATCATGCGCGCCAGGGTCGGCAACGCTTCTCCCTCGAGTCTGGCGGGATAGCCGCTGCCATCGAAACGCTCGTTGGCCATGCCGATCACCTGGGCCGCGACGTCGGCATCCAGCCAGCGGCACTCGCCGAGACGCTCGAGTATCAACTCGACGTGGCGATGCAGCTGCACCTGCTCCTCGGCATCCAGCGCCTCGTCACGCAGCAAGCGATCCGGCAGCAGCCCCTTGCCGAGGTCATGGATCAGCGCACAGGCCACCACGGCCTTGAGACGCTCGGGGGCCAGACGACGCGACTGTCCCAGATCGAGCATGCGCACGGCCACCGCCAGGCTGTGCTGAACCAGGCTCGACTCGTCCCGCAGACACGCCACGGCATACAGCAGGGCCTGACGATCCTGCTCCCACAGGGTCAACAGCGTATCGGTATTGCGCGACAGCTGGGACGCCGCCACCGGCTCGCCACTCTTCAGCTGCACCAGTTGCGCATTCAGATAGTCGGCAACCTTCTGCAACCTGACCGCCATCGCGCCTCCCGGCCGCGACTTCGCTTGCCGCCGACGCGAAATATCCCGGCGCACCTCGCCAGGCGGTTGAAACAATGATGAAGGCGCCAGGGGCCGTCCCTCATGCATCACGTTGCGTGCGCTCTCGCGCTCGGTCTCCGTCACGCAATACCACAGCAGGCGCTCCATGGCCGGCGTCAGGTCGGTGAATTCGCAGCCCACCAGGGCCTTCGTCCAGCCTTCGTCGGTGCGCACATGGCGGACACAGGCCGGCAGCTCGAAGTGGCGCTGATTGGGAAACGCCAGACGGATGCTATCGACGACCTGCTCGGGCTTGAGCGCCGCCGCTGCGGACAGCGGCAGTTCCAGCAGGCATCCGCCCATGGACAGGTTGCCGAGTCTCCCTTCGAAGGGCGTATCCTGGCCCGCCACTCTCAGGGTGGCCATGACGTTCATGTCCGCACGCAGTTCGGCACGAAAGCTACTGCGCCGGTGCAGCACCGATGCCGCCTGCGGATATGCGCAGATGACCTGCAGGCGCTCACCGAGCTCTCGCCACTCCTGGATCTCGAGCGTCTGGGTGGTGACCACCGCACCATTGACCTGTCCCATCAGATGAAACGGCTCGTCACGCCTCAGGCGCGGCACGATGTCGCGCACCGCCGATACGTCCAGACACAGCGAGACATCCTGCTCGACTTCCATGACCACCACCGGCCACGGCGTGCCATCGCCCGTCTCGAAACAAAGGCTTGCGCCTCCCGGGTGCGTGAAAGCCTCGAGCAGGCCCAGCAGCTCGCCGGGATGCGTCACGTCTAGGATTGCGGACTCGGGTGATGACATCGAGACAGGATCCGAAAGGTCAGGGCTTGAATGGGGCGTGGCACGCACAGCGGACATGGCGCGTCGTGCGTGCACGTGTAAAGATACGTAACCCGCTATCGGCCGTCTTGGTCAAGACTTGAGGTCGTCGGCGCCCGACAGGCGCTCCAGTGCCTCCTCGTGATAACCCAGCAAGTACAACACCGCATCCAGCCCCAGCGTGGCGATGGATTGCCGCGCCTGCTGACGCACCAGCGGCTTGGCACGGAAGGCAATGCCCAGTCCCGCGCTTTCCAGCATCTTGAGATCGTTGGCGCCGTCGCCCACGGCGATGGTCTGCTGCGGCGCCAGGCCCTGGCGACGCGCGATTTCCCCCAGCAGCCAGGCCTTGCGATCGGCATCGATGATGGGCTCGCGCACCTCGCCGGTGATCTTGCCGTCGCGTATCACCAGCTCGTTGGCGTGAACCTCGTCGAAGCCCAGACGCTCCTGCAGATAATGCGCGAAATAGGTGAAGCCGCCGGAAATGATGGCGGTCCGATAGCCCAGGCGCTTGAGGTGCATCATCAGGCGCTCGACGCCATCCATCAGCGGCAGATTCTCGGCGATGTCCCGCAGTACCGACTCGTCGAGCCCTTCCAGCTTGGCCATCCGCTCGCGAAAGCTCTGCTGGAAATCGAGCTCGCCACGCATGGAACGCTCGGTCACCGCCGCCACTTCGTCGTAGACACCATGCCGCCGGGCCAGTTCGTCGATTACCTCGGCCTGGATCAGGGTGGAGTCCATGTCGAAGCAGATCAGACGCCGATGGCAGCGCCACAGGGAATCTTCCTGGATGGCGATGTCCACGCCGTGCCGCGCGCCGAGTGCCAGCGCCCGCTCACGCAAGTCGGGCAACTCGACCGCCGGGCCGCGCAGGAGGCATTCCACGCAGGCGCCACGCGGCGTTGCCTCTTCCAGGGATGCCGCGCCCGACAGACGCTGCATGTGCTCGATGCTCAATCCATGCGCCGCCGCCAGCTCGCCGAGCTCGGCCAGCATCGTCGCCGGCAGTCTTGGCCCCATCAGCGATACGATCAGGCGCGGCATCTCGGTGCGCGCCTGCAGGGCCTGCCAGCCCTCGCCCGTCACCGGCTGAACGTCGAACGTGAGCGCCTGCTCCGCGAAGTGCTCGCCGAGCCGTGCCTGCAGCAGCGCGGCGGCATCGTCCTCGGCGCTCACCAACGCCTCCAGCGCCATGCGGCCGAAGGCGCTCTGCTGACGTACATCCAGCAGGCACGCCCCGGACGCCGCCAGTGCCTTGCCCAGTGCCGCCAGTTGTCCGGCACGATCGGCGCCGTCGACATGGATCAATAACCGCTGAGTCATGCTGTCTCTTCCCGCGTCATTCGATGGTCTCGAGCCGGTCGACTTTCTGGAAGCCGCGCGACAACTTGCTGCCCCGACGTCCGCGTTCGCCGACGTAATAGTCGAGATCGCGGCTCGAGAGCGTCTGCTTGCGTTTACCGGCGTGAACCACCAGCGAAGCGCCGGCGGGCAGCATGGCGAGATCACGCACGAACTCTTCCCGGTTGGCGGCCCGCGCGCCGGGAATATCGATCATCTTGTTGCCCTTGCCCTTGGCCATCACCGGCAACTGCTCGAGCGGGAACACCAGCAGACGTCCCTCGTTGGACACCACGGCGATGCGCGTGTCCTCGCCTTCCGGTACCGCGACCGGAGGCAGCACGTTGCACCCCTTGGGCACGCTGAGCGCGGCCTTGCCCGCCTTGCTCTTGCCGATCAGATCGTCGAGTCTGGCAATGAAGCCATAGCCCCCATCCGAGGCCAGCAGGTAGCGCGCCTCGGGGACATCGAGCATGACGCCGACCATGCGTGCGCCGGCGCCGGGGTTGATGCGACCGGTGATGGGTTCGCCCTGACTGCGCGCCGAGGGCAGGTTGTGCGCGGTCAGGGTATAACTGCGGCCCGCGTCGTCGAGCAGCACCAGAGGCTGATTGGACTTGCCGCGCGCGGCCAGGTGAAAGCGGTCGCCCGCCTTGTAGGACAGGCCGGCGGGATCGATCTCGTGCCCCTTGGCGCTGCGAATCCAGCCCTTTTCGGACAACACCACGGTGATCGGATCGGCACCGATCAGCTCGACCTCGGAGAGCGCCTTGGCCTCCCCGCGCTCGACCAGCGGCGCACGCCGCGCATCGCCGTAACCGTCGGCGTCCTGACGCAATTCCCGCTCGATCAGATCGGTCAAGGCGGCATCGTTGCCCAGCAATTCCTTGAGCCGCTCACGCTCGGCGAGCAATTCGTCCTGCTCGCCGCGAATCTTGAACTCCTCGAGCTTGGCCAGGTGGCGCAGACGCAATTCGAGAATCGCCTCCGCCTGGCGCTCGCTGAGCCCGAAGGCCTCGATCAAGGCGGTCTTGGGTACATCCTCCTCGCGGATGATACGGATGACCTCGTCGATGTTGAGATACGCCGTGAGCAGGCCTTCGAGGATGTGCAGGCGATCCTCGACCTTGCCCAGCCGATGCTCGAGCCGCCGCCGGACCGTCGCCCGACGAAAGCGCAGCCATTCATCGAGGATGGCATTCAGCGCCATGACCCGCGGGCGACCGTCCAGCCCAATGACGTTGAGGTTCACGCGCACGTTCTTCTCGAGGTCGGTGGTCGCGAACAGGTGCGCCATCAGCGCCTCGACATCGACCCGGTTGGAGCGCGGCACGATCACCAGCCGCGTGGGCGTCTCGTGAGTCGACTCGTCGCGCAGATCCGCCACCATGGGCAGCTTCTTGGCCTGCATCTGCGCGGCGATCTGTTCCAGCACCTTGGCGCCGCTGACCTGATAGGGCAGCGCGGTGACCACCACATTGCCCTCCTCCAGCGTATAGCGCCCGCGCAGCTTCACCGAGCCGCGCCCGCTCTCGTAGAGCTTGGCAAGGTCGCTCGACGGGCTGATGATTTCGGCCTCGGTAGGGAAATCCGGCGCCGGTACGTAAGCCATCAGGTCGCTGACAGTGGCCTGGGGATGGCGCAGCAGGTGGCAGGTCGCGTCCACGACTTCGCGCACGTTATGCGGCGGAATGTCGGTGGCCATGCCCACCGCGATGCCGGTGGCGCCATTGAGCAGCACGTGCGGCAGACGCGCGGGCAGCACGGCCGGCTCGTCGAGGGTGCCATCGAAGTTGGGCGTCCAGTCGACCGTGCCCTGGCCGAGTTCGGAGAGCAGCACTTCGGAGAATTTCGACAGTCGCGCCTCGGTGTAGCGCATCGCCGCGAACGACTTGGGATCGTCGGGGCTGCCCCAGTTGCCCTGGCCGTCGATCAACGGATAGCGATAGCTGAACGACTGCGCCATCAGCACCATCGCCTCGTAACAGGCGCTGTCGCCATGCGGGTGGAACTTGCCCAGCACGTCGCCGACGGTACGTGCCGACTTCTTGTACTTGGCGCTCGCCGTCAGCGACAACTCGCGCATGGCATAGACGATGCGGCGCTGCACCGGCTTCATGCCATCGCCGATATGCGGCAGCGCACGGTCGAGAATCACGTACATCGAATAATCGAGGTACGCCTTCTCGGTGTATTCCTTGAGGGAGAGACGTTCGACGTCGCCTTCCTCGACATGGATATCCATGGTCATGGGTTCAACGCCCTTCTACCATCGATGGAAACTTCGCGGACCGCGCCCGCACGAAACATAGCCTGAAGAGAGAAGAACGGCGCTTCGCGCCTCGAGAGGGAGATGAACGCATCGTTCCCCATCCCTCTCACGTCTGTCGTCTTGGTTCTTCGCCCTTATCTCTTCCGTCTTCCTGCTTACACCTCGATATCGGCGAGGTTGCCGTAGTCCTCGAGCCAGTTCTTGCGATCACCGGCGCGCTTTTTCGCCAGCAACATGTCCATCATCTCGCGCGTGCCGTCGCCCACGGTCAGGGTCAGCTGGACCAGGCGCCGGGTGTCGGCGGCCATCGTCGTCTCGCGCAGCTGCAGCGGACTCATCTCGCCGAGGCCCTTGAAGCGCTGCACGTTGGGCGTGCCGCGCTTGCCCTCGAGGCGCTTCAGGATGGCGGTCTTCTCGCTTTCGTCGAGGGCATAGTGAACCTCCTTGCCCAGGTCGATGCGATACAGCGGCGGCATGGCCACGAACACGTGCCCGGCATCGACCAGCGCCGGAAAATGACGCACGAACAGCGCGCACAGCAGCGTGGCAATGTGCAGGCCGTCGGAGTCGGCATCGGCGAGAATGCAGATCTTGTGATAACGCAGCTTGGAGAGATCGTCGCTGCCGGGGTCCATGCCGATGGCAACCGCGATGTCGTGGACCTCCTGGGAGCCATAGATATCGTGCGCCTCGACCTCCCAGGTATTGAGGATCTTGCCGCGCAGCGGCAGGATCGCCTGTGTCTCGCGATCGCGGGCCTGCTTGGCGCTGCCGCCGGCACTGTCGCCCTCGACCAGAAACAGCTCGGACGCCGCCGGGTCCTGCCCCGAACAGTCGGCCAGCTTGCCGGGCAACGCGGGACCGGAGGTCACTTTCTTGCGGGCGACCTTCTTGGCGCTCTTCTGACGCCGCTGCGCGGCATTGATCACCAGCTCGGCGAGGGCCTCGGCCTGGTCGACATGGTGATTGAGCCACAGCGAGAAGGCATCCTTGACCACACCGGAGACGAACCCGGCCACCACCCGCGAGGATAGCCGCTCCTTGGTCTGCCCGGCGAACTGCGGGTCGAGCAGCTTCACCGACAGCACGAACGAGACGCGCTCCCACAGGTCGTCGCCGGTCAGCTTGACCCCGCGTGGCAACAGGCTGCGGTATTCGCAGAACTCGCGCAGCGCGTCGAGCAGCCCGGAGCGCAGACCGTTGACGTGCGTGCCGCCGAGCGGCGTGGGGATCAGATTGACGTAGGATTCCTGCAGCAACTCACCGCCTTCCGGCAGCCACTGGATGGCCCAGTCGACGCCCTGGTCCTCGTCCTCGAAGTGACCGAGAAACGGCGAGGCAGGCAACGTCTCGACATCGTCGGTGGCCTGGGCCAGGTAGTCGCGCAACCCATCCGCGTACTGCCACACGCTCTCGGTACCATCCGCCTCGATCAGCGTGACCTCGAGCCCGGGGCAGAGGACCGCCTTGGCGCGCAACAAGTGCTTGAGACGCGGCAACGCCAGCCTGGGGCTATCGAAATAGCTCTCGTCCGGCCAGAACCGCACCACCGTTCCCTTGGCCTTCTTGGAGCAGGTCCCGATGACGGTGAGGTCTTCCACCTTGTCGCCGTGGGCGAAGGCCATGCCATGCCGGTCGCCGTCGCGACAGACCTCGATTTCCAGGCGCCGGGACAGGGCGTTGACCACCGACACCCCGACCCCGTGCAGCCCTCCCGAGAAGCGATAGCTCGACTGCGAGAACTTCCCGCCCGCGTGCAGCCGGGTCAGGATCAGCTCGACGCCGGAGACCCCGTGCTCGGGGTGCATGTCGATGGGCATGCCACGCCCGTCGTCGCTGACCTCGATGCCGCCGTCGTCATGCAGGCGCACGCGGATGTGGCTCGCGTGTCCGGCCAGCGCCTCGTCGACGCTGTTGTCGATGACTTCCTGGGCGAGGTGATTGGGTCGACTGGTATCGGTGTACATTCCGGGGCGCTTGCGCACCGGATCGAGTCCCGACAGGACCTCGATGGAACTGGCACTGTATTGCGTCATGCGTTGTCCATTATGTGGATTCGTCAGAGCGCGTTGGCGATCGTGGGGGTAGCGTCCAACCCCCGTGCGCGAAAATGGCTGGCAGATAATCGGCCAGCGCGCTGAAGCCGTGGTCGCCGCCAGGATGCACGAGCGTCGGCGCACCGGCGTAGAACGCCAGCGCATCACGGCAATCCAGCGTCTCGTCGGCGCTGCCCAGCAGCAGCCGATAACGGTGCGGCGCGATGATGCCACTCGGGGTCATCGCCTCGAGCGCGGCGCCGTGTTGCGCGTCGATGGTGAAGCGTTCATGGGTGTAGGGGTTCTCGAACGCCGCCCCTTCCCATTGCGCCACCAGGCGCGCCGGCCGCACCGCGGGATTGATCAACACCGCACGCAGCCCGGCGCGTTCGGCCAGGCAGGTGGCAAGAAACCCGCCCATCGAACTGCCGATCAACAGGGTATCGTCGCCCAGGCCACGCAATTCGCGCTCGGCACATGCCAGGGCATCGTCCGGACGATGCGGCAACTGAGGCGCCACGCACCTCGGTGGCGTGGCGCCGTCGGACGCCAGACGCTCGCAGGTCGCCGCGATCAGTTGCGCCTTGGGCGATGCCGCGCCGCTATTGAAACCGTGCAGATACAGGATGCTGGTCACGGGCGTCATGTTTGCCACGGGCGCCACCAGCATACCGCAAAACCTGTACAAACAACCAGCATCATGTCGCGTCCTGAGCCTGCCAGACGACATCGAGCAGTCCACGACTGGAATCGTCCAGGGTCTCGGCGCCACGCCGCGAGGCCAGAATCTGCTCGGTTTCGGAGGCGATCTGCTTGCCCAGCTCCACGCCCCACTGGTCGAAGGGGTTGATGTCCCAGATCGTGGCCTGCACGAACACCTTGTGCTCGTAGAGCGCGATCAGCGCCCCCAGCGTACGCGGCGTCAGGCGGTCGAGCAGCAACGTGGTCGAGGGCTGGTTGCCGCGATAGCGCTTGTGGCTGGGGCGCGGGGCATCGCTGGGCAAGGCCTCGTCGCCCAGCATCAAGACCCGCGACTGGGCGATGCAGTTGGCCAGCGTCAGGCGATGCTGGGCCTTGAGGTGGGCGCGCGTGGCGGGATCTTCCACCCGGTCATAACGACGTACCGGCGCGATGAAATCGCACTCCACCGCCTGAGTCCCCTGGTGCAGCAGTTGATAGAAGGCATGTTGTGCATTGGGGCCGAGCTGCCCCCACAACACCGGGCAGGTGGAATAAGGCGTGATCTCGCCGTCATTGGTGACCGACTTGCCGTTGGATTCCATCTCCAGTTGTTCGAGATAGCTGGCGAAATACTCGAGCCGGCCATCGTAGGGCAGGATCGAATGCGCACGCACGTCGAGGAAGTTCACGTTCCAGATCCCCGCCAGCGCCAGCAGCACCGGCAAGTTGTCTTCGAGCGGCGTATCGCGGAAATGACGGTCCATCTCGTGGGCCCCCGCCAGCAGCTCGCGGAAGTTTTCCATCCCCACGGCCAGGGCGATGGGCAACCCGATGGCGCCCCACAGCGAATAACGCCCGCCGACCCACTCCCAGAAGCGCAGCTGATGGCGCGGGTCGATCCCCCACTCGCTCATGCGCTCGGGCTTGGCCGAGACGCCGATGAAATGCTGGCGCATCACCACCTCGCGCATGCCGGCATCACGACCACCGTCGGCCAGCCGCGTCATCAGCCAGTCGCGTGCGGTAGAGGCGTTGGACAGCGTATCGATGGTGGTGAACGACTTCGACGACAGCACGAACAGCGTCGTGGCGGGATTGAAGCGGGTCAGATAATCGGCGAGCTGCGAGCCGTCCATGGTCGAGGCGAAATGGATGTCGACCTGGTGCACGTCCCGCGGGCGGTAATCGGCCAGGGCATGGGTGACCATCAGCGGTCCCAGGTCGGAGCCGCCCACGCCGAGATTCACCACGTCGGTGATCGCCTTGCCGGTGGCACCTCGCCATTGGCCGGCATGGCACTTCTCGACCATCGCCTGCATGCGGGCCAGCGTTTCATGCACATCGGGCACCACGTCCTCGCCCTCGACCACCAGACTGGCCTCCGGCGGCAAGCGCAGCGCGGTGTGCAGCGCCGGACGATCCTCGGAGAGATTGACGCGCTCGCCGTTCTGCAGACGCTCGATGGCACGTTCGAGATTCGCCTCGCGTGCCAGCGCGAGCAATTTCGTCAGTGTCTCGTCGCGCCAGCGGTGCTTGGAGAGATCCAGCGTCAAGCCGGCGCCACGCCGGGTAAAGCGGGCATGGTGGCCGGGGGCCTCGGCGAACAGAGACTTGAGGTGCACGTTGCGCATGCCGTCGGCATGCTGCGTGAGTGCCTGCCAGGCCTCTGAATGATGGATCATGGTTGACTGGGACATGACTCGTGCTCTCCTTGACAAGCTCGCTGACGGCCCGCGGATGCCGCGAGTGGGCCCTGCGGATGCAGAGCCATGACGCGGCGCGTACAATATCGCCACTTCCTGTGGCCTCGGCCACGCCTCGACGCGATTGACTGGCTCATGAGTGACGCATCTTACCGTGACGCAATCTTTTCGACACCCCTGGACCGGGTGGCCAATTTTTCCTTCGATGAAAAGGTCGTCGCCTGCTTTCCCGACATGATTCGCCGCTCGGTACCCGGCTATGGTCAGATCCTGGGCATGCTGGGCCTGATCGCCGAACGCCACCTGCGCTTCGGCGCTCACGTCTATGACCTGGGCTGCTCGCTGGGCGCCGTGACCCTGGCGCTCGCCGGACGCTTGCCGCCGGATGCCTTCACCCTGACCGGCGTCGACCTGTCGCCGACGATGGTCGCCCGGGCACGTGAAACGCTCGGCGAGGAATGCCCCGATCATCGCATCGATATCGTCGAGGGCGATATCCGCCATGTCGACTACCGACCCGCCGGCATGATCGTGCTCAACTTCACGTTGCAGTTCCTGCCCCCCGAGGACCGTCGCGCAGTCATCGAGCGCCTTTACGCCGCCCTCGAGCCCGGCGGCGTGCTGGTGCTTTCCGAGAAGATCGTGCTGCCCGACGAGCAGGAAAACGCCTGGCTGGTGGAACGCTACCACGATTTCAAGCGCGCCAACGGCTATAGCGACATGGAAATCAGCCAGAAGCGCACCGCGCTGGAAAACGTGCTGGTGCCGGACACCCTCGACGCGCACCACGAGCGCCTGCACGAGGCCGGCTTCACCCGTGTCAGCACCTGGTTCCAGTATCTCAACTTCGCCTCGATGGTCGCCTTCAAGGATGCCTGATCGCTCTCTGCCCCCTGCCCAGCGGGCCCTGTTCGATGCCCTGCTCGATCACGGCCTGAGCGAATGGGTCGCCCGCCTGCCCGCGCAACTCGCCGATGGCCTGGACCGCAAGCGCTTCGGCGACCTGCCCGCCTGGGAGAAGGCCGTCGCCAAGCTGCCCACGCTGCCCGAGGCGCGTGATGTCGCTCTCGACAGCGACAGCGTGCGTGTCGATCTCGCGCTCACCGAGAGCCAGCAACGTCAGTGCGAGAACCTGCTGCGCAAGTTGATGCCCTGGCGCAAGGGACCCTACACCCTGGGCGGCATCCACATCGATACCGAGTGGCGCTCGGACTGGAAATGGCAACGCGTGGCACCGCACCTGTCCCCGCTCGAGGGACGTCGCGTGCTGGATGTCGGCGGCGGCAACGGCTATCACGGCTGGCGCATGGTGGGCGCAGGCGCGGCCTTCGTGCTGATCGTCGACCCCTCGCCGCGTTTCTACTATCAATTCCAGGCCGTGCGCCATTTCGTCGGCGATGCCGATGGCTGGCGCACGCATTTCCTGCCGGTCGGCATCGAGGCGGTACCGCCGAAGCTGGAAGCGTTCGACACCACCTTTTCGATGGGTGTGCTCTACCATCGGCCCTCTCCCCTGGAGCACCTGATGCAGCTCCGCGACACCCTGCGCCCGGGGGGCGAGCTCGTCCTCGAGACTCTGGTGGTCGAAGGCGACGCGAACACGGTCTTCATGCCCGGCGAACGCTATGCCGCCATGCCCAACGTATATTTCCTGCCCTCGTCGAAGGCCCTAGCGCACTGGCTCGAGCGCTGCGGTTTCGAGGACGTCCGCGTCGTCGACGAGGCCCCGACATCGCTGGCGGAACAGCGCAGCACCGAGTGGATGACCTTCCACTCGCTGGCCGACTTTCTCGACCCCGAGGATGCGACACTGACGCTCGAAGGCTACCCGGCGCCTCGACGGGCCGTTCTGGTGGCACGCAAGCCGGAGTGACTTGCCCTTCTTCGTCATGCGAACGATAATATTTATCATTATCATCGTCGAAGGAGACTCCTCATGCTGTCGCTCTTCAATACGGCTCTCGAGGGCACCCCAAGCCTGAGGCCGTTCAGCGATCGCCTGGTGCCCGGCGAGCTGCTCGGTATCTGCGGGCCGCACGGCGCCGGCAAGAGCACCCTGATCGGCCTGCTCGCCGGCCTCTATCGACCCACGCGGGGCAGCATCTGCCTCGATGGCCAGCCGCTGCACTGCTGGCCCAGCGCCTATCGCGCCCAGCGCATCGCGCATGTCATCGCCCCTCCGCGAAGTCTTGCCGACTGGCGTGTGCGCGACCTGGTGGGACTCGGGCTGCTGGAGAGCTGCTCGCGCGTCGTGCAGCAAGGCGCCGCTTCGCCCCCCTGCCTGCCGGTGGCGGTGGAGACGGCGCTCGCGGCACTCGACCTGCAGGGCGTGAGCGACCGACGCCTGGGTACGCTCGACGCCGTCAACGCCCAGCGAGCCATGATCGCGCGGGCACTGTGCCAGGTCGCGGCGGCGCCCTACTGCCCCTGCCGGCAGCGCCGCGACAACGGCATCCTGCTGCTCGACCTGGAACCTCTGGCACACGATCAGGAACAGCGCCTGCTGGCCGATCTGGGCGCCGCCTCACGGCGCCACCGGCTCTGCATCGTACCGGTGGTCAGCCCCTGCGATGCCAGCCTTGCGCATTGCGATCGCGTCTGGTGGATGGATGGCGGGTCGCGCCGTGCCGACCTGTCGCCGTCGGTCCGCCACGTCCTGCGCGTGCAGGTCTCCTCGGCCGAGCGTACCCGGCCGAACGCACCACACCCCAATGACGCGGCGCCATGACTCGCCCCCGACGACTCAGTGAGTCTCGGTGTGTTCGGCCTGCAAGGCCTCGCGTCGAATGCGCCAGTCTTCCAGCGCCATGCGTGCGCGCGCATGCCGCGCCTGATCGCGCAACGCCGGCGAGGGCGAATCGTCGGCATGCAGCACGCCCTGCGACCAGCGGTAGAAAGTCGGATCGGCGAGATGCGTCACCGCGCCCGCCGCACCGATCGCCAGCCCCTGGCCACCATCCTGCCGATTGAACGTCAACGCCATCGGCGAGGTCGTCGGCGCGTACAGGTCGCGCCCCATCCATGGCACCTCGGCGGCGGACAGCGAATGCGCCCATAGCGTGGGGAAGATGTCGCGGTGGCTGGCCCAGTCCTCGGTTCGAGCTTCGCCCTGCCCGCGATAGCGCGGCGGAATCCACATCAATATCGGCACGCCGAATTGATCGAACAAGTCATGGGCGTCGGGGTAACGAATCAACGAGCGCGAATTGTGATCGCCGGTGGCCGCGAACAGCGTGTGATCCATCAAGCCAGCGTCCTCGAGACGGTTCAGGAAGCGGCCCATGCTGTCGTTGGCATACTGGTACGTCTCGAGAATCGAGGTCCCGAATGCCGGCGACACGGCCAGGGCATCGCCAAGACGCGAGACATCCAGCGGCGCGGGATCGTAATGCTCGGGAATCCGGTAAGGCGGGTGATTGGTGATCGAGAGCATCACCAGCATCACCTTTTCGCCGTTGGCCTCGGCTTCCTGCAGCAACGCCTCGCCATAGCGGAACATCCACTCGTCATAGAGCCCCCAGGTGCTGCCCCGGGCCTCGGGGAAGCGTTCGCGAATGGCGTTTTCACCCAGCACCTCATCGAAGCCCTGGCGCTTCAAGGCATCGTCGAGGTTGCGCCATTGCGTCGAGCCGGCGGTGAGGAACACGGTGCGATAGCCGGCGCGTTCATACGGCAGCGCGACGGAGGTGGAGAAGCGATGATACCCATGCCGGCTCTGGGTCAGCGGGCTGATCGGGGTATCCAGCAGCATGCCTTCGAGGCTGGGATGCGTGCCATTCTCCGCCGATAGCGCATGCGGAAAATAGTCCGCCTTGTCTTCCACCCAGGGGCGCAGATGCCCCAGAAGATCATTGTGCGCGGGGTCGTCGAAATCCATCGGCCGTCGTCCCCAGCTTTCCATCACGCTCACCACGACGTGCGGCGGTCGAGCGGCCGCCGCGGGACGTTCGGGTGTGGTCTGCTGCATCCGCTCGCGCACCTCGCCGGGCGTATCGACCTGCGACCAGCCCAGCGCGCGTGCGGCGGCCTGGGGAGACGCGAAACCGAAACGCGTCAATCCGGACTCCGGGTCGTCGCTGCCGATGGCATCCACGCCACGTTCTTTCCATGCCAGATACAACGCCTGGGGGCCGCTGGGCACCAGGTCATTGACGAAGGCATTGCCGGACACCGACATGTGCATCTCGCGCAGCGGGAAGGTGCCCAGGGTGCCGCGGCCCAACCCGATCAGCGCGACCAGCGACACCACGACCAGCAGCGTCGCGCGGGCAGGTCCCAACGGCGCCCTTGCACGCCGGCGACCCCGGCGCATCAGCGCGATCTGGGTGCCCGTCATGCCGACGAGCACCACGACGAGAGGCACCAGCGGGTAATCGCTCCACACCGTTTCCAGCACGGCCTGGGTGTCATCCTCGAACAGCCCGAAGATCAGCGCGTTGATGGGCCCCTGGTAGAAGCCGAAGAAGAAATGATTGATCAGCGCCAGCACATTGACCAGCGCCATGATCGCGACGGCCCAGGCCAGCCATACACGGCGCCAGGCGGCGATCAAATACCGTGGCAGCGGCAGCAATGCCGTCGCGATCAGTAACCACGGCCCCAGCAAGACCGCCATGATCTTGGCGTCGAAGCGCAGCCCCATCCAGAACGCATCGAACACCTCCCCCTGAGATGCATCCAGGGGCGTCGGGGCATTGACCCACAGCAACAGCGCGCGCATCAGTGTCAGTGTCGCCACGCCGATCAGGCCCAGACGCCAGAGCTGACGGTTCAATTCGCGCCAGTGCTGCCAGCGCGATATCGTCACGGAATCGTTATACATTTGTCATCTCGATCTGGTAAGCGCGCACACTATACCGATCTCGAGGGCCACTGGCGATACGTTAGCGGACTAACTGGAAGACCGATAAGGAAAGGAGGGCGTCGGGGAAACGGCGCATCAGCGCAGGAAACGAGGGACCACAAACGACGACGCGCGGCCGAAGCCGCGCGTCGCGATACCTGTCTGCCCCTGCCGTGTCACGGGCAGGGACCGCTTTGCAGGTTGGCCTGGGTCACGTTGCTGCCCGGCTCCACGTCGCGTGTCAGCCAGACGTTGCCGCCGATGATCGAGCCCTTGCCGATGGTGATGCGCCCGAGGATCGTGGCCCCGGCGTAGATGACCACGTCGTCTTCGACCACCGGGTGGCGCGGCAGGCCTTTTTCGAGGTGGCCACGCTCGTCCGCCGGGAAGCGCTTGGCGCCCAGCGTCACCGCCTGATAGAGACGCACGTTGTTGCCGATGATCGCGGTCTCGCCGATGACCACGCCGGTGCCGTGGTCGATGAAGAACCCTTCGCCGATGGTCGCGCCCGGGTGAATGTCGATGCCCGTGTCGGAATGCGCGATTTCCGCAATCATGCGCGCCAGCAGCGAAAGATCCGCCTGATAGAAGTAATTGGCGATACGGTGGTGAATCACCGCATGCACGCCCGGATAGCACAGCAGCACCTCATCGACGCTGCGCGCCGCGGGATCGCCGTGGTAGGCGGCCATCACGTCGGCATCGAGTTGACGACGCAGCTCGGGCAGGCCGGCCGCAAACCCCTGCACGACCTCCACCGCACGCGCCTGGGTGTCGCCGGCATCACGCCCCAGCTGCCGGGCGATGTACTTCAGCTCCAGGCAGACCTCGTGACATAGCGCGTTGAGGGTGGCATCCAGCGTGTGGCCGACATAGAAATCCTCGCTCTCGCGACGCAGATCGCTCGGCCCCAGGCGCATCGGAAACAGCGCGCCGATCAGGTCGTCGGTAATCGCTCGAATGGCGCTTCGCGACGGCAGTTCGCGACAGCCACGCTCGCGTGAACGCCCATGACGCTCGCGCCAGGTTTCACGGGTGGCCCTCAGTTGCGTCACGATTTCATCAAGCTGCCAATCGACGTTATGCATACCCTCACCGTGTCATCAATGGTTGCGAAAGACTCATGATAAGCCGACTCATGGTCGAGTGCGACCTTGTCGCGTCCTCGCAGCCTGCATGAAAAATGCCCTCCCCACGAGCGCGGGAAGGGCATGGAAGAACGCGTTCAGCCCGTGATCACTGACCGAAAAGCGAACGTACGTCTTTTGCTTCCCAATGCGGGAAATGCTTGCGGATCAAGGCATTGAACTCGATTTCGAAGGCCTGCCAGTCCACTTCGCCGGTGTTGCCGGCGCCTTCCGCCGCGCCGCGCACCATGCCCGCGCCGACGGTCACGTTGGTCATGCGGTCGATGACGATGAAGCTGCCGGTGCCCGGGCTCACGCGGTAGTCGTCCACCGGCAGCGTGCCCGCCACCTCGACGCGGCAGCGGCCGATGGCGTTGAGCGCCAGCCGTTCGGCGGCGTGGTGCTCGAGCGTGTTGACGTCGGTCTGGTAGTCGATCCGGGTGATCTTGCCCGCCAGGTCCCGCGTGGCGAGCTTGAGGTCGTACAGCCGGCCGGGCTCCAGCGCGGTGTCGTGCATCCACACGATGTCCGCCTCGAAGGCGTCGGCCAGCGGTACCTCGGCGTCCTCGGCGACCAGCCAGTCCCCCCGCGAGATGTCGATCTCGTCGTCGAGCGTGACGGTGATCGCCTGCCCCGGATAGGCCTCCTCGAGGTCGCCGTCGAAGGTGACGATGCGTGCCACCGTGGAGGCCTTGCCCGAGGGCAGCACCTTGACGCGCTGGCCGGGCCGCAGGATGCCGGCCTCGAGCGTGCCGCAGTAGCCGCGGAAGTCGAGGTGCGGGCGGTTGACGTACTGCACCGGCAGCCGCAGGTCCGTGAGGTTCTTGTCGTGCGTGACCTCGACGGTCTCCAGCAAATGGAGCAGCGCCGGGCCCTCGTACCAGCTCATGGCCTCGCTCTTGTTGACGACGTTGTCGCCTTCCAGCGCGGACAGCGGCACGAAGTGGATGTCCGGGGCGTTGAGCTTGGCGGCGAATTCGCGGTACTCGGCGACGATCTCGTCGAAGCGCGCCTGGGAGTAGTCGACCAGGTCCATCTTGTTGACCGCGATCACCAGGTGCTGGATGCCCAGCAGGTCGGCGATGAAGCTGTGCCGCCGGGTCTGGGTCTGCACGCCGTGACGGGCGTCGATCAGGATCACCGCGAGGCTGGCCGTGGAGGCGCCGGTGGCCATGTTGCGGGTGTACTGCTCGTGCCCGGGGGTGTCGGCGATGATGAACTTGCGCTTGTCGGTGGAGAAGTACCGGTACGCGACATCGATGGTGATGCCCTGCTCGCGCTCGGACTGCAGGCCGTCGACGAGCAGCGCCAGGTCGACCTGGTCGCCGGTGGTGCCGCTGGTCCTGGAGGCCTGGGTGATCGCCGCCAGCTGATCCTCGTAGATCATCTTGGAGTCGTGCAGCAGGCGCCCGATCAGGGTCGATTTGCCGTCGTCGACGCTCCCGCAGGTGATGAAGCGCAGCAGGTCTTTCTGCTCGTGTTCCTGCAGGTAGGACTCGATATCCTCGGCGATGAGCGATGACTGGTGTGACATTAGAAGTATCCCTCGCGCTTCTTGCGCTCCATGCTGCCGGCCTGGTCGTGGTCGATGGCGCGGCCGGAGCGCTCGCTGGTGCGGGTGAGCAGCATTTCCTGGATGATCTCGGGCAGTGTGGCGGCGGTGGATTCCACGGCCCCGGTGAGCGGGTAGCAGCCGAGCGTGCGGAAGCGCACCCACTTCTCCTCGGGGACCTCGCCGTCTTCGAGCGGCAGGCGCTCGTCGTCGACCATGATCTGCATGCCGTCGCGCTCGACCACCGGGCGCGGGGCGGCGTAGTACAGCGGGACGATGGGGATCGACTCGAGGTAGATGTACTGCCAGATGTCCAGCTCGGTCCAGTTGGAGAGCGGGAAGACGCGAATCGACTCGCCCTTCTGCACCTTGCCGTTGTAGATGTTCCACAGCTCCGGGCGCTGGCTCTTGGGGTCCCAGCGGTGGTGCTTGTCACGGAAGGAGTAGACGCGCTCCTTGGCGCGCGAGGCTTCCTCGTCGCGGCGGGCGCCGCCGAAGGCGGCATCGAAGCCGTACTTGTCCAGCGCCTGCTTGAGCGACTGGGTCTTCATCACGTCGGTGTACTTGGCGCTGCCGTGATCGAAGGGATTGATGCCGGCGGCCCGGCCTTCCTCGTTGATGTGCTCGATCAACTCCATCCCGACCTCCGCGGCCATGCGGTCGCGAAACTCGATCATTTCCTTGAACTTCCAGGTGGTGTTGACGTGCATCAGCGGGAACGGCGGCGTGCCGGGGTAAAACGCCTTGCGTGCCAGATGCAGCATCACCGACGAATCCTTGCCAATGGAGTACAGCATCACCGGGTTGGCGAATTCGGCGGCCACTTCGCGGATGATATGGATCGATTCCGCCTCAAGCTGCTTGAGGTGGGTCTGTCGCTCGGGAGAAAGCATCGCGATTCGGCAACCTCTCTTGAACACGGCCGCCGCATGGCGCGAGACATGCCACATGGCGGCGAAAACGAGTAAAGCCCCGCGTGCCTGCTCACAGCACGTCTGCTCACACCACGGGGACCGATCATGGCGGCCACGTTACCCAGAGACACATGATAACGTCAAAGAATTAAGGACTATCTTTTAAGTACACAAAGGCATAAAGGGCTGCGACTGTCACGCTCACGGATCGACGCGCTCGACCCAGGTCGAGAGCCGTTCGCCTTCCAGATCGATCACCCGGAACCCGGGACGCGAGGCTTCGTCCAGGGCGAAGTCCGCCTGTCGCGGCAGGAACTGGTCCGCCGTGGCGGGACAGCCGTACACGGCGATCTCGCCTTGCGACGACGCATGCCGTGCGGCGAAGGCCTGGTGGATATGCCCGCATAGAATCGCGCGCACCTGGCCATAGGCGGCCAGGGTCTGCCATAGCGCTTCACGGTCCGCCAGGCCCAGGGCATCCATCCAGGCCGAGCCGATTTCCAGCGGGGGATGGTGCATGGCCAGCAAGGTGGGCCGGTCGTCTTCCTCGAGGCGCGCGGCCAGATCCTGCAGGGGGCCCTGTCCGAGCTCGCCGGCCGCCTGCCCCGGCACGCGGGAGTCGAGCAACAGCAGTCGCCACTCGCCCAGGTCGAGCTCGTCGTGAAACGGGTGCAGCTCCGCCATGAATTCGGGATGGTCGTGGTTGCCGGTCATCCAGAACCAGGGGCATTCGAACGCCGAGAACACCTCGTAGGCGTGGCGGTATGCAGCGGGCGACTCGTCCTGGCTGATGTCGCCGGTGACCAGCACGATGTCCGGGCGCAACTGCCGCGCCCGCGCGACGACGGCACGCAACTGATGCAGGGGATAGCCGATGCGCGAACGGGCTTCCGGATTGGCACACAGGTGGCAGTCGCTGATCTGGACCAGACGCATCACGGCAGCTCCGGCACGTCCGCGGTCAACCCATGGGCCAGACCATGTTCCAGCCATTCGCCCAGGAACCGGTTGAGCTGCAGTTTCTCGTCGGGTTGGTGCATGCGTGCGTTGGGATAGCGGTAGCGTCCCTGGAAATGGCGCTGGCGCTGAAAGTCGGTGACTTCGGCCATGCGCGCATCGTGATACAGATGCACGCGCATGCGCGGTGACTCGATGATCCCGTCCAGCACGCCGCTTTGCGAGACACGACAAATCGTCGTATAAGGCGCGCACTCGAGGACTTCCAGCCACAGCGAACCGAAACGACGGTGCTCGCCGGCCAGGGCGACCTCACGGGTTTCCCCTGCCTCCAGGTCGCCGAGCAGACGGCTCAGGCGCAGATAGTTGGCGGTGCACTCCCCCTGGAGCGACTTGAGGTCATTGACATATGCCGTTTTCGCCATCGTCTACCTCCTTGCCCGCAAGGATGGCCGTTCGCGCACCAGCCAATGCATGCCGATCAGCGCCATCGCGTTGTCGATGGCGCCCCGTTCGAGTAACGCCCACGCCTCGGCAAATGCCATGACGTGGACCAGGATGTCTTCGTGTTCTTCCGCGAGGCCGTGCACGCCGCCGAGGCCCTGACTGTCGATCAGACCGCAATACAGCGTGACGCGTTCGGTGCAGGCCCCGGGGCTCGGGTAATAGGTGTGCAGTTCGATCAGCTCGTCGATCTCGCAACCGGCTTCTTCCTGCGCTTCACGTCGTGCGACTTCGGCCGTGGTCTCGCCGGGATCGACCAGACCGGCCACTGGCTCGAGCTTCCAGGGGCTGCAGGGATCGTCCAGCGCACCGGCGCGGATCTGCTCGACGAGCACCACATTGTCCCGCCCGGGGTCGTAGAGCAGCACGCCCACCGCGTCGTGGCGAACATGCACTTCGCGGACCACCCGCTCGCTCCAGCTGCCGTCGAAGCGGCGATGCCGGTAATGCCGCCGCTCGAGCCGGAAAAACCCCGTTTGCAAGGGCTCGTCGTGGCGCGCCTCGACGGCCTCGTGCGCGTAACGTGGCGCGTGGGGATGAGACTGTTCGGCCATGACGCCTCCTGACAGTGAGGCCGTGGGGAGGCGAAACGGCCCGCAGGCGCTTCGTCCCGATGCACGGCACAATGCGCCTCATTATCCCGACGCCGCGCGGCAATGCCAACCGCGCGGCTCATGTATTACGACAATTCCTTCAATAGTTGCCGCGCCCGCTCGCGCAGCGCTTCGTCCGAGGCACGGCCGTCGCGGGCCTTGCCCTCCACCGCGAGACGCGCATGCCGACGCGCCTCGTCGAGGCGGCCCTCGTCGCGCAGATAGGTCGCATAGAAGTAATGCGTGTCGATGCCATCGCCGCGGATGTCCACGGCACGGCGCAGCAAGGTCTCCGCCTTGTCATCATCGCCGAACGCCACCGGCCACCCCGGCGCACGGTCGTAGAGCGCGCCCAGCGTCACATAGGCCGAAGCATCGTCGCCACGCGGGTCGAGCTCGATGGCGCGCTCCAGCGCCCGGCGTGCTCGCTTGGCCAGGTCCAGGGCGCCCAGTCCGCCTTTCGCCTTGGCGTACGACGCCAGCACCACGCCCTTGGCGGTCAACACGCGTGCGCTATCGGGATGCGCCTCGGCCAGTGCCTCGGCATCCTCCGCCAGGCGTGCGAAGGCCTTTTCCTGCGCCGCGCCCTGCATGGTGTACTCCACGTTGCCCCAGCGGGACATCAACGGATACACCCCATCTCCGGCGCTTTCGCCCCAGGCCGGCGCACCGAGCCCCGCCCCCAGTAACGCGACCAGCAAGACAGCCCCCACTTTTCGCGACGCGCGACGACGCGCTGCGCAATACGACGTGACAAGACGAGCTTTCATGACGACCTCCAGCGTGTTGCCCCATGGGGCGTGATCGATACCTCCAGAAATGTAACGAACGTTTGACTCAATCGCGACGTCGATTCGTCGTAGTGGCCACGTTCATAGCCCGACATCGGGCTTGGCGTACCGACGCGGCTTGCGTAGGGTAAGCACTCCACGCTCTGGAGGTAGGCATGAAAGGCCGCAACATGACTCGCTGGCGCGATCCGGCCAAGGATCCACGCCAGGAAAAGAAAAGCTCATTGATCACGGCACGGGGCTATGCCCGGCTCAAGGGCATCCACGAGCACCTTTCCCGCGTCAAGCGTCCCGCCCTCTCCACCAAGGTCGGTGAGGCGGCCGCGCTCGGCGACCGTAGCGAAAACGCCGACTACACCTACAACAAGAAGGAACTCAATCGCGTCATTGCGCGTATTCGCTACCTGGGCAAGCGCCTCGACGAACTCCAGGTCGTCGATCGCCTGCCCGCGGATACCTCACGCGTCTATTTCGGCGCCTACGTGACGCTGGAGGATGACGACGGCGAGGAAATGACGATCCGCATCGTCGGTCACGACGAAACCGATACCGACAAGCGCTGGATCAGTGTCGACGCCCCGCTCGCCCAAGCCATGCTCGGCAAGGGACTCGACGAGGACGTCACCGTCAACGCGCCGGGCGGCGACACCACCTACATCATCACGGACATCGCCTACGACCCCGAGGCCTGAGCCGGGCCTGGTGCAGCGTCAGCGTCTCGTCTTCACCGCCTGGTAGACCCGAAAACGCCGATCGTCGGCCAGCACCGTGAACTCGCCGAAGGCGTCTTCCAGCCAGCGTGGGTACGGCAGGAAGGCATTGGCCACCAGCACCAGGCGTCCGCCGGGCACGAGCCGGGCCGGGGCTTCGCGGATCAGACGCTCCGCGGGGCCGTAGTCGATGGCGCGCTGCTGATGGAACGGCGGGTTGCTGACGATGGCGTCGTAGCTACCCGAGACGTCACCGAAGACATCGCTTTGCCAGGCCTCTCCCGCGACCCCGTTGGCCTGAAAGGTGCGCCGCGTCGCCGCCACCGCGAAGGCGTCGAGATCCACCGCCGCGACCTGCGCGCCCCGTACGCCGAGCCATGCGCCGAGAATGCCGTCGCCGCAGCCCACATCGAGCACGCGCTGTCCCGCGGGATCGCCCAATGCCGTGGGCAGCACTTCAAGCAGTTGTCGCGTGCCGTCATCCAGCTTGCCATGACCGAAGACGCCGGGATGACTTTCCAGGGTCAGTCCCGCCGCCTCGAAGCGTGTCCAGGCCGCCTCCGGCGACAACGCCAACCGCGCGGTGCGCGTGGCATACAAGGTGCAGCGTCGAGCGCTGTCCACCTTGCGGCACCCCAGGCCCAGCGCCGCCAGCGACTTGAGCACGCGCTTGACCCCGCCCTGGTGCTCGCCGACCACTTGCAGCGGCGTCCCCTCGGGAAGCGCGGCACACAGCGCCAGCAGCCACCACTCGCCCAGCGCATGCGTCTTGGGCCAGAACAGCACGGCGCCGGGCACCGGTGCGGTCAAGGTCGGTGCCAGATCAGCATGCACGGGACGTCCGCGCGCGCGCCAGGCCTGGCAAATCGTGGCATCGGCACTCCAGACGCTGCCGCCCACGGTGTGCAGCCACGCATCGTGGGGGGGCGCGACCCACAACCAGTCGCGATACGCCTCCGACTGGCGCTCGAGCAATTGACAAGGGGGCGTCTCGGCGCTCATGACGCGGTCTCCGGTTTGAACAATGTGTAATGCAGATAACGGCCCAGCCGCCAGTGAGGGTCTTGCTGACAGTAACGACACTCGAGCTCGATGAGCTGGTCGAGCTTTTCGGGCGAGACATCGCGGTCGGCCAGATAGTCATGGAAGATACGCACTCCCGTGACCGAGACCAGCGACAGCCCCGCCTCCTGGCTCCACGCGCGCACCTGGGCATCGGTGAGCGGTGAGATCGGCGTCAGGCGCTGGCGCTTGCCCAGCCCCTCCAGACGGTCGTCGAGCGCCTTGGCGAGATTGCCCTTGACCACATTGGAAAAGCGCAGCGCATCGCGATTGAAGACCATCACCGACAGGTACCCGCCAGGCGCCAGCAGCGACGCCAGGCGCGCAAAGGCGTCACGCGGCTCGGCCAGCCATTCCAGTACCGCATGGCAGACGATCAGCCCCCAGGGGCCGGGTGCACGCTCGGCCAGCGTTTGCCAGGTGGCATCCAGCGCCGTGACCGCCAGCCCCGCCACCCTGTCCATGGCACGTTCGCGCATGTCCCGGGAGGGCTCGACCAGGGTCACGGCATGCCCGCGCCGGGCCAGCCACTCGCTCATCTGCCCCAGACCGGCGCCCACGTCCAGCGCCGGACGAGCGTCGGCGGGCAACTCACGGGGCAGGACATGCTCGAGCACCGCCAGGCGAATCGCGCCACGCGGCGTGCCGTACAAGCCGGCGGCGAACTTGTCGGCCAGGCCGTCGAAGACCCGATCGCGCTTGGCGGCATCATCGGCCGCCTCCTCGTGCTTCGCTCTGCCCACTGACCTCACCTATCATGCAAACGTTATAAAATGTCGGCATTTGCCGACACTTTTCGGGGCAATGTCTGGCGCCGGAATACCAAAAACGGGTAGTCTAGCGTTGCTGGGGGGTCGCCTCCAGCCCAGAGCACCCGGGGCTTTCGTGCATGGCGACCGGTACCGGGCCCGCCAGCGCATGCCACGGCAAGTCATTGTATCGCGGCCCGGCCTTCGACCGGTGACACCACGCCATCACCACGCCGCCGCGTGGAGAACGCATAGGACACGAGACCCTTGGCTCCACACACCTTGCCGCCGTCACTGACCGAGCTGCTGGAAGTCCCTGGCATCGCCCTCACGATTGCCGATGGCGACCTGCCCGGCTGTCCGCTGGTGTTCGCCAATAAAGGGTTCGAACAGCTGACAGGCTATACGCGCGAGGAAGTGCTGGGACGCTCATGCCGCCTGCTGCAGACGGTCGACCTCGCCCCCGAGGCGAGTCATTGCCTGCGTCGCGCCATCGAACACCGCACTCCGGTGACGATGACCCATGAAAACCGTCGCAAGGATGGCTCGCGATACGATAACGAGCTCACGTTGGCACCCTTGTACAGCCGCGACGGTCACTGCTACCTGGTCGGCGTGCAGCGCGATGTCAGCCAACGGCTGCGCCCGCGAACGCGCTGGCGACACCAGAGCCGCCTGCTCGATCGACTCAACGCCCAGGTGCCCGGTGTGCTGTTCCACTACCGGCAGGCCCCCGACGGTCGCGGTGACTTCCCTCACGTCAGTGAACGCCTGGCCGATTACTGCGGCCTCGAGCGTATGGCATTGACGCACGACGCCGAATGCTTCTTCTCCCGGATCGAGGACGACGATCGCACGCGACTGCGTGTCTCGCTGACATCCTCCGCCACCTCGCTGCGGTTATGCCAGGTCGTCTTTCGCTATCATCATCCCACTCGCGGGCTACGCTGGCTGGAATGCTCCGCCGTGCCCACCCGCTTGTCCAACGGCGGCACGCTGTGGCATGGCTACACGACCGACGTCACTGCACGCAAGCTCGCCACGGAGCGCATGGCGCTGGCCGAAACGGTCTTCGACAGCACCCACGACGGCATTCTCGTGACCGATGCCGACAAGCGCATCATCGACGTCAATCCCGCTTTCACGAAGCTCACCGGCTACAGTGCCGACGAAGCCCTGGGACGCAAGCCGCACCTGCTGTCCTCGGGCAAGCACGATGCGAACTTCTACCACAACCTGTTCGCCACGGTGCATCAGCAAGGCTACTGGACAGGCGATATCTGGAATGTGCGCAAGGATGGCCGCCAGTTGATCGAAAACGCCACCATTTCGGCGATCCACGATGCCGACGGCACCATCACGCACTATATCGCCGTCTTTCGCGACATCACCCAAAAGCACCTGAAGCAGGCGCGCCTGGAACGACGCGCGATCTACGACCCGCTCACGGGCCTGTTCAATCGCGAACACTTCGGCGATGCACTGGAAAATCTGCTCTCCGGGCTTTCCTACACCGGCATCGGAATCGCCGTCCTGTTCATCGACCTCGACGACTTCAAGCCGGTCAATGACACCTATGGCCATGCCGCCGGCGATGACGCCCTCGTGACCATCGCCCAACGGCTCAAGCAACAGACGCGCAGCACCGACCTGGTCGCCCGTCTGGGCGGCGACGAATTCGTCATCGCACTGGCAGGCATGCGCAGCGCGGAAAAGGCCGAAAAGGTCGCCTTCAAGATTCTCGATGATCTGATCAGCCCCATCGCGCTGCGCGGCGAACATGCCATCACGCTTTCCGCCTCGGTGGGCATCGCCTATACCGACGACAGCCGCTTTGCCCCGGACGCCCTGATCGCCGCCGCCGACAGCGCGATGTACGAAGCCAAGAGTCGTGGCAAGAATCAGGTCGCCATCACCGAGCATCAGCAAGCCAACGGCGACGATCTCTACACCCGACTACAGACCGCGCTGGACGACGGTGAGCTGGCCCTTTTCTATCAGCCGATTCTCTCGTTGAATGACGAACGCATCGTCAGCTTCGAGGCCCTGGTGCGCTGGTACCACCCCGAGCAGGGCTTGCTCGCGCCGCACCATTTCATCGATATCGTCAATCATTCGTCGCTGGAGCGGGTCTATAGTGCCTGGCTGGTCAACCAGGCCGCGCATACCGTACAGCGCTTTCAGGCACGCGACATGGCGGTGACCGTCAGCATCAACGTGACGCGCGACCAGGTCGAATCCGGCCAGCTCGCCGACGACATGGCACAGGCTCGCGAACGTCACGCCCTCGCTTCGCCCTTTCTCAACGTGGAAGTGGTGGAAACCGCCCAGTTCCACGACATCGACCTGGCGTACAACCAGCTTCAGCATGCCCGTCGACTCGGCGCGCAAATCGCCCTCGACGACTTCGGCTCCGGCGTATCCTCGCTGACATATGCCAGCCAGCTCCCCATCGACATCGTGAAGATCGACCAGGCGGTGATTCGCCACCTCGCCGAGCGTCCCCAGCAACGCCGCTACGTCAGCGGCATCATCGACATGGCCCACGCCATGCAGCGCGTCGTCCTGGCCGAAGGCGTCGAAAGCGTCGAACAGCTGGATGTACTGCGGCAGCTGGGCTGCGACATGGTACAGGGCTTTCTCATCGGCCATCCCCTGCCCAGCCAGGAACTCGAAGCTCACTATCTCGCCGAGGACGCAGAGCCGCTCTATCCGCTGGCGCTTCTCGCAGAGTCCAGGCAAAACGTGGGTTTATCCCAGGCGCCCGGGCGCTTATAATGCCCACCCGATCACGCCCCCGTAGCTCAGCTGGATAGAGCAATCCCCTCCTAAGGGATAGGTCATAGGTTCGAATCCTATCGGGGGCGCCATCGAACAATTCTTTACAGTTCCTCGAAATTCTCAGCATGATGACCACTTCCCCCCTAGCGAGCGAATGGGGTTGGATCCAACGGTCGTCCATTTCAGCCTGGGGTGCACCGAAGCTCATTCGGCCAAGTGGCGGCGGATCCACGTGGGCACATCGACCGTTTCGATACCTTGGGTTTGATTGAAAGTCGCTTTCTTTGGCCAGGCGACGCCAACGCCTGCCGCGAAAACAGCGCGGTACTTGAGCAGATTGTTTTCGGGATCGGCGCAGAGGGCATCGCCAAGGTAGGGAATCGACCAAGTTTGACGCTTGAAGGGGCGGCCGAGTTGGCGCTCCAGCTCATCGGCTATCTCCCCGTAGCTTATAGTGTCGCCTGCGACGAATACGGTTTCGTTCTTGAAGCGTGGCTCATGAAACAGAATTGCCGCCGTGAGGCGACCGATATCTTCCGGTGTGGTCACGGTAACCTGGTTATCCCAACTACCCAGCGCATGAACCTCGCTTTGCTCAAGATCCACGACACCGAAAGCGGGCTCGAACAGGAAGCTGGTGAACATGCCAGTTGCCACGATGAGCCACTCTGTGCGGCTTTGAGCGCGGAGCAGGTCGCGTACATCGAGTTGTTCATCGAACACATCCTGAGCGCTGCCACGGCCAATCGTGTCGTAGTCGACGCCAAACTGCCACGGCACATACCGTTTCACGCCGGCCTTGAGCACAGCCTTGGTGATCTTGGTCTGTGTGCCCCGGCCAGCCGAAAAGCCAATGCAGGAAATGACCGTATCGTAGGGAGCGAGAAGCGCCGCGAGCTCATCGGCACCGTTAGCGACCACATCGCCCGCAACGGTCTCGATGCCTAATGCCTTCAGTTGACCGATTCGCTGCTTCTTGATCGTATCTGTAGTTTCTATCGTGGGCTGTCTCAACAGGGCGTAGACACGCGCTGATTGACGCTCGCGAGCCTGATTGGCCAGATGGCGCAGCACTTCGAAACCTAGCTCTCCGGCACCGAGTACCAGTATGGATTCCTTCCTGTCTGTGTGATTCATGCTATCTCCAACATTGACGGCTCAGCTCGAGATAGCGGATGTTTGCACATCAGGATTCCCCACATAAGTAGGTACATCAGTGATACCGCAAGGCGAAGACGACCTGCTCGCTCGCTCCCGAGCACTCTGCGATGCGATGGAAGACGAGGACGACTGGCTCAAAAGAGAAGTGCTATCCCACGCTGGCAATCGCTGGGCTTTTGGGGTGATTCACTCGCTCAAGGAAGGGGGCAAACTCAGGCACGCCGAGATCCGACGCAGGCTCGGCGGGGTTACACAGCGGATGCTGACAAGAACGCTACGACAGCTCGAGCGTGATGGGCTGATCCATCGCCAGGATCATCAGGAAGTCCCGCCGCATGTCGAATACGAGCTGACCCGGCTGGGGGAGGAATTTCTCCTAAAGATCATCCCGATGTGGCTTTGGATCTTCGAACACGCGGAAGATTTCCGTCAGGCCAGGAAAGAGCATTCGACGGCAGCGAGTGAGTAGCGAAACGATTCATTGCCCAGCCCATCCAACGAGTCGCACCCTGTGGCCACCTCATCCCTCCTCCCAGCCTGTTGCCTTTCTGCGCGCTGTCGACACCCCGCCCCGCCAGCGGGCTAAAGGGCCGGTTGATTCGGGTGACCCCATGAGAAGCCTAATAAATCTTCATGGCATATCGATTGGTATAAGCGCCCCCCGCATAAAATCTTTTATAAAACAATAACTCACCATAAAATAGAATCCTTCTGGGGCGCCATCGCAAGGCACGCCAATACCGCATTTCTCCTCATCTTGACGGGCTCCGCTCCATCTGCCCTCGCCCTCAGCCAAGACCGAGGCCAGCGCCGACAGTCGAAGGCCAGTAGAACGCCGTTTGCCGATGCGGAAACGCATCGCGCTGGTTCCTTGCGGACGTCGCCCGGCTTTGCGCCAGGCGCTTTCTGACAAGGATTAATCGGAGTGGGAGTTGATGAAGCTATCAACGACCTTGCCGGACTCCTGAACCCTGTCACAGAGCTCAGGTGATGGCTGCTGCTCGGGATTCTCTTCCAAGCTTTCCAGCTCCGCGTAGGTGCTCTCGTAGTCATATCGCTCACGAAGTGCCTCGAACTCGCTTCGATACTTTTCGAGAACCGACTCTGGGTCATCGACCCCCTCCAGAAACGCAAGGAAAGAGGCTCGCTTCTCCATCATTGATGATCGAATGCCATCCCGACTGCATTCGATATCAGCGGCGCTGTCAGGCGCCGAGACGAAGGAAATCGCCATGGTCACGATCACGGCACCCACCGGCCAAAAAGTGTTCATGTCACACCCCTGATTGTTAGAAGAACGAAACCTCTCGAACTTGCATTAGACCACCAACTGAATCGCTGCAACCGATTCCTATCCGATACCCGCCGCCATTCACCTCTTGACCAGCACAACGGCGAGCGCCCGTCCGGGCTATGGCGAAAGCGATCCGTCAGGTCCCCACGCAAGAACACGTTATCGGGTTGACCATCAGCAGGGCATGCCGCTTTCTGGGTATCAGCCGCCAGGCCTGGTATCAGGCGGAGCGGACGTTGCAAAAAAGCGTGCAGACCGGGATCTGAGAGTGATCGTTTTTGTCCGCAAGAGTTGCCTTTACCAGATGAGGTCAATCAGGGGGACTTGCGGGCATCATGACGCCATTATCTCGCTAATTAAGTCATGAGACATTTGCGTTGAGCTACGCGCTCGCCCCCGGTAGGATAGCGCGGCCTTTCGGGGCTAATTAAAATTCGATATACGCAAGGGAACACCATGACTCTCAAAAAAACGGCAGCCGCCATTTGCGCGGCGGGGATGGTATCGCTTTCAGGTTGCGCCAGCATCGTGGGCGATACGGACCAGCAGATCACGATCAACAGCACGCCTTCGAAGGCGGACGTGGTGATTTCCGACGAACATAGCCAGGAAGTCTTTCAAGGCACCACGCCGACGACCGTGACCTTGAAAAAGGCCGATGGCTCTTACTTCGGCGGCAAGAGCTATACCGTCGAGCTCAGCAAAGAAGGCTACGACTCGCGCGCAATTTCGATCACCAGTGCCCCCAACGGCTGGTATATCGGGGGCAATATTCTGTTCGGCGGCCTGATCGGCTGGCTGGTCGTCGACCCGCTGACCGGCGCCATGTACACCCTCAGTCCGGACGATATCGATGCGGGCCTTGGCGAGAGCGTGGCCAGCCATGACGGTGGCAAAACGCTGAACCTGGTGCTGACCGAAGACGTCCCCCAGGAACTTCGCAAGGACATGCGGTTGCTGGGCCAGCTGTAAGCATTCCCTATCGGTAGCACCTGGAAAGCCCGCGCTCGTCGCGGGCTTTTCGCGCCATGAGTCACACTACGGCGTTGCACACTTTGCGACACCGCTTGTCGCTACCCAGCGCAATACTCATGCCGTCTCGTCTTTATCGATAGGAGGTCGACATGAAAAACGGGGTGGTGACACATCTGGCATCGTATGTCGCGCGCAAGCGTGGCGATGTTCGAGACAAGGAATCCTGGGCACTAAAAGACGAACAGCTCGCCTTGTGGGAAGCGGATCGCAGGGTCTGGAGTGACGAAGTACCGCTGAATGCCGACTTGGCGGCGAGCCTGCCGCTGATCCCCGTGATCGACGACCGCCTCGTCACGGCGACTACCGATGGCCATGCGCTCTACTTCGATGCTCGCTTCAGCGCTACGCTGGATACGGCAAGCCGCCGCTACCTGCAGGCCCATCTGCTCTGGCACTGCGCTTTCGGCTATTTGCTGCCCGATGACCCGGAGCACGCTCTCTGGCATTTGGCATGGGATCACGAAATCAACAGCCTGCTGCTGCAACAAGGCTATGCCCTGCCCAGTTCGTCGGTGCTGTTCTTCGCCAAGGTCACGCGACCGGCGAACGAGGTATACGACTGGCTTTTGACCCACCCCGCCCTGGAGCAGGAACTCCCTACAGATAGACTCTGGCAGGAATGCCTGACGTCACCGTCATCGCGCCACGCTCGGCGTGATGCCGATTTCAGACTGGGCACGGTCGACCGGCGGCTGACGGAAAGCTGGCGCGCCCATACACGCATGCTGGCCAACGATTATCGATGCACCCAGCATCTGCCCATCCCGATTGCCAAACGCCTGCGCGACCTTTGAGCAAGCAAATTCAGTGGTACTAAACCCCATGATGCTAAACAAAGTCAGGTAATAGCCGATAACGATATGTAATTAAACGTAATCAAAGGCGAGAATGTCATGTCCGATGTGCGCGATACACTCTTTCGCTACCTGACCCTGCTGCAGCTGATTCCACGCAGCCCCGGCCGCATCGCCACTCCCGTGCTGCTGGAGAAGCTCCGCGAGCGGGGCTTCAGGGTCGATGCTCGCTCGCTGCAACGGGATCTGCGCGACAAGCTGGCACTGCATTTCCCGCTGCTCTGTGACGACTCGCACAAACCCTTCCGCTGGTATTTCGACCGCCAATTTCAAAGCCACCTGCCGGCGCTGGACCTGCCCAGCGCGCTTACCCTGGTGCTTGCCGAAGAACACCTCAAGGGGCTGTTGCCGCCCGTGGTCGTCGACCAGTTATCGCCTCAGTTCGCCGATGCCCACCGGGTGCTGGACGACTTGAGCGACAACGGCCTGAGCCAGTGGACACAACGTGTGCGCGCCCTTCCCAATGGCAAGGCTCTCCTGCCCGCCGCCATCGACAATGCGGTATGGCAGTGCGTGGCACAGGCCCTGCTGGAAAACCGGGCCCTCGAGGTCTGCTATCTGTCGCGCAGCCGCGAAAGCCATAAAACGCTGACCCTGCATCCACAAGGCCTGGTCAGCCGGTACAGCGTGACCTATGTGGTGGCGACCGTGGGGGATTACGACGATATACGCCAATTCGCGCTGCATCGCATACGTCACGCGACCATCAGCCAGTGTCCGTGGCGCGCATCGCCAGGGTTCGACCTCGACGCCTACATCGCCGACGGCGCCTTCGGCTATCGGCAGACGCCCGATGATGTCGAGCTGGTCGCCAACGTTGCCCCACACGTCGCCTGGCTACTCTCCGAGACACCGCTGTCGAACGAGCAACACCTCGAGCCTTTGGCGCATGGCGATTGGCAACGGCTCACCGCCACCCTGCCCGACGACCAGCAGACCCTCTGGTGGCTAAAGGGAATGGGGGCCAGCGTGGAGGTCGTCAAACCCGATACCTGGCGTGAGGAAATCCGCGACGATGCACGCCGGATTCTCGCTCGTGCTTCCTGCCGCACTTCCAGGGCACTCGATACTGTCGCCGAGGAAGAAAGCTCCCTCTGATCACGCCACCTTACAGACTCGGTGACAAAAAAAACCCCGCAAGGATGCGGGGTCAATCAGAGCAGGGATGGACTATCGCTGGCTCACACCAGCCGTCGCACAAGATGCCGTTAGCACCCTTGCCACTCGGACACCTTCAACATAGCAGCTCATTCACTGTCGTACAAGTTATGTACTGAAAATTTATAACTTCTGTACAGCGTGCGCGAAACATAAAAAAGCCGGCTCGATGAGCCGGCTTCGTTTTCTGAGCGACCTTCAAGATCGCTGGGGCATCGACAGCTTAGAAGCTGTAGACGGCACCCACGGCAACACCATCGCCTTCGTCGTTGGTACGGTCGTACTGAGCGTACTCAACGAAGGTGTACATCGCCGGAGACAGGTTGTACGTAGCGCCCAACGAGAATTCGTTGAAGCTGTCGTCGCCGCCAGAGTCGACAACGGTAGCGACTTCTTCGTCGGCGTCGACGCGCTGATAGGCACCGTAGATGTCGCCGAAGCCGTAGCCGTAACGAGCACCCAGGGCATAGCGCATGATGTCGCCGTTTTCACCGGCATAATCGACGTCAGTGTTTTCCACCTTGGCGGAAACACGCAGCGCATCCATGGTGTACTGAGCGTTCACACCATAGGCCTTGGCGCTATATTCGTCACCAGTGGTTTCGTCGCGCAGGTCGTAGTTATCGAGGTCGTCATAGACGGCCGCGATGGAGAAAGCACCAGCGGTATACTTCAGACCACCGAAGAAGGAAGCATTCGAACCGTTGCTGGAAACATTCGCAGTTCCGTTATCAGAGTTGAACTCTTCTTCGGCATCGCCCTTGTACTGGCTACCCACGGCGAACTGCAAACCGCCGAAAGACGGTGACATGTACTGAATCTTGTCACCTTCACGGTCAGTGTCGACAGCATCCACTGTGCTGCCACCGTACAGACCACCCAGATCAGAGGTGGAGTCAGTGACGTCGAAGTATTCGTTGTTGGTAATCGGGTCCTGGATCCAGTCGTCGATCAGCGGATCCCAGGAACCGACACGGGCGTCACCGAAATTGCCCTTCAGGCCCAGATAAGCCTGGTCGCCGGTGTCGAGGCCAGCGCCAGTCTTTTCCTCATCGGCGTCGTGCTCGAACTCGGCCTTGAAGTAGCCGGTCAGCCCCGGGTTGATGACGTGCTGACCGGAGAAGCCGACGGTGGAGCCGTTGTCGAACAGATCGTCTTCAGCATCACCGTTTTCATTGTCGATGGAGCGGTAGGCCAACTGAATGTTGCCGTAGAGGTCGAGTTGAGTGCCGTCCTGATTGTAGATGGTAGCAGCCTGTGCAATACCAGCGGAGGCGCCCAGGGCACCGGCAACGGCAGTCGCTAAGAGCGTCTTTTTCATCGCGATAGGTTCCTTAACTAGCTTACTGTTCGATCGTGTCTGCAAATGCAGTCGGCTTTCGACCCGGTTTTTCTCTCGACATGCCTTGGGCAATGACGAGACGAGTTCATAAAGCCTTGTTGTTATCCAATGCTCGCAAGGAAACCTTATACCGGTCTTTCGAAGAACGCAACAAGAAAAAAACACTGTTTTCCTTCCGCGTTACCTGACGAATCGGTCAAGCCTTCCTCCACCGCGAGCCGGCCCCGCGAGGCCCAGACGTCAACGTACGCCTGCGACATGACAACGGCGTGACATCGACGGTCTCTCATCTTTACGACTCAGGGCATCGCTGACAAGAGGCAAACTTCAACGGCACCCGAGTTTACGACAAAAGTCTTACCCCCTCAGTCGCGCGACTGACAACGGGCGGAGTCATGGAAAGAAAAAAGGGGCTTATGCCCCTTTTTTCCTCTCATCATTTTACCGTCTTGCGCGACATTCAACGCCCGTGCTTGGCCAGCAATTGACTCAGCTTGCGCTCCAGCTGCTCGGATTCCTTGCGTTCCTGCTGGTGGCGCTGCTGCTTTTTCTGCTTCTGCGTCAGCCCGTCGAGTTGCTTGCGCGCGTGGCGAGCTTCGCCTTCGGTCACGGCCTCCACCGCCTGCCCGTCTAGATCCACCCGCATGACGCCGGCGCGCACGGCCTTTAGGTAACGCGGCAAATGCACGTAGCAGGCCAGCGCACGACGGACGAGCTTTTCCGGCCAGGGCTCGCGCGCCACGAGATCCAGGTGGATGCCTGTCTTGAGCGGCTGCGTATGCCCCTTGAAGAAGGTATCCGGATAGCGCCGATACCATTGCGACAACAGCGCCTGGGGAGACGGCGGTTCGTGTTCCGCGCCCAGTGCCAGACGGGCCTGGGGCGTCTCGTCATCCGACTCGGTGGACAATGGCGATGCATCCGACATCGAGGCGCTGGAGGATGACGAGGAAGCCGTTTCCGACGTGCGACGCGGCCCGCGAAAGGCGATCGGCCCCAGCCCCCGAGCCTTCGCTCCCGCATCGGGAAGCTCCGCCTGGGTGGCCGGGGTCTCGGCCTCGGCGGGTTCCAGCTCGGCGAGCGCCAGCAAGCGCTCACGCAACGCGCGGTTTTCCGCTTCGAGTGCCGAAAGTTGCCCACGAGCCGCCTCGAGTTCGGCCTGGCAAGCCTCGGCATGATGTTCCAGTGCCCTGAACAGGGCGTCGGCGTGGTCGGTCAGCAAGGCGTGCACTCCCTGGTTGCCTTGAACAACGCTGGGCCACCGAATCGCCTGCGCGTCGCATCGGCAGACAAGCCCAGCCCATGCGGGCTATCGGGTAAGTCTGTGCCAGCTTCGGCGCGCTGGCAACCTCGATCGTCCGTCACGCATTCTCAGGTCTGGGCGGACGCGTCGATGCCGGCATCGTCACGACGCGTGTAATGCACGAAGGCGTACTCGGGCTTGCCCTCGCCGCCCTGGCCCGGCACGCGCTGCGTTTCCTGCCACTCGCGGGCGTCGAACGCGGGAAACCAGGCATCGCCCTCGACCTCGATGTCGACCTCGGTCAAGTAGAGCCGCGTGGCGCAGGGCAAGGCCTCGGCAAAGATTTCGCCGCCCCCGATCACGCAGATGTCCTCGACGCCATCGATGATGGCCTGGCCATCGGCCATGTCGAGGGCACTGGCCAGATCGTGGCACACGCGAATCCCGTCATGGTCTTGCGCATAGCCACGGTCGCGGGTGACGACGATGTTGAGACGCCCGGGCAGCGGCCGGCCGATGGACTCGAACGTCTTGCGCCCCATGACCAGCGGCTTGCTCATGGTCACGGCCTTGAAGAACTTGAGGTCCTCGGGCAGATGCCACGGCAACTTGTTGTCGACGCCGATGACGCGGTTGCGCGACATCGCCGCCACCAGCGCGATGGGCACGACCGTCTCGATACAGGAGGTCTCGGTACGTGGGGTCGCGTCGCTCATACGGCCACCTCCGCCTTGATGTGTGGATGCGGATCGTAGTCTTCGATGGCGATGTCATCGAACGTGAAGGCGAACACATCCTTGACCCGTGGATTGAGCACCAGGCGAGGCAGCGCGCGAGGCTCGCGGCTCAATTGCAAGCGTGCCTGCTCGAGATGGTTGAGGTACAGGTGGGCATCCCCCAGGGTGTGCACGAACTCGCCCGGCGCCAGGTCACAGGCCTGCGCCACCATGTGGGTCAACAACGCGTAGCTGGCGATGTTGAACGGCACGCCGAGGAAGATGTCGGCGCTGCGCTGATACAGCTGGCAGGACAGCCGCCCCTCGGCGACATAGAACTGGAACAGGGCGTGGCACGGCGGCAACGCCATCTCGTCGACCAGTGCCGGGTTCCAGGC
Source organism: Chromohalobacter israelensis DSM 3043 (assembly GCF_000055785.1). Lineage (GTDB taxonomy): Bacteria > Pseudomonadota > Gammaproteobacteria > Pseudomonadales > Halomonadaceae > Chromohalobacter > Chromohalobacter israelensis. Next base: position 2,884,200 of record NC_007963.1, read on the forward strand.
CGAGACGATGAGGCGGCGGGAATCGGGGTTGCGCTTGATCTGCTCGACGACATTGGCGATCTGATCGACATGGCCGCCATCCGGACGCGGCCAGCTACGCCATTGGTAGCCATACACGGGCCCCAGATCGCCGTTCTCGTCGGCCCATTCATCCCAGATGCGAACGCGATTTTCCTTGAGATAGGCGATGTTGGTGTCGCCGCGCAAGAACCACAGCAGTTCGTGGATGATCGAGCGCAAATGCAGCTTCTTGGTGGTCACCAGCGGAAATCCCGCGGCCAGATCGAAGCGCATTTGATGGCCGAAGACGCTGAGCGTCCCCGTGCCGGTGCGGTCACTTTTTTCCACGCCGTTCTCGAGCACGTGGCGCATTAAGTCGAGATAGGGTTGCATGTCGTCCGAACGTTAAACGGTGAAGGCGCGGCACGGCCGCGCCGAGAATGAGTGGTCGGCGCTCACGTCGCCGCCTGCATGCGCGCGTCGTCGACCGGCTGGCGCCGCGACCACACGCACAGCGCGATGCCGGCCAGCGCCATGGGCACGGTCAGGAGTTGGCCCATGGTCAACCAGTCGAAGGCGATGAACCCGAGCTGCGGGTCGGGCCGACGCACGAATTCGACCGAGAAGCGGAATACCGCGTAAAGCAACAGGAACAAACCAGATATCATACCACGACGACGCGGCCGGCTTGAGACCCACCAGAGCACGACGAACATCACCACGCCTTCCAGCGCGAACTCGTACAACGGCGAGGGATGCCGCCCCTCGGGACCCAGTCCCGGGTACACCAGCGCCCAGGGCACATCGGTCACACGACCGGGCAGCTCATGATTGATGAAGTTGCCGATACGCCCGGCACCCAGGCCGAGGGGCACCAGTGGAGCGACGAAATCGGTCAACTGGAAGAACGCCAGTCGATGCTTGCGTGCGAACAGCCAGGCAGCGATCAGAACACCGATCAGGCCGCCGTGAAAGCTCATGCCGCCATCCCAGACCTGGAAGATCCACAGTGGATCGGCCGCGAGGCGCTCGAAGCCATAGAACAGCGCATACCCCACGCGCCCGCCGAGTACTACACCGAGCGCCCCATAGAACAGCAGATCCCCGATCGCATCCGGCTGAACCCCGAGCCGATCGGCACGCCGCCGGCCCAGCCACCAGGCGCCCACGAAGCCCACGACATACATCAGCCCATACCAGTGCACCTTGAAGGGCCCCAAGGCGATGGCGACGGGATCGATATCGGGATAGGTCAGCATGCGCTCTCCTTGCATACGGTCGTGTCGGCGGCAGGAGCGCCACCTTACGATAGCCGCCGCCGGGCGGCAACGATGGCGCTGAAGCGCCGACTACTCGTCCGACGGGTTGGCCGTTCCCAGCCAGCGACGCACCATGGCCACCAGATCGCCCGGCCGGTACGGTTTCGCCAGACAATCGTCCATGCCGGCTTGCAGAAAGGCTTCCCGCCCGGCTTCCGTGACATTCGCGGTCAGCGCCACCAGGACACTGGCATGCCCCCTGGCGAGCCGCCTTTCCAGACGCCGCCAGCGTCGGCTGGTTTCCATGCCGTCCAGTGACGGCATGTAGATGTCCATGAACACCAGGTCGAACGCCTGATGCTCGGCCAGCGCCAGGGCTTCCTCGCCACTGGTGGCGGTCTCCACCTGACATCCCTGGCGCTCGAGCACGCTGCAGGCCAGTAGCGTATTCACGGGACCGTCGTCGACCACCAGCACGCGTGGCCGCGATTCTTGCGCGGCTGCCTCGGGTCCCTTGGGACGCTCGGTCAAGGTCTCCAGCAGCATCAGCGCGTCGTCGAGGCGTTTGCGCAACGCCGCGGTACCAGGCGAATCCTGATCGTCCCGAGCCGCCGTGTCCGTCAGCGCCGACTCGAGTTCCTGGCGCAGATGATCGAGGTAGCCGGATTTGAGCCGCGCATCCTCACGCGCCTGATCGCGCGCCACGCGCAGCTGATGCAGGGTGTCATCGATGTCGGCCTGATCGAAAAGCCCCCACACCGTATGCTCGCCTTGAACGGTCAAGCACTCGAGCCGATATTCACGCGTATCGCCGCGCGCATCAGTCAGGCGAATTCGACGGCGCTGGTCATCGACGAGGCGCGGTGCCAGCCATGCCGACAGCGTGGTGCCGCGAAAGGCATCGGGACGCTCCCCCATCAAGCCGGCCAGAGTGGGGTTGAGGCCGACGAGCATGCCGCCTTCGGTCAGCAGGGCCGGCAACTGCAAGCGTCCCGACCAGGAAACCATGTCCCAGTCGTCGCTCGATGCCCGCTCCCGCAAGTGAGGCTCGAGGCGCGCCAGCATCGTCTCGAGCGTCGTGTACGACGTGTCCTCGTGAGACGGCGGCGTCTCGCCCAGCCGCGTCAACCATCCTCCCAGCCCCGCCAAGGCCGCTTGCCAGCCTTCCTCTTCGCGCTGCATGCGCCAGTAGAGCACCATCACGAAACCCGCGAAGATCAGCACATTGCCCATGATCAGGCCGATGCTCAGCCATGGGAGCGCCTTCTGCCAGGCACTGTCGTCGGGAAGACGAAGACGACTCACCAGCCGCCAGCCGGTGCTTGGCAGGGTATCCCAGAGCAGTGCCTGGTCCCGTCCTTCCAGCCATTGCATGCCATAACGTCCTGCCGCGTCGGGCAATATGCGCGTGGCCTCGTCACGCATCAGCGAGCGCCCTTCGGCATCGACCAGCCAATGTTCGCCGGCGCTGCCCGCTTCATCGCGAATGAGCTGTTGCAACTGGGCCATGGAAATTTCCAGCCCCACTCTCGCGAGATAGTGGCCGTCTTCGATGACATTTCGCGTCGCGACCAGGTACCCCTCCGGCGAGGACGCCCGCGGCCACCAGACCACGCTGTCTGTCCCCTGCGGTGTCGCATCGCGCTGGTAGGGAGGCAAGGCGGTCTCGTGCAGAGGCTCGGGAACGCTGAAGGCACGCATGCCCTCGGGCATCACGAAGAGACGGCTGACCAGGGAGTCCATGGCGTAGTAGTCGTCCAGCAGCGTGGTCATCACGCGTTCGACATCATCGTGGGACAACACCGCGGGCAGGTCCGATGTCAGGATGCGAGCCGGTCTGGTCTGCGTGGCTGCTGACACCAGTACACGACGCGTGGCGCGCGACAGCATGCGCAAGTGCTGCTGCTGAGTCGACAGGCGTGTATCCAGCTGGCGCGCGTAGACACTGTGCGACGCCTGCAGGCGCGCCAGTTCGTTTTCCGTTTCACGACGCTCGCTGGCCTGCCAGATCAAGGCACCGGCGCCGAGACACAGCAGCGTGAAGCCGATCTCGGCCAGCAGCAAGGGCCCCAGCAAGGCCTTCCAACGCGAACGATGGACGCTCGAAGAAGTCGCAGCGTGGTGCATTCTCTACCCTGCCCGTATCGATGCAGCGAGTGTACGCGCTCGCTTATCGACTGTCATGACGCGTGCGGGGCCGGGTGTGGCGCGTTAGGCTGGCGGCATGCAGCCACCGAGAGGCATACGCCATGTGCTTGATCGTTTTCGACTGGCGTCCGGGGGACGAGGTACCACTGCGTCTCGCCGCCAACCGCGACGAAACCCACGACAGGCCGACACGCGCCCTGGCGCCCTGGGAAGATGCACCGTCACTGGTCGGCGGGCGAGATCTTCAGGCCGGCGGCACCTGGCTCGCGGCGTCGACGGCCGGGCGCCTGGCCGCCGTCACCAACGTCCGTGCGCCCCTTCATCCCGCCCCTGCCGCGCCGCCGAGTCGTGGCGCCTTGCCCTGCCGCGCCTTGACCCACGAGGCACCAGGCGAGTGGCTCGAGGCGCTCGCCGCCGGCGAGGCAGCGGCATACGCCTGGTTCAACCTGTTGTACTGCGATGGCAACGCGCTGTGGCACCTGCATCACGGCCCGGAGGCGACGACGCTGACGTCCCTTTCGCCCGGCGTGCACGGGGTCTCCAACGCCACGCTGGATACCCCCTGGCCGAAGCTGGAAAGAGCCCGCGAGGGATTCGCGCATGCCCTCGCACAGACGTCATGGCAGGCCCACGCCTGGGCCCTGATGCGCGACACGCGTCCGGCCCCTGCCGACCGGCTGCCCGACACCGGCGTCGGTCTGGAAATGGAACGCTTCCTGTCGCCGATCTTCATTCGCGGCCAGCGTTACGGCACGCGAGCCACGACATTGGTGGAATGGCGGCGTGACGCCATCGTGCTGCAAGAAGCGCGCTTCGGCCCCGATGCCAGACGGGACGGAGACAGCGAGCAACGTCTTGCCTTGTCTACGCCGTGACCGTCACGCCCGTCGTTCAGTCCTCGGGGGGCAGGAGGTGGGCGAGTTTCCAGCCGCCCAGGCGTTGCCGCAGATGCGCACGCACCGCCGCCGTCGTGGGCAGTTGCAGGGTCTCGTCCAGCAGCGTGCAGGCATCCTTCAGCGATACACGCCGAATCGCTGCACGCACGCGCGACAGGCTGGGCGCATTCATGGATAGCGTCTCGAAGCCCATCCCCATCAGCAGCAAGGCACCCGCGGGGTCCCCCGCCAGCTCGCCGCACACCGAGGCCGGCACCCGCAGCCGCCGCGACTCGCGGGCGAGATGGGACAAGGCGCTCAGCACCGCCGGATGGCAGGCGTCGTAGAGGCTGGCCACGCGCGGGTTGTTGCGATCCACCGCCAGCAGGTACTGGGTCAGGTCGTTGCTGCCCACCGAGAAGAAATCGACCCGCGCGGCCAGGGCATCCAGCTGATACAGGGTTCCCGGCACCTCGATCATCACCCCGATGCGCGGCCGCGCCAGGCTCACGCCCTCCTCCGCCAGCTCGCGCAGGGCACGGTCGATGAGTTTGAGCGCAGCATCGACCTCCTCGATGCTCGAGATCATGGGCAGCAGGATGCACAGGTTGTCGAGCCCCACCGAGGCGCGCAGCATCGCCCGCAACTGCACCATCAACACCTCGGGATGATCCAGCGTCACGCGGATGCCCCGCCACCCCAGGAACGGATTGGCCTCGTCGATGGGAAAGTACGGCAAGTCCTTGTCACCGCCGATATCCAGCGTACGCATCACCACCGGCAGCGGCGCGAAGCTCTCGAGCTGATCGCGGTACAGCCGCGTCTGCTCCTGCTCGCTGGGAAAGCGCTCGTTCATCATGAACGGCACCTCGGTGCGATAGAGCCCCACGCCGCCGACCCGGGACTTGAGCGAGGCCACGGCCTCCACCGTCAGTCCGGTGTTGACCATCAGCGGCATGCTGTGACCGTCGGGTGTCTCGCTGGGGCGGTCCTGCTCGTGCTCGAGCACATCGCTCAGCGCGCGTTCCTCGGCGATCAGGTTGCGATAGTGGTGTTCGCGTTCCGCATCCGGGCGTACGAACAAGCGCCCGCGATGGCCATCGAGGATCGCGCGCGCGCCGTTGAGGCGGGGCAGTGGCAAGTCCACCATCCCCAGTACCGTGGGGATGCCCATTGCCCGGGCGAGGATGGCGACATGCGAGGTGCTCGACCCGCGAATCGACACCAGGCCGACCAGCTTGTCGCGCGGCACCTCGCCGAGCGAGGCGGCACTCAGCTCGTCGCCGATCAGGATGGTCTGCTCGGGGAAGGTATCCGGCGTGCGCGGACTGTCTTCCTGCAGGTGCGACAGCACGCGCCGCCCCAGGTCGCGAATGTCGGCGGCCCGTTCGCGCAGGTAGTTGTCGTCGACACGCTCCAGGTATTGCACGTGCCGCTTGACCACATCGGCCAGCGCGCCGGGTGCCCACTGCCCTTCGCGAATGCGCTTCTCGACTTCCTGGCCCAGCGCAGCGTCCCCCAGCATCTGCTGATAGACATCGAACAGGGCGACTTCCTGGGCGGAAATACGCTTGACCAGGCGCGCGGCCGCGACGCCGATCTCCTTGCGCACGTTATCGATGGCCTCGTGCAGACGCGCGATCTCGGCATCGATGTCGGTGGGAATCAAGTCGGGCACGCTGTTCAGGTCGGCCGGGGGCATCAGCACCACCAGTTCTCCCACCGCCATGCCAGGCGATGCCGCGATGCCGGAGAACATCGCCTGGCCATCGGCCTCGGTCGGACGGGTCAGCGTGCCCGTGGCCATGGCATGCGCCAGCACGCCGGCCAGTTGGGCCGCCATGGTGATCAGGAAGGCCTCCTCGCCTTCATCGAAGCGACGCATGGCCTGCTGCTGCACGACCAGCACCCCGAGCATGCGGCGCTGGTGAATGATCGGCACGCCGAGGAAGCTCGAAAAGCGCTCCTCGCCAGTTTCGGCAAAATAGCGGAAATACGGATGCGACGGTGCATCCTCGAGGTTGAGAGGCTCCTCGCGCTGGCCGACCAGCCCGACCAGCCCTTCGCCCAGCGGCATGCTCACCTGTCCCACCGCCTGGGTACGCAGGCCCAGGGTATCCATGAGCACCAGGCGATCGCGCTCGGCATCGAATAGATAGACGGAGCACACATCGGTGCGCATCGCCTTGCGAATTCGGCGCACCATGGTCGCCAGCGCGGCTTCCAGGCTACGCGCGCCGTTGACTTCCTGAATGATGCGTCGGAGAACGTCGAGCATGAGCATTTCTTCTTGTTGTCGTCACGGCGTGCGTGCGACGGTTGATCTGAGGCGAACGTGGCGGGGGCCGCCCAGCGGGGCCGCGTCGGCCGGAGGCACGCCCGCGGCTAGCAAGGTCCCTCTTCGTTCGCCAAGCGGTGCACGCGCGGCGCCAGTTCCCGCAAGGCGCGGCGGTAGACTTCACGCTTGAAAGGCACGACCTGTCCCAGTGGATACCAGTAGCTCACCCAGCGCCAGCCATCGAACTCCGGCTTGGGGGTGGAATCCACGCAGATCCGGCTATCCCGGCAACGGATCTTGAGCAGGAACCATTTTTGTTTCTGGCCGATGCACACCGGCCTCGAATGCGTTCTCACCATGCGTCGTGGGAGACGGTAGCGCAGCCATCCGCGCGTACAGGCCAGGATCTCGACATCCTCCGGCGTCAAGCCGATCTCTTCCTCGAGCTCCCGATACAATGCCTGTTCCGGTGTCTCATGCGCCTTGATCCCTCCTTGCGGAAATTGCCACGCATTCTGTCCCACACGACGCGCCCAGAGCAGCTGTCCGCTGCGGTTGGCAATGATGATGCCAACGTTGGGCCTGAAGCCGTCAGCGTCGATCACGGACATCACCTTAATGAATCTTCGTTGAAGCCATTCTTCCACAAAGCCAGAAAGCGCATCAATACGCCTTGCGGTGGGCAACATTCGGTAACTCTGCGATAATCCCTTCCCTTCGACACCACGACTCGTCCCCTTCACCCTGCACGATGCAAGGAGCCTTCCTTGAGCCTGGCGATCTTCGATCTCGACAACACGCTACTGGACCTCGACAGCGACCACGCCTGGGGCGAGTTCCTCATCGAGCAAGGCGCCGTCGACGCGACGACCTACCGCGACGCCAACGAGCGCTTCTATCAGCAGTATCAGGACGGCACGCTCGACATCATGGCCTACCTGGCTCTCGCCCTTAAGCCGCTGGCCGAGAACACGCCCGAACAACTGGCCGCCTGGCATCAGCAGTTCATGGCCAGCAAGATTGAGCCGCACATCCTGACCCGAGGCGAGGAGCTGCTGGCGCGTCATCGTGCCAAGGGCGATCGGCTGTTGATCATCACCGCCACCAACCGCTTCATCACCGGCCCCATCGCCGAGCGCCTGGGCGTCGACGACCTGATTGCCGTCGAGCCCGAGATCGAGGCCGGCCACTACACCGGCCGCGTGGTCGGCACGCCCAGCTTTCGCGAAGGCAAGGTCGAACGTCTCGATGCCTGGCTGGCCGAGGAAGACGTCACGCTGGACGGCGCCTGGTTCTACAGCGACTCGCATAACGACCTGCCGCTGCTCGAGCGTGTCGACCACCCCGTCGCGGTCGACCCCGACGACGCCTTGCGTGAAGCCGCCACGCAGCGCGGATGGCGCATTCTCAGCCTGCGCGATTGATCCCGGCGACGGTTTATCGGTCGCCAAAGGGATTCCTTATGGCTTTATCATTAGTCATAAAGTCGACCTTGGGGATGCAGTATTTCCCGGCCAAAACCGTTATAATGCAATGCATCAAATTCCATCGCGCCGGTCGCAGTTCGAGACGCCGCTTGCCGGCTGACCGACGCACCTTGTGTAAGGGTTACGTGAATGGTTGGCACGCATATGGATGAGTCAGTAGACATTGTACTCGTGGGCGCGGGCGTCATGAGCGCCACGCTCGCGACCCTGCTTCACGAGCTGGAACCGGATGCCCGCATCGAGATCATCGAGCGTCTCGACAGCACCGCCAGCGAAAGCTCATTTGCCTGGAACAATGCCGGCACCGGTCACGCCGGCTTGTGCGAACTCAACTACACGCCCCGCGCCGACGACGGCTCGATCTCGCTCGACAAGGCCATTCATACCAACACCCTGTTCGAAGAGTCCAAGCAGTTCTGGAGCTACCTGGTCGAGAAAGGCAATCTCGGCGACCCCGGCCGTTTCGTGCATCCCGTTCCGCACATGAGCTTCGTGCGCGGCGAGGACGACGTGCGCTTCCTGCGCGATCGCTACCACGCCATGCGCGAGCATCCCTGTTTCGAAGGCATGGAATACACCGAGGATCGCAGCGTCATCGGCCAGTGGGCGCCGCTGCTGCTCGACGGTCGCGAAGGCGATGAACCGCTCGCGGCGACACGCGTGGCCACCGGCACCGATGTCGATTTCGGCGCGCTGACCCGCCAATTGCTCGCTCGCCTCGAGGAAAAACCCGACGAGCAGGTACGCATCACTACCGGCCAGACGGTCGAGGACTTGACGCGCAATGAAGACGGCAGCTGGCGCATCAAGATCGCGGGCAACGACGACACCCAGCGCACCCTGAACGCACGCTTCGTGTTCCTGGGCGCCGGCGGCGCCTCGCTGCATCTTCTGCAGAAGAGCGGCATTCCCGAAGGCAAGGGCTACGCGGGCTTCCCGGTCAGTGGCCAATGGCTGCGCTGCGACAAGCCCGAGATCGTCTCGCGCCACAATGCCAAGGTCTACAGCAAGGCGCCCATCGGCGCGCCTCCCATGTCGGTGCCGCATCTCGACACACGCAACGTCGATGGCTCGCCCTCGCTGCTGTTCGGCCCCTTCGCCGGCTTCACCACCAAGTTCCTGAAGACCGGCTCGGTGATGGATCTGGCCAAGTCCGTGCGCTCCTCCAACCTGAGCCCCATGCTCTCGGTGGCGCGTGACAACTTCAGCCTGGTCAAGTACCTGATCGATCAGGTACGGCTGTCGCACGAGCAACGTGTCGACGAGCTGCGCACGTTCTATCCCATGGCCAAGAATGACGACTGGCGCCTCGAAGTCGCCGGTCAGCGCGTCCAGGTGATCAAGAAGGACCCGCAGAAAGGCGGCATCCTGCAGTTCGGCACCGAGGTCGTGGCCGCCAGTGACGGCTCGCTGGCGGCACTGCTGGGCGCCTCGCCCGGCGCCTCCACCGCCACCTCGATCATGCTCAATCTCGTCGAACAGTGCTTCCCCGAGAAGTTCGCCAGCCAGGCATGGCAGCAGCGCCTGCACGATCTCGTGCCCGCTCGTGCCGAGACCCTGGCCGACAACGGCGACCTGCTGCGCGACGTGCGCCGCCGCACGCACGACACCCTCAAGCTGGTGGACACGCAGCCCAGTCCCGAACCGGTGACCTGAAGCCGCGCCACTGTCTCGGAAGCCCTGCTGCAACGAAAGCCCTGCTGCAACGAAAAGCGCCTCGACCCAAGGGTCGAGGCGCTTTTTCATGTCCGGGGCGCAAGCGTGCGGCACGCCAGGCTCAAGGCCGCCGGCACCGCTCGGGGCAAGCGCGCCTCAGTGCAGCCAAAACCACAGGTGCATGGTGCTCCAGGCATAGACGCCGGCCAGCACGTCATCGAACATGATTCCGAAGCCGCCCGCCACGCGGCGGTCGACCCAGCGAATCGGCCACGGCTTGATGATGTCGAAGACCCGGAACACCACGAACCCCCATAGCGCCGCCTCCCAGGAAAAAGGCACCGCCGCCATGGTGAGCCAGTAGCCGACGAACTCATCCCAGACGATGCCGGAGTGATCATGCACCCCCAGGTCGCGGGAAGTCTTGTCGCATAGCCAAATGCCCAGCAGCGAGGCAATGCCCACCAGTCCCAGGTACCACTCGAGGGTCAACCCCGACAGCAGCCAGTAAAACGGGATCGCTGCCAAGGTGCCGAAGGTTCCCGGTGCAAAGGGAATCGCCCCGCTGCCAAGCCCGAAGGCCAGAAAATGCGAAGGGCGACGCCAGACGCTGCGTGGCGCGCGATTCATGAGGCGCCTCCTGTGAAGTGCTGCCATCCCACTCCTTGGAGCGTCTCGGGAATGCCTCGTATGCCCGGCTCGGCGGTGACCCGCCCGATCTCGGTCAAGGCGACATCGCACGCGGCGCAACGTTGCTGGGCATCCGCCCAGGCGGCATCCGGCACGCTGACCAGCAGTTGATAATCGTCGCCGCCGTTGAGCGCGGCATGCAATGCGGCCTCGCGGCCCAGGGTCATGTCGAGGGAAGGCGCAAGCGGCAGGTCATCGGGCGACAGGACGGCCCCCACCCCCGAAGCCCGGCACAGATGACCGAGATCGGCCAGAAGCCCGTCGGAAATGTCCAGCCCCGCCGAGGCCAGGTCACGCAGGGCCTGACCGGCAGCGAGCTGCGGCGTGGGCGTCAGATAGGCGGCCAGCAGGGGGTCCGCGAGATCGTGACCACCCGCCTGCCACATGCGCAACCCGGCGTGACCGCCGCCCAGCGACCCCGTCACCGCCAGACGCTCGCCCGGGGCCGCGCCGGTACGGCGCAACGCCTGGCCGGCAGGTACATCGCCGATCACGGTGACCCCGATCGACAGAGAGCCGCGTGTGACATCGCCGCCGATGAGCGGCGTCGCGGTGCGCCGGCCGAGTTCGCGAAACCCGTGGGCGAAACGTTCCAGCCAGTCGGGCTCGGCGTGCGAGAGCGTCAGCGCCATCAGACACCCCCGCGGACGCGCCCCCATCGCCGCCAGATCGGAAAGTGCGACGGCCAGCGCGCGATGCCCGATGGCCTCGGGCGGCGCATCGCCGGGAAAGTGCACGTCGACCACCGAGGTATCCACGCTCAGCGCCAGTTCGTGACCGGCCTCCGGACTCAACAGGGCGCAATCGTCGCCGACGCCCAGCGCCACGCCGGGCATCGGCGGTTCGCTATCGGGCGTGGTGAAATAACGCGCGATGATGTCGAATTCACCCAACATGTCAGCGACGGCGCGCAGCGACCTCGGCACTCCGCAAGCGACTCGCCAGCTTGTCGAGAATACCGTTGACATACTTGTGGCCATCGGTGGCGCCGAACGCCTTGGCCAGTTCGATGCCTTCGTTGATCACCGCACGGTACGGCACCTCGAGGCGATACTTCAGCTCGTAGGCGCCCAGCCGCAGAATCGCCAGCTCGATACGGTCGAGGTCCTCGAGACGCCGGTCGAGCAACGGCGCGATGGTCTTGTCGATGGCCTCGCGGTCGGCGGCCACGTTGTGCAGCAGCTCGTGGAACAGCGCCAGGTCGGCGATTCCCATGACCTTGTGCCAGTTCTCGTGGTCTTCGAGGTCCTCATCGGCGATCTGCGCCCGGAACTCCGACTCCACCGCCGTGATCGACTTGCCGGTCATCTGCCATTGGTAGAGTCCCTGCACCGCCAGCTCACGCGCCGCACGCCGCGATTGCTGAGCCGGGGTCGCCTCACGTGGCGTCTGGCTCATGCCTCACCCCCGAAGCGTTTGAACAGCGAGACCATTTCCATCGCCGCCATGGCCGCCTCGGCGCCCTTGTTGCCGGCCTTGGTCCCGGCGCGCTCGATGGCCTGCTCGATGGAGTTGACGGTCAGCACGCCATTGGCGATGGGCGTGTCGGACTCCAGCTGCAAACTGCTCAGCGCGCTGTTGCAGTTGCCCGCCACGTACTCGAAATGCGGCGTACCGCCCCGAATCACCGCGCCCAGGGCGATGACGGCATCGGGCTTGAGTACCCGCAGGGCACGCTTGACGGCCAGCGGCAGTTCCCAGGCGCCGGGCACGTGGATGATGTCGACGTTTTCTTCGTCCACGCCATGACGGACGAGGCTGTCCACGGCCCCTTCCACCAGGCTATCGACCACATGATGATTGAAGCGGCCCACGACGATGACATAACGGCCATCGACATCGGTGTAGCCACCCTCGACTTGAGAGATCGGTTGCATTTTCAAATCCCGGGTCTGGAAGCGCGAAACTTCGCGCACGATATATCAGCTATGTCGGTACGTGCCAGTGAAGTGATCGCTTACGCCGCCATGACGCGACCCTCGGGCCACGTCCGCGGTCGTCGCTTGCGACCGGCACGACCGGCCGCCGACGCCCCAGGGCGCGGCGGTCGAATGGATGAAGGCCTATTCTACCGGCTGGTCGCTCTCGGGGGTATCGCCTCCGACCCGTTCGACGACCTCGAGGTCGAAACCGGAAAGCGCGGAGAACTTCCACGGCGAACTCAACAGCCGCATCTGCCCCACACCCAGCTGGCGCAGAATCTGCGAGCCGGTGCCGATGGTCAGATAATTGCCGGCGCCGTCGGACTCGCTGGAACGCGGGGCCGGCTTGCGTCCGAGCAGCACGTCGAGCTGGTCTTTCAGATCGAGCCGCGGTCGGCCGTCATCGAGCAGCACGAACACGCCCGCCTCGGCGTCGGCGATCTGGGCCAGGGCACTGGCAGCGGTCCAGCTGTGGCTATCCGGCCTGGTCAGCATCAGCAGGTCGCGCAGCGTATCGGCGATGTGCACACGTACGGTGGTCGGCGACTCGGTGCGCGGGGTGCCCTTCACCAGCGCCAGATGATGCGTATTCTGGATGCGGTCGCGGAAGACGTGCAGGGTCAACTCGCCGAAAGCGGTATCGACGACGCTGCGCTCGACCTCGTCGACGGTGCGCTCGTGGTGAATACGGTAGTGAATCAGATCGGCGATGGTGCCGATCTTGATGTCATGCTCGGCGGCGAAACGTTCGAGCTCGTCGCGACGCGCCATGCTGCCGTCATCGTTCATGACCTCGCAGATCACGCCGCTCGGTTCGAAACCGGCCATGGCGGCCAGGTCGCATGCCGCCTCGGTATGCCCGGCGCGCCGCAACACGCCACCCGGCTCGGCCATCAGCGGAAAGATATGCCCTGGCTGGACGATATCCGCGGCCACGGCGTCGCGCGCCGCCGCCGCACGTACGGTGCGAGCACGGTCGGAGGCGGAGATCCCCGTGGACACGCCGCGCGCGGCTTCGATGGAAACGGTGAACTTGGTACCGAAACCGGAGCCGTTGTCGCGGACCATCAAGGGCAGTTCGAGGCGTTCGCAACGCTCCCGGGTCATCGGCAGGCAGATCAGGCCGCGGGCGTAGCGCGCCATGAAATTGATGTGCTCGGCGTCGACGCACTCGGCGGCCATGATGATATCGCCTTCGTTCTCGCGATCCTCATCGTCCATGAGAATGACCATCTTGCCTTGGCGGATGTCCTCGACGATGGCGTCGATGGAAGCCAAGCCCTGTTTGGATGAAAGCGCCATGGTGTCTCCGATGCTCGTCTCGTACACCGATGCGTCGCGGGCATCGGCGCCGTCTAGGGGGTGTCGTTGCGTGACAACGCGGGCGTCGTGGCAGCCCGACACCCAGTCAGGTCGGCGCCCAGAGTACCTGCAAGCGCGCCGACGCGCCAGTGGCAGCGCCCATGTGAGTGAAGGCTCACGCTTCGTCCTTGGCGCTGCGCGAGGGCCGCGCCACGATCCGCCAGTCCTGGCCCACGGCGCGAATGTCGTCGATGTGCAGCGGACGTTGCTGCGCCATGCGTTCCAGCCCCGGCAGGGCGAACAGGGGACGCGCTTCGCCGCCGAGCAGCGTCGGCGCCACGAACAGGTGCATCTCGTCGATCGCCTCGAGATCGAGCATGGCACCGGCCAGCGTCGCCCCGGTTTCCAGCAGGACCTCGTTGCACTGCTCGTCGCGCGCCAGATACGCCAGCAGCGCGCGCAGATCGACGCGGCCGCCCTCGTCGGCGGGCAGCATCAGCACCTCGGCGCCGGCTCGCGACAAGGCCTCGCGGCGTGCCTCGTCGGGGGTACAGGTGGCCACCAGGGTGCGCCCCGGCTCGCGCAGGCAGGCCGCCGCCAGCGGCAAGCGCAGGCGCGAGTCCACCACCACGCGCAAGGGCTGTCGACGGGCGATGGTCTCGCCGTCTTCGAGCGCGAGCTGATCGGCGCGCACGGTGAGCCGCGAGTTGTCGAAGATCACCGAATCGACCCCGGTCATCACCGCACTGGCCCGCGCGCGCAAGCGCTGCACTTCGGTACGGGCGGACGCCCCGGTGATCCATTGCGACTCCCCGCTGGCCATGGCGGTACGCCCGTCCAGGCTCATCGCCATCTTCAAGCGCACGAACGGCAAGCCATCGCGCATGCGCTTGACGAAGCCGACATTGAGCGCCTCCGCGTCGGTCGCCAAGAGCCCCACGTCTACCTCGATGCCCGCCTCGCGCAGCATGGCCACGCCACGCCCGGCCACCTGGGGATTGGGATCGACCATGGCGACCACGACACGGCGCACGCCGGCATCGATCAACGCCTGGGCACAGGGCGGCGTGCGGCCATGGTGGGAACAGGGCTCCAGTGTCACGTAGACCGTGGCGCCCGCGGCGGCGTCGCCCGCCTCGCGCAAGGCATGCACCTCGGCATGCGGGCCGCCGGCATAGGCGTGATATCCCTCGCCGACGATGCGGCCGGCATTGACCACGACGCAGCCGACACGCGGATTGGGATGCGTGGTATAGCAGCCATGGCGCGCCAACTGCAGCGCACGCGCCATGCAGGCTTCGGGGGACGGCGGAGTCATCGAATCTCCTGAGGCATTGACGCGTCGCGGCAAGCCGCGTCAGCGTTTGTCGGCATCATCCGGCGAAAAGCTGGGTTCCTGCGCCAGACGATCGATCTCGGCGCGGAACTCATCCAGGTCCTGGAAGCGACGATAGACCGAGGCGAAGCGGATGTAGGCGACCTGGTCGAGCCGCTTGAGCGAGCGCATGACCTCCTCGCCGATCTCGCGCGCCTCGATTTCGCGCTCGCCACGGGCACGGAGACGCTGGCGAATGCGCTCGACCGCCGCTTCGATGGACTCGGCGCTGACCGGACGTTTCTCCAGCGCACGCAGCATGCCGGCGCGCAACTTGCGTTCGTCGAAGGTTTCCCGCGAGCCGTCGCCCTTGATCACGCGGGGCATGACCAGTTCCGCCGTCTCGTAGGTGGTGAAACGCTCGCCGCAGTCGTTGCACTGGCGACGCCGACGCACCTGGTCCCCCTCGGCGACGAGGCGCGAATCGGTCACCTTGGTGTCGTACTTTCCACAAAAGGGACAATGCATCGTGGCGCATCCGCGGTTGGCTATCGAGGATCAGGGGCGTCGTGATCGAAACCGCGACGGGGCATCCGAACGACCTTCAGTCGTCACATCACGGTCAAGATCATCGGCCATTGTAGCCTTTACGCCGGGCAAGCGGAAACTCGCTTGCACACCGTGGCCACCCGGACCACGCTCATAACGCGACGCTTGCGTCGCAAGCACCCCCTTCATTGACAAGGAATCGCCTGGAGGAACCGTCATGGGCATCATCGCATGGATCGTCTTCGGCCTGCTGGCCGGTATCGTCGCCAAGCTCATCATGCCGGGCCGCGATCCCGGCGGCCTCATCGTCAGCCTCATCCTCGGGGTACTCGGCGCCATCGTCGGCGGCTGGATCGGTACCGCGCTGGGCTTCGGCACGGTGGATGGCTTCAACCTCGGCAGCTTCGCCATCGCCGTGCTCGGGGCCATCATCCTCCTGGGGCTCTACCGCATCGTGAAGAAATGACCCTTCCCCGTCCGCGCACGCCGGCCAGGTGCTGGCGTGCGCGGGCCGCCATGCCCGGCAAAACGGCAGTCTTCGCCGAGCATGGCACGACTTCTGCAACAATTCTGGCGTGCGAACCCCCGATTCTCGCGAGGAGCCGTCGATGCCCCACCCCATGTCCCACGCTCCGCAGCGTCAACTCGATGAAGCCGAGTTCGTCGACCGCGCTCGGGCACGCCTGAACGAGATCTACGGCCCTCGCGCCGACGAGGTGCTGCGCCGATTGCAGCGACTGGTGGCGCACCAGCGCGGTGCGATTCCCGAACGCCCGCGTCCATTGTGGAGCGAGCGCGACCAATTGCTCATCACCTACGGCGACCTCCTGCTCGACGGCGAACACCCTCCGCTGCAAGTGCTCGACGAATTTTTGGAGACCCGGCTCGCGGATACCTTCAGCGGCGTGCACGTCCTGCCGTTCTTCCCCTGGAGCAGCGACGACGGGTTTTCGGTCATTCATTATCGCGAGGTCAACCCTGCGCTGGGCGACTGGGACGACATTCGCCGCCTGGCCCGTCACGGCGACCTGATGGTCGACCTGGTGATCAATCATGTCTCGCGGGAATCGCTGTGGTTCGTCGACTACCTCGCGGGCACGCAGCCGGGCCGCGACTATTTCATTGAAATGGACCCCGCCACCGACCTGTCGCAAGTCACGCGCCCGCGCAATTCGCCGCTGCTGGTGCCGGTCTCCACGCGCCGTGGCACGCGCTACCTGTGGGCCACCTTCTCCGAAGACCAGATCGACCTGAACTTCGCCAATCCCGATGTGCTCATCGAATTCATCGGCATCATGCTCTATTACGTGGCGCAAGGCGCGCGCATCATCCGTCTCGACGCCATCGCCTATCTGTGGAAGCAGGTCGGCACCGCCTGCATTCATCTGCCGGAAACGCATGCCGTGGTGCGCCTGCTGCGCGCCGTTCTCGATCACCTCGCCCCCGGTACCCTGCTGATCACCGAAACCAACGTCCCGCACCGCGAGAACATGAGCTATTTCGGCCTCGAACGGCTGGCGACCGCATCGCCGGACGCGACCGCGCAGCCCGACGAAGCGCACATGATCTACCAGTTCACGTTGCCGCCCCTGCTGGTGCATACCCTGACCAGCGGCGACGCCACGGCGCTGGAGGCCTGGGCGCGCAGCCTGCCCTCGCTGCCGCCGGGATGCACCTACTTCAATTTCACCGCCAGCCATGACGGCATCGGCGTGCGAGCCCTGGAGGGCCTGCTGCCGCCCCACGAGATCGAAGCGATGCTCGAGCTCATGCATCGCTTCGGGGGCTACGTGAGCATGAAGGCCGACGCCGACGGCAAGGACTCCCCCTACGAAGTCAACATCACCTATTTCGACGCCCTGCGCGGCACACGAAGAGGCGCCGACCCCTGGCAGGTGGAGCGCTTCCTGTGCAGCCAGCATCTGATGCTGGCCCTGCAAGGCATCCCCGGCATCTACTTCCACTGCCTGACCGCCACCCTCAACGACCATGAAGGGGTCGAGCGCAGCGGCCAGTTGCGCACCATCAACCGGCGCCGCTGGCAGAAGGAAGAACTCGATGAGTTGCTCGACAGCCGCAATACGCCCACGCGCGAGGTCTTTTTGGCCTTGCGCCGACGTCTCAAGCTGCGTGCCCAGGAGCCCTGCTTCCACCCTCAGGCGGCGCAGCGCATCGTGACCACGCCTCCGACACTGTTCGCCGTGCAACGTGGCCCGCTCGACGATGGCCGCCGTCTGCTCGCGATCTACAACGTCACCGACAAGCGCCAGCCCCTGGAGGTGGCCGAACTGGACGAAGGCAGCTGGTACGACCTGCTGGCCGACGCGCCCTGGGATGCCTCGGCACCACGCGAGTTGCGCCCCTACCGCAGCCTCTGGCTGGTACAGCGCCCCGGCGCGGATTGAAGCACTTGCCGACGCGACAGGCGCTGGGTAGAGTGGATGCCGGAGATGGCATTCCTCCGGTCGCCGAGCCCCGTCATGTGCGGTGCCACCGCGACAAACCGCCTGGCGTGATCCGAGACCATGACGTCTCGACCACCGGCCGCCAGCGCTAATGATGCCTGCCAACGCACCCGAGGTGCGTCGTGCGCAGGCATTCGCTATCCGTCTTTCGGCACGCCGCATCTCGTTCATTCATTCTCGACAGGAATGCGAACACACATGTGGCTTTCCCTCGTGGCGATCGGTGCCGGCGCCGCCCTCGGCGCCAACCTGCGCTGGCTACTCGGCATGTGGCTCAATGCCCTTTTCCCTGCCCTGCCCCCCGGTACACTGGCGGCCAACTGGCTGGGCGCCTGGTTGATCGGCATCGCCATTGCCCTGTTCGCCCAGCTGCCGCAGCTTTCACCGGAATGGCGCCTGTTCGTGGTGACCGGCTTTCTCGGTGCACTGACGACCTTCTCGACGTTTTCCGCCGAGATGTTCGGCAACCTGCAGGCCGGACGGTACGCCATGGCGTTGACGGGCATCGCCGTGCACGTCGCGGGATCGCTGGCGATGACCGGCCTGGGCATCGCCACCTTCGGCGCCCTCAAGCAGTTGGGAGGTATCATCAAATGAATGCATGGCAACACGGTGACGAAGTCATTTTCATGGCACCGCAATCACGCCGGCACCACGGCAAGCCGGTGATCGATGCCGTGGCGGCATGCGCCAAAAAGCTCGGCATCACGCGCATGACGCAACGCATGGACAGTGAGGGTACCGGCGCCAACGGTCGCACGCACTCGGCGCATTTTTTCGAACTGGCCGACCAGCCCGTCGAACTCGCGTTCGTGCTGGAAAAGGCATTGGCCGAGCGCCTGATCGAGGCGGTCGACGAAGCGGGTATCGACGTTTTCGTGCTCCGCCGCGACGTCGCCTACGCACAACTGGGCGGCGAACGACGCTGAGGCTACACCGTCACCAGGGCGAAGCCGGCGTTCTGCAGCGCGATCCCCACCGTCATGCTCGACTGCGCCCATTCGACATCGGCCAGCGCGGCAATGTCGGCGAAGCCTTGGCCATGCCAGGCCTGCAGGCAGGCCATGATCACCACGCCCTCGCGCTGCAGGGCCTCGATCAGGGCGCGATTCGGGTTGCCCGTGCCAGCGGGCAGGCCATGCTGACGCGCGTAGGCGGTGTCTTCGAGCAGACAGGGGGTGGCCGCGCCCGAGGCGACCACGACCATGTGACGCCGCTCGACGGGCACCTCGGCCGCGGCGAACAGGTTCACCGCCCGTACCGCACGCAGCAGGCCGGCATTCGCCGAGGTCGCCTGCGCGCTGGGCGTCGTCCATTGAAACAGCGCCCGGTAGGTCCCCCATGCCAGCGGCAGCCATTGGCTCAGCTCACCGCCGGCGGGCGGCGCGATATCGATGGGCGGTGCTACATCGCTCGGCATCTGCCGCGAGATCCAGGTATCCCAGCGTGTCATGATGGCGCCCTCCCGACCGTCGATGTCTTCTACTTCATCGCGTCCGCGCGCACTTGGCAAGCCTCGCGCGCCGTCAGACGGAAACGTTTAATGCTCGGCTAATCCCATCCCGTTACCCTAGCGCCATGATGTCACTGGCATGGAACCTCATGAGTCACGAATTACGCTGGTCACCCCGTCCCGTTCACGCCCTGCATCGATGGTTCGCCATCGTGCTGGGCGCCGTCATGCTGATCCTGGCGTATCCCGCAGCGGCCGATTCGCCGTTTGCCTCGCAGGACGAGTTCCTGTCCGCCGAGCAGGCGTTCTCGTTATCGCTCTCCCGGGAAGACGGCGAGCTCGTCGCGCAATGGGAGATCGCCCCCGATTACTATCTCTACCGCAAGCGCTTCAGCGTCGAGACCGAGGAGGGAGCGGTAACCCCGGACCTGCCCGAGGGCGAGACGATCGAGGACGAGTACTTCGGTCGCTCCGAGGTCTATCACTACGCCGTCACGTTGCGCGCCGCGCTGGGCGATGCCGAAAGAGTGACCCTGGCCTGGCAAGGCTGCGCCGAAGCCGGTCTCTGCTATCCGCCGCAACGTCAGACGTTCGACGCCGAGTCGCTCGAGCCGCTGGGCCCGGCCAGCGTCGCCGGCGATGCCACCGTCGCCGACTCACCCGGCGACGCGAGCGCACCCGACACCAACGGGGCACGCGCCACGAGCGCCCCTGACAGTCCCCAGGAGGAGCGCCAGATGGCGGCTTCGGCCCAGGGCGAGGATCAGCGCCTCGCGGCGCGGCTGGCCGATGCGCGACTCGGCTGGGTGGTCGCGGCCTTCTTTGGCATGGGGCTGCTGCTGACCTTCACCCCCTGCGTGCTGCCCATGGTGCCGATCCTCTCCAGCCTCATCGTCGGTGCCACCCGCGACGGCCGACCACGCATGCGCGACGGTGCCATGCTCTCGCTCGCCTACATCCTGCCCATGGCAACGACCTATGCGGGACTTGGCGTCGCGGCGGCACTCGCCGGCGCCAACCTGCAAATGCTCTTCCAGGCTCCTGCCTTCATCGTCAGTTTCGCCGCACTCTTCGTCCTGCTGGCCCTGGCGATGTTCGGTGCCTTCGAGCTGGCGTTGCCCAGCGGTCTGCAGACACGACTCGACGCCTGGATGGCGCGTCAACGCGGTGGGCGGCTGGGTGGCGCGGCCGTGATGGGCGTGCTCTCGGCCCTGCTGGTCGGCCCCTGCATGACCGCACCGCTGGCCGGCGCCCTGCTCTACATCGCCGACAGCGGCGACGCCTGGCAGGGCGCGCTGGCCCTGTGGTCACTGGGGCTGGGCATGGGCGCGCCCTTGCTCGCGGTGGGCCTGCTCGGACCTCGCATCCTGCCTCGCCCCGGCCCGTGGATGAACCACGTGCGCATCGTGTTCGGCTTCGTCCTGCTGGGCATGGCGATATGGTTCGCGGCACGCGTGCTGCCCCCCGCCCTCGAACTGGCGGCGTGGGGCGCCCTGCTCGTCGGGCTGGCGCAGGCCGCCTGGCATGCCGCACGCACGCTGCGCGATGCCCTCGCCCCCCTGAGTCGCAGCATCGCCATGCTGCTGGCCCTGTGGGGCGTACTGATGATCGTCGGCGCGGCCAGTGGACAGCACGATCCATTGCGTCCCCTGGCGGGCTTCACCGGGAACGGCGACGCTGCCGGATCCGCCGAGGCCACGCCGCTGACCTTCGAGACCGTCGCCGACCAGGCCGCGCTCGATGCCCGCCTGGACCGGGCAAGTGCGCAACAGCGCTGGACGCTGGTGGAGTTCACCGCCGACTGGTGCATCAGCTGCGAGATCATCGAGGACAACGTCTTCGGTGACGCGCGCGTGCAAGCGGCACTGGACGACGTGCAACGCCTGCGCATCGACGTCACCGACAACGATGCCGAGGACAGCGCCATCATGCAGGCGCTGGGCGTCGTCGGCCCGCCCACCCTGTTGTTCTACGGCCCCGATGGCACCGAGCGCCGAGAGAGCCGCATCATCGGCGAGTTGAGCGCCGAGGAATTCCTCGAGCGCCTGGACGCCGCACGCACGGCGACCGCGTCGGAGAAAGGAGCATGACGGCCCTGGATCGAAGCCTGGCCATCGGGCCCCTGGCGTTCAGCCTCGGTCAGCTGCTGCTGGCTCTGGCGCTTGGCGTGGCCATCGCCGCCGGCGCCCTCGCCGGACGCCGGCAACGCGTCGGCGTCAGCGACACCTTGTTCACGCTATTGCTGCTGGCGTTGCTCGGCGCGCGCCTGGTATTCGTGGTGCGCTATTGGGACGCCTACGATGCCTGGTGGACCATGCTCGACATCCGCGACCGGGGCTTCGATCCGTGGGGCGGGCTTGCCGCCGCCCTGATCTACGGCGGTTGGCGGCTATGGCGTGTGCCTCGCCAGCGTCGCGCCCTGGGCATTGCCCTGCTCGCGGGCGGCATGAGCTGGGGCACCGCAGCCGTCACCGTCAGTCAACTCGTTCCCACCGCCGGCACGCTTCCCGACACACGGCTGATGACGCTCGATGACGCTCCGCAGCGCCTGGACCGGTTGCCTGACGCACGTGCACGGCCTCTGGTCGTCAACCTCTGGGCCAGTTGGTGCCCGCCATGCCGACGCGAAATGCCCCTGCTCGCCGAGACGCAACGACGTCGGGATGACATCGCCTTCGCGTTCGTCAACCAGGGAGAGTCGACAGCTGCCATCCGCCGCTTTCTGGACGCTGAATCCCTCGTCATGGACAACGTGCTGCACGATGACGCCCTG
Source organism: Chromohalobacter israelensis DSM 3043 (assembly GCF_000055785.1). Lineage (GTDB taxonomy): Bacteria > Pseudomonadota > Gammaproteobacteria > Pseudomonadales > Halomonadaceae > Chromohalobacter > Chromohalobacter israelensis. The sequence continues at coordinate 2,906,372 of NC_007963.1, forward strand.
GCACTCGGCGAACACGTCGGCGCCATGGCAATGCCCACCACCCTGTTCTACGACGCCGAGGGGCGCCTGGTCGACACGCATTTCGGCGAACTCTCCCAAGCCACACTGACGCAGGCGCTAGCGCGTCTCGCCTCACCGCAATAGGAGCTTCCCATGACGCATTTCCTGCCTGGCGCTCGCCTGGGGCTCATCGTCGCCCTGGGGCTCGGCGGCACCCCCGCGTGGGCGCAACCCGACGATCTTCCCGCCCCCGTCGAGGCGCTCGTCGCCCAGGGGCTGACGGTGCACGAGCGCTTCGCGGCTCCCGACGGCCTCACCGGCTATGCCGCCAGCGCGCAGGGCCAGCCGGTGGCGATCTACGTCACCGCGAACGGCCAGCATGCCATCGTCGGCAATCTCGTCGATGCCGAGGGCAACAACCTGTCGAGCGAGCCGCTCGACGAATTCGTCAAGGGGCCACAGGACGCCGCCGTCTGGCAACGCCTCGAGGACAGCCACTGGATCCTCGATGGCGACCACAGCGCCCCGCGCACGGTGTACGTCTTCACCGATCCCAACTGCCCGTACTGCAAGCGTTTCTGGGACGCCGCACGCCCCTGGGTCGAGGCCGGCGAAGTGCAACTGCGGCATGTCATGATCGGCGTTCTCGAGTCCGACAGCCCGGCCAAGGCAGCCACGCTGCTGGGCGCCGCCGATCCCGCCGCCGCCTTCACGGCACACAATCGCGGCGACGAGGTGGCCCCGTCCGCCCAACCGGCCGATATCGAGCAGCAGGTTCAGGACAACAACACCCTCATGCGCGAGCTGGGCCTGCGGGGCACGCCGGCGATCGTCTATCGTCGCGACAGCCAGTTGGAGGTCACCCAAGGCATGCCCGGCGACGACAAGATGCGCGCCGTCATGGGCTCTTCTCGTCCCTGACGGCGGCACGCCGGGCGTCACACGCCGGGCAGTGTCAGGCATGCCTCGAAGCCGCCATGTCGAGGATGCCGAAAGTGCAGCTCGCCCCCGGCAAGCTCGGCGATGGCAACAACGATCGCCAGCCCCAGCCCGCTTCCCGGTGTGCTCGACCGACGCCAGAAGCGCTCGGTCATGTGCGCCAGCTCGGCCTCGGGCAGGCCCGGGCCCTCGTCATGCACGCGCCAGGCGATCCAGGTGGCGGCCTCCGCGGCCCGTTCCGGTTGCGCCACATCGACCTCCAGCGTCACGGGCGTCCCGGTCGGGCCATGCTTGAGCGCATTGTCGAGCACGTTGCGCAGGGCGGTGACCGCCAGCTCCAGTGACATGTCCACACGTGCGTCCGGTAACACCGAGCAGACGTCGATGCGGGCCGGCGCCGAGGTGTCGTTGACGGCACGCCGCACGACCTCGGCCACGGACGCGCCGCTCGTCGACCGCACCCGGCCCTCTTCGATACGCGCCAGCGTCAGCAGCTGCTCGAGCGTGGCGGCCAAGCGCTGGGCTCCCTGCTCGGCATGCATCACGGCCTGATGAGTCGCCTCGCCCTCCACGCGCCGCGCGACCTGAAGGTGCGTCTTGACGGCGGTCAGCGGTGTCCGCAGCTCGTGCGCGGCAGCATCGGTGAAGCGCTGCTCGCGCTGAATGGCAGCACTCATGCGCGCCAGCAAGGCATTGAGCGTGGCGATCAACGGCTGCAGTTCACGGGGCAGGCCGCCGGACGCCACCGGCGAGAGATCGTCACGGTGCCGGCGACCCAGCGCCTCGCACCACCCGTCGAGCGGGCGCAAGGCACGCCGGGTTCCCCACCACAACACGCCGCCGCTGATGAGCAGCGCCACGACGAAAGGCACGATGACCACCGCGAGAATATCGCGCATCAGGCCGCGCCGTTCGGTCACGCGATCGGCGGTAGTGATGGTCACGCCGTCGTGCATCAGGGTGTAGACGCGCCAGTCCTGTCCCGCCCGGTGCCGATACGCATACCCCGGCTGAGCGACATCGAATACCGCCGTCATGTCCGTGTGGGTACGTGCCAGTACGCGGCCCTGTGCATCGCTCACCTGACAGGCGACTCCCTCGAGCGGTGCCACGAGGGACGCCTGCTGCATGCCGCTGGCTTCCCAGCTGTCTTCGGGCAGACGCGCCACCAGGCCGGCGACCATGTGCGCCGACTGAGCGAGGCGCCGATCGAGCGTGCGCTCCACCTCGTCGTTGAGGTCCCGCCACAGCCAGGCCGCCGCCAGGCTCCAGGTGGCCGTCAAGGTCACCCCGAGTATCACCAGCAAGCGCATCTTGAGACTCATCGCGACGCCACCGACGAGTCCTCCGTTCCCGCCAGGGCCTCGGGCGTGCCGAGACGGTATCCGAGACCCCGGACCGTCTCGATCACGGCCGGAGCCACTTTGCGGCGGAGATGATGAATGTGGACGTTGAGCGCATTGCTCTCCACCTCGTCGTCGAGGCCGTAGAGACTATCGCGCAGTTGATTCGCGCTCAGCACGCTGCCCGGCGACTGCAGGAAGGTCTCCAGCAGCACCAGTTCCCGCCGCGACAGCGTGACGGGCCGCCCCCGCCAGGTGACCTGGCGCGCCTGGGGATCGAACCGCAACGCTCCATGAACGATACACGGATGGGCCCGGCCGGCCGCACGCCGCAGCAACGCATGCAGTCGCGCCACCAGTTCGTCGAGATCGAAGGGCTTGACCAGATAATCGTCGGCACCGGCATCGAGCCCCGCGATGCGGTCGCTGATGGCATCGCGGGCGGTCAGCACCAGCACCGGCACGCGCTTGCCGGCCTCGCGCCATTCCTCGACCAGCGTCAACCCATCGCCATCGCGAAGGCCGCGATCGAGGACCACGATATCGCTCGCCACGACCTGCAGGGCATGACGCGCCGCTGCCATCGAGGCGACGGTGTCGACCGCCCACCCATGGCTTTCCAGCCCTGCGCGGATACCGGCCGCCACGAGCTCGTCGTCCTCGACGAGAAGCACATGCATGTACTGGCTCCTTTCAATGCCCCGGATTCATTCGTCGGGACAGCCACCACCCCGCTATCAACGTCACGACGAATGCCGCCAGCGGCCAGCTGAGTCCCGGAAGTGAGGCGACCGCCGGCCCCGGGCAATAGCCGGAGAGCCCCCAGCCGATGCCGAAGAGCGCCGCACCGCCCAGCAGACGGGTATCGAGGTCACGGCGGGTGGGCAGTTGAAACCGGGATTCGAACAGCGGCGTTTGGCGTCGCCAGACCAGCCGGTAACCGATGAAAGTGGTGACGACCGCACCGCCCAGCACGAAGACCAGGGTCGGATCCCAGTCGCCGGCCACGTCGAGGAAGCCGATGACCCGTGCCGGATCGGTCATGCCGCTGATCGCCAGCCCGAGCCCGAACAGCAGTCCTGCCACATATCCCGCCAGCGCTTTCATGCCGAGCCCCTCAGCAGGTGCCGCGCGACGAATACCGTCAGCATGGCGACCAGCACGAAGACGAGCGTCGCGGCCATCGACCGGGGCGAAAGCCGCGCCAGCCCGCAGACTCCGTGCCCGCTGGTGCAGCCACTGCCCAGCCCCGTGCCCAATCCGACCAGCAGGCCGGCCACCAGCATCGTCGTCAGCCCGCTCGCCGGAGCACCGATCGTTGCCCCGCTGTCGCCTGCCACATTGCCCCAGTCCACGCCGGACAGCATCAAGAGTCCCGGTCCGGAGACGAGGCCCAGCAGAAACGCCAGTCGCCAGGGCCTGTCCCCTCCGCGCTCGAAAATCAGCCCGGAGAGGATGCCGCTGATCCCGGCAATGCGTCCCAGCAGCCCCATCAGGAGTGTGGTGGAAAGACCGATCAGGACGCCGCCCAATGCCCCTTGCAACCAACCCATCGTTTCCATCTCGTGTCCTCGTGGCGTTGTCGCCACCAGAGTTGTCTCAACCGGCTGTCGTCGAAGGCCCGGAGACGGCACGTCGATACCGGGGTGGCTCAGCGGCGATCGCGGCCATGCAGCCCGCACCGGTATCGAAGGTGCTCATGCAGAGGCGACTGATGCATGGCGCGCCAGTCCCGTTGGCCGGGCCGTGACCAGTGGTACCTCTCAGTCCCAGGCCGCGCCTTCCAGCGCATTGAGCGGTATCTTCAGATAGCGCTTGCCGTTGCTCTCCGGCTCGGGAAGCCGCCCGCCGAGGATGTTGACCTGCAATGCGTGCAGGATCAGCTTCGGCATGGGCAGCTCGCTGTCGCGGCGGTTGCGCAGTTCGACGTACTCGGCTTCGCTGCTCTCGCCGAGCCGATGCTTGTTGTGCTCACGCTGCTCGCGCACGGTGCTTTCCCACTGCGGTTCGCGTCCGTCAGGCATGTAGTCGTGGCCGGTGAACAGGCGCGTCTCGTCGGGCAGCGCCAGGATCGCCTGGATCGAGTGCCACAGCTGATGCGCGCTCCCGCCGGGAAAGTCGGCGCGGGCGGTACCGAAATCGGGCTGGAACAGGGTGTCGTGAACGAAGGCGGCATCGCCGATCACGTAGGTGATCGAGGCCAGCGTGTGACCCGGCGAGTGCATCACGCGGCAATCGATCTCGCCCAGCGTGAAGGTATCCCCGTTGTCGAAGAGCCGATCCCACTGGCTGCCGTCGTCCTTCAGATCCGGCCAGTTGTAGATGGCCTTCCACAGCGCCTGTACCTGGGTCACCGGCCGGCCGATGGCGGTGGGCGCGCCGGTTTTCTCGTGCAGATAATGGGCGGCGGAAAAGTGATCCGCGTGCGGGTGGGTATCCAGAATCCAATCGATCTCGAGCCCTTCGCGCTCGACATACGCCAGCAACTCGTCGGCCTGATGGGTCGCCGTGGCGCCGGACTTCTCGTCGAAGTCGAGCACCGGATCGATGATCGCGCAGTGCCGCGTGGCGGGGTCACTGACGACATACTGAATGCTGAAGGTACGCGGGTCGAAAAAGCCTGCGACATCCGGCTGGCCGGACCTCTTTCCGCGTGACAAGGCAAAGGTTTTCATTGCGTCCGTCATCGCCTCCTGGGTGCCTGAACGTTTGGCTCAGGATAACGCATGCAAGGTTCTAACATTATACTTTTTTAGCATATGAGATCGCGGCACGTGTTGTCCTGCTATAAGTGTCGGCAATAACGGTCGACATGACAGCGGGAAGTCCCTGAAAGCGCCTGAGCTGGCGCAGGGAACGCCAGGAGTGGGGGATGCACAAAAACAAAAAGGAATATAAAATGTTGCTATTATTCTCTATCGGACTATTTACGCTACACTCACCCTGGTACGACGCGTCACGGTGCCCGACGCGTCATTTCCGGCACTGCGTCCTTCGCCTTATCCGTTAGGAGCCGACCATGACACTGAGCCAAATCGCCAAACATGCCCTGACCGGCCTTGCCTTGAGCGCGTTCGCCGCGACGGCGCATGCCGACACCCTGCGTGTCGGCATGTCGGGCGGTTACTACCCCTTTACCTTCGTCGAGCAGGATGAGCTGAAAGGCTTCGAGGTCGACGTCATGAACGCCGTGGGTGAGCAGACCGGCGACGAAATCGAATTCGTCACCGCGAGTTTCTCGGGACTGGCGGGCATGCTCGATTCCGGGCGCATCGATACCATCGCCAACCAGATCACCATCACCCCCGAGCGCCAGGCCAAATACGCCTTCACGCAGCCCTATGTGTATGACGGGGCACAGGTCGTGGTGCGCGAGGGCAACGACGCCATCCAGGGCGTCGAGGACCTCAAGGGCAAGACGGTAGCGGTCAACCTCGGTTCCAACTACGAGCAGTTGCTGCGCGAACTGCCCTACGCGGACGAGATCGACATCAAGACCTACGACTCCAACATCGAGCAGGATGTCGCCCTGGGGCGCGCCGACGCCTTCGTCATGGACCGGGTCAGCGCTACCCAGGTAATCAAGGACAAGCCATTGCCGCTGCAGCTCGCCGGCAAACCGTTCTCGCGTATCGAAAACGCCCTGCCCTTCCGTGACAACGAAGACGGACGCGCCCTGCGCGACCGCGTCGATGACGCTCTCGCCGAGCTGCGCGAGGACGGCACGCTGACGCAAATCTCAGAGAAGTGGTTCGGTACCGACATCACCCAACCATGATGCCATGCTCCACGCCGCGGCCGAGACGATCCTCGGCCGCGTGCTTTCAGGCGACCCGATCATGCAAGCTCTCGACCTCGACTACATGCTGGGGCTGCTGCCCATCCTGCTGAGCTACCTGCCGTTAACGCTGGAAATGGCCGCTGCCGGAATGGTCGCAGCGCTGGTACTCGCCTGTCTGCTGGCCATCGTGCGCGTGCAGCGCACGCCGGGACTCAACGCCCTGGCCATGCTGTTCATCTCCTTCTTTCGCGGTACACCGCTGCTGGTGCAGCTGTTCCTGTTCTATTACGGCTTGCCGCAGCTGTTGACGTTCCTCGTCGCCATCAACGGCATCACCGCCACCATCCTCGGGCTGACCCTGCACTTCTCGGCCTACATGGCGGAATCGATCCGCGCCGCCATCGTCGGCGTCGACCGCAGCCAGACCGAGGCGGCGCTGTCCATCGGCATGACCCAGGGGCAGCTCATGCGACGCATCGTGCTTCCCCAGGCGACGCGCGTGGCCACACCCACGCTGATGAACTATTTCATCGACATGATCAAGGCCACGTCCCTGGCATTCACGCTGGGCGTCACGGAGCTGATGGGCGCGACGCAGAAAGAGGCGGCAGGCAGCTTCCTCTATTTCGAGGCGTTCCTGATGGTGGCCGTCATCTACTGGGTGGTGGTGGAACTCTTGTCCTGGCTGCAGCGGCGGATGGAAAAACGTCTCAATCGGGCCTATCAACGATGATCGCACTCAACGGCATTACCAAGCGCTTCGGCGCGCATACCGTCTTCGAGAACATCGACCTCGAGCTGGAACGGGGCGAGATCATCGTCATCATCGGCCCCTCGGGGACGGGCAAGTCGACGCTGCTGCGCTGCATCAATTACCTGGAGGCACCCGACGCCGGGCGCCTCACGGTGGGCGATCTCATCCTCGATGCCAGACACGCCACGCGCCAGGAGATTCTCGCGCTACGCCGGCGCACGGCCTTCGTGTTCCAGAACTATGCGTTGTTCGCCAACAAGACGGCGCTGGACAACATCTGCGAAGGCATGATCGTCGTCGACGGGCTGCCCAAGGCCCAGGCGCATGCCCGCGGTCGCGAGATCCTCGAACGCATCGGTCTCGCCGACAAGGCGGACGCATACCCGGCATCGCTCTCCGGGGGCCAGCAACAGCGCGTGGGCATCGGACGCGCCATGGCCGCCAAGGCGGAGGTCATCCTCTTCGACGAGCCCACTTCCGCCCTCGACCCCGAGTGGGTCGACGAAGTGCTTGCCCTGATGAAGCAGCTCGCCCTGGAGCGCCAGACCATGATCGTGGTCAGCCACGAGATGCAATTCGCCCGTGACGTGGCCGACCGGGTGGTGTTCATGGACGAGGGTCGCATCATCGAACAAGGCCCGCCCGGCGAGCTTTTCACCAACCCTCAGGACGAACGCACGCAACGCTTTTTGCGCAAGGTGCTGGCCAGCAACCCGATCTGACGCATGCCTCGCGGGTCAGACCTGGCCCTGATTGTCCAGCTCCACGGCCTCGTACATGCGCTCCTTGAGGTCATGGATCGCCGCCCCCACGCGGTTCCAGCTGGGAATGAAGGGCTTGTCGCGGGGCGATTCGAGAAACGAGGCGCCCGCCTCGAGGATGTTGGCGGTGAAAAGCTCCACGGCCTGTTCCTCGCTGTGACGATCGAGCGACAGACCGTTCATGCGCGCGTCGTTGTCGTAGGCCTCGATCAGATCCAGCGCGGTGCGATAGTAGGTTGCCTTGATGGTGCGGAAGGTCTCGGAGTGGATGGGCACGCCCAGTGTCGCCAGCTTGCGGAACATGGCCTTGGCGATATCCAGGCTCATGCGGTTGAGGCCGCCGCTGGGATCGTCCTGGGAGACGGGCTGATGCTTGTGATCGTAGGCATCGGCGATGTCCACCTGGCACAGCCGCTTGGTCGAGTGGTTGCGATGAACCTCCGACAGCACGCCGATCTCCAGCCCCCAGTCGCTGGGAATGCGGATGCCGTCGAGCACATCGGCGCGCATCGAGAACTCTCCCGAGAGCGGATAACGATAGCTGTCCAGATATTCCAGGTACGGCAGCGGCCCGAAGACCATCTTCAGCGCACGGATCAGCGGGGTCACCATCAGCCGCGCGACACGCCCGTTGAGCTTGCCGTCGGCCACCCGCGAGTAATAGCCCTTGCAGAATTCGTAGTTGAACTGCGGATTGGCGACCGGATACAGCAGGCGTGCCAGCATGCCCCGGTCATAGGTCACGATGTCGCAATCGTGCAGCGCCACCGCCGACGTGCGCGCGGAGGCCAGCACGTAACCGCTGCAATACCAGACGTTGCGCCCCTTGCCGGGCTCCTGCGGGGCCAGGTCGAGCGCGCTCAGCTCGGCATCCAGCGCCGACAGACGCGGGCCATCGTTCCACAGGATGCGGTGATGCTGCGGCAGGCGCGAGAAGAACTCGCGGGCACGCAGGAACTGGTCGCGGTCGGCACGATCCAGCCCGATCACGATTTCCGAGAGGTAGGGCACCTGCGCCAGCTCGTCGACAATGTTCGATAGCGCCGGCCCCTCGAGTTCGGAGAACAGCGAGGGCAGGATCAACCCCATCGGGCGGCGTCGGGAAAATCGCAGCAGATCGGATTCCAGTGCCTCCACCGGACGCTGGGTCAGGTTATGGAACGTGGTGACAATGCCGTTTTGATAGAAGTCGCTCATCGTGCGGTCCCCTCCCTGGGTGACGTGTCCCAGCGCGTGCGCCACCAGTCGGCGATGCCCTCGGCCCAGCCTTCCGGGCCGGGCTGCCGGGTGCGAAAGAGCGGCACCTCGGTGGCGACGTTCACCGTCGCACCATGCTTGCCGCGTACCAGAATCGGATGATCGACCGCCTCGAGCAGGCTGATATCGTTGGGGCCATCGCCGAGCCCCACGGTGCCGGGCGTGGTCCCTCGCAATGCCGTATAGCGCTCGACCAGCCAGCGTACCGCCTGACCCTTGTCCACCGCCCCCATGACATGCCAGAAGCGCCCGCCCCGGGTCAGCCGCAAGCCATCGCTCTCCAGGGCCCGCCGGAAGCGGGCCAGCGCGGCCTCGTCGTCGTCCCATATCAACGGCTCGCTGCCTTCGCGGGCCAGCGCCTGGCGGGCCTTGTCGGCACTCAACGCGGTCAATTCGCAGATCGTGTCGAGCGATAGTTCGCCCATGCCGCGAAAGCGCACGTCCAGGCGATCGCGCAGCACCGCCAGGCGCCGCCGGATGAAGCCGATGTCCAGTGACGGCGTCTTGACGATCAGCCCATCCGGCGCGGCAGGGTCGCGATCCAGGCGAGCGTGCTGCCAGCTTGCCGGCAGCCCGATCACCGCGCCGTTCTCGGCGATGAACGGGGTCGCCTCGAGCCCCAGATCGTCACGCAGGGAAAGCAGTTCCTGGCGGGTCTTGCTGGTCGTGGGAATGACCGCGATACCGGCCTCGGCAAGCCGAGCCAGCCAGGCGGCGGCAGGCTGCCACGTATAGCTGTCATGATCGAGCAGCGTGCCATCCAGATCGGTGAACACCAGCCACGGCGACCGCGAAACCGTTTGCGTCATGAGCCTCTCCCCTTGGCGCCACGCCACCTGTCGCGGTGACATACTGGTGACGTTAGCACGGATCATGCCATCTGCACGTCAGCCCCTGCAGATAAAGGGCCGAGGGCAGACGGCTGGGGGCCGACTGCGGGGCATGAGCGCCCCGGCGACACGCCCATGCCCCAGCGTGGCACAGGGCGCGCACCACGATGGGGCATGGGAAGCTCGTCAGGGTGAGACGGCGATCAGGCGTGATGACGCGCGGCGATCATGGCCAGCCCCGCCAGGGTCGCCGCATCGCTATCCAGGGGCGTGACCTCGAGGCCGGCCATGTTCAGCGCAAGCGTGTAAGGCGTGCGCAATGCCTCGGCACCGATCAGCAGCAAGCGCTCGAGATCGGGCCGGGTGGTGCGCATGGCGCGGACTTCCTCGCCGATCAGGACCCCGGACAGGAAGCTGCCCACCTGGCCGGCGGCAAGCCCTTGGTACAGATGCCGGCTACGCGCCTCGAACAAGGCATGCAGGACTCCGTCCTCGCTCTGGGCCCGCGCCACGCCCTGGCGGAAGGCCGCTTCATCGAACGGCGCCTCGTCTCGCGCGGGCTCGCCCGGCAGGGTATGGAATCGCACCGCGTGATACAGCTCGCCGGTCATCAGGGTGGTGAAGGCGGTCAGGCGACCATCGCGCAATCGCGCCCATTTGCTGTGCGTTCCCGGCAGGCAGCAATCGGCATCCAGCGTGTCGGCCAGCGCCAGGGCGCCGAATGCCTGGACTTCCTCGCCGCGCATGACATCGCAGTGCGTATCGTCGACCTGCTTGACGCCCGGCACGATCCAGGTGTTTTCCAGCCCCGGGGCGGCCACGACATGGGCGGCCAGATCCGCGTCCGTGACGGGCAAGTCGAGCTGCGGCGCTTCGCTCCAGCCCCGCTTGGAGCCCACCATGCCGGCGAGATACACCGGCACGCGCCCTCCTTCCCGCCAGTCGCCGACCTGCGCCTGGCAGTAATGCGGGAACTCGGCGGTCGCCAAAGCCTTGAGCCCTGCCTCGCTGCGCCGCGTCTCGAGGCAGGCGCCGCTTTGCCGATCCACCAGGAACGCCCGGAAGTTGCTGGTCCCCCAGTCGATGACGATCAGCCGTTCATTGGCGCTCATTGATCGCCCTCGTGCTCGAACAGCTCGGTCATGGTATGGAGCTCTTCGAGGCGCCGCCACTCGGCGACGAGTTCGCGTGCGATCTTGCCCACCTCGGCGGCACTACGACCGGGCCGATAGAGATTGCTCCCGAAGCCGAACCCGCGAATGCCCATGCCATGCCAGTCGGACATGTTGCTCTTGTCGATGCCACCCACGGCGAACACCGGCAGCTCGGGTGGCAAAATGGCACTGATATCCTTGAAATACCCGGTACCCAGGCGGCCGGCCGGGAAAAGCTTGAGCGCCTTGGCACCGGCACGCGCGGCACTCAGCGCTTCACTTGGCGTCATGCAGCCGACCAGCGGCGCCAGGCCCTGCTCGATCCCGGCACGGATCACCTCGGGGTCGCTGTTGGGGGTGACCATCAACGGCGCTTCGAGCCGCGCCAGTTGGGCCGTGTCCTCGGCGGTCAATACCGTACCGGCGCCCACCAGCACGTGCTCGGGGCAACGCGCCGCCACTTTCTCGATGCTCTTCCACGGCATGGGGGAGTTGAGCGGAATCTCGATCATGCGAAACCCCGCCGCCACCAGGGCATCGAAGACTTCCTCGACCTCCTCGGGACGCACGCCGCGCAGAATCGCCACCAGGGGCAGTGCATCGAGCGCCGCGTCAAACGCGGCCTGCTGAGTCTCGTTCATAATATCTCCTTAGCGTGCGGGCAATGGGCCCATCCGCTTCATCCATACCGGGTTGCGACAATGCTGGCCAGCCCTCGTGCACGTCGCGACGAACGCCTCGTCGCGCTTCCCCGCGTGCGGAGCCTTCCGCCATCCGCTCGGCCCTCATTCTAGGCGAACGGCCCCGACCGCCCCATCTTGTAGAACAATATCGCCTTTATGTCCGACATAGGATTCAGCAATCCCCCACGTTGCGCCTTTATACTTTGGTCGGCAACTCCGCGACCCAGGACGCGACACCGCAAGGCATGCGGCCTGGCAGGGGCGAGGAAGAAGCGCCTTGCCGCTCGTGTCGCTCCCGGATCCCGGCATGAGCATCACCGGCAATCGCCCGTCACGAGGTCGGCCGTGCTCTGCTGATACTGGCGAGGTGTCATGCCTTTCAGTTCACGAAAATGCCGGTTGAAGTTGGAAAGGTTGTTGTAACCGACCTGGAAGCAGATATCGGCAATGGACTGCCGGCCTTCGAGCAACAGCTGGCAGGCATGACCGATACGGATCCGCCGCAGAAAGGCGACGAAGGTGTCGCCCGTGGCATGCTTGAAGAAGCGCGAAAAGCTGGAAGGGCTCATGCCGTTGCGCGCTGCCAGCGCCGACATGCGCAACTCTTCGTGAAAGTGGTCGTGGATATAGCGCAGGATGGCGTCGACCTGGGCGGAGGAAACGCCCGTGGCCTCCAGGCCGTATTCGCGGCTGGACAGGGTCGCGTAATCGCACTGCGATAGGCCGCGCAAAATGGTCAGCATGGTCAACAGCCTTCCGGCATGGTCCTGTTCCCCCATGGTGATCAGCAGCTCGCCACAGCGTGTCGCTTCCTCGCCCTGAAACGCCACGCCTTGCCTCGAGTCCTCGATGAGCGTCGACAGGCAATTGAGTTCCGGACAAAGCGCCATCATGTGCTCGAGCCACTCGCCCTTGAACTGGAGAACGACATCGCGCCCCTTGATGACGGACCTTGAATCGTCCGGATCGCTCAACCAGGCATGCGGAACGTTCGGGCCCACCAGCACTAAATTACCAGGCCCGAATCGCCCGATATAATCACCCACGAAATAATTCCCTTCCGAATAACGGATGAGATGCAATTCATACTCGGGGTGATAATTCCAGCGGGCGATGGGTGCGGGAAAATCGTGGCAGTGCCAGTAGAAACTGAACTTCGGGTCCTGGCTGATGCTCTCGAAGACAGGCGCACCAAGACGAGTATCGTTGAGCTGCGCAGCGATCATGAGTTATCGGTGCCTCTTTCGACTATGCCCCTGTGCAAGGCGTCAGCAAACGCCTTCCACTCCAGACGCTTCATTGTCTTCAAATAAAGCGGTTCGTCGGCCTTTCTTGTTCCCGTCTCGATTTATACTTTGGTCACAACCTCTCTTCGTCAGCCACCCAGACAAATGTCAGGTCGAATCTAAAAACACTGTGGGAACAAATATTTATATATTCGCAGAAAAAGGCCTGCAAAAAAGTATCATTCCCTCGAAAATTATAGCCTAGCCGCTTTTCCAGCGTGACGCGTAGCTTCATTGCCAAGCCCCTGGCGAGTCGGGCCCATCGCTTCGAAGCCCCCTCGCCCATTTTCAACACGACTCGAGGCACGCGCCATGAAAGCCAAAGCCCTGGTGCTGGAAAAGCAACGCGAGCTGTCATTACGTGACATTGATCTGCCGGATCAGCTAGGGCCGGACGACGTGCGCATCCGCATACACACCGTGGGCATATGCGGCAGCGACGTGCACTACTATACCCATGGCCGGATCGGTCCCTTCGTGGTGCGAGAGCCCATGGTGCTCGGCCATGAAGCGTCCGGCGTGATCACCGAAGTCGGCAGCCATGTCAGCCACCTCAAGGTAGGCGAGCGGGTGTGCATGGAACCCGGGATTCCCGACCCCACCTCGCGCGCCGCCAAGTTGGGCGTCTACAACGTCGATCCCGGCGTGCGCTTCTGGGCCACCCCACCGGTGCACGGCTGCCTGACCCCCGAAGTCATCCACCCGGCAGCCTTCACCTTCGCCCTGCCCGATTCGGTCTCCTTCGCCGAGGGGGCGATGATCGAGCCGTTCGCCATCGGCATGCAGGCGGTGGTCAAGGCGCGCATGCAGCCGGGCGATGTCTGCGTCGTCACCGGCGCCGGACCGATCGGTCTGATGGTCGCCCTGGCAGCCCTGGCGGGAGGGGCCAGCGAAGTGCTGGTCTCCGATCTGGTCGAGGAGAAGCTGGCGATCGCCGGGCGCTACGCCGGCATCACCCCGGTCAATGTCTCGCGGGAATCCCTGCGGGCAGCCGTCGACCGGCGCTGCGGCGAGGACTGGGGCGCCGACGTGGTGTTCGAGGCCAGCGGCAGCCCCCGGGTCTACGACGATGTGCTGGCCTGCACGCGTCCCGCCGGCGCGATCGTGCTGGTGGGCATGCCCGTCGAGCCGGTCACTTTCGACATCGTCTCGGCACAGGCCAAGGAGTTACGCATCGAGACCGTCTTCCGCTACGCCAACGTCTACGATCGGGCGATCGATCTGATCGCTGCGGGCAAGGTCGATCTCAAGCCGCTGATCAGCGAGACCTTCGACTTCGACGAGAGCATCACTGCGTTCGAGCGTGCCGCGAGCGCACGACCCCATGACGTCAAGCTGCAGATCACGCTTGACGCCTGACCTCGCCAGCCCAGAAAGCACACTGGACCTGAACCTACCAAGAGGTGAACAACAATGACCCAGTTCAAGCGTCGCGACATACTGAAAGGAATAGGGGGACTCGCCGGCCTGTCGTTGATGGGGGCGGGATCGCTGCGTACGGCCCTGGCCCAGGGCATGGCCAGCGACGAGGCCTGGAAACAGGCCAGTGGCACCACCATCCAGTTCATCTCCGAGAACACCCCGCCGACCACGGCGATCGCCGCCAACCTGGCGTCGTTCCAGGAGCTCACCGGCATCACCGTCAACATCACCGAGATGCAGCTGGGCGCGCTGGTCCAGAAGGTCGCGCTGGACTTCGGCGCCGGACGCAGCTCCTTCGACGTGATCTACGCCGACCCCTACCAGGTGCTCGCGCCCTACCATCGCGGCCTGGTGGACCTCAATCGGTTCATCAACGACGACCAGCAGCCGGTCGTGCCCAAGGGCATCGAGGACTTCATTCCCTCGCAGCTGGCCGCCGCCGGCCGTTTCGAGGACCGGGAAAGCCTCTATACCCTGCCCTACGACTGCCCGACGATGATCTGGATCTATCGCCGCGACCTGTTCGAGAAATACCGCGACCAGATGCGGCAGGATCTCGGCTTCGATCCGATGCCCTCGGACAGCACCACCTGGGAGCAGTACTACCAGATTGCCGAGTGGTTCAGTAACGGCAACGCCAGCGAGGTCAAGTACGGCACCGGCCATCAGGCCCAGCAGTACGACTCGCTGATGTGCGACTTCTCCAACGTGCTGTTCGCCTATGGCGGCGACTACTTTGCCAACGGTCAGCAGGTCGGCCTGCTCGGCACCGACGCCCCCGGCGCCTGTCAGTTGACCAGCGACGCCGCGCTGGAAGCCGCGCGCTTCTATCAGAAGCTGCTCAAGGTCGCTCACCCCGGCAGCACCAGCTGGGACTGGACCGGCGTCGCCAACGCCTTCCAGAACGGCGAGTTCGCGATGATGCCCGAGTGGCACGAGTTCGCCGGCTCTCTGGAAAGTTCCGACCTCCAGGGCAAGATCGGCTACGCCCCGCTGCCCAAGGGGCCGGCGCGCAGCTCCAACCTGTGGGGCGGTACGGGCATCGGCATCAATGCCAACGCCTCGGCCGAAAAACAGAAGGCGGCCTGGCTGTTCCTGGTCTGGGCGACCTCGCCGCAGACCCAGTTGATGGGCCTGAAGAGCACGGTCGGCGGTGGCACACCCACGCGCCAGTCGGTCTACGACATGCCGGAGGTCAAGGCCGCCAGCACCCCGCCCACCGACATGCCCAACATGCTCACGGCGGATACCATGCTGACCGCCTGGCAGGATGACTACATCGGCCTGCGGCCCAAGATCGCCCAGTGGAACGAGGTCGACACGGTGATCTTCACCGAGCTCTCCAAGATGCTCGCGGGCCAGATGTCTCCCGAGGAAACCATGCAGAGCGCCAAGCAGCGCATCGACCGCATCGTGGGGGCATGACGCATGGCGCTGCTGACCGGAAAACCCTCGGCGCGACGACAGGGATTCGAGCTGGCGATGATGTCGCCAGCCCTTTTCCTGCTCGCCCTGATCACGCTGGTTCCGTTCTTCTCGATCATCTGGATGAGTTTCAACGACGTCAGCCTGATGGGCGGGCTGGCCTTCGAGTTCTCGGGCCTCGACAACTGGCAGCGGGTGTTCACGGACCCGGACATCCGTTCCAGCTGGCTGATCAGCCTGGTCTACTTCCTGGCCACGGTGGGCCTGGAGATGGTCATCGGCACGGTGATGGCGCTGCTGGTCTACAGCCTGACCCGGGGCAGCAACATCATCATCTCGCTGCTGTTGATCCCGATGTTCATCGCCCCGGTGATCGTCGGGCTGCTCGGGCGCTTCATGCTCGACCCCAGCCACGGCCTGTATGCCTGGATGCTCAATGAAAGCGGCCTGTTCGACGGCAACATCCTGGGCAGCGTCGGCTCCGCGATGGTCGCGGTCATCCTCATGGACGTCTGGGAATGGACGCCGCTGGTCGCGCTGATCGTCCTGGCGGGGCTCACCTCGGTGCCGGAGGACGTGCTCGAGGCGGCCGAGATGGATGGCGCCCGATACGGCCAGAAGCTGCTCTACATCATCCTGCCGTCGATCTCCAACATCCTGCTGGTGGCGCTGCTGATCCGTGCCATGGATGCGATCCGTTTCTTCGCGATCATCTTCATCACCACCAACGGCGGGCCCGCGGACTCCACCAAGATCATCCCCATTCGGCTCTACGACATCGCCTTCCGGTTCTTCGACCTGGGCTATGCCGCTGCCGTGGGCATCACCATGCTGGTGTTCTCGATCATGGTCGCCACGGCGTTCACGAAACTGCTCAAACGCCAGGAGAAAGCCTCATGACCGCCTCCAAGCGCTGGCTTCCCCTTACGTTCAAGATCGCCCTGCTGACGCTACTGCTGCTGTGGACGCTGATACCGATCGTCTGGATGGTGCTGTCTTCCTTCAAGCCGAACACCATCATCACCGCCGATATCCCCCAGGTCTTCTTCACACCGACCCTGGAGCACTACGTCTCGCTGTTCAGCAGTGGCAACAGCCTCTGGCCCTACCTGCTCAACAGCCTGTTCATCGCCGGGACCTCGACGCTGATCGCCGTGGTGCTCGGCTGCATGGCCGGCTTCGGGCTGTCGCGGATCCGTATCAAGGGCAAGCAGCATCTGGCGTTCTGGATCATCAGCACCCGCATGGCGCCGATCGCGGCGGTGATCGTGCCGCTGTACCTGCTGTTCCGCTACCTCTATCTGCTGGATACCCACGCCGGCCTGATCGTCGCCTACCTGAGCTTCAACCTGCCCTTCGCCATCTGGCTGATGACCGCATTCTTCGACGACCTGCCGCCCGACCTGGAAGAGGCGGCGATGATCGACGGTGCCACCAAGTTCCAGGCGTTCCGCCACGTGGTGCTGCCGTTGATGACGCCGGGACTGGTGACGACCGCCATCCTGTGTTTCATCTTCGCCTGGAACGACTACGCCTTCGCCCAGACGTTCTCCGGCCCCAGCACCCAGACGATTCCCATCGCCGCGGCACAGTTGCTGACCCAGACCGGCATCGACTGGGGCAAGCTGCTGGCGATCGGCACCATCGTGGTCTGCCCGATGGCGATCGCCGGGCTGCTGGTCAAGCGCTGGCTGGTCCAGGGGCTGACCCTGGGCGCTGTGAAATGACCGATCCCACGACAACGCTTCTACAACGGACAGGGAGACAACCATGAACGTGATGTCGCAGTTCGACCTGAGCGGCAAGGTCGCCGTCGTCACCGGCGGCAACGGCGGGCTCGGGGAGGCGTTCGCCCATGCGCTGGCCGAGGCCGGCGCGGCGGTTGCCATCGCCGCCCGTGGGCATGAGCGCAGCCTGGAAGTGGTCAAGGCCCTGGAGGACGCCGGGCACCGCGCCATGGCGGTGGAGGTCGACATTACCCAGCCCGAGGCGGCGGACGCCCTGCTCGACGAGGTCGAAGCCAGCCTCGGCCCGGTCGATGTCTTCCTCAACAACGCCGGCGCCTGCCACCATGCCCCCGCGCTGGACGTCACGCCCGAACGCTGGCGCGAGATCTTCGACATCAACGTCCACGGGCTGTGGTACTGCGCCCAGGCCGCCGGCCGGCGGATGCAGTCGCGCGGCGGCGTGATCATCAACATCGGCTCGATCTCGGCGATGATCGTCAACCGCCCACAGATGCAGCCCGCCTACAACGCCTCCAAGGCCGCCGTGCACCAGCTGACCAAGTCGCTGGCCGCCGAATGGGCACCGTACGGCATCCGCGTCAACGCACTGGCCCCCGGTTACGTCAAGACCGCGATGGCGCCGGTCGACGATCCCAAGTTCAAGCCGCGCTGGATCGACGACGCGCCCATGCAGCGCGCCGCCACCCCCGAGGAGCTCGGTCCCACCATCGTCTACATGGCCAGCAACGCCTCGAGCTTCATGACCGGCTCCATCGTCGTCGTGGATGGCGGCTATACCCTCTGGTAACCGCCACGCGAGTCCCCCCACCGATCCTCAACACCAGGAAACCGCCATGGCAACGCTACAACTCGACAACATCGTCAAGGACTTCGGCGGCACCCAGGTCATCAAGGGCGTCGACCTCGAGGTCAAGGACCGCGAATTCGTGGTCTTCGTCGGCCCCTCGGGCTGCGGCAAGTCGACCCTGATGCGGATGATCGCCGGGCTCGAGAGCACCACCAGCGGCGAGATCGCCATCGACGGCCAGCGCGTCAACGAGGTTGGGCCCGCCGACCGCGGCCTGGCGATGGTCTTCCAGAGCTACGCGCTCTACCCGCACATGACCGTCGAGGACAACATGGGCTTCAGCCTGCGCCTGGCCAAGGTGCCCAAGGCCGAGCGCCGCGAGAAGGTCCTCGCCGCCGCGCGCATCCTGCAGCTCGAGCCCCTGCTCGACCGCAAGCCCCGCGCACTGTCCGGCGGCCAGCGTCAGCGCGTGGCGATCGGGCGGGCGATCGTGCGCAACCCCAGCATCTTCCTGTTCGACGAACCGCTGTCGAACCTGGACGCGGCGCTGCGCGTGCAGATGCGCATCGAACTGGCGCGGCTCCACGAGGAGCTCGACGCGACGATGATCTACGTCACCCACGACCAGATCGAGGCCATGACCATGGCCGACAAGATCGTCGTGCTGCAGGACGGCGTGGTCGAGCAGATCGGCTCGCCGATGGAGCTCTACCACCACCCGCGCAACCGCTTCGTGGCCGGCTTCATCGGCTCGCCGAAGATGAACTTCCTGGAGGTCGAGGTGCGCGGCGCCGACGCCGAGGGGGTCGACGTGGCGCTGCCCGGCGGCGACTGCCGGGTGCCGGTCGCGGGCGACGGCGTCAGCGCCGGCGACACGCTGACGCTGGGCATCCGTCCCGAGCACCTGGTGCTCGACGAGGCGGGACCGCTGACGGGCCGGATCCAAGTCATCGAACGTCTCGGCGGCGTCACCTCACTGTATCTCGAGCACGGCGACAGCGAGTGGATCCTGGTCGCCGACGGCAACGTCGCGCATCGCGTGCACGACGAGGTGCGCTTCACCTTCGCCCCGGCCTGCGCGCACCTTTTCACTGCCGATGGCCTGGCCCTGGCGCACCTGACGCGCCACCCGCTGGCCGATATCGACCGCAAGGAAAATCGCGCCTCGTTTGCCTGATGGCAGGCGCGAAGCATCGATTGCTCACTGATATCTCACCAGGACATAGCGGCAGCATCACGCGCGTCCTGCCGCCTTACCACTCGGCGATGGAGCCGTCGTCATGCGTCCACACCGGGTTGCGCCAGCGGTGGCCGACCTTGGCACGTTCCTCGACGAAGGCTTCGTCGATCTCCACCCCGAGCCCGGGGCCCTCGGGAATCGCGCAGAAGCCATCCTTGATGGTCAACGCCGACTTGTCGACCAGGTAATCCAGTACGTCGTTGTCACGGTTGTAGTGGATTCCCATGCTCTGCTCCTGGATGAAGGCGTTGTGGTTCACCGCATCTACGTGCAGCGACGCGGCCAGCGTCAGCGGTCCCAGCGGACAATGCGGAGCCAGCGCGACGTCGAAGCACGAAGCCAGCGTGGCGATCTTCATGCCCTCGCTGATCCCCCCGCAGTGCGAGAGGTCCGGCTGAATGATATCGACCATGCCCTCGGCCAGCAGGTCACGGAACTGAAAGCGCGTGTGCAGGCGCTCGCCGGTGGCGATGGGATAGCCCAGACCGGTGGCGATGTGCTTGAGACTCGGCAGATGCTCGGGCAAGACCGGCTCTTCGACGAACATCGGGTGATAGGGCTCGAGCTCGCGCAGCAGGGCCTTGGCCATCGGCCGGTGCACGCGGCCATGGAAATCGATGGCGATGCCCACGTCCGGGCCAACCGCTTCACGAGCCTCGGCGACACGCGCCACCGCTTCGTCTACCTTGCGATGCGAGTCGACGATCTGCATTTCCGGCGTCCCGTTCATCTTGAACGCCGTGAAGCCCTGATCGACCAGTGCCTTGGCACCCGAACCCACATCGCTGGGCCGATCGCCGCCGGTCCAGGCGTACATGCGCATCTTGTCGCGCACCTTGCCGCCCAGCAGTTGATGCACCGGTACGCCCAGGTCGCGCCCCTTGAGGTCCCACAGGGCCTGGTCGATCCCCGCGATGGCGCTCATCAGGATCGGCCCGCCGCGATAGAACCCGGCACGGTACAGGGTATTCCACAGATGCTCGATGCGGTGCGGGTCCTGGCCGACAAGATAGTCAGCCAGTTCGTGCACTGCCGCCTCGACGGTCGCCGCACGGCCTTCCACGACCGGCTCGCCCCAGCCGTAGCATCCCTCATCGGTCTCGATCTTGAGGAACAGCCAGCGCGGCGGCACCTGCCAGGTCTTGAGCTGGGTAATCTTCACGAGGGGTCTCCTTGCCAATGAGAAAAAACCGGATCCAACGCCGGCATCGAGGCCGGATCCGTGTCGATGCCCAGATCCTGGCCCGTGCGTTCGAGCACCGCCAGGGCACAGGCGCGCGCCCGCTCGGGTTGACGCAGACGAATCGCCTCCATCACCTGGCGATGACGCTCCATGCTGTCGGCGAGTTCGTCGGCACTCTGGTTGGTGCGCTGGACCAGCACCGTGATCGTGGGCCTCAGCACATGGCTGAGCTGCGTCCACACCACGTTGTGGGTGGCCGCGAAGATGGCTTCATGGAACGCCACGTCGTAGTCGTCGTGCGAGCGCCCTTCCCAGCAGTGATCGGGCGTCTCCAGGCTGCGGGCCATGCCGTCGTAGGCCTGTTCGATGGCCAGCAGGTCGGTGGCCGTCGCCGCGCTGGCCGCCAGAAACGCCACGAACGGCTCGACCGCCACACGGAAGGCGTATATTTCACGCTGAAAACGCGGGTTGGGCTCGGCGTAGCGCGCCATCCATTCGGTGACACGCGGGTCGAGCATGTGCCATTGAGTCAACTCCCGCACCCGCGTGCCCTGTCCGGAAATGCGCACCAGCAAGCCCGCCGAGACCAGGTTCTGCAAGACGCTACGTACCGTCGAGCGACTGACGCCGAAGGTCTCGCAAAGATCCAGTTCGCGGGGTATCAAGTCGCCGGGAGCATAGCGACCGCTGAAGATCGCCTCGGCCAACGACTCGGCGATATCCGGGCGCGCCGTCGACGCGGAAAGAGATGATGGACACATGTACGGCTCCGCCTGCCTTGTTGGACAAATTTACCTTTATGTCCGACATAGAATCCAGCATTCGTGTCCATCATGCCTTTAGACATTGGTGGATAGCGCTCTGGCCGCGCACTAGACGCCGCGCAGCTCCGCCGCCGAGCACGGCGCCTCCCGATCAGGTACCGCATGACAGCGCCATAGCATCATCCTGCGCGCGCCCAGCCAGCACAGACGAAAATCCCCCCGCCGTCACGATGGACAACGGGGGGATACGACAGACGCTACGTTTTCACCGATCGATGCGCAAGGCTGCGCCGGAAAAGCGATGTCAGGCCTAGGCATTGCCTGAAAACTGTCTGCGCTCGGTCATACTGCGTTAAAAATCAGCTCAATATGCTCATTTACAACCCGTAAACTGGTGCGCCAGCCCGGTCCGTTTTCGCTGATTTTTGCCTTGTCTGACCTTCGCTCGCCGATTTTTCAGACAGTGCCTAGCGATACACCGGCAAGCGCGCGCAGACGGCCTCGACCTTGGCCTTGACGTCGGCTTCGGCCTGGCTGGCATCGCCCTGCTGCATGGCGTCGAGGATGTCGCAGATCCAGCCGGCGAGGTCAGCGCATTCACTCTCGCCGAAGCCGCGTGTGGTCACGGCAGGCGTGCCGATACGCAGCCCGGAGGTCACGAACGGGCTCTGCGGGTCGTTGGGCACGGCGTTCTTGTTGACGGTGATGTGGGCGCGACCCAGGGCGGCGTCCGCATCCTTGCCGGTCAGGCCCTGCTTGACCAGCGACAGCAGGAAGAGGTGGTCTTCGGTGCCGCCGGAGACGACGTCATAGCCGCGCTCGATGAACACACCGGCCATGGCCTTGGCATTGTCGATCACCTGCTGCTGGTAGGCCTTGAAGTCGGGCTCCATCGCTTCCTTGAAGCAGATCGCCTTGGCGGCGATGACGTGCATCAGCGGACCGCCCTGGCTACCGGGGAACACGGCGGACTGGAACTTCTTCTCGATCTCGGCGTTGTTCTCGGCGGAGAGAATCAGGCCACCGCGCGGACCGCGCAGGGTCTTGTGCGTGGTGGTGGTGACCACGTGGGCATGCGGCAGCGGGCTCGGGTAGACACCTGCCGCCACCAGACCGGCGATATGCGCCATGTCGACCAGCAGGAACGCGCCCACGTCATCGGCGATCTCGCGGAAGCGCGCCCAGTCGATGACCTGGGAATAGGCCGAGAAGCCCGCGATGATCATCTTCGGCTGGTGTTCGCGCGCCAGACGGGCGACCTCGTCGTAATCGATCAGGCCGTTTTCGTCGAGACCGTACTGCACGGCGTTGTAATGCTTCCCGGAGAAGTTGGGCTTGGCGCCGTGGGTCAGGTGACCGCCTGCGTCGAGGCTCATGCCCAGCACGGTATCACCGGGCTTGACCAGCGCCTGGAACACCGCGCCGTTGGCCTGGGAGCCGGAATGCGGCTGCACGTTGGCGTAGGTCGCGCCGAACAGTTCCTTGGCATATTGAATCGCCAGGTCCTCGACGACGTCGACATGCTCGCAACCACCGTAGTAACGCTTGCCGGGATACCCTTCCGCGTACTTGTTGGTGAGCTGGGTCCCCTGGGCCTGCATGACACGCGGGCTGGCATAGTTCTCGGAAGCGATCAGCTCGATGTGCGCTTCCTGACGGCCCACTTCCTGCTGCATGGCGTCCCACAGGGCATCATCGAAACCGGCAATCTGCATGTCACGGGTGAACATCGGCAAGAGTCCTCGAATCACGGAAGGTCAGCGCGGCGGGCGCCGCACGGGGTCAACGAGGCGCCATGATAGCGCAGCGCACGACGCCTTTCATATGAAAGGCAGTCATCCGTCGCTGCATGATTTCTCATGGTCGCTTTAGGATCGCTCAAGAACGCGCACGATGGTCAAAACCCCACGCGGCGATGAAGGAATTCATCTTCTGCGTTTCGTCTTCGCGGACTACAGTGGCCGTGCTCGCCGACAATGCGTCGGCGGATGAAGGAATGCACGGGGCATGGACGCCCGCTTATCGACAATGCCCTGCACGTTTGGTCCTGCCCCGCCACGCGATCGACATGACCGCCGCGGGGCTTCTTTCGTGGTCGCATCGTCGCGAAGCTCCAAAGGCTCTAATCGACGCCAGGGGCGCTTTCGCGGCATGGCCTCGCCGACGCTGCGTGTCCGACCTAGGTCTCCCCCAGCAGCCGAAGGCTTTCCATGGGCGCCTGACGACGTACCCGCCGCGTCAGCAAGTGGCCGATGACGCCGATCGACACGCCTCCGCCCACGGGCAGCACGACCCACAGCGGCCAGTGCAAGCGCGGCGGCAGGTCGAACCACAGCAGGTACACGCCCAGCGCCGCGGCCTCGGCCAACAGCGCCCCCAGCACTCCGCTGGCGATGCCCAGCAATGCGAACTCGGCCCCCTGGATGCGCGAGATCAGCCGATCGCCGGCACCGAACACCCGCAACAAGGCACTTTCGTGCGCGCGCATCGGGCGGCTGGCGGTCAAGGCGGCATACAACACGCTGATCCCGGCCAGCAGAACGAACACCAGCACCAGTTCGACGGCTCGAGTCACCTGGCCCAGCAACTCCCGCACCTGCTCGAGGATGGCCTCCACGTTGAGCAACGACACCCCGGGGAAGCGAGATACCAGTTCGCCGACGGTGGCTTGCCGCTCATCCGGCAGATGGAACGCCGTGATGAAACTGTGGCTGAACGTCTCCAGCCTGCCCGGCGGGAAGATGACGAAGAAGTTGGGACGAAAGCTTTCCCAATCGAGGGCACGCAGACTGGTGACACGCCCCTCGATGCGCTCGCCGCCGATATCGAAACTCAGCACCGTTCCCAGCGAGACGCCGAGCCGCTCGGCCAGCCCCTCCTCCATGGAAATCGGTACCGGCCCCGCGTCGCTGGCAGCGGACGCGGGATCGAACCACTCCCCCGCCACCAGGCGATTGCCTTCCGGCAACGTCTCGCGCCAGGTCAGGTTGAGCTCGCGGCTGAGCACATTGGCTCCCTGTTCGTCCACCGGCACGGCGGCATCGGCGGACTCGCCGTCGATGGCCACGAGCCGGCCGCGCACGATGGGGTACAGGTCGCTGCGCGTGTCGCTGGCCTCGTCCACGATCGCACGAAAGCCGTCGCGCTCGCCGGGCTGGATGTTGATGGCGAAATAGTTGGGCGTGTCCTCGGGAAGCTGAGCCTCCCAGGCGGTGAGCAGATCGCCGCGCACCAGGGCGATGATCGCCATGGCGGCGAAGGTGACCGAGAAGGCGAGCAACTGCCCCAGGCTCGCGTGACGGCGGCGGGCCAGTTGCCGCGCCCCCAGACGCCAGGCATGGCGGACCCCGTGACGACCGCCGCCCGCGGCGCCCCCCACCAGCCACAGCAACGCCGAAAGCAGGGCATGGCCCAGTCCCCAGAGAAGCGCCAGGGCCAGCTCGCCTCCGACCAGCAACCCCAGCGACAGCATGAAGTCACCCGAGTAAAGCCAGAGCAGGCCCCCGAATACCAGGCTGGCGACACCGATCACCACCCACCCCGACGCCGGCACGGGGTCGAGCTCTCGACGCAGCACCTTCAGCGCGCTCACGCGCTTGAGCCGCAACAGCATCGGCCCGGCGAATCCCACGAGAATCGCCAGTGCCGTGAACACGCCCATCAGCAAGGGCAGAGGGCCCGGTGGCGGCAGTTCGAGGGGCAGAAAACGCGTGAGAATGGCCAGCAGCCCGGCCTGTCCCACCAACCCCAGCAATGCCCCTACCGCCGAGGCCGCCACGGCCAGCCACATGAGCTGCAGGGCGAACAAGGTCGACAGCTGCCGTTGCGAGGCGCCAAAGCAACGCAAAAGCGCCGCGGTATCCAGATGCCGATCGACATAGCGTCGAGTGGCCATGGCGACCGCCACGCCGGCCAGCAGTACCGCCGCCAGGCCGGCCAGGCTCAGGTAGCGTTGCGCACGGTCCAGCGCGCCGCCGAGCCGGGGACGATCCTCACGCACATCGCGTACCTCGACCCCATTGTCGCGCAGCGTATCCAGCCGCCCCTGCACGCTCGCCACGGCACTCGGCGCGCCCTTGGCCAGCAACTCGTATTCGAGTCGCGAGCCCGGCTGCACGAGGTCGGTCCCCGCCAGATCGTCGCGATGCATCATCACGCGCGGACTGAAGGCCGAGAACCCCGCGCTCTGATCCGGCTCGCGATCGATCAGGCCGCTCACCGCGAGAGTGGCCTGCCCGATGCGTACCGTATCGCCGATGCCGATATCCAGCAGTCGGGCCAGACGGGGCGCCACCCAAACGCCACCGGGCGCAGGCCCGTGGGCCAGCGCCTCGATCCCCTCGCCACGGTCGACACGCACCTGCCCATAAAGGGGATAGGCGTCATCGACCACCTTGAGGCTCGCCAGTTGAAATGCCTCCGCGTGGCTGACCATGGAGACCAGATCGACCTGCTGCGACAGCGTCAGGCCCGCCTCGCGCAGCGACTCGCGTAGCGCCGTCGAGAAGGGCTCGTCCTGCTCGAGCACCAGGTCGCCGCCCATCAATTGCCCGGCCTGACGGGTCAGGCCGCGATCGAGCCGGTCCAGAAAGAAGCCGATCATGGTCGAGGCTGCCACCGCCAGCGCCAGCGCCACGAACAAGGCCCGCACGTCGGCGGCGCGCAGGTCGCGACGCAAGCCCTTGAGCGACAGGGATACCGCCTTCATGACGCGACCTCGTCCGGGTGCATCGCATGCAGGCGCCCCTCGACGAGGCGCAGGCAATGCCGACAACGGCGCGCCAGGGCATGGTCATGGGTGACCAGAACCAGGGTCGTGCCCATTTCGCGATTGAGCTCGAACAACAGCTCGATGATGTGCGCGCCCGTCTCCCGGTCGAGGTTTCCGGTGGGCTCGTCGGCGAAGACCAGTTCGGGATGGCTGACGAAGGCACGCGCCACCGCGACGCGCTGTTGCTCGCCGCCGGAGAGCTGCTTGGGGAGATGCGACAGGCGCTCGCCGAGCCCCACCCGGGACAGCCAGGTGCGTGCCCGCTGCTCGTCGTCGGGGCCCGGCGACAACTCCTGAGGCAGCAGCACGTTTTCCAGTGCCGTCAGCGTGGGCAGCAACTGGAAGTTCTGAAACACGAAACCGACCCGGCCAGCGCGCAAGCGCGCCCGTCCGTCCTCGTCCAGCGCTGTCAGCGACTCGCCGAACAACCGGATATCGCCCTCGCTCGGGGTATCCAGCCCGGCCAGCAAGCCCAGCAGGGTCGATTTCCCCGATCCGGAGCTGCCCAGGATGGCCACGCTCTCGCCGCCATGGACGTCCAGCGCCAGGTCGTCGAGAATTGTCAGTACACGCTCACCACTACGTACGCGCTGCGAGACATGTCTTGCGTGTAAAATGGGAGTTTTCGCTTCACTCAAGGAGTCGTCGGACATGCGTGAGAGTTCCTTTTCCTGGGCACGCTGGTGTAGACGTGGTCTGGCCGGCATCGTGCTGGGGCTCGCCATGGGGCCCGTCGCGAATGTCCATGCCGATACGTTGCTGATCGTCGGCGACAGCCTCAGCGCGGCTCACGGCATCGAACGCGAGGCCGGCTGGGTCGCGCTGTTGCGCGAGCGCGTGGGCGATGCGCATGAAGTGGTCAATGCCAGCATCAGCGGCGACACCACCTCGGGCGGCGCGGCACGCCTGCCCGATCTGCTCGAGCGCCATTCTCCCGACATCGTCCTCCTCGAGCTGGGCGGCAACGACGGCCTGCGCGGACTATCGCCGCAGCAAATGAAGCTCAATTTGCGCACGATGATCGAAAAAAGCCAAGCCGCCGACGCCCGTGTGCTTCTGCTCGGCATCGAGATTCCCCCCAACTATGGCGCCGCCTATACCGATGCCTTCCGCGGCGTCTTTCGTCAACTCAGCGAAGAATACGCGGTGCCGCTGGTGCCCTTCATCCTCGACGGCGTCGCCTTGCAGGACGACATGATGCAAGAGGACGGCATTCACCCCAACGCCGCTGCCCAGCCCACCATCCTCGACAATGTCTGGGAGAAGCTGGGTCCCATGCTGTCGCGGGACACCGACCGGAACGAATGACCCGGGCGGGGATTCCCCGCTCCATGCGCGTGTCTTGCCTCGCATGCCGATCGGGCGTCCAGCCAGGCTAATGCTTTCCTGACACGAAGGCGATGCCTGCGCTCCCGCGGTTGATTTTTCGCATATCAGCGATGACTATTCCAGCAACGCCTGACTGGCAAGCAGCGCCGACAGCAGAAAGGAGACGTCGATGGGTGACATGGAGACGGCACTGGTCGCCGCGTACCGTCTGGATGGCAAGGGTGGCGGCGAACTGCTGAGCGTGCGCGAGCTGCATGCCGCATGGCAGCACGACGAGGCGCCACTATGGATGCATCTCGACTTTCGTCATGACGATGTCATGACCTATCTCAACGACCTCGCCGGTCTCGACGAGGCAGTGGTCGAGGCACTGCTCGAGGAGGACACGCGTCCGCGCGTGGCCAAGTTCGGGCGCGGGATCGTCACCACCTTGCGCGGCGTCAACCACAACCCGGGCGCCGCCATGGACGACATGATCTCGCTGCGCCTGTGGATGACGCCCAAGCGCATGATCACGCTGCGGCGCCGGCCGCTGAGAGCGGCCAGCGAGGTCCGCGAGCGTCTGGACAAGGGGGAAGGCGCACTCTCGGTCCCCGACCTGCTCGCCTGGCTGGTGGAAGCGCTGGTCGACCAGGTCGGCGACTACTCGCACCAGCTGGACAACAGCCTCGGCGAGCTGGAGGAACGCCAGTTGACGCAAAGCGATGTCGACGCCGACGATCTCACCCGCTTGCGCCGCCCGCTGATCACGCTGCGTCGTTTCATGGGGCCGCAACGCGACTGCCTCACCCAACTCGCCCAGGGGCCCCTGTGGCTGGACGAGGCCACTCAGGTGTCGCTGCGCGAGAATGCCAACCAGCTATCCCGCTACGTCGAGGACTTTCACGCCATGCAGGAGCGGGCGCTGATTCTCCAGGAGCAGATCTGGAGCGAGCATAACGAGCAGCTCAATCAGCGCATGTACATGCTGGCCATCATCACCACCGTCTTCCTGCCCTTGAGCTTTCTGACCGGGTTGCTGGGCATCAACGTGGGCGGCATTCCGGGCGCCGACAGCCCCTACGGTTTCTCGGTCTTCATCACGATCACCCTGCTGATGGGCTTCGGCGTGATGTGGCTGCTCAAGCGCAAGCACTGGTGGTAGCCCGAAGCGATCATCGATCGGTATGCCCCAGGTCGCGGGCCGGATCGAGCCGGTCGCGCACTTGCTGCTTGAGCCACTTGATGTCGGGAAAGCCGCCATCGCGCTTGCGCTCCCAGATGACGTCATCGTCCTCGTAGACGATCTCGAAATGCCCGCCGTGACTGGGGGCCAGCGCGACCTGCTCCAGATCTTCGCCGAAGGTCTGCAGCAATTCCTGGGCATACCATCCGGCCCGTAACAACCAGTGACATTGCGTGCAATAATGAATGCGGATTCGGGACATGGCGGCCTCGCTTGGTTTTCGCGATCGAGTCGTCGCTGGCATGAACGGGCCATGATGCGATGGCTCGGCGTCCCGAACAAGCGTACGGAATACCGTCACGACACGATTTCGCCACGATCGAACCGCCACCATACAGTAAGGACATTGCATGGATGATCGCGCCTCATCCCTGACCCGACTCTACGAACGCCTGACCGGCGACGAGGACAGCCGGCTCTGCAAGGACATTCCCGACGCCGCCTGTCACGAACAGCCCGGCAACTTTTTTCGCCACCTGCTGGCGTCGCTCGGCAACAAGCTCGCCGATGAACTTTCCAGCGCCCGCCTGGTGCTGCCCTGGCTGATGGGCGCGCTGGGAGCGCCGATCTGGATGGTGGGCCTGCTCGTGCCGATACGCGAGGCCGGGGCCCTGCTCCCGCAGGTGTTCGTGGCGGGCTACATTCGCCTCAAGTCGATCCGCAAGGGTGTGTGGGTCACCGGGGGTGTCATCCAGGCCCTCGCCGCCCTGGTGATGGCGGTCATGGCGCTTTTCGGTCAAGGTGCCTGGGGCGGTGCCCTGGTGCTCGCGGCGCTGGTGGTGCTGTCCCTGGGGCGCGGCCTGTCATCCATCGCCACCAAGGACGTGCTGGGCAAGACCATCTCCAAGCAGCGGCGCGGTACGCTCATGGGATGGAGCGGCAGCGCGGCGGGCGCGGTCACGCTCGCCATCGGCGCGGTGTTGATGCTGTTCGGCGATCGCCCGGGGCAACTGGCACTGGCGATTCTGCTGCTGATCGCCACCCTCGGCTGGGCAATCAACGCCCTGTGTGCCGCCCGCATCAAGGAGGAACCGGGGGCCACCCAGGGTGGCCAGAGCATCTGGGGCAGCCTCGCCGAGGGCATGCGCCTGCTGCGCCACGACCGGCATTTCCTGCATTTCAATCTGGCCCGTGCCCTGCTGCTGTCCAGCGCCCTGGCGCTGCCTTACATCGCCCTGCTGGGACAGGAACAGAGTGGCGCCAACCTCGGCGGCCTGGGGATCATGATTCTCGTCTCGGGCCTGGCCGGCATGCTCGCCAGCCCCCTCTGGGGCAAGCTCGCCGATCGTTCCAGCCGCAAGGTCATGCGCGACAGCGCCGTGCTCGCCACACTCTGCTGTCTGGTGGCGGCATCGTTCTCCTGGCTACCGGGGAGCTGGACCCAAAGCATATGGCCCTATGCGCTGGTCTATGCCGTGCTGGTCATCGCACATGCCGGTGTGCGCCTGGGCCGCAAGACGTATGTGGTCGACATGGCCGGCAGCGACAAGCGTGCCTTGTACGTGGCGCTCTCCAACACCTTCACCGGCCTGCTCATGCTGGTGGCGGGCGGCCTGCTCGGCGGCGTCGCGCACTTCCTCGGCAGTGGCGGCCTGCTGCTGGTGCTCGCGCTGTGCGCCCTGGGCGCGGCGGCCTCCAGCCAGCGCCTGCCCGAGGTCGAACAATGACGCCGCGCGTTGAAATCCCGGGCCGCCATGGCCATGATGAAGGCAAATCCGCCACGGTGCTGCCCTGGTGATACGCTGCCCCGGCGATGTACCGCCATGGCAGCCGACAATGACAGGTAAAGGAACGCGAGAGACGATGAAACGACCTCCCATGATTAGCCCGGCGCTGCTGGAACGTATTGTCAACGCCTCGGACGATGGCATCGTGGTGGCCGAACAGGAAGGCGACGAAACCATCCTGATCTACGCCAATCAGGGCTTCGAAAGACTCACCGGCTACAGCGTCGACGAGATCCTTTACCGTGACTGCCGTTTCCTGCAGGGCGACGATCGCGACCAGCCGCAACTGGACGAGATCCGCCGGTCGATTCGCCAGGGCGAGCCCTGCCGGGAGGTGCTGCGCAACTACCGCAAGGACGGCTCGATGTTCTGGAACGAACTTTCCATCACGCCTGTCTACGATGACGAGGATCAGTTGACCTACTTCGTCGGCG
Organism: Chromohalobacter israelensis DSM 3043; assembly: GCF_000055785.1. Classification (GTDB taxonomy): domain Bacteria; phylum Pseudomonadota; class Gammaproteobacteria; order Pseudomonadales; family Halomonadaceae; genus Chromohalobacter; species Chromohalobacter israelensis. The sequence continues at coordinate 2,937,215 of NC_007963.1, forward strand.
TACAGAAAGACGTGACCGAGCTGGTCGAGGCCATGCACGAGCTGGAGCGGCTACGGGGGGAGCGCGACGCGCCCTGACTCCCGCACGAGGCGGCCGGTTTTGCGTGTCGAGACTTGTACTCACGACGGGGAAACGCTATATAGCCTCCGGGCATCACTGGGATGCCGTTTCACGGGAGGGCTCCATCATGAGCCGTGAAGACTTCGCCGACGAGCTGGACCTTTTCGACGCCGTCAATGACGCATCCTACCCGCGTGTGCGTCACAGCCGCACCGACACCTTGAAGGCACGCCGCCGTGTCGAGGCCCTGCTCGAAGAGCGGCGCCTGCGGCGCGCCATCGAGGACGACTGGGACAGCCCTTTCGACGACGAGGAAGAATAAGCGCATCCCCCCGATGGGGTCGTACCCGGGCGTGCCGACCGGCACGGTGTCATCCCTCACTGTCTGCCTAGCGGGGGATCTCGTGTCGTTTTCGTCATGTGCCTAGCCTTTAGGCCGCGCCCCCTCTATCATCATGACGTCCAATCCATTTCCCAACCAAACCGGAATTCCATGGCGCAATACGTCTATACCATGAATCGGGTGGGCAAGATCGTCCCGCCCAAGCGTGAAATCCTCAAGGACATCTCGCTCTCCTTCTTCCCTGGCGCGAAGATCGGCGTGCTCGGCCTCAACGGCGCGGGCAAGTCCACGCTGCTGCGGATCATGGCCGGTGTAGACACGGAATACAACGGCGAAGCGCGGCCCATGCCGGGCATCAATATCGGCTACCTGCCGCAGGAACCCGAACTCGACGACGACAAGAGCGTCCGCGAGACGGTCGAAGAAGCCTTGAGCGAAGTCAAGGCGGCACAGGAACAGCTCGAGGCGGTCTATGTCGCCTACGCCGAGCCGGATGCCGACTTCGACGCTCTGGCCGCCGAACAGGCCCGTCTCGAGAACCTGATCGAAGCCGCCGACGCGCACAACATCGAGCGCAAGCTGGAAGTCGCCGCCGAAGCGCTGCGTCTGCCGCCGTGGGACGCCAGGGTCGGCAACCTGTCCGGGGGCGAACGTCGCCGCGTGGCGCTGTGTCGCCTGCTGCTATCGAGCCCCGACATGCTGCTGCTCGACGAACCGACCAACCACCTCGACGCCGAGTCGGTGGCCTGGCTCGAGCGCTTCCTGCACGATTACAGCGGTACCGTGGTGGCCATCACCCACGATCGCTACTTCCTCGACAACGTGGCCGGCTGGATCCTCGAGCTGGACCGCGGCCAGGGCATTCCCTTCGAAGGCAACTACTCCCAATGGCTGGAATCGAAGGAGAAGCGCCTGGAGCAGGAAGCCAAGCAGGAAGTCTCCCGCCAGAAGGCCATCAAGCAGGAACTCGAATGGGTTCGCAGCAACGCCAAGGGCCGTCAGGCCAAGAGCAAGGCGCGTCTGAACCGCTTCGAGGAAATGCAGTCGGGCGACTTCCAGAAGCGCAACGAAACCAACGAGATCTACATTCCGCCCGGCCCGCGGCTCGGCGACAAGGTCATCGAATTCCACGACGTGGCCAAGCGCTTCGATGACAAGCTGCTGTTCGAGAATCTGTCGTTCCAGCTACCCAAGGGCGCCATCGTGGGGATCGTCGGCGGCAACGGCGCGGGCAAGTCCACCCTGTTCAAGTTGATCGCCGGCAAGGAACAGCCCGACAGCGGCGAGGTCGTCATCGGCGACACCGTGGACATCGCCTACGTGGAACAGCTCCGCGATCACCTGGACGACAAGCAGACCGTCTGGGAAGCCGTGTCCGACGGTCAGGACATGATCAACATCAATGGCTACGAAGTCTCGTCGCGCGCCTATGTGGGCCGCTTCAACTTCAAGGGCAACGACCAGCAGAAGCGACTCTCGGAACTCTCGGGGGGCGAACGCGGCCGCCTGCAACTGGCGCAGACCCTCAAGCAGGGCGCGAACGTGCTGCTGCTCGACGAGCCTTCCAACGATCTCGACATCGAGACGCTGCGTGCCCTGGAAGAAGCACTGCTCGCCTTCCCCGGCTGCGCACTGGTCATTTCCCACGACCGCTGGTTCCTCGACCGTATCGCGACTCACATCCTCGCCTACGAGGGGGAATCCCACGTGGAATTCTTCGAGGGCAACTACAGCGAGTACGAGCAGGACCATCGCCAGCGCGTGGGTAGCGATACCCCGACACGCATGAAGTACAAGCGTATCGACGCCTGATCCTCGCACACACGGCTGTCAGGCAACGACGAGGCCCCGCCGGTCATGGACCGGCGGGGCCTCGTCGCATCGGTCAAGCCGGATTCGCACCATCGAAAACGCCGGGCCACGGGGCCCGGCGCATGACAGCAAGTGCTGTGTCTGTCCCGGCGGCTAGCGTCCTCGGCTGCGCACCAGCGAAACGATGAACAGAATCAAGAAGACGAAGAACAGTACCTTGGCGATGGTCGCGGCTGCGCCGGCAATGCCACCGAAACCCAGCACACCTGCGATGATGGCGATGATCAGAAAAATGATCGCGTAGTTGAGCATAATGACGTCCTGTCTGGTTAACCACGAGTTGGGGGGTCTCTCAGTGTCCATGAGAGACGCCTCAAGCGTCGTCGGTAATGGTCCGAACGTCAAGCAATAGGCGGCACGCTGTCACCTGGAATAGAGCGACGGCTCGCCCCGCGGACGTGTCTTGAAACGCCGGTGCAGCCACAGGTACTGCTCGGGATGGCGCCGAATGGCGTCTTCGATGAGACCATTGATGCGCGTGGCATCGGCGACATCGTCACCGGAGGGGAAGTTCTCCAGCGCCGGCAGATACTCCAGGGTATAGCTTGCATCACCGGGGTTGCGGTGAAAGATCAGCGGCATGACGGGCGCGCCCGTCATGCGTGCGATCTTGGCGGTCAACTTGAGGGTCGCCGCCTGTACGCCGAAGAACGGCGCGAACACGCTGGCATCGCGCCCGAAATCCTGGTCCGGCGAATACCAGACGGCATGCCCGGCCTTGATGCGACGCACGACATCCCGCAGATCGTGGCGATCGATGGCGCGCCCGAAGATACGCCCCCGGGCGCGTGTCATGAAACGCTCGAACAGGGGGTTGTCGTGCGCGCGGTAGACGACGTCGGCGGGGAAGAACAGCGAGTGCAGTGCCCCGCCGAGGTCCAGCGTCGAGAAGTGCACCCCGATGATCAACGCCCCCTTGCCCTGTGCCAGGGCCTGCATCATGTGCTCTTCGCCCTTGAAGATCACGCGGTGGCGCAGGTGCTCCGGATCCCGGCACCAGCCGGTTGCCGTTTCGAGAATGCCCTTGCCATTGGCGATGAAGGTCTCGCGCACCAGTCTGGCGCGCTCGCGCTCGGCGAGCTCGGGAAAGCACAGTGCCAGATTGGTCTCGGTGATACGCCGCCGACTACGCGCAAAGCGCCAGGCCGCCAGGCCGATGACATGGCCCAGCGCCATCTTCACCCGCCATGGCAGCCAGGCGCCAAGACGCATGGCACCGATGGCCAGCCAGGTGGGCCAATAGCGTGGATGGGCGAAACTCTCGGGAAATGCGTGCTTGGCCATGGTTCTCTCGGATCGTCGAAACGCCGCTCATTGTAGCGGATTTCACCCCGTCTCGGCGTTGCGGTAGCGGCGCGGCACACGGGGCAGTACGCCGGTCATCAGGGTGTAGCTGATGGTATCGCAATGGCGCGCCACCTCGTCGATGGGCAGGCCCTCGCCCCAGAGCACCACGGGGCTGCCGATACCGGCCTCGGGGAGCTCCGTGAGGTCGACCGTGAGCATGTCCATGGAGACCTTGCCAGCGAGCGGAACCCGCTGCCCCTCGACCAGCACCGGCGTGCCATCGCGCGCGTGGCGGTCGTAGCCGTCCCCGTAGCCACCGGCCACCACCCCGATGCGCGACGGACGCGAGGCTCGCCAGCGGCCGCCGTAACCGACCGCCTCGCCCTCCGCCAGCTCCCGCACTGCAATGATCTCGGAGCGCAGTGTCATGACCGGCTCGAGCGCGCGGCTGGCATCATTGGCACCCTCCAGTGGGTCGCTGCCGTACAGCATCACACCGGGACGGTTCCAATCGCCGTGAGCCTCCGGCCAGGCGAGCGTCGCAGGGGAATTGGCAAGGCAGACGGGCGCCTCGAGCCGTTGACGAAGCGACGCGATACACGCCATCTGTCGGCGGAAATACGCAGCGTCCAGGGCGTCGGCAGTGGCGAAATGAGTCATCAGGTGCAGGTCGGTGACGTGCTCGGTGGCCGCCGCCAGACGTTGCCAGCGCGCCTCGAACGCCTCGGGGGCGAAGCCCAGGCGATGCATGCCCGAGTCCAGCTTCAGCCAGGTCGGAATCGGCTGTCGGGGGCGATACGCCAGCAGTGCATCGATCTGCCAATCGCTGTGCACGGCGGTCCACAGACGATGAGCGTCGATGAGAGACAGCTCGGCGGCGTCGAAGAAACCTTCCAGCAACACGATCGGCTGCGTGATTCCGGCCTCGCGCAGCGTCAGTGCTTCCTCGAGACAGGCTACCGCGAACGCCGGAGCCAGATCGCGCAAGGCATCGGCGCAGGCCACCGCGCCGTGACCGTAGGCATCGGCTTTCACCACTGCTATGGCACGGCTGTGCGGGGCCTGGTCACGGGCCAGGCAATAATTGCGACGCAGGGCGTCGAGATCGATATCGGCAATCAGTGGCCGGGACATGACGGGGAATCCTTCTCACGCGGCGAAATCGAGCGCCTCATTCTACCCGCTCTTGCCGCGCGGTGCGCGTCATCCTCCGTCACGGCGCACTGCCTCGCATCGCGCAGGTGCTGAGAGCCGACGCCCCAGCGTGACGACGTCGGCTCCGGAGAACATCAGGGTGAGGTCGAGGGGGCCGGCGCCATCGAGGGGCGTTCGCCGATGTCCTGCATGGCGCCCATCCCGCCATCTTCCGGCAAACGCAACGTGACGTTCTGGCTCTCGACCAGCCACTGGTTGAGTTCTCGAATGACGTTGGTATCCAGCACGCCCGCCTGCTGGCGCAACTCGACCATGTCGGTGACATAGGTGTAACGCGCATCGGCATAGTCGGCGATGGCCTGGTACAGGCTTTGCTCGGCATCGAGCACGTCGACGATATTGCGCGTACCGACCTCGTAACCGGAACGGGTCGCTTCCAGCGCGCTACGGTTGGAGACGATCGCCTGACGCTGGGCGTCGACGCTTTCGACGTCGTTCATGACCTGGGTGAACAACGAGCGCACCTGCTGGGTGGTATCCCGGCGCTGGGCCTCGAAATCGTATTGCGTGGCCTCCAGCGAGTAGGTCTGCTGACGCACCTGTGCGCTGGTCGTGCCGCCGCTGTAGATCGGCAGCGTGGCCTGCAGGCCGACCTGGGTGTCCTCGTTATGCCCGTCCAGGTAATCCTGATCGCTGTCCGTGTAGTTGTAGTTGGCGAACGCCGAGAGCGTCGGCTTGTGCCCCGCCTCCGCCTGGTCGACCTCGGCGCGCGAGACGCTCACCGCTGCCTGGGCTGCCTGGACGTTGGGATTGTTGGCGATGGCCATCTGAATCCAGTTGTCACGCCCTGCCGGCTCGGGGGACTCGATGGGAAGATCGTCCGACAGGGCATCGATGCTGTCGTAGCGCTTCCCGGTCAGGCGCTCCAGGGCTTCGAAGCTGACCTGCAGGTCGTTCTCGGCCGAGATGCGCTGCGCCCTTGCCAGGTCATAGGAGGCCTGCGCCTCGTTGACATCGGTCACCGCCACCAGGCCGACGTCGAACTGTTCCTGAGCCTGATCGAGCTGACGCTGAATAGCCTTTTCCTGCGAAATGCGCGCTTCCAGCACTTCATGCGCGCGCAGGATCTCGAAATATGCCGAGGCGACATCATAGAGCAACTGCTGACGATCGGCCTGCAGCAACAGCGCTTGCTGGTCCGTCTCGCGCTTGGCGATCTCCAGCGCGGCCCAGCTCGTGGCGTCGTACAGCGCCTGGGTCAACTCGAGGCCCGCGCTCGTCGAGTTGTAGCTGCTTTCGCCCCCCGAAGTCGTACCGCCCGTGCCTTGGCTGAGGGAACTGCTCTGGCTTTCCAGGCTGTTGTTGTGTGCAACCTGGGCGGTCGCGTCGATCTGCGGCAGCAGGCTGCCCCGCGCCACGTCACGTCCGGCCTCGACGCTCTGAAAGGTCGACAGCGACGCCCCCAGGGTAGCGTTGTTCTGCAGGGCGTCCTGCGTGATGGTCCACAGGTCGGCGGCCTGCACCGGGGCGGCCGCGGCGGCGGCGATCAGCATCGGTAACAGACGCAGCCGAGATTTCGGCGATGACGGCTCTCGAGAGGACATCGGCTTGGGTTCCTTTCTTTGACTGACGAGCGAGCTCTGACGAGCCTGCTCGAACGGGCTTGATACGGGCTCGGCTGCCGGCGGTATGGCCGCCAACGTTGGCATCGGGGTTACATACAATGCCGCATGTATTGCCTCAGATCAATGTATCAAGAGAATATGCAAGGACCAAGAATATCGCGACTCGACGTCATGCACGTGACACGGGCAGGCCCCGGGGCCCGCCCGTGTCGCCGTCATTCGAAGATCGAGTCCAGCGACAATCCTTGCTTCTCGAGCACCCGACGCAGTTTCTTGAGTGCCTCAACCTGAATCTGGCGCACCCGTTCACGCGTCAGGCCGATTTCCTCGCCGACTTCCTCCAGCGTGGCGGCCTCGTGACCACGCAGTCCGAAACGGCGCACCACCACCTCCATCTGCTTGTCGGTCAACTCCGCCAGCCAGTCGTCGACATGCTGCTTGACGTCGTTGCCCACCAGCAGGGATTCGGGGCCGGCCTCGTTTTCGTCCGCCAGGGTATCGATCAGCGGCTTGTCGCTTTCGCCGCCCATGGGGTAGTCGACCGAGGAAACTCGCTCGTTGAGACCCAGCATCTTCTTGACCGTGCCCACCGGCTTGTCGAGGAACTCGGCGATTTCCTCGGCAGTGGCCTCGTGGTCGAGCCGCTGCGTCAATTCCCGGGCGGCGCGCAGGTAGATGTTGAGCTCCTTGACCACGTGAATCGGCAGACGGATGGTACGCGTCTGATTCATCAGGGCCCGCTCGATGGTCTGGCGAATCCACCAGGTCGCGTAGGTCGAGAAGCGAAAGCCGCGCTCGGGGTCGAATTTCTCGACGGCGCGAATCAGGCCGAGGTTGCCCTCCTCGATCAGGTCGAGCAGCGACAGGCCACGGTTGAGGTAGCGGCGCGCGATCTTGACCACCAGACGCAGGTTGGACTCGATCATGCGCTGTCGACCGGCGGGATCGCCCTTTTGAGCCAGCCGACCGTAATGCACTTCTTCTTCGGGGGTCAGTAGCGGCGAGAAGCCGATTTCGTTGAGGTAGATCTGGGTCGCATCGAGGCTTTGATGATAGGTGTTGTCGTCGCGGTGCAACGCCTTCTCGAATGCCTCCTCTTCCTTGTCGTTGGCAATCTCGTCGGCATCGACTTCCATTTCGCTGTCGACGTCGTCGAGATCCACACCCTGAATATCCCGTTCCAGCATGCTCATATCCGATACCCCACTCTGTGCTGCCGATTTGATGGCCATGCCCGGTGCACGAACCACCGGCCATGGCGGACTCCCCGACTGTTATTGTGCGAATGAATGTTCAGGGTCCGAGCCTCCGCCGCGCTCAACGCGCCGGCAGATACTCCATTGGGTCTTGAGGCTGGCCGTCCTGGCGCACCTCGAAATGCAACTTGACGCGATCGGCATCGGTCTCGCCCATGGTGGCGATCACATCCCCGGCATCGACGACATCGTTTTCCTCGACACGCAGGGTGTCGTTGTGCGCATAAGCACTCAGGAAATGGTCGTTATGCTTGAGGATGATGAGGTTGCCGTAGCCGCGAACGCCACTACCGGCATATACCACGATGCCAGGTCCTGCCGCCTTGACAGGTTGCCCCTTTTCACCGGCGATATCAATGCCGGCCGTGATGCTCGAATCATCCCCGAAACCGCCGACGACTTCCCCCTCGGTCGGCCATTGCCAGGCCACGTTTTCCACGGGCTGGTATTCGCGCTGTCCCGCCTGGCTCTGGGCGTCGCTCTCGCCGGCGACCTGCGTTCCGGCATCGCCTTCCGCGCCGGTATCGCGGGGTGCATTCGGCGCAGCCTGGGTCTGCTCGTCAGCGTCGGTATCGCTCGGAGCCTCGTCGGCCGCGGCCTCCGCCTCGGGTGTGGTGTCTTCGGCGGTGTCACCGTCTTCGCTACGCGACGTCTCGTCGTTGTCCGACGAGGCATATACCGGCCCGGGTGCCCCCTGGCGACCGGCCTCGGAGGCCGCCCCCACGGCGCCCGACTCCAGCGACGCCCCTCCGGCGCCCGTCTGCGCCGACGAGGCGTCGTCGGGGACCAGCCAGTCATCGTCCTGGCTGACGGCCTGACCGCCCCCCAGTGGTGTAGCAACGGCGCCTTCGCTTGTCGCTCCATCGCCGGCCGGAGCGGCCGGCTGGGCGTTGCCCTCCGGGTCGAGGCGCAGCGTCTGTCCCGGCTGGATGCGGTAAGGCGGCGTGATGCCGTTGAGCTGCGCCAGATCACGAAAGTCGAGATTGTTCTGCCAAGCGATGCCATACAGCGTATCGCCCGCCTTGACGGTGTAGGTGCTCGGCGGCTCGCTGTTGCGGCTTACCGAGAGGTCCTGCACCTGCGGGGCACCACCGGAGGTGGCGCAGCCCGCCAGGCCCAGCGCTACGAGCCCCAGCGCGGGCAGAAGTCGACGCGTGTCAGACATGGGTTCGATCCTCCTGAAAGGGAGATGGACTGCGCTCGCCGATCACCATGACCAGCACCAGGCCGACGATCATCAATGCGATCGCCGCCACCAGATGAGACGGTTCGCCGGTGATCACGCTATAGTCCGAAGGCATGAGATAGCGGTAGTCGAGCGGCACGATCTGGTCGCCGCTCCCCAGGCGATAACTGACCATTTCACGCCATGGCCAGAGCTGCGGCAAGGAGCCGAGTATGAAGCCGATGAGCACCAACAGCGTGCCCTCTCGGTAATGGCGAAACAGCCACGACAAGATACGGGAGAAGACCATCAGACCGATGGCACAGCCCGCACCGAAGGTCGCGATGAGTGCGATATCGATGCTCTTGATCCCCTCCATGACCGTTCCGTAAAACCCCATGACGAGCAACAGGAAACTGCCCGACACGCCGGGAAGCAGCATCGCGCTGATGGCGATGGCACCGGCCAGCGTCAGCATCCACCAGCTCGTCTCGGTGGGCGCGGGCAGCAGGCTCGGCAACCACAGGGCCATGCAGATCCCCAGCACCAGAAGCAGGACATGCCGCCACCGCCATTGGCTCACCTGGCGGGCGACGACCACGGCCGACGCCAGTACCAGCCCAAAGAAAAACGCATTGAGCAATAGAGAGTGATGATCGAGCAACCAGGTCACGAGATGCGCGACACTGACCACACTGGCGGCGATGCCCAGCAGCAGGGGCAGCAGAAACGCCAGGTTGAGATGCCGGTAAAGCCCCATCGTCCCGCCACGTCGCCAGGCACCGATGGCACTCGGACCGAATTGCTTGATCGAATGGATCAGCTCTTCGTAGATACCGGTGATGAAGGCGATGGTGCCTCCGGAAACGCCGGGCACCGCATCCGCGGCGCCCATCCCGGCGCCTTTGAAAAAAAGCGTCAGGTAACGCTTCATTGTATGACCCCTTCCAGTAGCGGTACGAATCTGACGCGTTCCAGTCGTGTTCGTTCGAATGTGATGCCACAACGCCGCACGCGTGTCAGCCATTGGCGTCCCGCGTCATCCTCCAGCGGCGCGATCAGCTCGCCCCCGTCCGCCAGCTGCGCCAATAGCTCGGGCGGCAAGACGCTGGCGCAGGCGGTGAGCAGGATGACGTCGTAGGGCGCCGCCTGCGGCCAGCCGTGGCCGCCGTCCTCGTGACGCAGACGCACGTTGTCGGCGCCCAGCATGGCAAGGCGTGCGGCGGCACGCTGATGCAGCGCCCCGATGCGCTCGATGCTCCACACGGCCTCGACCAGTCGCGCCAGGATCAAGGTCTGATACCCGGACCCCGTGCCCACTTCCAGCACACGACGGGGACGCGCGGTCAGCACCAGTTCCGTCATGCGGGCCACGATCCAGGGTTGCGACAGCGTCTGTCCGTGCCCCAGGGGAAGCGCGGTGTCCTCGTAGGCACGATGCGCCAGGGCCTCGTCGACGAAGAGGTGGCGCGGCTCGCGCGCCATGGTCTCCAGCACCCGCGTGTCGCGAATGCCGTTCGCCTGCAGCCGCCGGATCAGGCGGTTGCGGGTACGCTGCGAGGTCATGCCGATACCGCCGAGACGATGGGTATCTTGCGTATCAGGAATTCGACAATGCATCCAGCCAGTTCCGTACGTCATCCAGTGCCGCATGGCGGGTGAGATCGGTCTGCAGAGGGGTGATCGACACGAATCCCGCCTCGATGGCGGCGAAATCGGTATCCTCGCCATCATCGGCATTGTCGCCGGCAGCCGCAATCCAGTAACGCTCGCGACCGCGCGGGTCGCGCACTCGCATGGGCTCCGCGGCAGGGCCGCGATAGCCCATCCGCGTCACCCGCACACCCTGGATCTCTTCCCAGGGCACGTCCGGCACATTGACGTTGAGCAGGCTGCGCGGCGGTAACGACAACGATTCGGCCGCCCCGACCAAGGTCGCCGCGACACGCCCCGCCGTGTCGAAGTAACGTTCGCCGCACAGGGAAATGGCAATCGCGGCCATGCCCAGGTTGCGTCCCTCCATGGCAGCGGCCACGGTTCCGGAATAGAGCACGTCGTCGCCCAGGTTGCCACCGTGATTGATGCCCGAAATCACCAGGTCGGGCTTTTCGTCCCAGACCCCGTTGACGCCCAGGTACACGCAATCGGCAGGCGTCCCGTCGACCGAATAGAAGCCGTTGTCGAGCGCCGTCAAGGATAGAGGGCGCGTCAAGGTCAACGAATTGCTGGCCCCGCTCTTGTCCCGGTCGGGCGCCACCACCCGCAGCCGTCCATGTCTGTCGAGCGCATCGTGGAGCGCACGCAGTCCCGGCGCGTGGACGCCGTCATCGTTGGATAACAATAGCTTGCGCATAGATGTCCTCTTGCTTTCCCTGAAAGTGCCCCGGGATCGGCAATCCCCGGCGCATCGCACCCCGCTCAAAGGACGGGGTGTTGCATCAATTCGCGCAGCACCGCCGTGGCGAAGGCGCCGCGCGGCAGGCCGAAACTCACCACCACGCCGCCCTCCTCGTCGAGACGCAGCGCCGGCGTCTCGAGACGCAAGCACAAGGGGCGTCGATCCATGCGCGCGCCGGCCGCTTCCAACCCCTGGGACAGCGCGGCATGCGTCGCCATGATGTCGGCTTCCAGCGCCGCCACCTCGGCGCCGCTCTCCTGCCGGCCCTTGCCCCATAGCGGCCCGGTCGGCGCGACATCGCCACGCCGCGCGCGATCGAGCAGCGTGGCATCGACGGTCTCCGTCACGAAACGGCTGGCGCTGCCGGCCAGGGCCAGGACATCGCCATCGCGCGGGGTCCGCCAGCAGTCAGTGCGCAGACGCGCCGCCAGTACCTCATTGAACAGGAAGCTGCGCGCCGCGGAAAGCTGCATGCCATGCGGATCGTCACGCTTGCGCCATCCCCGGGCGAAGGCTGATCGCGCCATGATCAGATTGCGTCCCTCGCGACCGAAACGCTGCGGTCCGAAGTAGTTCGGCACCCCCGCCTCGCAAAGCGTCTGCCACTGTCGCGACAAGCCCGGATGCTCGGCGATATCCCCCGTCAAGCGTAGCGTGAAGCGATTCAGTCGATGCACCCCGCGCTTGAGCTTGCGGGGATGGCGACGTGCGTCGAGAATCGCGATGCCCGACGTCGCCAGCGTCGCCGTCAGCTCTGCGGGCGCTTCTCGTCCGGGCAGGTGCACCGACAACCACTGACGCGTCACCGCGACACGGTCCTTGAGGCCGCTGTAGCCCACGTCTCGCGGGCGCACGCCACACGCTCGCGCCACCCGCTTGGCGGCTTCCGGCGTCGTCAGGTCGCGCTTCTCGATCCACAACCAGAGATGCTCGCCCTGGCCTTCCGGAGCGAAGTCGAACACCTCCTCGACGACGAAGTCCTCGGGCGTCGCGCGGAAGTCCCCTGCGGCCAGCGGGCCACCATGCGCGCGGGGCCACCGGGGTGGCCAGATCGGCGTCTCGCTCATGTGGTTCCCGTCGGCATCAACAACACCACCGCCTCGGCGGCGATACCTTCCTTGCGGCCGGTGAAACCGAGCCGCTCGCTGGTGGTCGCCTTGACGTTGACCGCCGTGGTGTCGAGGTCCAGATCCTCGGCGATGCATGCGCGCATGGCGGGTATGTGCTCGGCCATGCGCGGCGCCTGGGCGATCACGGTGGCATCCAGGTTGGCGACTGCATAGCCGGCGGCCATCACCAGGGTGTGGACGTGACGCAGCAGGTCGCGGCTATCGGCCCCCGCCCAGGCCGCGTCGGTGTCGGGAAAGTGACGGCCGATATCGCCCAGCGCGCAGGCACCGAGCAGGGCATCGCAGATCGCGTGCAGCAGCACGTCGCCATCGGAGTGGGCGACGAAGCCTTGTACATAGGGGATGCGTACGCCACCGATCATCAGGTGGTCGCCATCGCCAAAGCGATGGACGTCGAAGCCGTGGCCAATGCGTAGCGTCATGAACGAGCCTCGTCGGCGAGTGAGTCGTCGGAAAGTGCGCCGGTGGCGCGTCGGCTGGCCGGGTCGCCGGCCAGCAGTCGTGTGGCGAGCGCCAGATCCTCGGGATGGGTGATCTTGAGATTGTCGCGGCGTCCGGGCACCAGACGCGGCGCCAGCCCCCAGGCTTCCAGCGCCGAGGCTTCATCGGTGAGGACGACGCCCGCACCCCGGGCATGAGCGAAGGCGCGACACAGTACGCGATAAGGCGCGCCCTGCGGCGTCATGGCGTGCCACAGCCCCTCGCGCGAGACGGTATGTACCACATGCCCGCGCGCGTCGGCGCGCTTCATGGTGTCGGCCACCGGGGCCGCCAGCAGACCGCCCTCGGGGCTCGTCGTCAATGCCTCGCGCAGGCGCCGCAAATCCTCGACGGCCACGCAGGGCCGCGCCACATCGTGGACCAGCACCAGGTCGTCGTCCGCCGCGACATCGGCGAGACTCGCCAGGGCGTTTTCCACCGAATCGACTCGCTCCCGGCCACCGGCCACCCGCTGCCAATCGGCGAACGGTACCCACTCGGGCGAAAAGCGCGTGTCGTCGGGGTCGAGGCACAGGCGCAACGCGGCTTCCGGGAAGGCTTCGTGCAGGCGCGCCAGGGTATGCGCCAGGACCGGGCGCCCGGCGATGTCGAGATACTGCTTGGGGCACTCGGCCCCCATCCGGCGCCCCTGTCCGGCTGCCGGCACGATCAGCCACAGACGGCTCATGGCGAGGCCTCCTCGGGCATCGATGAGGCTTTTTCGGGATCGCCGCGCAGCGTGGACGCGCTTTGCTCGACGATGGAACGCTCGGCCACCACGCCGGGCACCCAGAAAAACTGCTCGTCCTGACGCACCATGCCCAGATCGCTGCGCGCACGCTCTTCGATGGCATCGAGCCCGTTCTTGAGATCGATCACCTCCGCCGCCAGGCGATCGTTGCGCGCCTGCAGGCGATCGTTTTCCTGCTCGAGTACATCGGCACGGCTGCGAATGTGATTGAGTTCGCGCACCCCGCCTTCACCGAACCACAGGTGGTACTGCAGCAGTGCGATCAGTACCACCAGCACCACACATATCCACTTCAACATCGTTGGTTCCGTCCTGGACCGACAGCTGCCCGGCATTATGCCATCATCAAGACACCCGCGCAGTCGGCGCGGCACCGGCGTACACGAGACGCCTCACGTTCTACGCAACGGACGTCAACGCCACAAGGGTCAACGCAACAGGAGTCGAGAATGTACAAGCTTGCTTTTTTCGTGCCCGTGGAGGAAGCCGAAAGCGTCAAGGAGGCCGTGTTCGCCACCGGCGCCGGGCGCATCGGCGACTATGAGGCCTGCTGCTTCCAGACCGCCGGGCAGGGGCAATTCCGCCCCCTCGACGGTGCCGACCCGCATATCGGGCAAGTCGGTGCGCTCAGCCACGTCGAGGAGCTCAAGGTCGAACTGGTCTGCGAGGATGCTCGCCTGGAAGCGGCCGTCGCCGCGCTCAAGCTGGCGCATCCTTACGAAGAGCCGGCGTACGAGGCCTGGCAACTGGCGGACGTCTAGGCTTGGAAAGAAGACCGCCCGCGCCCGCCGACGTTGCGCACATGGCCTAGTAGGTGCCAGCGATCATGGGCAGCGGCCGGGTCACGCACTGCCGAGGTAACGTTCGCGGTCCTCGGCGGTGATGTCGCTGACATGCAACGGATAATCGTCGTTGAGACGGTCGTCGAAGTAATGCCGCAGCGTGCGCTCGATGGTGGGAAAGGCCAGTTCATGCCAGGGAATCTCGGCCTCGGAGAACAGCGCCACTTCGAGACTCTCGGGCCCGGGCGCGTAGTCGCCGCGCAGATCGCCACGAAAGATCATGTACACCTGGTCGATGTGCGGCAGGCTGATCATGGTGTAAAGCCCCCGGAGGTCGACCTCGGCACAGGCTTCCTCGCGGGTTTCGCGCGCCGCGGCCTCGCTCGTGGTTTCGCCGTTTTCCATGAACCCCGCGGGCAGCGTCCAGTACCCCAGACGCGGCGCGATCGCCCGGCGACACAACAGCACGCGACCGTCGGAGACCGGCAGGGTACCGGCCACGATGCGCGGGTTCTGGTAATGCACGGTGCCGCAGGCGTCGCAGAGAAAACGCCCGCGGTCGTCGCCCTCGGGAATCGCGAAGCGCACGGAATGGCCACAATGGCTGCAGAAGTTCATGGTCGTCCTCGGGCGGCGGTGACGGGCCCCGTCACCTGAAGAATGAATCGGCGATCGTCATGTCTCGCCTGTCGCGGCCGCATTGCGTAGACTCGACGTAATATCGCCTTCGTCACCTACGCCGCCATCGACCGCCTCATGTTAGAGAAACTCCGCAAACGCCTGCAAGCGCATCACCCGCAATGCCTGAGTGTCGGCATGCCTCGGGCGGCGGTGCTGTTGCCGATCGTCGCGCGCGAGGAGCCGACCTTGCTGCTGACGCGGCGTGCCGGACATCTCGCCCAGCACGGCGGCCAGGTGGCCTTTCCCGGCGGCAAGGTCGAACCCGAGGATGCCGACCTGTGGGCCACGGCCCTGCGCGAGGCACGCGAGGAAATTCAGCTGCCGCCATCACGGGTCGAGCCGCTGGGGCGGCTGAGCGATGTCATCTCGCGCCATGGCTTGTGCGTGACGCCGTTCGTCGGGCTGATTCCGCCGAACTTGCCCTTGCAGCCGGACGGCAATGAACTCGACGCCATCTTCGAGGTGCCGCTGACCTGGCTGCTCCAGGATCAGCGCAGCCATACCGATGCCATCCACCACGGCGAGCGGGTCTATTACGTGCCCAGCTATGCCTATCAGGACTATGTCATCTGGGGGCTCTCGGCCATGATGCTGGTCGAACTCCTGGCGGTCGGCTTCGCGCGACCGATCAGCCTCGACCATGCGCCACCCGGCCGGCCCGTGCGCCATCTGGCGCCTCGCCCCACGTCACTGCCCTGAGCCACTCACGAGTCCATCGCGCATGTCACGCCATACCGCCGCCGACTACCTCGATATCGCCGCCCTCCCCGCGCTGATGGAGGCACTGGTCACGCAAGGCTGGTTCGTCGCCGAGGAATTCCTCGATGCCTCGTTGTGCCGAACGCTGCATGCCGAACTGCATGGCCTCGAGGAACAGGCGGCGCTGGAGGTCGCCGGGATCGGGCGCGGTCAGGCGCATCGCATCAAGCGCGAGGTCCGCGGCGACGCCATTCACTGGCTGGACCGCGAAAGCCGCGCCCAGCGCCAATACCTGGCGGTGATGGCGCTGCTGCAGCAGGAGATCAACCGGGCGCTATACCTGGGGCTGTTCGAGTTCGAGGCGCATTTCGCCCTCTACCCGCCAGGCGCGTTCTACAAGAAGCACCTCGACAGCTTTCGCGGCCGTTCCAATCGTGTCGTCTCGAGCGTGGCCTACCTCAACCCGGCCTGGTCGCACGACCACGGGGGCGAGATGGTCCTGTTCGATCCCGACGTCCCCGAACGCGAAGTGGCACGCGTTTCCCCCAAGCTCGGGACCTTCGTGTGCTTTCTCGCCGACCGCATTCCCCATGAGGTGCTGCCCACCCAGGCCCCCCGCGCCAGCATCGCCGGCTGGTTCCGCCGCAACACGTCTCTGAACGGATTCGTCGACCCCGCACGCTGAGCCGTGCGCGGCCTCACAAGGGCGCGTCGAACAACGCCGGCGCGGCCTCGATGGCGGCCAACTGTGCACGCCCCCGGGGCAACCAATGGCACAGCACGAACTCGGCACTGGCCAGCTTGGCTCGATAAAAGGCCGTGTCCTCGTGGCCGTCCTGCAGGGCCGCGCGTGCCCGCAACGCAGCACGTCCCATCTGCCAGGCACACAGGACATGGCCGACCAGATCGAGCATCGGCGTGGCCAGGGCCTGGAGCGCATCATGGCCCTTCTCGGCATCGGCGGCACGTTCCAGCACCACCTCCAGGGCGCGGCGCGTATCGTCGACACCGTCGCGCAATACACGCCCCCACGCGGCGAGCTCGGGATCGTCCGCCAGCGACGCCGCACAGGCCGCCACCTCGTCGAGAACCGAATTCAGGGCCGCCCCGCGGTCACGTTGAAGCTTGCGTGTCACCAGATCGAGCGCCTGTATGCCGTTGGTACCCTCGTAGATCGGCGCGATGCGCGCGTCGCGGAGATGCTGCGCAACGCCGGTTTCCTCGATGTACCCCATGCCGCCGTGCACCTGGACGGCCAACGACGCAATGTCCACGGCCTGATCGGTCGAGAAGGCCTTGACGATCGGGGTGTACAGATCGACACGCTGCTGGGCTCGCTCACGCGCCTCGGTGGATTCCGCATGACGCGCGATATCCATCTCGCTGGCCGACAACAGGGCCAGGGCACGCAACGCTTCCAGACGTGCCCGCATCGACAGCAGCATGCGCCGCACATCGTAATGCTCGATGAGTGTGGCGGAGCCGCCACCGCGGGACTTGGGCACGCGCCCCTGGACACGTTCACGGGCATAGGCCAGGGCCTGCTGATAGGCGCGTTCGGCGACGCCGATGCCTTGAATCCCGACCTTGTGGCGGGCCGCGTTCATCATCGTGAACATGTGCGCCAGCCCCCGGCCGGGCTCGCCGACCAGATAGCCGATGGCACCGTCACGTTCACCGAAACCGAGCATGCAGGTCGGCGACCCGTGAATTCCCAGCTTGTGTTCCAGCGAGACACAGTTCACGTCGTTGCGCTCGCCCAGTCGACCCTGCGCGTCCACCAGCCGCTTGGGCACCAGAAACAGTGAGATGCCCTGGTTGCCCTCGGCGGCATCCGGCAAACGCGCCAGCACCAGATGCACGATATTCTCTGCGCAGTCGTGCTCGCCCCAGGTGATGAAGATCTTCTGGCCATGCAGGCGGTAATGCGCACCGTCGGGTACCGCACGGGTGCGCACCACCGAGAGATCGGAGCCGGCCTGTGGCTCGGTGAGGTTCATGGTCCCCGTCCACTCGCCGCTCACCAGCTTCTTGAGATAACGCGCCTTGAGCGCCTCGTCGCCATGCTGCGCCAGCGCCTCCACGGCGCCCGCGGTCAACAGGGGGCACAAGGCCAGCGCCATGTTGGCGCCTTGCCACATTTCCTGTACCGCACTGGCCACCACCTCGGGCAGCCCCTGGCCGCCGTGTTCGGGGTCGCTGCCGATGCCATTCCAGCCGCCCTCGACGAAGGCGCGATACGCCTCGGCGAAGCCTGGAGGCGTAAGCACCTCACCCCCCTCCAGTCGACATCCGTGGCGGTCACCGTCCTGGTTGAGCGGCGCCCAGACATCGCCCGCCACTCGGCCGGCCTCCTCGAGCACGGCGTCGATCACATCGGGAGAAAGATCCTGGTATTGCGGCAATGCCAACGAACGGTGCTCGAGCAAGGTGTCGAGCACGAAGCGAATGTCGCGTAGCGGTGCAGCGTATGGAGACATGGCCCACCTGTTAATCATGCAAACGTATGTGTGAATACTAGAAGCATGTCGCAGCGTCGACCATTAGCCAAACGCCGCAGGGAAGTCGCTAGCGCAGACGATAGCCGCTCGAGGTTGAAAGGCGATGCATAACAAAGTATTTTGATTGAACGGTCAATCAATAAAACACGATAACCTTTCATCGGTAGCATGCGACGTCTCCCCGCAACGCGCCCCGGACTCGACTCCGGTCGCGCTTGCGGCGAACCTCTCGGCAGCGGTCAGGGTGCCGCTACCAAGGCGCTCGCCTGGAGAGATCGTCGTCAAGACGATGACGGCATATCTCACGACGGCCACATCGCGTTTTCACGCAACTTGGCCATAGTGAAGAAGGATGTGCCGTGACATGACGTCACGCTACTGCCGCGCTTACGACAACTCGAGGATCGCTCATGCCTCTACAACACACCGACGACGTCAGTCGCGATCGCCTCAATCCGGCGGTCTTCTTCAGTTCGGCGATCGGCATCGTGCTCTTCGCGCTATGGACGATGTTCTTCACCGACTCGGCCAGTGGCGTGATCAATGCCGTGCTGGGATGGATCTCCGACTCTTTCGGCTGGTACTACTTTCTGGCCGTGGTCGCCTACCTGGTCTTCGTGATCGCCATCGGCCTATCACGCTTCGGCAAGATCAAGCTGGGACCGGATCATTCCACGCCCGATTTCAACATGGCCTCATGGGCGGCCATGCTCTTCTCGGCGGGCATCGGCATCGACCTGCTGTTCTTCTGCATCGCGGAGCCGGTATCGCAGTTCCTGGCGCCGCCTCAGGGAGACGGCAACACGGTGGAAGCCGCACGTCACGCCATGCAGTTGACGTTCCTGCACTGGGGGCTTTCCGGCTGGGGCATCTACACCCTGGTGGGGATGTCGCTGGCGTTCTTCAGCTATCGGCACAATCTGCCGCTGACCATCCGCAGCGCACTCTATCCGATCTTCGGCAAGAAGATTCACGGTCCCATCGGCCATACCGTGGATACCGCCGCCGTTCTGGGCACGGTATTCGGCATCGCCACCAGCCTGGGGATCGGCGTCATCCAGCTCAATTTCGGTCTCAACTACATGTTCTCGATTCCCGAGAACACCCTGGTGCAGGCCGCACTGGTGATCATGATCGTGTTCTTCGCCACCGTCTCCGCCGTCACCGGGGTCGAGAAGGGCATCCGCCGCCTTTCCGAGTTCAACATGCTGTTGGCGCTGTTGTTGCTGCTGTTCGTGCTCTTCAGCGGCAAGACCCTGTTTCTGCTCAACGCGCTGGTGCTCAACGTCGGCGACTATTTCTCCGACTTCATCAGCCTGTCGATGAATACCTACGCCTTCGATCCGCCCACCGCCTGGCTCAATGGCTGGACGATCTTCTTCTGGGCCTGGTGGATTGCCTGGGGGCCGTTCGTGGGACTCTTCCTGGCGCGCATCTCCCGCGGCCGCACCATTCGTGAATTCGTCGCCGGCACGCTGATGCTGCCGCTGGTCTTCATGATGGCGTGGATGTCGATCATGGGGAACAGCGCCATCGACATGGTCATGAACGGCGCGGCGGACTTCGGCGATGCGGCGATGAACACGCCGGCCTCCTCCATTTACCTGTTCCTCGAGTCACTGCCGTGGACCGGGCTGACGACCATCGTCACCACCATTCTGGCCATCGTGTTCTTCGTGACCTCCGGCGACTCCGGGGCGCTGGTACTCTCCAACTTCACGTCCAGGCTCAAGGACGTGAACAGCGACGCACCGATCTGGATGCGCATCCTCTGGGCCTGCGTGATCGGCCTGCTCACCCTGGCGCTATTGATGGCCGGCGGCTTGTCGGCACTGCAGAGCGTGGTGGTCATCACCGGGCTGCCGTTCTCCATCGTGCTGTTCTTCATGATGGCGGGGCTGTTCAAGGCCCTGCGAGTGGAAGGCTTCAAGGAAGACAGTCACCGCGCGAGCCTGGCCGGCCACCTTTCCAGCCGCACCGGCGCGGCAGAACGTACGCCACGTGGCTGGCGTCAGCGCCTGGGCCGTGCCATGAGCTTCCCGGGCAGCAAGCAGGCACGCCGCTTCCTCGATGAGGTAGGCAAACCGGCCATGCAGGACGTCAGTCAGGCGTTGAGCCAACAGGGCGTCGAGGTCGAGGTCGTCGAAGAAGACGGCGACGACCCGCATCTGGCTCTCAACGTCGGTCTCGGCGACGAGCAGAACTTCACCTATCAGATCTGGCCACGCCGGTTCGCGACCCCCTCGTTCGCACTGCGCGCCCAGCAGGCCAATGCCTATTACTATCGCCTGGAGGTCTACCTTCTCGAAGGCAGCCAGGGGTATGACCTGATGGGCTACAGCAAGGAACAGGTCATCGAGGACATTCTCGATCAGTACGAACGTCACCTGCACTTCCTGCACATGAACCGGGAAGCACCAGGCAACGTGACCATGCCGGACAGCCCCGAACAACCGCCGGCATGACCGTGAAACGGGCCATTTTCCGGCCATGACGCGAGCAGGGGCGCATCCAGGATGCGCCCCTTTTTTATTGGCCCACGCTTCAGGGCCGCACGTCATTGCGCGCGTGGCATGGCACACAGCATCCGTCATCGCTCGCCGATGCGCCCACCAATGAAAAGGAGCGCCCCATGGGGCGCTCCTTGCGTATCGGTGATGCGAGACCGTCGCCTCAGGACGCGGCACCTTCCGCCACCGGCACGGCGGAGGCACCCGGCTTGATAATGGCATAGGCCACACCGGCGATCACCGCTCCCACCGCGATGCAGAGCAGATACAACAGGGCGAGATTGACCGCGTTGGGAATCAGCAGCACGAACAGCCCGCCATGCGGCGCCATCAGCTGGATGCCGAAATACATCGACAGCGCCCCGGTCACCGCGCCGCCGACGATACAGACCGGCAGCACCCGCAGTGGATCCTTGGCGGCGAAGGGAATGGCCCCTTCGGTGATGAAGCAGAGCCCCAGCACGAAGGCCGCCTTGCCGCCCTCACGCTCACTCTGGGCGAACTTGTGCCTGGCCAGCATGCTGGCGATCCCCATGGCCAGTGGCGGCACCATGCCCGCCGCCATGATCGCCGCCATGGGGGCATAGGTCTCGCTCGACAGCAGGCCCACGCCAAAGGTGTACGCCGCCTTGTTGACCGGCCCGCCCATGTCGACGCACATCATGCCGCCCAGCAACAGCCCCAGCAGCACGGCATTGGTCGACCCCATGCCGTTGAGGAAGTTGGTCAGCGCATCGAGGACACTGGCCACCGGCGTGCCGATCACGTAGATCATCACCAGACCGGTCAACAGACTCGCCAGCAGCGGAATGATGAGGATCGGCTTGAGCGATTCCACGCTCGCCGGCAGCTTGAGATAGCGCGTGATCGCCTTCGCCGCGTACCCCGCGAGAAAGCCGGCGAGGATCCCCCCGATGAAGCCTGCACCGATGTTGCTGGCGAGCATGCCGCCGATCATGCCCGGCGCGATGCCGGGACGATCGGCGATCGAATAGGCGATGTAGCCCGCCAGTACGGGCACCATCAAGGCAAAGGCGGTTCCGCCACCGATCTGCATCAAGGCAGCGGCCAGCGTGCCCTCTTCTTCGTAGGCCTGGATGCCGAACACGAACGACAATGCGATGCACAACCCGCCGGCGACGACCATGGGAAGCATGAACGACACCCCGGTCAGCAAGTGCTTGTAAACGCCCTTCTCCTTGACGCTCTTGGCCTTGCCGCCGTCATTCGCGGCCCCTGTTGCCTGGCTCTCCACGGCGGCATTGGCCAGCGCCTCCTCAATGGTCGGCTTGGCCTTCTTGAGGGCATTGCCCGTGGACGTACGATAGATAGGCTTGCCGGCGAAGCGTTCGTCGTCGACTTCGATATCACAGGCCAGCAGCACCACGTCGGCGTCGGCGATCTCCGCCTCGGTCAGCTGGTTCTGAGCGCCCACCGAGCCTTGCGTCTCGACGCGCATGTGATGCCCCAGGCTGCGCCCGGCGTCTTCCAGTGCTTCGGCGGCCATGAAGGTATGCGCGACGCCGGTCGGACAGGCCGTCACCGCCACGATGCGCTTCCCCCGGGCCTCCCCCGCCGCGGGAGCGGCATTCGTGTCGGCGCCGGCCGCGTCGCCACTGTAGGGGGCGGCCTCGCGTTCGGCGCGCGACAGGAAGGCATCGGGATCGGGCAGCGCCTCGGCGATCGGCGCCCGGAACAGTCGCTTGTCGGTGAAGCGCGCGGCATCGGGCACATGGTCGGCGGCCACCACCACCAGGTCGGCATCGCGCAATGCCGCGTCCGAGACAGGCTGCGGCGGTTCGAGCTCGCCATGCATTTCCACCGTGACCTGCCAGCCGCGCCGCTGGGCCGCGTGCTCGAGACGCCGAGCCGCCAGGAACGTCGTGGCCACGCCGCTCGGGCAGGCCGTGATCAGGATCGCTTTCATAGGGTCTCCCTCGCGCCGTCGTCGAGCCGACGAACGCGCGTGCGTTGTTGGAGTTGCTCTAGGTCCGAGGCCTTCACATCGCCGACCCCGACATGGCGCACCGCCTCGGCGGACAATCCGCTCGCCAGGCGCAACGCGTCCTCGGCAGGCAAGCCCGCCAATTGACCATGCAGCATCGCTGCCAGCAGGGTGTCACCGGCACACACGGTACTGGCGACCTCGACCGGCGGCGGCGTGGCCTGCCAGCTGCCTTGCGGTCCCACCCACAGCATGCCCTCGCCTCCCAGCGAGACCAGCGCATGTTCGATGCCCGCCGCGTGCAAGCGCGTCGCGGCGGCGACGCGCGCGGTCATGTCCGCCAGGGGCTCGCCGGCCCACTCGGCCAGTTCCGTCTCGTTGGGTTTGACGGCACTCGGCGTGGCCGCGATCGCGGCGCTCAACGCCGCGCCACTGGTGTCCACCCAGACCGGCAGGTCATGCGCACGCAGCCAGCGAATCAAGGCGCCCAGATCGTCGGGCGCCACCCCCGGGGGAAGACTGCCGGCAATCACCACCGCGTCGGGACGTGTCGCGGCATCCGTCAGCCGCGCCTCGAGCGCGCGGTACAAGGCCGCCAGATCATCGCGCGAGACGTCGAGCCCGGGGCCGTTGATATCGGTGACGCGTCCCCGGGCTTCGGCCACCTTGGCATTGATGCGCGTGTCGCCGGCCAGACGCAGGAAGGCATCCTCCAGTCCCCAGTCGGCGAAGGCGCGTACGAAAGCGCCATCGTTGTCGCCGCCCAGAAAGCCGGTCACCGCCACCTCGTGTCCCAGCGCGACCAGCACCCGGGCGACGTTGACGCCCTTGCCCGCCGCCTCGAGGTGGGTGGCATCGGTGCGATTGACCGCCCCCAGGGTCAGCGCGGGCAGGCGAATCGCCAGGTCCAGGGCGGGATTGAGGGTCAATGTCAGCACGCGCGCCATCAGAGGGCCTCCAGCGCTTCGCGCACGGCGTCGCTGGTCGCCTGACGCAAGGCGGTCTCGGCGTGCTGGCGCGCGGTGGCGAGGGTCAACTCGCGCAGCCGCGCCTTGACCATGGGCACCTGCCTTGCCGACACCGACAGCTCGTCGACGCCCAGCCCCACCAGGACGGCCACCGCCTGGGCATCGCTGGCCAGTTCGCCGCACACGCCCACCCATTTGCCCTGGGCGTGCGCCGCATCGACGGTCATGCGGATCAGCGCCAGCACCGCCGGGTGCAAACCGTCGGCCTGGGCCGACAGCTCGGCATGGCCGCGGTCGATGGCCAGGGTGTACTGGGTCAGGTCGTTGGTGCCGATGGAGAAGAAATCCACCTCGGCGGCCAGGCTCGGCGCCAGCAACGCGCACGAAGGAATCTCGATCATCACCCCCAATTGCACGTCGCCGGCCTGAACCTCGGCCTGCACGCGGTCGAAGATCTCGCGAGCGGCGCGGAACTCGGCGATGTCCTTGACCATCGGGAACATGATGCGCAGCGGCCGATCGCCGGCGGCGGTCAGCAGGGCGCGCAGCTGCGTCTCGAGCACCTCGGGACGCGTCAAGGCCAGACGAATGCCGCGCAAGCCGAGGAACGGATTGTCTTCCTGGGGCAGTGGCCAGTACGGCAGGGGCTTGTCGCCGCCGACGTCCAGCGTGCGTGCCACCAGCGGGCGCCCGTCGAGCGCGTCGATGGCCTGGCGATATTCGGCGATCTGGGTGTCCAGATCCGGGGCGTCGGGATGCGCCATGAACACGAATTCGGTACGCAGCAGCCCCACGCCCTCGGCGCCGCGTTCGACGGCATCCGCCGCATGGGCCGTGTTGCCCAGGTTGGCGGCGACCTCGACACGGTGGCCATCCTGGGTCCGGCCCTCCTCGTGGCGCGCGGCATACGCCTCGCGCTCGCGCATCTCGTGCTCCTTCAAGCGCAGCTCGGTACGCGAGCGACGCTCGGCGGAAGGCGCCGGGATCACCCGGCCACGCTCGCCATCGACGATGATCTCGGTATCGTTGACCAGCGTCAGCACCCGCTCGCCGGCCCCCACCACGGCGGGGATGCCCAGTGCCCGGGCAAGAATCGCGCTGTGCGAGGTGGCGCCGCCGCGGGCGGTGACCAGCCCCCGCACCTTGCTGGTATCCAGCCGCGCCACATCGGACGGGCCGACATCGTCGGTGACCAGCACGTAGGGCGTCCCCGGCGGCGTGGGCAGGCGCACGCCGCACAGGATTCCCAGCACGCGACGGCCGACATCGCGCAGGTCGGCGGCACGTTCGGCGAGCAAGCGATCGGCGAGATTCTCCTGGGCGCGGGCGGCGGTATCGATGGCCGACCACCATGCCGCCTCGGCACTCATGCCGGTATTCAGCGATTCGTGCGCCGCTTCACGCAGCTCGGGATCGTCGAGCATTTCCTCGTGCATCGACAGGATCTCGGCGACCTCGCCTCCCTGCGCGGTACGTACCAGGGCACGCAACTGCTCGGCGGCCTCCTCGATCGCGGCATCGAGACGCGCCAGTTGCGCGTCGCTGTCGCCGCGGCGCGCGTCATCCAGGTCGCTGGCGCGCTCGGGGTACTCGAAACGCGGCGTACGCATCACGAAAACCGGCGCGATCGCCAGCCCCGGCGACGCGGGGACCGCGGGATGCGCGACATCGTCTTCCAGGGGCGCGGGAAGAGGCTCGTCCTCGGCGGCGGGCGACTCGAGCGGCGTTTCCTGGAGTGGCGTGACATGCTCGCCGAGCCCATCCTTGACGGCCGCGACGAGCGCGTCGAGCGCCTCCCCGGCCCCCTCGCCCTCGGCGGAAAACACCAGCACTTGACCGCGCCGCGCGCCCAGACCGATGACCTTGGTGAGACTCGCCGCCGACACCGCCTGACCCGAGCCCTCCAGCAGGCGCACCTTGACCGGCACGCGCTGACGCCGAGCGACCTGCACCAACTGCTTGGCCGGCCGCGCATGCAGCCCATGTGCGTTGAGCACCGTGGCGCGTGCGGTATCGGCGTCGGCGGACTCCCCCGACAGGCGCGCCAGCAATGTCGCCGCGTCGGCGTCGGCCAGGCTTTCGCCGTCCCCCGCGTCGAGCAGGATGCCCAGGCGTTCGAGCAGCCCACGATGGGCATCGCCCTGGGCCGCCAGGCAGAACACCGCATTGACCGGCCCCTTGGGGCCCACGAATGCCTGCTCGGGCGTGGCCACGCCCAGCGCCGGCGTGACCACGCCACGGGCACTGCTCACCAGCCACAGCCCCTGGCCCAGCGCCACCGGCTCCAGCGTATTGATCTCGGCCACGAAGCTGCTGTCCACGCTGCCCACCTGGCGCAAGCGCGCCGCGGCGGCCAGTGCCAGCTCGAAACGATCACGCGCGGGGAATCCCAGGCAGAGCGTGTCGGCATCCAGGCGGGCCTCGACCGGCGCCCTGGACAGCAGCGTAATGACCTCTTCACGGCTATCCGCCGCCGCCAGGCGCTCGGCCACGCCATCGCGGTCGAGCACGTGCGTGAGCTGACGCAGGATATCGAGGTGCTCATCGCTCTGGGCGGCGATGGTCACCAGCAGCGTCACCCGCTGACCGTCGTGCCACTCGATGCCACGCGGAAACTGCAACACCCGTACGCCGGTCGTCTTGACGTGTTCGCGGCTCTCGGGGGTGCCGTGGGGAATGGCAATGCCATTGCCGAGATAGGTCGACGACTGCGCCTCGCGCGCGTGCAGGCCGTCACGGTAACCGGGCGCCACGCGTCCGGCCTCGACCAGCGCCTCGGCGGCCTGGTCCAGGGCATCGCGCCAGTCGTCGGCGTGCCGGTCGAGCAGAACGTCGTCACTTGTCAGTGTCAGCATGGAGATCTCCAGAATGCCGTCGGAGCGGAGCCATCCGCCCCTCGGGTAAGGCCAGCGATCGCGCCCGCCGGCTCGTGTCCACGAACCTGGGGGATGACGGGCTGAATCGTGTCAGCTATCTTGGGTAGCAATGCTGAAACGTTCATCGCGATTTATCAAGCGGCACGACACTAGACCTTCGCAGGGTCAGGCAGGCAAGACTGCCCGTCAGCCTCTAGAATAGGCGCCTTCGTGTCACCGGCTCGCTCAAGGAATGTCCATGACTCTCGCAGAAATCGCTCGGCTGGCGGGCGTCTCGCGCACCACGGCCAGTTACGTGATCAACGGCCAGGCCGCCGAGCGGCGCATCCGACCGGAGACGGTGGCTCACGTCATGGCCGTGGTCGCCAAGTACGACTACCGCATCGACGCTCAGGCGGCGGCGCTGCGACGTGGCGCGAGTCGCACGCTGGGATTCATCGTGCCGGACCTGGAAAACACCAGCTATGCACGGCTGGCCAAGCGCCTGGAAAACGGGGCGCGTCGTCAAGGCTATCAATTGCTGATCGCCGGGTCGGACGACGACCCGGATACCGAGCGCGAGCTGGCCCGCGCCCTGCGTGCGCAACGCTGCGATGCCTTGATCGTCGCCAGCAGCCTGGCCATGGACGATCCCTTCTACCTCGACCTGATGGCGGGCGGGCTTCCGGTCATCGCGCTGGATCGCGCCCTCGACCCCGAGCGCTTCGTCTGCGTGGTCAGCAACAACCATCAGGCCGCCGGCGCCCTGACGCGCTCGGTCATCGACGACGATGTCACCCGCATCGCCTGGCTGGATGCGGTCCCCGAACTGTCGATCAGCGTGGAACGTCGTGCCGGTTTTCTGGATACCACCCGCGAGGCCAGGCTCGATGCCCCGCTGCTGCTCAGCGGCGCGCGTTACGACCGCGCCACCGGCGCCGCCCTCATGCGACGCCTGATCGACGAACACGGCGTTCCCGATGCCCTGGTCACCGCCTCTTACGTGTTGCTGGACGGTGTCTTCGACGTGCTGCTCGAGCAAGGCGGCCTGCCCGAGCGGCTGCGCCTGGCGACATTCGGCGACGACCGCCTGCTGGACTTCCTGCCCCTGGCGGTCAATTCCCTGCCCCAGCACCACGACCGCATCGCCGAGCTGGCCCTGACCCGCGCCATGCAAGCGGCATCCGGCGATTATCGCCCCGGCATCGACATCGTCGAACGTTCTCTGCACGACCGTCGCAGCCTCAAAAGGATGCACGCCCCGACACCTTGATCGGCGGGGTTGGCCCGGGCGCAAAAAACTGGCCATGCTGTCTTCACCATTGCCTGCATCCGACGAGGCACGTCATGAAGGAACTCCCCCTGCAAGATCGTCGAGACGCCGGCCGGCGCCTCGCCCAGCGGTTACAGGGCAGCGTCGACGCGTCGGCGCTGGTGCTGGGGCTGCCCCGCGGCGGCGTGCCGGTCGCCGCCGAGATCGCACATGCCCTGGGCGCCACTCTCGACGTGATGGTCGTGCGCAAGCTGGGCGTCCCCGGTCACGAGGAATTCGCCATGGGCGCCATCGCCAGCGGTGGCGTGCAGGTACTCGACGAGCCCCTCATTCACAGACTGGGGCTCGACGAACGACGACTCGCGTCGGTCATCGCTCGCGAGCGGCACGAGCTCGAACGTCGCGAACGCGAATTTCGAGGCGACCGGGCCTATCCGTCGTTCGCCGGCCGGCCGGTGATCCTGGTCGACGACGGCATCGCCACCGGCGCGACCATGCGCGCGGCGATTCGTGCGGTGCGCCGCCTGGGCGCCGAGCACTGTATCCTCGCCGTACCGGTCGCCGCTCCCGAAAGCCTGGCGTCGCTGCGTCCCGAGGTCGACCGCGTCGAATGCCTGGCCACGCCGGCGCATTTCGGTTCGGTGGGCCAGTGGTACCGGCACTTCGACCAGACCAGCGATGCCGAGGTGCGCGCCTGCCTGCGCCCTGCGCGAGACGCTTGATGACGCCATGCGAGCCGCCCGTTATGCTGGCTCCATGACGTCGTCTCACGCTTCCCTGCCCGAGGTCCTGGCCGGACCGATCCTGCGCCGTTGCCTCCCCGACCGCCTGGTCATCTGGCTGGTCGGGTCGCGTCCGCTCGACCTGACGTTGACCTTGCACCCCGAGGAGGCGGACACGTCGAAGCAACGCCTGGCGCTGGACAGCTCGCTGTGCCGGCGCTTGCCGGTGGGCACGCACGCCTGGCTGCACCTCATCGACGTGCCGCTCGCCACGCCGCTGCCCTGCAACCGCACGATCGGCTATGACCTGCTCGTGTCCGACGCCGGTGGCAACACACGAGGCATCGCCGACTGGGCGCCGCATCTGCTGCATGACGGGGCGATCCGTCCGAGTTTCGTGCTGCGCTCGCGTGTCGATTCGCTGCTGCATGGGTCGTGTCGCAAGCCGCACCATCCTTCCGGCGACGGGCTGGTGCGCGCCGATGCGCATGTCGAGGCGATGCGGGACACCCCCGAACGCATGCCCGCGGCGCTGGTGATGAGCGGCGATCAGATCTACGCCGACGACGTCGCCGGGCCGATGCTGGTCGCCATCCATGCCCTCGTCCGGCGACTGGGACTGTTCGGCGAATGCGTCCAGGGCGCGGTGGTCGACGACGCCGAGAGCCTGTACACGCATCCCGACACCTATTACCGACGCGAACGGCTGCTGCCCGCATTCGAGGCCAACGAAAAACTGCGCGAGCGCTTTTTCGGCGGTGTCCGCAAGCCGGTCTTCACCACCAGCAATGCCCACAACCACTTGATCACGCTGGGCGAGGTCATGGCCATGTACCTGCTGGCATGGTCGCCGACGCCCTGGTCGCTGATCGAGGTGGCACGCCCCACGCTCGACGACACGCTGGCAGAGATCTTCGACACCGAGGCCGGCATCATCGCTGCCTTCCGCGAGGGACTGCCCCGCGCCGCACGCGTGATGGCCCACCTGCCGATCCTGATGATCTTCGACGACCACGACGTCACCGATGACTGGAACCTGTCCGCGGCCTGGGAGGAAACCGCCTACGGCCACCCGTTCTCGCGACGCATCATCGGCAACGCCCTGCTGGGATATCTGCTGTGTCAGGGCTGGGGCAACGACCCTGACGCCTTTCGTGCGTTATGGCCCATGCTGGCGACACTGTTCGAGCAGCGCGACACGGCCGGGCGACTCGACTGCCAGACGCAGGACACCCTCATCGAGCACCTGCATGCCTTCGATCATTGGCATTATCAGCTTCCTTCCACGCCACGCCTGGTGGTGCTCGATACGCGTACGCACCGCTGGCGCAGCGAGCGTCGACGTCATTACCCGTCGGGCCTGATGGACTGGGAAGCCTTGAGCGACCTGCAGCAGGTGCTGCTCGGGCAGCGCTCGGTGATCATCGTCTCGCCGGCGCCGATGTTCGGGGTGAAGCTGATCGAGGGGATACAACGGCTCTTCACCCTGGCGGGCAAGCCGTTGCTGGTGGATGCGGAAAACTGGATGGCGCACCGTGGGGCCGCCAGCGTCATGCTCAATATCTTTCGGCATACCCGCACACCCGGCAATTACGTGATTCTCTCGGGCGACGTGCATTACTCGTTCGTCTATGACATCGATATCCGCCAGCGCCAGCACGGGCCGCGCCTGTGGCAGATCACCAGCAGCGGATTGAAGAACGAGTTCCCCCGCCGGCTGCTGGATACGTTCGACCGCCTCAACCGCTGGCTTTATGCTCCTGCGTCACCACTCAACTGGTTCACCAAACGTCGCCCGATGCGCATTCGTCCACGTCGGCCACAAGGGGCCAGCCACGGCGAGCGACTCTGGAACCAGTCCGGCATCGGCCTGGTCACGCTGGATGCTCAGGGCCGCCCGGTGGACATTGCCCAGCTGGGCGTCGACGGCAGTATCACGCACTTTCTACCCGACGACTGACTGCCCATGGGATGTCACCGCACCGCACGGTGGCGCCCGGGGCGTCCCTTCACGACAAGGCGCGCGGCGCGCTCGCCGCCTCGCTGGCATGCGACGGCGCATGCGCGGCATGCAGACGCGCGATCAACTGATCCTCGAGGGCAAAGCGTTCGGTCAGACCTTTCGTCAAACGCTCGAGCCATGCCGGCAAGCGCGCCGCATAGTGCTGACAGCGCACCGGGGTCGAGTAGTCGTTGTCGAATTCCAGCACCATTTGCGTGGACATTTCCAGGCGTGCGAGCAGATGGTCGGCGAGTGCCAGGGCCTCCTGATCATCGAAGGCCACCGCCTCGTCACGCAGTTGCGGATAGATTTCGAAATGGCCACCGCTGATGTAATCCATCAGGGTCTCGCTGAAGGCGTCGATGCGCTCCTTGGTGACCGTTTCCAACTCGGCGTCGCAGGCTTCCTGCAGTTCCACCAGCGTCACCAACATGTCACGACGCTGCTCCAGCCAGCGGTCGATCAGCGTATGCACACCGCCCCAGCGCTCCAACGCCGTCTTGGTATCTTCCAGCATGGTGAGTCTCTCCTGTCATGGCCTCGCGAGCCATGCTCCCTGACATTGAGGGCAACGGCCTTCCCGCCGTTTCCCGGCCGCCTCAACGACGGCGAATCACGATACCGGCCAGCATGCCCAGCGGAATCAGCAGCAACACGGCGAACCCCAGAAGCGTCCATTGCGGGATCGACATGCCCAGCAGCGAGCCGTGTATCTCGGCACACTCCCCAGAGCCGGCCAGCACCCTAGAGAGTACATCCCACAATGGCAGCACTTCCATCATGTAGTCTAGTCCCGGCCCGCAACTCGGCACGTTCTCCGGCGGCAACGACTGCAACCATACATGACGCGCGGCGACTGCCAGCCCCAGCACCGAGGCCAGCGCCGCCAGCCCGGCGTAGAGCCCGCGCCCCAGGTTTCCCGCGGGATTGTGCAGCGCACCGATCGCGAAGACGAACGCGGCCAGCAGCACGGCAATCCGCTGCCCGATGCACAGCGGGCATGGCGTCAAGCCATAGACGTATTGCAATACCAGCGCCACGCCCATCATCAGCGCACACATCAGAAGGCCCAGCAGACAGCCCTGACGCACACTCATGCCGGCCAGTCGAATGATCATCGTCATCTCTCCCTATACGCTTTCCGGCCAGCCGCACGCTCGCCCATCGCGTTGTTTGCATTGACCGCCTGACGCTCACGCCCCGGGCACTCAGCCCCGGCGTTCACGACCCGACATTCACGAAAAGGCCCGTGCGAACCTGTGCACGGGCCCTGGAACGACGCCCTGGTTCAAGCCGCGCTGAGCGGCTTGCCCGCGCGTTCGAAATAGTGCACCAGAAAGGTGGCGAAATCCTCATGGTCGGCCCGCTCGATATCGGCCTGCTGCTGATGCGAGGTCTCGACGAGCTGCTCGAACAGCGCCTCGCGGGCACGATCCATGGGCGCATCGCGCAGCTCGGCGGCCTGGCGCTCGGCCAGGCCAAGCATCTGATCGAGATACTCCATGTTCTCGTTGACCAGTTGCGCATAGAGCTGCCCGGAAGGCGTCAATTCGGGATCGTCGAGACGCGGCTTGAGCGCGGCGAGCGCGTCCCGATGCGGCGTCGCGTCTTCCTGAGAGTCGAGCAGCTCGGCCACCGCGTCGAGCTCGTCGAAGATCTCGTGCGACCAGCCCCGCAGGTAGCGCTGGCGACCGCCGACACTGAGCATCAAGTCGGGATCGCGGCCGCGCTCCACCACCAGGCGGCGGTTGTCGTCGAGACGATCGCATTCTTCGTCGGGAATCCAGGGGCTCTCGGAAAGCAGGCACCACAGCAGGAAGGTATCCAGGAAACGCATCTGCGTTTCATCGATGCCCAGCGGCGTGAAGGGGTCGAGGTCCAGGCAGCGCACTTCGATGTACTCGACGCCGCGCGCTTCCAGCGCCTGGGTGGGCGTCTCGTCGTGGCGTGCCACTCGCTTGGGACGAATGTCGCTGTAATACTCGTTCTCGATCTGCAGGATATTGGCGTTGAGCTGACGCCAGTCGCCATCGACGTTGACCCCGAAGCGCTGATAGTCGGGCCATGGGGTGCTGATGGCGTGACGCAGCGTGCCCACGTAGTTCGACAACGAGTTGAAACAGATCTTGAGCTGCTCCTGCACCTTGTTCTGGTAGCCCAGGTCGGACATGCGCAGGCTGGTGGCATAGCGCCCCGCCAGGGTGTGCTTGCCCAGTGCCTCGAGGTGCGACGGTGCCTCGCCGGTCAGAAAGCTGCGGTCCAGCGCCGGAGAAGCGCCGAACAGGTACAGCAACAGCCAGCTATGACGGCGGAAGTTGCGGATCAAGTCGAAATAACGGCTGGAGCGATACCCCTCGAGGCTCTCGCCGGTGCGACCTTCCAGTTCGCGCAACCGTGGCCACAGATCCTCCGGCAGCGAGACGTTGTAATGCACGCCGGCGATGGACTGCATGATGCGCCCATAGCGCACGTCGAGCCCCTTGCGGTAGACATGCTTCATGGTACCGACGTTGGAGGTGCCGTAGTCGGCGATGGTCACGCTGTCGTTGCCGTCGAGGCGACTCGGCATGCTGGCCGGCCAGATCAATTCATCGTCGAGCTTGCGGTAGCTGTAGCGCAACAGGTCGCCGAGAAACGCCAGCGCGTCGGTGGGCCGGCAGTACACCGGCGTGATGTACTCGAGCAGGGCCTCGGAGTAATCGGTGGTGATATAGGGGTGCGCGAGCTTGGAGCCCAGGGCATGGGGGTGTGGCGTTTGGGCGATGCGCCCGGCGCCGTCGACGCGCAAGCCTTCCTTCTCGATGCCGCGGCGCAAGCGGCCGAAGAGCCCTTGGCGAGCCAGCCCCTGCATGCGCTGAATGGCGGTGGCGAGTGGTTCGGACAAGATTAATTCCCTCACGTCTGGGAAAAGCTCGGCTTCTCCCGGTATGTCACCGATGGACCGTATCCGGCCGGCGGTGTCGGCCGGCCGCGTGTGTGCGACAAGCGCATCGCCGGCCATGCCGGCGATGCGACGGCAGCCTGGGCGCGCCGCATGAAAAAACCATTATGGAGGCGTCCCGGCGCCTTTCAAGCCGCACGCGCATTCGGGAGCGCCTCACGATTGGCGACGCGCCTTCTCCAGCGCCTCGCCGAGGGCGCCCAGACCGCCACCGGCCAGGTTCCGGTCGCGCTTGCCCTGCCCGTTCTGGTCACGGCCGCCGCGCTGACGGCGCGACGGCCGTTCGCCGCCGCGCGAGCCCTCGCCGGGCGTATCGCCCATGCGCATCGACAAACCGATCCGCGCGCGCTCGAGATCCACTTCCATGACTTTCACCTTCACGATGTCGCCCGCCTTGACCACCTGGCGCGGGTCCTCGATGAACGTCTCGGACAACGCCGAAATGTGCACCAGGCCATCCTGGTGGACGCCGATGTCGACGAAGGCCCCGAAGTGGGTGACATTGGTCACGCTGCCTTCCAGCACCATGCCGGGTTCGAGATCCTTGAGCGTTTCCACGCCATCGCGGAACTGGGCCGCGCGAAACTCGGGACGAGGATCGCGTCCAGGCTTGTCCAGTTCCTTGAGAATGTCGCTGATGGTGGGCACGCCGAAGGTATCATCGACATAATCGCCCGGATTCAACGACTTGAGGAAATCGCTGTCGCCGATCACGCCCGCCAGGTCCCGCTGGTGTCGCTTGGCGATGCGATTCACCACCGCGTAGGCCTCGGGGTGGACGGCGCTGGCATCGAGGGGGTTGTCACCGTTCATGATGCGCAAGAAACCCGCGCACTGCTCGAACGTCTTGGGCCCCAGCCGGCTGACGTCGAGCAATTCGCGACGCGAGGTGAACTGTCCCTTGGCATCGCGCTGGGCGACGATATTCTCCGCGAGGGTCGGGTTGAGCCCGGAAACCCGCGCCAGCAATGCACTCGAGGCCGTGTTGAGTTCCACGCCCACCGCGTTGACGCAGTCCTCGATGACCGCCTCCAGGCTGCGCGACAGCTGCACCTGGGAGACATCGTGCTGATACTGGCCGACCCCGATGGACTTGGGCTCGATCTTGACCAGCTCGGCCAGCGGATCCTGCAGACGGCGCGCGATCGAGATCGCGCCACGCACGGTGACGTCGAGCTGTGGAAACTCGCGCGCCGCCAGTTCGGAGGCGGAATACACCGACGCCCCGGCCTCGCTGACCATGACCTTGGCGACCGGCCGCGAGACACGCTTGACCAGCTCGCCGGCAAGCTTGTCGGTCTCGCGGCTGGCCGTGCCGTTGCCGACCGCGATCAGGGCCACTTCGTGTTTCTCGACCAACGCCGCCAGCGTCGCCAGGGATTGATCCCAGCGCTTCTGCGGCGCATGCGGATAGATGACGGTGTCTTCCAGATACTTGCCGGTGGCGTCCACGACCACGACCTTGCAGCCGGTACGCAGGCCGGGGTCGATGGCCAGCGTGGCTTTCGCCCCCGCCGGCGCTGCCAGCAGCAGATCCTTGAGGTTGGCGGCGAAGACGTCGATGGCCTCGCGTTCGGCACGCTCGCGCAGGCGACTCATCAGCTCGGTTTCGAGGTGAGTGTACAACTTGACGCGCCAGGTCCAGCGCACCACTTCCTTGAGCCAGCGCGTGGCCGGCCGGGTGCCGGTCAGCGCCACCTCGGCGTGTCTGGCGATGGCCACCTCGGCGGGATGGATCTCGGCCTCCTCCTCGCCGGGGAGACGAATCGCCAGGGACAACACTCCCTCGTTGCGGCCGCGGAACATGGCCAAGGCCCGGTGCGAGGGCGTCTTGGCGAAGGGTTCGTCGTGCTCGAAGTAGTCCGAGAACTTGGCCCCCTCCTGCTCCTTGCCGCTCATCACGCGCGCCGCCAGTTGCCCCTCGCTCCACAGCCGTTCACGCAACTGGCCGACCAGGTCGGGGTCTTCGCTGAACTGCTCCATGAGGATCTGCTTGGCGCCATCCAGTGCGGCCTTGGCGTCCTCGACGGCGGGCGTATCGCCTTCGGCGGCACGGACATATCTTGCCGCTTCGGTCTCGGGGTCGAGATCGGGATCGGCCAAGAGCGCCTCGGCCAAGGGGGCAAGCCCCGCCTCGCGGGCGATCTGCGCCTTGGTGCGACGCTTTTTCTTGTACGGCAGGTACAAATCCTCGAGACGCTGCTTGGTATCGGCGGCCTCGATCTGCGCGGCCAGGGCATCGGTCAGCTTGCCCTGTTCGTCGATGCTGGCCAGCACCGTGCCACGCCGTTCTTCCAGCTCGCGCAAGTAGCGCAGGCGCTCTTCCAGCGTGCGCAGCTGGCCATCGTCCAGTCCGCCGGTGACTTCCTTGCGGTAACGGGAAATGAAGGGAACGGTGGCGCCGTCGTCGAGCAGCGCCACGGCGGCGCTGACTTGCTGGGAACGAACGGCCAGCTCTTCGGCGAGCCGGGAAACGATCTTGAGATTAGCGTCCATGATGTCCTTGACGTTCTCCGGGCCGAGCGAACTCCACTCGGCAAAACTCCGGCCCGCCACAAGGCGGGCCGACATGACGAAAGTGGCGACAAGGTACCACAACCACCGGCGCGACGCAGATGGCGGATCAGGACGTCGCGTCGGGTACGAAGCGCAGCGCCAGGCCGTTGTTGCACCAGCGCAGCCCTGTGGGCGCCGGCCCGTCCTCGAAGACATGGCCCTGGTGGCCACCGCAGCGCGCGCAGTGGTATTCGGTGCGGGGGATCAGCAGCACGAAGTCGAGCTCGGTCAGCAGGTGACCCTGGATGTGATCGTAGAAGCTCGGCCAGCCGGTGCCGGAATCATACTTGGTGCGCGACGAGAACAGCGGCAGGTCGCAGCCCGCACAGCGGTACTCCCCCGCCCGGGTCTCTTTGTCGAGCGGACTGCTGCCCGCGGGCTCGGTGCCATTCTCGCGCAGGATCCGATAGCGTTCCGGACTCAGACGCTCCCGCCACTCGGCATCCGTCAGGGTCAGCGGCTCGACATCCGCCCCCCGCTCGAGGGACAACTTGGGGCGCGCCAGCACGAGGCTCGGCACTGTCCCGAGGGCACCCGCGGCCCCCAGCCACCCCAGAAAACGACGACGCTGCATGGCATTCCCTCCTGTCGATGCACAACGGGGAGAGCCGGTAACCGGCTCTCCCCGTTAGAGGCGCGTTTCCGCGAATGGTTCGCTCAGTCGAGCGAGGGCCCGGCGGCGATGATCGCGTCATCGACGCCGTCGAACTTGGCGAAGTTGTCGATGAACTGCGTCGCCAGCGCCCGCATGTGACGTTCGTACTCGGCGCTGTCCGGCCATGCCTGACGCGGGTCGAGCAGCGTCGGGTCGACGCCGTCCACGGCCACCGGCACGTCCAGGTTCAAGCCGTCGATGTGGCGCGTCTCGACGTCCTTGAGATCGCCGTTCTGAATCGCCGCGATGATCGCGCGCGTGGTGGGGATGCTGAAGCGCGAGCCTCCCTCGCCGTAGGCACCGCCGGTCCAGCCGGTATTGACCAGGTACACGCGCGACTCGAAGGCCTCGACGCGCTTGATCAAGAGATCGGCGTACTCACGTGCGGGGCGCGGGAAGAACGGGGCACCGAAGCAGGTCGAAAAGGTCGCCTCCAGGCCGGCGGAGGCCCCCATCTCGGTGGATCCCACCTTGGCGGTGTAGCCGGAGAGAAAATGGTAGGCCGCCGCTTCCTTGGAAAGCAGCGAGACGGGCGGCAGCACGCCGCTCATGTCGCAGGTCAGGAAGATGATCGCGCTGGGCTCGCCGGCCAGGTTCTCCGGCACGCGCTTCTCGATGTGTTCGAGAGGGTAAGCGGCGCGAGAGTTCTGCGTCAGGCTGTCATCGCTGTAGTCGGGATGACGGCACTCGTCGAGCACCACGTTCTCGAGCACGGTACCGAAGCGAATCGCGTGCCAGATGATCGGCTCGTTCTTCTCGGACAGGTCGATGCACTTGGCATAGCACCCGCCCTCCAGGTTGAACACGGTACCCTCGCCCCAGCCATGCTCGTCGTCGCCGATCAGGTAGCGCGACGGGTCGGCGGACAGCGTGGTCTTGCCGGTGCCCGAGAGACCGAAGAACAGCGTGGTCTCGCCGTCCTCGCCCACGTTGGCGCTGCAGTGCATGGGCAGAACGTCTTTCTCGGGCAGCAGGAAGTTCTGCACCGAGAACATCGCCTTCTTCATTTCACCGGCATAGCGCATGCCGGCGATGAGCACTCGGCGACGTGCGAAGTTGAGGATGACCGTGCCGTCGGAATGGGTACCGTCACGCTCGGGCACGCACTCGAAGTGCGGCGCGTTGAGGATGGTCCACTCGCTCTTGCCCTTGGGGTTGTAGCTCTCGGGACGCACGAACAGCGTCCGCCCGAAGAGATTGTGCCAGGCGGTCTCGGTGGTCACGCGGATCGGCAGGTAATGCTCGGGATCGGCGCCGACGTGCAACTCGGAGACGAAGTTGTCGCCCTCGGCCAGGTAATCCTCGACACGCTCCCACAGGGCATCGAACTTGTCGGCATCGAACGGCTGATTGACGCTGCCCCACTCGATCAGGTCCGCGGTGGAAGGCTCCTTGACGATGAAGCGATCCTTCGGGGAACGGCCGGTGCGCCGACCGGTGATCGCCACGAAGGCGCCGTTGTCGGCCAGGTGGCCTTCGCCACGCGCGATGGCATGCTCGATCAGGGCGGCACTGCTCAGATTGATATGCGTCTGCACGGGGCGTGCGTCATGGGCTGCCGGGGAGGCGGCTTGGGTCGTGGTCATTATCGTGTCCTGGGCCCGGAGGCGGTTCTCTCTCGTTAACCGATGCTTACTCGCCAAGGCCACCCGGGCAATGGGTTGCCTCTTGTCGGGCCATGGCGAGACTGAGGGGGCGGACATTATGGCAAAAAGGACTTGCGCGGAAAACGTTGCCGTCAATGCAACGTCGGCGCCCCCGCTCCCGGGGATTCGATCAACGTCTCGATATCGGCGGCGGTGAAACGATAATGGCTATGGCAGAAATGGCACTGCGTCTCGACCGCCCCTTGTTCGCGCACGATGTGGCGCAGCTCATCGGCGCCCAGGCCATGCAGGGCACTGGCGATGCGCTCGCGCGTACAAGTGCACCCGAAGCGTAACGCCTTGGGCTCGAAGACGCGGGCCTGCTCTTCATGGAAGAGCCGATAAAGCAGCTCGCGTTGATCGAGGTCAAGCAACTCGGCATCGCTCAGGGTCGTGGCCAGGTGCACGGTGCGCTCCCAGGCATCGGGGTCGCGATTGGAGGCGTCATCGGGCAACTGCTGCAGCAGCATGCCTGCTGCGCGATCGCCGTCGGCCGCCAGCCACAAGCGGGTGGCCAGTTGCTCGGAACGTGCGAAGTAATCTTCCAGGCAGGCGGCGAGGGTATCGGCCTCGACGGCGACGATGCCCTGATAACGCTGACCGTCGCGCGGGTCCAGCGTGATCACGATTTGCGCCTCGCCCACCAGGGCGGTCAACGAGGCGTTTTCCTCGGGCAGCGCCGCCTCGTCATCGAGGCGTGCGATGGCGCGCAGCTCGCCCCCGGGGTTGGACTCCGCCATCAACAGCCGCACGGCACCCTGCCCGCGCACTTCGAGGCTGACGGTGCCGTCGAGCTTGACGGTTTCGGTGAGCAGGGCCACGGCACCCAGCAGCTCGCCGAGCTGGCGTCTTACTGCCGCCGGGTAGGCGTGTTTGTCGAGCACATCGGCGTAGGCCTGTTGCAGGCCGACGATTTCGCCGCGCACGTTGGTCTCGTCGAAAAGGAAACGTTGAATCTGGTCGGTCATGATCGGTCGTCGTCACAGTGGGAAAGGCAAAAGGGACGCAGGGCGACGGCGGCCGCCGGCGTCATCAATCGTCGAAGCCATGGCGTTGGAAGTGCTGAATCTCGCGGCGCTGCTTCTTGTCGGGTCGCCCGCGCGGCCCCTGCATGCTCTGATTGGCCAGGCGGCGGTTTTGCGCCTCGCGTTCGCGGCGCGAGGCGCTGGCCGGGGTCTCGCGATAGAGCTCACGCGCCTCGGCGGCCCCGCGACGCTGGTCGGACAATCCGGTCACCTCGACCTCGAGCGTGTCCCAGCCTTGCGGCACCTTGAGCAGGGCGCCGAGCTCGACGCCCTTGCTGGTCTTCACGCGTCCGCCGTTGTAATGCACCTTGCCGCCCTCGATGGCCTTCTTGGCCAGGCCCCGGGTCTTGAAGAAGCGTGCCGCCCATAGCCACTTGTCGATACGTACCGTGTCGCTCATTGCTCCCCCTTATCGCGCCGCGCCATGCAGGACGGAATCACGCCCCGCGCGAACGGGCATAACGTGGGCGCCGGCGCCGCGCTTTTCAAGGCTTCCCGGCATCGACTACCGCCTGGAGATCGCGGGCATTTCTTCCGGCAGGAGAGCGGCGAAGCGCTCGAGGGCGATGAAATCCTCCAGCTCGCGCTCGGGGCGCTGGCTGTCCGGCTGCTTGATCCCCAGCAGATAGCGAATGCCGTATTCACGCGCGCTTTCCAGCACCGAGGGATTGTCGTCGATGAACAGGGTTCGTGCGGGGTCGAACGGCTCGACGTCCTGCAGCGCGAACCAGAACTCGGGAGCTTCCTTGGGAAAGCCCACATCCGCCGAGGAGACGATGGCATCGAGATAATCCTCGAGACCGGTCAACGGCAACTTGAGAGCCAGGCTCTCGCGGTCGGCGTTGGTCGCCAGTATCACGCGCGGATGCGCCTGCTTGAGCCACTTGAGGAAGTCCAGGGCATCGCTGCGCAGGCCGATCAGGTGCTGGATCTCGCGCTTGAGCGCGACCACGTCGACCCCCAGCTCACGGCTCCAGTACGCCAAGCTGTACCAGTTGAGCGTGCCCTGCTCGCCGATGATGCGCGCGCGCAAGGCGCGCTCGTGCTGGGCATCCAGCTTGTGCAGCTCCACGTAACGCTGCGGCAGGTGCTCCAGCCAGAAATGACTGTCGAAGTGGAGGTCCAGCAGCGTGCCGTCCATGTCGAGCAGTACGGTGTCGATGGCGTTCCAATCAATCATGCGGGGCTCCGCCAAGATGGATATCGAAGGTCTTGTGCTCTTATTGTACGCTGCATGACAGAGACCCGCACGGAGACACCATGGCCTTTTCTTCCCGCTCAGGCGATACCCCGCCGCCCGCGCCCGAGACCGACGGAACGCGTTCCAAGCCACGCATCCTGGCGCGCCACGAAGTCGCGCGCAGCCGCTTGTTCGCCATCGAATCGCTGGAACTGCGGTTCGCCAACGGTGCCGAACGTACCTTCGAACGCCTCATG
The DNA here is from genome assembly GCF_000055785.1 of Chromohalobacter israelensis DSM 3043. Classification (GTDB taxonomy): domain Bacteria; phylum Pseudomonadota; class Gammaproteobacteria; order Pseudomonadales; family Halomonadaceae; genus Chromohalobacter; species Chromohalobacter israelensis. Next base: position 2,977,935 of record NC_007963.1, read on the forward strand.
GGCAGCGGCAACGGTCATGGCGGCGGTGCGGTCATGATCGTGGCCATGCCGGACCCCGACCACGTGCTGCTGATCCACGAGTATGCCGCGGGCTTCGACGACTATGCGTTGACCTTGCCCAAGGGCCTCGTCGATCCCGGGGAAGACGTCGTCAGCGCCGCGAATCGCGAGCTGATGGAAGAATGCGGAGTGGGAGCCCGGCACATCGAGCCCTTGGTGGAGCTGTCGCTGGCGCCCAACTACATGAGCCACCGCATGCACGTGATGCTGGCCACCGACCTGTACGAAAAGCGCTTGCCCGGCGACGAACCGGAACCCCTGATCGTCGAGCGCTATCCTCTCGAGGACATCAACGGCCTGCTGGCCCGCGAGGACTTCCACGAAGGACGTGCCATCGCGGCGCTGTTCATCGCACGCGACCGTATGCGCAGCGAGCGCGTCGACGATGCCTGGTGGTAAGGCAACGGGCCGACACCTGGCGACTGGTCGGTCACGACGAAACGAGGCCCCGACATGTCGGGGCCTCGCGTCATCGCATCCTGTGATGTGCCGGCTCTATCCATGAGCCTTGCGGTCATCCGCTCGGTGCGGACTGTCGTTTAGTTCGGATCGACATCCTGTGCGGAATCGACACCGTGATTGTCGGCCGGATCTTCCATGCTTTCCGGTACCGGACCATCGTCGGCAGAAGGCGCAGCGGCCGTCCCGCCTTGCGCTTCGGTGTCGCCATGTTCGGTATTGGCGGACCCCGTTTCGGTGCTCAGATTTTCCTGCTCCCCACCGGGAATGCTGTTTTCCCCGTCGACATGACCTTCGGTCGTGCCGCTGGCGGTACCACCCTCCACCTTGGTGGAACCTTCTTCGGTGTTGGCGGAGCCAACCTGAGCGCTGGTATCGGGCGCGCCGTCATCGTTCGCCAGCGCACCGGCAGCGGGCAATGCCATCAGGGCGGCAAACGTCAGAGCGGTCAACTGCTGTTTCATGCGAATCCTCCTTAATTCTCTCAGCCTTCACATTCAGGTGAAGCGCCTGGGTCGCCTGGCAAAACGCCTTGGCCTAACCCTATACAGACCCTAGACAAGGAAACGGCATGATGCAAGGAATTCGCGCATCGAATCCATGCATGCCCTGTCTCTGCCAGCCACCCATCACGCGACTGGCTCGGCGGCGCCCGATCCCGCACTGCGCCGCCCCGCCTCGAGCACGCGCATCACGGCGAGCGCCTCGTCCACGGGTACCGGATTCGCGCCTTCGCCACGTATCGCGCGCCGGATCCCCGCGTAATAGGCCGGATAGTCTCCCGCACGCGTGTGCACTTCGCGCAGTTCCGGGCGTGCACTGGCATCGCGCACCTTGCCCACCGTATGCAGCCCATGCCGATGGTCTTCGCCCCACTCCGGCGTGGGCAGGCGGTCGCCTCGCTTGAGCATGTCCTCCTGGGGGTCGAGCCCGTGCTTGACGTAACTGCCGTGCGTTCCATGGACCGAAAAGCGTGGCGCAGGCGCGGCCATCAGGCTGCCCGCATGAAGGATCACGCGCAGCCGGTCATAGCGCAGCACGGCGTGAAAATAATCGTCGACCTGCGCCCCGTCCCGCTGGCAGGCCTGGTCGAGCCATATGTCGCGAGGCAACCCGAACAACACCAGCGCCTGGTCGATCAGGTGAGGGCCCAGGTCGTACCAGATACCGCCGCCCGGCGTGTCGGTCTCACGCCAGCGCGCCTTGACCTCGGGACGATAGCGGTCGAAGTGCGATTCGAAATGCGCGACCCGCCCCAGATCGCCACGCTGCAGCAGGTCGCGCACGGTCAGAAAGTCCGCGTCCCAGCGCCGGTTGTGGAACACGGAAAGCAGCTTGTTCGCTTGCGCCGCTTTCTCGGCCAGGGACTCGGCCTCCGCAAGCGTCACCGTGAACGGCTTGTCGATCACCACGTGCTTGCCGGCGGCCAGGGCGGCGCTGGCGAGGTCGTAGTGGGTATCGTTGGGGGTGGGGATCACCACCAGGTCGATATCCTCGCGCGCGAATAGCGATGCCGCGCTGGACTCGACCTCGACCTGCGGCCAATCGGCCCTGACCTTGGCGGCATCGCTGCTGGAAATCGCCGTCAGTGCCATGCCGCTGTCCGCCATCAGCAACGGTGCGTGAAACGTCTTGCTGGCGAAGCCATAGCCCACCAGCCCCACCTTGATCTCATCGGTCATGCGTGAATCCCTTCTGCTCCTGCGCTACCTGCTCTGATCTCGCTCCCGGGCGCCCCACTGCCGACCATCGGCACATACCGTGACAAAGCGTCACCAAAAAACCGCACTGCCCGGTACCGCGCGAGCCATACTGAAAGGTGGCTCCATGCATCATGCCACCGCCACCCGGAGAGACGTTATGTGCTGCTCGGAAGAGAGTCTCGAAATGCTACTGGATCTATTATGGTACGACATCGAGCAGTGGCTAATCATGGACGACGCTGCCAGCACCTGGCAACTCGCCGCCTGACCGAGCCATGATCGTTACCGCGAGGCCCGCACTGACACGACAGCGCGGGCCTCGTTCTTGAAGGATACCTGGCAACGAGATGCCGCGATCAATCGTCCAGCGCTTCGGGCAGATCGGTGACCGCCCCTTTCGATGCCGAGCTGACCGTCTTGGCGTACTTGGCCAGCGTGCCGCGCGTATAACGCGGTGCCGGGCGCTTCCAGGCCGCACGGCGGCGCGCCATCTCGGCGTCGTCGATATGCAGCGTCATGATGTCGTTCTCGGCGTCGATGGTGATCTCGTCACCGTCCTCGACCAGGCCGATGGGGCCGCCGACGAAGGCTTCCGGCGTGATGTGACCGACCACGAAGCCATGGCTGCCGCCGGAGAAGCGTCCATCGGTGATCAAGGCCACCTTGTCGCCCAGGCCACGGCCCATGATCGCCGAGGTCGGCGTCAGCATTTCGCGCATGCCGGGACCGCCCTTCGGCCCCTCGTAGCGAATCACGACGACGTCACCGGCGGCCACGGTCAGGTCGTTGATGCGCGCCTGGGCCTCCTCCTCGGAGTTGAACACGCGAGCACGCCCGGTGAAGCGGGTACCTTCCTTGCCGGTGATCTTGGCCACCGCTCCCTCTGGCGCCAGGTTGCCGTAGAGAATGCGCAGGTGGCTGCTCGATTTGATCGGTGCCTCCAGCGGCTTGATGATTTCCTGCCCCGTCGGATAAGGCGTCACGTCGGCCAGGTTCTCGGCCAGCGTCTTGCCGGTCACGGTCAGGCAATCGCCGTGGAGCAGCCCCGCATCGAGCAGAATCTTCATCATCGGCTGAATGCCGCCGATCGCCACCAGCTCGCTCATCAGATAATGACCGCTGGGGCGCAGGTCGGCGAGCACCGGGACGCGCTTGCCGATCTCGGTAAAGTCGTCGAGCGAGAGCTCGACCCCGATGGTGTTGGCCATGGCAATCAGGTGCAGCACGGCATTGGTGGAACCGCCGAGGGCGATGACCACGGTGATGGCGTTCTCGAACGCCTTGCGGGTCATGATGTCCGAGGGCTTGATGTCCAGTTCGAGCAGCTTGAGCACGGCCTCGCCGGCGGCGCGACTATCGTCCTTCTTGCTCTGGGATACCGCGTCCTGAGCCGACGAATTGGGCAGGCTCATGCCCATGGCCTCGATCGCCGAGGCCATGGTGTTGGCGGTGTACATGCCGCCACAGGAGCCCGGCCCGGGAATCGCGACTTCCTCGATCTGCTTGACCTCGATCAGCGACTTGTTGCCCTGGGAGTAGGCGCCCATCGCCTCGAATACCGAGACCAGGTCGGTGTGCCCGGCACCGGGCTGGATGGTACCGCCGTAGACGAAGATGCTGGGCCGGTTGAGACGTGCCAGGCCGATCATGCAGCCGGGCATGTTCTTGTCGCAGCCACCGATGGCCACCACCCCGTCGAACCCCTCGCAGCCGGAGACCGCCTCGATGGAATCGGCGATGATCTCGCGCGAGGCCATCGAATACTTCATGCCTTCGGTGCCGTTGGCGATGCCGTCGCTGATGGTGATGGTATTGAAGACCACGCCCTTGCCACCGGCGGCGTCGGCGCCGTCACTGGCGGCATCGGCCAACACGTTGATGTGGCTGTTGCACGGCGTGACGCGACTCCAGGTCGAGGCGATCCCCACCTGCGGCTTCTTGAAATCCTCGTCGGTGAAACCGACGGCACGCAGCATGGCGCGACTGGCGGCCTTGCCGGGGCCGTCGACCACGATGGAGGAATGGCGGCGACGGTGATCGGCGTTGGCGGGGGAGTCCTGCTGGCTCATCAAGTGCTCCTGTTGTGTCGGTATGCCCCACGGGCGGATGTTCGGCGACGCCTGCCGGCTGTGGTGATCCAGCGAACGATGACGGGCGGCATGCGTCGAGGTGTCACGGTCACATGACGTTGCGTGGGCGTGATGGCTCTTGTGGAGCGACGCTCGAGAAAGCGGACGGGCACGCCCCCCGCAGCAAGGGGTAGCCCCATTGTAACGACGTTGGGCGCGATCGGACATCCGATCGCGCCCAATATCAGGCGGGAAATGTTACAGACGGGGTTCTCAGTCGAAGGCGACCTTGGCCACGTCTCGATAGCGATTGGCGAAGTGCACGGTCATCCCCTCCTTGAGGTAATCGGGAAGCTCTTCGTAATCGCGGCGATTGGGCTCGGGCAGAATCAGCTCGAAGATATCGCTGCGCCGCGCGGCGATCACCTTTTCGCGTATGCCGCCCACCGGCAGCACCTGGCCGCTGAGGGTCAGTTCCCCGGTCATCGCCAGCGGACGCCCCACCGGCTGCTGCTTGGCCAGCGACAACAGGGCGGTGGTCATCGTCACGCCGGCCGATGGCCCGTCCTTGGGCGTCGCCCCCTCCGGGACGTGGAGATGGACATGCGTCTCGTCGAAGAAGGTCGGATCGCCGCTGAACTCCTTGAGGTGGGCCATGGCGTAGCTGTAGGCGATGTTCGCCGACTCCTGCATCACGTCGCCGAGCTGGCCGGTGAGCTTGAGACCGCGTGACTTCGCATGCACGCGGGCGGCCTCGACCGGCAACGTCGCCCCACCCATGGAAGTCCACGCCAGACCGGTGACCACCCCGACGCCCTTGAGCACCTTCTCCTTGCGAAAGATCGGCGCCCCCAGGAACGTCTCGAGGTTGTTCACCGAAATCTTGACCGTCTCCTGCTCGTTCTCGAGCATCGCCACCGCCGCCTTGCGCACGATCCGATGCAGCTGCTTCTCCAGCTGACGCACCCCGGCTTCGCGGGCATAGCCCTCGATGACCTTTCTGAGCGCGGCATCGGTGAGATTGATCCGCTTCTTGGGGATGCGGTCGCGCTCGAGCAGCTTGGGCCACAGGTGGTGCTTGGCGATGGCCATCTTCTCCTCGGCGATGTAGCCGGAGAGACGAATCTGTTCCATTCGGTCGAGCAGCGCCGGCGGGATCGAGTCCAGCGTATTGGCGGTGCACACGAACAGCACCTTGGAGAGATCCATGCGCACGTCGAGATAGTGATCGAGAAAATCGACGTTCTGCTCGGGGTCGAGCACTTCCAGCAGCGCCGAGGCGGGATCCCCCTGAAACGACTGCCCCATCTTGTCGACTTCGTCGAGCATGATCACCGGGTTCTCGACCTCGACTTCCTTGAACGCCTGCACCAGCTTGCCCGGCATCGCACCGATGTAGGTACGACGGTGGCCCTTGATCTCGGCCTCGTCGCGCATGCCACCCACCGAGAAGCGATAGAACTCGCGTCCCAGCGCCTCGGCGATGGAGCGCCCCACCGAGGTCTTGCCCACCCCGGGCGGGCCGACCAGCAGCAGGATGGAGCCGCCGACGTCGCCCTTGAAAGTGCCCTCGGCGAGGAACTCGACGATGCGCTCCTTGACGTCGGTCAGGCCATCGTGGTCGCGATCGAGCACCTTGCGGGCGCGCGGCAGATCGAGCTGGTCCTCGGAGGTGATGCCCCAGGGCAGCGAGGTCAGCCAGTCGAGATAATTGCGCGTGGTGCCGTACTCGGGCGAGCCGGTCTCGAGCACCGAGAGCTTGCCCAGTTCGTCCTCGATGCGCTCCATGACATGCTCGGGTACCTGCAGGTTCTCGAGCCGTTCGCGGAACGTATCGACGTCATTTTCGCGGTCGTCCTTGGAAATGCCCAGTTCGCGCTGGATGACCTTGAGCTGCTCGCGGAGAAAGAACTCGCGCTGGCGCTCCTGCATCTGCGCATTGACCTGCTCGCTGATCTCGCTTTGCAGTTGCGCGACCTCGATTTCCTTGCGCAGCAGCGGCAGGACCTTCTGCATCCGCGACATCACCGGCAGGGTCTCGAGCACCTCCTGCAGCTCGCCCCCCTTGGCCGAGGTGATGGCGGCCGCGAAGTCGGTCAGGGGACTGGGCTCATGCGGGCTGAAGCGATTGAGGTAGTGCTTGAGCTCCTCCCCGTACAGCGGGTTGATCGGCAGCAGTTCCTTGATGCCGTTGATCATCGCCATGGCGTAGGCGCGCGCTTCCTCGTCGCTGGCCTCGATGGGCTCCTTCGGATAGCTCACCTCGACCAGGTACGGGGGCTTCTTCGACAGCCAGCGCACGATGCGAAAACGCCGCACCCCCTGCGCGATGAACTGGATCTGCTGATCTTCCACCTGGGTGCGGTGGACCTTCACCGCCGTACCGATCTCGGGAAAATCGTCGGGCCCCAGCTCGTCGACGCCGGCATCGCCGACATAGGCCACGCCGACACTGTGATGCGGCGTGTTGTCGACCCGATCCATCGTCTCCTGCCAGCGCTCGCGGTGGATGACCAGTGGCTGCACCTGAGCGGGGAAGAACGGCCGGTTGTGAATCGGCAGCAAGTAGATGCGCTCGGGCAAGTACTCCTGGGTCGGCACGACAGCTCCGCCATGGGACGTCGAGCCATCCCGTTCGGAGAGGGTGTCATCGGTGTTGCGCGGAGACCCGTCGCGTGGGGCGTCGAAGTCCCGGGGTTGATCCTGGTCGTGTTCGCTCATCGTTCACCTTGAGATTCATCGGGCAAATGCCGCATTTGCCAAAGGGATGCGGGCGCGCCACGCGAACTTCAAGCCTGGATGTCCTGCCGGTTACCAGCGGAGCGCTTGTCCGTTGACCTGCCACTCGCCTTGCGACACGCGAAACTCCAGGCGCGACGTGTCCGGCGACAACCCCAGATACAGCGACAGCAGTGGCGGTGCATCGCGCAGCGTGACTCGACCGTTCAGGCGTCGCTGCAGATGCCGCCAGAAGGCAGGGGTCGTCACCGAGCGCGCCGCCAGGGGCGCCAGATCATCACCGTCGAGCATCATCTCGCCGTGCGCCCGGCTATCGACACCGAATGCCTCGCTCGACACCTGCAAGGACGACAGGATCAGGCGCGGCGAGTCCTGCAACAGCGCGACGAGCACCGGCGTCAGGCGCTCCCAGTCGACGGTGCCGGGGGCGACGGTGTCATTCTCGGCTGACGCCACCGCCTGGTCGCGCATGTGCGCGATCAAGGTTCGCACGGCCTCGCCATCGACGTCTGTCAGCGACAGCGAGAGTCGTCCCGACGCCACCTGCTCGCCGCCCACGACGACGGAACCGACCCGGCCCTCGCCACGGTAGTGCAAGGCGTCGTCGTCCAGGCGAATGTCGGCTTCATGGGAGACATTCTCCAACGCGAACGGCGCGCCACCGAGCAGACGCAACTCCGCCAGGGAAAGCGACAGGGTGTGATGAAACCGGCGAGCATCGCCACGAAAGCGGCCCTGGACGTCGAGCTCGCCCGACAGGATGCCGCCGTTTTCACGGGTCAGACGCGAGGGCGCCGAATGCAGGTGATAGCGCACGTCCCCGACATGACCGGACAAGGTGAGCTCGCCCGCGCCGAGGCGGGCCCGTGACGCCGCCTCCCCGCGCAGGGTCGCCGTCGACCAGACCAGGCGCCCCGTCATCTCGCGCGTCAGAGTGCGATAGGTGGCGTGCCATGTCGGTGCCTCGCTGGTCTGCCACCGCGACTCGTCCATCCGGGGCAGCTCGATCTCGCCGTCGAGGCGGGTAGCGAGCAGGCCGTGTCGCATGCGGTAGGGTAAAACGATGTCGAAGGGTGCATGCCCGGCGGGGGCATCCGCCGCGAGTCGCAGCACGCCGGACGAATGTCGCCACCCATGTTCGACCTCATGGCGCGAGGCCTGCCACCCGGGTTGCGCGTCGAGGCGCTCGGTCAACCGCACCAGAGCACGTTCACCGGCCTGGCTCGACCACCACTGCGCCGTCCCGGCCCCCATGCCCAGCAGCAACGCCACACCACCCGCAACCCACCAGCGCTTGCGCATCTCGTCGTCTCTCCCGATGATTCAGCGTCTCGACGGACCGGTATGCCGCCATTGTCAGTGAGGCATGTCGTTGGCCATGCGCAATGCTTGCCGCGATGCGGCCAAGGTAGGACGCAAGGCCTCCCATTGCCGGCCGACTTCCGCCACGTCGCCCTGACGGGCGGCAGCCTCCAGCCGGTCGCTGTCGCGTACCAGACATGCCAGATCCAGCGATGCCGACTCACCCTTGAGCCGATGCGCCAATTCGGCAGCCCGTGCCAGGTCCGACTGCGCGATGGCGGCCTCCAGGGCATCCTCCAGAAGACGCGCTTGATGCTGCCAGGCCGCGACCAGCGCACTGCGCTGCGCCTTGCCGAGCGTCTCGCCCAGCATCGCGAAGGCCTGGTTGTCGAGCAACGGCGGCTCGCCAGCGTCCGTTTCCGCCGCCGAGGGCGCCGGCGCCGCCGGCATCGGCTCGGTATCGACATCGCACAGGCCGTAGCGTATCAAGACGTCACGCAAGGCTTGCTGACGAATGGGCTTCGTCAGTACCTCGACCATGCCGGCGTCCAGCGCGCGTTGATGCTCGAGGGTCGTCACGCTGGCGGTCATCGCGATCAAGGGCGTGGCCTGATTGGGACCGGTCTGCTGACGCAGGCGCCGGGCGGTTTCCGGACCATCGAAGCCCGGCATGCGGATGTCCAGGAATATCAAGGCGAACGGCGTATCGGCGGTCAGCTCCAGGGCAGCCTCCCCGCTATCGACCACCGTTACCGTCTGTCCGAGGCGCTCGAGCATGGCAACCGCCACCTGACGGTTGACGGGATTGTCCTCCACCACCAGCAAGGGCGCCGGGCAGGTATCGCGCGCGCTCGCGTCCGCTTCCTGCTGGGGAGCCGTCGCCGGAGTCTCGCTCGCGCTGGGCAGCGGCAGCTCGAACCAGAATCGGCTGCCCTCCCCGGCGGGGCTCGACACCCCGATACGCCCCTGCATGGCCTCCACCAGACGCTTGCTGATCGCCAGCCCCAACCCCGTACCGCCTTGATAATGCACGGCGGAAGCCCCCTGGTAGAACGGCTGGAACAAGCGCTGCGGGTCGGCATCTTCGATGCCGCAACCGGTATCGCGAACTTCGAAGTGCATCCAGTCGCCGCGCATCGGCTTGACGATCAGCGTCACACTGCCACGAGAGGTGAACTTGAGGGCATTGGAAAGCAGGTTGAGGAGCACCTGACGCAAGCGTCCGGCATCGCCCAGCGAGTGCGACGGCACGCTGGGGGCCACATCGCTGATCAGCTCGACATGCTGGGCCCGGGGCTCGAGCAGCCGCAGCAGCGAGTCGATCAGGGCCTGGAGTGAAAACGTCTCGCGCTCGATCTCCAGGTGCCCTGCTTCGATCTTGGAAAAATCCAGCAGGTCGCTGATCAGGGTCAGCAGCTGAGAGCCGCTTTCATGGATCGTCTCGACGTATTGATGGGAGGTCCCGTCCAGTTCCCGCTCACGCAGCAATTCCGTCATTCCGAGCACGCCGTTGAGCGGTGTGCGAATCTCGTGGCTGACCGTGGCCAGAAAGTCCGACTTGGCCTGGTTGGCGCTTTCTGCCTCGCGCGCGGTGTCCTTGAGCTCCTGACTGAGATGTTCCAGTGCCTGGCGCGCGGCGATGTTATCGCCGGCCTCCTGAAACAGAAACCGGATCACCAGCACGGTGGCGCCGCACATCAGCAGAATCAGCGCCAGCAAGGTGGCGTACAGCGTGAGCTGCACTTCCCGCTCGCGCGTCTTGGCCTGCGCCAGGTAGGCATTGACCGCCACCACCAGACGCTCGCTGAGACCGCTCAGGGCTTGCAGCCGCTCGTCCAGGGCCGACAGGCGCGGCGTGTCGGGCGACATGCGTCTCAACGCGGCATCGAGTGCATCGCTGCGCGACAGAATCTCGGGCACCAGGGCACGCGCATCGGGCAACGACCGAAACAGCTCCGCGATCTCGCCCTGGCGCAGCAGGTTGATGCGGCTATACAGCAGCTCGAACCGCATGCGTACGTCGTGGAGCGCCTGCGGGGTGTCCTCGGCCTGCAGCACCGCGTTGCGCATCTGGATGGTTTCGCGGTCCAGCTTGTAGGCCGCCCAGGCGGCATCGCCGGCCACGTTCTTGGCAAGCACTTCCTGACGCCAGACGATCAGGCTGACGACGACCAACGCAGCGGCGAAAAACAGAATCGCCGCGGAGGCTCCGAGCTTGAGCCGCAGCGGCAAGCCGGTGACCAGACGAAGACGCGAGCGCCAAGCCATCGTCACTCCACGACGATGCGCGAGACTTGCCAGACCGAGCGGAAACGTACCGCCTCGGTCTGCAACTCGGGATAATCGTCGAACGGATAGAGCACGAACAACGGACCGTATTCGCGTACCGGCATGGGCTCTCCATCACGCCGCATGGCCAGGATGACGCCATAATCCCGCGCCTCGCTCAGCGGGACGTCCGCAGCGAAATCATTGAGCGCGACCACATGCAGCGAATCGCCCTGGCCCCCCACCGCATCGACGAGCCCACTCAGCAGCGGCCCCTCGAAGCGCGACACCCCCTCGGTCCAGGGCGTATGCGTCACGATGGTGCCTTGAGGCAAGCCTCTCAGCATGGCGCGGTCGAAGCGAGCCACGCCGTCGCCGTTGGTACGCACGATATCGCCGCTCACCGTCAGCATCACCTCCCCCCGGGGAGTCGGTAACGAGCTTGCCTGTGCCGACGTCATACCGACCAGCGCCACGAGGATGGCGATCACCAGGCATCGCGAGCCTCGGTACCTGTTATTGCATCGTCTCATTACCGTTTCCTGCATGACTCACCGCCTGTTGATACCCGATGAACGCATCCTGATGATAGGCGTGACCCTATCACCGGACCGCCACATTTTCATGCCCGCCCCGGGCCATTGATGCCTCGATCAGAGGGCATGCTCCAACACCTCGACGGGGGCACCACGCATGATGCGCCCCTCGTTTTCGGCGATGAGATTCTGCCCGAAATACACCTTGCCGCCTTCGCCGCGCCGATAGCTCGCCAGGGTTCGCAACGGCTCCCGGCCGGCCTTGAACGTTCCCGTGGCGGGATCGACGCTGATCATCGCGCAACGCGAGCACGGCTTGCCCACGCGCATCACGACCTCGCCGATACGAATGCGCCGCCAGGCATCCTCGGCGTAGGCCTCGGTGCCGGCGACCACCAGGTTGGGACGGAACTGGGCCATGACATGCACGTCGTCGGTCCGCGTATTGAGATCGTCGAGCGAGGCTTCGGAAATCAGCATCAACGGGTAGCCGTCGGCGAAGCTGACACGCCGGGCGATGCTGTCACGGTAACGCGGGGATTGCTCGCCCAGCCACAATAACCGCGCCGGCTCTCCCGCGACCTCGCTGAACCAGGCATCGAGTCGAGGATGCGTGGTCAGGGCCTGGAAGTCGTCGGCCCAGACCGTGGTGGCGAACGCCGCGCGCGCGAAATCCGTCACCGCCATGTGCAGCGTCGGCAGTTCAGGATGAGCAAGCGTTAGCGTCTCGCCATCGAAGGTCGTCATGGCTCGCTGAAGTTGCGGGTGAGTTCGAGCGGTCAGAAAGGTGCCATCGGGCTTGGCGACCATGAAACGGCGGTCACCCGCCAATCCTTCTTCTCCGACCCAGGCCGTGTCCTGCGAGCGTCCCGCCGTGGATTTGATGGGATATAGATGAATCGCAGACAGCGTGACCATGGCAACCTCGCGGGACGTGGGAACGGGAAAATCGCGGCGCCGGGCCGCATGCTCGCCATTGTCGCAAAAAATCCCGTTCGCCGCTGCGCCCCGCCATCATCAAGCGCTCTCGTGAATCTGCCGTGGACCGGAAACGAAGACGCCCGCCCCACCAGGGGACGGGCGTCCAGACCACGATGACCGGCCGGTAAAGCGATCAGGTCACCGCATCGGCTCGCGCATCGGGCGCCTGACGCCGCCGACGCTGCAGCCAGACCACGAGGGCGAAGACCGCCAGTCCGGGTATCCACATCCACTCTTTCGGCCAGCGTTCCACTGGCGCACGGATGGCGACGATTTCCTGATCGAAGTCGAAGCCCAGCTTCTCCGCCTGGCTGCCGAACTCGGTCATGTCGACCAGCGTCTTGCCATCCTGCTGCATCAGCGTCAGCCCCAGGTTCTGCATGCGCTCGGCACCCGTATCACCATCCGGCGCCGGCACCAGGATCACGAAACTGGTCGGCGCACCGTAGGCATCGAGGCCGTCGATTCTGACACGCAGGTTGCTGTCATCGTCGATGGCACCCAGCGCCTGCTCGAACTGCGCGGGCGGGATATCGCGATACGGATCGTGAATCGTATCCATCCAGAATCCCGGGCGGAACAGGGTAAACGCCACCAGCAGGAGCAACAGGCTCTCGTACCAGCGGCTCTTCACCAGCATGTAGCCCTGCGTCGCGGCGGCGAAGATCAACATCGCCACCGTGGCGACCACGAAAATGAGCAGGCCATGCCAGAGATTCACGTCGATCAGCAGCAGATCGGTGTTGAAGATGAACAAGAACGGCAAGGCCGCGGTACGCAGACTGTAGTAGAACGCCTGGAAACCGGTACGAATCGGGTCGGCCCCGGAGATCGCCGCGGCGGCGAACGACGCCAGCCCCACTGGCGGCGTCACGTCGGCCATGATGCCGAAATAGAACACGAACAGGTGCACCGCGATCAACGGCACGATCAAGCCGTTCTGCTGCCCCAGCTGCACGATGACCGGTGCCAGCAGCGCGGAGACCACGATGTAGTTGGCCGTGGTCGGCAGTCCCATGCCCAGGATCAGGCTCAGCACCCCGGTGAGCAGCAGCATCAACAGCAGATTGCCCATCGACAGCGTTTCGACCAGATCCGCGAGCACCAGCCCCACACCGGTCTGCGAGACGGCACCGACGATGATCCCCGCCGCCGCCGTGGCGATACCGATGCCGATCATGTTGCGCGCGCCGTCGATCAGCCCTTCCCAGAGATCGATGCAGCCACGCTTGACCTCCTGGCCCAGGCCCCCGCGTCCCCGGAAGAACGCTTCCAGCGGACGCTGGGTCAGGATGATCACGATCATGAACACCGTCGCCCAGAACGCCGAGAGGCCCGGCGACAGACGTTCCACCATCAAGCACCACACCAGCACCACGACGGGCAACAGGAAGTACAGCCCCACCATCACCGTGGGCCGCGTCTGCGGCAGCTCGGTCATTTCGCTGTTGGCATCGTCGTGGGCGAGCTCGGGGTAGCGCGACCCCACCTTGAGCAAGCCCACGTAGACCACAGCCAGGCCTATCGCCGCCACCCAGGGCATGGCCTCGCCGAGCACCGGCTTGAGCCAGCCCAGACCGTAATAGACGACCAGCGCCAGCACCATGATGCCGATCAGCCCGGTCAAGAACCCTACCGCCTTCTGCAGGAAAGGACGCACCGGGTTGCTGCTTTGCAGCCCCTTCATGTTCGCCTTGAGCGCTTCGAGGTGCACGATGTAGATCAGCGCGATGTACGAAATGACCGCCGGCAGAAAGGCATGCTTGATGACCTCGACATAGGGAATGCCCACGTACTCGACCATCAGGAAGGCCGCGGCCCCCATGACCGGCGGCATGATCTGGCCATTGACCGAGGAAGACACTTCGACCGCGCCGGCCTTGGTCGGCGAGAACCCGACGCGCTTCATCATGGGAATGGTAAAGGTACCGGTGGTCACGGTATTGGCGATCGAGGAGCCCGAGATGAGCCCCGTCATGCCCGAGGCGACGACCGCCGCCTTGGCGGGGCCGCCACGGTAGTGCCCCAGCATCGAAAAGGCGACCTTGATGAAATAGTTGCCGGCGCCGGCCTTGTCCAGCAGGGCACCGAACAGCACGAACAGGAACACGAAACTGGTCGACACGCCCAGGGCGATGCCGAAGACGCCTTGCGAGGTCAGCCACTGGTGATTGACCAGTCCATAGAGACTGACGCCACGGTGCGCCAGCATTCCCGGCATGTAAGGGCCGGCCAGCGAATAGACGATGAAGACCAGGGCCACGATCATCAGCGGCGGCCCCAGCGCGCGGCGGGTCGCCTCCAGCAGCAGGAGCAGGCCGATCACCCCGATGATGACGTCTTGCAGGATCGGCGCACCGGGACGCTGCGCCAGCTGCTCGTAGAAGACATACATGTAAGACGCGGCGAAAGCGCCCACCAGTGCCAGCCCCCAATCCAGCAGCGGCACGCGATCGCGCGGGGAACGCTTCAGGGCCGGATAGGCCATGAAGGCCAGGAAGATGGCAAACGCCAGGTGAATGGAACGTGCCTCGGTGGCACTGAAGATCCCGAACCCGAACACGAAAGGCAGGGGCGAGGCGATCCATAACTGAAATAGCGACCAGAGCGCCGCTACGCAGAGCAGCAACTTGCCCACCGGACCGCTCGGGTGACGCGATCCGGTCTCGTTGGCGGTCAGCGCCTCCAGCTCGGCGTCACGCGAGGGTGCCGTCGACTTATCGTCTTGCATACTGTTGTCCTGGTGGTGCCGGTATCCGACGCACGAGGGAACCGCGTCGACCGGCGTGAAAACACATCACAGGCCTCATTCGCCATCGCGTCGCCAGAACCAGCGATGCGCGGCGCCGAAGCGGCCGCGCATCATTCATGACGACGTTGAGCCGACGCTTACAGCCAGCCACGTTCCTCGTAATAGCGCTTGGCGCCATCATGCAGCGGCGCGGACAGACCGTCGGAGATCATTTCTTCCGGCTGCAGGTTGGCGAAAGCCGGGTGCAGACGCTTGAAGCGATCGAAGTTGTCGAACACCGCCTTGACCACTTGATAGACGACGTCGTCATCCACCTTGGAGGAGGTCACGAAGGTCGCCTTGACCCCGAAAGTCTCGACGTCCTCGTCGTTGCCCTTGTACATGCCGCCGGGAATCACCGACTTGGCATAATAGGGATACTCCTCGACCAGGCCGTCCACCGCGTCGTCGTTAAGCGGGACGAGATTCGCATCCACGGTCGTGGTCGCTTCCTGAATGGCGCCATTGGGATGACCGACCACATAGGCCATGGCATCGATGTTGTTGTCCGCCAGCGCCGATGCCATTTCCGCGGCGCCCAGCTCGGAAGCCATCGAGAACACGTCGGTGTCCCAGCCTTCGGCTTCCATCAGCACTTCCATGGTCGCGCGCTGGCCCGATCCCGGATTGCCGATATTGACACGCTTGCCCTTCAGGTCGGCAACGCTGTTGATGTTGGCGTCCTTGCGCGCCAGAACCGTCAACGGCTCGCCGTGCACGGAAAATACCGCACGCAGGTCTTCCATCGGCTGCTCGAAGTCTCCCTCGCCATTGTAGGCGCGGTACTGCACGTCCGACTGGGCGACGCCCATGCTCAGCTCACCGGACTTGATGCCGTTGATGTTGGCCACCGAGCCGCCGGTAGAAGGCGCATTGCAACGAATGTTGGTCTCATCCGAGTTGCGATTGACCAGGCGACAGATCGACTGACCGACCACGTAGTAGACCCCTGTCTGCCCACCGGTCCCGATGGTGACGAAGCGCTCCTGGTCCTGCGCCACCGCCGGCGTGGACAGCGTGGCAGCACCCAGCAGGGCCCCCGAGAACAACGCAGCGGTAAAGGCGTAACGTTTCATGCATGCACCTCTTTAACATTATTTTGACGAACCGGCGGCCGGAACAAGGCCCGCGCCGGTAACAGGGAGCGGCCCGAAGCCCCGGCGTCGCGGCGCCTTCAGGTGCATTCGGTTCCCTTGCCATCAGCGTAGGCAATATGTGCCGATGCCGATAGCCGGCGGGCATGATAACCGCCCGTTGCGCCGACCGGAACAGACGTTTGACATATCCAGCCCGCATTAGACCAACGTCTAATGCGAGATTGTCTGCTAGCCCGACAAGACGGTGAACAGCATCTTCACCGACAGCGCCATCAGCACGAAGGCGAAGATCCGCTTGAGCATGGCCACCGGCAGACGATGGGCCAAGCGAGCCCCCAGCGGCGCGGTAAAGAAGCTCACGATCGACATCGACACCACCGCCGGCCAGTAGATGAAGCCCAGCGTCCCCGCAGGCAACGCCGCCTCGCCCCAGCCATTGATCAAATACCCCAGCGCTCCCGCCAGCGCGATCGGCAATCCCACGGCGGCGGAGGTCCCGATGGCCCGGCGCAGGGCCACGTTGCACCAGGTCAGAAACGGTACCGTGAGCGAGCCACCGCCGATGGCGACCAGGGCGGAGATACCGCCGATGCCCAGCCCGACGCCCGAGATCCCCCAGGCGCCCGGCAACGTGCGCGTCGGCGCGGGCTTGAGGTTGATCAGCATCTGCAGCGACACGAATGCCATGAAGCACGCGAAGAACACCGCCAGCCCCGTGGTGGGAACGTGAGAGGCGAGAAACGTCCCCAGGAAGGTACCGAGCAGTATGCCCGGCGTGATGAAGCGTACCACCGGCCACGCCACGCCGCCGCGCCGATGATGCGCCCGCAGGCTCGCCAGCGAGGTGGGCACGATGGCGGCCATCGAGGTTCCCAGTGCCACGTGCACCAGCGTGTCGTGAGGAAATCCCTGAAGCGCGAACAGCGAAGTCAGCACCGGCACCATGATGCCGCCGCCGCCGACCCCCAGCAGTCCGGCAAAGATGCCCACCGCGCCGCCCAGCGCCAGATAGGCCAACCACCAGATAAGATCCAACGTCATGTCTCCTCGAAGGGTGAACGAAAGCTTGCCAGTCTCTGCTCTCAACGCGATGGCAGCAATGCGGCGATCGGCAGGCGGTCGCCCACCTCGAGCCCATGGCGGGAAAAGTAACCGGCGTTGACTTCCAGGGCCGCACGAAACGGTGCGCCGGCCGCGTAACGAGGGCAGTCCTCACGCGAGGCGGTACGACAAGGCAGCATGCGACGGATCGCGCGAATCTCTCCATCCGCGCCGAGAAAAGCGATGTCCAGCGGAATCAGCGTGCGGTACATCCAGAAGCTCGACGTCGGCGGCTGCTGACGTGCATAGACGAACAGCATGCCGGCGTCCGGCGCCAATGTCTCGCGCCCCATCAATCCTCGCGCCCGCTCCTGCGGCTGCCTGGCCACTTCCACCGACAACTGGTGCTCGGCAAACGTCAGGGTGACGTGGTCGAGCCCGGCCCGTGCCTGGCCGGCACCCGCCGACATCCACAACAGCCCCCCCCAGGCGACGAGCAGAACGTACTTCATGCGCATCATGCGTTATCCTCTTGTCTGTCACTGCGTGGACGCCCGCGAGACGTATCCGTTTTCACAAGGACAGCCCGTGCCCCTTCGCGATCTCCTGCTCGGCCTGACGGTCATCGTCATCTGGGCCTTCAACATCATTGTCATCAAGGTCGGCGTGAACGACATGCCTCCACTGATGCTGATGACACTGCGCTTCATGCTGGTCGCCGCGCTCGTCGTCCCCTTCACCCGCGTGACCCGCCCGCAACTGCCGTGGCTGCTGGTGCTGTCGGTGACCTTCGGCGGCCTGCACTTCCCGCTGCTGTTTCTGGGCCTGGGACAGGCGGAGGCCGGCACCGGCGCCTTGCTGGTGCAGATGGGCACGCCCTTCGCCACCCTGCTGGCCGCCATCTTCCTGAAGGAACGCCTCGACGCCCGACGCCTGCTCGGTCTGCTGCTGGCATTCGCGGGAGCGGTGGTACTGGCGGGCGGCCCCGCCCTGCCCGATGCCACGGCGACGCTGACGCTACTCACCAGCGCCCTTGCCTGGGCGGTCTCGACATTGATCATCAAGCGCGCCCCGAACATTTCGCCGCTGACCATGACCGGCTGGATCGCACTCTTCGCGATCCCCCAGGTCGCGCTCGGCAGCTGGCTCTTCGAGAACCATCATGTCGCAGCGCTCCAGCAGGCGGGATGGTCAGGCTGGGGCGCGGTATTCTACACGGCCGTGATGTCGTCGATCCTCGCCTACGGCCTTTGGTATGCCCTGCTCCGCCGCCATCCGATCAACCGTGTCGTTCCGCTGACGCTGCTGATGCCCGTGATCGCCGTACTGCTCGGGGTCTGGCTGCTGGGCGACGGCCTGGACAGCCATAAACTGCTCGGTGGCGCGCTGGTGATCGCCGGGCTGGCCGTCATCAATCTCCCCGGGCGTCGGCGCCCTCTCCCGATGCGCTAGATCGCCTCACAACACGATCACATCATGCCGGGAAATGGTCACGCTGCGCACCTGGGCCTGCAGCGTCTGCCCGGGATGCAGCCGCATCGTCGAGACATCGCGCCGGGTGAGGCGCGCGCGCAGTGCCTGCCCGCCCACATCCAGCATCACCTCGACGAACGGCCCCTGGGTCTCGTCGCCGATTTCGCGCAACGTGGCCGGCAGAAAGGCAGTGCCCGAACGCGGCGAGCAGGACGCGGATGCCGGCACCACGCCCACATCGCGCGCCCGCAGGCGCAGGCGCACCGTATCGCCCGGCACGCCCTCGAGACGCGCCACGTCCAGTGGCGTGGATACGTTCCTCAGCGCCAGCTGCGTCAGGTCATAGGCATCGTCGTGCGCGACGATACGGGCCTCGATCAACGACGCGGCCTCGAAACGTCCGGTCCGAGGTCCCAGATCGAGACGGCTGAACATCTCGTCCACCGGCCCGCTGGCCAGCACCTGGCCCTGTTCGATCAAGGCCACGCGGTCGGCCAGCGCACCGATCTCGCGGGTATCGTGACTGACGAAGAGAATCGGCACTCCGGTGTCGCGTGCCAACTGGCGGATATACCGCAACAGCTCCTGCTTGCGAGCCCCGTCGAGTCCCGTCAGCGGTTCGTCCATCAACAGCATGCGCGGACGCGACAGCAGGGCACGCCCTATCGCCACGCGCCGCGCCTCGCCGCCGGACAACCGCGCCGGCGTGCGCGCCAGCAAGTGACCGATGCCCAGCAGTTCGACCAGGCCATCGAAATCCCCGCGTGAGGCGCGAGGCATGCCATAGCGCAGGTTGCCGCGCACCGAATAATGCGGAAACAGGCGAGCCTCCTGAAACACGACGCCCAGCCGGCGGCGATGCGGCGGCATCCAGTGTCGACGCCGGGTATCCACCAGCCATGTCTCGCCCACCCGGATGATGCCGCTGTCCGGCACGCCCAGACCGGCGATCAGGCGAATCAGACTGCTCTTGCCGCTCCCCGAGCGGCCGAACAAGGCAGTGACGCCCTCCGCAGGTACCGTCAGCGACGCATCGAGCGTGAAATCGCCGAGCCGTTGCATGACGCTGGCCTCAAGCATGGCGTCCCTCCAGACGTTGGCGTGCACGACGTGCCAACCACTCCGACGCCACCAGTGCGATCAGCGCCACGACGACCGAGATCACGCAGAGTCTGGCTGCTGCGGCTTCCTGGCCCGGTGTCTGGACAAGACTGTAGAGTGCCAGCGGCAGGGTACGCGTCTCGCCCGGAATATTGGAGGCGAAGGTGATCGTCGCGCCGAACTCGGAAAGCGACCGCGCGAAGGCCAGCACGCCGCCGGTCAGGATGCCCGGCAGGGTCAGCGGCAGGGTGACGGTGATGAAGGTCTTCCAGCGCCCCGCCCCCAGCGTGCGTGCGGCGTCCTCCAGCTTGCGATCGACCGCCTCCAGCGACAAGCGCACGGCCCGGACCAGTAGCGGAAACGCCATGACGCCACCCGCCACGGCCGCCCCTTCCCAGGTGAAGGGCAGGCTCACGCCGAACTGCGCATGCAGCCATTGTCCCAGCGGCCCCTGACGACCCAGCGCCACCAGCAGCAGATAGCCCACGACCACCGGCGGCAGTACCAGCGGCAGGTGCAGGATACCGTCGAGAAGCGTCTTTCCGGGGAAGTCGAAACGCGCCAGCAGGTAGGCCACGGCAATCCCCGGCACCAGGATCGCGGCTACCGCGATGCCGGAGATGCGCAGACTCAAGGCCAGCGCTTCCCACTCCAGGGGCGTCAACATCACGACGCCTCGTCGGCGGTGACGGCCGCGAAACCGTAGCGCTGAAAGATAGCGGCCGCCTGATCGCCATCGAGCCAATTCGCCAGGGCC
This sequence comes from Chromohalobacter israelensis DSM 3043, assembly GCF_000055785.1. GTDB lineage: Bacteria > Pseudomonadota > Gammaproteobacteria > Pseudomonadales > Halomonadaceae > Chromohalobacter > Chromohalobacter israelensis. Next base: position 2,998,312 of record NC_007963.1, read on the forward strand.
CGGGCCGCGTCGCTCGGTGCCTCGCCGATCAAGGCCATGGGATAGATGATGGGGTCATGGGACGACACCGGGAACAGCCCCAGGGTTTCGATCTTGTCGCTGGCCCGGGCATCGCTGGCATAGACGATGCCCAACGGCGCCTCGCCACGCTCGACCAGCGCCAGCGCCGTGCGCACGTTGTCGGCGCGGGCCAGGCGGGCGCGCAGTGCCTGCCACTGGCCGAGGCCTTGCAGGGCTTGCTTGGCATAGATCCCGGCGGGGACATGCGCCGGGTCGCCCACGGCCAGTCGCCCTTCGCCCAGGCGTTCGGCGATCGGTGTCGTCACGTTCGGCGTAAAGGCCGTGAGGCCGCTGTCCTGCGGCGCCACCAGCGCCAGACGATTGGTCAGCACGTCATGGCGCTGGGTCAGCGCCACACCGCCCTGCTCACCCAGCCAGTCCATCCAGCGCTCGTTGGCCGACAGATAGATCGCTGCCGGTGCGCCGTTGGCGATCTGCCGGGCCAGGGTCGAGGACGCGGCGTACACCGGCACGACCTCGACATCGTGCTCGCGCATGTAGCGCTCGGCCAGCGCATCCACGGCATCCGTCAACGAGGCTGCCGCAAACACGGTGACGCGCTCTGCGGCTTGCGCCGTGGCGGCGCTCAGGGTCAGCGCGAGAGCGATACCACACGCGAGGAGGGCGTGTAACGACGGACGAGGTGACATGATGACGCTCCCGAAAACAGACGCTTGGCGACGCATCGCCGACACGGTGACAGCAAGAAATACGGTGACAGCACGAAAATAGCATGAACGCCCCGCGCCCATCAGGTCGTCGGCATGCATGCGTCCCCCTCGGCTGACCGAGCATGCAAGCCAAAAGGGAGGCCCGAGGCCTCCCTTTTCATCACCATTCGCGCAGCGTCCCCTAGAAGTCGAGACTCGCCCCCACCCAGTATCGCCGCCCATCTTCCACATAGCCGTACTCGTCGTAATCGATCTCTTCGTCGAACATGTTGTAGACACCGACCATGAGCTTGGCCCGCTCGGTCAGTCGCCACGCACCGCCACTGTCCACGAAGGTATAGGAAGGGGCGCGAATGCTGCTCGAGGACGGCCCCTCGACAGGCTGGCTCTCCTTGCCGCGATAGGTCAGCCGCGCCCAGGCATTGAGCCGCGCCACCGGCGTCCAGTCCAGCGTACCGCTGAATTGATGTTCGGGCAGCTTGGTCAAGGGGTTGCCCTCGTATTCACCGCTTTTCTGCTCGGAGTCGGTATAGGTGTAGCTCGTCGACAGGCTCAACGTCTCGGTCAGCGGCGACGACAGCGAGAGCTCCACCCCCCGGGTCACGGCCTCGTCGACGTTGATACGGTAGGTCGGGTCGGCACCGAACTGATTGGGCCCTGCGGCGCACACGCTATCCGGACATGCCACGCGCGTGATCTTGTCCTCGAAGTCGTTGTGGAACAGCGTCATGCTGGCATTCAAGCCGCTCGGGGCGCTGTAGAGCAAGGCAAGTTCCTTGTTGAGCGACGTCTCGGGTTCCAGATCCGGATTGCCGTAAACGTTGCCGCCGCGACTGATCTGCCCCCATCCCGGCGTGATCTCGCGCAAACCGGGCGCACGATAACCGGTGGAGACGCCGCCCTTGAGCGTCCAGCGTGGCGCGGCCTGCCAGACCCCATACAGGCGCGGGCTGACGTGGCTGCCGTAGTTTTCATTGTCATCCAGGCGCACCCCGCCGGTCAGCGAGACATCTTGCGTCAATAACCATTCATCCTCGACGAACAGCGCCCACTGATCGTTGCTGACTTGCGTCAGGTCCGATATCTGATTGCTGGTTCGATCATCGAGTTCTTCTTTCTCATAGTTCGCACCCAGCGTCACGATATGGCGCGACAGCGGCATCACCCACTGCGTGTTCGCCACCGTATTGGTAATCTCCATGTCACGCGCCTTGTTTTGCGTCGACTCGCGCTGCACGTAACTGTTGGAGGTGGCGAATCCCCAGCGCCCGGTGTGGGTCAGCGCATAATGTTCCCGGTCATGCGTCGAGTGGCTATCGGTACAACCACCGCGGCAGCCTTCCGCCGGAGCGGATTTGCCGACATGGGCCGCACGATCCTGGGTCTCCTTGCCCACTTCCAGGCCAACGTCATGATGCTCGCTCGGCGTCAGCGAAAACTTGGCGGTCAGGCTTTGCAGGTCCTTGTCTTCGTAGCCTTCCTCGATGTCGTCCTCTTCTCGCTTCTGGTACTGGCCATACACCTGCAGCCCCAGAAGATCGTCGGCAAGAGGCCCCGACACATAGAGCTGTCCCTGGTTGGCGTTGCCCGAGTCGCTGTCTTCCTGGAGCGTGGCTTCGGCACGCACGTTGCCGTGCCACTCATCGGCCACCTTGCGAGTGATGACGTTGATGACCCCGCCGATGGCGTCCGAACCGTAAAGCGTCGACATGGGCCCGCGAATCACCTCGATACGCTCGATGGCCTGCAGGGGCGGCAGCCAGTCCTGCTCGAACCCGGCGCTCCCGTTGGGACGCGACTCCCGCGAGGACTGGCGACGTCCGTCGACGAGGATCAGGGTGTATTGCGCCGGCATGCCGCGCATGCTGATATCGGCACCGTTGTCGCCACGGCCGCCGCCGGTGACGATGACGCCCGGCACGTCCCGCAAGGCATCGGTGATATCGCGATAGGCCTTGTTTTCGAGCTGCTCGCGCGAGATGACACTGATCGAGGCCGGTGCACTCGTGACCTGCTGCGCATACCCGGCGGCGGTGACGACGACGTCGTTCAACGCGACGTCGCTTTCGGCGGCATGGGCGACCGGCGTGCTGACGGCGGCCGTCACCAGTGTCAGCGTCGCGATACGCGATGGATGATTCATGTTGCGTGGTTCTCCCTGAAGAATCCTGCCCCGAATGTGTCCGGAGCGCTTGCACAATGATTAAAATTTAATGCGAATTTTTATCATTTAGATTCTTCCACAAAGTACGACACCACGTCATGGGACGGGGCGTTTCGCAATCCGCAACGCAACGCCATAACAGGCGCTAATGATTTTCAAAAAGATGCAGGGTTGTGCAAGAATGCGCGCTCACCCCACAGCACGCCGATTGACGATGACGAATGGCATGTACGATCTCGATGAGCTGGCCGCCTTCGCCTCGGTCATGGCATCCGGCAGTCTCACCGCCAGCGCCCGACAGCTCGGGGTCGCCAAGTCGACACTCAGTCGTCGCATCAGTCAACTGGAGGAGCGCCTGGGTCAGCCCTTGCTGCGTCGCCAGGCCAATCGCCTGCTGCCCACCGAGGCCGGCACGCTCTTTCTGGCCTACAGTCAGCAGATCCTGCGTCTCGCCGAACAGAGTCAGCGCGCCCTGGAAGACCTGCGTGCGGAAGTCAGCGGCGAACTCACCGTGCAGGTGCACAATGCCTTTGCCCGCGGATGGTTCTCGCAGCAGATGGAGAACTTCGTCGCCGACCATCCCGGCGTGCGTCTCGACTTGCAGACGCGCCTCACGCCGCCCACCGGGCCCGAGGACGAGGCGCTATGCGTCTGGCTGGGAACTGTCGACGAGTGCGGCTTGCGTCAGGAAACGCTGGGCCATATGCGGCGAGGCCTCTATGCCCACCCCGATTACCTGCGCCGCCATGGTGCTCCCCGCCACCCTCGCGATCTGGCCGAACATGCCTGGGTCGACCTGCTCGGCACCAGCGAGCACGGCGTGACCTTGCATCACGCCCGTGAGGGCGAGTGGGACCTCACCCTGCCCCCCTCGCGACTGCGCGTCGACCAGTACGTGCTGCATATCGACGCCATCGCACGAGGCGGGGGGCTTGGCCTGCTGCCCCACTGGATGGCCGAGAAACGCCTGCAGCATCATCCCGGCAGCCTGACCCCCTGCCTGGAGGAATGGGCGCCATCCTCGCTGCCCATCACGCTCCTCTACCCCTTCGGCCGTCTGCCGCGCAAGACCGTTACCCTGCTCGAACGGATCCGCCAGGCCGTTCCGGATAGCTGGCGCTTGCATGCGCCGGCCCCCAGCCTCCGATTTTCACGCTAGACTGACAGCCGCTACGCGACGTGACGCCTCGGGAGCCGATCGCACGGATAGCGCGTCAAATAGATAGCGTGCTAACATAGTCGCTTGCCTTGGCGAACGGGAGAGGGAATGGGTCTCAAGGAAATCGCTATCGGCGGCATCTATTTCAGTCCGCTGCTGCTCTACGCCCTGCTGGGGTTCGTTGGCGCACTCATCGTGCGTACGGTATTGCACCGTATCGTCGGGCAACATACGCCCTGGTTCGAAGCGTGGTTCGATGCCGCCCTGTTCGTCATCATCACGGCCATCGTCGCCTTTGTCTTTTCGCCAACTGCCGGAATCGTCTAAATGCGCACTTCGCTACGCATGCTCACCACACTCGTCATCGTGGCACTGGCCATCGCCGCCGGTGTCTGGCTATGGCATTACTACCTATATACGCCGTGGACACGCGACGGCCGTGTCCGCGCCGATATCGTGACCATCGCCCCGGACGTCTCCGGCTGGGTGAGCGAGCTCTCGGTGGAAGATACGCAACGCGTGTCCCAGGGCGAGACCCTCTTCAAGATCAACCAGGCCCGCTATCGCGCCGCCCTCGAGCAGGCCCAGGCCACCGTGGAACTGAACCGGGCACAGCTGGAGCTCAAGAAACACGAGGAAAGCCGCCGCAACCGCCTGAGCAGCCGGGCGATCAGCAACGAGGATCGGGAGATCGCGCGGATCGACACCCGAGTCGCCCAGGCCAATCTCGACGCGGCCGAGGCGCAGCTGGAGAGCGCGCAGATCGACCTGAAACGCACCGTGGTGACGGCACCCGCCGATGGACACATCCTCAACCTTCGGCTCAGCGAGGGCAATTACGTCAACGCCGGCAATGCCGTCATGGCACTGGTCAAGGCCGATTCCTATTACGTGACCGGCTACTTCGAAGAGACCAAGATGTCGCGGATCGAGGAAGGCGACGTCGCCAGGATCACGCTGATGAACGACGACACCGAGCTACGCGGCCATGTCGCCGGCATCGGCCGAGGCATCGCCGACAGCAACACCTCACCCAACGACCAGCTGTTGCCGCAGGTCGAGCCGACCTTCAACTGGGTACGGCTGGCACAACGCATCCCGGTGCGCATCGAACTCGACGACGTTCCCGAGGGGACGCTGCTGAGTGCCGGAATGACGGCCACGATCCATGTCGTCGACGACACGGACGCAGACTGAGCCGCCCATGTCGCCCTGGATCGAGACCTACCTGACGCCCTCGAAGACATCGCTGCAGTTCGCCGCCAAGACCACCCTGGCGATGCTGCTGGCGCTGTACATCGCCTTGTGGTGCGATCTCGACCGCCCCTACTGGGCGCTGATCTCGGCGGCGTTCCTGCAGATCCGGCCGATGAGCGGCATGGTGGTCGAAAAGGGCATCTGCCAGATCGGCGGCACCCTCATCGGCGCGCTGGCCGGCATCGTCATCATGGCCTTCTTCGCCCAGGCCCGCGTGCCCGCGCTGATCGCGCTGACCCTGTGGATCATGCTCTGCGCCTATGGCAGTTCGCTGCTGCGCAACAACTTCTCCTACGGCTGCATCATGGGCGCCGTGACCGCGATGCTGATCGTGGTGATTTCCGCCAACCAGCCCCCGAGCGGCATCTTCGACATCGCCGTGGCGCGGCTCTCCGAACTCGGTCTCGGGGCGCTCTGCGCCACCCTGGTCAGCGCCCTGCTGTGGCCCACGCACGTCAAGGAGCATCTCGCCGGGCAGGCCGACGAGGTCATCAACCAGGCCTTCACGCATGCCGGACAGCGGCTGGACGCCAGCGATGACGCTGCCGCCATGCAGCAGTCGCTGACCGCCAGCCTCGAGCCGCTGACCATGCTCGAGACCGATAGCCAGGCGGCGCGCTACGAAGGCCCCGACGGCAACGGGCGCATCCGCGCCACCCACGTGCTGACGCGGCGTACCCTACGTTTCTTCGCCACGCTGGGGGCGCTGCATCAGCTACTCCACGATCATCGCGATCGCATCAACGCGCCCCTGCAGCAGCTCGCCACCGAAATCGCCGAAGGCTTTCGCGGCGCCGAGCACGTCAAGGGCGTCCCCGCGGCCCGCCGTGAACTGCAGGCGCTGCGCAAGCGCGCCCATGGCTACTCCGACACGCAGCTCGATCCGCTGCAGCGGCGCGTCATCCTGGCGCTCCGTGAGGTGCTCGGCCACGCCATGATCATGCTCGACGCCCGCGAGGCCATCGCCCACCCGGGGCGTAAACAGCTACGCGCCGGCTCCCTGTCCTGGCATCGCGATCATCTGGTGGCGCTGCTCAACGCCGGCCGCGCGGGGCTGGTCTTCTCGTGCCTGGCGGTGTTCTGGCTGCAGACCCACTGGAGCAACGGCCAGGTGGCCATGCTGCTCGGCACCCTGTTCTCGGCCTTCTTCGCCACGCGCGACAACCCCGTGACGATCTGCATGATGTTCTTCAAGGGCATGCTGGCGGCGTTGCCCAGTGCCTTCCTGTTCGGGCATGTCCTGCTGTCGCAGGCCAACGGCTTTCCCATGCTTGCCATGCTGTTCGTCACGCCCCTGTTCCTGGGGCTGCTCGGCGCCTCCAATCCTCGATTGATGGGTTACTGCCTGGCCTTCACCATCTTCAATATCCTGCTGACCATGCCGGGCAACGGCATGGACTTTTCCTTCGACAGCTTCGCCAACCGCGCCATCGCCGTGATCGTCGGGTTGAGCGCCGTGGTGATGGGCTTCCGCCTGATTCCGGGTCTCGGGGCACCGATCCGGCGCCGCCGCCTGATCGGCGCCATCAGCCATGACCTGCGCCACATCGGCGACTTGCCCCTGCACGAGGAAGAAAGCCGTTTCAGCGGGCGCATGGCCGATCGCCTGCTGCAATTGGCGCGCCATGACGACATGCTGCCCGAGGATCACCGCCATTTGTTCATGATCGGCCTCAACGGGCTCGATCTGGGACGTTCCTGCCTGCGCCTGCGCCATCGCCTGGACGATGCCGCGCCGCCCGTGCGTGACGCCATGCGGCACTTGCTGACCACCCTCGCCGCCGCGTTCGAGGACAGCGCCCACGGCCGCGCGCCACAGGGCATCCAGGCGGCCGGACGAGCGCTGGATGACGCGCTCGTCCGCCATGGCGATATCGAGGAGGATTGGCGGTGGCTACTGGCAGGGCTGGTCGAGCGGCTCGAGCTCACCCTGGCGCGTCAGGCCAATGTCATGGCCGAGCGACTGACACCGGCACCCGCCGCCTGATGACGACGATGAGAGACCCGAGGAGCACCATGCAGATTCGAGCTTTCCGCGATACCGACGAAGCGGCCATCATTGCGCTCTGGGAACGCTGCGGCCTGACGCGTCCGTGGAACGATCCACGCCGCGACATCGCACGCAAGCTTGCGGAAGACCCGCGCCTGTTTCTGGTCGGCGAACGGGACGGTGACGTGATGGCGAGCGCCATGGCGGGATACGACGGGCACCGCGGCTGGGTACACTACCTCGCGATCCACCCCGATCATCAGGGGCAAGGGCACGGCATGTCTCTGCTCGCGGCCGTGGAGCGCGCATTGCAGGCCCGGGGATGTCCGAAGCTGATGCTGATGGTCCGCAACGAACACCCCGAGCTCGTCGAGTATTACCGCCGCCAAGGGTACGAGAGCGGCGACTTCGTGACCCTCGGCAAGCGGTTGATCGCCGACGACTGATCAGTCGCGATCGACGGCGAAGGCCGACCAGGCCTGACGCGTCGGCATCACCTCGAGGCGATTGACGTTGACGTGTGCCGGCAACGTGGCCGTGTAGAAGATCAACTCGGCGACATCCTCCGCCTGGAGCGGCGTGGTATCGCGATACAGCGCATCGGAAGCCGCCTGGTCGCCACCGGTGCGCACCAGCGTGAACTCGGTTTCGGCCATGCCCGGCGCGACATCGGTCACCCGCACGCCGGTGCCCTGCAGGTCACAGCGCAGGTTGTAGGTGAACTGCTGGACGAAGGCCTTGCTCGCCCCGTAGACATGGCTGCCGGGATACGGCCATTGGCCGGCCACCGACCCCAGATTGACGATGCTGGCCCCGGCGCCGGTCTCGATCAGGGTGGGCAGGACCGCGTGGGTGACGTTGACCAGCCCCTTGATGTTGGTGTCGATCATGGTATGCCAGTCGGCGAGGTCGACGTCTTGCGCGGGTTGCGGTGCCAGCGCCAGACCGGCGTTGTTGACCAGCGTCTTGACCCGGCGAAACGCCTCCGGCAACTCGTCGATGACCGACTGGACCGCTTTCTCGTCGCGCACGTCGAGCACCGCGGTATGCACCCGCACCCGTTGACTGAGTTCTTCGGCCAACTCGGTCAGGCGCTCCTCGCGCCGCCCGGTCAGGATCAGCGACCATCCCGCATCGGCGAAACGCCGTGCCGCCGCACGCCCGAAGCCCGAGGTGGCCCCGGTAATCAATACGATATCGCTCATATTCTCCTCCTTATCCACGCTCGTCCTGTCCCGCGCCCCGCGTCGGGTCGTCATCCCGGATAGCCGCCTTCGATGTCGACGATGCGTGTGGCATTGCGCCCCACGCCGCCGTGCAGGTCCAGCATGCGCTCAATCCAGGCATGGACCGGGTCGGCATTGGAGACAAGATCCGCCGCCGACACGCAGCGGGCCCACATGAAATGGCCGAAGATCAGGTAATCGGCGGCAGCGGGCGCCTCGCCATCCAGGAAGTCAGCCTCTTCCAGGCGTGCGCGCAACGGCTCCAGGGCGGCATCGAGCGCCGTCAGCCCCTTGCTCGGCGCGTGCATTTCCTCGAGGCTGCGCCCCAGTGCCTTTTCGCGCGTTTCACGAAAGTACGCCTGGTCGTCGGGATGCACGACATTGAAAAGATCCATGACGATGGTGCGCAGCATTCCCGGTGCCAACGCCCGCTCGCTGTACATCTTGAAAAAGCGCGCCCGGGACTCGGCCGTATCGTCGCCCAGCAGCGGCTTGTCAGGGTATTCACGGTCGAGATAACGAAAGATCTCGTAACTATCGGTGACCGTGGTCTCGCCATCGACGAGGACCGGCACCTTGCCCTGCCCCGAAAACGCGATCGCCTCTTTCTGGGTAAAGCGCCACGGGATGAAATCGCATTCCAGGCCCTTGTGCGCCAGCGCATAGCGCACGCGCCAGCAATAGGGAGAAAACCGCAGCCGCTCGTCACGACCGCTCAACTCGTACATCTGCAACGCCATATCATCGCTCCTTCTCGAGATGCATCGCGTGGGGAAGCGCCCACGCCCAGGAAGTCGACGCTACCACAGGCCACCTGAATGCGCCTACGACCAGCGCCCGTGCATCGCCGCGACCCTCGAAGCGGCTCGTCTATTAGTCGAACTCGAGCGCCGCCGAGCGCGCTCTACGAGCCACGCAGGCCTCCGACCAAGGTGGCAAGACAGCCCCCAACTTCATGATTGCCTTTATTTTTTTTCTCGCTGCTTCAGACGTCAGCATATTGGTATTACCAATTATCCAAGGATTGGCCTGACGGCATTTCACGTTTATCTTTCGCTCGACGACGCATGCCACGCGCTAGCCACTCGTCTCGCGCTGCACAACAACACAATCAGGGGCACTTCCATGAATCAAACGCTGCTCTCGCTACTCGCCTTCCTGCCATTGGTGCTGGCCGGCGTCTTGCTGATTGGCTTCCGGGTTCAGGCCAAGGTCGCCATGCCCGTGGTGTTTCTGGTCACGGCATTGATCGCCCTGCTGGCCTGGGACATGACCTTCACACGGGTGCTGGCTTCCACGTTCCAGGGGTTGATCCTCACCGTAGGCCTGCTGTGGATCATCTTCGGCGCCATCATGCTGCTCAACACCCTGAAGCACTCCGGCGGGATCACCGCCATCCGCAACGGCTTCTCCAGCATCAGCCCCGACCGTCGCGTCCAGGCGCTGATCGTGGCGTGGCTGTTCGGCTGCTTCATCGAAGGGGCGTCCGGCTTCGGCACGCCTGCCGCCGTCGCCGCGCCGTTGATGGTCGCACTGGGCTTCCCGGCATTGGGAGCCGTCACCGTGGGCATGATGATCCAGTCTACGCCGGTCTCCTTCGGCGCCGTCGGCACGCCCATCGTGGTCGGCGTCACCGGCGGCCTCAATCGCAATGCGATCACCGAGCAACTGACCGCCAACGGCTCGAGCTGGGAAAGCTTCTTTCGCCTGATCGCCTCGGAAGTCGCCATCACCCACGCCATCGTGGGCGTCCTGATGCCGTTGATCATGGTCATCGTGATGGTGCGCTTCTTCGGCGCCAACCGTTCCTGGAAGGAAGGCCTGTCGATCACACCGTTCGCGCTATTCACCGGCATCGCCTTCGTGGTTCCGTACGCGCTGGTGGGCGTCGTTCTGGGCCCCGAGTTCCCGTCGATGATCGGCGCCCTGGTCGGGCTGGCCATCGTCGTGCCGGCCGCCAGGAAAGGCTTCCTGCTGCCCAAGGACACCTGGGATTTCCCCGACAGCACGACCTGGCCGGACGAATGGCTGGGGAACCTGGAGATCAAGATGGACCAGGTCGCCGGCAAGGCGCCGATGTCGATATTCATGGGCTGGGTGCCCTACGTGCTGCTGGCCGTCCTGCTGGTCATCTCGCGCACCGTGCCGTCGGTCACTTCGGCACTGCAATCGATCAGCGTGAGCTGGAACAACATCCTCGGCGAGAGCGGTGTGTCGGGTAGCCTTCAACCGCTGTATCTTCCCGGCGGCATCATTCTCATCGTGGTGCTGCTCACCGTACTGCTGCACCGCATGCGCGCCAGCGAACTGGGGGCGGCCTTCAGCGAGTCGACCAAGACGCTGCTGGGCGCCGGGTTCGTGTTGATCTTCACCGTGCCCATGGTGCGCATCCTGATCAACTCCGGCGTCAACCAGGCGGACCTGGTCTCGATGCCGGTGGCCATGGCGCAACTGGTGGCCGATGGCGTGGGACACGTCTATCCGTTCTTCTCGCCCGCCGTCGGGGCGCTGGGTGCCTTCATCGCCGGCTCCAACACGGTGTCCAACCTGATGCTCTCGGACTTCCAGTTCAACGTCGCCGAGGCGCTGGGCGTGTCCACCGCGATGATGGTGGCCCTGCAGGCCGTGGGCGCCGCCGCCGGCAACATGATCGCCATTCACAACGTGGTTGCCGCCTCCGCCACCGTGGGGCTGCTGGGCCGCGAGGGCACCACCCTGCGCAAGACGATCCTCCCCACCCTGTACTACCTGATCTTCACGGGGACCATCGGGTTGGTCGCCTTCTACGTGATCGGCGTGAGCGACCCGCTCATGGGTTAGCGCACGACCACTACGCGCTTTTACACAATCGCCACACTATCGCCCCGCCCCGGCCATGCCGGGCGGGGCTTTTCTTCGTGGCTATTATTGGTAAGACCAATTCTCCAATCCTTAGGCTTTCGGCTAATAGGCACGGCCGCATGCCATAAGAGAATATGGAAACACTTTCCATAAGCGGCGAGGTCCGGCGCCATGCGCTGACGCTCTCGCCCACGCGTGGCGGCATCGCCCAAGGAGACCGCATGAACATCCTCTTTGACGAACGCCTGGACGGCACGCTGCCGGCGGTCGACAAGGATGCCCTTGTCACGCATCTGACCGCGCACCTCCCCGACATGACGCTACTGCATCGCGAGGAGGACCTGCGTCCCTTCGAATGCGACGGCCTCTCGGCATATCGCGTGCTACCCATGCTCGTGGCACTACCCGATACCCTGGAGCAGGTGGAAGCCCTGCTCGGCATCTGTCACACCCAGGGCGTTCCGGTGGTCACGCGCGGCGCAGGCACCGGCCTCTCCGGTGGCGCCCTGCCCCTCGAAAAGGGAGTGCTACTGGTGATGTCCCGCTTCAGCCGCATTCTCGACATCGACCCCGAGGCCCGCACCGCACGCGTGCAACCCGGTGTGCGCAACCTGGCGATTTCCGAGGCGGCTGCGCCCCATGGGCTGTATTACGCACCCGACCCTTCGTCGCAGATCGCCTGCTCGATCGGCGGCAACGTGGCCGAGAACGCCGGGGGCGTGCACTGCCTCAAGTACGGGCTGACCGTGCACAACGTGCTCGCGGTGAACATCCTGACCATCGAAGGGGAGCACATCACGCTCGGCAGCGAGGCCCTGGATACGCCGGGCTTCGATCTGCTGGCGCTGTTCACGGGCTCCGAAGGCATGCTCGGCGTGATCACCGAAATCACCGTCAAGCTGCTGCCCAAGCCGGAAAGCGCCAAGGTACTGATGGCCAGCTTCGACGACGTCGAGAAGGCCGGCAAGGCAGTGGGCGACATCATCGCCGCGGGCATCATTCCCGGCGGCCTGGAAATGATGGACCGGCTGGCCATTCAAGCCGCCGAGAACTTCGTCAAGGCCGGCTACCCGGTGGAGGCCGAGGCCATCCTGCTGTGCGAACTGGATGGCGTGGAAGCCGACGTTCACGATGACTGCGAAACGGTTCGCCGAGTGCTCGAGGCCGCCGGCGCGACCGATATTCGGCTGGCCCGTGACGACGCCGAGCGCGCCACCTTCTGGGCCGGACGCAAGAACGCCTTCCCCGCGGTAGGACGCATGTCGCCCGACTACTATTGCATGGACGGCACCATTCCCCGGCGCGAGCTGCCGCGCGTCCTCAAGGGCATCGCCGACCTCTCGGCAACCCATGGCCTGCGCGTGGCCAATGTCTTCCATGCCGGCGACGGCAACATGCACCCGCTGATCCTGTTCGATGCCAATGCGCCGGGAGAACTGGCACTGGCCGAGGAAGTGGGTGGCAAGATCCTCGAACTCTGCGTCGAGGTCGGCGGCAGCATTACCGGCGAGCATGGCGTGGGACGCGAGAAGATCAACCAGATGTGCGCCCAGTTCTCCCCCGACGAGATCACGGTCTTTCATGCCGTCAAGGCCGCCTTCGACCCGCTCGGGCTGCTCAATCCCGGCAAGAACATTCCGACGCTGGCACGCTGCGCCGAATTCGGTGCCATGCACGTGCATCACGGCAACCTGCCCCACCCCGAGTTGCCGCGTTTCTAACGGCATGCGTGCGAAGGAGACAACATGACGCATCCACAGGATCAACATCCGCCACAGGACGCACGCACCTTGCCGACGCGCGATCACGATGCCAGCGAGGCCCTGCTCGAACGCGTGCGTCAAGCCGCGGCGACCGGCACGGCGCTGCGCCTCGTCGGGGGTGGCAGCAAGGGGTTCTATGGCCGACCGGTCGTCGGCGAAACGCTATCTCTGGCCGAGCACACCGGCATCGTCAACTACGACCCCGTCGAACTGGTGGTCACGGTACGAGCCGGCACCCGCCTGGCCGATCTGCAAGCCGTACTGGCCCAAGAGGGACAGCAACTGGCCTTCGAGCCACCCCATTTCGGCGAGAATGCGACCGTTGGCGGCACGGTGGCCTGCGGGCTTTCCGGCCCGCGCCGTCCATGGGCCGGCAGCGTGCGCGATTTCGTGCTCGGCACACGCATGATCACCCATGACGGCAAGCGGCTGCATTTCGGTGGCGAGGTCATGAAGAACGTCGCCGGTTACGACCTCTCGCGGCTCATGGTCGGCGCCCAGGGCACGCTCGGAATCATCGACGAGGTCTCGTTCAAGGTGTTGCCGCGCCCCGCCGCCAGCGCCACGTTGCGCCTCGAGATGGGGCTGGGCGACGCCATGGCACGCCTCGCCGAATGGGGACGCAAGCCGATGCCCATCACCGGCGCCGCCCACGACGGCGAGACCTTGCATCTGCGGCTCGAGGGAGGTGCCAGTTCGGTGGCCAATACCCAGGCGCAACTGGGTGGCGAGCTGGACGATACAGCGTTCTGGACGCAACTGCGCGAACTCGAACTGGCGTTCTTCTCGCGCCGACACGACGACCGCCCGCTCTGGCGGCTGTCGCTACCGCATCGCGCACCGCCCCTGGCACTCGACGGCGACACGCTCGTCGACTGGGCCGGTGCCCAACGCTGGCTGCGCAGCGAGCTTCCCGCCGCGACGATTCGCCAGCACGCCGCTCAGGCCGGCGGCCATGCCACCCTTGTCGACCGTGACCGAGCGCACGGCGTCGACGCGCCGTTCACACCGCTTTCCGTGGTGATGGACAAATATCATCGCCAGCTCAAGGCCAAGCTCGACCCCAAGGGGATCTTCAATCCCGGGCGACTCTACGAGGGGCTATAGCCATGCAGACGAATTTTTCCGACGAGGCGCTGCGCCAACCGCACATCCGCGAGGCCGACCGCGTCCTGCGATCGTGCGTGCACTGCGGCTTCTGCAACGCCACCTGCCCGACCTATCAACTGCTGGGCGACGAGCGCGACGGCCCGCGCGGGCGCATCTATCTGATGAAGGAGCTGCTCGAAAGCCGCGACGATGACGACCAGGTCACCCACGAAACGCAAACCCACCTCGACCGCTGCCTGAGCTGCCGCAACTGCGAGACCACCTGCCCCTCGGGGGTCGAGTATCACAAGCTGCTCGACATCGGGCGCGCCGAGGTGGACCGCCGTGTGGGACGCTCTGCCAAGGAGCGAGCCCTGCGCTACGGGCTGCGCAAGGCGCTGGTCGAGCCCCGGCGGTTTCAAGCGTTGCTCGCCCTGGGCCAGACCTTCCGCCCGCTTGCGCCGACCTCGCTGAAGGCCAAGATCCCGCCCCGCGCGTCCCGTGCGGGACGTACCGCGCCCACGACGCACAACCGCCGCATGCTCGTGCTCGAAGGCTGCGTGCAACCGGGGTTGTCGCCGAACACCAATGACGCCGCGACCCGCGTTCTCGACCGGCTGGGCATTGCCCTGAGCTCGGCCCCCGCGGCAGGCTGCTGCGGCGCCATCGACTATCATCTCAATGCCCAGGAGGCTGGCCGCGAGCGCATGCGGGCCAACATCGACGCCTGGTGGCCATACATCGACCAAGGCGTCGAAGCCATCGTGCAGACTGCCAGCGGCTGCGGGGCGTTCGTCAAGGAATACGGCGACATGCTCGCGGACGACCCGCGCTACGCCGACAAGGCCAGACACATCAGCGCCCTGGCCAAGGACCTGGTGGAAATCCTGCGGGAAGAAGACCTGGAAGCATTGGCGGTTCACGGCGACGCACGACTCGCCTTCCATTGCCCTTGCACGCTGCAGCACGCCCAGAAGCTGGGCGGCGCGGTGGAAAGCGTGCTCGGCCGGCTGGGCTTCTCGCTGACGACCGTGCGCGACGGCCATCTGTGCTGCGGCTCGGCGGGTACCTACTCGATCACGCAGCCCGCCTTGGCAACACAATTGCGCGACGACAGACTCGATGCGCTCGAGGCCGGTCAGCCCGAGCAGATCGTCACTGCCAACATCGGCTGCCAGACTCACCTGAGCGGCGCAGGGCGCACCACCGTCCGGCACTGGATCGAAGTCGTCGATGAGGCGCTGACCACGGCACCGAATAACGAGGCGCGGACAGCGTAGCTCGTAGCTCACATTTCCCACAGGAGACCTGCATGAAAACTCAAGCCGTACTCGAACTCAGTGACGTCAATCGGCTGCTCGACGCCGGACAACAGGAAGCCGAGGCCAATGGCTGGGCGGTGACCATCGCCGTGGCCGATGCCGGCGGCCATCTGCTCGGCTTGCGCCGCCTGGACGGCGCAGCCCCGTTCAGCGCCGGGATTGCCACCGAAAAGGCCCGCAACGCCGCCATCGGCCGCAAGGAAACCCAGGCCTTCGAGGACATGATCAACAATGGCCGCACCGCCTTCGTCAGCGCGCCGATGCAGGCGTTGCTCGCCGGTGGCGTGCCGGTGACCGTCGAGGGCGAGGTCGTCGCCAGCGTGGGGATCTCGGGCGTCAAGCCCGACCAGGACGTGCAGGTCGCCAAGGCCGCCGTGGCTGCGTTGTCTTGAACGCCCTGGCCGGCACATCCTGACACTCACGACCTGGCGCGCGCAGCCCGGCGAGGCACGCACCGGCGTGCCTCGCTATACCGTTCGGCATGGTCCGAAAGCCGGTGCTTCCTCTCCTCCTGCCTCCTTTTCTATTCCTCTTCCGTCTTGCTCCGATCGCGGGCTCGGTCGACGCCACCTGCAAAATCCCGCGTTCCTTGCCATACTCATCATCGCGCATTCACTAGCCACCATACGATAAGCCCGCGACACATCTAGTGGAGCGCGGGCGCAATACCCAAGAGGCGACGGTCATGGCACACCCACTCAAGGACGACGAACTGCACGGCAAGCAGGGCAAATACGATGCACCTGGCGGCGGCTGGCAGTCGATCCGGGCCACCGAGACGCATTTCCTGCGCGAGAAAGTGCCCTTCAAGGGCAACGCCTTGATGCTCAAGATCAATCAACCCAAGGGCGGGTTCGAGTGTCCGAGTTGCGCATGGCCCAATCCGGGAAAGCCCGGCCCGGCTGAATTCTGCGAGAACGGTGCCAAGGCAGTGGCGTGGGAAGCTACGGCGGCACGCACCACGCCGGAGTTCTTCGCCAGCCACACGCTAACGGAACTTCTCGACTGGTCAGATCACGCTCTCGAGAAACAAGGCCGGTTGACGCATCCCATGCGCTACAACGCCACTACAGACAAATATGATCCCATCGACTGGGACACCGCCTATCGCGAGATCGGCGAGCGCGTCGCTTCCTTTGATCCGACGCGCGTCGAACTCTACACCTCGGGACGCACCTCCAATGAGGCCGCCTTTCTATGGCAGCTCTACGGCCGCATGCTTGGCACGCACAATTTTCCCGATTGTTCCAACATGTGCCACGAGACCACCACCGTGGCGCTTCCGCAGAGCATCGGCGTGGGCAAGGCGACCACCACACTGGAGGATTTCGAACACGCCGACTGCATCTTCCTGTTCGGCCAGAACGCCGGCACCAATAGTCCGCGGATGATGGGCCTGCTTCACGAGGCGCGTCTGCGTGGCGCCGAGGTGGTCACCTTCAATCCGCTGCGCGAGCGGGCACTGGTCAAGTTCGCCAACCCGCAGACGCCCAAGGACATGCTCACCAACCAAGGCGTGCCGATCAGCTCGCAGTATCATCAGGTTCGCATCGGGGGGGATATCGCCGCGATCCAAGGCATCTGCAAGCGGATCCTCGAAGTCGACGACGAGGCCCGCGACAACGGCGGCGAGCGCGTCATCGATCATGACTTCATCGCGATGCACACCGATGGCTTCGACGCCTTCGCCGCTCATTGCCGCAACCTGCCGTGGGAACGTATCGAGCGTCACAGCGGTCTCGAACGGGCGGCGATCGAACAAGCCGCCGGGGCCTGGATGAAAGCCGAGCGCGTCATATGCTGCTGGGGAATGGGCATCACCCAGCATATGCGTGGCGGCGACAATATCCATCAGATTCTCAACCTGCTGCTGATGGGCGGCCATATCGGCCGCCGCGGCGCCGGCGCCTGCCCGGTGCGAGGCCACTCCAACGTCCAGGGCGACCGCACCGTGGGGATCTTTCACAAATCCGGCGAGGCGTTCCTGTCGAAGATGGACGAGAGCTTCGGCATCGATTGCCGTCGCGAACACGGCCACGACGTGGCCCTATGCTGCGAGGCCATCTTGCGCGACGAGGTGGACGCCTTCCTCGGCATGGGCGGTAACTTCTTCCGCGCCATCGCCGATCAGGCTCGGGTCTGCGCCCATGTCGAGAAGATCCCGCTGACCGTGCAGATCGCCACCAAGCTCAACCGCAGCCACCTGATCCACGGCAAGGCGGCCTACCTGCTGCCGGCGCTGGCCCGCACCGAGAAGGACGTCCAGGCCGGCGTCGAGCAGACCATCACCATCGAGGACGGCATGTGCAACGTGCAGGGCTCCAAGGGCGCGCTGGAGCCGGCGTCAGAGCATCTGCGCTCCGAAATCGCCATCGTTGCCGGCCTCGGCAAGGCGACGTTCGCCCCCAACCCCAAGGTCGACTGGGAATGGCTAGTCGAGGATTACGCACGCATCCGCGACAAGATCGAAGCAACCCAGCCGGAAACTTTCTACGACTTCAATGCCCGGCTCGCCGCGACCGGCGTGTTCCATCTCGATATCGCCGCCCGCGATCGAATCTGGAACACCAATTCTGGCAAGGCGCACTTTCTGTTCCCTGAAGGGCACTTGACCGAGGACGAGTCCGCACCCGATGACATGCATTTTCAGTTGCTCTCGATCCGCGGCCACGACCAGTACAACACCACCGTGTATTCATACGACGATCGCTACCGGGACATCTACGGCACCCGCATGGTACTGATGATGAACCCTGCCGACATCGAGAAGCACGGTTTCGAGGCCGGCAACAAGGTCACGCTGACAGCGGTAAGCGACGATGGAATCGAACGTCGGGTCTCGGGCTTCAAGATCATCGCCTATGACCTGCCGCGGAACTGCCTCGGTGCCTACTACCCCGAGGTCAACGACCTCATTCCCGTCGGCAACCGAGACGAGCAGAGCAACACTATCGCCGGCAAGTCGATCCCGGTGACGCTCGCGTTGATGAGCACAGCGGAGGTGGAAGCGGAAACCGGACTGCTTGCCACGAGTTGAAGACGGCCCTACCCGCATGCGCGAGTGGCATGTCACTCGCGCATGCGGCATGAGCTTCCTCATCACCTTAATTTAAAAACACCATACGACTCGCGCACTTTTTTAATGACTCACCAATGCTTTTATTAAATCCCGAAAGACACACTCGGAATTAATTCAGCAACACAATAGCACCAATATAATCATTATTGACATAAATACTTACGCGCCCTTAAATAAAAGCATAATTAAATTTGGGGGACAGGGCAATGCACAACCTCGAAGAACAGCAGGACGATAATATATTCATACTGCTCGAAAATACACGCTGTTCGAACGGCAACCGTACCTCTTTATTGTTCGAGAACCCGGTTTTCGAGGTTATATGCTATCGCAACGACGCGTTGCGCGCCGCCTTGCGGGAGATCGACGAGCTGCGTGGACAGGGCTATTACCTCAGCGGTTACCTCGCCTACGAAGCCGGTTATGCGCTTTCCGACAAGCAGGATTTCGCCTTTTGCCGGCGCCCTTCGAGCGACACGCCACTGGTGCATTTCTATGCGTTTCGGGACGTACGGCGTTTGTCCCAGCAGCAAGCGAGCCGGTTCCTCGAGTCACGGACTCCCGATGCCACGCCGTCGGCCATTCGCCACCTGGCACTCAACGAAACTCGCGACCGCTATCTCAAAAACATCGAAAAGATAAAGTCCTACATTCGTGAAGGCGATACTTATCAAATCAACTACACACTGAAGTATCGTCTCGAATATCAGGGATCGCCGATCACCTTGTATAGAAAACTTCGTCATCGACAAAAAGTCGAATTCGGCGGCTTCCTGAACTTTCCGGAATATTCAGTCCTTTCTCTGTCGCCGGAGCTGTTCCTGCGCAAACAAGGCACCGCGCTGGAATCCAAGCCCATGAAAGGCACTTTCCCGCGCGGCGTCACGCCGCAGGAAGATGCCGGCATTCTCGACACCATGCGCCATGATGCCAAGACACGCTCGGAAAACGTGATGATCGTCGATTTGCTGCGCAACGACATCAGTCGTATTGCCTCACCAGGGTCGGTGGCCGTCAAGAACCTGTTCGAGATACAGACATTCGAGACGCTGCACCAGATGATTTCCACGGTGACCGGCAGTATCGCCTCCGATGCCAGGATCGAGCATGTCTTCCGCGAACTGTTTCCGTGCGGTTCGATCACCGGAGCCCCCAAGATACGCACGATGCAGATCATCGAGGAGCTGGAACGCGAGCCACGCGGCGTCTATACCGGCGCGATCGGGTATCTCACGCCGCACAACGACTTCTGCTTCAACGTTCCCATTCGCACCTGCATCGCACATGCCGACGGTACGGCTGAGATGGGCGTCGGCGGCGGTGTGCTCTTCGAGTCCGATGCCGAGGCGGAGTATGCGGAGTGCCTGCTCAAGGCACGCTTCCTGACGGGACTCAATCAGGACCTGCAACTGATCGAGACGATGCGCTATTCCAACGCCGAGGCACGCATCGAGCACCTCGAGGAACATCTGCAGCGCCTGGCGCGTTCGGCGCACGATCTGCAGTTCGTCTTCGATGGGCCACGCGTGCGTGACGCCCTCGGCGAGGCCATCGCGGATCTTCGTCACGATGCCAAGGTGCGCCTGTTGATGGCACACGACGGTCAGCTCGAGGTGACCACGGCTCCGCTGCCGGCCATGCCCGAGAGTACGCAGACCGCCCGCCTGGGGATCAGCGACCAGCGTATCGACCGACGCGATTTCCTGCTGCAGTACAAGACGACGGAGCGTTCGCTGTACGAGCAGGCTTACCAGCACCACCGCGAGGCCGGCGACTACGACGTCGCTTTTCTCAACGCGGAAGGACGCCTGACCGAGGCGAGTCGCCACAACCTGTTCATCGAAAAGGACGGCCTGTTGCTGACGCCGCCGCTCGAGGAAGGCGTATTGCCCGGCATCGCCCGACGCATGCTCATCGAAACGAGTTGCGAGCGTTGCTGCGAGCGCCCGCTGACCCCGCAGGATCTGCTGGAGGCCGATGCCATCTGGTTGACCAATGCCGTGCGTGGCGTCGTGCCGGTCACGCTCGGCAAGCAGGCTCGCCAAACCCTCATCGCCGTGGCCGGTCAGGAGGCTGCACATGCTTTGCTTGATTGATAACTACGATTCCTTCACCTACAACATCGTGTCCTATCTCCAGCAGTTGGGCACCGATCCCTGGATCGTCAAGAATGACGCGATGACACTGGACCAGCTGGCGCATCACGACATCGACGGCATCCTGATATCGCCCGGCCCCTGCACGCCGGAACAGTCCGGCATCACGCTGGCGGTCATCAAGGCCTACGCCGGCAAGATACCGATCCTGGGCATCTGCCTGGGTCACGAAGCCATCGCTCAGGCTTTCGGCGGCCGCGTCGAACATGCCCGCGAGGTCATGCACGGCAAGGTGTCGACGATCCACCATGATGGCAGGGGCGTCTTCTCGGGTGTGATCAACCCCGTGCGCGTGACGCGCTATCACTCGCTCATCGTCACCCGCCAGTGCATGCCGGCCGACTTCGAGATCAGTGCCTGGACCTGCGACGAACACGGTCGCATCGATGACGTCATGGGAATCCGTCATCGCACTCTGGACATCGAGGGGGTGCAGTTCCATCCCGAATCGATACTCACCGAGTACGGCCACCTGATGCTGGCGAACTTCCTCAAACGTCTACCGACGGCGCGACGACGCGAGGCCGCTGTCAGCGCCTAGCCGAACACCGACATACCGCCCCGCGGGGCGACAACCCGTATGCAGACGTTTTCGTCAGGGATTCACTTTCATGTACACCGCCACCGACCCCTTCGCCCCGGCGCGCGAAAGCGAGATCCTCGCGCGCCTCACCGACAACTGGAATCAGCGCGTCACGGTGCGCAAGGCACGGCTCGACCTGAGCGATTACTACGACACCAGCGCGCCAGACTTTCCCCCGTCGATGGTGCCGTTCTGGGACGATCCGCGCTTTCAGGCCATCGACGAGGCGGAGAAACGCCGCGTGCTCGCCGGCGCCTGGATCAATTACAACGAGAAGACGATCTTCGTCGAGGACAAGGTCATCAATCCGTTGTGCTCGCTGCTGATGAAGGGCGCCCTGCCAGGCGTCGACGATACCGTGTCCAAGAAGGCCATCGCCCAGACGCAGGTCGACGAGCAATTCCATATCCTGATGTGTCTGGAAGTCTGCGACTGCGCGCGCCGCCAGCACCGACTCCAGGACCTGCACATTCCCACGCCCCTGCTGGGGCAACGCATGGACGCCAGCCTGGCCAAGGCGGAGAACGAGCGCGAGTACGCCCTGATCCGCATGGCCTACGCCACCGTGGCCGAGATGACCATCAACGTGTTCCTGAAGCGGCTCTCGCAGGACCGCAGCATTCAGCCCCTCAACCGTCTCAACACCGAACTTCACCGGCAGGATGAGGCCTCGCATGCGGCCATTTTCGGCGAAATCGCCCGCGCCGTTTACGAACGCCTGGGGGCCGGGCAGCAAGCCATCTTCCGCGCTCACCTGTTGCGTGCCATCGACGACTTCGTCGAACTCGATGTGGGCTTCTGGCGGGTCATCCTCGACCACCTCGAAATTCCCGAACGCCACGGCATACTGCAAGACATGACCGCGAAAAGCCGCGCAAGTCGCTCACTTCGCGATTACGGGGCACTGGTCAAACTATTGCGGCGGATCGGCATCGACGAGGGGCCGAGCTTCATCTTTCAATAACGACATGCCCAGGGCACCGACTGACGAGTGCCTAGGCATGGAACTCGCGGCCGGCCAGCGTCGGCGCGATGATGCCGGTGCGCACCACGAAGTCGCCGAACGCTTCGCCCGGCTCGCGCTCGACGGCATAGCGTCGGATCAAGGGCGTGAGTTCCTCGAGGATGGTCGCTTCGTCGATGTTCTCGCGATAGAGCTTGTTGAGCCGCTCGCCGGCGAAACCCCCTCCCAGGTACAGGTTGTAGCGTCCAATGGTCTTGCCCACGAAGCCGATCTCCGCCAGGTACGGACGCGCGCAGCCATTGGGACAGCCCGTCATGCGCACGATGATGGCGTCGTCGGCAAGCCCTGCCTCGCGCATGATCGCGTCCAGACGATCGATCAACGACGGCAGGTAGCGTTCGCTTTCGGCCATCGCCAGACCGCAGGTCGGAAACGCCACGCAAGCCATGGCGTGGCGGCGCAGCGGCGTCGCCTCGACCGTCATCCGATAGCGATCCAGCAGATCGTCGATGACCTCGCGACGTGCCTCGGGGACCTGGGTGATGATCAGGTTCTGGTTGGTGGTCAGCACGATGTCGCCGTCGTGCGCCTGGGCGATCTCGCGCATGCCCGTCATCAGCTGCGGCCCGCCGTCGCTGTCCGCCAGGCGGCCGTTCTGGACGAACAGACCGTAATGCCAGAGGCCGTCCTCGCCCTGGTACCAGCCGAGCCGATCGCCGTTGTGCGTCAGTGTCAGTTCGCGCGCCGGCGACAGTGCCTCGCCCAGACGCGCCTCGACCTCCTGGCGGAACCCGTCGACCCCCAGGGCCTCGACGGTATATTTGAGTCGCGCCTGCTTGCGATCGTGCCGATTGCCGTTGTCGCGTTGCACCAGCATGATCGCCTCCGCCACGGCCACGACGCGATCCGGCGTGCAGTAGCCGACGATGTCGGAAAGCCGCGGGAAGGTCGCAGGCTCGCCGTGCGTCATGCCCATGCCGCCCCCGATGCAGACATTGAATCCCTTGAGCTCGCCTGCCTGGACATCGGCAATGAAGCCGACATCGTGGGCGAAGACATCGACGTCGTTCTCCGGCGGGATCGCCAGGGCGACCTTGAACTTGCGCGGCAGATAATGCCGCGTGTACAGCGGCTCGACCTCGTCTTCGGCTTCCCGGGGGCCGCCCGCCACGCGTTCTTCGCCGAGGAAGATCTCGTGGTAGGCCCGGGTACGCGGCAACAGATGCGCGCTGATCTCGTGCGCGAGATCGTGGACCTGGCGATGGATCGGAGAGCGATGGGGATTGGCGGTGCAGATCACGTTGCGATTGACGTCGCCGCAGGCAGCGATGGTGTCCATCATTGCCTTGTCCAGTGCCTGCAGGTGCCCACGCAGATTTTCCTTGAACACGCCATGATATTGAAAGGTCTGGCGCGTGGTGATGCGCAGCGTGCCATTGGCATAACGCCTGGCGTTATCGTCCAGCGTCAGCCACTGCTCGGGGGATACGCGACCGCCCGGCAGGCGCAGGCGCACCATGAACGAGTACAACGGCTCCAGCTTGCGGTGACGGCGATCGTCGCGCAGATCGCGGTCATCCTGCTGATAGAAACCGTGGAACTTGGTGAGCTGGGTGTCAGCGTCGCTGACCGCCCCCGTGGCGCGATCCGCCAGGCTTTCTTCGAGGGTGCCGTACAAGTAGTGGCTGTCGACCTTGAGCCGCTCGTTCGGATGCAGCTCGTCGAACGATACGTCGCGCAATTTGGCGATGATATCCATGTCGGTCTCCCGCATCTCAGTAGACGTCGCGCTGATAGCGCTTTTGCTGCTGCAGGTCGCGCAGGTACTCGGCAGCGGCCTCTTCATCGTGACCGCCTTGCTCGCGGATGACATCGAGCAAGGCCTGATGCACGTCCGGCGCCATGCGATCGGCATCGCCGCAGACGTAAAGATAGGCACCGGCCTGCAACCATTCATAGAGTGTGGCGGCCTGTTCGCGCAGACGGTCCTGCACATAGACCTTGTCTTGCTGGTCGCGCGAAAACGCCACGTCGAGCCGTGTCAGCAATCCCGTCTTGCGCCACTGCAGCCACTCGGCCTGATACAGGAAGTCGCTGCGCCGTCGGCGATCGCCGAAGAACAACCAGTTGTCGCCGCTCGCGTCCCGTGCCTCGCGCTCCTGCAGGAAGGCACGAAACGGCGCCACGCCAGTACCGGGGCCGATCATCACGACCGGTGCCGAATCGTCGTCGGGCAGCTTGAAATGCTTGTTGTGGTCGATGTAAATCGGCACCTGGTCGCCGGGCTTCACGCGGTCGGCCAGATAGGTCGTGGCCACGCCGTTGCGGGCACGGCCGTGGGTCTCGTAGCGCACCACCCCCACCGTGAGGTGTACCTCGTCCGGCGCGGCGGCCTGGCTCGAGGCGATCGAGTACAAGCGTGGCGGCAGCTTGCGCAGGGCACGAATGAAGCTCTCCGCTTCCACGCCCTCGACGGGAAAGCGCTCCAGCACATCGATGATATGCCGCCCCTGCAGCCAGTCACGCAGCTCGTCACGCGATTCCTCGTCGAGCAGGCGTCGCAGCTCGGCATCGTCGCTGATCTCGGCCCACTGATTGAGGAAGGGGCGCGTCAGAGTGGTAATCTCGAAATCGCGGAGCAAGGCGTCCCGCAAGCGCCGCCCCTCCTCGAGCGGCGCCTCGCCATCCAGCCGCAAGGCCGCCAGCAGCTCATCGACGTAGGCGGGATCGTTCTGCGGCACGATGCCCACGGCATCGCCCGGCAGGTAGTCCAGCCCCGACTCCTCCAGCGAGAGCTCGACATGCAGGGTCTGCTTGTCGGAGTCCTCGGTGTTGAGCGGCTGTACCTCGAGCACTTCCGCCTGGAAGGGATGGGAACGCGAATAGGTCGCTGCAGCACGCTCGGTGCTGGCAGCGCTCCCGCCATCATCCGGCGCCGAGGCCCCCGCAAGCTCGGCGAAGGCCGCGAGAGTGGACTCGATCCACTGGCTGGCGGTGTCCTCGTAGTCGACATCGGCATCGACACGCGCGCACAAGCGCTGGGCGCCCAGGGATTCGAGCCGCGAGTCGAGTACCTTGCCGGATTCGCAAAAGTATTCGTAGCTGGCGTCCCCCAGCCCCAGCACCGCGAAATGATGATCCTCGCCCAGGCGCGGCGCCTTGCGGCCGGCCAGCAACTCGTAAAAGCCCAGGGCACCATCGGGGGGATCGCCGTCGCCTTGCGTGCTGACCACTGCCATCAGGCGTGTGGCGCGCTTGAGATCCTGCTTGCCGAAGGACGCCATATCCTTCAATTCGACCTCCAGGCCCCGCTCGCGTGCCCGAGCCGCGGCCTGCTCGGCCACGCCCTCGGCATTGCCGGTCTGACTGCCGAACAGCACGGTCAACGGTTCGCCCGGGGGCGAGGCCGACGACACGACACTCGCCTCGCTCACCGGCGCCTGCGCGTCCAGGCCGGCCAGGTAGCCCTGCAGCCACGCGCGCTGTCGGGCATCGAGGTCGGCCAGCGCCGCGTTGAGCCGATGTGCCTGATCGGCGCTGAGGGGACTGTTCGATTCGGACAGGGGTCCTTGCGACATTGGGCCTCTCATCATTGCCATGGGTGGACGTAAGACGAAGACCTCTAGGCTAGGCAAGTCCTAAAAGAATGAAAAATTCTAAAGCGCGATTTTTATATTCTCATAAGGATTAAAAGTGGTCTGGCGGCAGGTATCATTTGCCTGCGAACCACCTGGCCTCGCCGACAATGACTCTCTAGACTGGGGCCGAGTGCTTCCCTCACCTCAAGGAGACGACATGAGCGCATCGCCGGTCACCACGCAGTGGATCGACATTCCGTCGCATGACGGCCAGAGCTTCAAGGGCTATCTGGCCCTGCCACCCGCGGGCCAGGGGCCCGGTATCGTGCTGATTCAGGAAATCTTCGGCGTCAACGCCCATATCCGCAGCGTCGCCGAGCAGTACGCACAGGACGGCTACGTGGTCCTCTCCCCGGATGTCTTCTGGCGTCAGGAACCGGGCGTGGAACTCGCCTACGAAGGCGCCGACATGGACAAGGCCTTCAAGCTCGTCGGGGACATCGACTTCACGGTGGCCGTCAAGGACCTTGCCAGCACCACCCAGGCCTTGCGCCAGCGCGCTGAATGCGACGGCCAGGTCACCGCCATCGGCTACTGCATGGGCGGCATCCTCGCCTATCTCGCCGCCATCGAGTCGGGCGTCGACCGCGCGGCAAGCTTCTATCCGGGCGGCATTCACAAGCACCTGGACAAGGCGTCGCGCCTCGACGTGCCGGTGCAGTTCCATTTCGCAGGCAACGACGGGCACATCCCCGCCGAGACCGTCGACCAGGTCCGCGCCACCTTCGCCGACCGTGACGACGTCACGATCCACGTCTACGAAGGGGCCGACCACGGCTTCAACTGCTGGGCCCGCGGTGCCTACCATCGCCACGCCGCGGCGCTCTCCCACGGCCGTGCCCTGGTCTTTCTGGAAGGGCGGGACTGATCGCGGCACGCGCCCACGCCCGCGAGGTCGCGACACCGGGCCTCGCCGGCCCATGAGCGGTTACCCTCTGCGCCTACCATGGAGCTCCCATGTCATATCGACTCTTTATCGCCAACAAGAACTACTCGTCCTGGTCCATGCGCCCATGGGTGGCGCTCAAGGCGCTCGACATTCCCTTCGAAGAGGTACTGACACCGTTCGATGGCGCCGGCCCTCAGACGGCTTTCACGTCGTTTTCGCCCACCGCCAAGGTGCCATGCCTGCATGAGAACGAAAGCGTGGTCTGGGACTCGCTTGCCATCATCGAGTATGTCGCCGAGGACCATCCGGACCTCTGGCCTCGATCACGTGCGGCTCGGGCCTGGGCACGTTGCGCCACCGCCGAAATGCATTCCGGCTTCCCGGCCTTGCGTGACGAATGCTCCATGAACTGTGCGTTGCGCATCGAACTGGGCACGCCGAGCGAGGGACTCCAACGGGACCTGGACCGGCTGGAGACCCTGTGGTGCGAAGGCCTGCAACGTTTCGGCGGGCCGTGGCTCGCCGGTGAACGTTTTACGGCCGTCGATGCGTTCTTCGCTCCGGTGGCAGTGCGCGTTCAGGGCTATGACCTGCCGCTCGGAGAGACGGCACTCGCCTATGCGCAACGTCTGCTCGAGCATCCCGGCGTCGCTGAATGGGTATCGCAAGGCATCGCCGAGCCATGGGTCGACGCCCCCCATGAGCAGGATTGCCGTCGCGGCCGACGCGTCCTTGCAGACCGCCGCACATAACGACCACGCTCACGCACCGCTCACCGGGCGGTGCGGCCTTCGAGACGACTCGCCGATCGACGAACGCCGTGTTTCATCATCCAGAACACCTGCGTCACCGCCTACGCCGCGTGCTTTCCTGCCTCGCCTCACTCTCGATCCCGACAACAAAAAACCCTTTAAAAACAATAATCAAAACATAGACGATCATGCCAGGGATTGCCTGACGCAACGCACGACCAAGGGGAGCAGTGTCTCTCGGCGTGGCGATACGGACCAAGAAGCGACTGACAACTCATGAGATAGCTTCTCATTTACATTTGTTCTCGTTTACTATTCCACGCGATCGAGCACAGGGTGCGTGTCTCCGGGAGGAGATCAGCACGGTAATCACCATCAGGAGCCTCTCATGACATCGCTACGACACCTCTGCATGGCGACGGCCGGTATCGCCGCGCTTTCCGCGACGCTTCCGGCCGACGCCAGGTCCCTAGAGACCGCCTACGGTACGGTGGAGGTCGCCGACAATCCCGCGCGTGTCGTCACGCTCTATACCAACGCGCTGGATACGTCCCTCACGGCTGGCGTGAAACCGCTGGGCGCGGTCGCCACGCGAGGTGGCGACGGCGTGGCGCGTTATTTCGGCGAGCAGGCCGATGGCATCGAGATCGTCGGCACCCCGCGCGAGACCAACATCGAAGCGGTAGCGGCGCTCGCGCCGGATGTCATCCTGGCCTCGCCGCAATTGCCCGAAGCCCAGTACGAACTGCTGTCGCGCATCGCACCGACCGTGGTGCCGGATGTCGAGCCCTACCAGATGGAGAGCTGGGAGAACGAGGCACGGGTCTACGGCAAGGCACTTGGGCGCAGCGACACCATCGATGACGCTATCGCCGAGATCGACGCCAAGGCCGAGGCGTTGAGCGAACGCCAGAACGGCTCCCCGACCGCCAGCCTGATTCGCTGGATGCCGCAGGGCGCCATCGTGATGGCCGACAACATCTTTGCCAGCACGCTGCTCACCAAGAGCGGTTTCACGGTCGAGGACGGCGATACCGTCAAGGAGGGACGTCCGCACAGCGATCCACTGAGCCTCGAGAACCTTTCGCGGATCGACAACGACTGGCTGTTCCTGGCCACGCTGAACGCCGAGGGTGACGAGGCCTACGAGGCGGCCAGGCAATCACCGGCCTTCGAGCGTCTCGATGTCGTCCAGCGCGACCGGGTGGTCAGCGTCGACGGCCAGCTATGGACCAGCGCCACCGGGCCGATGGCGGCCAAGGCCATCCTCGACGATATCGCCTCCGCCATGGATGCGGCCCAATGATTGCGCTCCCGGGCGCTTGAGCACTTGCTGGTAACGATGCCCTTCTTATGCGTGTCCTGACTCATTGCCTGTCATTCGGCAAGCCTCGCTCCCTGATCGGCCTGTGGCTTGGCCTGACCGGCCTGCTGGCCGCCATCGCGCTGTCGAGCTTGCTGTACGGCGCCGGCGATATCGGCCCCGCGCGCGCCTGGCAGGCCTTGCAGCACATGGGCACCGCCAGCGGCGGCGAGGCTCGTTTCGTGCTGACCGAGCTACGCATGCCACGGCTGTGGATCGGCCTGGTGGTGGGCGCCGCCCTCGGCATCGCGGGCGCGCTGCTGCAGGCCGTGACACGCAATCCGCTGGCAGAACCCGGCTTGCTGGGCGTCAGCGCTGGAGCCGCCTTCGCCGTGACGCTGGCGATCCTGTGGGGGGCCGATACCGCCACGCTACGCGTCTCGGTCGCCCAGCTCGGCGCCCTAGGCGGGTGTCTCTGCGTGCTCGCCGCCGCGCGCCTGCAAGGCATCGGCGATGACCCCATCCGCCTCATCCTGGCCGGCGCCATCCTGTCGGGCCTGCTGCATTCGTTGTCGTCGCTGATCCTCCTCTACGACCAGTACACGGCGGATGAAATCCGCTTCTGGGTGGTGGGCAGCCTCGCCGGCCGCCAGCTCGACGACCTGGTACCGCTGTTTCCCAGCCTGGGCATCGCCGCATTGCTGATCGTCATGCTCGCGCGCCCACTGGCGGCGCTGGCACTGGGCGAGCACGTCGCCATCGGGCTGGGACATCACCCTCGTCTGGTGCGTCTGCTGGTGATCGTGGTCGTCGCCCTGCTGGTGGGCGGCGCCACTGCCGCCGCCGGGCCCATCGCCTTCGTGGGGCTGGTGGTCCCCTTCGCCGCGCGCGCGCTGGCCGGCCCCGACATTCGGCGCACGCTATGGTTGTGCCTGCCGCTGGGCCCTATCGTCGTCGTCAGCGCGGATATCGTCTCGCGGCTCGTGGTACCGCCCTCCGAACTCCCGCTGGGCGTGCTCACGGCGCTGATCGGCGCCCCCGTGCTGATCGGCGTGGTACGTGGCCGCCGGCTGCCGACGCTATAGGCCGCACATGTCCGACGCTTCATTCACGACACCTTCCGCGGGCCACGCCATGACGTCCCCCGTCGACGCTTCGAACGCGGTGCGCCAGGACAAGTACTACCTCGCGTTGCCACTGGGCCAGCGCCCTCCCCTGCGCGTGATCGTCGACAAGCGCAACCTGCTCGCCAACCTGCTGTTGCTGGGGCTTCTGCTGATGCTGGCAGGCGTCTCGCTGAACACCGGCAGCGCCGCCTCGTTGTCGCTGCCGGCGACGCTGCGCGCCCTGTTCGGAGAAGGCGACCCGCTCGACATCTTCGTGATCCGCGACTTGCGTCTGCCTCGGGTGGTTGCCGGCATCGCCACGGGAGGTGCCTTTGCCCTGGCCGGCTGCCTGATGCAGACCGTCGCGCGCAACCGCCTGGCCACGCCAGGGATCGTCGGCCTCGACAACGGCGCCACCGCTTTCGCCGTGGCCTCCGTGGTGGGCGCCGGCATCAGCCTGGCCCCGCCGGCGATGGCCTTGACCGGCGCCGCCGTCGCCGCGGCGCTCACCTTCGGCTTGACGGGCCGCATCGGCGTGCGCGGGTATCGCTTTCTGGTCGCCGGCATCGGCGTCGGCGCCGTCTTTGGCGCCCTCACCCAGCTCATGCTGACGCGCGTCTCCATCGACGCCGCCAATGCGGCCTACCCGTGGACGGTGGGGAGTCTCAACGCACGCCCCGATCACGCGGTGCTGAGCCTGTCGCTGGCCCTGCCGCCTGCCTTGCTGGCTGGCATCTGGCTGACCCGCTCGCTGACCGTGCTGCGACTTTCCGATGCCGTTGCCACCGGCCTGGGTGTCGCGGCGAGTCGTTGTCGAATGATCGCTCTCGGCATCGCGGTGATCCTGACCGGCCTGGCCGTGGCGGTGGCAGGCCCGGTGGGCATGGTGGCGCTGATCGGCCCCGAGTTCGCGCGCCAGCTGAGTGCCCGGAACACCGTTCCCGTGGTCGGCGCGACCCTGGCCGGCGCCGTGGTCATGGTCGCCGCCGACCTGCTCGGGCGCGTGCTGCTCGCGCCCATCGAGATCCCCGTGGGGATCGTCACCGCCCTGATCGGCAGCCCGCTGCTGCTGTGGATACTCTTGAATCCCAACGCCAGGACCGCGCCATGACACACGACATATCCGCCGGCGAGCGCGACGCTACCCGGCCCGACACGCCCTCGGCCACACCAGCACCGGAGATGACGGTACGGGATCTGTCGCTGTCCTACGGCCCGGTCGCGGTGATCGAGAACCTCGACCTGCGATTGCCGCCGGGCCGGGTCACGGCGATCGTCGGCCCCAATGGCTGCGGCAAGTCGACGCTGCTGGCCGGCCTTTCGCGGCTGCTCAAGCCCCGGGACGGCACGGTGCTGCTCGATGGCGCGGACATTCAGCGCCTGCCGAGCCGCCAACTGGCCAAGCGCCTGGCGCTGTTGCCGCAACAGCCCCATGCCCCCGAGGCGCTGACCGTGGCCGAGCTGGTACGCTTCGGTCGGCACCCGCATCAGAGCTGGCTACGCCAATGGTCTCCGGAGGACAAGCGGATCGTCGACGCGGCGCTGGACATGACGGGCCTGACGCCGCTTGCCCAGCGCCCCGTGGATGCCCTCTCCGGCGGCCAGCGCCAACGCGCGTGGATCGCCATGGCCATCGCCCAGCAGACCGCAACGCTGCTGCTCGACGAGCCCACCTCGGCGCTCGACCTCGGCCATCAGGTCGAGGTCTACGAACTCATTCAGTCGCTGGCGACATCGGGCAAGACCATCGTCATGGTCATCCACGACCTGGCGAGTGCATGCCGCTACGCCGATCACCTGATTGCCATGCATCAGGGCCGCGTCGTCGCCGAGGGGCCACCCGGCGAGACGGTCACGCCGGCGCTGGTCAAGCGGCTGTACGGCGTCGAGTGCTCGCTGATGACGGACCCTGCCACGGGTGCGCCACTGCTCACCAACGTTCGCCGCACGCGAGACGTTCTCGACGGCAGCGCGACCTAGCCGCCCTGTCACTGACGCGCATCTCTGGCTACCATCACGCCAGCGGTCCGCCCGGGTAACACGCCCGGCGCTGCACTCTTTCATGATCAATCAGGAGCACGTCATGCGTGATGGGTTTCACTTCTACGAGCCACGCCAGGGCCACGACCTGCCGCACGATCCCTTCAATGCCATCGTCGGGCCCCGCCCCATCGGCTGGATCTCTTCCCGGGACCGCGACGGTCACTTGAACCTGGCGCCCTACAGTTTCTTCAACGCCTTCAATTACACCCCGCCGATCGTGGGCTTCTCCAGCATCGGCTACAAGGACAGCGTGCGTAACATCGAGGCTACCGGCGAGTTCTGCTGGCACCTCGCGACCCGAGCACTCGCCGAGCAGATGAACGCCAGCTGCGCGGCCGTGGCACCCGAGGTCGACGAATTCGCGCTGGCCGGTCTGACGCCGCGTTCTTCGCGGGTCGTCGGGGTCCCGCATGTCGCCGAAGCCCGCGTCACCTTCGAGTGCCGGCTGAGCCAGGTGGTGCGTCTGCAGGCCGCCGACGGGACGTCGCTCGACACCTGGCTGGTGCTCGGCGAGGTCGTCGGCGTGCATATCGACAAGCAACTGCTTCGCGACGGCGTCTACCAGACCGCCGCAGCCCACCCCATCCTGCGTGGCGGCGGTCCCGCCGACTACTTCGAGATCAGCGCCGAGCAGAACTTCAAGAT
Source organism: Chromohalobacter israelensis DSM 3043 (assembly GCF_000055785.1). Lineage (GTDB taxonomy): Bacteria > Pseudomonadota > Gammaproteobacteria > Pseudomonadales > Halomonadaceae > Chromohalobacter > Chromohalobacter israelensis. Next base: position 3,031,012 of record NC_007963.1, read on the forward strand.
GGCTCGCCCGACATGACGACATTCCCGACACCGGCGCGCGAATGCCAGCATGTGTCGTCGCCCGTGTCGTCCCAGGCTTGTTGTTCCATACTGTCAGCGTCCCCGACGTGGCATGGGCGACACGACGAGGCGCAGATGGCAACATCCTCGAAACGCGACCGTTGACCCTGAAGGAGGCAGACCATGGCAGGCGGATGGTCGAAAGACGGCGCCGTCCAGGAGCAGATCGACAGCACCATCGAGGACGCCCTGGAACGCGCGCGGAGCGAGCTCCCCAGCGGGGAGAGTCTCGCGTACTGCGAAGAATGCGGCGAGGCGATTCCCCAGGCGCGGCGCGAAGCGATAAAGGGCGTGCGATTGTGCATCGCATGTCAGAGCGAGCGCGACAAGCAGCGCACCGCCGTGAGTGGCTACAATCGGCGCGGCAGCAAGGACAGCCAGCTGCGCTAGCCCCGTGATGCTTCTCCGTCACGCCTGAACCTGTCCGCATGACATCCAGCGAGGCGTGACACTCCACCTCCTGGCCGGATGCGCGGCCATTTCAGGCACACCGTCTTCCCTGCCCCCGGCCGGTGGCATTCCCTCTGCTTTCCCCGTTCAAGCGGCGTCCTGCCCGCCGGTCCGGCGCTGGCTGCCGCCTGCACGCGTCCGCGCATCTTTCGACCTGTATCCCGGGCCGCCTCTTGCGGAAAGATTATCGTCGGCCATGACTTCACAAACCTCTTTGAAGATTGTATAAAATATAAAACCCAACAAGATCGAACGAAGGTGGCTCATGAAACGGGTGCACGTCATCGACTCCCACACGGCGGGAGAGCCGACGCGGCTGGTCATGGAAGGCATGCCGGCGCTTTCCGGTCGTACCATTGCCGAGAAATGCGACGACTTCCGCGACAACCACGATGCATGGCGACGGGCCATCATGCTGGAACCGCGTGGACACGACGTGCTGGTCGGCGCGCTGTACTGCGCCCCCGAATCCAGTGATGCCAGTTGCGGGGTCATCTTCTTCAACAATAGCGGCTATCTCGGCATGTGCGGCCACGGCACCATCGGGCTGGTGGCATCACTGCATCATCTGGGGCAGTTGACGCCGGGCTGTCACAAGATCGACACGCCGGCGGGCCCCGTCAGCGCCACGCTTCACGACGACGGCGCCGTGACCGTGCGCAATGTCCTCTCCTACCGTCATCGCCGCCGGGTCCCCGTCGAGGTGCCGGGCTACGGCACCGTACACGGCGACATCGCCTGGGGCGGCAACTGGTTCTTCCTGGTCAGCGATCACGACATGACCCTCGAACTCGACAACGTCGAGGCCCTCACCGACTACACCTGGGCCATTCGTCAGGCGCTGGAGGCGCAGTCGATCACCGGGGAAAACGGCGGCGTGATCGACCACATCGAACTCTTCTGCGACGACCGCGAGGCCGACAGCCGAAATTTCGTGCTCTGCCCCGGCAAGGCTTATGACCGCTCGCCCTGCGGCACCGGCACCAGCGCCAAGCTCGCCTGTCTCGCCGCCGATGGCAAGCTGGCGCCGGGGCAGGTCTGGACACAGGCGAGCATCTGCGGCAGCCGCTTCGAGGCCTTCTACGAGCGGGAGGGCGATGGCATTCGTCCTTCGATCAAGGGGCGCGCGTATCTCAGTGCCGACGCCACGTTGCTGATCGATGAGCGGGATCCCTTCGCCTGGGGAATCGCGAGCCCATGACGCCTTTGATCTCGACGCCTCAGCGCCGGTCACCACGCTGCGCTGAGGCCACTACATGCAATGGACCAACCTTCGAGGAACAACGATGAACGATGCCATCTTTACCGGCTGCATTCCCGCACTGATGACGCCATGCACCGCCGACCGCCAGCCGGATTTCGACGCTCTGGTCGCCAAGGGCCGTGAACTGATCGAGCTGGGGATGAGCGGCGTGGTGTACTGCGGCTCCATGGGCGACTGGCCGCTGCTGAGCGAAGCACAACGTCAGGAAGGTGTCGCCAGGCTGGTCGAGGCGGGCATCCCGACCATCGTCGGCACCGGAGCGGTCAATTCCCGGGAGGCCGTTTCCCATGCGGCCCATGCGGCCGAGGTCGGTGCCGCCGGGTTGATGGTCATTCCCCGCGTCCTGTCCCGGGGCACGTCCGCCACCGCACAGAAGGCTCACTTCTCGGCCATCCTGGAGGCCGCGCCCGAGCTGCCGGCGGTGATCTACAACAGCCCCTACTATGGCTTCGCCACTCGTGCTGACCTGTTCTTCGCGCTTCGCGCCCAGCACCCGAACCTGATCGGCTTCAAGGAGTTCGGTGGTGCCGATGATCTGCGCTATGCAGCGGAGCACATCACCTCACAGGACGCCGAGGTCACTCTGATGGTCGGCGTCGATACCACCGTCTATCACGGCTTCGTCAACTGCGGCGCCACCGGTGCCATCACCGGTATCGGCAATGCCTTGCCCCGCGAAGTGCTGCATCTCGTGACGCTCAGCCGGAAAGCCGCCCAGGGGGACGTGGTCGCGCGCCGTCAGGCCAAGGAGCTCGAAGAAGCGCTCGGCGTGCTGTCCTCCTTCGACGAAGGCGCCGACCTGGTGCTTTATTACAAGCACCTGATGGTCCTCAACGGCGAGCAGGAATACGCGCTGCACTTCAACGAGACCGATGCACTCAGCGACGCCCAGCGGCACTATATCGAAACCCAGTACGAGCTGTTCCGTACCTGGTACGCGAACTGGTCCGCCACCCTGGACGATGCCTGATGCACCACCCTGCCTGACACGACGCGCTGTCCAGCGGCACGCTGGCAGATCGCGCCCTGCCATACCGGGAGGTCCAAGACCTCCCGGCTCCCTTTCCCGGTGCCACGCCCCGCGTCTTCTCGGCAACCCGGGACGGCACCGGTGCCGCCCTGCCTCCATCTTGGACATTCACGACAGGTTGTATACAGTATGCGAAATCCAATCTTCGGCAGGGGCCGGCCATGGCGACTTACAAGACACGCGCGCAATTCGTCGCGGACGACCTGCGCGGACGCATACTGGGCGGTGAATTCAAGGGCGGCACCCAACTGCGCCAGGATGCCCTGGCCAGGGACTACGACGTCAGCCGCATTCCTGTCCGCGAAGCCCTGCTGACCCTGGAATCCGAAGGCCTGGTCGAGTTTCATGCCCACCGGGGCGCCTTCACCACCGAGCTTTCCGTGGCCAAGATTCGCGAACTGTTCGATCTGCGCGTACTGCTCGAGACCTACGTTCTGCGCCATGCCATCAATGGCCTCACCGACGCGGATCTGAAAAAGGCCGAAGACATCCTGCTCAAGTACGATGAAGCGCTGAATTCCGGCGGCGATATCGATAACTGGAGCGAGTACAACTTCGCCTTCCACCAGGCGCTGTACGCGCCGGCAGACTTGCCTGAAACGCTGTCGCTGATCAGCCAGTTGAACACCAAGTCCGATCGCTACATTCGCATGCAACTGGTCTATACGCAGGAAATCGAGAAGGCCGAACGAGAGCACCACGGCCTGCTCGAACTGGCCCGCCAGCGCGATGCCGACAAGGCCTGCGAATTGTTGAAGACGCATATACAGGAAGCCTGCGAAGGCATCGTCGCGCTTCTGGACGAACGCGCGAAGCAGGTGGAGGCTCCCTAGCGCCGCTCCTCTCGCCGCCCCTCTTTTCGAGCACGCCCTCCCCCTGACCTGCCAGCGATGCGCCACCGGGCGCGTCGGCACTGGCGTTCCCTGCTCCCCTCGTCTCCGCCCCACGCGGTCAGACACCTGCCTGTCATCCCGTCCGGGGTCGCGTCTCTCTACTGCCGGCACCGTATTCGCGCATCGCATCACGACTTTGGTCGACGCGGTATTGAAGCCGGCATCGACATATCTTATATTTTATACAATCGACAAATACAACAGGCACCACCGCGAGGAAATCTCCATGGGCTCACAGGATCAGGCCGTCCACGACAATGCCGATCAGGCCGACGTCATCGTCGTCGGGGCCGGCGTGATCGGTATCGTCAGCGCCCTCGCGCTGAGTCGCCGAGGCTTGAACGTGATGGTGGTGGACAAGCAGGCCCCCGGCATGGGGGCTTCCTTCGGCAACGCGGGCCACATGGCCACCGAGCAGGTCTTTCCCATCGCCGATGCGTCGATCATCAAGCGCCTGCCTGGCATGCTGATGGACCCCAAGGGGCCACTGCGTCTGGACTGGCGCTATCTTCCCAAGGCGCTGCCCTGGTTCATCCGCCTGCTGTCGAATCTGCGTCCGGCGCCTTACCAGGCCAGCGTGAGCGGTCTCCGTGCTCTCAACGAGGCAAGTCTCGACGCCTGGCGACGGCTCCTCGACACGGTCGATGGTGCCCACCTGCTCAAGCAGGACGGTTCCTTCATGGTCTACGAGCAGGACAACTCGTTGGCCGCGCTGCAGGCATTGCAAGCCTGCATGGCAACCCAGGGCGTGCCGGTCGAATCCTGGTCGGGCAACGCCATCCGCGATGTGGCGCCACAACTTTCCGACGCGATTCGCGGCGGCCTGTTCTTTCCTGCGACCGGCCATGTCGTCGATCCTCTCGCGCTCGTCCGGCACCTGGTGACGGCGGCCAAGTCGGCGGGCGTCACCTTCCGTCAGGACGACGTCGTCTCCGGCCACGTTCATGCCCAGGGAGTCACGCTCGAGGCGGCCGGCGCCGGGCGGCTCCACGGCCGCCAGGTGCTGGTGGCCTGTGGCGCTCACTCGGCACCGCTCACCGCCCGCCTCACCGGGATACGCGTCCCGCTGGATACCGAGCGAGGCTATCACCTGATGCTGCCCGGCGAGCAGTCGCGCCTGCCCCTGGCGGTCACGTCGCTGGAGCGTCGCTTCATCATGACACCGATGACGGACGGCCTGCGTCTGGCGGGCACCGTCGAATTCGCGGGACTGAAACGACCGCCCGACATGGAAAGGGCCTGGCAGCTGCATCGCTTGAGCCAGGGCCTGTTCAAGACGCCCCTCGATGCCGCCGCAGCGACCCCCTGGATGGGGTTTCGTCCCTCGCTGCCCGATTCGCTGCCCGTCATCGATAGCGCGCAAGACGGCAGGGTACTGCTGGCGTTCGGGCATCACCATCTGGGGCTTACCCAGGCCGCGGTGACGGCCGAACTGGTGGCCGAGCTGGCAACGTCAGGCGCCACGGAAGCCGGCACTTCCCGGCAGCCGCCTTCTGTCCGTGACCGAGCACTTCCCGAGCTGGCGCCTTACCGGCTCGATCGCTTCTAGACGCAATCCCCTCAACTCAGACAACAAGACCGAAGGAGATCTTATGTCCTCACCTCAAGGCCCCACTAGGCTACCCGGCATGATGGAGGTGCTCGCCGTCATGGTGGGCTTCATCGCCATCATGTTCCTCAGCATCAACGTACTCGGCCTTCCCATCCAGCTTGCGCTGTTCGCCTCCTGGTTCCTGGTCATGGCACTCGGCCTCAAGCTCAAGATGGCCTATGCCGACATGCAGCGAGGCCTCATCGACGGCATTCACAATGGCATGGAGGCGGTACTGGTGCTGACCACCGTCGGTGCGCTGATCGGCACCTGGATCGCCGGCGGCATCGTGCCCAGCATCATCTATTACGGGCTGACGGTCATGAACCCGCAGATCTTCCTGTTCGCCGCGTTCGTGATCTGCGCCCTGACCTCGCTATCGACCGGCACCTCCTTCGGGACCGCGGGCACCGCCGGGGTGGCCATGATGGGCATCGGCCACAGCTTCGGCATTCCGCTTCCGCTGGTGGCCGGCGCGGTCATCTCCGGCGCTTACGTCGGCGACAAGATGTCGCCGCTGTCCGATACCACGGTGATGACCGCCTCGCTGTGCAAGGTCAACCTGATCGACCACATCCGTTCCATGATGACGGTCAGCGCGCTCGCCATTCCCATCGCCTCCATTCTGTTTCTGATCGTCGGCTTCTTCTATGTGAGCGGTGACGTGGACACCTCGCGCGCCACCGTCGCCATGCAAGCGCTCGAGGCCAACTTCACCATCAGCCCCTGGCTGCTGCTGCCGGCGGCGATCGTGATCGGGTTGCTGACGCGCCGCTACCCGGCCATTCCGGTCATCACCTTCGGCGCGGTGCTGGGCAGCATCTGTGCCTGGTGGGCACAAGGTGTCGGCCCCATCGATGCCATCCGCATCGCCTACGTGGGCAACGCCATGCAGTCCGACGTGGAGTTCCTGAACACCCTGCTCAATCGCGGCGGCATCGAGTCCATGCTCGGCGTCGTGGCGCTGATCCTGTTTGCCCTGGGGCTCGGCGGTTTGATGAGCCAGGTGGGCATCCTCAAGGCGATCAGCAATGGCTTTCTGCGCTGGGCCAACAATCCGGGCCGCTTGACGGTGTCGACCATGCTGGGCGGCTTCTTCGGCAACTTCTTCGGTGGCGCGGCCTATGTCTCGCTGATTACCGCCAGCACCATCACCGAGAAGAACTATGACGATCAGGGCGTGGATCGGCGAGTGCTCTCGCGCAATGCCGAAGCCGGCGGCACCATCACCACCCCCATGGTGCCCTGGACCGACGGCGGTGTCTTCATGGCCACCACCCTCGGCGTCTCGACCATGGCCTATCTTCCCTTCCTCTGGTACCACATGCTGGTGATCGCGATCACGATCCTTTACGGCTACGCCAACATCGCCATCTGGCGGACCCAGCCCAAGGCGGATGGTCAGGATAACGCCAACCCACGGCAGAACTTCCAGGCCTCCTAGCGCGCCGCCAGGAGTACCTGCGTCATCCGACAAGCCCTGCATCCTGCAGGGCTTGTTCGGTTGCAAGGGACTTTCCACGACCCGGTCATTGGCTCATGGGCCGCATGAACCGCGTGATACAATAGCGCCACTTTCGTATCCGCAACGCAGGACGCCGCCATGTCCCTCGATGATCTTCATCTCAATCTTCGCAATCTGACCCCCGAGGACTATCCGCAGCTCAAGACGCTGATGGACCGCGTCTATCACGATATCGGCGGCGCGTGGCCGAAGCGCACCATCGAGCGCTTGATCAGCGAGTTCCCCGACGGACAGATCGCCATCGAGGATGACGAGACCCTGGTCGGCGTGGCGCTGACCGCCCGCGTCGACTATGAAGAGTTTTCCAACCCGCACCGCTACGACGATCTGATGGACCAGCGGGAGATCATTCTCAACGCCCCCGAAGGCGACGCCATGTATGGCCTGGACGTGTTGATCGATCCGGCCTATCGCGGTTACCGGCTCGGCCGGCGCCTCTACGAGGCCCGCAAGGATCTGTGCAAGTCATTGAACATGCGGGCCATCCTCGCCGGCGGGCGGATTCCCAACTATCACCAGTACGCCAGCGAGATGTCGCCGGCCGAGTATCTGGATCAGGTTTCGCGCAAGGAGATTCACGACCCCATCCTCTCCTTCCAGCTGGCCAACGACTTCCAGATCAAGCGGCTGCTGCGCAAGTATCTGCCGGAGGATGAAAAATCCCAGGGCTATGCGACCCTGCTCGAGTGGAACAACATCCTTTTCGAGCCTGCCGAGTCGGTGCTCGACACCCGCAAGACCCAGGTACGGGTGGGCGCGGTGCAGTGGCAGATGCGCGAGTTCTCCTCGGTGGAGGCGGTGCTGCAGCAGGCCGAGTACTTCGTCGATGCGCTGTCGGACTATCAAAGCGATTTCGCGGTTTTCCCGGAGCTCTTCAACGCGCCGCTGATGGGCCTGCAGGATCGTGCCGCCCAGCAGGACCAGATCGCCGCCATCCGCTTTCTGGCCGGCTTCACCGAGCGTTTCAAGACCGAGCTGTCGCGCATGGCGGTGTCCTACAACATCAACATCGTCGCCGGCTCGATGATCGAGGAGCACGAGGACGGGCACCTCTACAACATCGCCTACCTGTTCCACCGCGACGGCAACATCGAGGCCCAGGCCAAGCTGCACATCACGCCTCAGGAGCGTCGCGACTGGATCATCGAGGGCGGCGACGACCTGCGGGTCTTCGATACCGATGCCGGGCGGATCGGCATCCTGATCTGCTACGACGTCGAGTTCCCGGAGCTCTCGCGCCTGCTCGCGGATCAGGACATGGACATCCTCTTCGTGCCGTTCTGGACCGACACCAAGAACGGCTACCTGCGGGTGCGTCACTGCGCCCAGGCGCGGGCCATCGAGAACGAGTGCTACGTGGTGCTCTGCGGTAGCGTCGGCAACGTGCCTTCCATCGAGAACATGGAGATCCAGTACGCGCAGTCCTCGGTGTTCTCGCCCTCGGATTTCGCCTTCCCCCACGATGCGGTGCTGGCCGAGACCACGCCCAATACCGAGATGATCATGTTCTCGGATCTGGACCTGACCCGTCTCACGGTGGTCCGCAACGAGGGGTCGGTGACCAACTTGAAGGATCGCCGCCAGGACCTGTTCGACCTGCGCTGGCGCGACTGGTCGTGGAAATCGGGGGGCCGGCCATCCGGCTCGCGTCAGGACGATGCCTGAGTCGAGGCGCTGACGGGGAACGGCGAGAAGGAGTCCCGCGATGAAATGGTGGAACGCCTGGCGTGGCGCGCGTCACCCCTTCCCCGCCGAGGCCTGGGCCGAGGGCCTCGCGCGGGTGCCCCTGTTGCAGGCGTTGCCGGCGGAGGAGGCAAACCGCCTCGGCGAGCGCGCCTGGGCCTTTCTGCGGCGCAAGCGACTGGCGCTGTTCGACGACGAACTGTTCGATCTCCCCGCGCGCCTGGCCCTGGTCGCCCAGGCGTGCCTGATGACGCTGCACTGGTCGGAAGACGAGGCCCGCGAGGCCTTCGCCAACGTCCACGAGGTGCGCGTGCTGCCGGAGGCGTTCCGCCGCAGGGTCGAGGAGATGGACGAGGCGGGCGTGGTCCACGAATACGAGGACGAGCGCGTCGGCGAAACCTGGCATCAGGGACCCATCGTGCTGGCGTTGTCGGACATCCAGGAAAGCGGCGGCTGGGGCGGCTTCAACGTCGTCATCCACGAGTTCGCCCACAAGCTGGACATGGGCAACTCGCTGGACGCCGACGGCTTCCCGCCCTTGCCGCGCGATATCGATGCCCGCGACTGGCACCGCGTCTTCACCGGCGTGTGGGACGACCTCCAGGCGCACCTGGCTCGCGGCGACGCGCCCCCCATCGACGACTATGCCGCCAGCCATCCCGGCGAATGCTTCGCGGTCTGCTGCGAGTACTTCTTCACCGCACCGGACATCCTCGACGCCGCCTATCCCGAGCTTTACGCACTGCTTGCCCGCTACTTCCGGCAGGCCCCGCTGCAGCGCTGTCCGCCTCACTGAGCGCTCACTGGCGAGTGCGGGCGCGCTCGTAGAGCGCCGGGCCCTCTCTCTGGGCCTCATCACCTTGATCGCTGCCATCGGCCGTGCCATTCCCGCGATCCTCGCCATCGGCGGCCGGGTCGGCACCGTCACCGACCACTTCGGAGAGCGTTTCCAGCGGCGACGACACCAGATTCTCGAGCGCCTCGCGGATCGCCTGGCCGGCCACGCTGCCGAAATCCACCGCGCCGGGATCGTCGAGCGGCAAGCGCATGGGGATGTCGAGTTCAATGGTGCCATCCTCGCTCTTCAGGACGCCGACCAGCGTCTTGAGCGGCAGATCGGTGGCCGAGGCATCGACCTCCTTGCCGAGCTCGAGCCGATGCAGCACGAGGTGATTCCGTGCTCGCAGCCGGCCTTGCTCGAGCCGGTAATCGAGATCCAGCGTGGCCTGGCCCCGCTCGACGGCGTAGCCACCGAACTCGCGCAGATAGGGGGCCAGAGTCTCGAGATCGAGATGCTCGAAGTGCAGGTTCAGGTTGCCGTTCAGCGCATCGCCGAGCGGATCGAAGGTGCCGTCGATGCGCAGCGGCGATCCCTCCGCCACCTGGCCCTCGAGCGTCAGCTGGGCGGCGCTCGCCTGCTCGGCACCGATCTGTCGCCACTCGCCATTCAACTCGGCGAAATCCAGCGCGAAGGGGCGCGGCAGATGACGGTCCGTGAAGGCCACCGCACCACGCTCGATGGCCAGCGTGCCGATCGCGACATGCATGCCCGAGCCTCCGCCGGCCCCTGTCTGCTGCGGCGGCTGCCATAGGTCGAGGTTGGTATCGAGCCGCTCGTCGATCGTCACATCGAGCCAGGGGGCCTCCAGCGACACCCGCTCGGCGGTCAGTGCCGGCCGCGCGCTGGCGAACGTCAGCCCTTCCACGGCGAGGCGCTCGACGCGAGCGACGGGCTGATCCGTGTCGGGGTCATGCATCTCGAGCCCTTCGATCCCGCCCTGACCGTTGACCTGGGTGCCGGCATCGCTGGCACGGCCTGAACGCAGTCGAATCCGTGCGTCCAATGCGCCCGACGACGGCTCGGCGCGCACGACATGGGCCAGATAGCCCGACAGCGCGGTCAGCGGTACCTGATCGGCGTCGAGATCGATATCCAGCGTCCATGGCGAGAAGCCCATCTCGCCCGTTCCCTTCAGCGTGCCGCCACGCCAGTCCGCCTGACCTTGCAGGGCAAAGGGACGATCATCGCTGTTGTCATAATGCCGTGCCTCGAGATCGAGGTTTTTCAGGCTCAGCGTCAGCGGCGCGTCGGGACGCCGGTTGATCCAGTCCAGCCGACCGTCGCTGACCGTGAGCCGATCGATGCGCAGCGGTGCCGAACCGCCTCCTCCACCGCCGCCGAATAGCCGAGCCAGGTTCCACTCGCCCCCGGCGCGCCAGATGAGTTGCAGACGCGGTGACGTCAGATCCACCCGTTCGAAGCGCCAGCCGGCGTCGAACAACGAGTGCCAGTCGAGGGTCGCCACCACCCGCCGGCTCGCGAACACCGGCGTGTCGGCCTGCCCGGCGATACGCAGTCCGTCGAGCGTCACCTGGTGGCGCCACGGGGTGAGGGTGACGTCATCGATGGTGACCTGACGGCCGCTGCGCTCGGTCAGCATCTGGCTGAGGCGATGATCGATATATGCCGGTAGCGCCCACCACCAGGCGACCAGCAAGAGCACCGCCACCCCCGCCAGTACACTCAGTCCCCAGCCAAGGCGGCGCTTGTGCGCCGGTCGTACCGTACTGCGATGGGAATGCGGCATGTCGTTTCCCGTTTCGTCGGATCATGGATGAAGGCGCATCCGGACAGTAGAAAACGCCCGCTGACCAGGCATGTCATGGCATGCCTGGCAGGGGCGTTTCCGACCTGGCGGCGCGTCGTGTCGCGCGTTACTGCAACAGTCGATCGGCGAGCTCGTCGAGGTCGCTCACCGTCATGTCGGGCTCGTCACCCCAGGGATCGAAGGGGGCCTCGGCACTGCGCCGAAACCAGGCGGCATGCAGGCCGGCATATTTGGCACCGATGATATCGAAGGGGTTGCTGGACACCAGCCAGGTATCGGCGGCACGGGACTCGGTGCACTGGCGCAGATAGGCATAGACCGCCGGATCGGGCTTGAAGCGCTTGATGTCGTCGACACTGACCACGGCGTCGAAGCGTGCCTTGATGCCCGCTTGCGACAGCAGCCCGGAGACCGCCTCGTCGGTGCCATTGGAAAACGCCACGCAACGCACCCCGGCGTTGGCGAAACGCGCCAGTCCGGCGTCCACATCGGGAAATGCGGGCAGGCGCGTATAGAGATCCAGCAGGTGCTCCTTGGCGACATCGGACAGGCGGCCACCGAGCGCACGGTCGGTGAATTCAAGGGCCTCGCGGGTGCAGTCCGAAAACCGCGCATAGGCCCCCATCAGGGAGCGACGAAACGCATATTCGAGTTGCTTGTCGCGCCAGCGTTGCGAGAAGACGTGCGCCTTGTCGGCATCGCCCAGCTCCGTGGTCAATGCCTCCACCACACCATGGGTGTCGATCAAGGTGCCGTAGACGTCGAAAGCCAATACACGCTTGTTCATGTGTCGTCCTTATCACGCTGCCCAAGGGAATACTGAAGAAATCGGCAAGCAGGATGAAGCACAAGGCGCCCGAAGCACAGAAGACGAGACATGACTTGGCAGTGGACGAGTCTTCGAGCATCGCGCGACGCAGTGATTCGCCTGCGTGGCCATGGATGCAGGTTTCCCTGAGTGGATGGCGGGAAACCCCAGGCCCTTTCAGACTGGTCGTTTTTGCGGGTCACGACAAGCGGATTGCGGGCCGAGACATGACAGCGCGAGCCCAGCGCCGCACAATAGGCGGTGACAGGCCGACGGTCACCGTCGGCACGCACGATTCCGGTCAACGAGGCAACGCATCCCCATGGCATTCAAGGTATATGTAGACGGTCAGGAAGGCACCACTGGACTGCGGCTGCTCGATTATCTCGCCGCACGCGACGATATCGAGCTGCTGCGCATCGACGCCGACAGGCGCAAGGACGCCGCCGAGCGCGCACGCCTTCTCAACGCCGCCGACGTGGCCTTTTTGTGCCTGCCGGACGCTGCCTCGCGCGAGGCCGTGGCCCTGCTGGACAATCCGGCGACCTGCCTGATCGACGCCAGCACCGCCTTTCGCACCGACCCCGATTGGGCCTACGGCCTGCCCGAGCTGGCACCGGGGCAGCGTGATGCCATCCGCGCCACCAAGCGCATCGCCAACCCGGGCTGTCACGCCAGCGCCTTCGTCATGCTCACGCGGCCCCTGGTCGAGGCCGGCCTGCTGCCCGCCGCGACACCGCTGACGGCATATTCGATCACCGGCTACAGCGGTGGCGGAAAGCAACTGATCGCCGCCTACGAAGCCGGCCAGAACGACCCACGCCTGGCCGCGCCGCGCCCGTATGCCATGGGCCTTGCCCACAAGCACCTGCCGGAGATGCGCGTGCACGGCGGCCTCGACCAGGCGCCGGTCTTCACCCCCATCGTCGGCCCCTTCCTCAAGGGCCTGTCGGTGACGATTCCCCTGCATGTCTCGCAATTGCCTGCGGGCACCACCGCCGCGGCACTGCACGAGGCCTATGTCGCGCACTACGCCGACGAGCCCTTCGTGCGCGTGATGCCGCTGGATGACATGGCCAACCTGGATGGCGGTTTCTTCGAGGTCCAGGGCTGCAACGATACCAACCGCGTCGACCTGTTCGTGTTCGGCAATGCCGAGCAGATCGCGCTCGTCGCCCGGCTCGACAACCTGGGCAAGGGCGCTGCCGGCGCTGCGGTGCAGAGCATGAACGTGCACCTGGGCCTGGACGAGACCACCGGCCTCTCGGCGTGAGCGCGCACCGGGCGCCTGTCACATAGCGTGTTTAATGCCGCGCTCGATCAACCACCAGTTGGCGGGATACGAGGTTGCGAAGCCGATCAGCATGGCGATCTGCATCATGAACCAGAATGTGACCGAGAAAGCATTCATTTCGCCCATCCAGCCGTGAATGGCGATCAGCATCCAGACATACATGCCCGCCTGGAACGCGATCAGTGAGAGCGTGTCCGCCTTGATGGCATCGATCAACGCCTGACGTGGACCGCTCTCGCTCATGGCACGGATAGGTAAGTATTGAAACAGCACGCCGAACAGATACGCGCCGACAAAGGCCAGCACGAAGTGTCCCAGCGTCGCGGAACCTAACAGAGCGAATCCAGTCAAGGTCGCCAGAGGCGCGGTCACCACATCCCCCAGCGTGCATCCACCGCCACAATGCGTGGCCGACACGAAGACGCCCTGCCATTTGGGCTTGTCGCCATGGCGATGGGTATGACCGTGCGTGGTCTCCTGCCCGTGTGACACATCATGGGCGTGCGTCTGTCCGGTCTGCGACGGCGCGGCACGTCCCATCTTGGCATACGCCCACCAACCCATGATCGGCATGTACAGACCGGTGACCGGCCAGGTCACGTTCATGATCGCCATCGGCTGCGGGCGTCGAATCACATCCCTTGCGATCACCAGAGCCGTGATCACGCCGAGGGCGATGAAGAGCCAGGCAACGAAGGCCAACATGCGACAACTCCTTGTCCGTGTTGAAAGAAAGACGTGCCCCACTAGGTATAGGGAAGGATCGCGGACGACTCAACCTGCATCCGGCCCCCAGGTTAAACATCGGCAGCATCATTCCGGCGGCCACGACGAATAACCGGATCGAGGCGCGGCGCCGGCCGACACGACACTGGACGACATGCGGTCGGGCGTGGCGCGCCAGACGCATACTCCCGCCACGCCCACGCACAACATGCCCACCGCCGTGGCCACGTCCGGCTTCTCGCTGAACAGCCACCACCCCCAACCGGTCGCGAAAATGAGGTACGCGTAATCGAAAACGCCGATCAAGGCGGCCGGAGCCAGTTGATACGCCTTGGCTACCGTACTGCTGGCCAGTACGAACAGCACCGCCAGGCCACCCAGCACGCCCCAGGTCGCGGGCGCCAAGGATTGCCAGGGCAAGGTCAGAAAGGACATCGCGTGTGCGGGGTCTCCAGCGAACAACGTCATGCCGACACATCCCGCGACGCCCATGCTCAAGAATCCCAGGTTCAACGCCCCGGAAAGCACCAATGCCCGTTCACTGCGGCAGTGAATCCGTGTGACCACGGACGCCAGTGCATAACACACCGCCGCCAGCAGCGGCAGTGCCACCGTGGGCGTGAAATGCATCGTTCCCGGGCGCAATATCAGCACCACGCCGGCAAAGCCCAAGACGATTCCCCACCAGCCTGCTGTTGTAAGCCGCTCGCCGGCCAGCCAGGCAGCGAACAAGGCAATGAACAGCGGCGAGGTGTACAGCGCCACCGCTGCCATGGATAGCGTCAACGTCGGCAGCGCCGCATAGAAGGTCACCCACATCGCCATCAACAAGCCGGTTCTGACCAGCACCCAGCGGCGTAGGAGTGCCCGCCCCAGACACATCACGCCACGTCTTCCGAGCAACATCCCCAGCAGCGGCGATGCCAGCAGCGCACGCAGCACGTACAACTGCCAGACACCCACGTCATCGCTGATATACTTAACCAGAGCGTCGGCCATCGAGAGACAGAAGACCGAAGCGACGATACAACCGATGCCTTGGCATGCCGAGGTTCGTGTCCCGCTCATCGGCGTCATGTGCGTTCTCCCTGAGCAATAAGCCGCTCAAGGGTGCGCGCCCCAGGCATGCACGACAAACGAGTTATGCGTTACATTCCATGAGCTGAGATTATGGATCTTATATGAATCGACTCGGCAAGGCCCTGCCCCCGCTCGCCAGCCTGATGCCCTTCGAAGCCGCCGCACGCCTGGAAAGCTTTTCCCGCGCCGCCGACGAGCTGCATCTCACCCAGGCCGCCATCAGTCGGCAGATTCGGGCACTGGAAGACGATCTCGGCGTCGCCCTGTTCGAACGCCGAAACCGGGGCGTGTTTCTCACCGCTGCCGGCCGTGAATTCGGACGCACGGTGAGCGCCGCACTGGAGGGGATTGCCGCGCAGGCCAATGCCCTGCGTCAGGAAGTGCATGACGGCGTCGTGGTGCTGTTCTGTCAGCTCTGCGAGGCATTCTACTGGGTGATGCCCAGACTCGCCTCGCTCAACCGCCGGCATCCGGAACTCGAGGTGCGCCTGGTGACCTCGACGCGCCCCGTGGTCGAGCACCATGACTATTTCGATGTCGCGCTGCAGACGAGCGGCCGCCCCAGCGGCAGCCATGCGTTGGCTTTCACCGCCTCCGACGAGATTTTCCCCATCTGCAGCCCCGGTTACCTGGCCGCCCAGCCGCGCCCCATCACGCTGGCGTCCCTGCCCGAGCACTGCCTGCTCCATCACGAGGCCGATCCGCCGGACTGGTTCGAGTGGGACAGCTGGCTGAGAGCCATGGGCAACTTCGCGCCGGCCCTGGGTAACGGCATGGTCTTCGACAGCTATCCGCTGGTCCTGCAGGCGGCGCTTGCGGGTCATGGCATCGCCCTGGGCTGGCGGCGTTCCGCCGAGCACCTCATCCAGAGCGGACAGCTCGTACGTCCGCTGTCGATGTCTCTGCCACTCGACAATGCACTGTCCGTTTACACGCGACACGGCGCCCAGCCACGCGCGGAAACGCTGGCGCTGCTGGACTGGCTGCAACGTGAGTTTCGAAGAGACGATCAGACGACACCGGCTTGACAGGCATCAGCCCACCATCGCCTGCCGGTACCGGCGTCTCACAGCAACGCGACGATCACCGCTCCCACCGTGCCGCCGGTGAGGATCAGCGCCAGCAGCGCCCAGAGACCGTCGTTGGCCATCAGTGACAGGCCGAACATCATCAAGGCCAGGCCCGCGCCGTTGGCGGAGAAAGGCACCACTTCCATCAGCGGCATGGCCAGGGCGATGAGAAAGCAGAAAAGCGCGATGAGGTAGGTCCCGGCACGCTGAGTCAGCCAGGTCAGGCGCGGTTTCAAGCCACGGTCGATGACGCGCGCAGGCTTGTGCATCCACGTCAGCGCCCGGTCGAGCTTGCCGTGGGGTACCGAACGTTTCAGCAGCCATTGCGGTAGCCAGAACGTGCGCCGCCCAACCAGCAGCTGGCCCGCCACCAATAGCACCAGCAGCGCCATGAGCGTGGGCACCCCGGGGATGTCGCCCACCAGCGGCAAGAGCGTGATCACGCCGGGCACCAGCAGCAATGGCCCGAAGGAGCCCTGGCCGACCGCCTGCAGCATCTCGCCCAGCCGTATGCGCTCGGCATCGGTACGCGGCGCCTGCCCGATCCGGTCGAGAAGTTGTGACAATCCCGCGAGTTCCTGCCGCCGCTCTTCCGTCATGCGCGTCCCTTGCTCCTCCATGAACCGAGCTTGCAGCCTAGCAGGACGCGCTCGTCATGCCGAGATGAAGCGGACGGGCCCGCCATGGTCCTGGGTGCGCGCATCCGGCTCGCCGAAAGCACAAAGTGCGCAATATCGTTCAAGCCCGCTCCCGCGTGACGCGCTAAAGTGGCGTTGTCATGGCACGACCGGGTCGTAAGGAGGACACCATGCAATCCACGAGTCGTTTCCGGTTCATGAAAAGCCGGCATGTGGCACGCATGACGGCATTGCATGCCACGATGAACGACTTCCAGTACGACCGGCATGCGCATGAAGAATATGCCCTGGGTGTCACGCTGGCGGGACGTCAGGATTTCTTCAGCAACGGTGAATTTCACCGCAGCCCACCAGGTAGCGTGATCACTTTGCATCCCGATGAAGTGCATGACGGCCACGCCGGGGGCGGCGACGCCCTCGATTATGTCATGCTCTATATTCATCCCGACGAGCTCGACCCGCTCATTGCCAATGCCATGGGCGTGCAAGGCCTGCAGGCCGCTCGCCTGGCCCCCACCCTCACGAAAGATGTTCCCTTGCGCGACGAGATCATCGCCCTGTCACGCATGATCGAGGAACAGGAGACGAGCCAGATCGAGCAAGAATATGCGCTGTATCGCATTGCGGCTCGTCTGGCCGAACGCGCCGGAAACTTTGCCCCCAACGAGCGGGCCAGGCGGCCGGACTCGCTGCTCGAAAGAGCGAAGGACTTCATCCATGAAAATGCCAGATACGATATCAGCCTGGATGACATCAGCCATGCCGCCAGCATTTCCAAGTATCACTTCCTGAGAGCGTTCAGGACACAGTACGGCATTACGCCGCACCAATATGTATTGAACTGCAGGGTCAATGCCGCCCGGCGCCACCTCGAAAACGGCGAGAGTGTCATGGAGGCTGCCTTATGCTGCGGCTTTGCTGACCTCAGTCACTTCAACCGTCGTTTCAAGCGGATTTACGGCATGACACCACGACAATACCAAGCCCATATTTTCGCCTAGCAAGACAGGAAATCCTCATGCTCGCGATGCTCGCCTATGCCATAAGCGTGATGTACACGCCCGGGCCGGTGAACCTGCTCGGCCTGAATGCCGGAATCAACGGGCAAGCCAAGGAATCGACAGGATTTTTCATCGGCGTCGGCGCAGCGATGTGGCTGATGCTTCTACTGTTTGGCTGGCTGGGAAGCGTGTTCATCCAGGGAAAGACACTCCTGGTCATCAGTGCGCTCGGCACGTTTTACATTCTTTACCTGTCGATCAAGATAGCCAGATCCACTCCTCACAGGACCGATGTGGATGCGGTATCGCGTCCCTTGCGCTTCAAGGAAGGGGTGTTGATGCAATTACTCAACCCCAAAGGCATCGTGGCCACACTGCCTATCGCGACCATCCAGCTACCCGCAATGCAGATAGAAGGGCCAGACCTCATCATGGTGGCGCTGCTCATCGGCGTACTGGCGACCGGCGCGCCAGGAAGCTACGCATTACTGGGCAGCGCGATGGGAAAAGCCATTCATGATCACGCCCTGCTGCGACTCGTCAATCGTATCCTGGCGCTTCTCCTGGCCCTTACAGGCCTGATCATCGGGTATGAATACGTCGTCTTGCCGCTTATCGCTTCGTAGCATCGCCCTGCCGTTCTCAAGCTTCAATGTCGGAGCGCGGCGATGCGGGCCAGGGGCTCGTATTACGCCGTCTCCGGCGTCAGCTGCTGACGATGCAGCGTGTTGCCGGCGGCATCCATCAGGCTCACGGTCAACGTCTCGCTGTCGCCGTCGAGATCGACCTGGCCGAAGAATTGATAGCCCCGGGATGGCGGCAGGTTCGACTCGCCGTCAGGCGGGGCTTTCTGGAAAACCACTTCCGGCCCGAAGGTCGCGTCCAGCGCACCGGGGCCGAAGGTGCCGGCATGCAATGGACCGCTGACGAATTCCCAGAAGGGCGTGAACTCCTGGAAACGGGCACGCTCCGGCGAATAGTGATGCGCGGCCGTGTAGTGAACATCCGCCGTCAGCCACACCACGTTGTGGATCTTGTCGTCCCGGATCGACCGCAGCAGCCTGGCGATCTCACGCTCACGCCCCAGGGGAGCGCCCGCATCCCCGTTGGCGATGGCCTCGTACGCCTCGACATCGCTGACCACCAGACCGATGGGCATGTCCGAGGCGATGACCTTCCATGTCGCCGTGGACGCCTTCAGCGAGCGGTGCAGCCAGTCGAACTGATCCTCCCCCAGAAAAGCCGTCTGCGCGGAGCTCTCGGTCTGGCGATTGCGGCTGTTGGCGCCACGATAGGTTCGCATGTCGAGCATGAAGACCTCGAGCGAGGGCCCATACGCAAAGCGCCGATGGATGCGTCCCGGCGCGGTCGAGCGCTGGCGAATCGGGGTATGTTCGAGAAAGGCCTGACGCCCGCGCGCCGCCAACAGCGACACGTTCCTTTCCGTGTAGCGTTCGTCCTCGAGCCGCTCGCCGGGATACCAGTTGTTTGTCGTCTCGTGATCGTCCCATTGCGCGAGCATGGGCACCTCGGCATTGAAGCGCCGCAGGTTGGCATCGAGCAGGTTGTAGGTGTGCTGGCCGCGATACTCGTCCAGCGTTTCCGCCACCTTGCGCTTGGCCGGGGTGACCACGTTGCGCCAGGTCTCGCCATTGGCGAGGGTCACGCTTTCTTCCAGAGGGCCGTCGGCGTAGACGGTGTCGCCGGAGTGGATGAAGAAATCCGGACGCTGACGGCGCATGGTGTCGTAGATCGTCATGCCGCCACGCGATTCATCGATGCCCCAGCCTTGCCCGACCGTATCGCCGGACCACACGAAGCGCACGTCCCGCGCCCGGGAGGGCGGCAGGCGCAGACGCCCCTCGACCGGCTCGCTCAGGGCACGCGGGTCATCCAGCGCGGCGAAACGCACGCGATAATGCAGGGTATCGATGTCACCGAGTCCTGCGACGTCCAGCTTGCCGACCAGGCCACCGCTGGGCAGCACCTCGGGGCCGCGCAACTGCCGCGCGCCACGGAAGGCGGGATTGTCGGCCAGTTCGACGAGCATCAGGGCGGGGCGGTCGCTGCGCGACCAGAGCATCGCCCGGTCGTGCAGCATGTCGCCGCTCATCACCCCCGAGGTCACGCGGGGACGCCGTGACTCGGCCAGCACGATCGACGGTGCCAGCGACGCCGCGCCGAGCGCGACCCCGGCCTTGACGCCCCACCCCAATACATCGCGACGGGAATAACGCATTGCCCCCTCCCCACTGAGTGTCCATGACATGCGCGGTATCCATGAACCCTCAGCATCGGGCGCGGCCATGACGCCGGCATGGCAAGCGCATGACGATTGGATGGCAGGGGACGTGCCGCGGCCTAGGTCGTCAAACGCTGCAGCGCGTAATTCGCGATCGCCGTATCCTGGACCCCGGTACCGGTGAGATCGCAGACGGTGATGCTGGCCTCCGACAAGCGCAGCGGCAGTCGCTTGTCGATGACCTCGCCGAGCTCGTATACCTTGAAGGGAACCTCGGCGCGTGTCTCGCCGGCCTTGACGAAGGCCTTGAGTTCGCCGTTGCACTCGCTTTGCGCGCGAGTATCGCAGACGAAGGCGTCGGCACGCGTCATCACGCTGTCGGCGAGCTCGCGCTTGTCCGGGCTATCCGAGCCCATCGCCGTGACGTGCACGCCTTCGGGCAGGTCGGCGGCTTCCAGAATCGGCGCCGTCGAGGGCGTGGCGGTGACGATGATATCCGCCGCGCGGCAGGCCGCATGCACATCGTCGTGCACGTTGACCGTCAAGCCGCGCTGCCGCAGGCGCTCGGCATACGCCTCGGCGGCCTCGCGGCGGCGCGCCCAGACGTCGACGGTGTCGATGTCTCGCACCAGGCGCAACGCCTCGATCTGCAGCTCGGCCTGCTCGCCCGCGCCGAGCACCGCCACGCGGCGACTGTTCTCGCGCGCCAGGTACCTGGCCGACAAGGCACCGGCCAAGGCAGTACGCACCGCCGTCAAATAGCCTTCATCGAAGAGCACGGCGTCCACCACCCCGGTCCGGGCCGAGAACACCATCATCAGCCCGTTGAGGCTGGGCAGCCCCTGCTTGGGATTGTCGAAGAAGCCCGGGCTCACCTTGATGGCGAAGCGCTCGAAGCCGCGAATGTGCGCGGTCTTGACGTCGACCTCCCCGTTGGCCTCCTCGATGGCCATCGACAGGATCGGCGGCTGCACGACCTCGCCGCGTCCCAGGGCCGCGAAGCCCAACTCGATGGCGGCCAGGGCCGCCGTATCCAGGGACACGGCGGCCTCGATCGCCTCGCGTTGGTGGAGTTGCATGACGTCCTCCCGTCGGCAAATAGAGAAAGAGAGAAGCCGGGAAACACTTACCGGCCGGCGAGCGCCCGGGCGCGGTCGAGGGTCTCGAGCGAGACGCCGTTACCGGAGACGACCAGTGCGACACGCTGGCCGCGAATGTCGAGGGCATGCTCGTCGAGCGCCGCCAGCCCCACGGCCGCCGCGCCCTCGACCAGCATTTTCTCGGTAGCGAGCAATTCGACCATGGCGCGGGCGATGGCGGCTTCCGACACCTGATGATGATCGTCCATCACGCTGCGCACCAGGTCGAGGGTGTAACGATTGTTCAGGCCGATACCGCCGCCCAGCGAGTCGCCGAGACTGGCGACCTCCTCGACGTTCACCGGATGCCCGGCCTGCAGGCTCTCCCACATGGCCGCCCCCCGGGCGAGGCTGATGCCGGTCACGCGCGTCGCCGGGCGAATCGCCTTCACGGCTGCCCCGATGCCGCCCAGCAGGCCGCCGCCGGACAGTCCGACGATGACCCGGTCGAGCGCCGGCTGATCTTCCATGAGTTCGAGGCCGATGGTGCCCTGCCCGCTCACGATCAGCGGATCGTCGAAGGGGGGAATCGCCGTCATGCCCGAGGCCACCAGGCGATCGACCTCGGCGAAGGCATCATCCTGACTGTCTCCGACGCGGCGGGCCTCGGCGCCCAGCGCCTCGATGGCCTCGACCTTGTTCTCGGGCACCAGGCGCGATACGCAGATGGTCGCCGGCAGCCCGAGCTGACGCGCCGCATACGCCACGGCGCGCCCATGGTTGCCCGTCGAGGCCGTGGTCACACCGCACGCCAACGCCTCGCGTCCGTCCCGTTCGAGCAAGGCCGCGAGCATGTTGGTGGCGCCGCGCAGCTTGAACGCGCCGGTGGGCTGGCAGGTCTCCAGCTTGAGGAACACGTCGGCCGCGAAACGCCGCGACAGCGCCTGCGAACGTACCAGCGGCGTGCGCGTCACCTGCCCCTGCAGGCGCGCACGCGCCCGGTAGATCGATGCCAGGCTGATATCGGGCTGGGACTCGGTCATGGATCGCTCTCTCGTCGCCTGCCACGGGCTCGCCCTGTCCACGGTAGGCAAGCCGCGTTCACGCTTTCAAGTCCCCCGAGCGGGTCAGCTCGTCGGTCACCTTGTCCACCGCCCGCTTGGCGCGGGCCACGATCTCGTCGACCTCCGCACGAGTCGTCACCAGCGGCGGCGCGAAGCCGAGGATGTCGCCCTGCGGCATGGCACGCGCGATCAGGTTCTCGCTCATCGCCGCGGCACTCACCCGCGGCCCGACCTTGAGGGCCGGATCGAAGAACGCCCGCCTGGCCGGCGCGGGCGAGAACTCCAGTGCTGCCAGCATGCCCACGCCCCGCACCTCGCCGACCAGCGGGTGCTCACCGAACGTCTGCTGCATGCATTGCTGCAGATAGGCGCCGGTCTCGGCGGCATTGGCGGTCAGCCCTTCGCGCTCGATGATCGCCAGGTTGGCGAGGCCGGCGGCACAGCCCAGGGCGTGGCCGGAGTAGGTCCAGCCATGGCCGATGGGGCCGAACTCGCCCGTGCCCTGCTCCAGCACCTGCCACACGCGATCGCCGATGATGACCCCGGAAAGCGGCTGGTAGGCGCTGGTCAAGCCCTTGGCGATGGTGATCAGGTCGGGCTTGATGGCGTAATGATGGCTGCCGAAGTCGGCGCCGATGCGACCGAAGCCGCAGACCACCTCATCGGCGATCAGCAGCACGTCGTACTTGGCAAGCACACCCTGGATCGCCTCCCAGTAACCCTCGGGCGGCGGCACGATGCCCCCGGTGCCCAATACCGGCTCGCCAATGAAGGCCGCCACGGTCTCCGGTCCTTCGGCCAGGATCATCTCCTCGAGCTTGGCGGCGCAATGCGCGGAAAACTCGCGCTCGCTCATGCCCTCGCGCTCGGCGCCACGATGATAGTAGTAAGGCGCCTCGGTATGCAGGATGCCCTCGATGGGCAGGTCGAAGTGGTCGTGGAAGGCCTTGAGCCCCGTCAGCGAGCCGGAGGCGATCCCGGATCCGTGGTATCCCCGCTGACGCGCGATCACCTTCTTCTTCTGCGGCCGTCCCAGCACGTTGTTGTAATAACGCACGATCTTGAGCTGGGTCTCGTTGGCGTCGCTCCCCGACATCCCGTAATAGACCTTGGACATCCCGGGGCCCGCCAGCTCGAGGATCTTCTCGGAAAGCTGGATCTGCGGCTCGTTCGAATGGCCAACGTAGGTGTGATAGTACGCCAGCTCCAGTGCCTGGCGGTGAATCGCCTCGGCGACCTCGGTGCGGCCGTAACCAATATTGACGCAGTAAAGCCCCGCGAAACCATCGATGAACTCGCGGCCGTCCTTGTCGACGACATGGATGCCTTCACCGCCGGCCATCACGCGTCCCGGCGCCTCGCCATGGGCGAAATCGCGCAGATGCGTGGAGGCGTGAAAGGTCACCTTGCGGTCGCGATCGATCAGGTTTTGGTGCTGACTCATGGCATTCTCCCATCATTGTCTCGGCTCACGCCGATAAACCGAACGTCAAAAACGACGTAGAACTCATTTCCCACCCACGATGACGAGTGCCGGAGGCAAGGCGGCGTGAGGGTCCTTTGCCATGGATGGCAAAGGTAGCGCCCAGGGAAGGGTTCACAGCGCCCTCGCGACGTCTTGTCACCGGCAAAGCCCTCTTGACCTTGCCGGGTCGTGAAAGAAACGTTTATCAAGTCACGCGCACTTTGTTGGCTCGTGATTCGTGACAACGAGCCTAGCTTCCGGACACGGAGCCCAACGCCCCCAGGCAGTAATACTTGGTCTCCAGATATTCCTCGATGCCGGCGGTGCCGCCTTCGCGGCCGAGGCCGGACTGCTTGACGCCGCCGAAAGGCACCGGCGGGCCGGTCATCTTCACCGAGTTGATCGCCACCATGCCGTATTCCAGGGCCCGCAGGAGCTTCCAGATGCGCCGAATGTCGTGGGTATAGACATACGCCGCCAGGCCATACTCGGTGTCGTTGGCCAGCTTGATGACCTCATCGTCGTCCTTGTAGGCGGTGATGCCGGCCACCGGCGAGAAGTTCTCCTCGCGCCAGACCTTCATGTACGGCGTCACCCCGGTGAGCAAGGTGGGCATGAAGAAGTTGGGGCCCGGCGCCATGGACTGATCGCCGTGCACCAGGGTCGCCCCCCGCGAGATGGCGTCGTCGACGATGGCGGCGGCCTTTTCCACCGCCTGCTGATGGATCAGCGGGCCCAGATCGATGTTGGTCACCAGCCCGTTCCCGACCTTGAGGGCTTCCATGCAGGCGACGAACTGCTCGACGAACTCGTCATGGATCGACTCGTGGACCAGAACCCGGTTGGCCGCCAGGCAATCCTGACCGCTGGTCTGGAACTTGGCGGCCACCGCGGCACGCGCGGCTTCGGCGGGGTCCATGTCGGGCCCGACGATGAACGGCGCATTGCCGCCCAGCTCCAGGGAGACACGCTTGACGCTATTGGCGGACTGCTCCAGCAACAGCCGTCCCACGCGGGTGGAGCCGGTGAACGACAGCGCCTTGACGCGGTCCTCGTCGCACAGCAGCTGGGACACCTCGGCCGGCTCGCCCAGCACCACGTTGAAGACCCCGGCGGGAATCTCCGCCCGTTCGGCGAGTTCTGCCAGCGCCAGTGCGGAGAACGGCGTCTCGCCGGCCGGCTTGACGATGACCGTGCATCCCGCCGCCATCGCCGCGGCGGCCTTGCGCGTGATCATCGCCAGCGGGAAGTTCCAGGGCGTGATCAACGCCGCCACCCCGACCGGTTCCTTGAGCGTCCCCAGTGCAGCATTGGGAATATGGCTGGGAATGGTCTGACCGAAGGTGCGCTTGCCTTCCTCGGCGAACCATTTGATGAAACTGGCACCGTATTCGACCTCACCCCGCGCGTCGGGCAACGGCTTGCCCTGTTCCCGCGTCATGATGATCGCCAGATCCTCGCGGTGCTCGATCAGCAGGTCATACCATGCCAGCAGCCGCTCGGCGCGCTCGTCGGCACGCAATGCCCGCCACTGGACGAAGGCGCTGTCCGCGGCGTCCACCGCGCCGCGCAATTGAGGTGCCTCGAGCCAGGGAATGTGCCCCAGCACTTCACCGGTGGCGGGATCGACGACCGCTTCTTCGCGACCCCCATCGCCATGGGTCCATTTGCCATCGATATAGGCGTACTGACGCAATAGACGCGGATCGTTGAGTTTCATGCTACCTCCCGAGAAACGAGCCGGCCCTGGCGTTGCTTTCAACGCGGTACCGGAAGGGTCGTGGCGGATGGCGTGCATCCGATGGCCCTAGGGTAAGGCAGCACGAAAGAAGAGAGTTTTTGTCTCGCGGGGCGGGAAAGACGGTTTTTTTTCGACTCTCGACGCCAAATCGAAGTTTTTTCTGCAGCCCGCCATCGCCGCATCGTCGATGGCGGACGCGCCGGGGCTCAGATGTCGTGACGGGGCAGCAGATGCAGTTTGCGCAGGCGCTCGTGGGCATCCATGTAATCGGCGGCGGGCACCGCCCGATACACGTTGTCGCCGGCAACGTGCTTGACCAGCACGCGACGCTCGCCGGCGGCACACGCCTCCCCCTTGCCATGCAGGGTGACGACGACCTCGGGGTCGCTCTCCAGCGTCGCCTGGCACCGCCCTTCCGCGTCACTGGCTTCGCGCACGACGACGGTTTCGCCCAGCAACCAGCGCGGCGACGCGCGACGCGAATGGTGAAACCGCCGGGCCAGAGCGTGACAGGCACCGACACTCGGCGATGCCGCCAGCGCGAACGCCGCCCAGATGGCCAGAAAGCCCAGCGGCAAGCGCAACAATCCCAGCGGCAGCCAATGCAGTACCAGGCTCAGGGCAAAGGCGATGGGCGTGGCCATCACGATCAGCGTGCTCAGGGCGAACGAAGCCGGCACGCCCGCAAAGCCCAGGGAAATCAGGGTGCTCGCCAGATGGTCGTCACGCAGGCTGTCATGGTCGAAACACGAGACGCGAATCACGCGCACGGCGACCAGCAGCCAGTACACGGCTACCAGTGCCAGCAAGGCGAGAAAAAAGGCGAATGGAAACCCCAATGCAGTCTGGATGAGCAGTTCCATGACGGCACCTCCCGGGTGATCCCGATGATTGAGCGGCGTGCTCCCCGGCGGGAGCGACAGGAAACGCAGTCAGGACGTCCGCGCTTCCCGGCGGCGTCGCCTCGGTGCTTCCTCGATCGGCATCGAACGGTTCCGGGTTCGACGCGTACCTGGCAGCGTTGTGTATCGGGCGACGCTCATGTAGTACCGATAGCGTAGCGTCATGCGCGCCGGGACGCGTCACGACTTTGGTCGCAACGCCATGCGCGACGACGCCTCAATCCGTCGCGCTGGCATCGCGCGTCTCGATATCGTGCATGGCGCGCACGACCAGCGCACGCTCCACGCCCAGTTCGCGCGCGGCACTCGCCGGCGGTACCTCGCCGAGCAGTTCGCGCAGGGCCAGCAGGGTGGCCGTCAGCGGTGGTTCTCCACCACGCCGATGGCGCTCGACCGCCGCCATCACTACCGCGTCGTCGAGCGCCGCCAGCCGTTCGCGCCAGCGCATCAGGCGATCCGCCGGCTGGGCTCCAGGCGCACGGCCACCGCCTTGGAGGTAGGGGTGTCGGTGCCCACGCCGACGCTTTCCAGCGGCACCAGCGCATTGGTCTCGGGATAATAGGCGGCAGCGCATCCCTCGGGCGTGTCATAGGCGACGAGCTTGAAGGACGGCGCACGGCGGGGCTCGCCGTCATGATCGAGACCGACCAGATCGACCCACTGGCCGCTTTCGAGCCCCAGCCTCGCCAGATCGTCGGGATTGACGAATACCACCCGACGCTGGCCCTTGATGCCTCGATAGCGATCGTCGTAGCCGTACACCGTGGTGTTGTATTGATCGTGACTGCGCAGCGTCTGCAGGGTCAGCCAGCCTGCCTCGCGACGCGTCTGCAGCCGTTGATGCATCACCGCCTCGGGAAGCGGCGCGCTCGAGAAGCTCGCCCGTCCGGACGGCGTGTCGAAGCGGCGCTGGCTGGCGGCGTTTTCCAGCCAGAAACCACGTGCCTGGCGCAAGCGCGCGTTGAAATCCTCGAACCCGGGAATCACCGCCTCGATCTCGTCGCGGATACGATCGTAATCCGCCACCAGGCCAGCCCAGTCGACGACACCGGGCGCCACTCCGCGGCGCGGCAGCACCCGCGCCAGCGTCGCCTCGGCGATCCCGGCGATGATCGCCGGCTCCGAACGCAGCCACTCGGAGGCCGGTGCCTGGATCCCCGCACTGCCATGCACCATCGACATCGAATCCTCGACGCTGACTTCCTGCGACGCTCCGGTCTCGCCCTGACGATCGATCTCGGTACGGCCCAGACACGGCAGAATCAAGGCATCGCCACCGACCATCAGGTGGCTGCGATTGAGCTTGGTGCTGATCTGCACGTTGAGCGACAACCGGCGGAAGGCACGCTCGGTCCGCTGGCTGTCCGGCGTGGCCCGGGTGAAGTTGCCGCCCAGGCCGATGAAGACCTCGGCCTCGCCTTCTTCCAGTGCACGAATGGCGCCCACCGTGTTGTGGCCGGGGGCGCGCGGCATGGCGACGCCATAACGCGTCTCCAGGGCATCGAGCAGCCAGGCGGGGGCCTTTTCGTCGATGCCCATGGTGCGATCGCCCTGCACGTTGGAATGCCCGCGCACCGGACACGCCCCGGCGCCGGGGCGCCCGATGTGTCCGCCCAGCAACAGCAGGTTGACCAGCTCGCGCACGGTATCCACCGAGTGCTCGTGCTGGGTGATGCCCATCGCCCAGGTCACGATCATGCGCTCGGCGCCGGCGACGATGCTCGCCACCTCCTCGAGCTGGCTGCGCGTCAGCCCGGCCTGATCCTCGAGGGTCGCCCAGGGCGTGGCCTCGACCCGTGCCCGCCACGCCTCAAGGTCGGCGGTGTGCGAGGCGATGAAGTCGCGGTCCGGCGTGAAGCGGCCTTGCGCTTCCAGCGCGAACAACGCCTTGGCGATGCCGCGTGCCGCCGCCATGTCGCCGCCCATCTTGGGCTGATAGTAATGCGAGGAAATGCGATGACTGCCGTGAGTCAGCATTTCGCGCTTGTTCTGGGGATCGGCGAAGCGTTCCAGGCCGCGCTCCTTGAGCGGATTGAAGCTGACGATGCGCGCGCCCCGCTCCGCCGCACGGCGCAAATCGCCGAGCATGCGGGGATGGTTGGTCCCCGGGTTCTGCCCGAAGACCAGGATGGTGTCGGCATGCTCGAAGTCTTCCAGCTGCACGGTACCCTTGGCGACACCGAGGCTGGCCTTCATGCCCACGCCGCTGGCCTCGTGGCACATGTTCGAGCAGTCCGGAAAATTGTTGGTGCCGTAAAGGCGCACGAACAGCTGATAGAGGTAGGCAGCCTCGTTGCTGGCCCGTCCGGAGGTATAGAACAGTGCCCGGTCGGGGTCGGGCAGCGCCGCCAGACGCTCGGCGATCAAGGCGAACGCCGCGTCCCAGTCGATGGGCACGTAGCGATCGCGGGTCGCGTCGTAGCGCATGGGCTCTGTGAGCCGCCCCTGGTCCTCGAGACGGAAATCGTCCCACTCGCGCAGCTCGCTCAGCGTATGACGCTCGAAAAAGCGCCGCGTGACGCGTTTCTTGGTGCTTTCCCAGGCCACGGCCTTGACGCCGTTTTCACAGAATTCGAACGACGAGCCATGCAGGGGGTCGCCCCACGCACAGCCGGGGCAATCGAAGCCCTGCGGCTGATTGGTGGCCAGCAAGGCGCGCACGCCCTTGAGCGGCGCCTGGCTACGCTTGAGATGTCGCCCCACGCTATGCATCGCGCCCCAGCCCCCGGCCGGGCCGGTGTAGGGTTCGACGCTGGGCGCGCGGGTCAGCGCCGGATCCGATGCGGGCACCCGGGACGTCATGTCCGGCGACGCCGCGTCGGCGACCTCGCGTTCAGTGGAAGCGGAAGGTTCGACAGTGGAAGACATAAAGCACTCGATACGTGATAAGCGATACTGCGATCAACGGCGCCGTGGAAACCGCCCGGAAAGGCACCGGTGAGTCGTGGACAAAAAGGGTAACTGCCGGATGCGCCGCAGCGTCACGTCACCGTGTCGTCGGCACTCGCCGGGCCGCTGAGACGCTCCAGACGCCGGCCACGGTGGCAACAGATGAGGTTGAGGTCGCAGGCCCGCGCGATCTCGACCGCCAGGGACGAAGGCAACGACAGCGTGGCCAGCGTGGTGATCCCGGCACGCACGGTCTTCTGCACCAGTTCCATGCTGCAGCGGCTGGAAAGCAGCACCGCCGCCGGCATCGCCTGACGCGTCAAGCCATCGCCGATGATCCGGTCCAGCGCGTTATGGCGACCGATGTCCACCCCGCGTGCCAGCACTTCGCCGTTTTCCGCCAGACCCAAGGCGGTATGCAGCCCCGGACGCGCATGCCGCTGGAGGCGCTCGATACCCTTCAGCAGCGCCTCGGGCGCTAGCGGCGCGCGCGATGGCAGCCGCGTCAGGCCCTGCATCAACTGCGCCTCCTCGGCCACCCCGCAGGCGCCGCAGCTCGACACCGAAGCATCCGCGCGCCGCAACCCGGCTGCACGTTCTTCGACCCGGGGCGACACCGACAGACGCACCGCCAGTCCATGGCGCAACCGCGACAGATGCACCGCCTCCACCTCCGCGGCCCGTGCGATCCATCCGGCGGTGAACGCATGCCCCAGCGCCAGTGGCTCGAGCGCCTCGGGTGTCGCCAGCAGCGTCACCATGGCGGTGTCGTTGAGCGTCAGGGTGATCGGCTGTTCCTGCGGGCCCTCCAGCGCACGCAACGGCCGGCCACACTGGTCGTCGTAACGCGCGATGGCGGAAAAGGCATGCGATGTCATCGGCTCTGGTGGCATGTGAAGGTTCCATCGGGACACATAATGACCGGCGCGAGGCTCGTCGCTCGCGACGCCCGTCCAACGATTCGGCGCGGTCTCGAACCGCCGTGCGGCAGGCACGCCCACCCTGCGGTCCGGGTGACGGCGCGACCTCTATCCTTCACCCTAGCGCGCCCTGTGCCTCTGGACCAATCGAACTAGGCGATGCATCGATAGAGCCCCTCGATCAAGTCGCGGGGGTTGCCATCTGCCACAGGTCGAGCACGGCTTGCAGACGACGTCCTCGCGGCGTCCCCTGTGGCCACAGCAGGCCGACGCGATCGCCCTCGCCGGGCAGGCGCCGCGCCACGAGGTCCAGCGCCCCCTCGCCACCTTGCAACCAGCGGCGGCGAACGAACTGCTCGGGCAGGATCGACACGCCCAGCCCCGCCAGCAGCCACTCTCCCAATGCCGCGGTGGCATCGGTTTCCAGGGCGGGCGTCAGCGTCAAGCCGTGAGCCGCCAGGCGCATTTCCAGCAAGTGGCGCTGATGCATGTCCGGCGTCAGCAGACACAGCGGGTACTCGGCCAGCTGCGACCACTGCGGCGCCTCGGGCAAGGCAAAGTGCGCAGGGGACGCCACCAGGGCGGGATACTCGTCGAACAGGGGACGGTGCGCGAACCCCGCCATCGCCGGCGCATCCAGATAGCCGATGACCAGGTCCAGGCCACCGTCCTCCAGCCCCTGCGCCAGCATGGGCGTCGCCAGTTCGCGCACGCGCAGGACCAGACCGGGATGCGCGGCGCGCAGCGTCGGCAGCCATTCGGTGAGTGCATTCAATGCGGTGGGAATCACCCCAAGGGTCAGGCGGCCGACCAGCGGCGCCGGGGACGCCAGATCACCGCGCAGGGCCTCGAACTCGCCGAGGATGCGGCGTGCATGGCCCAGGACCCGCTCGCCCTCGGCGGTGAAGCCCTCGAAGCGATGACCACGACGAATCAACGGCGTGGCCAGTTCCTCCTCGAGCTGCCGCAGGCGCGCCGACAGGGTCGGCTGGGTCACATGGCACGCCTTGGCGGCGCGACCGAAGTGACGCTCTCGCGCCAGGGCACATAAAAAGGCGAGTTGGCGATGATCCATGGTGCGCTACGAGGCGTCGTCGTGCAGCGATAACGGCGGCGTGGTGCGCTTCACGGTCTTGGTGACGATATAGGTGAAGTAGCGCTCGATGCCCAGGTCGGACATCAGCCAGGCATCGATGGTGCGCTGATAGGCATCGATGGAATCGGCCTCGAACTTGACCAGATAATCGACACCACCGCCCACCGCCACGCATTCGGTCACCTCCGGCGTGTCGGCGACGGCCTTCTCGAAGCGCGCGAAGCTCGCCGCATGATGAGTCCCGAGTTCGATCTGCACCCACACCGGAGTGCGCTTGACGACCCGCGACGGATCGAGGCGTGCGCCATAGCCCTGGATGACGCCCGCCTTCTCCAGGCGACGCACGCGCTCCCAGCACGGGCTGACCGAGAGGTTGATCGCCTCGGCCAGCTTCGATTTGGTGATGCGCCCGTCATGCGACAGGATGTCGAGGATCTTGAGATCGTAGCGGTCGAGTTTCATGCGGCGTGGCGGTCCTTCCTCAACGCTCGAGACTGTCGACGACTTGCGCGATCACCGCGATGGTATCGCCCATGTTGAGCTGTGACGGGAAACGTCGCGCCACCAGCACGCCATCGCGCTGAGCCCGGTAGACGACCGGCTCGCTGCCGGTGCGCGTCATGTCGTAGACGCGTGCGATCACATCGCCGCGACGCACCGTTTCGCCCAGTGCGAAGACCATCTCCAGCAGGCCGCTGTGCTCGCTCTGGACGTAGCAGGACGCATCGGGCATGTCCACGTACACCTGCGGCTCGGCGGGCGTCTCCAGCGTTCCTTCGACCAACCCGTAATGGATCAGGAAGTTGCGCACGCCGCGCTCGGCGATGGCCATGCGCTCCGGCGTCGTGGTGCCACCCCCGCCCAGCTCGGTGGTCACGAAGGTCTTGCCCTGCGATTCCACGGCGGTGTCGTACAGCTTGGTGGCATCGAGCTCGAACATCATCATCGCCACCGGAGCGCCGAAGGCCACGGCGCCGGCCAGGCTGTGCGCTTCCTGGTCGCGATCGTCGAGGCGATGCGCGGCGGCGAACGGCAGGATGTCCAGGGTACGGCCGCCGGAATGCAAGTCCAGCGCCACGTCGCACATCGGCACCAGCTCGCGGGTGAAGTAGTCGGCGATCTGCTCGGTGACGCCGCCGTCCGGGTTCCCGGGGAAGCTGCGGTTGAGGTTGCCGCCATCCAGGCCCGAGGTGCGCTTGCCGGCGGTCGCGGCGGGCACGTTCATGATCGGCACGATGATCACGCGGCCGCGCACGTCCTCGGCCCGCAGCGTGTTGCTGAGCTTGAGCAGCGCGGTGATGCCTTCGTATTCATCACCGTGGTTGCCGGCGGTGAGCAGCGCCGTGGGTCCGGGGCCGTTGTTGATCACGGTGACCGGAATCATCACCGCGCCCCAGGCCGACTCATCGGTGGAGATCGGCAGTTTGAGAAATCCGTGCTGCACGCCTTCGGCGTCGAAATCGACGGTGGGTGACACCGGGCTGGGTCGCTTGCTCATGTCATGTTCTCCTCGTCTCGCGTCCCACGGCTCAGCACACGAAGAGCTGGCGGGGGAAGTTGGCCAGCGTCTCGCAGCCAGTCTCGGTAATCAGAATGCTTTCGGTGATTTCCAGGCCCCAGTCGTCCTCCCAGAGCCCCGGCATGAAGTGGAACGTCATCCCCGGCTCGAGGATGGTGTCGTCGGATGGGCGCAGGCTCATGTTGCGCTCGCCCCAGTCCGGGGGATAGCTGATGCCGATCGAGTAGCCGCAACGCGCCCCGCCCCGGTCGAAGCCATACTTGTCCATCGCCGCGCCCAGCGCCATGGCGATGTCGGCGGTGCGATTGCCCGGCTTGGCCACCGCCAGGCCGTTCTCGATCCCCTCGAGCAGGGCCGACTCGGCACGGATGAACGCACTCGGCGGCGTGCCCAGGAACACCGTGCGCGACATCGGCGCATGGTAGCGCTTGTAGACCCCGGCGATCTCGAAGAAGGTGCCCTCGCCCTGGCGGAAGGGCGTATCGTCCCAGGTCAGGTGCGGCGCGGCAGCATCCTTGCCGGTGGGCAGCATGGGCACGATGGCCGGGTAATCGCCACCGAAGACGCGACCATCGGGATCTGTCCAGCCCTCGATGCCCACCCGGTAGATCTCGGAGACCAGCTTGCTCTTGGGCAGGCCCGGCTGAATCACCTCGAGGATGCGCGAATGCATGCCCTCGACGATCCTCGCCGCGATACGCATGTACTCGATTTCCTGCGGCGACTTGATCGCCCGGCACCAGTTGACCAGCGAATTGGCATCCTCGAAACGGGCATGCGGCAGCTCACGCACGAGG
Organism: Chromohalobacter israelensis DSM 3043; assembly: GCF_000055785.1. Lineage (GTDB taxonomy): Bacteria > Pseudomonadota > Gammaproteobacteria > Pseudomonadales > Halomonadaceae > Chromohalobacter > Chromohalobacter israelensis. The sequence continues at coordinate 3,064,448 of NC_007963.1, forward strand.
CTCAGGTACGCCTTCGCCGAGAAATAGTAGTTATCCATCTCCATGCCGATGATACCGTTGTGCCACCCTCGATCCGGCAGGATCGACTGCGCCAGGTATTCCATGGGATGCATATCGGGATTCTGGACGTAATAATCCGGGTAATAGGTGATGTTGTCCGGATGGATCCAGCAGGTGCGCAGCGCACCGTTGGCATCCATGCGACGCCCGTACCAGACCGGCTCGCCTTCGAGGCCGAGCAGCACGCACTGATGGACATAAAAGGACCAGCCATCGTAGCCCGTCAACCACGCCATGTTGGACGGATCGCTGACGATCAGCACGTCGATCCCTCGATGCGCCATGGCCGAACGCACCTTGTGCAGCCGGCTGGCGTATTCCTCACGAGTGAAAGGCAGGGAAACCTGAGACATGAAGCCACTCGCCCGACAGAATTGCTCATCCCTGTTCTCCCGGACGGGAGGCAGGACCATGCATTCGATGAAATGAATTGTACTGACATAAGGAAGGGAAAAATCAGTACAATTGTCGATCAATGCGTCGCCGACGATACTAGCATTCACGCTCAGCGTGCCGTCAAAGGCTTTATTGTGTCATGACAATTGACCTGACTCCGTATCTGCCGTCCCAGGGGCCCAAGTATCTCGCCATCGCCCGAGCGCTCGCCGAAGCCATTCGCCAGGGCGAACTCACGCCGGGCACGCGTCTGCCGCCGCATCGGTGCCTCGCCGACGCACTGGCGGTCAGCGTCCAGACCGTCTCGCGGGCCTATGCCCAGGCGGAAAAGATGGGCCTGGTGCAGGCCCGGGTGGGCAGCGGTACCTGGATCAACACGCTCGACGACAGCCAGGAGGCGGAATACCTGCGCAGCGCGGACCTCCCCACGGAGGGCGCGCCGGTGGACCTGTCCATCGCCCACCCCGTCTGTCCGCCCGGCCATCATCTGCGCTTTCGCGAGACGCTGCGCGAGGTGGCGGACAGCGCGCATCCCGACGCCATCGACGCGTGCCGCCCCATCGCCGGACTCGCGCATCAGCGCGAGCGCGCCAGTCACTGGCTTCAGGAAACGCTCGGCGTCCCCGGCACCCCCGACGACCGCGTGCTGTGCAACGGCGCTGCCCACGGCGTCATGCTGGCCATCGCCACGCTGGTTCAACATGGCGATGTCGTGCTCACGGAAGCGCTCACCGACCATGGCCTGATCGCCCTGTCGCGCACGCTGGGTCTGCAACTGCGCGGTGTGGCGATCGACGAGCAAGGCGTGATTCCCGAGGCCCTCGACGCTGCGTGCCGCCGCTATCATCCGCGTGCGGTATGCCTGACACCGACCCAGCACAATCCCACCGGCGCGACCATGGATGCCGACCGGCGCGACGCCATCGCCGAGGTGCTGGCACGCCACGGCACCTGGTTGATCGAAGACGACACCCATGCCCTGCTCGAGCCCCCGGGGCTGACGCCGCTGACCGCTCGTCTGCCGCGCCAGAGCTTTCATGTCACCAGCCTCACCAAGGCCACCGTGCCGGGGCTGAGAGCCGGCTACCTGAGCGTGCCGCGCGGCCAGTTGCACCACACCCTGCCGCGCCTGCGCGCGACCAGCTGGATGGCCACGCCCCTGATTTTCGAGATCGCCGACCGCTGGCTGGCCGATGGCAGCGTCGAGGCCCTGGCCGAGGAACAGCGCCAGCTGCTCGCCGAACGCCAGCAATTGACCCGCTCACGCCTGCAGGGCCATGTCATGGCCTCGCGCCCCACGGGGCTGCATGTCTGGCTCGCCTTGCCACGCGCGTGGCGTGCCGAGGAGCTCCAGCAGCAAGCGCTGCGCGAAGGCCTGGCGATCGCCACCGCGCAGCCGTTCATGGTGGGACAGGGAGCGCCGCCGCAACGTGTCCGCCTGAGCCTCGGCGCCGAAAACGACCTCGAGCGTTTCGATCAGGGCCTGACGATTCTCGCGCGATTGCTCGGCGAAGCCCCGCCACCAATGCTACAAAACGTATGACGCGATGACGCACCGGGCGGTTGCCCGCCGTCACGCACGCCACTCATTCATCATCGATCCGCACGCCAATCGATTCGTACGCCACGAGGTTTTCATGCGCATCCTGATTCATGCCGACGACGCCGCGCTCTGGAAGGAACGACTCGCCGCGAGGCTGCCCGACGCCACCTTCGCCATCAGCGGCGAAACCCGCGATTTCCAGGCCGACTACCTGGTGGCATGGAAGCCGCCGGCCTCGCTGTTCGACGCTCAGCCCGCGCTCAAGGGGATCGTCAACCTCGGCGCCGGCGTGGATGCGCTGCTCAACAATCCCTCGCTCCCCCAGGACATTCCCATCGTCAAGCTGCGCGATGCCGGCATGGGCGAGTTGATCGCCGATTATGTGCGCTATGGCGTGCTCCACTTCCAGCGCGACTTCGACCGCTACCGTCGCCAGCAGCACCGTGCCGAGTGGCGGGAACATGCCGTCACGCCCAAGCGCGAGTGGCGTGTGGGGGTGCTCGGCCTGGGTGCCATCGGACTGCACGTCGCCCAGCGTCTCGCCGAAGACGGCTACCCGGTGCATGGCTGGAGCCGTTCGCCCAAGGCCATCAATGGCATCACCTGCCATCACGGCGACGATGGCCTGACGACCCTGCTGGAACAGGTCCATACCCTGGTCACGCTGTTGCCCGACACCCCGGCCACGCGACACGTCATCAATCACGAGACGCTGGCCGCGCTGCCCCACGGCGCCGGCCTGATCAATCCCGGGCGCGGCACGCTGATCGACGAGGCCGCCCTGCTCGAGGCGCTGGGCACCGGGGAGGAAGAAAACGGCCGGCTGCGCGGCGCCATGCTCGACGCCTTCCCCACGGAGCCGCTGCCCGGCGACAGTCCCTTGTGGTCGCATCCGCGCCTGTGGATCACGCCGCACATGGCCGGACCGACCCCCGTCGACGAGGCCGCCGAGCAGGTCGCCAAGGCTCTCGGCGCCATGCATGCCGGCGAGGCCATCGACACCGTGGACCCCAAGGCGGGTTATTGAGCCGCGAGCGCCTCGGCGTCCTCGCGCCCCGTCATCGGCACCCGTGCGCCCCGGGCATCGAAGACATGGCAATGAGCCACCGGCAACGCCAGCGACAAGCGCTGCCCCTCGCGGGCGGCGTGGGCGCCATCCAGGCGCACCACCAGCCAGGTCTCGACACCGGGCAGGCGCGTATACGCCAGGGTGTCCGCGCCTAGCGGTTCGAGCATTTCGACCGTCACGTCCAGTGTCGCGGCCGCCTCCCCCGAGGCAGTCGCTTCGACGAGGTGCTCCGGCCGGATGCCGAGGGTCGCCGCGTCTCCCTCGGGCAGGATCGCGGGAAGCGCGACCTGGGCGCCATTGGGCAGCACCACACCGCCAGCGTGCGCCGTCACGGGCAGGAAGTTCATCGCCGGCGAGCCCAAAAAGCTGGCTACGAAACGTGTCGCCGGTCGTGCGTAGAGCGCCATCGGCGTGCCGCACTGCTCGACGTGACCGCCGTTCATCACCACCAGGCGATCCGCCAGCGTCATCGCTTCCACCTGGTCGTGCGTGACGTAGACAGAGGTGATGCCGAGTCGCTTCTGCAGGCGCCGGATTTCCAGACGCATCTGCACCCGCAGCTTGGCATCGAGGTTGGAAAGCGGCTCGTCGAAGAGAAACACCTGCGGCTCGCGGATGATCGCCCGCCCCATCGCCACCCGCTGCCGCTGCCCGCCGGAGAGCTGGCGCGGACGTCGCTCGAGCAGGTCGTCGAGCCCCAGCAAGGCGGCGGTATTCGCCACCCGACGGCGGATTTCGTCCTTGGGCGTGCCTCGGTTCTTGAGGGCATAGGCCATGTTGCCGGCCACGCTCATGTGCGGATACAGCGCGTAATTCTGGAACACCATCGCGATGTCGCGCGCGGCGGGTTCCAGCTCGTTGACGCGCCGTCCGTTGATCGCGAGCTCGCCCGCGGTGATCGGCTCCAGCCCCGCCAGGATACGCAGCAAGGTCGACTTGCCGCACCCCGACGGCCCGACCACCACGATCAGCTCGCCATCGGCGACGCTCAGGTCGATGCTGTGCAGGGCCGTCATGCCATTGGGATAGCGTTTGCGGATTCCGTCGAGTCGTAAGGTCGCCATATCGAATCCTCATTGGGCGCCGGTCGGCCCCGGACGCGCTCATTTTTCGCTGTCGACCAGCCCTTTCACGAAATAGCGCTGCATCAACAGGATCACTCCGATGGGCGGCAGCATCGCCAGCACCGCCGTGGCGGTGACGTAGTGCCACGGCACCAGGCCATCGGCACTGGTCAACAGGCGCTTGAGGCTGACCACGATGGTCAGGTAATCGGCATCGTTGGTGATCAGCAACGGCCACAGATACTGGTTCCAGCCGTACAGGAACATGATCACGAACAGTGCCGCGAGATTGGTCTTCGACAGCGGCAGCAGGATGTCACGCAGGAAGCGCCAGGGGCCGGCACCGTCGATGCGCGCCGCCTCGACCAGCTCGGGCGGCACGGTCAGGTAGAACTGCCGCATCAGGAACGTCGCCGTGGCACTGGCGATCAGCGGCAGGATCAGCCCCGCGTAGCTGTCCAGCAGCCCCAGGTCGGCGACCACCTCGAACGTCGGCAGGATGCGCACTTCCACCGGCAGCATGAGGGTGATGAAAATCAGCCAGAAACACAGCCGCCGCAAGGGAAAGGCGAAGAAGACGATGGCATACGCCGCCAGCACCGAGATCGCGATCTTGCCCACGGCGATGCCCAGTGCCATCAGCGTCGAGTTCACCAGCAGGGTCGTCACGTCGGTGCCCAGGCCGCCGACCGCCCCGCCGAGCAGCTCGCGATAATTGTCCAGGCCGGCGTCGCCGAATCCCAGCGGCGCCGTTTGCGAGTAGAGGTCGCCGAGCGTATGGGTGCTGGCCGTGACGGCCAGCCACACCGGCAGCCCGAACAGCAGGCAGCACAGCCCCAGCAATCCATGACTCAGCCAATCCAGACCGGGACGACGATAACGCATCAGTACTGCACCCTTCGTTCCAGGTAGCGAAACTGCACCCAGGTCAGCCCTCCGACCAGGGCCATCAACAACACCGACTGCGCGGCGCTGGCGCCCATGTCCTGGCCGACGAAGCCATCCTGGTAGACCTTGTACACCAGGGTGGTGGTCGCGCCGCCCGGGCCGCCGGCGGTCACCGTGTCGATGGTTCCGAAGGTCTCGAAGAAGGCATAGACGCAGTTCATCACCAGCAGGAAGAACGCGGTGGGCGACAGTAACGGAAACGTGATGGTCCAGAAACGCCGCCATGGCCCCGCCCGGTCGATGACCGCCGCTTCCAGCAGGCTCTTGGGCACCGCCTGCAAGGCGGCAAGGAAGAACACGAAGTTGTAGCTCATCTGCTTCCAGATCGAGGCCATGATCACCAGGGCCAGGGCCTGGGCACCGTCGAGCTTGTGATCCCATGCGATGCCCAGATGACCCAGCGCACCGCTGACCAGGCCCAGCGTGGGGTCGAACAGAAACAGCCAGAGGACACCGGCCACCGCCGGCGCGACCGCGTAGGGCCAGATCAGCAGCGTCCGGTAGCCGCGGGCGCCACGCACGACGCGGTCGGCCATCACCGCCAGCCCCAGCGCGATGCTCATCGCGCCGAGCGCCACAGCCAGCGAGAAGACCAGCGTGGTCCCCAGCGCCTGGTAATACGTCGCATCGCTCAAGACGGCCTGGAAGTTGGCCAGACCGGCGAATTCCCGCGACAGGCCGAAGGCGTCCTCGACGTAGAACGCCTGCTCGATGGCCTGCAGCGATGGCCAGAAGAAGAACACCAGGACGATGGCCAGCTGTGGGGCCATCAGCAGCCAGGGCGTGACGCGGTGATGCTGGAACGGAGCGCTCATGACAATTCCCGAAACCACAGAGACTCGATGACGGCGAGCACGAGCTCGCGAACGGGGCCCCCGCCGAGCGGGCGCCCCGTTCGCATGTCGACGGCGTCAGCGATTGGCACGTTCGAACTTTTCCAGCAGCTCGTTGCCACGCGCGGCGGCCTGATCGAGGCCGTCCTGCGGCGATACATCGCCTGCGAAGACGTTTTCCAGCGCACCGTTGATGATGTCGCGAATCTGCACCATGTTGCCCAGCCGCAAGCCCTTGGAATTGTCGGTGGGCTGGCCGGCCGTGATCTGCTCGATCGCCACGTCGGTGCCGGGATGCTCCGCGTAGAAGCCTTGTTCGCGGGTCAGGTCGGCCGCCGCCTGCGTGATCGGCAGGTAGCCGGAGTACTGATGCCAGTCCGCCTGGACCTCGGGCGTGGACAGGTATTCGAAGAATTCGGCCACTCCCTGACGGTGCGTCTCGTCCAGCCCGTTGAGCACCCACAGCGAGGCCCCGCCGATGATCGAATTGTTGGCCTGCTCGACCACCTCGGCATCGTAGGGCAGCGGCGCCACGCCGAAATCGAAATCGGCATTTTCCTTGATATTGGCGTAGGAGGCCGAGGATCCCATCATCAACGCGCACTCGCCCGCGTAGAACTTGGGCGCGGCGTCATCGAAGCGTCCGCCATAGGCGAAGCGCCCGTCCTCCTGCCAGCGCGTGAGGCGCTCGATGTGGTCGACGACGGCGGTGCGATTGAAGCGCAGCCGCGCATCCGTGCCCTCGAAGCCATTGGCCCGCGAGGCAAACGGCACGTCGTTGATGGCGGAATAGTTCTCGAGCATGACCCAGGAAGGCCAGGTCGTGGTCAGTCCGCAGCTCGCCGCCCCGCTGTCGACGATCTTTTCCAGCGCGTCGCCCAGTTCCTGCCAGGTACGGGGGATCTCCTCGACCCCCGCCTGCGCCAGCCGCTCGCGGTTGTAGTACGTCACCGGCGTCGAAGAATTGAAGGGCAACGACAGCATGTTGCCCTCGGGGTCGGTGTAATAACCCGTGACCGCAGGCAGGTAGGCCTGGGGATCGAAATCGACATCGGCCGATGCCATCAAACGATGCACCGGTACGATGGCCCCCTTGGCGGCCATCATCGTCGCCGTACCGACTTCGTAGATCTGCACGATATCCGGCCCCTTGTCGGCACGGTATGCGGCGATCGCGGAAGTCATGGTCTCGCTGTAATTGCCCTTGAAGACGGGCGTGACGGTATAGGCATCCTGACTGGCATTGAAGTCGGCCGCGATCTGCTCGACCTTGTCCCCCAGCGCACCGCCCATGGCATGCCACCAGGTGATCTCGGTATTGGCCTGGGCACTTCCCATGCCGGTTCCCAGCGCGAGGACGGTGCCAAGTGATGAAAGCAGCAAAGCACGTTGCATGAAAGGCTCCTTGTTCGGTGCGCGAGGCTCGATGCCACTCGCGCCACCCTAGACAAGTAATCTTTCAATTAGATGACCGTTTCACGGCCAAAAAAAGACCCGCCAATCGGCGGGTCGGAAGAACAGCATAGGCTGTCGAGAGAGAAACGGTCGTCGGCTCAGTGATGGAAGCGCTCGGCGGCCTGGCGCGCCAGTTCGCGGATGCCGTCCCAGTCTTCGTTTTCGACCAGGGACTTGGGCGTCAGCCAGGAACCGCCCACGCACATCACGTTGGGCAGACTCAGATAATCGTCGGCGTTGTCCACCGTGATGCCGCCGGTGGGGCAGAACCGCGCCTCGGGGATCGGGCCGCCGAGGGCCTTGATCGCCTTGGCGCCACCGCTGGCCTCCGCCGGAAAGAACTTGAAGCGCCGATAGCCATACTGCCAGCCGGTCATCAGCTCCGAGACGGTGGCGATCCCCGGCAGCATCGGCACCGGGCTTTCCACGCCATAGCGATACAGGGCCTCGGTGGCGCCGGGCGTGACCACGAAATCGACACCGGCTTCCTCGGCGAGACGGTACTGGGCCGGCGTCAACACGGTGCCGGCACCGATGCTGACGCCCGGCAACGCGGCCCGCATGCGGCGAATGGCATCCAGCGCGCAGTCGGTGCGCAGCGTGATCTCGAGCACGTTGAGTCCACCCTCGACCAGGGCCCGCGCCATGGGCACGGCATCCTCGAGGCGTTCGATCACCAGCACGGGAATGACTTCCACCTTCTGGCAGATGCTGTCGAGTTCCGTGGTACGGGTGGAGGGCAGCTGTTTGTCGATAGTCATGGGATGCTCCGGTGGTCGGGAACGCGCTGGCCTAGGGGGCCCAATACGTCGCGATGGGTTGGGAAAGGAAAGCGCGAATCGGCAACTGGCGCACGTCGTCGCCCGCCAATGCCTCGGCCAGGACACGGCGCTTGTCATTGCCGGTGATGTGCAACACGTGCAGGCCGGCATCGGCCAGGCGCGATGCGCTCAACGTGATGCGTGCCTGAGGCACGCTCGGCGCATGCACCACTACCGCCGCCGAGGTGGTTTCCAACGCCGTCGCCAGCTGCTCGCTATCCGGAAACAACGATGCCGTGTGTCCATCGCCGCCCATGCCGAGGATCACCGCGCTGGCCGGCCACGGCAGCGACTCGAGGCGCTCGGCGACCGTCTCGACACCGGCCTCGGGCGTGTCATCGTCGGTGGTCAGGGGGTGAAAGCACGCCTCGGCGGCCGGCCCCACGAGCAGCGTCTCGCGTACCAGGCGGGCATTGCTGTCGGCGTCGTCCGCCGTCACCCAGCGCTCGTCGGCCAGGGTCACGTCGACACGCGCCCACGGCAGCGCCTTGGCCGCCAGGGAGGTGAAGAACGGCTTGGGCGTGGAGCCGCCGGACACCACCAGCAACGCCCGTTCGCGCTTGGCCAGATCGGCCTCGAGGGCCTGGGCCACGGTATCCGCCAGACGCTCGGCGAGCCGCTGACGGCCTTCTTGAGTCGTATTCATCATCAGTAGTCTTCGTACCAGGAGCGGCCGTCCTGAGTGATCATGGCGATCGACGCCACGGGCCCCCAGGAACCGGCCGGATAACGACGCGGTGGCATGTTGCGAGCCTCCCAGCCGGCGATCAGCTGGTCGATCCAGCGCCATGCGAACTCCACCTCGTCACGGCGGACGAACAAGTATTGCTGGCCCTTCATGACCTCGAGCAACAGACGCTCGTAGGCATCGGGAATCCGCGTCTTGGGAAACGCATGATTGAAATCCAGGTGCAGCGGCCCGGGCCGCAGACGCATGCCCTTGTCTAGCCCGCTGTCCTTGGTCAGCACCTGCAGGGCGATGCCCTCTTCCGGCTGCAGGCGGATGACCAGCTTGTTGGCCGCCAGGCCGCGCTGGTCGGGATCGAAAATATAGTGCGGCTGCTGACGGAAATGGATGACGATCTGCGACATCTTTTCCGGCATGCGCTTGCCGGTACGCAGGTAGAACGGCACTCCGGCCCAGCGCCAGTTGGCAACCTCGAGCTTCATGGCGACGAAGGTCTCGGTATGGCTCGAGGTGTTGGCGCCTTCCTCCTCGAGATAACCCGGCACGCTCTCGCCATCCACGGAACCGCCGATGTACTGGCCGCGCACCACGTTGCGCGACAACTCTTCGCCTTCCAGCGGCTTGAGCGCCTTGAGCACCTTGACCTTTTCATCGCGAATGGCGTCGGCGTCGAGGTTCGACGGCGGGTCCATGGCGATCAGGCACAACAGCTGCAGCAGGTGGTTCTGCACCATGTCGCGCAACTGACCGGCCTGGTCGAAGTAGCCCCAGCGGCCCTCGATACCGACCTTCTCGGCGACGGTGATTTCCACGTGCGAAATCTGGTTCTGGTTCCACTGGTTGCCGAACAGCGGGTTGGCGAAACGCAGCGCAATCAGGTTCTGGACCGTTTCCTTGCCGAGATAATGGTCCATGCGATAGATGCGGGACTCGGGAAACACTTCGCCGATGGCGTCGTTGATCTGCTCCGAGGATTCCAGGTCATAACCGATGGGCTTCTCGACCACCACGCGGGTTTCGTCGTCGAGGCTGCCGCTGGCTTCGAGGTTGGCGCAGATATCGCCGTAGATGCTGGCCGGCACCGCCAGGTACACCACCATGGGACGCCTGGCGGCCTCGCGCCACTCGCGAATCACGTCGTAACCTTCCGCGGTGGCGAAATCGAGCCGCTGATACTCGATGCGCGCCAGGAAGCGCTCGAGGCTCGCCTGATCCAGCTCGCTGGCCTTGACCCGCTTGCCGAGCGCCTCCTTGACGCGACCCCGGAAGTCATCGAGCCCGTATTCCTGGCGGGCCAGGCCCAGAATCCGCGTGGTCTCGCCCAGCAGCCCCTCGCGGTCGAGGTGGTACAATGCCGGGTAGAGCTTGCGCAGCGCCAAGTCGCCGAGCGCCCCGAAAAGGGCCAGATCGACATCAGGTGTAGTATCTCGACTCATGACCCAGCCCCCAAAAATCTGGTTAATTTACCTATAAAATAAGCCATTCCAGGGCTCCTCGGCAAACCAATTATGTAACTTTACTACCAAAGCGGCAGGTTTATCATGGCTTCGATGCACGACGCCGCTTGGCGCTCTTGCATCGTCACGCTAGGATGCCTTTCTAACACAATGTCGTTACTTGACTAGGTCGTGTTCGAAAGGGCGGCAAACGCAGCCCGCCTTCGCACACGGCCCCGCTTCGACCCCCTTGGCAGACAGAGACGCCCATTACGCATGCCAGCCTTCGACTTGATCGACCGTATCCGCTCACGCCTGGACGAGCTCAATCGTTCCGAACGCAAAGTGGCCGACGTGATTCTCAATGATCCCGCCGCCGCCACCGGCATGAGCATCGCCACGCTGGCACAGGCGGCCGCGGTCAGCGAGCCCACGGTCAACCGCTTCTGCCGTAACTTCGACGCCAAGGGATACCCCGATTTCAAGATCAAGCTGGCTCAAAGCCTAGCCGGGGGCACGCCCTATGTCAGCCGTAGCGTGGAACGCGACGACGATGCCTCGAGCTACGGGGACAAGATATTCGGCGCGACCATCGCCGCCCTCGACGACGCCCGGCGCGCGCTGGATGCCAAACGCGTCGAACGTGCCGTCGATTACCTGATTCAGGCCAAGCAGATCAGCTTCTTCGGTCTGGGCGCCTCGGGCCCCGTCGCTCAGGACGCGCAGCACAAGTTCTTTCGCTTCAACCTGCCCGTCACCGCCTACGAAGACGTGCTGATGCAGCGCATGGTGGCCGCCGCCACGCATACCGGCGACGTCATCGTCATCGTCTCGTACACCGGGCGCACCCGGGAACTGGTCGAGATCGCCCGTGTCGCCCGCGACAATGGCGCCATCGTGCTGGGCATCACCGCGCCCGACTCGCCGCTCGCCCACGAGTGCACGGAAACCCTCGAGGTCATCACGCCGGAGGATACCGACGTCTACATGCCGATGACCTCGCGCATGATCCACCTGGCCCTGATCGACGTGCTGGCGACCGGGGTCACGCTGCGTCGCGGCGAGGATTTCCTGCCGCATCTCAAGAAGATCAAGGACAGCCTGCAGGCCACGCGCTTCCCGGCGCGCGAGGACTGAAACGCGTCCCCATCAACGCCGGCTCTATCAAGGAGTATGCCCATGCGCTGGCTCGTCGCCTGCCTGTTGTTCGTCGTCAGCACGGCCGTCCTGGCCGACACCTTCCGTTTCACGGCCATTCCCGACGAAGACCAGTCGCGGCTCGAGGAACGCTTCGACAAGGTCGCCGCCTACCTCGAGAACGCACTGGGCGTGGAAGTCGAGTACGTGCCGGTGAAATCCTACGGTGCGGCCGTGTCGGCGTTCCGCAACGATCAGGTACAACTGGCCTGGTTCGGCGGACTGACCGGCGTGCAGGCACGCCGCCTGGTTCCCGGCTCCCGGGCCATTGCCCAGGGCAAGGAGGACGCCGAGTTCCGCACCTACTTCATCGCCAACCGTGACAGCGAGATCGACGTGCAGGGCGACGACCTGCCCAAGAACGTGCAGGGCAAGGCGTTCACCTTCGGCGCCAAGACCTCCACGTCCGGACGGCTCATGCCCGAGTACTTCATTCGCGAGCAGTTCGGCGCGCCGCCCAAGTCGCTGTTCTCGCGAGTCGGTTTCTCCGGCGACCACTCCCGCACCATCGCCCTGGTCGAATCGGGTGCGTACGACCTCGGCGCGGTCAACTTCAAGGTCTGGGACGCCGCCGTCGCCGATGGCCGCGTCGATATCGACAAGGTCGATGTGATCTGGAAGACGCCGACCTACCCCGACTACCAGTGGACCCTGCGCGGCGACGCCGACGAGCGCTACGGCGCGGGCTTCACCGGGAAGGTGCGCAAGGCGTTGCTCGACATGACCGATCCAGCGCTGCTGGCGAGCTTCCCGCGCTCGGGCTTCATTCCCGCCGACAACGACGACTATGCCCCGATCGAGGACGTCGGCGAGGAACTCGGTCTGTTGCGGTGAGCGTGGCGACTCTGGTTCGTTTCGATGCCGAGCGCCTGGGGCACGCGCAGCATACGGTGCTCGCCGAGCTCACGCTGACGCTTCATGCCGGCGAGCGCGTGGCGCTGCTCGGCCCCAGTGGCGTGGGCAAGTCGACCCTGCTGGCGGCCTTGCGTCGGCGCCTCGCGCAGCGCGCGGCCTGGTGCCCGCAAGAGCACGGCCTGGTACCGCCGCTGGCGGTCTACCACAACGTCTACATGGGGCGCCTGGAGCGCCATTCCGCCCTGGCCAATCTGGGCAACCTGCTGCGCCCGCGGCGCGATGCCTGGCGCGAGATCCAGATATTGTGCGACGCACTGGGGCTCGACGGCCTGCTCAAGCGGCCGGTGAGCCGACTGTCCGGCGGCCAGCGCCAGCGCGTGGCCATCGCCCGGGCACTGTACCAGGCCCGCGAGGTGTTTCTCGGCGACGAACCGCTGGCCAGTGTCGATCCCCATCAGGCGGAGCGACTGCTGGCGATGATCCAGGCCCGCCACGCGACCTGCGTGATCGCCCTGCATCAGCGGGAACTCGCCTTGCGTCATTTCGACCGCGTATGGGGGCTGCGCGACGGCCGTCTGGTACTCGATGCCCCGGTTCACACGCTCACCCTCGCCGATCTCGATGCGCTTTACCCCGATGCCTCGCCCCTCACCGACGGGAGCCGGGATGGGTCCTGAACGTGCCCCCGGTCTGCTCGCGGGCGACACCTTCAACCTGAGGCTCGCCCGGCGCTCGCTGGGGCTGCTGGCCCTGTGTCTGATACTGCTGCCGTTCGCCGACCTGGCCGTGACCACGCATGATCCGTGGGCGGAACTGGGTCGCATGCTCGACGGGCTGCTGCGCCCGGACTTTCTCGCCACCGAATCGCTCGCGCATGCCATCGCCCTCACCGTGGGATTCGCGCTCTGGGGCACCCTGCTCGGCATGCTGCTGGGCTTCCCCCTGGCACTGCTCTTCCACCGTTTGCGACTGGTGCGCGGCGGGTGCGCGTTCGTGCGCGCCATCCACGAGCTGTTCTGGGCCCTGTTGTTGCTGCAGGTCTTCGGACTCTCCGCGGTGACCGCCATCGCCGCCCTGGCCCTGCCCTATGCCGGCATTTTCGCCAAGGTCTACGCCGAGATACTCGAGCTCACGCCCCGTGCGCCGGTCGACGCCCTTCCCGAGGGAACCGGGCGTCTCTCGCGTTTCGCGTATGCCGAGCTGCCCATGGTCTGGGCGCGACTGGCAGGTTATACCCGCTACCGTTTCGAGTGCGCCATGCGCTCGAGCGTGCTGCTGGGATTCGTGGGCCTGCCGACGCTCGGCTTTCATCTCGAGAGCGCCTTCCGCGAAGGACGCTATGCCGAAGCCGGCGCTCTGCTGTGGATGTTCTACCTGCTGATTGCCTCGCTGGGCTGGTGGGGCCACCGGCGTCTGCTGCCGTGGCTCGCGCTGGGCAGCCTGTTCCTGCTGGGTCCCTGGCCGGACGTCGACGCCACGCTGCTGTGGCGCTTCGTCAGCGTCGACCTCTGGCCCCGCCCGCTGCTCGAGGGCGACTGGACGGGGCTGTGGCGCTGGCTCGGCGACATCCCCGACCTGCTGCCGGCGATCGGCAACACCTTGCTGCTGGGGTTGCTAGGCACCGCCGGCAGCCTCGTCGTGGCCTTGCTGGCGTGGCCGCTGGCCAGCCGCCATTTCGGCAACCGCATCACGCGCGTGATGGGCAAGGGCGGCCTGGTGCTCATGCGTTCCACACCGGAGCTGATGCTGGCCTTCATCTTTCTGCTTCTGCTCGGCCCCTCGATGCTTCCCGCCTGGCTCGCACTGGCCTTGCACAACGGCGCCCTGATCGCCTTCCTGGTGGCACGCCACGCGGACGCCTTCACGCTGGACGGCCCGCCGCTTCCGGCCACCGGACGCTACGCCTATGCCTTGCTGCCGCGGCTTTACGACGGCCTGCTGGCCCTGCTTTTCTACCGGGCAGAAACCATCATTCGCGAGACCGCCCTGCTGGGCATGCTGGGAATCGCCACGCTGGGCTTTCACATCGACTCCAGCTTCGCGTACCTGATGTTCGATCAGGCGTTCTTCCTGCTGCTGGTCACCGCCGGCCTGAACATCGCCGTCGACGCCATCGCCCGCCGTTACCGGCCTCGCGAGACCTCCTCCCATTGCGACCGCCGTGTACCCGGAGACGCCGCATGCTGACCACGACGCTGCTGTTCATCGCCACCGCCATGGCCGAGATCATCGGCTGCTACCTCCCCTGGCTGTGGCTGCGCCAGCAAGGCTCGCCCTGGCTGCTGGTACCCGCCGCCGCCAGCCTGACGCTGTTCGTCTGGCTGCTGAGCCTGCATCCCGCGGCCAGCGGGCGTGTCTACGCCGCTTATGGCGGGGTCTACGTGGTCTGCGCGCTCGTCTGGCTATGGGGCGTGGATGGCGAGGCCCTGCGGCCCACCGACTGGATCGGCGCCGCGCTCGCGCTGACCGGCATGGGCGTCATCGCCAGCGGGTGGCGATAACGAAACACCGTTCAACCTTACGTTTTACTGCGTTTCTCTACGGGCGAACCTGCTAGCTTCTGATGAAGCGAGGCGCACCCCGAGACAGGGCGACCTGCGCGACTCACCGGCCTTGGCACTCGATATCGCGACTCCCTGCCGCGATCCTTACCGGAGGTTCTCATGCGCACACCCGCTCCACCACCCGCTGCCGAGACGCCCACCCGCGAGGACGCCGGCGCGGCCACTTCCGATACCGGCCGAGCGCCGCCCCGCACGCGCAGCGCGGGCAACTTCGCCAACGACGCTGCCCGCGCCGCCGAAGCCGGGCGCAAGGGGGGGCGCATGAGCCCCACCAATTTCAAGCATGACCCCGGCCGCGCCGCCGAGGCGGGTCGCAAGGGCGGCCGCCAGAGCCCGGGCAACTTCAAGCAGGACAGTGACCGTGCCCGAGAAGCCGGGCGCAAGGGCGGACGCCAGCGTGCCTCTCGCTCCGCCTGACGATCACCTCGCACATGGCCAGTCGCTTGCGAGGCCACGCAGGTATTGCCTACGTCCCGCGCCGCCCTGACTGACAGTCGATCGCGTGGCACTGACATAGGCTTGACGGCATGACAACGGCATTCGGCGCCTGCGCCGAATGCCAGTGTCCAAGCGCCGTTTCCCTGCGCCCGCACATGCGGGTTTGGCCTCTGGCCAGACCGCCCTCCAGGGCGGTCATTTTTTGACACCTCGCGATGCTCCCAAGTCGCGTCCCACCCGCCGCCGCGCGTGTCAGCCTCTCGAGACAGTAGCCATCAATCGGCGACTCGCGTAGGGTAAGCGTCTGTATACGTTGCCATTCAATTTGTGGATCGAGCCAGCGGCATTCGCCGACGAAAGGGAAGACGTCTGCATGACGACACCGGCCATGATGTACGTGCATGACTGGCGCGCCTGGCAGCCCGGCCGCCGCGATACCGCACACTCACGCCTCAGCGTTGAGGAAAAGCCTGCCGGCGCCCAGGTACCGGCGATGCTGCGTCGCCGACTGACGAGCATCGGTCGCGCGCTTTGCGACATGCTCGCCGAACTCGATGCCGAGGCCGACTACCCGCTCTTGTATGCCTCACGGCACGGCGATGGCGAGCGCACCCTGGCGATGCTCGAAGCGCTCGCCGACGAAGCCCCCCTGTCGCCGGCCCGCTTCGGCCTGTCGGTGCACAACGCCATCCCCGGCGTCTACTCGATCGGGCGCGGTAACCGCCGCACCCAGCAGGCGATCGCCGCGTCGGGCGACGAGTTCGCCGCCTTGCTCAGTGAAGCCCAGGGCTATCTTCACCAGGGTGAGCCATCGGTCATCGTCGCCTTTGCCGAGCAGCCGATTCCCGCTCGTTTCACCGCGCATTTCACGACACCGGTGGCGGCTGCCGCCGTCGCGTTACGCCTCTCGCTGACACCGTCCGACACCGCCTGGTCACTGCATCAGCGTGCTCTGGCGCACGCCGGCACGGCGAACGACGCTGACGCCCCCCAGCCCAGCGATCTGATCGACTGGCTGTGCGGCTTGCGCGACGAGCTGCCCTGCCATCGTCAACGCCTGGCCTGGCGACTGGAGCGCACCGGATAGACGATGACGATCCCGATACCGATGCGATATCGCCCCCTGCCGATCGCACGTCCCGCGGGGACGCTGTGAGCCGAAAGCGGTAACATGTACGAACACCTGATACGCCTTACGCCCGATCGACGACAAGGGAGTCGCCCATGACGAGTGAGCTGGAACAAGAACTCAAGCAATTGATCATCGATACCCTCGAACTCGAGGACGTGACCCCGGAGGATATCGATCCCGACGAACCGCTGTTCGTCGAGGGGCTCGGCCTGGATTCCATCGATGCCCTGGAACTGGGGCTCGCCCTGCAGAAGCGCTACGGCATCAAGCTGGAAGCCGACAGCGACGAGACACGCCATCACTTCCGCAACCTGCGCACCCTCGCGGCGCTGGTCGAGGAGCGGCGCAGCGCGTAGAGCCGAGCATGAATGCCCGTATCGCCCCTGTGAGCGCGCCGCGCTCTCCTCTCTTCAATCTTCTGCTCGGCATCCTGGCACTGGGCTGGCCGCTGGCCGCGCACGTCCTGCTGCCGCACTTGGGCGCCTGGCCGTTGCTGGTTGCCATCCTGGCACTCGCCTGGTGGCGCCTGCCCGCCGCACGCCGAGGATGGGGCTGGGTCCTGCTCATCGCCGGCGGCGCCTTGATCGCCGCCGGCCACGCCGAATTCGGCGTGCGAGCCTGGCCGGTGGTGCTCAACGCCGCCATGCTCGCCGTCTTCGCCCATAGCCTGGCGCGCGGGCCCAGCGTGATCGAGCGCCTGGCGCGACGCCGCGAGCCGGCACTGGGTCCGCGTGGCGTGCGTTATACGCGACGCGTCACTCAGGCCTGGTGCGTCTTCTTCCTGGTCAATGGCAGCATTGCGCTATGGACGGCCCTTTATGCCGACATGGCCACCTGGACGCTCTACAACGGCGGCATCGTCTACGCGCTGCTGGCCATGATGTTTCTCGGCGAATGGCTGATTCGCCGCCGAGTGAAAAGCAGGCCCGAGGAAACGCCCCATGACCGATAGCGCCATGACCGATCGTTCCCGTGCCTTCGCGCCGCTGCTCGACGCCCCCTGGCGCGACCGCGATACCGACCGTGCCGTGGCCTGGAATCCCGAGGCACCGGCCGACACGGCCTGGCAGTCACTGGCGTCGCTGCACGCCGCCATCGGCGCCTGGCAGGCGACCCTGGCGACCGGCGCCGACACCCCATGCGGCTGGGTGCTGAGCACGCCGGACCCCATGTCCTTCTGTGCGGCCTTGATCGCCGCCTGGGAACGCGGCGATCGCGTCATCCTGCCGGCCGACACCCGCCCCGCCACGCTCGAGGCGCTCGACGCCGACAGCGCAGGACGCCTGGGCGATCTCCCCGGCGCCCTGACCGCCAGCCCCGGCGCGCATGCACCGAGCTGGGGGGAGCTGGCGCCGCAGCGCGTTGCGGTGACGCTCTACACCTCGGGTTCCACCGGCGAGCCGCAGCGTCTCGACAAGACCTTCGCCCAGCTCGACGCCGAACTGGCCATGCATGCCGCGCTGTGGCCGCTCGACGCACGTCTGGTCCTGAGCCAGGTCAGCCACCAGCATATCTACGGCCTGCTGTTCGGCATCCTGCGGCCGCTGTGCGAGCGCGCGCCGTTCGCCGCCGACGTGTGCCGCTACCCGGAAACCCTGCATGCCTGGCTGTCGCGCTGGCAGGCGCAGACCCGCCGCGAGGCGGTACTGATCAGCGCGCCCCCCACCCTGGAACGCCTCCCCGAGACGCTGGACTGGCCGGCGGTCGGTGGCATCCTGTCAGGCATCCATTCGTCCGGCGCGCCCCTGGCGTTCGACGCCGCCGCGCATGCCGAACGCCTGCTGGGCTGCGCCGTCCGCGAAGTCTACGGCAGCTCCGAAACCGGTGGCATCGCCTGGCGCATCCAGCAGCGCGACACACGCTGGACCCCGCTGCCTGGGGTCGACGTGCGTGCCGACGACGACCAGCAACTCTGGCTGCGCACGCCCTGGCTGCCCGAGCCGGCGGCCTGGACGGCACAGGCTGACCGCGTGGTGATCGAGGCACAACGCTTTCAATTGCTCGGACGCACCGACCGCATCGCCAAGGTCGGCGGCAAGCGCGTCTCGCTCACCGCCTTCGATCATGCCCTCGGCGCCCTGCCCGGCGTTCGCCGGGCACATTGCCTGGCGCTGCCACGCCGTGACGGCCGCCTGGGCGCCGTCGTGGCGCTCGACCCCGAGACGATCCCGCACACTCACGAGGCGCGCCGAGCCCTGATTCGCCGCCTGCGGGATGCCCTGGCGCCGCGCTTCGAGAACGCGGTATTGCCCCGTTACTGGCGTTTCGTCGAACACTGGCCCAGCGATGCCCAGGGCAAGCTCGGCGCGGCCTGCCTGGCGCGCCTGTTCGCGGACCTCGACGACCCGCGGGCACCACGTTGGCTGGACGACGTCGCGGACGGCCCGAACCGCGCACACCTCACGCTGGAGGTTCCCGAGCGTCTGGCCTACCTGGACGGCCATTTCGATGACCAGCCCGTGGTACCCGGCGTGGTCATGGTTCGCTGGGCCTTGCATGCCGCGCGCGACCGCCTCGGCTGCCATGGCGTCTGCCGGGACATGACACGCGTCAAGTTCCCCCTGCTGTTGCTGCCCGGGGAACGCGCCGTCCTGGCGCTCGAGACCACGCCCCAGGCCACCTCGACCCGGCTGCGCTTCACACTGACCAGCCAGCGCGGCGTCCATGCCACCGGCACCCTGGCACTCGTCGCGCCGGAGGAGTCGTCCCATGCATGACAACGCCCGCCCTTGCGTGCTGATTCCGGTGTACAACCATGCCGAGGCGGTGGGACGCACCTGTGCACGTCTGCGTCACCTCTCGGTGCCCGTGATCCTGGTCGACGACGGTTGCGAGCCCGCCTGTGCCGAGGTGCTCGACCGCCTGGCCGACGAGCCGCAAACGCATCTGGTCCGGCTGGCACGCAATCGCGGCAAGGGTGCGGCGGTCAAGGCCGGTCTTCGCGAGGCACAACGCCTGGGGTTCACCCACGCCTTGCAGGTCGATGCCGATGGCCAGCACGACGCCGACGACCTGCCTCCGTTTCTCGCCGGGCTCGATGCCCATGACGAGACGCTACGCATCGGCTATCCCCGCTTCGACGCCAGCGTGCCGCGCCACCGTTTCTATGCTCGCTACCTGACCCATTCGCTGGTCTGGCTGAGCACGCTGTCCTTCGCGCTGCGCGATACCATGTGCGGGGTCAAGCTCTATCCCGTGGCGGCCACCAACCGCCTGATCGCACGCCATCCCTGCGGGGATCGCATGCAGTTCGATACCGAATTGCCGGTGCGCTGGGTGTGGGCGGAACGCGCCATCGAAAACCTGCCGGTGCGGGTGAGCTACCCGCTCGATGGCGTCTCGCATTTCGCCATGTGGCGCGACAACCGACAACTGACCTTCATGCACTTGCGCTTGCTTGCCGGCATGCTGCGTCGGCTTCCCCGCTTGCTGCGTCGCCATGCGCGCCTGACCAGGAGTACCCGATGACCTCCCGCGACGACGACGTCTCCCACGACACGCAGCATTGGTCGCGCATTCAAGAGTCCGGCACGCTCGCCGGCATGCGCCTCATGGTGTGGATACGCCGCCGCCTGGGCCGCTGGCCGTTTCGGCTCATGCTGGTGCCGGTGATCGCCTATTACTATGTCGTGCGTCACATTCCCCGCCAGGCCTCGCAGGAATACCTCAAGCGGATCTGGCCGTTGCATGCCGGTCACGCGCCCCGCTGCGTGCACTGGCTGAGCCTGCGTCACTTCCTGGTCTTCGGCAGCATGCTGATGGACAAGATCGACGCCTGGAGCGGTCGCAGCCTGGAAGCCCGCGTCGATGGCGAGGACCGGGCTCGCCTCGACACCGCCATTCGCAGCGGCCGCGGCGGCCTGGTGCTGGTCTCGCACGTCGGCAACCTGGAAATCTGCAGTGCCATGCAGGAGCGTCGCGACGACTTCCACGTCGTGCAGATCATGCACACCCGCAACGCCAGCAAGTTCAACGAGCTGCTGGCCCGCAGCAGTCTGCGGCGCGCGCCGGAAATCATCGAGGTCAGCGAGATCACGCCCGCCACCGCGATGCTGCTGGCCGAACGCATCCAGCAAGGTCGCTTCGTGATGATCGCCGCCGACCGCGTCCCGATTCACGACGACGGACGTACCCAGACCCTGGATTTCCTGGGCGCGCCCGCCGCCTTCCCCGAGGGACCGTTCCATCTCGCCACCCTGCTGCGCTGCCCGCTCTATACGGTGGCGTGCCTGCGCGACGAACGGGGCTATCGGGTCGAGTTCGACACCTTCGATGACACGACGCACCTCAGGCGGGCCGAACGCGGCGCCTGGCGCGAGCAGGCCATGCGCCGCTACGTGGCGTGGCTCACCGAGCAATGCCGGCGTCAGCCCCTGCAATGGTTCAACTTCTTTCCCTTCTGGAGTTCCCGCGAGAAAGGTGACCGCCATGATGCCTGAGCCACACCCGAGCCACTCGATACCGCCAGCCGGGAGATATCGCATGCCACGCCGCCTGATCGCCTGTGCCTGCCTGGTGCTCGCCAGCGTTTCGCTGAGCGCCCATGCCTTCGATCGCCAGGCCCTCCAAGCTCAGCTCGAACGCACCACCGCGATCGAGGGACGTTTCACCCAGACCCGCTTTCTCGCCGATGTCGACACCGAGTTGCAAAGCCGGGGCCGCTTCGCCTACGTACGCGACCAGAAGGTCGTCTGGCAACTGGAAACCCCGGTCGAGGATACGCTGGTGCTGACCCCGGCCAACGCCGAGGATGCCACGCCAGGCGAGGGCGCCGGTGACGCCGGTCGCGAGCAGGTCGCCGCCTTGTTGCTCCGCCTGCTCGGCGGTGACTGGTCGGCCCTGGAAGAACGCTTCACGCAGACGCTCGACGGCACCCGTGACGCATGGCGCGTACAACTCACGCCACGCGACGCCGAGCTTGCCGCGCGCATTGCCGAGATCCGCCTCGCCGGTGGTCGTCATGTCGAGCGTCTGGTGATGGAAACCGCCGACGGCGATCGCTTGCGCATCGAGTTGAGCGATCAGGCGCCGATGTCCCCCGAGGCCATCGACGCGCTGCCCGACGCACGCTGACCGGCCCCAGGATCGCCCATGCCATCTCAGTCCACCGCCAACCGCCTCCCCCGCCATCTCGCCTGGGCCTGGCTGGTCGTTCACATCCTGTGCCTGGTGGCGCTGGGATGGCTCGTTCGCGACGGTCTGCCCGCCGACACGCGGCTGACGGCCATGCTGCCGGAGGATCGCCAGGCCCCTCTGGTGGAGCGCGCCAGTGCCAAGCTGGGCACCGGCTTCGAGGATCGCTTCGTGGTGCTGCTCGCCGCCGACGATCTCTCGCGTGCCACTCCGGCGCTCGCCGAGGCGCTGGACGAGGTGCCGGCGCTGGTGGAGACGCTGATCTGGCGGGATACCGACCTGCTCGATGCCGACCCGCGCAAGGCCCTGGATGCCTATCGCTACCGCTTGCTGACCCCGGCCATTCGCGAGGCGATCGACGCCGATGGCGGCATGTCGCTGGTCGCGCCCGCCCTCAAGACCCTGTTCTCGCCCTCGGCGCAGCCCGAGCCGATACGCGATCCGTTCGGACTCCTCGACGCCTGGCTCGAGACGCGCACCCAGAGCCGGATCGCACCGCGCGACGGACGTCTGGGCGTGACCATCGACGGCCAACGCTACGACCTGGTGATCGGTGAACTGGCCGCATCGCCCTACGCCCCCGAGGCACAGACACGCCTCACCCGGGCGCTGACGGACTTCCAGACGGCGCACCCCGACGCTACGCTGCTGCGATCGGGATTGATCTTCCATGCCGCTGCCGGTGCCGAGCAGGCCAAGCGGGAAATCTCGACCATCGGCCTCGGGGCCTTGCTGGGCCTGATCGCGGTGCTGCTGTGCGTGTTTCGTTCCGCGCGGGTACTGCTCGCCCTGCTGCTGCCCCTGGGCAGCGGCCTGCTGCTGGCGCTGACCGCGACCCTGGCACTGTTCGGCAGCCTGCACCTGCTGACCCTGGCCTTCGGCGCCAGCTTGATCGGCATCGCCATCGATTACGCCCTGCACTTGCAAAGCCATCGCGCCATTGCCGGTCGCGGTTTCCGGCTGCGTCCCCTGCTGCCCGGCCTCGCCCTGGGACTGGCCTCGAGTCTGGTCGCCTACCTCGCCCAGACCCTCACCCCCTTGCCCGGACTGCGCCAGATGGCGGTCTTCGCCGCGCTCGGCCTGGTCGGCGCCTGGGTGAGCGTGGTGCTCTGGCTGCCACGCTTGCGCCTGCCCGTCTCACCGGCCACCGCACGTCTGGCCCAGCGCTGGGAAAGCATGACGCGCACGCCGTGGCGCCCGACCCCCGGCTGGGTCGGGGTCGTCGCCGTGGTTCTGCTGGCTCTCTGCGTCTGGCGACTGCAAAGCGACGACAGCCTGCGCCTGCTCAACTCCTCGCCGACGGCATTGCTCGAGCAGGAGCGTCTCGTGCAGCGTCACTTCGGCAACGACACCGGCACGCATTACCTGCTGGTGCGCGGCGATGACGAAGACGACCTGCTCACGCGCCTGGAAGCCCTTCATGCCCCCCTCGAGTCACTGCGCCGCGATGGCGTGATCGCGGGTCACACCGACCTCGCCGACAGCGTACCGCCGCCCGCTCGGCAGAAGGCCGACCTCGACCGCGTCGAGCGTCTCTATCGGGAACCGCTCGACACCCTGTTCGCCCGGGCGGGACTCCCCGAGACGCTGGCCGAACGCGCGCGTACGCGTCTCGACGACACGCCGGTACTGGATGTCGATACCTGGCTCGACACGCCCCTGGGCGAGTCCCAGCAACGCTTGTGGCTGGGCGAGACCGATGACGGTGACGTCGCCGCCACGGTCGTGCTGCGTGGCGTCGAGGATGGTGCCGGGGAGCCGCCCTTGCGAGCGCTGGCCGACGCGACGCCCGGCGTCACCTACGTCGACCGTATCGAGCGACTGTCGGGCCTGCTCGGCGAATTGCGCACGCACATCGCCGAGTGGCTGGCACTCGGCCTCGTCTTGCTGAGTCTCGGCCTGGGACTGCGGTATCGACGGCGCACCTGGCGAGTGCTACTTCCCCCGCTAGGCGCTACGCTGATCGTATTGGCAAGCTTCGCCGTCGCCGGCGTGCCGCTCAATGTCTTCAGCCAGTTGGGCCTGCTGCTGGTATTGGGTATCGGGCTCGACGCAGGTATCTTCAATGCCGAACATCCGCGCCAGGCAGCGGCCTGGCTGGCCATCAGCCTGTCCACGCTGACCAGCCTGCTGGCCTTCGGCCTGCTTGCCTTCAGCGCCACCCCAGCCCTGCATTACCTCGGCCTGACGTGTCTGATCGGTCTGGCGGCGGTGTGGGCGCTGGTCTACTTGCTCAGACCCGGTCCACGAGGAGCGCCAGAATGAACCCAAGCGTCCCAGACTGCGATGTCGCGATCATCGGCGCGGGCCCGGCCGGCGCCGCCGCCGCCGCGCGCCTGAGTCAGCTCGGCCAACGCGTGCACGTCATCGAGCGCAGCCATTTCCCGCGCTTTTCCATCGGCGAGAGCCTGCTGCCGCAGAGCATGGCCTATCTGGATGCGGCCGGCCTGCTGGAAACCGTCCAGGCGGCGGGGTACCAGCCCAAGAACGGCGCCGCCTTCACGCACCGCGCACGCACCACCACCATCGACTTTCGCGACAAGACCACCCCCGGCTGGGGCACCACCTACCAGGTGGAGCGCGCCGATTTCGATCAGCGCCTGATTCACGCCGCCGAATCCTATGGTGCCACGCTCGAGTTCGGCACCACGGTGAGCGCCTTCGACGCCGATCCCGAACGCCCCACGCTGCAGCTCGACGACGAACACGGCGGGACGCGCCGCTTGAGCGCCCGCTTCGTCCTCGATGCCAGCGGCTACGGCCGCGTGCTGGCACGCCTGGAGTCGCTCGAACGCGACCCGCGCGCCGAGCCGCGCATGGCGATCTTCAGTCACGTCGCCGATGGCATCGACGAGGCGGCGTTCGATCGCGAGAAGATCCTCATCGGTGTCCATCCCGAGGACTCGGGCATCTGGTTCTGGCTGATTCCCTTCGCCGAGGGACGCGCCTCGGTCGGTGTCGTGGGCGACATCGCCGCGCTCACCGCCCAGGGCGATACGCCCGAGGCACGCTGGCGCGCCCTGCTCGATCAGGAGCCACGCTTTCGTCACCTGCTGCGCAATGCAAAGCGTCTGCGCGAGGTAGGGGAAATACGCGGCTACGCCGCCAGCGTCACGCGCCTGCACGGCCCGGGGTATGCGCTGCTGGGCAATGCCGGGGAGTTTCTCGATCCGGTATTTTCCTCCGGCATCACCATCGCCCTGCATTCGGCGCACCTGGCCGCGCCCCTGGTCGACCGGCAGCTGCGCGGCGGCGAGGTCGACTGGGAGGACGAGTTCGAGACGCCGCTGCGCTCAGGCGTCGAGACGTTTCGTGCCTTCGTCGAGGCCTGGTACGCCGGCACGCTGCAGACCATCGTCTTTCACGAGGCGCCACCACCGCACTTCAAGCGCTGGATCAGTGCCGTGCTCGCCGGCTATGCCTGGGACCACGAGAATCCTTTCGTCACTGCCTCGCGGCGACGCCTGGCGGCCCTCGCCGAAGTGTGCGGCCACCGCGACGAGGTACGCTCATGAGCCTGTCACGCTGCATGCTGGGTGCCGTCGCGCTGCTGAGCGCCTCGCTGATAGTGACGGGCTGCTCGCTGACGCCGCCCATCGCCCCGCATCCCGCACTCGACCGGGCCGAGCGCGCAGCGACCCTGACCCGGCGTTTGACCTTCGAGCCGGGGGACGAGACGACAGCGTCGGATGCCTCGCCGCGCACGCTGATCGCCGTGATGCGCCTCGCCCCCCAAGAACTGCGCGTGGTACTGACCACGCCATACGGCCAACGCCTGACGACCCTGGTGCGTGACGCCTCGGGCAGCCGCTTCGAGCAAGGCGATGCGCCCCGCGAGGAAGCCCTACCCTTCCCGCCGGACTGGCTGGCGACGCGCCTGGAGTGGTCGTTGTGGCCGCGTGCGGCTCTCGAGGAAGCCTTCGCGGGGAGCGACTGGCGTCTCGACGAGCGCGATGGCCATCGACTGATCACCTATCGCGGCACGCGCATTGCGCGGATCACGCCGCCGCCGAGCGGGCGGGATGCCTCGCGGGAGGTCGTGCTCGACGACTTCCAGGGCGACTACCGACTACGCATCACGCCCCTCGATGCCACCCCCGACCACGAGACCGCCCCATGAGCGTACCGTCTTCCCGACAAGCGTGCCGACTGTCCCGCCCCGGCGTCGTGTGCAGTCTCGGCGACGATCTCGACGTCATCGCCGAGGCGCTTTTCCAGGGACGCCGCGGACTGACCATCAGCGACGCCTTCACCCCCGGCCGCGACCTGCCGCTGGGCAGCGTCACATGTTCGCTGCCCGATTGGGACAGCTGGCCATTCGAACAGCGCAGTCGCAACAACCGCCTGCTGGCACTGGCCCTGCAGCGGCTCGAGGACAGCCTGGCGCCGCTGCGTGAGCGCATCGCGCCGGAACGCATTGGCGTGGTCATCGGCACCAGCACCTCGGGCATCGGCGAAACCGAGAGCGCCATCGCCGCAGCGGGCCACGACGGTCCGCTGCCCGACACGTTCCGCTACGCCAACCAGGAACTCGGCGCGCCGGCACGCTTCGTGGCCGACCGCCTCGGCGTCAGCGGGCCGGCCTACGCCCTCTCCACGGCGTGCAGCTCGAGCGCGCGGGCACTGGCCAGTGCCCGCCGCCTGCTCGCCAGCGGCGCCTGCGACGCCGTGATCGCCGGCGGTGCGGACAGCCTGTGTCGCCTGACCGTCAACGGCTTCGCGAGTCTGGAGGCGATCAGCGAACGTCCCTGCCTGCCGTTTTCCGAGCATCGCGACGGCATCAACATCGGCGAGGCGGCAGCCTTGTTCGTGGTCACGCCGGACGAGGGCGGCATCCAGCTCGCCGGCGTGGGCGAATCCAGCGACGCCTACCACATCTCCGCCCCGCGGCCCGACGGCAGCGGCGCACACGAGGCGATGCGCCAGGCCCTGGCCACGGCCCATTGCGCCCCCGAGGCCGTGGACTACCTCAATCTGCATGGCACCGGCACGCCCCACAACGACAGCATGGAAGCCAGGGCGGTGACGACACTGTTCGAGACACCGCCGCCGTGCAGCTCCACCAAGGGGCTCACCGGTCATACGCTGGGCGCCGCCGGGGCGCTCGAAGCCGCCTTCTGCTGGCTGGCGCTGACACGCCAGCAGCGGCCGGTGCATGTCTTCGACGGCCATCCCGATCCCGAGCTGCCATGGCTCGACCTGGTGACGCCCGAACGCGCTGCCAGCCGCATGCGCTACGCGCTGAGCAATTCCTTCGCCTTCGGCGGCAACAATGCCGCCTTGTTGCTGATGCGCGAGGAGGCCTGACATGCAGACCGACACGCCCTGCGCCATCGAGCCGCTGGTGCCGCATCGCGGTGCGATGTGTCTGCTCGACACCCTGCTGCACTACGATGCCGACGGCGCCCGTGCCGAGGTCGTGCCCGACGCGACGGACCTGTTCATGGAAGCGGGCGTCATTCCTGCCTGGGTGGGACTCGAGTGGCTGGCCCAGGCGGTCGCCGCCTGGGCAGGCATGGGGGCGCGCCTCACCGGCGCTCCACCACCGCCCGGGTTTCTCATCGCCAGCCGGCGCTACCGGGCGCGGGTCGATGCCTTCGCGCTGGGCGAGCCGGTTCATGTGCACGTCACCCGCGACTTCGTCGCCGACAACGGCGTGCGCGCCTTCAGCGGCACCCTGACCACGCCCGCGGGCGAACCGCTCGCCGAAGGCCAGTTGAGCATCTTCCAGCCGGATACCGCATCGCTTTCCCCGGCACCATCCACCAGCCGAGAGACATGATGAACGACACCATTCTGGTCACCGGCGCCAACCGTGGCATCGGTCGCGCCACCGCGTTGCGTCTGGCGCGCGACGGTTTCGATATCGTCGTCCACTACCGCTCGCGCGAGCAGGAAGCCGAGGCCGTGGCCGAGGACATTCGCGCCCTGGGGCGCGAAGCACGCCTGCTGCGTTTCGACGTGGCCGAGCGAGGCGAGGCCCGCGCGTGCCTGGAAGCCGATATCGAGCGTCACGGCGCCTATTACGGCGTGGTGTGCAATGCCGGGATCACCGCCGACAACCCTTTCCCCGCGCTCACCGAAGACGACTGGGACAGCGTGGTGCATACCAACCTCGACGGTTTCTACAACGTGCTGCATCCGCTGGTCATGCCGATGATCCGCCGCCGCAAACCGGGACGCATCGTCACCATCGCCTCGATGTCGGGCGTGATCGGCAACCGGGGACAGGTCAACTACAGCGCCGCCAAGGCGGGGGTCATCGGTGCCACCAAGGCATTGGCCATCGAGCTCGCCAAGCGCCATATCACCGTCAACTGCGTCGCCCCGGGCTGGATCGATACCGACATGACGCATCACCTGCCCCAGGAAGAGGTACGCAAGCTGATTCCCATGCGACGCACCGGGCAGGCCGAGGACGTCGCCGGCGTGGTGAGCTTTCTCTGCTCCAGCGACGCCGCCTACATGACGCGCCAGGTATTGCCGGTGAATGGCGGCATGTGCTGAAAAGGCGTGTCGCGTGCCACCATCAAGCTTGGCGCAACGGGGCCGATAATGGGGAGACCCTCGTGGTAATGGATACGACACAATGAAACGCTTGGTTCTGACGCTCGCCGTGCTGCTCGCGACCGCCCTGCTGGGGGGTGCACTGCTGTCGGTCACGGATCTCGCCTGGCCGCTGCCGCCTTCGGCCCTGATCCCGTTGGGCGCCTTCGTGCTCGCACTGGGCGCGCTGGCGATCCTGGCCTTGCTGGGTCTGGCGTTCTGGCAGCAGCTCGTGCAGCAGCAGCGAGCGTTACGCGACAGTCTCGATGCCCTGGCGCACCACGGGCGCACCCAGACCACCGCCCTGCTGGCCGAGCATTTCATGCAGCATGCCGAACGTCTGCTGGAGAAGGAAGGACTGGACCCGAACAAGCGCAATGTGCTGCGCTGCCTGTCCATCGATGCATTGCGCGGCAACAGCGGGCGCGGCGATCCCAACTATGCGCGCCTGGCACGGCTCTTCGAGTGGTTCGATGGCGAGGCGCGCGCCACCGACGACGGCGTCGAACGGCGGCGGCTGCTGGTACCGGTATTGATGCAGTATGCGGAAATCGCCGACCAGCTATGCCGGGTCGGCGAAAGCGACGCAGAGCGCCTGAGGGAGTTCTTGCGCCATCAGCCGCCGCCGGCGCAGACGGAGGACGCCGACTCGGCGGAATGAACCGCCGGCAGGCGGCCCCTAGGCTTGCCCTTTGACGGCGGCCGTGACGGTGACTTCCACCTTGAGTTCGTCGGCAGGCATCGGCGCCACGACGCAGGTCCGCGCCGGGGCATGCCCGGTGGGCACCCAGGCATCCCACACCGCGTTCATCGCCGCGACATCATCGCCCGAGCGCAGGTACACCGTAGCCGTGAGCAGGTGACTGCGATCCGAACCGATTTCCTCGAGCAGGGCATCGACCCGGGCCAGCATGCTCTCGGTCTGTGCGGTGATATCGCCGTGGCGGGCCTCCGGGCCGGCTACCTGGCCGCATAGATAGGCGACGCCGTTGTGAATGACGGCCCGACTCATGCGGGCCTTGGTATCGTGGCGCTGAATGATCATGACAGGTCCTCTTCGTTCGCAGCACTTGGTGGTCGTTTCCCACCCCGGCAGATGACAGGGCCTTGTCCCCGGCCCTCGTCATCGCTGGGGGAAATGTGTCGTTAGCGAAGCAGCAGCAAGGGAGATTGGGCACGGCGGATCATCGCCGTGGTGGTACTGCCCACCAGGAACTGGCGAATGCGGGAATGGCCGTAGGCGCCCATCACCAGCAGCTCGATGGCGTGCTCGCGCTGATAATCGCACAGCACCTTTTCGACCTCGCCGGCGATGATCCGGGTATGCACGGCGCTGCTGGTCGGCGCCAGCTTTTTCTCCGCCCAGGCCAGTTGCTCGCGATGCTCGTCGGTGTCGGCCCCCACCAGCACCAGGTGGCATTCCAGACCGCGCAGCAGCGGGCGCTCCGCGAGCAATTCGACCATCTTGCGGGTAGTCGGCCCGCCATCAAAAGCAATGAGGTAGCGCGAGGGGCTGGTGAAGGTTTCCGGCACCACCAGAATCGGCCGGTGCAGCCCACGGATCACGCGCTCGAGATTGCTGCCCATGTGCTCCGGCGCCGCCTCGGCCGATTCACCACGCTTGCCCAGCACCACCAGGCGAGATTCCTCTTCGATCTCGACCAGCGCCTCGACCAGCTCCCCGTTGCGCTGACGCGTCTCGACCTCGGCAATGCCGGCGGCCTCGGCCCGCTCGCGCGCCGCACTCAGCATCAAGCGGCCATGCTCCTGGGCGAGCTTGCCGCGCTGCTCGTCGAGGCTGGCCAGTTCCTCCAGCAGGTGCTCGCGCGAGCCGAGCCCGATGTTGCCGCGCGGGTCGAACTGGCTGGGTGCCTGGTTACGATCCAGCACATGCACGAACGACAGCGGCACCTCCATGCGCTGGCTCGCCCAGATCGCCGCATCGCTCACGGTTTCCGCATAGTTCGAGCCATCGATGCAAGCCATGACGTGAGGTGCTTTCATGTGGCGGGCTCCTTCCAATGTTCTTGTCGAGTCCCATCGAAATGGGGCTAATTGCATGATACTCAGGCAGGGGGAGACTTGTCGTCTCCCCTTTAAGGCGTAGGCCCAAGGCTCAGGTCACGACTCAGTGGCCCATGAGTTTTTCCACGGCGTCGGGCTTGTCGTGCACCGCGAAACGGTCCACCAGGGTGGCGCTGGCTTCGTTGAGCCCCACGACCTCCACCTCGGTGCCCTCGCGGCGGAACTTGATGACGACCTTGTCGAGCGCGCCCACGGCGGTAATGTCCCAGAAGTGCGCGCGGGTCAGATCGATGCGCACGCGCTCCACGGTTTCCTTGAAGTCGAAGGCGTCGGTGAAGCGATCCGCCGAGGTGAAGAACACCTGCCCCACCACGCGGTAGACGCGGGTATGCTCGTCGCCCATTTCGCTGCCCACGTACAGGATCTGGCCGACCTTGTTGGCGAAGAACAGCGATGCCAGCAGCACGCCGACCAGCACGCCGATGGCCAGGTTATGGGTCGCCACCACCACGGCCACTGTGGCGAGCATGACGATGTTGGTCGACATCGGATGCTTGCGCATGTCGCGCAGCGACTCCCAGCTGAAGGTCCCGATGGAGACCATGATCATCACCGCCACCAGCGCCGCCATGGGAATCTGCGCGACGAGGTCGCCGAGGAACACCACCATGATCAACAGGATGACACCCGCGCACAGCGTGGAAAGCCGCGTGCGCCCGCCGGATTTGATGTTGATCACCGACTGCCCGATCATCGCACAGCCAGCCATGCCGCCCAGGAAGCCGGTCGCGATGTTGGAAACGCCCTGGCCCTTGCACTCACGGTTCTTGTCGCTGGGCGTGTCGGTGAGTTCGTCGACGATGGTCGCGGTCATCAGCGACTCGAGCAGCCCCACCACGGCCAGTGCGGCGGAATACGGGAAGATGATGGCCAGGGTCTCGAAATTGAGCGGCACGTCGGGCCACAGGAACACCGGCAGCGTATCCGGCAGCTCGCCCATGTCGCCCACGGTGCGCACCATGGAGAAGTCGCCCAGCATGTAGATCGTGGTGAGCACGAGGATGCAGACCAGCGGTGACGGCAGCATGCGACCGATGACCGGCACGTAGGGGAACAGGTAGATGATCGCCAGGCCACCGGCGGTCATGGCATAGACGTGCCAGGTCACGTCGGTCAACTCCGGCAATTGCGCCATGAAGATCAGGATCGCCAGGGCATTGACGAAGCCCGTGACCACCGACCGCGAGACGAAGCGCATCAAGGCCCCCAGACGCAGGTAGCCGGCCACGATCTGCAAGACCCCGGTCAGCAGGGTCGCGGCAAGCAGATACTCCAGCCCGTGCTCCTTGACCAGGGTCACCATGAGCAGCGCCATGGCGCCGGTGGCGGCGGAAATCATCCCTGGCCGACCGCCGGTGAAGGCGATCACCACGGCCATGGAAAAGGACGCATAGAGCCCCACCTTGGGGTCGACCCCGGCAATGATCGAGAAGGCGATCGCCTCGGGGATCAGCGCCAGCGCCACCACGGCGCCGGCCAGGACGTCCGATCGGACGTTCGAGAACCAGCGTTGCTTGATTGATGCGTACATGCTTGTGTCCATCGATGAGAAAGGTCAGGTATTGCGCGCGGCGCGCCTGGCGACGGCTCGTCCGGTCACGGGCATCGTGTCATGTATCGATGTCGAGAATGCGACGGGAGCCGAACAGACGGCCGAACACGGCCCCGCGACGCTGGGTGGCGTCATGTGGAACCGCGCGGGAGCGGGAAACGCTCCGGGGGAGAGGAAAAAACGCTAGGGCGGCGTTGCGCTCATGAAATCAATCGGCCTTGAACGGTCGGTTTCGGGCACATGGCGTCATGTGCCCGGGAAAGCGCGGGATTCTACCAACTCGGCGAGGCCTTTGCACCTTTGGTCGAAGCGGCGCCCGCGTTGCGCCAGTCGAAGCGCGGCCAGCCACGTTGCTCGGCGACACGCGCCAGGCGGGCATCGGGCTGCGTGGCATGCGCATGGTCGACATGCTCGAGCAGCGGCAGATCGTTGTACGAATCGCTGTAGCCCCAGAGGATGTCGGGGCGCGCGCGGGCGGCCTCACGCTCGGCGAGCCAGGCCTCCAGCGCCGTCAGCTTGCCCGACTGGTAGGTGACGATGCCGGTGGGCTCGCCGGTGAAGCGGCCCTCGGCGTCGAACGCCGGCGGCGTGGCCAGGGCGTCGTCGGCACCGACCTCGCGTGCGATGGGCTCGACCAGATGATACATCGAAGCCGAGATGATCAAGGTGTCGTGCCCCTGGTCACGGTGCCAGGCCAGGCGTTCGAGCGCGCCCGGCATCAGACGCGGCCGGATCCAGGTCTCGACGAACGCCACGACCTCGTCGCGCACCGTGTCGTGCCGGCGCCCGACCAGCGGCGCCAGCACGAAGCGCAGGTGCGCCTGCATGTCCAGCGTGCCGGCGTGATACTGCTGATCGTGACGCGCCACCTGCTCCATGAACGCTTCGCCATCCTCCACCCAACGGCGCCTTACCAGCCAGGCGATCCACAGGCCGGTACAGTCACCGTCGAGCAGGGTGTCGTCGAGATCGAATATCGCCAGATGGCGCCTGTCATCGGGCATGCCGCCTTGCTCCTCGTGAAAACGAGGCGACATTCTAACCGCTCGAGATGACAGCCGTCTGTCACGCTTCGTTGCCCGGCGTCTCGTCACCCGTCGAGGCGCGGCCCGACGACGTGCCGGATGCCGCCGCTCCATTCGGGGGTTGGCCTTGCGAAGACGCACCGCCCGCCTTGTTCAAGTGCCCCTTGAAGGCCTCCATGATGTCCATCGGCAGCGGGAACACGATGGTCGAGGCATTCTTGTTGCTCATGTCGCTGAGCGTCTGCAGATAACGCAGTTGCAGTGCCGCCGGGTTGCTGGACATGACATCGGCGGCCTCGACCAGCTTGTGCGAGGCCTGCAGCTCGCCCTCGGCATGAATCACCTTGGCGCGACGTTCGCGCTCCGCCTCGGCCTGGCGGGCGATGGCGCGGATCATGCTCTCGTCGAGATCGACATGCTTGATCTCGACATTGGCGACCTTGATGCCCCATGACTCGGTCTGGGCGTCGAGGATTTCCTGGATGTCGTCGTTGAGACGATCGCGCTCGGACAGCATCTCGTCGAGGTCGTGCTTGCCGAGCACCGAGCGCAGGGTCGTCTGTGCCAGCTGGCTGGTGGCGACCCCGAAGTTCTCGACCTGAATGATCGCCTTCTCGGGGTCGACCACGCGGAAGTAGAGCACCGCGTTGACGCGCACGGTGACGTTATCCTGGGAAATGACGTCCTGCTCCGGCACATCCAGCGTCACGGTACGCAGATCGACGACCTGCATCTTCTGGACCCCGGGGATCAACAGCAGCAACCCCGGCCCCTTCACCGCCTGGAAACGCCCCAGGAAGAACACCACGCCGCGCTTGTATTCGGGCAGGATGCGTACCGCCGCGAACAGCAACAGCAGCAGAACGACGATGGGCACGAGATAGGCATAGTTTGCGAACATGGTGCGTACTCCTCTTCAGACCCCTTGTGGAACGCCACCGGGATGATGGCCGTTCCGCGATACTGGCGGCATCGGGTACGGGGCTTACGCCCCGTCCGACGCTTGCGGCGTTTCCGTCAACGGCTCGACCATCAGCGTCAGCCCGTCGACGGCCACGATGCGAACCTGCTGGCCACGCGCGAGCCGCCGGGAGCAACGTGCCCGCCAGCGTTCGCCGTGCACCATCACCTTGCCCTGCACCTCGAAACCCGCCAGTACCGTGGCCACCTGCCCGACGAGTTCTTCCTGTCCCCCCTGGGGACGATGTCGCTGCACGCTCAAAAAACGCATCACGACCCATAGCAGGAAGCCGGCGGCGATCAGAGCAATGCCGCCCACCATGGGCAGCGCCAGGCGCTGGTGAGTGTCATCCATCAGCATCACCGAGCCGGCGACGAACGCCGCCAACCCGCCGAACCCCAGCACGCCGATGCTGGGCACGAACGCCTCGGCGACCACCAGCGCCATGCCCAGGAAGACGAGTACCAGGCCGGCATACCCCACCGACAGCACCTGGAAGGCATACATGGCGAGCACCAGGCAGATGGCGCCGATCACGCCGGGAAAAAGGGTCCCGGGGCTCAACAGTTCGAAGATCAGGCCGTAGAAGCCGACGATCATCAGGAAGTAGGCAACGTTGGGATCGGTGATCACCGCCAGCACCTGGGCCCGCCAGTCGGGCGGCTGCCGCTCGAGGGCCATGCCCTGGGTGGAAAGCGTGCGTTCGCCGTCGTCCATGACCACGCGGCGACCGTCGAGCTGCGTGAGCAAGTCGTCGAGGTCGCTCGCCACGATCTCGATGACATTGGCCTCCAGGGCCTCGCTGGCCGTCAGGTTGGCCGCCTCGCGGACCGCGCGTTCGGCCCACTGGGCGTTACGCCCATGGCGTTCGGCGAGCGAGCGGATGGTGGCCACGGCATCTTCGAGCACCTTGCGCTCCATGGCCGACGACGATGTTTCCTGAGCGTCGCCCTCCTGCGCCTCGTCCGGCGCCGACTCGCCGCCACCGCCGCCGAGCTGTACCGGCGTCGCCGAACCGAGATGCGTGGCCAGCGCCATGGCAGCGACATGGCTGGCGTAGAGCAGGTAGGTACCGGCACTGGCGGCACGCGATCCGGCGGGCGATACGTAGCTGACCACCGGGATCGGCGAGGCCAGCATCGCACCGATCATGTCGCGCATCGCGGCGTCCAGCCCGCCGGGCGTGTCGAGTTCGAGAATCACCAGCGATGCGCCGGCTTCCTCGGCACGCTCGAGCCCGCGCTGAAAGTAATCGCTGGTGGCGGGGCCGATGCTGCCGTCGATGCTCAGCACCACACCCAGAGACGCGTCGCGCTCGGACTGCGCGCTTGCCCACCATGACAGCCCCAGCCCGACCATCAGCAGGCAGGCCCACAGCAGATATCGCCGCCTCGCGAGTGCTTCGCTATGCCATCGCATGATGCCTCTCCTCACATGACAAACGCCCCGTCCACGCGGCGACGGGCACCTGATCAGTCACACGGCATGGGGCGCGTCGACCACGTGGTCGTGCCTTCATCGTCACGGCATACGCGATTCCCGTCGGGAACGTCGGGACGCGCCTCGGTGGAGGGATTTGGCGCCATGCCTCTCAGGTGAATCTCGGGACGCACGATCACCTCGTGATCGCGCTGCCAGTGCCGGTCCGGCACGTGCTGGCGATCATGCCGCCAACCGGGGTCGGAGCGCTGCGACTCGAGCGGCAGCAGACGTCCGCTGTCCGGGTCGTACACCCTCACGTCCCCGGCCACCGCCGACAACGTCAGCGCCATGCCCACCGCGGCCACCGACATCCTGACAAGAAGCCGGACATACCGGCGCTTTCCCCTCGTTGCCATGCTTGTCTCCCGCAGCCCGTGACACCCTTGGCGGTGTCGGTATCGTCAGTCTAGTTCACCCACATCGCGCAGCCATGCCCACAGCGCATCGCAGGCCGGACGCGGGGCGCGCGCCCGTGGCCGCACCAGCCAGAACGCCTCGTCGGTGGGCATGGAAAGCGCAAAGGGCGCCACCAGATCGTCGCGTCCCTCGAAGAGGCGACGATGCGTCAGGGCCACCCCCGCACCGCGGGCCGCCAGGGCCAGGGTCGCCACCTGCGTATCGCAGATGAACGAGGCACAGCGCGCCTCGAGCCCCTCGACACCGGCCAGCGACAACCAGCTCGGCCAGCCCAGCGCGAAACCGGCGGCATGCAGCAGCGTATGGCCCGCCAGGTCTTCCGGCTTGTGCAGTTGCCGCGCCACGCCGGGCGCACAGACGGGCAGCATGACTTCCTCGTTGAGCAGCACCGCCTCCATGTCCGGCCAATCGCCCTGACCGTAGCGAATTTCCATGTCTACCCCCTCGGCGCTGAAGTCGCCGGGCCACACGGCACTCACCAGACGTACCGTGACATCGCAATGGCGCCGATGGAAATGGGTCAGCTCGGTGGCCAGCCATCCGGCCTGGACGGCAGGCGTGGCCCGTAGCGTCACCGGGGCATCCGGGTGGGGGCCGAAGACTTCGGCGGTACCCTCGGCGATGCGCGTGAAGGCCTCCTGGATGCTCGGCAACCAGGCCTGGCCGGCCGGCGTCAGCGACAGACTGCGGGGATGGCGCACGAACAAGGCCTGGCCGAGCCGGTCCTCGAGCAAGCGAATCCGCTGACTGACGGCCGACTGCGTGACGCCCAGTTCGCGGCCGGCCTGGGTGAAGCTCAGGGTGCGCGCCGCGGCCTCGAACGCCTGCATCCATAGAATCGGGGGCAACGACATCATGGCCTCGTCGGTGGTGGCAACCTCGCCATGTTCTTCAATAAGCCACCCATTAGCAAATCTTGGCCTCAGGTCCGAGATTCATCGTTTGTCTAATGTCGCCATGAGGCGACATGCTAGTGGCCGATTCGCACGACCCAATATCAGGAGGCCAGCATGCAGTCCCAGAGCCAATCCCCCGCCGTCGAGATGAGCGAGCTGTTCCCTTACGCACAAGGGCCCGCACTGCGCACCAGTCAGGCCCACGACAAGGCGCTGGAGATCATCTGGGAAAACGCCGACAGCGCGCGCTTCAGCTACCGCTGGCTGCGCGACCACTGCGCCTGCCCCGAGTGCCGTCATCCCATGACGCGCGAGCGTCTTTACATGCCGCTCGAGGACGAAAACTTCCTGAACGCCCGGCCCGAAGCCAGCGTCGAGGACGGCGTGCTGGTGCTGCGCTGGGCCGACGGTCACGAGTCGCGCTTCGACGCCGGCTGGCTGCACCAGCGCCGTCCCGAATCGCGCATCGATGACGGCGTTCCCCGTGCCGAAGCCTGGCGCGAAGGCTTCACCCCGGCACATGTGCCGCATGCCGAGATGATGGGCGGCCACGAGGGCCGGCGCGAGTGGCTGACCGCCCTGTTGCGCGACGGCCTGGTCCTGCTCGACGACGGTCCGCGCGAGCTCGAGGAGGTCGTGCGCATCGCCGAACTGTTCGGGCCGATGCGGGCCACCAACTTCGGCGCACGTTTCGACGTCCAGTCCAAGCCGAACCCCAACAATGCCGCTTACACGGCCATCGGCCTCGAGCTGCACACCGACCTTCCCAACTGGCGCCATCCGCCGGACATCCAGCTGCTGTATTGCCTGGAGAATGAAGCCGAAGGCGGCGAATCGCTGTTCGCCGATGGCTTCGCCGTGGCCGAGGCGCTGCGTCATGAAGCGCCGGAGCTCTTCCTCCGTCTGCGCGATACGCCCATCGATTTCCGTTTCCAGGACGAAGACAGCGACATCGCCGTGCGCGCGCCGGTCATCGAGGTCGATGACACCGGCCGCATTCGTGAAGTCCGCTTCAACAACTGGATTCGCGACACCCTGCGCCTGCCGCCGGAAGAAGCCGACGCCTGGTACGAGGCTTACCTGGTCTTCTGGCAGCGCCTGCGCGAGCCGCGCTTCCGCGTCGACTTCGCGCTCGAACCCGGCCAGATGGTCGCCTTCGACAACCGTCGTGTACTGCACGGGCGTGGCGCCTTCGACCCCAATACCGGTCGTCGCCACCTCCAGGGCACCTATCTGGACATCGATCACCTCGAATCGCATCTACGCGTGCTGGCGCGCCACGCCACTTCCGCCGCGCCCGACACCCCGACAACATCCACCAATGAAACGGGAGTTTCCTAATGTCTCATTCGCTTCGTCCCTTGCTCGTCGGACTGCCGCTCGCCGCGGGTATCGGCATGGCCATGCCGGCCCAGGCCGCAGAGCAGATACGCTTCGGCGTGCCCTCGTGGCCAGGCATCACCGTGAAGACCGAGATCGCCAGCCAGCTTCTGGAACCGCTCGGCTACCAGGCGCGGACCGACGACGTCGGCCTTCAGGTCATCTATCAGGGCATGGAAAGCGGTGATCTGGATGTCTTCCTGGGCGGCTGGCTGCCCGCGCAGGAGCCGATGCTCACGCCGCTGGAAGACAAGGGAAGCGTGACGCGCATCGCCAACAACGTCGATGGCGCGCAAATGACGCTGGCAGTGCCCGAGTACGTCTACGAACAGGGCGTGACCTCGTTCGAGGATCTCGACGCACACCGCGACATGTTCGAGGGGCAAATCCACGGCTTCGGCGCCGGTTCGGCCGCCAGCGAGATCCTCAACAAGGCGATCGACAACGACACCTGGGGCCTCGGCGACTGGCAACTGGTGGACACCAGCACCGTGGGCATGCTCAGCGCCGCGCGTGACGCCATTTCCCGCGAGGAGCCCATCGTCTGGGTCGGCTGGACGCCGCACTGGATGAACCTCGAACTGCCGATGCGCTACCTGGATGACAGCAAGAACCTGTTCGGCGAAGGGAACGGCGCCAGCCAGGTGCTCACGCTGATGAGCGCCGATTATGCCGAGGCGCATCCCAACCTGACGACGTTTTTCGAGAACTTCACCTTCACGGCGGAACAGCAGAGCTGGATGATCAAGGCCTTCGGTCTCGACGAGAAGGAACTCGACAGCGTGGCCACCACCTGGATTCAGGAACATCCCGAGCGCGTCGAAGCCATGCTCGACGGTGTCACCACCACCGATGGCGACGCTGCATGGCCGGTGGTGAAAGAGGCGCTGTCGCTGTAACCCCGCGACCACCGACATGGCGCCTCGAGGCGTCATGTTTCCCCCGTGCGGGCTCTCACGTATGCTTGTCGCATTTCACGTTCAGAGGCCCGCATGTCCCGCTCTCTCGGTATCCTCTTCGTCTTGCTGGGCGTCATGCTCGGCTGCGGCCTGCTCTGGCAATGGCTGGCCATGCACGACATCCTCACCCCGCAAGCCCTGCTCGCCTTGGCTCACGGCACCGTCTCCTGGCGCGATGCCGCCTGGGCGCCGCTCGCGGTCATGGGCGTGTACGCCACCACCTCGCTGGTCATTTTCCCGCTGAGCATCCTGGTCGCGGTCACCGGGTTGATCTTCGGCCCCGCCTGGGGCTTCGTCTACGCCCTGCTCGGCACGCTGTCGGCCTCGATGGCGACCTACTGGGTGGGACGAGCCGTGGGCCGTGACGCCCTGCTTCGCCACGGCGGCCAGAAGCTAAACGGCCTGGCACGCCTGCTCGCCGGACGCGGCGTTCGCACCATGGTGTTCTTCAATCTGCTGCCCTTGGCACCCTTCACCTTGACCAACATGCTCGCCGGCGCATGTCACCTGCGCTTTCGCGACTACATGGTCGGCTCCACGCTGGGCATTGCGCCGGGCTTGCTGGGCGTCACCCTGCTGGGCAGTCAGCTCGGCTCGCTGATGACCGCGGAAAGTCGCGAAGGCTTGCTGGTCGCCAGCGCCGGCATCGCCGTGGCGGTGGGCTTGCTGTGGGGGCTCAAGCGCTATGCCGACCGACGCGGCAAGCGCGTGTCGACGCGCCCGCCGCAGTGACATTCACTTGCTGGGAACTTCTTCCACCGGCGGCGCTTCGCTGACCGGCAGGGTTTGAAACACCGAACGCAGCACGCGACCGCGGTGCCGTAGCAGGCGCCATTCGGCCTCGAGACGACCGCGAACCTTTTCCCAGGCGCCATCGTCGCGTTCCGCCGCACTCGTCTCGGCCTCCAGCACCTGCCGGTAGACCGTCAGGCAGCGCTCGGCACAGCGACGTTCATCGAATGCATGCGCGCTCTCCAGCGCCCCCTGACGCAAGGCCTCGCGCCGTGCCGAGGATTGCAGCGTCTCCAGCGCATTGGCGAAGGCGTCGATATCGTCGCCGGGGAGCATGATGCCGTTGACACCGTCGCGCAGGACTTCACGCACGCCACTGGCGTTGATCGCGACCACCGGCAAGCCCGCTGCCATGGCCTCGGCGATCACCATGCCCTGGGTTTCGCTGTGCGAGGCGAAGGCGAAGGCATCCATGGCGTGGTAGGCATCGATCAAGGCCTGGTCATGCAGCTTGCCGGTGTAGTGAAAACGATCCGCCACACCCTCGCGGGCCGCGTGTTCGTGCATCGCCATACGTGCCTCGCCCTCGCCGACAATCAGGGCGCGCGCCTTGGGATGTCGCGCCAGAAAACGCGCCAGCGCGGCCGCCAGGAAATCGAGATTTTTCTCCATCGCCAGGCGTCCCACATGTCCCACCACCATGGCGTCATCGGGAATGCCGAAGCGCTGACGCCAGCGCCCACCGTCACCCTGCGCGAAAGTCCGCGTATCCACGCCACTGGGAATCACTCGCACCTTCTCGGCACGCACGCCGCGCTGGGCCAGCAGCTCAGCAATGCTCTCACTGGGCGCGATCACCGCATCGCACAACCGCGTGTATTCACTGGCCAGGGCAATGGCGAAACGCTGCATGCGCGGCGAATCGCCGGGAACGTAATGCGTGTAATGCTCGTAGAGCGTGTGGTGGGTGAAAATCAGTGGCAGGCCGTAGGTCTGCGCCACGCGCGCCGCCGTATCTCCCAGCAGGAAGGGATGATGCGCATGCACCAGATCGGGCTGGAACGCCTCGATCGCTTCGTACAATTGGCCGGGAACCGGCACGGGGAGGGAAAAATCGCTGCCGTTGAACCGCTGCATGGCCACCACGCGCACGACATCGCGCTCGAAACGCGGCTGTCCGTCCAGTTTCGGCGCCACGATCAGCACGCTATGTCCCTGGCGCTGCAAGCAGCGTTTGAGACGCTGCACGGATTCACTCACCCCACCGACAATCGGGCAGTAGGTGTTGGTGAACATCAGGATATTCAATCCCTCGACTCCCTGTGACCTCGGAAACGCGGCGCGGGGCAGACCCTCTCCGCGAGGCGGCACATCATAGCAGATAGCATAGCCTTGTCGGACACCTCAGGATATCAAGGCGGCGTATCGGGCAACGCCGGCACACGGCCGGTCATCTCCGTGATCATGAAATCGACGAACTTGCGTACCCGCGCGTTTTCCCGCATCCGCTCGCTGTAGAGCAGGTAAAAATCCGCGCGTACCCCCTGCCACTGCGGCAGCAGGGGCACCAGATCGCCGCTCGCCAGATATTCATGCACATCCCACCAGGAGCGCAGCAATATGCCGTGGCCATCGAGAGCCATCCGCGTCATGGCCTCGGCATCGTTGCTGGCCAGTCGACCATTGACGCGTATGGCACGTTGGCTGCGCGTCCCCTCAGTCGCCTCGAACCGCCACAAGGAATAGTCGGTGTCGTTCTCGCGCACGATCAGGCACCGATGGTGGGCCAGGTCCTCCAGCGTTTCGAGCTTCGGGGCATTGGCCAGATACGCCGGCGCCGCACAGAGTATCCGGCGATTGGAAAGCAGCCGCCTGGCAATCCAGCGCGAATCCGGCGGCTCGCCGACGCGAATGTTGATATCGAATCCCTGCTCGTCGAGCCCCAGCGGGAAGCTGGTCAGTTCCAGCAGCAGCTCCAGTTGTGGGTGCAGCGCGGCAAAGCGCGAGATCAGCGGCGCCACATGGCGACGCCCGAAGCCGAACGTGGCGTTTATGCGCAGCCGTCCCGACAGCAAGGCGTCCTGATCACGCAGTGAGGACTCGAGATCGCTCAGGTCGCCGAGGATCATCGCGCCACGCGTCAGATAGCGCTCCCCTTCCGCCGTCAGCGCCAGCCGCCGTGTCGTCCTTGCCGCCAGCGACACCCCCAGACGTGCCTCCAGCTGCTGCAACCGCTTGCTCACCGCCGACAGCGACAGCCCGAGCTCACGCGCCGCGCCGGTCAGGCTGCCGGCCTGAGCCACCCGCTGAAAGAAGGCCAGATCGTCGACCGCCGACATCGGATTCTCCACTTCAACGCAATATTAAATCCAATAATACCCGGATTGTCCCGAAAACTTCAGCCTCTACACTAGGGACAAGCTGCTGGACAAGCCAATGACGAGGCCAAACCAATGTTCGACGGATTTCGCGAATTCGATATCGAGGTGGAAAACGGACTCGTCATTCATGGCGTGATTGGCGGCGAAGGCCCGCCATTGTTGCTGCTCCACGGCCACCCTCAGACCCACGTCATCTGGCATCGACTCGCCCCTCGTCTGGCCGAACGTTACACCGTGATCGCCACCGACTTGCGCGGCTACGGCGACTCCGGCAAGCCTGAGGGGGACAGCCGACACCTCAACTACAGCAAGCGGCGCATGGCATTGGATCAGGTCGCCGTCATGCAGGCATTGGGGTACGAGCGTTTCTTTCTCTGCGGGCATGATCGTGGCGGACGGGTCGCACACCGGCTGGCACTGGATCATGCCGAGCGAGTCGAAAGGCTGATGGTACTGGACATTGCGCCGACGCTGGCGATGTACGAGGCCACCGATCTCGCATTCGCGACCGCCTACTGGCACTGGTTCTTTCTGATCCAGCCCAGACCGCTACCCGAATCCTGGATCGAAGCGGCACCCGCCGATTACGTCACCCGGATCATGGGAAGCCGTCATGCCGGGCTGGACCCGTTCGATCCTCAAGCGATCGCCGAGTATCAACGCTGCCTGGCGCTCCCGGGCGCGGCTCACGGGCTGTGTGAAGACTATCGTGCCTCTCGCACCATCGACCTGGAACACGACCGCTCGGACCGAGAGGCCGGCCGGCATCTATCCGTTCCACTGAAAGTACTCTGGGGGGAATTCGGCACCATCGAACGTTGCTTCGATGCACTCGCCGAGTGGCGTGCCGTTTCCGGCGCTGGCGTCGAGGGCGGCACGCTGCCCTGCGGACATTACCTCCCCGAAGAAGCACCGGATGCAATCCTTCATCAACTCATCGACTTCATGAGGTAAGCCCACCATGGCCAACGACCAGGCACCCCGCAAGGCTCACAGCATCGCCGTCATTCCCGGTGACGGCATCGGCACCGAAGTCACGCCGGAAGGCGTTCGCGCCCTGAAGGCCGCGGCCGAACGCTTCAACATCGATCTCACCTTCGAAGACTTCGACTTCGCCAGCTGCGACTACTATCTCGAGCACGGCCAGATGCTGCCGGATGACTGGAAGGCCAAGCTCTCCCGGTTCGATGCCATCTTCTTCGGCGCCGTCGGCATGCCCGAGAAGGTCCCCGATCACGTGTCGCTGTGGGGCTCGTTGCTGCAGTTCCGGCGCGAGTTCGACCAGTACATCAATCTGCGCCCCTGCAAGCTGATGCCCGGCATCAAGAGCCCGCTGGCCGACCGCCAGCCCGGCGAGATCGACTT
This sequence comes from Chromohalobacter israelensis DSM 3043, assembly GCF_000055785.1. Lineage (GTDB taxonomy): Bacteria > Pseudomonadota > Gammaproteobacteria > Pseudomonadales > Halomonadaceae > Chromohalobacter > Chromohalobacter israelensis. Next base: position 3,107,861 of record NC_007963.1, read on the forward strand.
CTACGTGGTACGCGAGAATACCGAGGGCGAGTATTCGAGCATCGGCGGCAAGATCTTCGAGGGCACGCCCCGCGAGACGGTGATGCAGGAAACCGTGATGACGCGCACCGGGGTCGACCGCGTTCTCAAGTACGCTTTCGAGCTCGCTCGGAAGCGTCCGCGCCGCAAGCTCACCTCGGCCACCAAGTCCAACGGCATCTCGATCACCATGCCGTATTGGGACGAGCGCGTGAAAGCCATGCACGGCGCGTACCCCGAGGTCGCGGTGGACCAATTCCACATCGACATTCTCGCCGCCAACTTCGTGCTCCATCCCGACTGGTTCGACGTGGTCGTCGCCAGCAATCTGTTCGGCGACATCCTCTCCGACCTGGGGCCCGCCTGTACCGGTACCATCGGCGTTGCCCCCTCGGCCAACATCAACCCCGAAGGCGACTTCCCCAGCCTCTTCGAACCGGTCCACGGCAGTGCCCCGGACATCGCCGGTCAGGGCGTCGCCAACCCCATCGGCCAGATCTGGTGCGGCGCGATGATGCTCGATCATCTGGGCCACGAGGACGCCGGCAAGGCCATACTCGACGCCATCGAGTCGGTTCTCGCCAAGGCCGACCCCGGCGTGCTGACGCCCGATCTCAAGGGCCAAGGCACGACGCGCGACCTGGCGCAGGCCATCATCGAGGCGATCTAGATGCCGCACCCGAGCACGACTCGCGCCGACGACGCGCATCGCTTAAGGTAGGAAAAGGGCTCGGGGTGGCACGTACACCACGAGCCCTGACCGTGAACGATCTAGGGAGAGGATCATGACGTTATTCGAAGCACTTCGCGAAAGTCACGACAAACAGCGCACCCTGCTCGACCTGCTGGTCAAGACCCAAGGCGACAGCGACGGCCGCGATGAGCTGTTCAAGCGCGTGCGCGCCGAGCTGGAACATCACGCCGGCGCCGAGGAGCGGGCGCTCTACGTGCCGATGATGGAGCACGACATGACCCAGGAAAAAGCGCGGCATAGCGTGGCCGAACATCATGAGATCGATGAGTTGATCGAGACGCTGGAGGAAACCGACTATAGCTCGCCGGGTTGGGTCGCGGCCGCACGCCAGTTGCAGGAGCTCGTCACCCACCATCTCGACGAAGAAGAACAGGAAGTCTTCCAACTGGCCGGGCGTGTCTTCGACGATGCCACCAAGCAGTCGCTGGCCGAGACGTACCAGGAGGAAATGCGTCGCCTGGCATCGTGATACCAGCTCCGCTCATGCAAACGCCCCGGCGGTCACCGCCGGGGCGTTTGCGTTTCGCTGGCGTGCGCGAACGATGCGCACGCCGTGTCGAGGCTAGCGATCCGAGGCCACGCGGAAGCGTACCACCGCCTGGTAGAGATCGGCGGCCTGCGTCTCGAGCGACCCGGCGGCGCCCGCTGCCTGCTGCACCAGCGCCGCGTTTTGCTGGGTGACCTGGTCCATCTGGGTGACGGCCTGGTTGACCTGCTCGATGCCTGAGGACTGCTCCTGCGAAGCAGCCGAGATCTCGGCCATCAAGTCGCTGACACGCTGGGCACCATCGCGAATCTCGCCCATCGCGCTATCGGCCTGGTCGACGAGTTCGGCCCCGGCATTGACGTGGCTCACCGAGCCCTCGATCAACGTCTTGATATCGCGTGCCGCGTCTGCACTGCGACTGGCCAGATTGCGCACCTCGCTGGCGACCACCGCGAAACCACGGCCTTGCTCCCCGGCACGCGCCGCTTCCACGGACGCATTGAGCGCCAGCAGATTGGTCTGGAAGGCGATGTCATCGATCATCGAGATGATATCGGCCACCTTGCTGGAACTGGAACGAATCTCGCCCATGGTGCTCACGACCTGGGAAATCACTTCCTGGCCATGTGCCACCGACGCCGTGGTGGCATCCGAAAGCTTGTTGGCCTGATTGGCGTTTTCCGCATTCTGGCGCACCGTCGCGGTCAACTCTTCCATGCTCGATGCGGTCTCCGCCAGCGACGCCGCCTGTTCTTCGGTACGCGAGGACAGGTCGTTGTTGCCCGAGGCGATTTCCCGCGAGCCCTGGTCGATGGCCTCGCTGGACTGACGGATACGGGCGATCGTACGGCTCAGTTCGAGTCGCATGCGTTCGATGGCGTACATCAGGCTTTGCGTATCGCCGTCGCGCAATGCGGTGGGCGTGGTCAGATCGCCCTCGGCGATGCGCCCCACCACGCGCGCCGCCTCGTCGGGCTCGCCCCCGAGACTGCGGTAGACGCTGCGGATCACCACCAGGAAGGCCGCCGTCAAGAAACCGCCCGCGACGAGCAGCACCAGTGCGTATGTCCAGAGCTTGTCGATGAAGGCGGCCTGGATATCGTTGGTATAGACGCCGGCCGCCATGTTCCAGCCCCAGGGCTGGAAACGCTCGACGTAGCTCAGCTTGGGAAAGAGCGCGTCACTGCTCGCATCGCGCGAGGCATACGGCAAGTAACCGCTGCCTTCCTCCGCGAGCGCCGCCAGATCACGATAAACGGCCACGCCGTTGGGATCTTCGTAATTCGACATGTCCGTACCGGCGTCACGGCGCGGATGGTAGACGAGCTCGGCATCGGCGTTGAAGACGAAGACATAGTTGTCGCGGTCGCTGCCGAAGCGGATCGCATCGAGATCTTTCGTCGCGCGAGCCTTGGCTTCGGCTTCGCTCAATTCGCCCGCTTCGACCTGCTCGGCATAGCCGTTCAACAGGGTGTGCACCATGCCGATGGTGTTGGAAAGCGCCTGCTTGCGCTCTTCGAACATCACGTTGCGACTCTGCCACGCCAGGCTGACCACGATGGCGATCATCACCAGCCACATCAGACCCAGCGTCAACCATAGCTTGCGCTTGAGTGTCCACCGCGTCGGCGTCGGCGCAACGCCGGCATCGTCTGCGGCCACGGGCGCCGTTGTCTCGCCCGAGTGAGCGACTACGCTCGAATCAGTCATTAACCCCCCCTTGCCCTTTGCGTACATTCATCATGATTGATGCAAGGGTATTATCGACCGTCGTGGCCTGTTCTTTAGGGTATTGCCGCAATGTGAGTGCCCACTTCGACCAGCACGCTCGCAGCGCAAGCACCGCTGCCTCTCCCCTATTGGTCGAATAGGTTCAACATACGGTTCAGAGAGTTCTACATTCAAAAGACAGGAACCTCGTCACACATCCTCGTCACACACCCTCACTTTCAACGACAAGGACCCCACGCCATGACCATGGGACGCCGCCAGTTTCTGGCCACCTCGACCGCCTTCGCCGCCACGGCGACCTTCGCGCCGACGCTATTGGCGCAGACCAACGGCACCGGCACGCCGCAGCGTTATCCCGACGATGCCTGGCAGGTACTCGACGATCGGTTCAAGCCTTATTACGTCTTCAACACGCCGCTGGAACGCCAATGGAGCGGCGGCTTGTGGCTCGAAGGTCCCGCCTGGAACGCCGTGGGCCGCTACGCCGTGTTCAGCGACATTCCCCGTGCCCGGCAAATACGCTGGGACGAGGCCAGCGGCACGGTCAGCGTCCTGCGCGAAGGCGTCGGCCATTCCAACGGCAATACCTTCGACCGCTGGGGACGTCTGGTGGCATGTGAGCACTCACCCGCCCGCGTGGTGCGCTACGAATGGGACGGCAGTCTGACGGTGCTGGCCACGCATTATCAGGGCAAGCGCCTCAACGCCCCCAATGACCTGGTCGCCCTCGACAACGGCGGCATCCTGTTCACCGACCCGGGCTACGGCGCCCACGTGGACTACGAAGGCCACAAGCGCGAACTCGAGCTCGACCCGGCGATCTATTACATCGATGACGACCTCGACGAGCCGAGACTGTTTTCCGATGCCCTCTACAAGCCCAACGGCATCGCGCTCTCCGCCGACAAGCGTACCCTCTACGCCAGCGATACCGCGCCTTCGCACTATCCCGATCAGCCGGCCACCATCTCGCGCTGGCGTCTGGCGGCGGATGGCACCGCTCAGGGCGACCGCGAGATCGTGATCTCGAGCCAGGACGAGGGCTACGACGGCATCACCCTGGACCAGGACGGCAACATCTGGAGCAGCGTCTCGGGCGGGGAAGGCAAGGACGGCGTGTCCGTCTTCACCCCCGGCGGCGAGCGCCTGGCCCGCATCCTGCTGCCGGAAGTGTGCGCCAACGTGTGCTTCGTGGGGGAGGATCGCAACCGGCTGCTGATGACGGCCAGCCAGTCGATCTACACCCTCTACACCGGCGCCCGAGGTGTCTGACGCCAAGCGTTGACCGTTATCGACCGTTGCCCGGTTTTCATCGTGGAGCCGGGCATTTTCATTACTCCGACCTCCCCTCTTGTGGTCGTGCGCCCGGCTCGTAATGTAGGGATATCGACCGCGCTAATCCCGCATTAGCGCAGCTTGCAGCCAACAGCGTGCCCGCTCGCGGATATCGCGATACGCGGACGTCGCCATAACACAACAGGCGCACGACATGATCGACCAAGCGTTCCTCACGCCGTCATCGAGTCACGACGGGGCTCTTGAGCAGGATTCCTCCACCATCGGCATGCATGCACCCGATGTCTTCACCAAGGGGTGCGGTGCGCACCGCGAGGAGCGTTGAGCATGCTCGACGACTGGCTCGCCTTCAGCCTCGACGGTACGCCGCCGGCCGTCGATCGGGGCACGGTGCCGGGCGGCCGCTACCGTCTGCTGGCGCCGGGGCTGCTGGAGCTGACTCCCGACGCCCCCGCCCCCCATGCCCACGCCTGCGTCATATCGGCGGGCATCCATGGCAACGAGACCGCGCCCATCGAGCTCGTCGGCGAATGGCTGGCACGCCTGGAAGCCGGCCGCTCGACGCTGGGCGCGCCGGTGCTGGTGATACTCGGCAACCTGGAAGCGATTCGCCGCGGGGAGCGCTTCTGCACCACGAATCTCAACCGCCTGTTTCGGCGTGACCTTGACCTCTCGGGCCCCGAGCCCGACCGCGCCCGCGAGTTGATGAGCGCGGTGGACGCCTTCTTTGCCCGCCATCGCTTGCCGCGCCTGCACTACGACATGCACACCGCGATTCGCGAGAGTCGCTATCCGTGTTTCGCCGTCGACCCCCACGCCGAGACGCGCACGACGCACGAACAATGGCGCTGGCTGGCCGCCGCCGGCATGCAGGCGATCCTGCATCAACACCGCCATAGCTGGACCTTTTCGCATTATTCGAAGCATTATCACGGCGCGCAGGCCTTCACCCTGGAGCTCGGCAAGGTACGCCCCTTCGGCGAGAACGATCTGGCCGCGCTGACCGGCATGAGCCGCCTGCTCGACGCCCTGCTCGAGGGGCGCCCGGCCCCCGAGGGCGAGATCGACAGCATGCGCTTCTTCGGTGTCGTCACCGAGCTGATGCGCCAGTCGAGCGACTTCCAGTTGCGCTTTGCCGAGACGACGCCCAACTTCACCGAGTTCGCCGTGGGCACGCCACTGGCGCACGATGGCGAGGCCGGCGACATCCGCGTCGAGGATGCCCCGGTCGCGGTGGTGTTTCCCAATGCGCAGGTGGAAGTCGGTGCACGTGCCGCGCTCCTGGTGCGTGCCTGCCCGCCGCCGTAGACGTGCCATTTCATTCGCCGCGCCGCGTTTCGCACACGGCGCTCATCACGACAACACTCACAACGACAACAACGACAGGACGATCTCCCATGCCCAAAACGACGCATTCATACAACAAAAGTCGTATCATCGGCCGCCAAGTCGAGTCTACTCGGTCGCTCGCGGCCTGCTAGAATCGCTCCCTTTTCGCGCTAGCCGCCCCAAGGTCACCACACCGCGCTCCTTGGCTTCTTCATCGCCGCCGGTGTGCCGACCGTGACTTACCGCCACGTTTGGAGCTTTTCATGGCTGATACGCCCATTCCCCTCGAAGTGCGAGACATCACCAAGCGCTTCGGTGACAACGAAGTCCTCAAGGGGCTCTCCCTCACCGCCCACAAGGGCGACGTGATCACGCTGATCGGCGCCTCCGGCTCCGGCAAGAGCACCTTCCTGCGCTGCATGAACCTTCTCGAACAGCCCAATGAAGGCGAATTGATCGTGCATGGCGAGAACATCGCCTTCAAGACCACGCGTCATGGCCGCGAGCCCGCCGACTGGAAACAGGTCGAACGCATTCGCGCCAAGCTTTCGATGGTCTTCCAGAGTTTCAATCTGTGGGCCCACATGACGCTGCTCGAAAACGTCATCGAGGCGCCGATCCATGTGCTGGGCAAGACCCGCAAGGCGGCCACCGAGCATGCCCGCGAGCTGCTCGATCGGGTGGGCCTGCTCGACCATGCCGACTACTACCCGGCCCAGATGTCGGGTGGCCAGCAGCAACGCGGCGCCATCGCCCGCGCCCTGGCCATGGATCCGGAAGTGATGCTGTTCGACGAACCGACCTCGGCGCTCGACCCCGAGCTCGTCGGCGACGTGCTCAAGGTCATGCGCGACCTGGCGAAAGAGGGCCGCACCATGATCGTGGTCACCCACGAGATGAGCTTCGCGCGCGACGTGTCCACGCAGGTCATCTACCTGCACCAGGGCATGGTCGAGGAAGCCGGGCCGCCGGAAGAAGTGCTGGGCAATCCCCAGTCGGAACGCCTCCAGCAATTCCTGGCACCCAAGCACTGATGCCGCGACGGGAGAACATCGCATGATCGACCTGCAGGGCTACGGCCCCCGGCTTCTCGAAGGTGCCCTGGTCACGGTGGAAGTCGCCGTGCTGTCGTTGTTGCTGGCCCTGGTTCTGGGCCTGCTCACCGCCAGCGCCAAGCTGTCTCGCCACCGACTCTTGCACCGGATCGCCACGCTCTATACCACCCTCATCCGCGGGGTGCCCGACCTGGTATTGATGCTGCTGCTGTTCTTCGGCGGCCAGATGGGCGTCAATGCCATCACCGACTGGCTGTATTACCAGTTCGATGTGGATATCTTCATCAACATCAACGAATTCGTCGCCGGCGTCGTCACCATCGGCTTCATCTTCGGCGCCTACATGGGCGAGACGTTCCGGGGCGCCTTCCTCGCCGTCGACAGCGGCCAGCTCGAGGCCGGACGCGCCTACGGCATGTCCAGCCGCCTCATCTTTCGGCGCATTCAGTTTCCGCAAATGATGCGTCACGCCCTTCCCGGCCTGGGCAACAACTGGATGGTACTGCTCAAGACCACGGCCCTGGTCTCCGTCATCGGGCTTTCCGACATGGTGCGCATCGCTGCCGAGGCGACCAAGGCCACCCATGAACCCTTCCTGTTCATGATCCCGGTCGCCGTCATCTATCTGCTGATCGCGAGCGTGTCGGAGTGGGGCGTGGCGCGACTGCAAAAACGCTATAACGTCGGTTTCGGGGAGGCGGACGAATGGAACAACTGAACGCCTGGTTCACCGAACTGCTCGCGGACAACGCCATCTTCACGGCCAACACCCTGGGGTATTACCTCGACGGGCTGGGCAATACCGTGCGGCTGGTCTTCTTGTCCCTCGTCATCGGCCTGCTGCTGGCCGTGCCGCTCGCCATTGCCCGCGGCTCGCGCCGCAAGTGGATCAAATGGCCGGTGTTCTTCTACACCTACGTGTTTCGCGGCACGCCGCTGCTGATTCAGCTATACATGATCTATTACGGCGTGGTGTTCATCGAGGGTATTCAGGACACCATTCTGTGGGTGGTGCTCAAGGATGCCTTCTTCCCCGCACTGATCGCCTTCACGCTCAATACCGCCGCCTATACCACCGAGATCTTTCATGGCGCGATCAAGGCCACCTCGCGCGGCGAGATCGAGGCTGCAAGGGCATACGGCATGTCGCGCGGGCTCATGATGCGCCGCATCATCCTGCCCAGCGCCTTTCGTCGCGCCCTGCCCGCCTACGGCAACGAGGTGATCTTCATGCTCCATGCCAGCGCCATCGCCAGCGTGGTGACGATCATGGACCTCACGGGGGCCGCCCGCTTCGTCTATGCCCGCTTCTACGCGCCCTTCGACGCCTTCCTGTTCGTGGCGGCGATCTACCTGTGCTTGACCTTCGCCATCCTGTATCTCTTCCGCTACCTGGAAAAGAAACTCCTGGCGCACCTCAAGCCGATCAACGGTTGAAGCATTGCGCTTCACGACAACACGACGACCGCGAGATTGTTGACATGAAAAAGCTGCTCACGCTGACCCTGCTGGGAATGTTCCTGGCGACCGGCACCGCCGAGGCACGGGGTACCGACGAGGTGCGCCTGGCCATCGACGTGCCTTACGAGCCCTTTGTGTATCGCACCCCGGAAGGAGAACTGGCGGGCTTCGAGATCGACCTCGGCAACGAGCTGTGTGCCCGCGCCGATCTCGAATGCACCTGGATCGAGCAATCCTGGGACGGCATCATCCCCGGGCTTCTCTCGCGCAAATACGACGCCATTCTCTCTTCGATGGCCATCACCCCCGAGCGCGAAAACCAGGTGCTGTTTTCGATTCCCTACTACAACACCCCCAGTGTCTGGATCACGCGGCGTGACCGCGACATCGACATCAGCGACAAGGCCTCGCTCGAGGGGCTTTCCGTCGGCGTGCAACGCGGCACCATCCGCGACAGCTACGTCACGCAGATGTACGGCGACACCCTCGACATTCGCCGTTACTCGTCATCGCAGGATGTCGCCAACGACCTCGTCGCCGGGCGTCTCGATCTCTCGTTCGAGGACTATCCCCTGGCCGTGGACACCTTCCACTTCAATGAAGCGGACAGCGAGTTCAAGCAGATTGGTGACAGCATCAAGAAACCCGTTTCCATTTTCGGCAAGGGCGCGGCGATGGCCTTTCGCAAACGCGACGAGGCCCTCGCCGAGAAGTTCAATACGGCGCTGCGCGACGTCTATGCCGATGGCACCTTCGATGAGCTGATGCACCAGTACTTCGACTACGACCTGTCACTCCCCGTCGGCGAATGATATCCGATGGCCGGCGGCTTCGGCCGCCGGCACTTTCAAGGAAAGATCATGCGACACCACACGCATCCCTTGCTGAGCCCCGTTCCCGGCACCCAGCGCGCGCTGGAAAGCTTCCACTTCGGCCCCGATGACGCGGCCCGGCGCGTCTACATTCAAGGCTCGCTGCACGCCGACGAACTCCCCGGCATGCTGGTCGCCTGGAAGCTCAAGCAACGCCTGAAAGCGCTGGAAGAGGCCGGTCAGCTCAAGGCACATGTCATCGTCGTCCCCGTCGCCAACCCCATCGGACTCGACCAGCAGTTGATGGACATTCCGCTGGGGCGCTATGACTTCGAGAGCGTGAGCAATTTCAACCGTGGCTATCGCGATCTCACCGACGCCATCGCCGAGGGACTGGAAACCGCCCTGACTCAGGATCCCGCCCATAATCGGGACGAGATTCGGCGACGCTTCATCGCCGCGCTGGACGCCACCCAGGCCACCTCGACCTACGAGTCCCTGCATCTGACGCAGCAACGCCTGGCCTGCGAGGCGGATTTCATCCTCGACCTGCATTGCGACTTCCATGCCGTCGAACATCTCTATACCACCCCGGCGGCATGGCCCGACTTCGAGCCCCTGGCACGTTATTTCGGCGCCAAGGCCAGCATGCTCGCCACCGACTCCGGCGGCGGCTCGTTCGACGAATGCTTCACTCTGGTCTGGGAGCAGCTGCGCGAGCGCTTCGGTGACCGCTTCCCCATTCCCTATGGCAGCCAGTCGATCACGCTCGAGCTGCGCGGCCAGCAGGACGTGGAGCAAGCCATGGCCGATCGCGATGCCGAAGCGATCCTCGACTGGATGCGCTACCACGCCCTGATCGACGGTGACGCGCCGCCGCTGCCGGCATTGCCCTACCCCGCCACCGAACTCGCCGCCATGGACTTCCTGCGCGCGCCGGCAGGCGGCCTGGTGGTCTTTCACATGGCGCCCGGGCGGGAAGTCAAGAGCGGCGACCTGATCGCCGAGATCATCGATCCCATCAGCGACGCCGTACACGCCGTGCGGGCCGAACAGGACGGCATGTTCTATGCCCGTACCCAGCGCCGCATGGCCACCGCCGGCATGATCATCGCCGACGTCGCCGGCCACCACGCGCACCGCAGCGGCTACCTGCTGGCGCCGTGAAACAGGGCTGCCCCTCGAATGTAACAGCAGGACCGCAAAAGCAAGCGACGGCAAAAGTGGGCGGTGACGGATAGCGCATCATTTAACCGTCGATTTTAGCCAGGCGCCGCTTTCACATTTCAGGCGTGTTGCGTCAATGCTGCCGCTTACGCGTGCACTGGAGAGCATGATGGCTTGATCCGTGGCCATGAGCTGGCCGGTGACACTGCCGGCAACGCAAATCGTACGCGCCTCGATACGCGGAGATACGCTGCCCGCTTCGTTGACCATGACAGAGTGCTCCCAGGCCGTGACATGGCCAACGATGGCGCCACTGATGACCAGCGCTTCATGAGCACTCACATCACCGTCGATACGCAGCGTCGAACCAATCAGGCTCCCGCCGGACGCGGACAAACATTGGGTGGTTTCTGTCGGTGGGGATGTCGGTAAAGCATCCTTGGCGGGATTTTGCGGCTGAGTCGGTAGATTGGAGGCTTCTTGGGAGGGAGATTGACGCTGCTGCTCACGACAGGAAGACGGCTGGGCTGCGGAGGCACGATGTTTGATACGCCTCTTGCCGTCCAACAAAATGATGATGAGCGCTATCAAGCTCAAGACGAAAAATACATCCGCGCCCCCCATAATGGCCCCTCGGTCAGCATAGAACGTACAAGTATAGGCAGGTTTCTACACACTGAGAAAACACGACTAACAGGCCTTTTCGTCAGCTACTCATCCTTTTGATCTCAAGCCGACAAGGCAATATTTCCTGATACGGTTATTCTTACTTACCCGACTCGGACCTACCCCTATGTTCAGCAAGCACAAACCCGACAGTGTTCCTGCCGACCATACGGTGCCGCCTCCCGCCTCACCCAAAAGCACCGCCCAAGCGGACGGGTCACGAGACAAGACCGGGCGAACCGCTATCATCGGCGCCCAAACCAGCATTAAAGGTAACGTCATCGGCGAGGAAGAACTGATTATCGATGGCCAAGTAGCGGGTACCGTAGAGTTCAAGCACAACACGGTCAGCATCGGCAATACCGGCCGTGTGGAAGGGGATATCTATGCCCAGACGCTACACGTAGCAGGGCATGTCGAAGGCCGACTGATCACCTCTCACAAGATTTCCATCCATCATACAGCATATATCGTTGGCACCATCATCACCCCCTGCCTGGTGCTGGAAGACGGAGCTGTCTTTCAGGGCAGCATTGATATGGACGCCGAAAACGAAGTCCTGCTCTCCGCATTTGAAGGCGAGGTTGACAAGTCGACGCCTCATCGCGTCCAGGACCAGGAAGACACGATGGATTATTTTGAGGAAGCCGACGCGACAACGCCAACCTCTGAGGAAGACATATATCACGAGGATAAATCTTGACCCCTTGCCTCCGCGGCCTCCGCGGCCTCCGCGCAGCAATCACCACCGACCACGGGCAGCTCAAGCTGCCCGTTGCGTTGCAAGTAAGCCAGCACTTACCACCCTCGCCCGCCGATAATCACCGCTCTCTCCAGGCCACGAACTGCATCGATAAGCAGCGCCTTATCCGCTTTGCTGACAGACCTCATCCCGCCTAGTATGAATCTCCAAGACCGCTTCGACGGCTCGAAAAATAACCGATACACACGGGACTACCGCATCAACACGATATGCAGTGGCCTGGGCGGTAGCGTGCCTGCTGACGGGTACGTGCCTCACCGAAGTGCTGACAGAGCAGCAGAAGCCGGCAAAGGCAGCAGGCACGCGAATGCTGCATAGATTGCCGAAGTATTTTTAACTCCGTGTAAAATCAAGAGCTTAGACTGGCAATAACGGGCAAGATAAGATTTATTGAACGCGCCCGCTCGTTCAAGTAGCAAAACGAGCGCGCTATCTAATACCTGTTAGCTTTGAATAGGGAAATGAGAGTTAGTCTATGAAAAAATGCTTCGTCCTTATGCCCTTTTCGGAGCAATATAAGGAAGTTTATTCTGAAATTTATAAACCTGTTTGTTCTGGGCTTGGCATGGAGTGTTGGAGGGTGGATGAGATATCCAGAACTGGCTCCATAACTAAGGATATCGTAGAAGGGATTATAGACGCTGATGTAATAATCGCGGACCTTACCACCAAAAATCCCAACGTTTTCTATGAGCTAGGAATTGCACATTCAGTAGGCAACAAAACCATAATGGTTGCCCAATCGATTAGCGATGTGCCATTTGATATCGCTAACTATCGAGTTCTTATTTACGAGCAGAGTATATCCGGCAGCAAGAAATTCAAATCAGATTTGACGGCCGCAATTCAGGAGCTTCAAAAAGCACTCGACCAAACTAACAACCCCCTACAGGAAGCGCTATCGAGTCGATCCACCCTCGGTAAGAGGAAGCAAGTTCCCCTGGTTAAATACATCGATGTAAGTGATTTGCCTTGGCAGATGCGTGAGTGGTTGCAAGAAAATAATATTGTCTACGCTGAAGACGTTAACAACATTAACCTAGAAGAGCTGGTCAATACAAATGGAATAGGAAAAACTGCACTCGGAAAATTTTTGTCAAGTGTAGTCGAACATGATTTATACGAAGACGGTGAGGAGCTTCAAAGAATTGTTGTTGCTCACGGAATCAGGTTGAGACCTGATTGGAGGGGGCGTTGGTCGCGAAGCTAACCAGGGTCTGCAGCGGACCGCTTTTCCGGCGCGGTGCGCCTCCAAATCGGCCGCTGAGCCCAGGCGTTAAGCTTCGACGCAGCCTTCCAAACGATGGTCAAAAGCCTTGCCGCACAGAGGAGATCGTAGATGACCAAGTCCGAACTATCGAACATCTATCGAGACTACATCGCCTGCTTGAACAGGCAGGATTGGCCATCGTTGGCGCGCTTCGTTCATGAAGACGTTAAGCATAACGGCGAGCAACTCGGGGTATCAGGCTACCGGCGCATGCTGGAGAGAGACTTCGCCGAGATCCCTGATCTATCTTTCAATGTTGAATTGCTGGTTTCCGATCCCCCTACATAGCCAGCCGACTCTGCTTCAACTGCACACCAAAGGGAAGATTTCTTGGCCTGGATATTTACGGAAGAAGGGTGTCCTTTGTCGAGAACGTCTTCTATGAGTTCCGCGACGAAAAGATCGTGCAGGTGTGGTCTGTCATCAACAAAGCGGCTATCGAGGCGCAGCTACCACCCCCTGGCGACCCAAGCCACGCTTAACCCCGCCATCGAGTGGACGCTTACCGGCAGGCTTCGCCCGCCGGCAGCCACCGCTCATGTCGAGCGTTATGTGTAAGTAATTTGTGCGCTAAATTTCATTTAATTGATACATGGAGGTGATCCACAATGGCGATCACGGATAAATCAGATAAAGAAATAATCGAAATCGTTGAACCAATGATCGACGAAGTTGTTGATGCATCCAATCAGAAGGATTGGGACTCATTCTCTAAATATCAAACCGACGAAGAAGCCAGGAATCCTGAAAACAGAAAAAGTGTCGAAAGGCAATGGAAAGAGTCTGATCTATTAACTTCATTAACCCCAGAAAGAGAAATACTTGGGGTGTTACGTCGAGGTGACGTAGCTGTGGTATACTGGAAGCAAACTAGCACTAAAGTTCCTGGTGAATATTTGGCGACGTATCATATAAAAGAAATAGACAATAAAATCAAGGAGGTTGGATTTTTGATAGTATAGCTTTCCTATGAAATGGCAGCCTCACATAAAAAGTAGCTCAAGTTCGCTACGGCCCTGACGGGCCTCCGTCGGACAGCCTTTCCATTCCGCTCCAAGGCGGCCGTTTAAAAAAATATCGTCATATGCTTTAGGAGAACGGATTGAATATTGGCATCTTTATTTACAATGAGGCTGAGGTGCTCGATTTTTCAGGGCCGTTTGAGGTGTTCTCCACCCCTTCGCGCTTGTGTGACGAAACCGCCCCCTTCAAGGTGTTTCTAATTTCTGAACACAATACCGTGGTGACGGCTAGAGCCGGTTACAAAGTTCTTCCCGATTACTCTACTGAAGAACATCCGCCGCTTGACGTGCTGATCATTTCAGGTGGAGTGCATGCCTCTGAAATGAAGAACAAAGTGGTTACCGATTGGATCAAGGGGCAATCTCATTCCGTAAAAATCATTGCTACTGTTTGCACTGGCATCTTCTTCCTTGCGCAAGCTGTTCAGTCGTTGAGCTGTAAAGTCACCACCCACTGGGAGGACATTCCGGATCTCCGGAAAATGTTCAGCCGTCTCACCGTGGTAGACAGTGTCCGGTGGGTCGATGAGGGCAACATCGTTAGTTCGGGCGGCATATCTGCTGGAATAGATATGAGTCTCTATTTGGTCAGTCGTTTGCACAGCGAGGATTTGGCGGCGAAAACGGCGCATCAGATGGAGTTCGCATGGACAAGAAACACATAACCAACCGCGTTAGGCGGACGGTGGCCCTCCCCTGATCAAATTCGAGGATTTTCATTATGACGATTCGGAATGCCGAGGAACAGGATTTAGCGAGAGTCGTGGAAATCTACAATGCAGCGGTCCCTTCCAAGCGGTCCACTGCTGACACTGAGCCCGTCAGCATAGCATCCAAGTCTGAATGGTTTCGTAAGCACAACCCTGAGAGGCGCCCACTCCTCGTATATGAAATAAATGATGAAGTGGCTGCATGGGTAAGCTTCGAAGACTTCTATGGGCGTCCCGCCTATCATTACACCGCCGAAATCAGTATATATATTTCGCCCGAACATCAAGGCCAACGTCTCGGTCAAACATTGCTCCGTGAGGCATTGGAACTCGCGCCGAAGCTTGAGTTAAAGACGCTGATTGGCTATGTCTTCGCCCATAATGAACCCAGCATACGGTTGTTGCGTGGCTTCGGTTTTCAGGAGTGGGGGCGACTGCCTAACGTGGCAGAAATGGACGGAAAGGAATTTAGTCTATGTATCATGGGAAAGCGACTCGGTAACGCCACACCATCGAATGAAACCATGTAGCCTACATCGATACTTCACGCGTCTAATGAAGCGCGTTAAGCAGCATGGTTTCAACTGATGAACACTGAGGGGTTGAGTTACATGCGGCTACCTGCTGGCGCCTCGAGCCCGGCTGGCTGCCACGCGACGCTAGGCATGGCGGCAGCGCTTCGCTATGCTGCAAGACGCGAAAGTCAGGTCCGCTCACGAGGCGGTCCCATAACAACACACTGCAAACCCCGTAGAGAGCTTTCCATGAAAAAATTGCTGACCATGACCCTTCTCGGCAGCGCGCTGCTGGCCGGTAGTGCCTTTGCCCAGGACACCTTGCGCATCGGTGTCGACGTGCCGTACGAGCCCATGGAATACCGTACTGCCGATGGCGAACTCACGGGTTTCGACATCGAGCTGGGCAATGCGCTTTGTGCCGAGATCGGGGCACAGTGCGAATGGGTCGTGCAGGCGTGGGATGGCATCATTCCCGGCCTGATGGCACGCAAGTACGACGCGATCATGTCGTCGATGACCATCAACGAGGAGCGTAAGCAGACCGTTCTCTTCTCCGATCCGTACTTCACGCCGCCCTCCGCCTGGTTCACGCCCAGCGACAGCGAGATCGACTTCCCCGCCAAGCAGACGCTCGAAGGCAAGACCATCGGGGTTCAGCGCGGCACGTTGCAGGACAACTACGCCACCGACATGTTCGGCGACGTGGCCGATATCAGCCGCTACACCACGGCGGACGATCTCGTGCTCGACATGGATGCCGGTCGTGTCGATATCGCCTTCCTCGACTTCCCGGTGGGCAAGTCCACGCTGCTGGACAGCGATGAAGGGAGCTACAAGGTCGTCGGTGAAATGATCACCGAGCCCAAGAAGTACTTCGGTGACGGCTTCGGGATTGCCTTCCGCAAGCGCGATCAGGAACTCGCGGACAAGTTCAACGAGGCCCTGGCCACCCTGAAGGAAAACGGTACCTATCAGGAGCTCTACAACAAGTATTTCGCGGAAAACGGCAAGTAAGCGTTACCGGAATCTTGTGTGTCATCGGGCGGCCTGCGGGCCGCCCGATGCGTTCATGGCGATGCCGATGACTTCATGGGACGCGCGAAGCGCGCGATGAAGCGCGCCATGGCCGGCCCCACCAGTACCACCGTGAAAAGCCGCAATGTCTGCAGCGCCACCACCAGCCCCACGTCGGCGTGCGTATCGATGGCGATGATGGTCATCGAGTCGACCCCACCGGGGCTCGTCGCCAGATATGCGGTGATGAACTGCGTATCCATGAGTCCCACCATCAGCAGCGCCGACAATGCGCACAAGCCGATCAGCAGCATCGAGGCGATGACCATCTTGCCCAGCGAGCGTGCGACGGTCGTCAAGGCGGCGCGGTCGAAACGCAGCCCCACATAGACGCCGATACACCCGTAGGCCAGCAACAGCAGCGGCGTGGGAATGGTCAGCGAGCTCCAGCCGCCGAGATGCAGTACGCTGCCGATGACCATCGGTCCCAGCAAGGCTCCGGCGGGAAAGCGCCGATCGCACAGCCAGACACCGCCGACCACGACGGCCAGCGTGATGGCCAGGTCGAACAGCTCGGCGAGATCGCCCGGCCAGCCGCTTCCATCGCTGCGTGCCGCAGGATCGCCGGCTCCCAGCCAGTGGCTCACCAGAGCGCCCACCAGCACCACGCACACCACCCGCACGTACTGCATGGCGGCCACGATGCGTGGATCGGTATCCTCGCGCTCTTCGGCCATGGCCACCATCGCCGCCGCCGCACCCGGCGTGGTCCCCCAGGCCGCCGTGCTTCCCGGCAAGCCGCCATAGCGTACCAGGCCGATCCCCACCAGCAGGCTCAGCAGCAACGTGATGGCGGTCGCCAGCAGCATCACCAGCCAGCCGTCGAGGATGGTCATCAGCACGCTCATCGTCATGGTATGGGCGATCAACACGCCGATCGTTCCCTGACCGAGCTTGAAACAGCGCCTTGGCAGACGCAATCCGCTGCCTCCGACCCCGAAGGCGATCCCCACCAGCATCGGCCCGATGAAGCCCCCGGCAGGCATGTGCCAATAGGTGAGCAGACCGCTGGCCGCGACGCACGCCAGCAGCAGTGCCAGCCACATGCCAAGGCGGCGCAGCCGGGAAGACAAGGAAGAAGACGATGAATAAGGGGCCAAGGCCAATGCTCCGCAAAAGCTGAGCATTATAGCAAGCTAAAGATCCATCGCGGGATATCGGTGCCATGCATGTCACTGCCGAATCCGGCGAGTCACGCGCCGGCGACGAGTTACACTGATGGCGTCACCTTTCGAGGAGCCCTGTCATGCTAGACCCCGAACGCTGCCGAGTGGCCCGCCTGTCGCGCGATGCACGCTTCGACGGTCGCTTCTTCGTCGGCGTGGTCACCACCGGGATCTACTGTCGGCCGATCTGTCCCTCGCGGCCGCCGCGGGACGACAATGTGCGCTATTTCCCCAGCGCCGTGGCCGCCGCCCAGGCGGGGTTCCGCCCTTGCCTGCGCTGCCGCCCGGACAGCGCTCCGGAGTCGCCCGCCTGGCATGGCAACCACACCACGCTGCACCGCGCCGTGCGGCTGATCGACGAAGGCGCCTTGAACCAGGCCTCCCTGGGCGCGCTATGCGACCGGCTCGGCATCGGCGAGCGCTACCTGCGCCTGCTTTTTCAGCAGCATCTTGGCATCTCGCCCAAGGCCTACGCCCTGCACCGCCAGTGTCTGTTCGCCAAGCAGCTGTTGCATCAGAGCACGCTGCCGATTGCCGATATCGCCCATGCCAGCGGCTTCACCAGCCTGCGACGCTTCAACGACGCCTTCCGCCGCCATGTGGGCCAGGCACCGCGCACGTTGCGCCGCACGCCGCGAGCACCGAGCCAGGACGTCACGCTGATGCTGGCCTATCGCCCGCCGTACGCCTGGGAATGGCTGCGAGACTTTCTTGCCGCCCGGCGTATCGACAGGCTGGAATGGGGCGACGAGCACCGCTACGGGCGCCATATCCAGTGGGGCTCGGCAAGCGGCCATTTCACGGCCGTGCACGTGCCCGAGCGACATGGCTTTCGCGTTACGCTGTCGCTCGACGATCTCGGTGCGCTCTTGCCGGTGGTACGTCACATCCGCCGCGTGCTCGATCTGGACGCCGATACGGCACTCATCGAGGCGCAGCTTCGTCAGACGCTTCCGGACACGTTCCCGCTTGTCGAGGGCTTGCGCCTGCCCGGCGTGTGGACGCCCTTCGAGGCCGGGGTGCGCGCGGTCCTCGGACAGCAAGTCTCGATATCGGCAGCACGTGGGCATGTCACACGGCTGGTCGAGGCGCTCGGCGAACCCACCGGCGATGACGGCCGCCAGTTCCCCACAGCCGCGCGAATAGCCGCCAGCGACCTGGCGTTTCTGCGCATGCCCCAGGCGCGCCGCGACTGTCTGCGTGGCCTGGCGCAGGCCGCGTGCGATCGGCGCCTCGACGATGACCCGCGCCAGTGGACCGCGCTGAAGGGAATCGGCCCCTGGAGTGCCGATTACGCCGCCCTGCGTGGCACCAGCCATCCCGATATCTGGCTGGGCGGCGACCTGGGCGTCAAGCGAGCGCTGTCGGCGCTGGGTACGGTCGAGCCGGCCCATGCCACGCCATGGCGCAGTTACCTCACCCTGCAACTCTGGAGCCTTTGACATGTCGTCCCTCGAGTCCGCCATCGACTACGTCGTCACGCCCGTACCGGCCTCGCCGCTGGGCACGATACGCATCCGCGCCAGTGCACGTGGCATTCGCGAAATCGCGTTCGTGGAGGCGCCCGACGAGACACCGCACCCTTCAGCGCTCACCGATGCCTGCCGCGTGCAACTGAGCGACTATCTCCAGGGCGAGCGTCGCGAGTTCGACCTCCCGCTCGACCCTGTCGGTACTCCGTTTCAACGACGGGTCTGGGCAGCCCTGGCAGAGATTCCCCATGGGCAGACACGCAGTTACGCGGACATCGCCCGGCACATCGGCAATCTCAAGGCCATGCGGGCGGTCGGCGCCGCCAATGGCCGCAACCCGATCGCCATCGTCGTGCCCTGCCATCGGGTCATCGGCCGCAATGGCCAACTCACCGGTTACGCCGGCGGGCTCGAGCGCAAGGCCTGGTTGCTGGCGCTCGAGCGTCACGGTCATGCAGACAGCGGGGCGCTCGCCGGCGTCCCCGGGCAAGGGGATCATCATCAGGATCATTGGAGGTAAGCCATGACGCAACAGCACGAAGACGCCCGGCAGGTACTGGATTTCTGGTTCGAAGAGGCGGGGCCCAAGCAGTGGTTCAGCAAGAGCGCCTCGTTCGATCAGGCGCTCACCGAGCGTTTCGGGGCGCTCCACGATGCGGCGTGTCGCTGCGAGCTTTATGCCTGGCGGCAAAGCAGTCACGGCGCCCTGGCGGAAATCCTGCTGCTGGATCAGTTCTCGCGCAATATCTACCGGGACCAGGCTTCGGCCTTCGCTCAGGACCCGCTGGCGCTGAGCCTCGCCCAGCATCTGGTCGCTCAAGGGGGCGACCAGGAACTGCCGCCGGAACAGCGAGCATTCGTCTACATGCCGTACATGCATAGCGAATCGCCCCTGATTCACCAGGAAGCCCTGCGACTTTTCGATCAGCCGGGGCTGGAGCGCAACCTGCACTTCGAGCGGCGCCACTGGGCAATCATCGAGCGATTCGGCCGTTATCCGCACCGCAACGCGATTCTGGGCCGGGAGTCGACGGAAGAGGAGCAGGCGTTCCTGCGTCAGCCGGGGTCGTCCTTCTAGCTGCGCGCCGATGCGCCCCATGCGGCACGAGCCCGCATGGGGCATCCGGTCCTTCAGGCATCACGCGGGATGGGCCGGCGCTCCGCCACCGGCGTCGTCAACATGCCGAGCAGCCGCCAGCTCAAATAGAGAAAACCGAGGGGAAACACTACCGTTTGCACGATGAACACCGCCGATAACGTCACCACGTTTTCGGTCATGCTATCGAGGCGTGCCAGCAGGTCGCGCACCGGATGCCCCACTGCGCTGTCCCACTTGTCCTTGAAGCGTTGCCAGAGCCCCTCATCGTCACGCGCGCCGGCCTGCGTCTCGGCGACTTCCTGGAACACCGCGCGATCACGATCCAGGGACGCGTAGAGTCCGTCGCGCTGCTCGCCGATCAGCGCATCCCCCGTCCAGGCGCTCGCCAGGGCCGCGGCGAGGACCGCGAAGCGCAGAAACGCCATCAGCCAGAACGCACGTCGCGCCCACTCCCGCCAGCGCGACGCCGGCCACAGCAAGGTCAACGCCAAGGCGAGGCAACTCAGCGAGAACAATGCCTTGATCAGTGCGTGGCCGGCCACCTGGATCAAGATCTTCTGCATGGCCAGCGAGGCCGTGGACGCGAACATGATCCACGAAAAACGCTCGACGAGATCGTTGGCCGGGTCCAGGGCCTGGCCGAACTGCACCTGCACGACCATGGCATCGGCCGTGGCGCTCTGCATCACCGAGATCGCCGCATTGAGCGCCTTGGCCAGCGCGAAACTCTTGAATGCCGTGGCCAGCGACGCATCCAGCGTGGCGAGCGCGACCTCATGGGTGACGCTCAGCCACGACAGGGCCGACAAGAGCAGCAGCAACGCCACCGCCCAGCGATGACGCGCTACCTGAAGGGACAAGGACATGACACGGGCTCCGGGAACGATGCCAAGACCCTAACCGCTCGTCTCGACCGATGCCAGCCCGGCGCCGCCCATCGTCACATCAGCAGTTGATAGCTCAACGCCGAGCCCACCAGAGTGATGGACCCCATCAGGGCAACGATGAGCGCGTGACGCAGTGTATCGGGTTTCATGACGCGCATGACGATGACCTCGCGTGCGGAAAAGTGGCAACACCTCGTGCGGCGCGATAGCACCGCCATGGGATCTTGATAAGCGATCGTGCCACGACGCTCAATACGCCTTTGGGCGAATCGTTCCCGGTGTCGCCGCTACCGGCCACGCACCGCGAAGTGGTATCGTCTGCGCTTTCCTTCATAGCCACGAGACGAGGTTCGCCATGTCCAGCAAGGTCTACTGCATCGCCCAGTTCAAGCCCAAGCCCGGCAAGGAAGAGGCCGTCTTCAAGGCACTGCAGGCCCTCGAACCCAATGCCCACCGCGAGGATGCCTGCATCCAGTACACCGTGACCCGGAAAATCGACAACCCGTTCGCCGATGGCAGCAGCTACCCCATCGTCTTCCACGAGATCTGGGCCGACCGTGCCTCCTTCGAAGCGCATTGCCAACGCCGCGAGATCCAGGCGTTCTTCGCCGAGCAGGTCGAAGCCGAGGATGGCGATGTCGAGGACGCCAACGTCTGCGTGTACACCGATGAGCCGGTCGATTTCGACGCGCCCAGGCTATAACGCGCGGCGCCATCGGATGAGCGTTCTCGTCTCCCCCGTGTATCGCGAGGTGACATGAAAAGTCGCTGGGACGATCTGGCACTGTTGCTGGCCGTGGTCGATGCCGGCGGCTTCACCGCCGCCGCCGAGCGCCTGGGTACCAGCACGGCACGGCTCTCCCGTGCCGTGTCGCGCCTGGAGCGGCAGCTCGACACCACGCTCGTGCAGCGCACCACGCGACGACTGGACGTCACCGAGGAAGGGGCATCGTTCATCGCCCAGGCGCGCCAGGCACTCGACACGCTGGAAGCCGCCGAGGAAGCCCTCACGGTACGCCGGCGCGAGCCGGCCGGTCGCCTGCGCGTGGACGCCGCCACGCCGTTTCTGCTGCATCAGATCGTGCCGCATCTGGCCGCGTTCCATGCCGCCTACCCCAAGGTACGTCTGGAACTGACGACCCATGAAACCAACATCGATCTGATCGAACAGCGTACCGACATCGCCATTCGGATCGGTCGCCTGGAGGATTCGTCGCTGCATGCCCGTCCGCTGGGACACAGCCGACGCCGACTGGTGGCCAGCCCCGACTACCTCGCCCGCCACGGCACGCCGGCGACTGCCGAAGCGCTATCGGCCCATGTACTGCTCGGCTTCACGCACCTGCCGCAACTCAATCGCTGGCCCCTGCGCGGCGGATGCAGCGTCACGCCCACGCTCGCGTCGAGTAGCGGCGAAGCCCTGCTGCGCATGGCCGAGGCCGGGCTGGGCATTGCCTGCCTGGCGGACTTCCTGACCCGCGACGCCTGTCAGGCCGGACGCCTGTCGTTCGTGCTCGAGGATGCGATGCTCGAGCGCTACGAACCGATTCAAGCCGTCTATTACCGCAATACTGCCCTCGAAGGACGTATCGCGGCCTTTCTCGATTTCCTCGCCGGTCGGCTGACGCTCTAGGCTGATCAGTCGACGCTCTGAACAGACACGATGTCCGCGGCGCCATACCCGACAGCACTGCCTTTTTTGCACATCCTGCAAGAATGTTTTGCAATTACACCACTTTATCGCAAGGCAGCGACTCGGCAGACTGCCCCACCTTTGAAATCACGTTCACACCGAGTCGAACCCTTCATGAAGATTCTATTGATCAACGGCGCCAAGGCCTTCGCGCATTCCGGCGGCCGCTACAACGACACCCTGCACGACGTGGCACGCGGCGAACTCGCCGAACTCGGCCACGAGATCCGCGAGACCCGCATCGATGACGGCTACGACACCGATACCGAAGTCGAGAAATTCCTGTGGGCCGACGTCATCGTCTACCAGATGCCCGGCTGGTGGATGGGCGCTCCCTGGACGGTCAAGCGCTATATCGACGAAGTCTTCACCGCCGGCCACGGATCGCTTTATGCCAGCGACGGGCGCTCGCGCAAGGATCCCAGCCGTCAGTACGGCAGCGGCGGCCTGCTGCAGGGGCGGCGTTACATGCTCTCGCTGACCTGGAACGCGCCACTCGAGGCATTCGACGAGCCCGGCAACTTCTTCGAGGGCCAGGGCGTCGACGGGGTATACTTCCCCTTCCATAAATCCCAGGAATTCGTGGGCCTGGCGGCCATGCCGACCTTCATCGCCAACGATGTCATCAAGGCCCCCGACATCGATGGTCATGTCGATGCCTATCGCGCCCATCTGCGCGAGCACTTTGCCAACGCCTGAACGCCGACGACGACTCGCCCCCGGCCGGCGCTCCACGGCGCCGGCTACAATGTAGCTCCCTGGTCCTGCCGGGCGTTTCAGCCTTCAAGGCACGGCAAGCTTTTCAACGAGATGCTAAGATAGCGCGCCCGTTCGCGAAGAAAGCCCTTGCCCATGACCGATCGTCAAACCTCTCAGGCCCCCCTGCCGGCGACGCTGTGGCTGCTGGCGTTCGCCCTGGCGGCGATCAATCTGCGTGCGCCCATCGTGGTGGTGGGACCGGTACTGGAATCGATCATGCAGACGCTGGCCATCGGCGCCGGCGTCGCCAGCCTGTTCACCACCGGCATGATCCTGTGCTTCGGCGTGCTGTCCCCCTTGGCTCCCGGCGTCGCCGCGCGGATAGGGCTGGATCGCGCCATCGCCCTGGCACTGGCCGCCATTACGCTGGGCGGGCTGCTGCGCGGGATCGAGAGCCTGCCGGTGATGCTCGTTGGTACGCTGTTCGCGGGGCTGGGGATCGCCTTCGGCAACGTCTTCATGCCCAGCCTGGTCAAGCGCGACCGACCCGAGCGTATCGGTCAGACGATGGGGCTCTATACGGTGGTGATGGGGATCGGCGCCACCCTCGGGGCCGGCACGGCCGTCCCCCTGATGAACCTCAGCGGTCACTGGTCGGTGCCCATACTGATGTGGGCAGGGGTCGGCCTGGTCACCGCGGCACTCTGGATCTGGCTGGCCTGGCGCCGTCCCCGGCGCGCCGACGAAGGGCAATCCACGCGGATCACGCGGCTGTTCAAGAGCCGCACCGCCTGGACCCTGACGCTGTTCATGGGCATGCAGTCGCTGGGCTTCTATACCCTGCAGACCTGGGTCCCCGCCGTGGCCTCCGCCGCCGGCGTCCCCAGCGCCGCCGCGGGCGGGATGCTGTCGATCATCAACCTGACCAGCATTCCCGCCAGCTACGTGATCGCACGCCTCGCCGCGCGCCTGCATCACCATAGCCTGCTGGTGCTGGGGCTTTGCCTGTTGATCGCGCTGGGGCTGGCAGGCTTGTGGCTGGCACCCACGGCGTCCCCCACGCTGTGGGCGATCCTGCTCGGCGCCGGCCAGGGCGGCTGTTTCAGCTTCGCCCTGACCATGATCGTGATGCGCACTCGACGTGCCGACCACGCCGCGATGCTCTCCGGCATGGCCCAGAGCCTGGGCTACCTCATGGCCGCCGGCGGGCCGCTGGTGTTCGGCGCCCTGCACGGCATCACCGGCGACTGGCGGCTGTCGTTGTGGCTGCTGATGGGACTACTCAGCGTGCAGACCGTCGCCGGGGTGATGATCGGACGGCCCAAACTGGTCACGGTGCGCGAGGGCTGAGCCGCCGGCTCATGACGGTCACAGACTCGCCGCGGTAGGTCAGCACCTCGCGGTCCTCCCATCCCAGCCGGCGATACAGCGTCTGCTGATCGGGCGTGTAGAGATGAAAGTGATGGATGCCATGGGCCAGCGCTTCCGCCTCGACCCGCTGCACCAGGCGCGAGGCGATACCGTGGCCGCGCCATTCGGGCAACACGAAGACCGATGCCAGCCAGGGCGTCAGCTCGCGGCGGATGCTCATGTCGTCGGCGACCAGGCTTGCCGTGCCCACCGGCGACGCCCCGTGCATCGCCACGAACACCGAGGGCACGCCACCCTCGCCGCACTGCGCATAGAATGCCCGACGATACTCCGCCGCCGAGGTATCGGGGTGCAGATGCCCCCAGGCGTCATGGGTCCAACCCGCCACGGTCCTGGCGTGGGGCGAGTCGGCCTGCAACCTGACGATAGCGATATTCTCGATCACGCACATGCTCCTGCTCGCTGGCAGCGGGCTCGCCCCGTGTCGGCGTCGCCCGCCCAGCCTCAGTTCAACTGAAACGGATACACCGCGCCGATGCCCAGCAGCTGCGTCAACTCGTCGAGAGCGGTGAGCGATTCCCGGACAAGCAGCGGATCGGCGAGATCCTCAGGCGCCAGCCGATCGCGGTAATGCCGCTCGACCCACGCCGCCAGGTCGTCGTGCAACGCCTCGTCGAGCAGTACACGGCCGGTCAGCGCCTGGCGCTCGCGTGCCGCCAGCGCCACCCGCAGGCGCAGGCACGCCGGCCCCCCACCGTTGCGCATGCTCTGCTTGACGTCCTTGACCAGCACCTCGCTGATCGGGTTGTTCCCCCCCAGCAACAAGTCCTGGATCGTGCGCCAGACAGTCTCGTTTTCCTGGCACTCGCCGGGCACGACCAGCGTCATGCTGCCGTCAGGGTTGGAGAGCAACTGCGAGTTGAAGAGATAGGTCGCTACCGCATCCTCCAGGCTGATCGCCTCGCTCGGCACCCGCACCGGAATCAACGGCGTCGACATGCGGGCGCGCAGCGCCTCCAGCGTGGCCGTCTCGTCGCGGAACGCCATCTCGTGATAGAGCAGCACCGGGCCGTTGCCGACGGCGATGACATCGTTGTGGAAAACGCCGGCGTCGATGGCATCAGGATGCTGCTGGGCGAAGACCGTGCGGGTGTCGTCCAGGCCATGCTGCCGGGCGATCGCCTGGCTGGCCTCCAGCGTCTGGCGGGCCGGATACCGCTTGGGCCCGTGCTCGCCACCGAAGGCCTGGCGTCCGTATACGTAGAGGTGCACGCCCGGTTCGTCGTGATCGCCGCACAAGCGGGTGTGGTTGGCGGCCCCCTCGTCGGAGAATGTCGGCGTGGCCGGCAGCACCGGATGATGCGCGAAATGCGCCGGGTCGTGGAACATCGCCGCCAGCACCCGCGCCGTGGTACGCGGCTCGAGATAGCGGTGAAAGCTCGACTGCAGATTGGCGGCGGTGAAGTGGACGCGCCCGTCCGGCGCATCCAGGCTGGGTGTGACGGTGGCGGCATTCGCCGTCCACATCGACGAGGCCGAACATACCGCGCGCAGCAGTTGCGGCGCCTGGCGTGCCGCCTGGGCGAGCACACCGGCGTCGTCGCCGGTGAAGCCGAGGTCGCGCAACGCCCCCAGATCGGGGCGCTGCTGGGGCGGCAGCACGCCCTGAGCGAACCCTGCCTCCATCAACGACTTCATCTTGGCCAGCCCTTGCAGGGCCGCCTCGCGCGGATTGGCGGTCAGCCCGCCATGGCGCATCGAGGCGACATTGCCGTGCGCCAGCCCGGCATAGTTGTGGGTGGGCCCCACCAGGCCATCGAAATTGACCTCGCGCACGTCCTGGCTCATAGCACCACCCCCGGCGGCAGCGTCTCGGGCAGCACGAGGGTCTCGGCTTCCATCGAGGCCACCGGATAGGCGCAGTAGTCGGCCGCATAGTAGGCGCTGGGACGATGGTTGCCGCTGTCGCCGATGCCGCCGAACGGGGCGTCGCTGGAGGCGCCGGTGGTCTGGCGATTCCAGTTGACGATGCCGGCGCGGATGCGCAACAGAAAGTCATCCCAATCGGCGCGCTCGCCGCCGATCAGGCCGGCCGACAGCCCGTATCGGGTGTCGTTGGCCAGGGCGATGGCCTCGTCCCAGTCCCGGTAGCGATGCACCTTGAGCAGAGGTCCGAAATGTTCCTCGTCGGGGACGTCGCAGCCGGTGACATCGATCAGGCCCGGCGACAACAGGCTGGTGCCCGCCTGCAGACGGCGCATGCGACTCAGCGGCCGACCGCCGCGTGCGACCAGGTCGTCCTGGGCGGCCAGCAGCCCATCCGCCGCCTCGACGCTCGTCAGCCCGGCATAAAACGGCGCGGGCTCGCTGAACGGCGCCGCCACGCGCAGCTCGGCGATGGCGCTCGTCAGCGCGTCGATCAAGTCATCGCCCACCGCGCCATGCGGCACGATCAGGCGGCGCGCGCATGTGCAGCGCTGACCGCCCGAGGCAAAGGCCGACTGCAGGATCGACAGTACCGCCGCTTCCCGGTCCGGCACGTCCTTGACCACCAGCGGGTTGTTGCCGCCCAGCTCCAGGGCCAGGATCTTGTCGACCTGCCCGCCGAACTGACGATGCAGAAGGCCGCCGACCTTGGCGCTGCCGGTGAACAGCAAGCCATCGATGTCGGCGCTGCCGGCCAGCGCCTGACCGACCTCGGCCGCGCCCTGCACCAGGTTGATCACGCCGGCGGGCAGCCCCGCCTCGAGCCAGCACTGCAGGGTCAAGTCGGCGGTCATGGGGGTCTGCTCGCTGGGCTTGAAGACCACCGCATTGCCGGCCAGCAAGGCCGGGACGATATGCCCGTTGGGCAGATGCCCGGGAAAGTTGTAGGGGCCGTACACCGCCAGCACGCCGTGCGGCCGGTGGCGCAGTACCGCGCGCGCATCGCCGATATCCCGCGCGCGTTCGCCGGTGCGCTCATGATAGGCGGTGATCGAGATCGCCACCTTGCCGATCATCGCGCCCACCTCGGTCCGCGCTTCCCACAAGGGCTTGCCGGTTTCCTGCGCGATGGCAGTGGCCAGGTGCTCGCGGTGGGTTTCCAGGCATTCGCGGAAACGCTCGACCACGGCCTGACGCTCGGCGAAGGAACGCCGGGCCCAGTCGGGAAACGCCTGCCGGGCGGCGGCCACCGCATGCTCGACTTGGGTGGCACTGGCGGCGGTCGCCGTCCACAGGGTCTCGCCCGAGACGGGGTCGGTCTTGGCGAAGCGTGCCGCGTCGCCGTCGACCCAGGCTCCGTCGATCAGCAATTGCTGCTTGGCTTGCATAATGATCTCCTTGGCACCATGCGCCGACACGCCGGCGCGTAATGGATGAGTCCGCGTCAGGTCTCGAGCAGGCGCAGCGTATCGCCCTCGCCGACCCCGAGCCGCCGAGCCTCGTCCGAGGTCAACGTGAGCATGCCGTCCGCCCCCGGCCCACGTCCGATCCAGGCGGCGCGGAAATCGCGCATGCCCGAGGTCGCCACCAGCCAGGTGGGACGCTCGCCCTGCGGAGCAGCATCGTCGAGCTTCACCGGGTAGCGGGCCGAGTCGCGCACGGCGCGCACATCGTCGATGTAGGCCTCGACCGTGGGCCCGCCATCGAAGATGTCGATATAGCCTTCCCAGCGCAGCCCTTCCTTCTTGAGCATCTCCAGCGCCGGACGAGTGTGCTCGTGAACGGCGCCGATGCAGGCGCGCGCTTCCTCGGAAAGAAACGGCGTGTAGATCGGGAACTTGGGCATCAGCTCGCCGATGAAGCTCTTCTGGCCGAGACCGGTGAGACGGTCGGCCTCGTTGAAGTCCATGGGAAAGAAATGGCTGCCCAGGCAATGCCAGAACGCACTGGTGCCGTTTTCATCGAAGCGGCCGCGCATCTCGGCCAGCACCTTGTCGGGGAAGCGGTCGCGAAACTCGGCGATGAACAGCCAGCGCGCCTTGGACAGCAAGGCGCCATTGCGATCGCGACGATACTCGGGACGCAGGTACAACGAGCAGACCTCGGCGTCGCCGGTATGGTCGGAGCTGAGAAACAGCGTATCGATGGTGCGGTGCAGATCGAGCTGGACCGAGGAATGCGCCAGCGTGCCCAGGCGATAGTTGTAGAACGGCACCTCGCGACCGACCTGCGCCTCGATCGCGCAGCAACCCGCCAGCTCGCCGGTGGCGTCATCCTCGAGCACGAAGAAATACAACCGGTCGTCGATGGCGCTGCGTTCCTCGAAGGCGCTCACCGCGTGTTCGATCTTGGCGGCCAGGAAGTCGCGATTGTCGGGCAGCGACGTGAACCCCACGCCGGTCTGCCAGGCCAGGCTCTGCAGGCCGTCGATGTCACGGCGCTCAATGGGACGAATGCGCATCAGGCGTCTCCTTCGTCGACTTCATCCATGACGGCGGGCAACGCCAGCGGCGCGGCCAGGACCGCACGTCCCTCCTCGACGCCCAGCAGCGCGGCGTGCTCCGGCGAAAGCATCAACTGCCCCGTCGGCGACAGCGCGTAGCGCGCCACCAGACAGCGGAAGCCGCCCAGCTGTTGATTGGCGATCAGCGCCGGCTCGGCATCCGGCAAGACATGCCCAGGCCGCAGCCGCACCGGATGCCAGCTCGCCTGACGCACGCTCTGCAGACGATCGCGCTCGCCCCGCACGACGGGGCCGGCATCGAAGATGTCCACGTGGCGCGAGCGCACGAACCCCTCGGCCAGCATCTCCTCGAGTGCCCCTTCGTGATCGGGGTGCTCGCGCCCGATGGCGGCCCGTGCCTGGGGCGTGAGCAGGGGCAGATATAACGGAAACTGCGGCATGACCTCGGCGATGAAGCTCTTCGAGCGCACGCCCGCCAGCAGGTTGATCTCCTGAAACCCACGGGCGAAGAAGTGCCGCCCGACGCTGTTCCAGAACGGCGACTCGCCCTGGGCGTCGAGATAGCCCGGGAAGGCCACCGCCAGAAGCGATGCGAAACGCTCCGGGTATTGGGCGATGAACATCAGACGCGCACGCCGCAGCAGGCTCTCGGCGCTGGTGCCCTTGTAGCGGGCGTCCAGCGACAAGGCGCACAGCAGCGTGGTCTCGGACGTCTCGTGCGAAAGCGACAGCGTCTGCACCTCGCGGCGCACGTTGAGCTGCTGCGAGGCGTGGATCAGGGTTTCCTGGCGGTAGGTGTAATACGCATCCTGCGCACCGGCCTGGGCGCGAATGCTGGCGGTCCCCACCACCTCGTCGAGGTCGAGATCCTCGAGCACGAAGGTGTAGGCCTCATCGCCGGGAAAATCGACCTCGCGTGCCAGGGCTCGCGTCGAGCGCGCGATGCGCTCCTCGAGACGGTCGCGATGCGCAGGCAGATTGGTCAGACGCGGCGTGGCGCTCCCCGCCAGGCGCTCCAGCGCCGGCAGGTCGCGCGGTTGAACGGGACGGACGACAAGCATGTCAGTGCCTCTTGGTTGCGCGCTCATGCGCCCTGCACGAAGCGGCCGATGGCACGTTCGAGGCGCGCCATCCCCTCGTTGACGTCGGTGTCGGAAATCACCAGCGACGGCGCCATGCGCAGCACGTTGGGACCGGCGACCAGCGCCATCAATCCTTCCTCCATGGCCAGCGGCAGGATTTCCTTGGCCCGTCCCTCGTAGGCCGGTGCCATCTCGGCCCCGAGCAGCAGGCCCAGGCCGCGCACTTCCTTGAAGACGCCATGGCGACGATTGATCGCCTCGAGATGCTCCTTGAACAGAGCATGCCGGCGCATGACGCCCGACAGCACCTCGGGCGTGTCGATGGTCTCCACCGCCGCCAGCGCCACCGCGCAGGCCAGCGGATTGCCACCGTAGGTGGAGCCGTGAGTGCCCACCGCCAGCGACGGCGCGACGCGGTCGGTGGTCAGCATGGCGCCGACGGGGAACCCGCCGCCCAGGGCCTTGGCGGTGGTCAGAATGTCCGGCGTCACGCCGTAATGCATGTACGCGTAGAGATAGCCGCTACGGCCCACGCCGGATTGCACTTCGTCGAAGACCAGCAGTGCCTGATGCTCGTCGCACAAGGCGCGCAGTCCATGCAGGAAATCCGCCTCGGCAGGCACCACGCCGCCCTCGCCCTGCATCGGCTCGACGACCACCGCACAGGTGGCGTCGTCGATCAGCTCGCGCACGCTGTCCAGATCGTTGTACACCGCATGCTCAATGCGGCCGGGGATCGGCCCGAAGCCTTCGGAATACTTGGGCTGACCGCCGACACTGACCGTGAACAGCGTCCGCCCGTGGAACGACTGGCGGAAGGAAATGATCTTGTCCTTGTGGGCGCCGTGCGTATCGTGGGCCCAGCGCCGGGCCAGCTTGAAGGCCGCTTCGTTGGCTTCGCCGCCGGAGGAGCAGAAATAGGCCTTGTCGGCGAAGGTCCGCTCGACCAGCGACTTGGCCAGGGCCAGGGCCGGCTCGTTGGTATAGACGTTGGAAAGGTGCCAGAGCTTGTCGGCCTGCCCCTTGAGCGCCGAGACCAGCGCGGGATGACAATGCCCCAGCGCGTTGACCGCGATGCCCCCGGCGAAATCGATGTATTCGCGCCCATCCTGATCCCACAGACGGCTACCTTCGCCACGCACCGGAATCGTCCGCTGCGGAGCGTAATTGGGCACCATGTAGCGTTCGAAATCGTCGCGGGTCGGTGACTGGGACATCGTGGGGTCCTCCTGAGTGGGTCAACGAATACGGTAGGTTGGCATTGAGTATACGAGCGGGGAGGCCGCCGGGTCTTTCAGCGATGTGACGACGATTTACGAAAAGCGGTTGAGTTTTGCCCTGCTCGCCCCGACCAACTCATTTGCGGACTCACGATCGCGCCGCAGCGGGCGCGACACTCGCGTTAGACGACGCTCACGCAAGACAAGGAGGCTCGACATGCAGATCGATCTCAGCGGCAAATCCGCCATCGTCACCGGCTCCACCGCCGGCATCGGTTTCGCCATCGCCCAGGGACTGGCCAATGCCGGCGCCGAGGTCACCCTGACCGGACGTACCCAGGCACGCGTCGACAAAGCGCTGAGCGACCTGAAAGCCGCGGTCTCCGGCGCCAGGGTTTCCGGCGTCGCCGCCGACCTGGGCACCGCCGAAGGCTGCCAGGCGCTGATATCCGCTCGCCCGGACACCGACATCCTGATCAACAACGTGGGGATCTTCGGTCCGCAGGATTTCTTCGAGACCGATGACGCCACCTGGGAACAATTCTTCCAGGTCAACGTGATGAGCGGGGTGCGCCTGTCGCGTCACTATGCGCAGGGCATGAAGGCACGCGGCTGGGGACGCATTCAGTTCCTGTCCAGCGAATCGGCCCTCAACATCCCCGCCGAAATGGTGCATTACGGCATGACCAAGTCCGCCGTGCAGTCGATCTCGCGCGGCCTGGCCAAGGTGATGGCGGGCACCGGCGTGACCGTCAACGCGGTGCTGCCGGGGCCGACACGCTCCGAGGGCGTGGTCGACATGATCGCCAAGATGGCCGAGCAGGAAGGCGTGTCCCAGGAGGCCATGGAGGAACGCTTCGTCAAGGAAAACCGCCCCAGCTCGATCATCGGACGGCTTGCCACGCCCGAGGAAGTCGCCAACATGTGCGTCTATGCCGCATCGCCGCAGGCCAGCGCCACCACGGGCGCGCCGCTGCGCGTGGAAGGCGGCATCGTCGACAGCATGGCGTGATCGTGCGCGCATGGCCCGATGTACCGGGCCATGCCTGCCCCAGACTCCAGGTTGCGCACGGATTGTCTCGCAAGCCCATTCCCGCATGGACGCCCCGCCGGCAACGTGCTAAGACGGCGTTACCCCCTTGCCGGAGCGCCGCGTCATGTTCAACACGACCGCCTGGAATCGCCTGCGATATTCGCTTTACGCACCGGTCTACGATCTGGTGGTCGCACGGGCGTTCCGGCGCGCGCGTCGCCTGGCGCTGGATGCGGTGCACTGGCGCCAGGGCCAGCGCGTGCTGCTGATCGGCGCCGGCACGGGGCTCGATCTGCCCTGTCTGCCGCGCGATGTCGAAATACATGCCATCGACATCTCGCCGCTGATGCTCGCGCGCCTCGAGGCAAGGGCCGATCGTTACGGCCTGGACGTCATCGCCTCGACCATGGATGCCGCCCGGCTCGACTACCCCGACGCGCATTTCGATGTGGTGGTCATGCACCTGATCGTCGCGGTCATGCCCGACCCGCAGGCTGGACTGCGCGAAGCGCACCGGGTGCTGGTGGAGGACGGTCAGCTCTGCGTGATGGACAAGTTCCAGAGCGATGCTCGCCCGGCCGGGGTGGTGCGCCGTCTGGTGAACGTGGTGACCTCGTTCCTGGCCACCGATATCACGCGTCAGGCGCGGCCATTGCTGGAAGGCGCCGGTTTCGTCGTCGAGCACGACACGCCGGTGATGATGGGGACACTGTTTCGCGCCCTGCTGGCCCGCAAGGCATGACACGCCGACGTTGCCTATAGGGCCTGGAGCGCCTTGCTGAGCCGAACGCGGGGAATCCGCTCGCCGGCACGCTCGACCCAGTCCTCTCCATCGTGACGCCAGTCACGGCGTACCAGGGCATCCGCCAGCACCAGACTGGCCTCGATGCGCAGGCAGGTCACACCGCGCTGGCGCATCTCGCCCTCGGCATACTCGAGCAGACTTTTGCCCACGCCTCGACGCGCCAGCGAAGGCCACACATAGAGTGTCTCGATACGTCCGGCTTCGGGGTCGAGCTCGCAGAAGCCGACACAGCGCCCATCGCAGATCGCCACCAGCGTCGGGTACAGCACCTGGCGCGCCGCCCAGGCCTCGGCGTCACGTGGCAGGGCCATGGCCCAGGCATCGCGCTGCGCCAGGGTGTAATACCCGGCGGCGCCCTGCATCACCGCATGGTGGAACACTTCCGCCTGATCGGCGGCATCGCGGGGCTTGGCGGCACGGTAGACGATTCGTTCGATCACCGGAGTCTCTCGTCTTGTCGAAATCGCATGACGGCGGTTCGCGGTCACGACGCATGACGGTTCCCGTCACGAAAAGGGCCGTCACGCGCAGCCTACACAAGCCATGCCCGCCACGCCAGCGCCCCCGTCAACCTCTCCCGAACGCCCTCTCGAACGCCTCGCCGAACGCGCCGGTATTGGGCATAATGCCGCGATGACCGATCGCGACCTTCCCCCTGTCGAACCGGCGGCCGTCACGCTCACGCCCATCGGGCGCATCGCCAGCGACTATCCGGACAAGTTCGGTATCCCGCGCCAGCCGGGGCTGGCCAGCGCCGCCCGCGCCACGCTGCGCCTGTTGCCGCCGTTCGACGATCCGCTCGCCGTGCGCGGCCTGGAGACCTTCAGCCATCTCTGGCTGACCTTCATCTTTCATCACAGCCCCGCCCGCTGGACGCCCCTGGTACGCCCGCCGCGTCTCGGCGGCAATGCCAAGCAAGGCGTCTTCGCGACACGCAGCACGCACCGACCCAATCGCCTGGGCCTGTCGCTGGTCGAGCTGGTCGAGGTCGATACCCGCCGGGGCGTGACATTGCACCTGCGCGGCCACGACCTCGTCGACGGCACCCCGGTGCTCGACATCAAGCCCTATCTGGCCTGGGCCGAATCGCGTCCCGAGGCCCGCAGCGGCTTCGCGCCGGCGCCGCCCGCGTCATTGCCGGTGACGTTTTCCGCCGCCGCCGAGGCGACCCTGCTCGCGCGCGAGGATGGCGACTCGCTGCGCGACCTGATCCGCCAGGTGCTGGCCCAGGACCCGCGTCCCGCCTACCACAGGAAGGCGGCCGAGGCCGACGCCCGCCGCTACGGCGTGCGCCTGCGCGATGTCGACGTCCGCTTCCATGCGAGCCTCGCCGACGACATCGAGGCCCTGCACGTGGTGGCCATCATCCCCGCAGCGCCTGCCGCCTGAACGACAGCGGGGCGCCCGAAGGCGCCCCGCAAGCATGGGTCGGCGATACACGACGTTCAGAAGCTGATGCCGATCCGCCGCCCGACTTCTTCATAGGCTTCGATGACGCCCCCGAGTCCTTGACGGAACCGGTCCTTGTCCATCTTCTCGCGCGTATTGGCGTCCCACAGGCGGCAGCCATCCGGCGAGAACTCATCGCCCAGCATCACCTCGCCGTCGAACAGACCGAATTCGAGCTTGTAGTCGACCAGCAGCATGCCGCCATCCAGGAACAGCTGCTTGAGGACGTCGTTGACCTTGAAGGTCAGCGCCTTCATGGTCGCCAGTTGCTCGGGCGTCGCCCAGCCGAAGGTCTCGGCCAGCGACTCGTTGATCATCGGGTCGCCATGGGCATCGTCCTTGAGGAACAGCTCGAACGTGGGCGGTGTCAGCGTCTGCCCTTCCTCGACGCCCAGGCGACGCACCAGGCCGCCGGCGGCCACGTTGCGCACCACGCATTCAACCGGAATCATCTCGAGATTCTTGACCACGCACTCGTCATCGGCGATCAGCTTCTCGAAATGCGTCGGGATGCCCGCCGCCTGAAGCTTCTCCATGATGAAGGCGTTGAACTTGTTGTTGACCATGCCCTTGCGTGCCAGCGACTCCTTCTTCTTGCCGTCGAAGGCACTGGTGTCGTCGCGAAAGTGCAGGATCAGGCGCTGCGGGTCGTCGGTGCGGTAGACGGACTTGGCTTTGCCCGCGTACAGCTCGTCACGTTTTTCCATGAGGTCTCCCCATTGGCCCTCGACGGGCCGGCTGGCTTGTCTGCGCGCGGCTCGCACGAACCCGCGTCGTATTCGAAACATTGTCGCCGTCGACAGGCACCGGCGCCGTCGGCTCGGCCCCTGCCCACGGCCTCACGCGATGGTCTGCCATGCGAACCCATGCGCCTGCGCCGAGACCAGCAGCCGCGACTCATCGCCGGACAGCAAGGGGGTCAAGGCCTCCAGCGCCAACTCGGGGCGGTTGTTCTCCTCCGAGATGTGCGAGCAGACGATGCGTTGCAGGCGGTCCAGCCCCAGGCGCGCCAGCAGCTCGGCGGCCTGCACATTGGCCAGATGGCCCCAGTGACCGCCGACGCGCCGCTTGAGCCGGGGCGGATAGGGGCCGACGTCCAGCATCCGGCGATCATGGTTGCATTCCAGAATCAGGGCATCGCATCCCTGAAAGGCCTCGACCACATGCTCGCTCGGATGGCCGAGATCGGTGAGCACTCCCAGATGGCGGTCGTGGGCGCGAAAGCGAAATTGGACCGGCTCCCGGGCATCGTGCGGCACGGTGACCGGGTCGATGTCCAGGCCCTTGATCGCGAAGCGGGACTGGGGCACGACCCATTCGTGACGCGGCACCTCGCCCAAGCGGCCCGAGAGCCAGGTGCCCGCGGTCAGGTAGACCGGCATCGCATAGCGCCGCGCCAACGGCCCCACCCCGCGAATGTGATCGCCATGCTCGTGAGTCAGCAGGATGGCATCGAGCTGACGCGGATGCAGCCCGAACTGAGCGAGACGTCGCTCGGTCTCGCGCAGGCCGAAGCCGCAATCGACCAGGACATGCGTCTCGCCGTCGCTGACCAGGGTGGCGTTGCCCTTGCTGCCACTGCCCAGCGAGGCGAAACGAAGCGCCGGCGTGGCCGCGTGTCCCTCTGCCATGCCCGGCGGCCCTCTTAGCGCAAGGTCGCCGCGACGGCGTCGAGCAGCTCTCGAGCCTCGCTCGAGGGAACGTCGCCGCCATTCTCGCCGCTGACACGCACCTGCGTCGTGTTCTCCGCCGCGGCGCTGACGTCGAGACGATAGCGCTTGGCCGCATCGTCGCCGCCGAACCAGTCGAACCAGCCGCCATCGTCGTCACGCGAGGCGTATTCGACCACGAACTGACCGGCACTGCGGTTCTGGTCGATCAGGGTGCCACGCTCGGTCTCGAAGTCGTTTTCCAGCTGATAACGCAACTCCGACCAGGCCCGCTCGAGGTTCAGCGCCAGGTCGAGCTGCCATTCGCCGTCATGGTTCGACAGACGCACGCGCTCGTCACTGGCGAGCGGCTGCGCCGCCAGCGATACCCCGGCCTGACTGCCGGCGTTGGCGGACAGATAACGCTGCAACGCATCCAGGCACTGGACTTCGTTCGCGCTTCCCTCGCAACGCACTTCGCTGGCGCCATCGCGCAGCCCCTGACGGACGCTCAACGTGCCCTGATCGGTCTCGAGACGTCCACGGCCGACATCGGCACTTTCGACTTGCAACCCCTGCTCGCTCGCGAACCCTTGCAGCAGCGGCCAGACGCCGCCGGGCGACGCGTTGACCACCAGCCAGCGCTCCTGGCCGGCCTCGCGCGACTCGACGAAGGAGGTCTCGCCGTCCCGGCTGGACGCCAGGGGGCGCGGACGCGGCGCCTCGAAATCGCCATCCGCTGCCACGAAGTCGCTGCTGGCATCGGGCACCGGCATGGCATTCTGGTACTTGGCGGCATTGCGGGAATCGGGCAACGTCAACGGCTCGACCATCTCGGCATTGATGTATTCGTCGTTGCGGTCGTAGTAATAACCGGAACGACTGCAGCCGCTGACGACCAGCGTGGCGCCGATGATCAGCGGCATCCATTTCAGGACGGGGTTCATGCATTCACCTTCTTGATGCGTTGGTCGACGCCGAGGCATGCCGCGGGCGCCGTCGGCGCCCACACTCCTCGACGCCTCTCGACGATTGGTCAGCCTTCGGTCACGCCGGCGAGCTGCAGGGCTTCGCTCACCGTGGAATGATACTTGTCGGAAAGCCAGGTCATCGGCAGACGAATGCCCTGCTCGGCCAGCCCCATGCGATGCAGCGCCCACTTCACGGGGATCGGGTTGGCCTCGACGCCAAGCGCGGTATGCAACGGCATCAGGCGGGTGTTGATCTGATGCGCGCGCTCGTCGTCTCCGGCCACGGCGGCCTCGCACAGCTCGTGCATGGCACGCGGCGCGACGTTGGCACATACCGAAATGTCGCCATGGCCGCCCATCAGCATGAAATCGCACGCCGTGGGATCGTCACCGGAATACAGGGCGAAGTCGGAGCCTTTCAGGCGATCGACCAGCTCCTCGGCGCGCTCCAGATTGCCGGTGGCATCCTTGAGCCCCACGATGTTCTCGAGCTCGGCGAGCCGGAACACGGTCTCGTTGTAGATATCCGAGCACGTGCGACCCGGCACGTTGTACAGGATGACGGGCAAGCCGCCGCCCTCGGCAACGGCCTTGAAATGCTGGTAGAGCCCTTCCTGCGTGGGCTTGTTGTAGTACGGGGCGACGGAAAGACACAGGTCCGCGCCCACCTCGCGTGCATAGCGCGCCAGCTCGACGGCCTCCGAGGTCGCGTTGGCGCCGGTGCCGGCAATTACCGGAATGCGCCCGGCGACTTCCTCGACGACGCAGCGGATGACGTCGAAGTGTTCGGCGAAGGACATGGTGGTCGGCTCGCCGGTGGTTCCCGCCGCGACGATGGCATCGGTGCCGTTGTCGAGATGGAAGCCCACCAGGCGGCGCAGCGCCTCCCAGTCGATCTCGCCACTGGCCTTCATCGGTGTCGCCAAGGCGACGATGCTGCCTGTGATCATCCTGCGGTGCTCTCCTGTGAATCGGGCCAGCGTGCCACCGGCATGCGCGGGCGATAAGAACGGGATATCGCCAACCGGCCTTGCCAAGCGCCGAACCGGCCTGTCCTGTCATGATGTCGATAGGAATTAAATGGTACTCAGCCAGCTTCATCCTGTACAGAAGACACGCGCTTTGACAGTCGCGTCCGGCTGCCATGTAATCTTGCGACCGACCCAGGGTGGCGACACCCTGTCATTTCATGCCCTTCATTTCATGACCCAGGAGACTCCCATGAGCGTCACTATCGGCCACCCCGTTCCCGAGTTCACGGCCGCGGCCACCGGCGATCAGCAGGTATCGCTTTCCGACTATCGCGGCCGACAGCTCGTGATCTATTTCTATCCCAAGGACAGTACGCCGGGCTGCACCACCGAAGGCGGCGACTTCCGCGATCGCAAGGCCGACTTCGCCGACGCCAACACCGTCATCCTGGGCGTCTCGCGGGACGGCCTGCGCGCCCACGAGAACTTCAAGGCCAAGCAGGGCTTCAACTTCGAGCTGATTTCCGACAAGGACGAAGCCCTGTGCCAGCTGTTCGACGTCATCAAGCTCAAGAAGTTGTACGGCAAGGAGCATCTAGGCATCGAGCGCAGCACCTTCTTGATCGACCGTGACGGCAACCTGGCGCGTGAATGGCGCAAGGTGAAGGTCAAGGGCCATGTCGAGGAAGTGCTCGAGGCCGCCCGCGAACTCAACGCCGCCTCCTGAGGTCACGCCTCTCCCGTGGGAGGTCGCAGGCCTGGGTCGCGCACGCCGCGCGGCCAGGCCTGTACCAGCGCCTTGAGCAAGGTCGCCAGCGGAATCGCGAAGAACACGCCCCAGAAGCCCCATATCCCGCCGAAGAACAGCACCGCCAGAATGATCGACACCGGGTGCAGGTTGACCGCCTCGGAAAACAGGATCGGCACCAGCACGTTGCCGTCGAGCGCCTGCAGCACCGCATACGCGATCAGGACATACGCGAACTGCTCGCTGATCCCGAAGTGAAAGCCGGCCACGGCCGCCACCGGCAGCGTCGCCACCGCCGCGCCGATATACGGCACCAGCACCGAAAGCCCCACGATCAAGGCCAGCAAGGCGGTATAGGGCAGGCCGAACGCCCAGAACGTCGCGAACGCGGCCACGCCGACGATGAGAATCTCGATCGCCTTGCCGCGAATGTAATTGGCGATCTGGTCGTCCATTTCGTGCCAGATGCGGGTCATCAGGACACGCTTTCTGGGCAGCAGCGACAGCAGGAATTGCGTCAGGCGTTCGCGGTCCTTGAGCAGGAAGAACACCAGGATCGGCACCAGCACCAGGTAGATGAGCAGGCCCAGCAGGTTGCCCAGCGACGCCAGCGACAGCGTCAAGGCCCGCTGGCCGAGCTGAGTCGCCTCACGTCCCGCCGTGGCGATCCAGTCCTCGATCTGCGCCGGCGTGATCAGGGTCGGGTAGCGTGACTGCAGGCCATCCAGCCACGCCTGGCCGCTCGCGAACATGCGCGGCGCTTCCTGCACCAGTTCCACCGTCTGGTTCCAGACCAGCGGCATGATGATCAACGCCAGCGCCAGCAAGGCACCGATGAAAAACAAGAACACCAGCAGCACCGACGCCAGGCGCGGCAGTCCCCGACGCTCGAACCAGGCGACGACGCCTTCCAGCAGGAAGGCCAGCACCAGCGCCGTGAAGAACGGCGCCAGCATCTGGCCGAGACAAATGACGGCCGCGAAGCCCAGCACCAGCACGATGAGCAGCACCACGGCTTCCTCATCGGAGAAATAGCGCTCCATCCACCCCTTGAAGAGGCTCTTCATCGTCATGCAGTGCTTCCCTGTTGACCCTTGCGCAGCCAGTAATGATACACGCCGTCTCTTTCCTCGCGTGCCTCGAGCCGGTGCGTGCCCTGCGCGGCGAAGGTCTCGAAATCCTGCCACGAGCCCGCGTCGGTCGCCTGGACCTCGAGCAACGCCCCGTCGTCGAGCGTCGACAAGGCCTGCTTGGCCTTGAGCAACGGCAACGGACAATGCAGGCCACGTGCATCGAGCACGCGATCGGGTTGCAACGCCATCTGTGCCCCCAGCAGTTCGGTAGTTGAAAACGCCACGATTTAAAGGCACTTTGCCAGACAGTTCAATGTCGAAGCCACGGTAGCACGGCGCGCGTCACGGCGTCGGCCTTCCCGCTTCGTCACGTCACCACGAGGATGCCCATGCCACGCCGCTGGAATCTGCTTCCCGTTCTTTGTCTCGCCCTGGCCGCGTGCGTGGTCACCCCCGTTGCCATGGCGCAGGACGATTACGGGCTGCCCGAGCTCGGCGGGGCCAGCGCGAGCGTTTCCAGCGGCGAGGAGTATCGCCTCGGTCGCGCCTGGCTGCGCCAGTTTCGTGCCCAGACCGACGAGTGGGAAGACCCCATCGCCCGTGACTACATTCATGGCCTGGTCGCCCGCCTGCTGCCCTACACCGACGTTCACGACCCTGTCATCGTCACCCTGGTCGACAGTCGTCTCCTCAACGCCTTCGCCGTGCCGGGCGGCGTGATGGGGGTCAACAGCGGCCTGTTCACCTTCGCCGACAGCGAAGACACTC
This sequence comes from Chromohalobacter israelensis DSM 3043, assembly GCF_000055785.1. Classification (GTDB taxonomy): domain Bacteria; phylum Pseudomonadota; class Gammaproteobacteria; order Pseudomonadales; family Halomonadaceae; genus Chromohalobacter; species Chromohalobacter israelensis. Next base: position 3,148,540 of record NC_007963.1, read on the forward strand.
TCGCTTCGGTCATCGCCCACGAACTCGGCCATCTCTCGCAGCACCACTATGCACGGCGCATGCAGCGCGTGGAAGAAACCCAGTTGCCGACCATGGCGGCGATGCTGGCCGGCATGGTGCTGGCCGCCGGCGGCGCGGGCGACGCCGGCCTGGCCACCATGGTCGGGTCCCAGGCGGCCTTCATCCAGGACCAGCTCGCCTACTCGCGCCGCTTCGAGCAGGAGGCCGACCGCATCGGCCTGGACGCCATGGCCGATGCCGGCTTCGACCCGCAGGCCATGCCGGAAATGTTCCGCGCCATGCAGCACCTGGCCAGCCTGCAGGGCGGCAACCCGCCGGAGTTTCTGCTCACCCACCCGGTGACCGAATCGCGCATCAGCGACACCCAGACGCGCGCCAACCAGCTGCCATCGCCCGCACCGCATACCAGCAAGGTGTTCGCGATGATTCGCGGCCGCGCGCTGCTCTCGCTCCATCGCAGCGACCCTGAACAGGCCATGACCCGGCTGCGCCAGGACGATCCGCCCGAAGCGGCGGTCCGCTACCTGCAGGCCTTGATCGACGCCCAGCGCGGCAATACCGCCAAGGCCCTCGCCACCCTCGACGCCCTGAGCGAGGCCCAGCCGGACCTTTCCATGCTGCCCGCCAGCGCCGCCGAGGTCGCCCTCGACGCCGGACAGCGCGACGACGCCCTGCGTCGCGCCCGGCGCATTCTCCGCCTGCAGCCGGACTACTACCCGGCACAGCGCATCGAGGCCGAGGTCCTGCTGCAGCAGGCGCCGGACCAGGCCTTCAATGTCCTGCGCGACATGAGCGATCAGTACCCCGAGGACCCGCACGTCTTCGCCCTGCTCGCCGAAGCCGCCGGACGCAGCGGCCGCGACCTGTGGGGCATGCTCGCGCGTGCCGAGCATTTGCAGCTCACCGGCCATATCGACCGCGCCATCAAGCAGATCGACATCGCCGAGCAGACCGCCCGCGACCGAGGCGACTTCGCCATGGCCAGCCGGCTCGGCGAACGTCGACAGGCGTATCTGGGATATCGACAGACGCTGCGCAATTTCTAGCGCCGGCAAGAAGAGAACGGCGACCCGCCACGCGGCGGCAAGGGAATCAGTGTCGGGGAATGCGTTCGTCGCGGGGGCTGATGCCGAAGTGGTTGCGATACGCCGTGGAGAAATGCGCGCCCGAGGAAAACCCTGTCGCCAGCGCGATATCGCCAACGGCCTGATCGCTGTCACGCAGCAATCGGCGCGCCTGCTGCAGGCGCAGCTCCAGATAATAGCGGCTCGGCACCGCCTGCAGGTATTTCTTGAACAGGCGCTCCAGCTGACGCCGCGAGATGCCCAGGTGCTCGGCCAGCTCGTGCGTCGTCAAGGGCTCCTCGATGTTGGCCTCCATCAGCGCCACGCCGTCGATCAGGCTTTGCGGCGCGTGGGCAAGCCGCGCGCGCAACGGTACCTGCTGCGGCTCGTCGGCCATGCGGATGCGCTCGCACACGAAGTGCTCGGAGACGCGCTCGGCCAGCCGATTGCCGTGCTGCTGGGCGATCAGCGTCATCATCATGTCCATCGCCGCCGTGCCGCCACCGCAGGTCAGCCGGTCGCGGTCGATCTCGAACAGCTGATGCGAGACACGCACGCCGGGAAAGTCGCGGCTGAAGGCATCGGTGCTGGCAACGTGCAAGGTGACACGATACCCCTCCAGCACCCCCGCCTGCGCCAGGACCTGCGTGCCGCCGGCCACGCCGCCGAGCATGACACCGCGGGCGGCGAGGCGCTGCAGCCAGGCGTGGAGGCCGGTCAGTTCGTTCGCGGGCTCCGGGCTCGTGCCGCATATCACCAGCATGTCGAGCGGCCTGACATCGCTGCCCGCCACGCTCTCCGGCGTCAGTGACAATTCCGCCGCACTCTTCACCGCACGGCCGTCGAGACCGAAGGTACGCGGCATGTACAGCCGCCGCCCGGCCAGCAGATTGGCCACGTGCAACGGCTCGATGGCACACGCCTGCGCCAGCAACGAAAACCCCGGCAGCAGGAGAAACCCGACCTGACGCGGGGCGTCTTGAACGCCGTCACTGGCGAACATCGTGCAGGGCCTCCACCAGGGCGTCCGTCTCCCGGTCGATACGCTCGGCGCGGGTCGTCAGCGTAGCCATCTCGTCACCCATGAGCGACACGCGGTCGCCCAGTGCCGCCATGTCACGGGCGTTCTCCTCGTGCTTGAGCAGCAAGGCGGCATCGTCGAGCGTGGCCGTCAACGGCTGCATCTGGTCGCGCGAGGCCCCCAGTGCATCGCGAAGCTCGGCATAGCGCGCTCGGGACCGGGCCAGTTGCTGCTCGCTGAGTTCGCGATAGCGGTCATCGTGGTATGCGTCGAGTTCCTCCCGCCATTGGGAGAACACCGCATCGGCGGCCTCATCCGCCTCCTCGAGCCGCCACGCCAGTTCACGCTGCGCGTCGCGACTCGTCTCGAGCGCCTGGGTCAAGGCCTCCCGCTCGCGGGAGAACGTGCTCGGCGACGCGGACAACGCCAGCTCGAGGCGCGACAAGGCACTGGAGAGGGCCTTCTGCGAACGGCGCTGGGCGTCGCGCGCCGCATCGACACGCTCGGCCAGCACCTCGCCACGCGAGACGCCGAGACGCTCCATGGACGCGTAATACGGCGATACCTGGCATCCCGCGAGCATCGTCAGCAGCACCAGCAACGCCGTCATGCGCCCCCGGTGCCGACCGACGCCGACCACGCGGGTCACAGTTGCACGACGTCGAACTCCGCGACCGGGTCGACGTCCGCTTCGTAATCGACATCGTCACGCTCGAAGCCGAACAGCTTGAGGAACTCGCGCTTGTAGCCGGCGTAGTCGGTGAGCGTGAAGAGGTTCTCGGTGGTCACCTGCGGCCACAGGTCCTGGCAGGCCTGCTGGACGTCGTCGCGCAGCTCCCAGTCGTCGAGGCGCAAGCGGCCGGCCTCGTCGGTGGCGAGTTCGCCGTTCTGGCCTTGAGTCGAATAGAGGCGCTCGCGGTAGAGACGGTTGAGCTGATCGATGGTGCCCTCGTGCAGGCCTTGTTCCTTCATGACCTTGTAGACCATCGAGATATACAGCGGCATCACGGGAATCGCCGCGCTGGCCTGGGTGACCACCGACTTGAGCACCGCGACATTGGCGCCCCCGCCATGCTGTCCCAGGCGAGCGTCGAGTTCGCCGGCGGCGCGATCGAGATCTTCCTTGGCCTTGCCCAGCGCGCCATGCCAGTAGATCGGCCAGGTGATCTCGGTGCCGATGTAGCTGAATGCCACGCTGCGTGCGCCCGGTGCCAGCACGCCCGCCTTGTCCAGCGCGTCGACCCACAGCTCCCAGTCCTCACCGCCCATGACGGTGACGGTATCGGCGATCTCTTCCTCGGTGGCCGGCTCCACCGAGGCCTCGACGATGGCGTCCTTGTTGGTGTCGATGGCCGTGGCGGTGTAGGTCTCGCCGATCGGCTTGAGGGCGGAGCGCTTGAGCTCGCCGCTATCCGGCAACTTGCGCACCGGCGATGCCAGCGAATACACCACCAGATCGATCTGCCCCATGTCCTGCTTGATCAGCTCGATGGCCTTTTCGCGGGCCTCGTGGGAAAAGGCATCGCCGTTGATCGCCTTGCTGTAGAGGCCTTCCGCCTTGGCGAACTTGTCGAACGCCGCCGCGTTGTACCATCCGGCCGTGCCGGGCTTCTTCTCGGTACCCGGCTTTTCGAAGAAAACGCCGAGCGTCGAGGCGCCGTAACCGAAGGCCGCCGTGACACGCGCCGCCAGTCCGTAACCGCTGGACGCGCCGATCACGAGCACGTTCTTGGGACCCTTGTCGCGCTCGCTTTCCGGGATGTTGGCACGCGTGGTGGCGATCTGCTCGGCGACGTTGCGCTCGCAGCCCAGTGGATGAGTGGTGGTGCAGATGAAACCACGAACCTTGGGTTTGATGATCACAGGGGACCTCTTTGCTGACGTCATGCGTTGATCGCGGCCGGTGCCGCCGCTCGGGAAACCGCCAGGCGAACCAACGGTTTCGATATTGGGGGGCATTCTAGCGGGAGATGGCGCCGATGTCCGCACCCGCCCCTTGCTCGCCATCCCCGAGTGATCGAAGATGCCCTCTCACAGCGAAGGTCCGAGACATGCAAGATCCCAACGATCTAGAACGCTTGCTGGAACGCCGCGGCGCCCTGTGGCTGGCGCTGTCGCCGATCTGGCTGGAGCGGGAACCACGCGAGCATGAATACGCACGCATGCTCCAGGTGGTCGAGGCACAAGGCTACACGTCCCAGGAACTGGAAATGATCTACCGCCTGGAAATGGCGCCGGTCATGGCGCGTCGCCAGATGTCGGTCGCCGGCGAGTGGCGCCACTTCGACGAGGACCGCCTGCTGCTCGACCTGGCGCGCCACACGCGACGCCTGCATGGCTGGCGAAAGGGGTTCTGGCTGCTGTTTTCGGGACTGACCACGATGATGAGCCGGCATCGCTTCAATGTTCTGATCGAGCGGCTCCACGCTGCCTCGTCGTGAGGCCTCAGGCCGAGAAGGGAATATCCAGCGCGCGTTCGATGTCGGCCGTCAGGCGACGTGGCGAAACGCGCGGCGAGAAACGCCGGATCACGTGGCCGTCGCGTCCCACCAGGAACTTGGTGAAGTTCCATTTGATCGGCGTGCTGCCCAGCACGCCCGGCGCCTGGCGACGCAGCAGGGTGAACAAGGGGTGCGCCTCGCGGCCGTTGACGCGCACCTTCTCCATGATCGGAAAACTGACCCGATACTCTCGCGCACAGAAGGCACCGAAGCCTTCCGCCGACTCCGGCGTCTGACGCCCGAACTGGTTGCAGGGAAACGCCAGCACCGTGAACCCCTGGTCGCGGTAGCGGCGATACAGCCATTCGAGTTCCTCGAGCTGGGGCGTATAGCCGCAACGACTGGCGACATTGACGATCAGCAGTACCTGGCCGCGCAGCGCACGCAGATTGAAGGGCTCCATCCGATTGGTGTAACAATCCTGGCTATAAAGCGTCATGGCGGTCGCGCATCGCGTTCATGGTGGGTACCTCGTCATTGTCGTCCGCTCGGCGCGGGGCTTCAATCCTCGTGCGTGGCCAGCCAGCCTTGTGCCAGCATGCGCTCGAGCGCGACCCGGCTATCCGGCGTGGCATCTTGCAGGGCCAGCGCCGCCGAGACCGTGAGCCAGCTGGCATCGGCCACTTCGTCGGGCTGCAGCACCAGGGGCCCATCGTAATCGGCCACGAAGACACTGCCATGAATGAAGTTGCCGCCGTCGGCATAGCGAAAGGTGAAACACGGCGTCAGCCGCACGCCTTCGATGCCCAGCTCTTCGGCCAGCTCGCGGCGCGCGGCGACGTGCTCGGCCTCCCCCGCGCCCACCACGCCGCCCGTGGCCAGGTCGTGATAGCCGGGAAAGACCTCCTTGGTCAGCGTGCGGCGCTGCACGCACAATTCTCCCCGGCCGTTGCGCACGAAAACGTAGGTGGCACGGTGCCAGAAATGAAAACGCCGCATGAGCTTGCGCGAGGCACTGCCACAAGGCCGGTTGTGCGCATCGACGAGCTGGATGCGCTCGTCCTTGATCGACGGTTCCGGCAACGCCGGCGAGGCTGCGGAGGTCGGCGACGGGGCCATGGCGTGTCCTGTGGCATTCGGGTGGTGTCGGGGTGCGGTCACGCTTCAGCATGCCAGAGCCCGAGCATGCCGTCATGCCGAATTCGCTAATGGAAATGTCGGGCCGATACCGCGGGCCTGAGGTCACGCGCTGCGTCACGTCACGCCGGAAGGGGCGTATTGACCGTTCGGCACCGGGTGACCATGCTCCAGACATAGGGGTTTGCGCCCACTGGCCACTGGAGTCGCCCTCATGCCGGATCACGCACCTTGTACGCACCTCGCCACCCACGACGTCAGCAATCAACCGCCCGTCAGCGGCGATCGCGATCTGTTGCGCGAGGATCTCCCGCTCGCCGAGGGCCTGGCGCGCGAGGCACCGGCCTGGGTCGCCGAGCGTCTCGCCCCGCTCGCCTGCAACGCCGGCAGGGAGAGCTGGCAAGTGCTTGCCGACGAGGCCAACCACTACCCACCGGAACTGCGCACGTTCGATCGTCATGGCCGGCGTCTCGACGAAGTGCACTACACGCCGGCCTACCATCACCTGATGCACCTGGCATGCGGCGGCGGCTGGCACGGCGTGGCCTGGGAACATGAAGGCGCCGGCGGCCATCAGGCACACATCGCCGCGCTCTATCTGCTGACCCAGGTCGAACCCGGCTTCTGCTGCCCGATCACCATGACCCACGCCGCCTACCCGGTGCTGCGCCAGGATTCGGCCGTGCTCGCGACATGGGGGCCGCGCCTGCTGGCGCACGACTACGACCCGCGCGCCCTGCCCATCGGCGACAAGCGTGCCGCGACCTTCGGCATGGCGATGACCGAAAAGCAAGGCGGCAGCGACGTCCGCAGCAACACGACGCGCGCCACCCCGAACGCCGACGGCAGCGTGCGACTGACCGGCCACAAGTGGTTCTGCAGCGCCCCGATGTCCGACGCCTTTCTCACGCTGGCCCGGGACGAGGCCGGCATCGGCTGCTTTCTGGTGCCGCGCTTTCGCCCCGATGGCGAGCGCAACGGCATCCTCCTGCAACGTCTCAAGGACAAGTGCGGCAATCGTGCCAACGCCTCGGCGGAAATCGAGTATGCCGATGCCTGGGCCCAGCCCATCGGCGCGCCGGGGCGCGGCATCGCCACGATCCTCGACATGGTGCAGCAGACCCGACTCGATGCCGCGACCGCACCCGCCGGCATGATGCGTCAGGCCCTGCGCGAGGCCTGGCACCATGCGCAAGGTCGCGAGGCCTTCGGCAAGCGCCTCGCCGACCAGCCGCTGATGCAGCGCGTGATCGCCGATCTGGCGCTTGAAACCGAAGCGAGCCTGGCCTTGTGCCTGCGCACCGCCCGCGCCTTCGACGGCGCCCCCCATGACGACCACGAACGCGCCCTGGCGCGGCTGCTTCCGGCACTCGCCAAGTTCTGGCACAACAAGCGCGGGCCCGCATTCATGGCCGAGGCCATGGAGTGTCTCGGGGGCATCGGTTACGTCGAGGAGGCACCGCTCGCACGGCTGTACCGTGAAGCGCCGGTGAATTCCATCTGGGAAGGGTCGGGCAATGTCATGTGCCTCGATGTCATGCGCGTTCTGGGACGACATCCGGAATGCATCGTCGCCCTGCGCCAGGAGCTGGCGCTGGCGCGCGGCGCTCACCATGACTTCGACCGCGCGCTGGGCATGCTCGAGCGACGTCTCGACGCCACGCCGGAAACGCTCGAGGCACAGGCACGCTGGCTGACCCAGCGTCTGGCGCAGTGCCTGCAAGCGGCCTTGCTGTTGCGTCACGCCCCCAACGCCGTCGGCGAGACATTCTGTACGGCGCGTCTCGGCGACGAGGCCACGCCCTTGTTCGGCGTCCTGCCGGCGCAAGCACCGCTGGCGGCCATTCTCGCCCGCATCAACCCATGACGATGCGCAGCGCCAGGCCCAGCAGCAAGACGCCCGTGATGCGATTGATCCAGTGGGCGCGTGCCTGCAGCCAGGGCAACACCGCAGAATGCGAGAGCGCCAGCGCCACCAGCACGTACCAGCCGCCGTCGATCAGCGTCGCGGTCGCCACGATGGCGACCTTGGCGCTTGCCGCCATGTCGGCGCTCACGAACTGGCTCAACAACGCCACGAAAAAGAGAATCAGCTTGGGGTTGGCCAGTGCCACCAGGACACCGTCTCGCGCGGCATGCAGCGGAGGGCTGGCCACGGCACCCGCGTTCAGTGCGCCACCGCGCCCGGCGCACAGCGCCTTCACACCCAGCCAGGCGAGATACGCCGCGCCGCCCCAGGTAATCGCCGTGAACACCAGCGGCTGGTGTGCAATGACCGCGCCCAGCCCCCAGACGGTCAACGCCGCGTAGAATCCCACGCCCAGCGCATGCGAGAGCGCCGCGACGACGCCCGGCACACGCCCGCCACCCAGCGTGTGCCGCAGCACCATTGCCAGGCTCGGCCCGGGAGACATCGCGCCCATGGCGCACACGGCCGCCAGCGATAGCCATAGCGTCAGCGGCATGGCGCCCCCGTTCGTATCCGGCGAACGGCCGCTCTCCCCGATGACCGCCGCGCCGACAGCCACAGGTCGTGCTGGGTCGGCATCACGGGATCAGCGATCCCCGTTCTGCGCACGCCCCTGACAGGCTTGTTCGACGACGCGACGTTCACCGTCGTCGTCGCGGTACAATTTGCCCATGTCGTCATCGAGCTGCCAGGTATAGGCCAGTCGTTCGTCATCGCTGGCATACTGCGATGCGCCGATGCGGTGCATGGGGATAGAATCGTTGGCGTAACTGAGCATGGCGCGGTCGGTGTCGCCGGCATACTGGAAATAGGTCACCGATAGTGACGTATCGCCTTCGCACTGGTAAATCTGAGTGTGTTGCTCGGCGCGGTCGGCATCGCCGCCTTGCATGGCGCACCCTGTCATCAAGGTGGCAAGCGCAAGCAGGGTAAGACTGGCAGATTTCATCGGAACTCCTTGTCCAGGAAGATCGTGCTCTTGGGTACGGCGCTGCCGCGCGCTCGACGACGCATCGCAGGCGCCTCAACATCATACAATACGGATAGAAGACACCCTATCTTAAACGACGCCCGCCACGCCCAACACCCATGGCGCGTCTGGCATCGTGCAGGGGTCGAGACACGAGAACATGGAGGTAGGCATGACCCATTGCGCGCGCACCGACCATCACTGCAAGCGTTGCGACCATCCCTTGCCCTTCGCTTTCAGCATGGCCTTTCAGCCCATCGTCGATGTCGCCAGGCAACAGGTCATCACCCACGAGGCCCTGGTCCGCGGTCTCGGTGACGAATCGGCCTACGGCGTGCTCTCCCAGGTATCCGACAACCTGCTCTATCGCTTCGACCAGGCCTGTCGCGTCAAGGCCATCGAGCTGGCCAGCGGGCTGGACATGAAAAGCGATTTGTCGATCAACTTCCTGCCCAATGCCGTCTACGCCCCCGAAGCCTGCATCCAGGCCACGCTGGACGTCTCCCGACGCGTGGGGTGGCCCACCGAACGCCTGGTCTTCGAAATCACCGAAACCGAGAGCGTGAACGATCGCGGGCACCTGCGCAGCATCATCGACACCTACCGGCAGATGGGATTCACCACCGCCCTGGACGACTTCGGCAAGGGTCATGCCAACCTCGACCTGCTCGCCGACCTGCGCCCCGACAAGCTCAAGATCGATCGCGCACTGGTCATGGGCTGTCATCAGGACACACGCCGCCAGATATTGCTCAAGGCGGTCGCCGATATTGCCACGCAACTGGAGATCGACCTCGTGGCCGAAGGCATCGAATGCCGGGAGGAAGCCAAGTGGCTGCATGAAGAAGCCGGCATCGTGCAGCATCAGGGCTTCTATTACGCGCGCCCGGCGTTCGAATCCATGCCCACCGTCGCGGGATTCGCCACACCATAAGACAAAACGCCCCGACCATGGGGCCGGGGCGTTCATCCTGAGTTGCCGAAAACGCGATCAGGCGTCTTCAGGCAAGGCGTAGGCGATCACGTAGTCGCCACTGGGCGTCTGCATGAAGTGGTGCCCGGTGGCGACGATCACCAGATACTGGCGTCCATTCGCCTCGTAGACCATCGGGTTGGCCTGACCGCCGGCGGGCAGCGACGCCTGCCACACGGTTTCGCCACTCTCGATGTCGATCGCACGGATCAGGTCGTCCGTCGCCGCGGCGATGAAGATCAGGCCTCCCGCCGTGACCACGGAGCCACCGTTGTTGGGCGTGCCGATGTCGATGGGCAGCCCCGAGCGGATTCCCCAGGGGCCATTGGCGCGCGCGGTGCCCAGCGGGCGATCCCACAGCGTATCGCCACTGGCCAGTTCGATGGCACGGATGTGGCCATAGGGAGGCTGCTTGCACAGCAAGCCCGTATAGGGCACCCGCCAGCCGGCGTTGACGTTGATCGCATAGGGCGTATTGGCCTGCGGATCGCCGGCACCTTCGGCACCGCCACTATCGCTTGCCAGTTCCTCGCGGGGCTTCCAGCCCTTGGCATCGGCCACCGCGCGGGGCACCAGCTCGTTGTAGTTGGGCATGTCGTTGTAGTTGGCGATCATCACGCCGCGGCGCGGATCGATGGCGACACTGCCCCAGTCGGAGCCGCCGTTGTAGCCGGTGTACTGAATCCACGGCTGATCGGCAGTGGGCGGCGTGTACATGCCCTTCCAGCTGGCCTGCTGATACTGGATGCGGCAGAAGAGTTGATCGAACGGCGACATGCCCCACATGTCCTTCTCGTCGATGTCGGGCTGACGCAGCGTGGCATAGTTCGAGAAGGGCTGGGTCTTGCTGCGTTCCTCCGGCTCGGCACCACCCTGGGGCACCGGGCGCTCTTCGGCGCCACCGCCCAGCAGTTCGCCGGTCTCGCGATTGAAGACGTAGATCTCGCCCTGCTTGGTGGGCATGACCAGCGCCGGTACCTCGCCCTTGCCGGTGGGAAAGTCGATCAGCGTCGGCTGCGAACCGGGGTCGTAATCCCAAACGTCCTTGTGGGCGGTCTGGAAGTGCCACTCGGGCAGCCCTGTCTCGACATTGAGCGCCACCATCGAACTGGCCCAGGCGTTTTCTTCCGGCGTACGCGAGCTGCTCCAGTAATCGGCGGCACTGTTGGCCATCGGCAGATAGACCAGACCGAGCCTGCTGTCACCGGCGGCGGTGGTCCACATGTTGGGCGAGCCACGCGTGTAGGTCTCGTCACCGCTGAGCGGTTCGCTCCGCTCGGGACGTGCCGCGTCCCAGGCCCATTCAAGCTCCCCGGTCACGGCATCGAATCCCTTGATCACGCCGGAAGGCGGATAACGCCGCTGGCCGTCGAGCACTTGGTGACCGGTGACGACGACATCGCGAACCACCACCGGCGCGGAGTTGATGGAGACGTAGCCGTCCGGCGTCTCGCCCATGTTCTCCTTGATGTCGACCTGGCCATCGTCGCCGAAGCCGGTGCACGGCTCGCCGGTGGCGGCATCGACTTCCAGCATGCGGCCGTCGAGCGTCCCGGAAATGATACGGGCACGGCAATGCTGCGTGTCACCGTCGGTATCCGCCAGTTCGTCGAGGCGCTCGTCCGGTACTTCGTAGTAGGTGACGCCACGGCAGGCCGCCGTGTAGGGAATGGCATCCTCGGAGACTTGCGGATCATAGCGCCAGTTTTCCTCGCCGCTGGCAGCATCGAGCGAGATCAGGATATTGCGTGAGGTGCACAGGAACACGTCGTCACCGACCTTGAGCGGCGTGGTCTCGGCCCCCCAGCGATGATCGAGCAAGTCACCGGTGCGATACTGCCACGCTACCTCGAGATCGCCGACGTTCTCCGGCGTGACCTGATCGAGAGGCGAATAGCGCGTCGCCGCGCTGTCGCGCCCGTAGGCCACCCAGTCCCCGGCATCCGGCGTATCCGCAGGCTGGGCATCGCCGACATCGGTGGCCAGCGTGCCCTCGGCGACCGCGGGCACCTCCGCGAACTGCTGGTAGCCACGCGGAATGAACGCCAAGGCGCCCGCGACGATCAGGCCCAGACACAGCACCCCTGCCACGGAAAGGCTCACCTTGCGTGATGGCCCACCCTTGAGCGTCGGCATGATCAGCGCCACCAGAATCGCCAGGATCAACGCCACGTCGAGACGCGGAATCCAGCGCCAGTAATTGAGCCCGGATTCCCAGGCGGCCCAGATGAGGGTCCCCACGAACGCAAGGCCGTAGAGCCAGGCACCAGACATGCGGCCTCGCAGCAGTTGAATGCCGGAGACGAGCATCAGCGCCCCCGCAATCAGGTAATACCAGGAGCCGCCCAGTACCGCTAGATAAAGCCCGCCGCCGCCCAGCGCGAGGCCGACGAGCGCAACGATGATGCCCACGAGCTTGGCGAACAGGCCGCCAGCGCCGCGGGAAGGTGTCGAAGTAGCCAAGTCGTTTCTCCTTGAATGATCGTGATCCCTCACCTCACCCATGAAGGCGGGATACCACGCGTCCACGGCACCAGTGATATGGTGGCCGCCCTCCGCGTGACTCATTCTCAGGATAGGGCATCATCGTCGCCTCTACATTATTGCTTAATAAAAGATATTCTGATGTTTTAGCGCGCAGCAACGTCATCGCCGGCCATGGAGAACGGTGCTCCAACGCATAGCGGGAGCGAGTATCAGGGGCAAGAAGGCGGTCAAATTCGGCCCGAAAATCTCGGTTGACACTACGTCGACACTTGAGGAAAAGCAGGTGAAACCAAGCGAGGGAGGGAAATGCTAAGTGCTTGATTTCCTTGGTGCCCGGGGTCGGACTCGAACCGACACGGTGTCGCCACCGGGGGATTTTGAATCCCCTGCGTCTACCAATTTCGCCACCCGGGCAGCGGGGACGTATTATACGGAGCAGGCGGGCGACGTCAATCACCGGGCCTGACTTCGTGGCGCGTCTCGACTATCATAGGCCGCCTTCGTCGAGCGCACGCCGAGCGTGGCTCATTTCCGATGTCCGTTTTCCGATGCCAGGTCGTTCCCTTCAGCCCCCATGCAGCGCGCCGATTTCCATTTCGATCTCCCTGATGAGTTGATCGCCCGTTATCCGTCCGAGACCCGCAGCGATTGCCGGCTGCTGTGCCTGGACGACGCTACCGGCGATATCGCTCACCGTCGCTTCACCGATCTGCTGACGCTTCTCGCGCCCGGCGATCTTCTCGTGTTCAACGACACCCGAGTCATCCCCGCCCGGCTGTTCGGCCAAAAGGCCAGCGGCGGGCGCGTCGAGATGCTGCTGGAGCGGCCGCTGGACGCGCATCGTGGCCTCGCGCACCTGCGCGCCAGCAAGGCGCCCAGGCCCGGCACCGAGCTGATCTTCGAAGGCGACGTGCACGCGGTCGTCGAAGCACGCCATGACGCCTTGTTCGAGCTGCGTTTCCTGGGCGAGACGCCGATGATCGAGCTGCTCGAGAACCACGGCCACATGCCGCTGCCGCCTTATATCGACCGCGAGGACGAACTCGACGATCGCGAGCGCTATCAGACGGTCTACGCGCGGCGCGAGGGCGCGGTCGCCGCGCCGACCGCCGGCTTGCACTTCGATACGCCGCTGATGGAGGCATTGCGCGAACGCGGCGTGGAGATGGGCTATGTGACCCTGCACGTCGGCGCCGGCACCTTCCAGCCGGTGCGCGTGGACGACATTCGCGAGCACCACATGCACAGCGAGTGGCTGGAGGTCGACGAGACGCTATGTCGGCAGGTCGAGGCGACCCGGGCGCGCGGCGGGCGCGTGATCGCCGTGGGCACGACCAGCGTGCGCTGCCTGGAAACCGCCAGCCAGGGTCAGGAAGATGGCCACATCGCGCCCTTCCGCGGCGACACCGACATCTTCATCTATCCCGGCTATCAATGGCGGTGCGTCGACGCACTGATTACCAACTTCCATCTTCCCGAGTCGACGCTATTGATGCTGGTCTCGGCATTCGCGGGCTATCCCCAGGTGATGCGCGCCTATCGCGCCGCCGTCGCCGAGCGGTATGCCTTCTTCAGTTATGGCGATGCCATGTTCCTGAATCGGTCGGCGTCCTCACATCCCTTTCCCGAGAATTCTCATGCGTAACGAATGTTTCATGCGTTTCGAGCGCCTGGCCCAGGATGGACAGGCCCGGCGCGGTCGCCTTTCCTTTCCGCGCGGCACGGTGGAGACGCCCGCCTTCATGCCGGTGGGCACCTACGGCACGGTCAAGGGCATGACGCCCCAGTCGGTGAAGGACATCGGTGCCGAGATCATTCTCGGCAATACCTTTCATCTATGGCTGCGCCCCGGCACCGAGGTCATCGAGACGCACGGCGATCTGCATGACTTCGCCCAGTGGGACAAGCCGATCCTCACCGACTCCGGCGGCTTCCAGGTCTTTTCGCTGGGCGACATGCGCAAGATCACCGAGGAAGGCGTGCACTTCCGCTCCCCCGTGGATGGCGCCAAGGTGTTCATGGGTCCCGAGGAATCGATGGCCGTGCAGCGCTCGCTGGGTTCGGACATCGTGATGATCTTCGACGAGTGCACGCCCTACCCGGCCACCGAGGCAGAGGCCAAGCGCTCCATGGAGATGTCGCTGCGCTGGGCCGAGCGCTCGCGCATCGCGCACGGCGACTCGCCCTCGGCGCTGTTCGGCATCATCCAGGGCGGCATGTACCCCGAGCTTCGCGAGCGCTCCCTGAAGGGGCTCTTGGACATCGGCTTCGATGGGCTCGCCATCGGCGGTTTGTCCGTGGGCGAACCCAAGGAAGAGATGCTCAAGGTACTCGACTATTTGCCGGGCTGGATGCCCGACGACAAGCCCCGTTACCTGATGGGCGTCGGCAAGCCCGAGGACCTGGTCGAGGGCGTGCGGCGCGGGGTGGACATGTTCGACTGCGTGATGCCCACGCGCAACGCGCGCAACGGGTATCTGTTCACCGCCGAGGGCACCGTCAAGATCCGCAATGCCCAGCACCGTTACTCGACACAGGCACTCGAGGCGGATTGCGATTGTCATACCTGCCAACACTTCTCGCGCAGCTATCTCCACCACCTGGACCGCTGCGGGGAAATGCTCGGCGCGATGCTCAATACCATCCACAATCTGCGCTATTACCAGCGCGTGATGGCTGGTTTGCGCACTGCCATTGAAGCGGGTACATTGACTGCCTTTGTCGAGGACTTCTACGCACGGCGAGGCATGCCGGTGCCGCCGCTGGCAGCGTGAACGGACACCGTCGAGGCCTTGTCTCGCGCACTCACTTTTCACCCCACCACTATCCGGAGATAACAATCCATGCTGGAGTTTTTCATTCCCGCAGCTCATGCGCAGGACGCCTCCCCGGCGGGCGGCGGCATTGCCCAGATCGTCATGCTGGTCGGCTTCGTGCTGATCTTCTACTTCCTGCTCTGGCGTCCGCAGGCCAAGCGTGCCAAGCAGCACAAACAGCTGATCGGCAACCTTGCCAAGGGTGACGAGATCGTCATCGGGGGCGGCCTGATGGGACGCATCACCAATGTCGGCGATGACTTCATCTGCATGGAAATCGCCGAGGGTACCGAGGTGAACGTTCAGAAGAGCTCCGTTGCCGCGGTGCTGCCCAAGGGCACCCTGAAGTCCATCTGATCCCCTATCAGGAGGGGCGTGAGCGCTCCTCCTCATCGCCACCGGCCCCGGGTCGGTGGTTGTCTTCTGCGTCAGCAACAAGGACAGGGCTTCCATGCTCAACCGTTATCCCCTGTGGAAGTATCTGCTGATACTCGTCGTACTCCTCGTCGGCCTCATCTACGCGTTACCCAATCTTTACCCCGCCGACCCCGCCGTTCAGATCAGCAGCACCGCCAGCGGCGCCGCGCTCGACCAAGAGCGTCTCGACCGCCTGACTCAAGCGCTCGAGGACAAGGACATCGCCATCAAGCAAAGCGAGCTGGATGGCAACAGCGCCCTGATTCGTCTCGAACGGGCCGGCCAGCAGGTCGCCGCCCGCGAGATCATCGACGAACGCCTGGGCGACGCCTACACCGTGGCACTCAACCTGGCCGACGCCACCCCCGGCTGGCTCCAGGCGCTTTCCGCCACGCCCATGAAACTGGGGCTCGACCTGCAGGGCGGGGTGCACTTCCTGCTCGAGGTGGACATGGATGCGGCCGTCGAGCAGCGCCTCGAAGCCAATGCCAGCGCCGTGCGCGACCTGCTTCGCGACGAGCGCATCCGGTATCGCGATACCAGCATCGACGGACGCGCGATCACCTTCCAGTTCGCCAACGCCGACGACCGCAACGCAGCGCGTGGCTTGATCACCGACCAGTTCCCGGATTTCGAATACAGCACGCCCGACACCGAACGTGGCGCCAGCCTGACGATGACGTTCACCGATCAGGCCGTGCAGGACCTGCAGGATTATGCCGTCAATCAGAACCTGACCACGATCCGCAACCGTGTCAACGAACTCGGCGTCTCGGAGCCTCTGGTGCAGCGCCAGGGCCCCAGCCGCATCGTCGTCGAGCTACCCGGCGTGCAGGACACCGCCGCCGCCAAGCGCATCGTCGGCGCCACCGCCAATCTGGAATTCCGCCTGGAGGCACGGCCGGACACGCCGGAGCGCGAGATCGAAACGCTCCCCTTCCGCAATGATGAGGGCCGCAGCGCGGACCTGATGCGTGACATCATCGTGACGGGCGACCATGTGTCCAGCGCCAGCCGGAGCTTCGACGAAAACAACCGTCCGCAGGTCAACATCAACCTCGACGGTACCGGCGGCTCGATGATGAGTCGTGCCACGCGCGCCAATATCGGGCGCAACATGGCGGTCGTCTTCATCGAGCACAAGACCCGCACCCGCACGGTCATGGAAGACGGCGAGGAAGTCGAAAAGCGCGAGGCCTATACCGAGCGCGGCATCATCAGCCTGGCCACCATCCAGAGCACGCTGGGCAACCGTTTCCGCATCACCGGACTCGAATCCGCCAGCGAGGCCGGTGACCTGGCCCTGCTGCTGCGCTCCGGGTCTCTCGCGGCACCGATCTACTTCGCCCAGGAGCGCACCATCGGCCCGAGCCTGGGGGCGCAGAACATCGCCCAGGGCATCATGTCGGTGGAAGTCGGCCTGCTGCTCGTGGTGCTGTTCATGCTGGCGCGCTACAAGGCCTTCGGTGTGGTCGCCAACGTCTCGCTGGGTCTGAACCTGGTACTGCTGGTCGCCGCCATGTCATTGCTCGGCGCCACGCTGACCCTGCCCGGCATCGCCGGCATCGTCCTGACCCTGGGCATGGCGGTGGATGCCAACGTCCTGATATTCGAGCGAATACGCGAGGAGCTGCGCGCCAAGATGCCGGTGCAACAGGCCATTCATACCGGCTTCGAGCGTGCCTTCACCTCGATCGTCGATGCGAACATCACCACCTTGCTGGTCGCGGTCATCCTGTTCTCGATCGGCACCGGCCCGGTCAAGGGCTTCGCCGTAACGCTGTCGCTGGGCATCCTGACGTCGATGTTCACCGCCATCATGGTGTCGCGCGCCATGATCAACCTCACCATCGGCGGGCGCCCGCTGAAGAAAATCTGGATCTGAGGAGAGCGAGCGATGCGACAGTTAGATTTCATGGGCAAACGCCGCATAGCCTTCATCGTCTCCGTGCTGATCACGGTGATTGCCGTCGGCGCGCTGGCGTTCAAGGGGCTCAATCTGGGCCTGGATTTCACCGGGGGCACCCTGGTGGAGGTCCGCTATCAGCAGGCACCGGAGCTGGACGAGTTGCGTGGTCAGCTGGAAAGCGCCGGATTCGAGGACGTTCAGGTCCAGACCTTCGGCGCCACCAACGACATTCTGGTGCGTCTCCAGCAGACCTTCGACAACGAGGTCGGCCAGCAGGTCGTCGATATCCTGAACACCGATGCCAACCAGGTGCAGTTGGTCCGCGCCGAGTTCGTCGGCGCCCAGGTCGGCGACCAGCTCCGCGATCAGAGCGGGCTGGGCATGCTGCTGGCGCTCGCGGTGGTGATGGTATACGTCGCCTTCCGTTTCCAGTACAAGTTCGCCTTCGGCGCCCTGGTCGCACTGGGGCACGACGTGGTGATCGTGCTGGGGATCTTCGCGCTGCTGGGGCTCGACTTCGACCTCACGGTACTCGCTGCCGTCCTGGCGGTGATCGGTTACTCGCTCAACGACACCATCATCGTCTACGACCGCATCCGCGAGAACATCCGTCGGTCGCAGATCGATGACATGCCCCAGATCTTCAACGAGGCGATCAACCAGACGCTGGCGCGTACCATGGCCACCTCGGGGACGACATTGCTGGTCTTGCTGGCCTTGTTCTTCCTCGGCGGCGACATGATCCACAACTTCTCGATCGCCTTGATCCTGGGCATCGTGGCGGGGACCTTCTCGTCGGTCTACGTGTCCGCTGCCTTGCTGCTCGTGGTCAAGCTGGAGCGCAAGGACTTGATCCCGGCCCAGAAGGAAGACGACGAGGAAGAGGAACTGCCCTAGGCCACTACGGACATGCGGCGGTCTTGCACCGCCGTTTCAGGGCAGACGACGCCTCCCTCCGGGGAGGCGTCTTGCGTTGGTCAGCTGGTCAGCTCTCGCGTGTCGCGACCTTCAGGCCATGCCGGCGCAGCTTGCGCACCACGCTGGGCTGGCTGATGCCCAGGCGCGCCGCGATCGCATAGGTGCTCGGCAGGCGTGCGGCCAGGTCGGCGAGGATCTCGGCCTCGACGGCCGCCAGCGCCTCGCGCAGGGTGCGCCCTTCCACCAGCGGACTCCCTGCACCATGAGCCGTCGCCGCCGTGCTTGCGGGGGCCGACAGGCCGGCACCGCCTTCATGGCTCTCGTCGACCGGGGCGCCGATCACGCCTCCCTCGGCCGAGAGCCAGGCGCGCTCGAGCCAGTTCTCCAGCTCGCGCACGTTGCCCTGCCAATCGCCGCCCATCAGTTCCGGCCAGACCCGCGGGTGCAGGACCTTGTCCATTCCGTAGCGCTGATTGAGCCGGGCCAGCTGGCGCTCCGCCAGGCCGGGAATGTCCTCGCGGCGCTCGCGCAGCGGCGGCAGGGTCACGGGGATCACGTTCAGGCGGTAGTAGAGATCGAGACGGAAACGCCCCTCCTCCACGCAGCGTGCGAGATCCTGATTGGTGGCGACCACCAGGCGAAAGTCGACACGCCGCGAACGAGTATCGCCCAGTCGCGTCAGATAGCCGTCCTGGATGACGTTCAGCAGCTTGCTCTGCATGGCCAGGGGCAGCTCGCCGATCTCGTCGAGAAACAGCGTGCCCTTGTGGGCCTGTTCGAGCAGCCCCGCCTTGCCCATGCGCGCGGCGCCGCTGAAGGCCCCAGGCTGATACCCGAACATCTCGGATTCGAACAGCGATTCGGGAATGGCCGCGCAGTTGACGTCCACGAAGGCGCCCTCGCAACGGCGACTCCAGCGGTGCAACTGACGCGCGAAGGCCGTCTTGCCGACTCCCGACTCGCCCAGCATCAAGACCGTGGCGTCGGTCGGCGCCACGCGCTTGAGCAGCTGGGCCACCTCGTGCATGACCTGACTGCGCACCTCGAGGGACTCCAGCTCCAGCGCCTCTCCCGCCGTGGGACTGCCGCCGCGCTTGAGGTGCTCGTTGAAGCGCCGCTGGAGCAGCGCATACTCGTCCTGGAGCAACCGCAGATCGGTCATGTCCATCGAGCGGCTGATGACCCGCACCAGCCGGCCCCCCGCATAGACCGGGTGCGCCTCGGCGATCACCTGGCGCCCCGTCCCGGTACGTTGCATGACCTGAGCCGGCTGCCCCGTGCGTATCACTTCCAGCGATACCGATGGCGACAGCACGCCACGCGCTTCCAGCTCGTACACCGTGGTCTCGCACAGCGCCTCGCGGCTCATGCCGTATACCGCGGCGCTGCCGGGGCTGACATCCAGCACCTGGCCGCCGGCATCGACGATGAACACATGGTCGTGTCCGGTATGCACCAGCGCCTTCAGGGTCTGGGCCTCGATATCGTGGTCGGGCATGTCGCCTCTCGATTCATTATTGCATCGCAATGCAATAGTGAATCACTCAGGGCACGATAACAATACATTTTTGCATCACATTTTGTGCTAACCCATTGATTTTCCGTTGGCGAGACTTGGCATGTTTCGTGCAACTTCGTGAGGGAGTACAGGCAAGTGCCACACAAAAACCGCGCTGACTGCCAGGAGAAATGCATGAGCGAGCACGACACCCCGCGCTTCAACCAACCGCTAGGTGGCAACGACATGCCGCGCTTCGGCGGTCCCGCCAGCATGATGCGCCTGCCGACGCAGGAGAGCGCCCAGGGACTCGACGCCGCCTTCGTGGGCATCCCCATGGACATCGGTACCTCGAACCGGCCTGGCACCCGCCTCGGACCGCGCCAGATTCGCGATGAATCGCGCATGCTGCGCCCCTACAACATGGCCACCCGCGCCGCCCCGTTCGACAGCCTGCAGGTCGCCGATATCGGCGATGTGCCGATCAATACCTTCGACCTCAAGAAAAGCATCGGCATCATCGAGAACTTCTACCATGAGCTGCTCTCGCATGACGCCGTGCCCCTGACCCTTGGCGGCGACCACACCCTGACCTGGCCGATCCTGCGCGCCATGGCCCGCAAGCACGGTCCCGTCGGCCTGATCCACATCGACGCCCATGCCGACGTCAACGAGCACATGTTCGGCGAGGAAGTCGCCCACGGCTGCCCGTTCCGTCGCGCCCAGGAAGAAGGCCTGCTGGACAGCCAGCGCGTGGTGCAGATCGGCCTGCGGGGCACCGGCTACGCTGCCGACGACTTCGACTGGTGCCGCGAGCAGGGCTTCCGCGTCGTGACCGCCGAGCAATGCTGGCACAAGTCGCTGGAACCCCTGATGGCCGAAGTCCGCGAGCAGATGGGCGATGGCCCGGTATACGTGTCCTTCGACATCGACGGGCTCGACCCTTCGGTGGCGCCCGGCACCGGCACCGTCGAGGCCGCCGGCCTGACCATGCCGCAGGGGCTCGAGATCGTGCGCGGCGTCCAGGGCCTCAACATGGTCGGCGGCGACCTGGTCGAGGTCGCGCCGCCCTACGACCCCAGCGGCAATACCGCGCTGATGGGCGCCACCCTGCTCTACGAAATGCTCTGCGTGCTGCCCGGCGTCAAGCGCCGCTGAGCCCATGCCCCCGATACCGGGGGCCATACAACAACAAGTGGTGACACCTATGTCTGCATCCCTCGATTCCACCGCCACTGGCGGCGGCGACCCCGATAACACACGGCTGACCCCGCGCGGGCTGCTGAAATTCCTGATTCCCTCGCTGATCGGCGTCGGCATGTTCCTGGTGCCTTTCTCGACGGGCGATACCATCAATATCGGCATGGGCATGCTCGCCGACGGGCTCCAGGCCTGGCTCGGCGATGCCCTGCCCGCCATCGCCACGCTGGTGCTCTGTCTCTCTGTCCTGCTGACGTTCTACGTCAAGGCCGCCAAGCCGGGCTGGTCCCGCGAGGGCGCCCTCAACGAGCTGTTCGACGTGGCGCCGTTATGGACCGTGATGCGCGCGCTGGGGGCACTGTTCGCGCTGATGACCTACTTTCAGGTCGGCCCCGAGTTCGTGACCGCCTCCTTCACCGGCGGCGTCATGCTCAACGACCTGGCCCCGGTGCTGCTGACGTTCTTCTTCTTCGCCGCCATCCTGCTGCCGTTTCTGGTCGACTTCGGCTTCATGGAGTTCATCGGCAGCCTGGTACGGGTGCCGTTTCGCAAGATCTTCGGGCTCCCCGGCCGCAGCGCCATCGACGCCACCGCCTCGTGGATGGGCTCCGGCACGGTGGGGGTACTGATCACCACCCAGCAGTACGAACGCGGCTTCTACAACCGCCGCGAAGCCTCGGTCATCGCGACGAACTTCTCCATCGTCTCGATTGCCTTCGCGCTGCTGGTGACCAGCTTCATCGGCATCAACCACCTCTTCATCCCGTTCTACCTCACCGTCGTGGTCGCGGGCCTGGTGGCTGCCGTGATCGTGCCGCGCCTGCCGCCGCTGTCGCGCAAGCCGAACACTTACTACGAGCCGGTGGGCTGCCGCCTCGTCGAGGAACACAGCGGCTCGCAGGGCCTGTTCCGCTACAGCCTGGGCATGGCCGTCTCACGGGCCGACCAGGCCCCCGGCCCGCGCCAGCTGGTGCGGCACGCCCTGCTGAACGTGGCCGACATCTTCTTCGGCCTGCTGCCCCTGGTCATCGCCATCGGGACCGTGGCCCTGATCCTGGCCGAGTTCACGCCGCTGTTCACCTGGCTGTCCTATCCCATGGTGCCGGTGCTCGAGTGGATGCGAATCCCCGAGGCCGCCGCGGCCGCCCCGGCGACCCTGGTGGGCTTCGCCGACATGTTCCTGCCCGCCGTGCTGGCCAGCGACATCGAGAGTGAACTGACCCGCTTCGTGATCGCCTGCCTGTCGCTGACGCAGTTGATCTACATGTCGGAAATCGGCGCCTTGCTGCTCAAGTCCAAGATCCCGCTCAAGCTCTGGGAGCTGGTGGTCATCTTCTTGCTGCGCACCGCCATCACCCTGCCGATC
This sequence comes from Chromohalobacter israelensis DSM 3043, assembly GCF_000055785.1. Lineage (GTDB taxonomy): Bacteria > Pseudomonadota > Gammaproteobacteria > Pseudomonadales > Halomonadaceae > Chromohalobacter > Chromohalobacter israelensis. The sequence goes on from NC_007963.1 coordinate 3,170,747, forward strand.
ATCGTCGTGATGGGCCATTGGCTGGTCGCTTAAGGAGCGCTCCATGACACACGAGACATCCGCCTCGTCCTCTACCCAGATCAGCTGCGCCGAGGCCCTGGTCCGGCTGCTGCGTGACCGCTACGCCGTGGACACCGTCTTCGGGATCCCCGGCGTGCATACCGTGCCGCTCTATCGCGGCCTGGAGGCAGGCGGCCTGCGTCATGTCACCCCGCGCCACGAGCAGGGCGCGGGCTTCATGGCGGACGGCTACGCCCGCGCCAGCGGCAAGCCCGGGGTGTGTTTCATCATCACCGGCCCGGGCATGACCAACATCGCCACCGCCATGGGCCAGGCACTCGCCGACTCGGTGCCCATGCTGGTGATTTCCAGCGTCAATCGTCGCGACACCCTGGGACGCGGCCAGGGTCGCCTGCACGAGCTGCCCAGCCAGCAGAACGTGCTGGCGGGCGTCAGCCGTTTCAGCCACACCCTCCTCGACCCGAGCGCCTTGCCGGAGGTGCTCGCCCGCGCCTTCGCGATGTTCCAGTCGGCGCGACCCGGGCCGGTGCACATCGAGATTCCCATCGATCTCTTCGAGGCCCCCATCGACCTCCCCGACACCGCCTCGCCGACACGACTGTACCGTGCCGGCGCGCATCCCGAAGGCATTGCCCTGGCGGCCGAATGGCTGCGCCAGGCGCAGGCGCCGCTGGTGCTGCTGGGCGGGGGCTGCGCGGAGGCATCAAAAGCGGCACGCACCCTGGTCGAGCATCTCGACGCACCGACCGTGACCACGATCAATGCCAAGGGCGTGCTCGGGCGCGGGCATCCCCTCGACCTCGGCGCCAACGCCACCTGGCCCGAGGTACGCGCCCTGGCACGCGATGCCGACGTCATCCTCGCCGTGGGCACGGAGCTCGGCGAAACCGATTACGACGTGGTGTTCGACGACGGCTTCACCTTGACCGGTCGCCTCATCCGCATCGACCTGGAGGCCGAGCAACTGGTGCGCAACCAGGCGACGGCCCTGGGGCTGGTCAGCGACGCCCAGGCCGCGCTGGAGGCACTGGCGGCGCATTTCCCCTCGCCGCTCGCGCGCCAGGGAGCGGCCCGCGTGCGCGCCGTGCACGAGGCGCTGGCTCTGCCGCAACGCCCGGACATGGCACCTTTCGTGCCGCTTTACACGGCCCTCGACAAGGCACTGCCGGAGGCCATTCTCGTCGGCGACTCCACGGCGCCGGTCTATGCCGGCAATCACCTCGTCGAGCGCGCGGCGCCGCGGCGTTACTTCAACGCCTCGACCGGTTACGGAACCCTGGGGTACGGCTTGCCGGCGGCGCTGGGCGCCCAGCTCGCCGCTCCCGGCACGCCGGTCGTGGCTCTGGTCGGCGACGGCGGCGCGATGTTCACCCTGAGCGAGCTGGCCACGGCCGTCGACGAAGGCCTGCCGGTCGTCGTGGTGCTCTGGAACAACAGCGGCTATGAGGAAATCCGCCGCTACATGGATGTGCATGGCGTCGCTCGCATCGGCGTCGACCCCACGCCGCCCGACTTCCAGTGCCTGGCCGACGGGTTCGGCCTCGCCTCGCATCGGGTCGAGTCGCCCATCGCGCTGGATCTCGCGCTCAGCAAGGTCTCGCGCACCTCGCCGACGTTGATCGAGATCGACGCCGAACGCTGGCAGGCGGCACTCGACTGAGACGCCAACCGCGTCCCGAGAGCCGTCTCGGAAACAACGGTTTTCCAAAACACTACAAGGACAACACCATGGCTTTCTTCCATCGTCTGCTCGGTCAGGACACCCTCGACGACCACCAGCACAAGAGCCTCGGGGCGTTCGGCACTGTCGCCCTGTGGCTCGGCGCCAACGTCGTGGTCACCACCATCCTCACCGGCATGCTCCTGGTGCCCGATCTGCCCTTCACGACCGCCATGGGCAGCGTGCTGATCGGCTCGTTGATCGGCGCCATCCCGCTCCTGCTGGTCGGGCTGATGGGCCAGCGCACCGGCCTGCCTTCCATGGCGTTGACCCGGCGCGCGTATGGCCCGCTCGGCAGCCGGCTGATCTCGCTGGTCAACATGGGGGTACTGATCGCCTGGAGCTGGATCCAGGCCCTGCTCGCCGGCATGAGTCTCGACTACGCCATCCAGGCGACCACCGGCTACTCCAACCTGCCCTTGATGACCATCCTCTGCGAGACCGTGGTGGTCCTCATCGTGCTGCGTGGCCACCTGGGCATCGAGCGGGTCGAACGCTGGGCGGCGATGGCCATGGTGGCGCTGGCCGCCGTGGTGCTCTACCAGCTGAACCTCCACTACGATGTCTCGACCCTGCTGGACATGCCGGTCGAGGCCCGTAACGGCATCACCCTGGGCATCGCCTTCGACATCGTCATCGCCACCGCCTTCTCCTGGATCTCGTCCTCGGCGGATTACAATCGCAACTGCAAGAGCGGCGCCATCGCCGTCTGGGGCACCTACCTTGGCTACGTGATGGCCGCCATGATCGCCATGGGCCTGGGTGCCGCCGTTTCCGGGCTGTCGGTCATGAACGGCATGGAGCAGACCTACGACCCGACCCGGCTGCTCTCCGGTTTCGGCTTCGGCCTGCCCGCGGCCCTGGTCATCTTCTTCTCCGTGATGACCACCAATGTCATGGCCGTCTACAGCGCCACCCTGTCCTGCATGAACGTGTCGCCCGGCATGGCCTTCTGGAAACCGGCGCTGATCATCGGGATCGTGACCGTCTTCGGCGCCCTGATTCCCGGCATCCTGGACCAGTTCCAGAACTTTCTGCTATTGATAGGCGCGCTGTTCATCCCGGCCTTCTCGGTGATCATCGTCGATTACTACCTGGTCGGTCGCGAGGGTTACAGCCCCGAACTGCTCAAGGCGCGTCACCAGCTGGGACGCCCCACCGCGCCGGTGGCCATCGGTGCCTACGTGATCGGCGCCGGGCTAGCCGCCTACTGGTCGCTGGTCGCGCCGCTGGCCTTCGGCGCCTCGCTGCCGGTCTTCATCATCACCGGCGGCCTCTACTGGCTCGGCGCCATGCTGTTGACAAAGTCCCGCGCCAACGCTTCACAGACCGCAGGAGAGTGACACCGATGAAACTGATGCTGGCGCAGACCGACCCCGTGTGCGGCGACGTGGCCGCCAACCTGGCGTCTCTTGCGCGCCAGTGCCAGCAGGCGGTGGCGGCCGGTGCGGACCTGCTGGTCCTCCCCGAGCTCGCCCTGAGCGGCTACAACATCTTCGAGCGACTGGAGGAACTCGCCGAGCCGGTGGGCGGCCCGATCGCCCAGCGGGCCGCCGAGCTCGCCGCCGAGCACGAACTGTTCCTGCTCTTCGGCCTGGCCGAGCGGCAAGCCGACGGGCGCCTGACCAATTCCGCCGTGCTGATCGACGACCGGGGCGAGCGTATCGCCACCTACCACAAGCGCCAGCTGTGGGATCGCGAACATGCCTTCTTCGCCGCCGGCGAGGACTGCTGCGTGGTGGAGACGCGCCTCGGCCGCCTCGGCCTGATGATCTGCTATGACAACGAGTTTCCCGAGGTGGCCAGGGCGCTCGCCACTCAAGGGGCTCAGGTCATCCTCTCGCCCACCGCCAACATGGTGCCCAATGCCGAGCGCCAGGCGCTGCAGATCCGGGCCCGGGCCCTCGACAACCAGTGCTTCGTCGCCTGCATCAACCGGGCCGGCGAGGAAGCCGAACTGCATTATTGCGGCAACAGCCTGATAGCGGGACCGGATGGCGAGGTTCTGGGGCGCCTCGGTGACGCGGCGGGCAGCCTGGTGGTCGACATCGACCTGAGCCGCATCGACGCAAGCCGCGCCCATCAGGACTACCTCCAGGACCTCAGGCCGATGCCGGAGACAATCGCATGAGCCGTTTCTCGCTTCCTCGGGGCGATGCCGCGAGCTGGTATCGCACCACCTCGCTCGATGACGGGATCACGCGGATCGACGAGCCCGCCATCAAGCCGTTCTACCGCTGCAATATCTGGCACGTGCGGGGCCGCGAGAGAGACTTGCTGGTGGACTTCGGGCTGGGTGCCGTGCCGCTGCGCCGGCAGGTCCCGCTGCTCAGCGAACGCGACCTGATCGCGGTGGCGAGCCACACCCACTTCGATCATATCGGTAGCGCGCACGAGTTCGACTGCTGCCATGTGCACGCCGCCGAGGCCGATATCCTGGCCGACCCGGACAACGCGCGCACCCTGGCCGACGCCTTTCTCGACGACGCCATGTTCGATGCCCTGCCGCCGGCCCCCTTCGAGCATCACCGCTACCGTATCGCCCCGCCGACGCGTATCGCCACGCTCGAGGACGGCGAGATCATCGACCTCGGCGACCGCCGTTTCGAGGTCATCCATACACCGGGGCACTCCCCCGGCGGCATCGCGCTCTGGGAGGCCGCCAGCGGTATCCTGATCTCGGGCGATCTCATCTATGACGGGCCACTGATCGAGGATGTCTATCACAGTAACGCCCGCGATTACGCCGCCAGCATGCGCCGTCTGCGCGAGTTGCCCGCGCGCGTCGTCCACGGCGGTCATTTTCCCAGTTTTTCCGGGGCACGCCTGCACGCCATGATCGATGACTGGCTGCGCGACCACGCCCTCTGAAGGAGCCAACATGCAAGCACTCGACCACCAATTCATCGATAACCGCTGGGTCGCGAGTCACGGCACTCGACGCCTGGCGGTGATGGACCCGTATCATGAGCGCCAGATCGCCGAGGTCACGGCCGGCGATGCCCGCGACGTCGAGGCGGCCGTCGAGGCGGCACGCCGTGCGCTGCCCGGATGGCATGCCCTGGGCGGCGAACGTCGCGGCGCCTATCTGAATGCGCTGGCCGACGCCCTGACGGCCCGCCGCGAAGCCCTGATGGAGCTGTCCGCGACCAACAACGGAAAGGCGCTCGCCGAGGCCGGCATCGATCTCGACGACGCCATCGCCTGCTATCGCTACTACGCACGTCAGGCCGGCGACCTGGAAGCGCGTCAGGGACGCCGCATCACCCACGACATCGAGGGCGTCGACGCCCACTGCTACGAAGATCCCGCCGGGGTGATCGGCCTGATCACGCCGTGGAACTTCCCGCTGGTGACCAGCGCCTGGAAGATCGCGCCGGCCCTGGCGGCGGGCTGCACGGTGGTCTTCAAGCCCTCCGAGGTCACGCCGCTGCCGGAACAGGCCCTCGCCGAGATCGCCCTGGAGATCGCCTTGCCGCCGGGCGTGCTCAACCTGCTGCATGGCGATGGCGACGGCATCGGCATACCGCTGACGCATCATCGCGGCATCGACAAGCTGTCGTTCACCGGCAGCAACGCCGTGGGCGAGCGCGTCATGCAGGCCGCCGCCGAGGGGAGCCGCGGCGTGTCGCTGGAACTCGGCGGCAAGTCGCCGATCCTGGTACTCGAGGATGCCGAGGTCGAACAGGCCGCCGACTGGGTCATGGCCGGCATCTATTTCAACAGCGGGCAGATTTGCTCGGCGACCTCGCGGCTGATCGTGCACGAGACCCTGGCCGAGGCGCTGTACGAGGCACTGGCCACGCGCATCGACGCCATACGCCTGGGCGATCCGCTGGGCGAGAACACCGACATGGGACCGATGACCAGCCAGCGTCAGCGCGATCGAGTCCGCGACTACCTGGCCGTCGCCGAGCGCGAGGGGCTGGATGCGGTGCGCGACGCCCGCCATCGCCAGTTGCCGTCGCAGGGCTATTTCATCGCTCCGACGCTGTATCGCGACGTGCCCACCGACAGCCGCCTGTGGTGCGAGGAGATCTTCGGTCCGGTGCTGTGCGCACGCAGTGTCGCCTCCGATGACGATGCCATCGCCCTGGCCAACGACAACGAGTTCGGCCTGGCCGCCACGGTCATCAGCGGCGATCCGCAACGCGCCCAGCGGGTCGGCCGTGCATTGCGCGCCGGCAACATCTGGTACAACAGCGAGCAGATCGTCATGCCCGAGGCCAGTTGGGGCGGCTTCGGGCGCAGCGGCATCGGCCGCGAGCTCGGTCCCTGGGGGCTGTCCGCCTATCTGGAAGTCAAGCACCTGATCGGGCCGGCATAACCGGCGCCGCGCTCGACACGCACGACGGCCGGTCCCCTTGGGACCGGCCGAAACGCAAGACGCCCCCGCCGGCATTAGCCGACGGGGGCGTCGTTGTGTGGCGAGTCGAGCGTCGCCGGGGCGGTGTTACACCCGTGTCTTGAGCTGTTGCACCAGATTCTTGTAGAGGCGCGGGGTGGCAGCCATGAGGTTCTGCTCGGGCCCGACCGTGGGGCTGCCGTCCAGGCCCCCCATCAGGGCGCCGGCCTCCTTGAGCAGGAGGCTGCCGACGAGCTGGTCCTGCTCTTCGAGACCCAGCACGAAGGCGGTATCGACACGTCCGGCGGCCAGCTGTGCGAGATCCAGGAGGCCGCTCCCCGTGCTGAGGAAGCTCTCGACCTTCGGCCCCAGCGCCTGGGTCAGGGTCAAGTAGACGGGCAGATGGCGTGTGCGCAGCCAGGTCTCCGGCAAGCCGACGGCGACGCGCGCACCTTCGACGTTGATGTGGCTCGGCACGCGGATGCGGCGACCGTTGAGCTGCGCGCCGCGTCCGCGACTGGCGAGATACTCGTCGTCGGTGAAAGGACACACGATCACCGCATGCTCGGGCCGCCCCTTGACCAGGCAGACCAGCGAGATGGCAAAGCTGGGCGATGCCACCGCCAGATTGGAATAGCCGTGGAACGGCTCGATGCGCCAGTGGAAGTCGGCGCCTTCGCCTTCGCCGTCGCGGTGCGGCGTGTAACGGCCGGAAATGCCGTGCTGCGGGTAGCTGCGACGGAACTGCGTCGCGATCAGGGTTTCGGCGTTACGCGCGGTATCCTCGAGCAGCTGATCGAGCTGCCGGTCGCCACGCGCGACTTCGATACGATCACGAGCGCGCACGAACTGCTCGGCGGCACTACGCGCGGCGCGCAGTGCGAATTGAACCATGGGATGCATGATACGGGCCTGAATCTCGGAAACTGTTAAAGAACGTGGCGCATCCTAGCAGACGGGGCCCTGCACGGAAAGCGCCGCAGCCCGCAGCCCGCAGCCCGCAGCCCGCAGCCATGATAGACTCGCCGTTCGTTCCTCAGCCCCGCGCCTTATTCATCATGCTCGACAAACTTCGTATCGTCCTCATCGGCACCAGCCACCCCGGCAACATCGGCGGCACCGCCCGTGCCATGCACAACATGGGGCTCGCCGACCTGGCCCTCGTCGCGCCGCGCTGCGAGGTGTACGGCTCGGAATCCCACGCGCGTGCCTCCGGCGCCGATGCGCTGGTCAGCAACGCCCGCGTGCATGCCACCCTCGAGGAAGCCGTCAGCGACTGCACCTTCGTGGTCGGCGCCAGCGCCCGTGTGCGCCACCTGCCCTGGCCCATGCTCACGCCCCGCGCGCTCGGCGAGCGTCTGCCCCGGGAGTGCGCGCCGGAGAACGCACGGGCCGCGCTGGTCTTCGGCCGCGAGGACAGCGGCATGACCAACGGCGAGCTGCAACGCTGTCATGCGCATGTGCACATCCCCACCAACCCCGACTTCAGCTCGCTCAACCTCGCCGCAGCGGTCCAGGTGCTCGCCTACGAGTGCCGTCTGGCGTTTCTGGGCAGCGACGCGGAAGATACCGAGACGCCCTTCGGCGTCGAATGGGACAACCCCCCGGCCACGCACGACGACCTGGAGCGTTTCTTCGAGCATCTGGAGCGCACCCTGATCGATATCGACTTCCACGATCCGGACAACCCGCGCCAGCTGATGGCACGCCTGCGGCGGCTCTTCCTGCGCACGCATATCGACAGCATGGAAATGAACATCCTGCGCGGCATCCTCGGTGCCGTGAACAAGCAGAGCCGCGCTCTGGCGGCACGCAAAGACGGCGACGGGAATGGTTGACCGCGTTACTGGGTTTTCCCATAATGCGATCACGCTTCAGGCGACGGGTCCCCCACGGATCGCATGCTCCGCCTGGTCAACCGCTCTTTCACCGCTGCCCGACCGACTCGACTTATGCGCTTGACGACCAAGGGACGCTACGCCGTCACCGCGATGCTGGACCTGGCGTTGCATGCCGATGCCGGCCCCATCAGCCTCGCCGACATCTCGAAACGCCAGGCGATTTCGCTGTCCTATCTGGAACAGCTGTTCGCCAGGCTCAAGCGCGCCGCGCTGGTCAAGAGCGTGCGCGGCCCCGGTGGAGGCTATCTGCTGGCCCACGGCGCGAACGCCATTTCGGTGGCCTCGGTGATCGGCGCGGTGGACGAGTCGGTGGACGCCACGCGTTGCCAGGGGCTGTCGGATTGCCAGCAGGGCGATACCTGCCTGACACACCACTTGTGGTGCGACCTGTCAGACAAGATTCACGGCTTTCTCGACGCCATCACGCTCGCCGAGCTGGTCGAGCGTCAGGAAGTCCGCGATATCGCCGCGCGCCAGCATCAGCGCGTGGCAACGGACACGATCAGTACCGATACCATCAGCATCGCCCCGCAGTGACCCTGCGTGGCGACAGGCGCCAGCGCCATCAGCGATACGAGCCGTCATGACCTCACCCGTGTACCTCGATTATGCCGCCACCACGCCCGTCGACCCGCGGGTCGCCGAGCTGATGGCACGTCACCTGACACTCGATGGCGTCTACGCCAACCCCGCCTCGCGCAGCCACATGCCCGGCTGGCTGGCCGAACAGGCGGTGGAAAGCGCCCGGCGTCAGGTCGCCGACCTGATCGCGGCCGACCCGCGTGAAATCGTCTGGACCAGCGGCGCCACCGAAGCGGACAACCTCGCGCTGATCGGCTTCATGCGGGCCAACTGCGCACGCGGCCGGCACCTGGTGACCTCGCGCATCGAGCACAAGGCGGTCGTCGACACCGCCACGGCCCTCGAGGCCGAGGGCTTCGAGGTGACCTGGCTGACGCCCGGCGCGGATGGCCGCGTGACGCCCACGCAGCTCAACGATGCCATGCGCGAGGATACCGTGCTGGTCTCGCTGATGGCCGTCAACAACGAGCTGGGCAGCATTCACGACCTGGCCGCGCTCGCCGAGGTGACCCATGCCGGTGGCGCGGTCCTGCATGTCGATGCCGCCCAGGCCACCGGCAAGATCGCGCTCGACGTCGGCGCCCTGGGCATCGACCTGATGTCGATGTCGGCGCACAAGACCTACGGCCCCAAGGGCGTGGGCGCGCTTTACGTCCGGCGCAGCCCCGACATCCGCCTCGAGGCCTTGATCCACGGCGGCGGCCACGAGCGCGGCATGCGTTCGGGCACCCTGCCCACGCACCAGATCGCCGGCATGGGGGAAGCCTTCTCCCTGGCGGCCGACGAGCTCGAGCGCGATCGCGACAGGAGCCTGGCGCTGCGGCAACGCTTTCTCGACGGGCTCGACGACTGCGCGGGCATCCATTGCAACACGGCACTCGACGTCTCGGTGCCCAACATCGTCAACCTGGCATTCGAAGGCGTCGATGGCGAATCATTGCTGATGGCGCTGCGCGCGCTGGCCGTCTCGACCGGCTCGGCGTGCAACTCGGCGAGTGTCGAGCCATCCTATGTATTGAAAGCCATCGGGGTGGATCGCATCCTCGCGCTGTCGTCCATACGCTTCAGCTTCGGACGCTTCACCACCGAGGCCGACATCGACACCGCGACCGCCGAACTTCGTCACGCACTCGGCGCCCTGCGCCAATGAATCGATGTCGCCGCGCCCACCGCGTGGCGACGCTCGCAAGGAGGTCATCATGGCTAACATTCGCATCAGCCCCGCCGCCGCCGACCAGATCCAGCACGTGCTCGCCGAGCGCGGCAATGGCCTGGGGCTACGCGTGGCCGTCAAGCCCAGCGGCTGCTCCGGGTACAGCTACGTACTCGACATCGCCGACGAGATCGGCGACAACGACGTGCCGTTCGAAGACCATGGCGTCAAGGTGCTCGTCGACAAGGAAGCCCTGACCATCCTCGACGGCACGGAAGTGGATTACGTCAGCGAAGGGCTCAACCGCTACTTCCGTTTCAACAATCCCAACGCCACCGACCAGTGCGGCTGCGGGGAAAGCTTCAACGTCTAGCACGTCGCAGGGACGTGCGCCACGTCCCACGACACGCTACAATGGCGCGATTTTTCGACATCCGTCGAGCGTCATGCAACGCGTCGCCCCGAGCGGCGCGTTGCCGTCTCGACCCAGACCATCGCTTTCCGTCACGGAGAATTTGACCTCATGGCCAACGAACGCACCCTGTCCATCATCAAGCCCGACGCCGTCGCCAAGAACGTCATCGGCGAAATCGAAAGCCGCTTCGAAAAGGCCGGCCTGAAAATCGTCGCCGCCAAGATGCTGCAGCTTTCCCAGGCCCAGGCCGAAGGGTTCTACGCCGAGCACAAGGAACGCCCCTTCTTCGGCGACCTGGTCGGCTTCATGACGTCCGGGCCGGTGATCGTGCAGGTGCTGGAAGGCGAGAATGCCATCGCCGCCAACCGTGACCTGATGGGCGCCACCAATCCCAAGGAAGCCGCCGCCGGCACCATTCGCGCCGACTTCGCGCAGTCCATCGACGCCAATGCCGTGCACGGCTCCGACTCGCCGGAATCCGCCGAGCGCGAGATTGCTTACTTCTTCGGCAACGAAGAGATCTGCGCACGCTGATCGCTTCGCGCGGGGGCCGCGAGGCCCCCGCACCGCCATCCACCGAGCGTACGACCCACCATGACCCTCGATACCGTCACGCCCCGTACCAACCTTCTCGGCCTTACCCGCGAGGAGATGGAGTCCTTCTTCGTTTCGCTGGGCGAGAAGAAATTCCGCGCCGCGCAGGTGATGAAGTGGATCCATCACGAAGGCTGCGCCGACTTCGCGTCGATGACCAACCTTTCGAAGGCGCTGCGCACGCGTCTCGAGGAGCTCGCCGAAATACGCGGGCCACGTGTGGTCTACGAGGGCACCTCGCAGGACGGTACCCGCAAGTGGGTGCTCGAGGTCGAGGACGGCAGCTACGTGGAAACCGTGCTGATCCCGGCCGAGGGTGGCAAGCGTCGGACGCTGTGCGTTTCCTCCCAGGTCGGCTGCTCGCTGGACTGCAGCTTCTGCTCCACCGGCAAGCAGGGGTTTCAGCGCAACCTCACCAGCGCCGAGATCATCGGCCAGGTGTGGGTGGCCAGCAACAGCTTCGGGGCACGCCGGGACACCACCAATCGTCCGGTCACCAACGTGGTGATGATGGGCATGGGCGAGCCGCTACTCAATTACGACAACGTCGTGCCGGCCATGAAGCTGATGCTCGACGATAACGGTTACGGACTTTCCAAGCGCCGCGTCACGCTGTCGACCTCCGGCGTGGTGCCGAAACTCGACCAGCTCGGCGACGAGCTCGACGTGAGCCTGGCAGTGTCGCTGCATGCCGCCAACGACGAGCTGCGCAACGAACTGGTGCCGTTGAACCGCAAGTACAACATCGCCACCTTGCTCGACGCCTGCCGTCGCTATCTCGCCAAGTGCGACGACACGCGCATGCTGACGATCGAGTACACCCTCATCAAGGACGTCAACGATCAGCAGCATCATGCCGAGGAGCTCGCGGCCCTGCTCGCCGACCTCCCCAGCAAGATCAACCTGATCCCTTTCAATCCGTTTCCCCACTCGGGCTACGAAAAGCCTTCGCGCAATCAGGTCATGCGCTTTCAGCAATGGCTGTACGATCTCGGCTACACGGCCCTCGTACGCACCACGCGCGGCGACGACATCGACGCCGCTTGCGGCCAGCTGGTGGGACGCGTGAAGGATCGCACCAAGCGGCACGAGCGTTACATCCAGTCCATCCAGCTCGACGCTGATTGAGCCTTGCCTTGACTTCGCCAGGGTGCGGCGCTTTGATGGGACACTTCCAGACGACGAAATCCATCGCCTCGCACCGTTTGACGCCATTGTTTCGAGAGGGCCCCATGACGCGTCGCCATCGTCCACCTTCGATCCGCTCGTTGAGTGCCGCGATGTCGCTCGTCTGGCTATTGGGCGGCTGCGCCGTGCAGGTCGAAAGTGCATCGCCCTACGCGCCGCCGGATACCGGCGAAGCGGTCTCCGCCTATACCGACCTGGGGCTGGCCTATCTCCGGCGCGACAACCTCTCTCGCGCGCGACGCGCGCTCGAACACGCCCTCGAACTTGGGCCTCAGGACCCGCAGGCCCTGGAAGGCATGGCCCTCCTCCATCAGCGTCAGAAAGAACCCGCACTCGCCGAGGAGTTCTTCGAACGTGCGCTGGAAGCCGACACTGATTATACTCGCGCGCGCAATAACTACGCCGCATTGCTGTACGATGAGGGCAAGCTCGACGCCGCCTGCCGGCAGTTGCGGATAGCGGCGCAAGACATGACATACGACAATCGCGCCCAGTTGCTCGCCAACCTGGGGCGCTGCCGATTCGAGCAGGGCGATCTCGAGGCCGCACGGCGTCCGCTGGAACAAGCGCTGGCCTACGACTCGCGAGACACGCAAAGCCTGCTCCTGTTGGCGAGACTCGACCATACGCAGGGTCACGATGAACGTGCCTGGGAACGCCTGCAGCGTTTCTTTACCCTGGCCGATGCGACTCCGGACAGTCTCGAACTGGCGAGCGAAATCGCTCGCGCAAGAGGCGACCAGGAAGCCGCGGCCTTTTATCATCGGCAGCTCGACGGTTCCTGAGGCATGATCCGACCACCCGAATTCGAGAAGGATGCTCTGGCATGAGCGACACTCACGAACAACACGATCCCCACGCTCCCACGACCGGACACGAACCGCCGGGCACCCAACTCCGGCGCGAGCGTGAACGACAGGGATTGTCCCTCGAGGAAGTCGCCGAGCAGCTCAACCTGCGGCCCGCCGTGGTCAAGGGCCTGGAGGAAGACCAGTACGATCAGGTCCCGATCGCCACTTATCGGCGCGGTTACCTGCGCGCCTACGCCAAGTTGCTGGGCGTCGACGACAAGCGCGTGGCGCAGGCCTACGACGCGCTCCACGGCCGCGACGATCTCGATCGTACGGTGACCCCAGCCTATCGATCGCAGCCCCCGTCACGACTCGGTGCCTGGGTCTTCAAGCTGGTCACGCTGCTGATCGTGCTCGGCCTCATCGGCCTGACGCTGCTGTGGTGGCAAAGCCGTGAAGGCAATGAGTTCTTCGGGCTGGGAGATGGCGCTTCCGTGTCGATGGAAACCACCCAGGACGGTGACGTCACCCAGGAAGATGGCGGCGATGCCTCGGTCACCGAAAGCGCCACCGGCGACGCTGGCGCCTCGCCGTCGGCCACCGCCTCCGCAGACGAGCAGGGGAGTCTGCCACCGCTGCCCGAGAACGACAGCGAACTGGGGCTGGTCGACGACGACACCACGGACGCCGAAGCAGAAGCACCGGCGGCCGACGCCTCCCAGGAGGCAGGCACGGCCGGCACGGATGGCGCATCACCGGAGGCGGCCGAGCTGGCCACCACGGCGAATGCCGGCGTTCCGGAAGACACCGACACCGCGGCGGACGATAGCGCCGCGGAAACCGCCGACCCCAACCGCTTGACGCTGACCTTCAACGAGCAGTCATGGACCGAGATCTATGATGCCGACAACCAACGCCTGCTGGCGGGATTGCAGGATGCCGGCACCCAGGCCCAGGTCGAGGGCACGCCACCGTTTCGCCTCACCGTGGGCAATGCCACCGGCGTCGAAATCAGCTATCGAGACGACAACGTCGACTTGAGCGAGCATACCGGCAGCAACAACGTCGCCCGCTTCACCTTGGGAGAGTGATACGCCCATGCATATGCAATCTCCGATCCAACGGCGCAAGTCGCGCCAGATTCATGTCGGGCACGTCCCCGTCGGTGGGGACGCCCCCATCGCCGTGCAAAGCATGACCAATACCGACACGCTGGATGTCGACGCCACCGTCGCGCAGATTCGTCAGCTCGAGGCAGCGGGCGCGGACATCGTGCGCGTCTCGGTGCCCACCATGGATGCCGCCGAGGCCTTCGGCCAGATCAAGCGCCAGGTCTCGGTGCCCCTGGTGGCCGACATCCACTTCGATTACAAGATCGCCCTGCGCGTGGCCGAGCTGGGCGTCGACTGTCTGCGCATCAACCCCGGCAACATCGGCCGCGAGGACCGCGTGCGTGCAGTGGTCGATGCCGCACGGCATCACGGCATTCCCATTCGCATCGGCGTCAACGCCGGGTCGCTGGAAAAGGACCTGCAGAAGAAATACGGTGAACCCACGCCGGAGGCGCTGGTCGAATCCGCCATGCGCCATATCGAGCACCTCGATCGCCTCGACTTCCAGGACTTCAAGGTCAGCGTCAAGGCATCGGACGTGTTCATGGCGGTGGCCGCCTATCGCCAGCTCGCCCAGCGCATCGATCAGCCGCTGCACCTCGGCATCACCGAGGCCGGCGGCCTGCGGTCGGGCACGGTCAAATCCTCGATCGGCCTGGGGCTGCTGCTGATGGAAGGCATCGGCGACACCATCCGCGTCTCGCTGGCCGCCGACCCGGTCGAGGAGATCAAGGTCGGCTATGACATGCTCAAGAGCCTGCGCCTGCGCAGCAAGGGCATCAACTTCATCGCCTGCCCGAGTTGCTCGCGGCAGAATTTCGACGTCATCGGCACCATGAACGCCCTCGAGGAACGCCTCGACGACATCATGACGCCCCTCGACGTCTCGGTCATCGGCTGCGTGGTCAACGGGCCCGGCGAAGCCAAGGAAAGCGACATCGGTCTGACCGGCGGCGATCCGGCCAACCTCGTCTACATCGACGGCAAGCCGGCCAGCAAGCTGCGCAACGACCACCTGGTCGACGACCTGGAAGCACTGATCCGCGACAAGGTCCGCGAAAAAGAAGCCCGCGAACGCGATACCATCGCGCGCGAGGCATGACGCGCGCCGCTCGCGCCCCGTAACCGGTTCAGGAGTCAGCATTGAGCAACAAGATCCAGGCCATCCGTGGCATGAACGATCTGCTACCGGAGCAGTCGCCTGTCTGGCAGTATTTCGAGCGCCAGATCCAGCATCTCATGCAGCGCTATGGGTACAACGAGATTCGCACGCCGATTCTCGAGCAGACCGCCCTGTTCAAGCGCTCGATCGGCGAAGTCACCGATATCGTCGAAAAAGAGATGTACACCTTCGAGGACCGCAACGGCGACAGCCTGACGCTGCGGCCCGAGGGCACCGCCAGCTGCGTGCGCGCCGCACTGGAGAATGGCCTGCTGTACAACCAGACCCAGCGTCTGTGGTACCAGGGTCCCATGTTCCGCCATGAGCGTCCCCAGAAAGGCCGCTATCGGCAATTCCACCAGGTCGGCGTGGAAGCCTACGGCATGCTGGGGCCGGACATCGATTTCGAAATGATCCTGCTCAGTGCGCGGCTGTGGGATGCCCTGGGCCTGATGCCGCACGTCCGCCTGGAACTCAATTCCCTGGGCTCCAGCGAGGCGCGGGCCGCCTATCGCGACGCCTTGGTCGCGTATTTCGAGGCCCATGCCGAGGTGCTCGACGAGGACTCGCGGCGCCGCCTGACCAGCAATCCGCTGCGCATCCTCGACTCCAAGAACCCCGACATGGCAGAGATGCTCGAGGCCGCGCCGCGCCTCATGGATCATCTCGACGACGAGTCGCGGGCGCACTTCGAGCAATTGACCGCCATGCTCGACGCGGCCGGCATCGATTACGTCATCAACCCGCGCCTCGTGCGTGGGCTGGACTATTACAGCCGAACCGTGTTCGAGTGGACCACCCAGGCGCTGGGCAGTCAGGGCACGGTATGCGCCGGCGGACGTTACGATGGCCTGGTCGAGCAGCTCGGCGGCAAGCCCACGCCCGGCGTCGGCTTCGCCATGGGAGTCGAGCGTTTGATCCTGCTGCTCGAGACCCTGGACCTCGTGCCCGAGGCCGCGCGCTCGCGTCCCGACGTCTATCTCACGGCCATGGGCGACACCGCCAGCCGTGAGGCGATGCTGCTGGGCGAGCATCTGCGTGACGCCCTGCCCGAAATGCACTTGCAGGTCCATTGCGGGGGTGGCAGTTTCAAGAGCCAGATCAAGAAGGCCGACAAGAGCGGTGCACGTATCGCCTTGATGCTCGGTGACGACGAGATCGCCAGCGGCAGCGTCGGCATCAAGTTCCTGCGCGAGGATCGCGAGCAGGAAAGCGTGGCTCGGGAGGCGCTGGCGGCCCGTCTCCAAGCGCTTCTCGCCGAAGACTGAGGACGCCCCGGGGCGTATCGCACGAACAGCCATTGAAGGAGACCGCCCGTGGCGGAGCTTAGCACCGAAGACGAACAGCTTGAGACGCTCAAGCGCTGGTGGAAGGAATACGGCAAGTCGATCATCGCCGGGGTGGTACTCGCCGGAGCGGGCGTCTTCGCCTGGAATGCCTGGCAGGACTATCAGACCTCCCAGGCGGAAGCCGCCTCGCAGCGCTATCAGCAGCTCACGCTGCTGATGCAGCAGGACACCCTGAGCGACGCGCAGCGCGAACAGGCCACCAACATGATCGATGCCCTGGTCAACGAGCACGGCGGCACGCTCTATGCCGATTTCGCCGAGTTGATACGCGCGCGCCTGGCCATCCAGGCCAACGAGCTGGAGAGCGCCCGCGACACGCTGCAGGCCTTTGCCGCCAACAGCGACGACGGCTATCTCACCGGGCTGGCACGTCTCAACCTGGCCCGCGTGCAGATCGCCATGGATGACGCGCAGGGCGCACTGTCGACCCTCGAGAACGACGTGCCCGCCACGCTCAAGGCACAGGCCGCCGATATTCGCGGCGATGCCTACGTGGCACTCGAGCAGCCCGATCAGGCACGCCAGGCCTACCAGGACGCTCTCGCCCGCGCCGAGGATCAGGACCAGCCCCTGTTCGGCGTACGGCTCAAGCTCGACAATCTCGGTGTAGAGGACGCCAGTTGATGAAACCGACCCACTTTCTGTTACCGGCCGCGCTCACCTTGTCCGCCTTGCTGGCGGGGTGTTCAGGCAATGTCGAGCCGCAATATCCGCCCAAGGCCCTGCAGGACTTCTCGCCCTCGGCGACGCTCGACGAGCGCTGGTCGGCCTCGGTCGGCGACGGTCTGGGGCGTGCACGCTATCCCCTGATGCCGCTGCTGGCCGACGGCACGCTCTATGCCGCGGATGCCGACGGCCTGCTGCGCGCCTTCGACGCGGACAGCGGCGACACGCGCTGGGAAGTGCGCTTCGATACCCCGTTGTCCAGCGGCATGACCAACGACAGTGCGCGCCTCTACGCCGGCACCCGCAACGGCGAGGTCATCGCCATCGACCGTGACGACGGCAGCGAAGCCTGGCGCGCGCGCGTCTCCAGCGAGGTGTTGGCGGCACCGCAGGTCAACAGCGAACTGGTCGTGGTGCAGAGCGCCGACGGCACCGTGACCGCACTGGACCGTCTCTCCGGCGAGGAAGAGTGGACCTACAGCAGCAGCCAGCCGTCCCTGACCCTGCGCGGTACGGGCACGCCACGCGTCATCGAACCGGTCTCGTTCGTCGGCTTCGCCAATGGTCGCCTGGTCACCCTGGACAACCGCAGCGGCCAGCCGTTGTGGGACATGCGCGTCGCCGTGCCGCAAGGGCGCACCGAAGTGGATCGCCTCGTCGACCTCGACGGCCAGCCGGTTCTCTCGCAGGACGGCCGCCTGTTCGTCACCAGCTACAACGGGCGGGTCATGGCGCTCGAAGCCACCAGCGGCGAAGTGATCTGGTCACGCGACGAGTCCAGTTATCTGACGCCCCTGCGCGTCGGCAACTACCTCTTCACCGTCAACGAAGCCAGCCACGTCCTGGCGCTCGACGTCGACAGCGGTCGCGTGCTGTGGGAGTCCGACGCCCTGGAAGGCCGCGACCTGACCGCCCCGGCGTTCGTCGACGGCAAGCTGGCACTGGGCGATTACCAGGGCTACGTGCACCTGCTGAACGCCACCGACGGGTCGGTCGTGGGACGCACCGAACTCGGCGGCGATGGTATCAGCGTACCTCTGCTGGCCGATTCACAGCGTCTCTACACGCTCGCCAACGATGGGGAACTCGCCGCCTACGACGTCGAGACCATCGACGACTGAGCCGAGTCCGCTCCCTCTGCGTACCGGGCACCTCGACACGAGGTGCCCGTGTCATTTGTGGGCCCCGCCGGCCAGCAATGCTAGAATCACCCCCAGCGACAGCGTGGCGCTCGCGTCACGCACTTGGCGCGCGGTATCGCGCGACAGCCTCACTCACCGCTTCCGTTCGCCGGTTTACGAGACAACATGAATCCCGTCATCGCCCTGGTAGGCCGACCCAATGTCGGCAAGTCGACCCTCTTCAATCGTCTGACCCGCACGCGCGACGCGCTGGTCGCCGACTTCCCCGGCCTGACGCGTGACCGCAAGTACGGCAACGGCGTTCTCGGCGACAAGACCTACACCGTCATCGATACCGGCGGCATCAGCGGCAACGAGGAAGGCCTCGACGCCGCCATGGCCGAGCAGTCGCTGCTGGCCATCGACGAAGCCGACATCGTGCTGTTCATGGTCGACGGACGCACCGGGCTCAATGTCGCCGACGAGGCCATCGCCAACCACCTGCGCGTCAATCAGAAGAAGACCTGGCTGGTGGTCAACAAGACGGACGGTCTGGAAGAGCACTCGGCAATGGCCGAGTTCTGGCGGCTCGGCCTGGGCGACCCGCGTCCCATCGCCGCCGCGCACGGGCGCAACGTCACCAGCTTGATCGACGAGGTCCTGGCGCCCTTCCCGCCGCGTGAAGCCAACGCCGCACCGCCGGATCTCAGCAATGGCATCCGCATCGGCGTCATCGGACGGCCCAACGTGGGCAAGTCGACGCTGGTCAATCGCCTGCTGGGCGAAGACCGGGTGGTGGTATACGACGAAGCCGGTACCACCCGCGACGCCATCGAGATTCCCTTCGAGCGCCGGGGCAAGCCCTACGTGCTGGTCGATACCGCCGGCGTGCGGCGACGCAAGAACGTCAGCGAGGCGGCCGAGAAATTCTCGATCATCAAGACGCTCGAGGCCATCAAGGCCTGCAACGTGGCCATCATGGTGCTCGACGCCCGTAGCGGCCTGGTCGAACAGGACCTGCACCTGCTCGATTACGTGCTGAGCAGCGGCCGCGCTCTGGTTCTGGCGGTCAACAAGTGGGATGGACTCGAACAGGAAGCCAAGGACAAGATGCGCGCCGCGATCAAGCGACGCCTGGGCTTCGCCGATTATGCCGAGATGCATTTCATCTCGGCGCTGCACGGTACCGCGGTGGGCGATCTCTACCCGTCCATCACCCGTGCCTTCGATTCGGCCAACAGCCACTGGTCGACCAACCGCCTGACCACCATCCTGCAGGACGCGGTGAGCGAGCATCAGCCACCCTTGATCCACGGCCGCCGCATCAAGTTGCGCATGGCCCACCAGGGCGGCAGCAACCCGCCGATCATCGTGGTCCACGGCAATCAGACCGGCTCGCTCCCCGAGGCCTACAAGCGCTACCTGACCAATACCTTCCGCAAGGTTCTCAAGGTGCGCGGCACGCCGCTGCGCTTCGAGTTTCGCTCGGGCAAGAACCCCTACGACAGCAACCCCGACGCGAGCGATCGCGAGAAGGCCAAGCAACGCGAACTGGGGCGCACGCGCGAGGCACGCAAGAACCGTCGCTGACGCCGATCAGCCCTCGGCGAGGACGCAATTGCGTCCCGCCAGCTTGGCGCGATACAGCCGACGCCCCACCACATCGAGCCCCAATTCGACGCTTTCCGCCTCATGCAGGCTCGCCACCCCGGCGGAAAACGTCACGTCGATGTCGGCATGCTCGCCGAGCGGCTGCGCCTGGAACTGCAGACGGATACGCTCGATGGCGCGCTGCGCGTCCTCGGGATCGCAATGCGGCAGGACCACGCAGAACGCTCCCCCGGTGTAACGCCCCACGTGATCGATGAACCGCAACTGCTGGGTCAGCCGCTCCGCCAGCTGACGAATCGCGTAGTCGCCACTGGTGTGACCGTGCCGGGCATTCAGCGCCCCCAGCCTGTCGAGATCGATCAATGCCAGGCTGGTCGGGGCCCCGCTGCGCCGGGCGCGAGCGAATTCGACCTCCAGCAGTTCCTGCAGGGCCTCGTAGGTCAGCACGCCGGTCATGCCGTCGCGCCCCATGGCCTGACGCGAGCGACGTGCGCGCTGGGCGTGGGACACTACCGTCGCGACCAGGGCGTCATCATCCACCGGCTTGCCCAGGAAGTCATCGCCGCTGCGCGTCAGCGCCAGTTTGCTCACGTCACTGCCCGCCGCGAGGTACACGACGGGCAGATGCCGCCAGGCCTCCTCGAGCCGCATCACCTGGACCAGATCGCGACCGCTGCAGCCCGGCAGGCGCGTATCCACCAGCGCCAGGTCGGGCCGTTCCTCGCGCAGCACGGTCAAGGCGTCGGCGGGCGCATTCACGACCCACGACTCGATCCCCACCCCCGCCAGCACCAGGCGATAGTGCTCGGCCAGCTCGATATCGTCGTCGACGATCAGCACGCGCAGGGGCGACGCCACCGGCCCGGGCAGCAACTGTTGCACGCGTCGGTCGATCAACGACACGTCCAGCGGGGGCATGAAATACCCCTCGGCACCAAGACGCACCGCCTCCAGACGCGCGGTGAATGCATCGTCCCCGCCCATCACCAGCAAATGCGGTCGCGGTGCAGGCCAGGCGGTCCACTCGTCGCACCACCGCTGACGCGACATGCCTTGTTCGTCGATCACCAGCACGTCAGGCGCCCAGGCGATCGAGGCGGCGACCTCGTGCATGGCGAAGGTACGGCAGGTGTATCCCAGCGCGTCCAGCGACGCCGCCAGGGCTTCTCCCCGGCCTCTGTCCTCGCCCAGCAACGCCAGACGCGTGGGCAGCGTCTCGCCGGGCGCCGCCGAGACCGAGGCATCGCCCCGCTCGGGAAGCGTCGCGGCTCCCTGCTGCAAGCGCGGCAGCAATGCCGCCAGCGTATAGGGCGCCGGCAGCAGGTCGCCATCGAGCCAGTCACGGATCTGGCGTGCCACATTGCCACAGGTCTCGCTCAAGCTCTCATGCCCGAAGGTGCCGGCGGAGTCCGCGATACGCTGCAAGGCGTCGCAGAGCGCTTCCAGTTCCGCCATGTCGGCGGCGCCGGCGCGCGCGCTCATCTCGTCGACCTGCGCCAGCACCGTCTGCACGTCATCCTGCAGCCGCTCGGCATACCGAACCTGCAGTGCCTCGAGGCGCTGCTTGCGCTCGCTGTCGTGCATCGTGCTTCCTCCCTGACCATGGCGACGTCACGTCGGCGACGTCATGAACGCGCGTCTTCCTGTGCCGCTCCGACCCACTGGCAAGCGAACTGCCAGGCGGCGCGTCCACTACGTACTCCCCGCAAGGTAGCAAAGCGTACCGCTTCGACACGCGCCTGCTCGCTCCAGTCGGCCTCGCTTCCCAGATGATGCACCCAGTGTCGGCACGCATCGAGATAGGTGTCCTGATTGAACGGGTGAAAAGCTAACCACAAGCCGAAGCGATCGGAAAGCGAGATGCGTTCCTCGACCGCGTCGCCATGATGGAGTTCGCCGTCGACCAGCCGGGTATCCTGATTGTCGGCGAGCGACTCGGGCAGCAGATGCCGCCGATTGGAGGTGGCGTAGAGCAGCACGTTTTCCGGCGGTCCCGTCAGGGTCCCGTCGAGCACGCTCTTGAGGGCCTTGTAGGCGTCATCGTGTCCTTCGAAGGAGAGATCGTCGCAGTAGACGATGAAGCGCTGCGGGGCGTCGCGCAGCCGCTGCACCAGGCCAGGCAGCCCCACGAGGTCGTGCCGGTCGACCTGGATCAAGCGCAGGCCTTCGGGCGCCAGGGTGTTGAGCAGTGCCCTCACCAGCGACGACTTGCCGCTGCCGCGGGCGCCCCAGAGCAGCGCATGGTTCGCCGGGCGGCCGTGCAGAAAAGCGCGCGTATTGGCCAGCAACGCCGCCTTCTGGCGCTCCACCCCCACCAGGTCGTCCATCGTGACGCCATCGCGCGCGGCCACCGGCATCAACTGCCCGCCCAGGGCGTTGCGCTGCCAGAGCGCCGCCACATCGCGCGACCAATCGACGCTGGCAGGCTCCAGCGGCAGCCAGGCCTCGACACGATCCAACACCTTGAGCAGGCGCTGCGCTAGCTCGGCATCCATCCTCTCACTCCTGTCGCTGTTCGGTCCGGGGACATGCACCGCGAGGGAGGTTGACCCAACGCGGCATCGGGGTATCTTGGAGCCGTTTGGTCATCGGGTCCAGAACCCATCAGGAGACTCTCATGCAAAGGACGTTGCCTTCCCGTCTACGTACGCCGCTTGCCATCGGCCTCATCGGTGCCACGCTGGCCGCGTGCAGCACCTCGCCGCTGGGGCGCAACCAGTTGGCGTTCTTCTCCGACGAAGAACTCCAGCAGATGGGCCAGCAAAGCTTCGCGCAATATCAGCAGGAACTGCCGGAAGTCGGCGGCGCCACCTACGACTACGTGCAATGCGTCGCCGACGCCATCACCGACGAAGTCCCCGCCGATGCGGGCATCGCGACCTGGGAAGTCAAGGTCTTCAAGGACGATTCGGCCAACGCCTTCGCCCTGCCGGGAGGCTATATCGGGGTCAACAGCGGGCTGCTCGACGTCACCGAGAACCAGGATCAACTGGCCGCCGTCATCGGCCACGAAGTGGCCCACGTATTATCCGACCACGCCAACGAGCGCGTATCGACGCAGGCGGCCACGCAAACCGGATTATCGATCCTGCAATCCGCCGCCGGCCTGCAGGGTGCCACCGGCGAACAGCTCATGGGGCTGCTCGGCGCGGGCGCCCAGTACGGCGTGATTCTTCCCTTCTCGCGCAAGCAGGAATCGGAAGCCGACAAGCTCGGCCTCGACCTGATGGCCGAGGCCGGCTTCAATCCCAATGCCAGTATCGAGCTGTGGCAGAACATGGCCGCGCAGAGTCAGGGCCAGCCGCCGGAATGGTTGTCCACCCACCCCAGCAACGAAGCCCGCATGCAAGGGTTGCGCGAGCGCATGAACGAGGCCATGCCGCTCTACGAACAGGCCCGGGCCAACGGCCAGCGGCCCGACTGCCGACGCTGAAAAGCGGCCCGGCATCGCGCTGCCGGGCCCGGTCGCATCACAGTTCGCGGCGCAGCGTTTCGCGTACCGGCGCGGTATCCGGACGCACCTGGCGCCACAGAAAGAACGATTCGGCGGCCTGCTCGATCAGCATGCCCAGGCCATCGATGCCGCGCCCGCCATGTGCCGCCGCCCACTGCAGAAAGACCGTCGGCTCGGCGGCATACATCATGTCATAGGCCACGCCGTCAGCGGCCAGCAAGGTATCGGGCAAGGGTGGCAACTCACCGCCCAGCGAGGCGCTGGTGCCGTTGATGACCACGTCAAAGGCGCCGTCGAGTTCCGAGTAGCCGCCGCCCGTCACACGCCCCTCCGGCGAGGCCTCCTCGGCGAGGCGCACGGCTTTCGATGCCGTGCGATTGGCGATGTGCAGGCAACTCGGGGCCTTGGCCAGCAACGGGTCGAGCACGCCGCGCACCGCGCCGCCGGCGCCGAGTATGAGAATCCTCGCCCCCTCCAGTGTCACCCCGTGCGCCTCCAGGTCGCGCACCAGCCCCACTCCGTCGGTGGTGTCAGCATAGGTGCGACCGTCCCGCCCCCGCACCAGCGTGTTGACGGCGCCCGCGCGGCGAGCGCGCTGGCTGAGCACGTCCGCCAGCCGGAAGGCGTCCTCCTTGAACGGCACGGTGACATTGGCTCCGCACCCACCGGCCGCCACGAAGGCGTGCCAGGCCCCGGCGAAATCCTCGCGGGGCGCCTCGATGGCCTCGTAGGTCATGGCCTGCCCGCACTGCTCGGCGAACAGCGCATGAATGCGCGGCGAGCGGGAATGCGCGACGGGGTTTCCGAAGACGCAGTAGCGATCATCGCTCATGCCTCTGCCTCCTCGAGCCACTCGCGCGGCGTCAGGAACTCGTCGGCCAGACGCGCCTCGGGGCTGCCCGGCTCGGGGGTCCAGCAATACTGCCACTGGGCCAGCGGCGGCATCGACATCAGAATCGACTCGGTACGGCCACCGCTTTGCAGGCCGAACAGGGTGCCCCGGTCCCAGACCAGATTGAACTCGACGTAGCGACCCCGCCGGAAGGCCTGGAAATCGCGCTCGCGCTCGCCATACTCGGTCGCTTGCCGCCGCCGCACGATGGGCACGTAAGCCTCGAGAAAGGCATCGCCGACCGCGCGCTGGAAGGCAAAGCAGCGCTCGAACTCCCACTCGTTGAGATCGTCGAAGAACAAGCCGCCGACGCCGCGGGTCTCGTCCCGGTGATGCAGGGTGAAGTACTCATCGCACCAGCGCTTGAAGCGTGGGTAGACGTCGTCGCCGAACGGCGCGCAGGTTTCCTGCGCCACGCGATGCCAATGCACGACATCCTCGAACACCGGATAGAACGGCGTGAGATCGAAACCGCCGCCGAACCACCATACCGGCTCGGCTCCTTCCTTTTCGGCGATGAAGAAGCGCACGTTGCCATGCGCGGTGGGCACGTGCGGGTTGCGCGGATGCAGCACCCAGGACACGCCCACGGCGTGGAAGCTGCGCCCCGCCAGTTCCGGTCGCGCCGCCGAGGCCGAGGCCGGCAGGCGCTCGCCGAAGACGTGCGAGAAGTTGACGCCGCCTTTCTCGAAGACCTCGCCGTTCTCGATGACCCGCGAGCGACCGCCGCCGCCCGCCTCACGCGTCCAGCTATCCTCGCGGAACGCGGTGTCCCCCTCCTCGGCGGCCAAGCCGTCGCAGAGGCGGTCCTGCAAGTCGAGCAGATATTCCTTCACCTTGTCGAGATGGGGGTGCGCCACGTCGCTCTCCTCACATTGCTGGTTGATGGTGCAGGCACTTTTTTCGGACAGGGCTAACGGCGCAGGGTCTCGCCGCTCTGTAGATCGCGGATCGTGCTCGGCCGCGCGTAGCCCCCCAGCGCCCCGTCGAGAAGCGTCACCGCCTCCCCGAAGGCGGCGCGCACGTCGGCGGCGCTCATCGCCGGCGGCTCGCCGGCGCGGTTGGCGGAGCTCGACACCAGCGGCCCGCCAAAGGCGGCGCACAGTTGCCGTACCAGAGGGTGATCGCTGACGCGCACCGCCAGGCTGGTGTGCTCGCCGCGCAGCAGCGGCCGCGCTCGCCCGTTGTCGGGCACCAGCCAGGTATTGGGCCCGGGCCAGCTCTCGGCCAGGCGTGCGCGTTGCAGCGCATCGAGACCCGCCAGCCAGGGCTCGAGCTGGTCCATGTCACCTGCGATCAGGATCAATCCCTTGGCGGGGTCGCGTTGCTTGAGGGCAATCAGACGTGCCAGGGCGGCATCGTCATCGGGGTCGCAGCCCAGGCCCCACACCGCTTCGGTGGGGTAGGCCAGGAGCGCGCCGCGCCGGAGGGCGGCCACGGCGTCGGCGATACGATCGGCTGTTTCTTGCATGGCGAAACGCTTCGCTTCACGGCTACACAAAGTGCCTTTATCTTACCATGCTCATGCCGGCGCACGCCGTGCCACGCTGTCGCAGGTGTTCAGTGAGTGGCGCGACGCACCCAGCCCCCGCTGACCTGCGCGGCCTGGCCGGCGAGTTCCAGCTCCAGCAACCGCATCTGACAGCCGCCGACATCCAGCTCGCTGCGCTCGACCAGCACGTCAAGCGGCGTGGGGGCGGTGTCCAGCAACGCCAGCAACGGGTCGGCCGGCGCGTTTGCCGCCTCTGTCATGTCGTCGGTCGACGCCACGACGGCCTGCGGCGCCTGCCACTGACCCAGCTGCTCGAGAATGTCGTCGCGTCCACGCACCAGCCAGGCACCGTCACGAATCAGCCCCAGGTTGCCGCGTGCCTGAACGTTATGCAGCGACCCGGGGACCGCGAAGACCTCGCGATTCTGCTCGAGCGCCAGCCGCGCGCTGACCAGCGAGCCGCTTTTCTCGGCGGCCTCGACGACCAGCACGCCCAGTGACAGCCCGGTGATGATGCGGTTGCGGCGGGGAAAGTGTCGCGCATGCGCCCGCGTCTCGGCGGGATGCTCCGACAGCAGCAGGCCGCCCTCGTCGAGCAGGCGACGATACAGGCCGGCATGTCGCGGCGGATAGATCACCTCCACGCCGCAGCCGAGCACCGCCACGCTGCGACCGCCCGCATCCAGCGCCGTGCGCTGGGCCACGCCGTCGATGCCAAGCGCCAGCCCGCTGACGATGGAGAAACCCGCCTCGACGAGCCCACGCGCGAACCAGGCGGCGTTGTCGGAGCCCTCGCGAGTCGGGCGCCGCGTCCCCACCATCGCCAGCCCCGGCGGTTCCAGCGCCGCCAGATCGCCCTTGGCCCACAGCAGCGCGGGCGGATCGGCGATTTCATCGAGCAGCGCGGGCCAGGCGGGATGGCCGGGATACAGCAGGTGGTGCGATGGCGCGCTGGCCTCCCAGGCCAGCGCCTGGCTCACCGATGTCTCGAGGGGACTCTTGGCGGGGTGCTCGAGCCAGTACCTGAGCGTCTCGCGCGGGCCGGCGGGCATCGCCGCGAGCCAGGCCTGGGGCCAGGCGTCGTCAAGCCCTTGCGCGGCCAGCTCGCGGCGCAGGACCGCCAGACGCCGTGCCCCGAGTTTGGGCAGGTGCGCCAGGGCACACCACTCTCTCGCTGTCATCATGTGCGTTTTCCTTGCCAACCACCCGGTCTCAGCGTCGCTGCCACGACGTCAACGCCTCCCGCTCGGGCGTACTCACCACATCGCCGACCTCCAGCGGCCGCGAGGCTTCCGTGACCAGCGCATAACTGACCCGCGCAAAACTCTCGACGACCATCGCCAGTCCGGCCGGCGCGCTCGTCAGGCGCCGCGTGGCATCGTCGAGCGGGTCGCTCACTCGCGCCGGGGCCGCTTGCAGGGCCAGCAGCGTGCCCGGTGTCACGTCATCCGAGCGCCCCAGGTCGAGCGCCACGAGGGTATGGCGCCCAATGGCATGCACGCCCTCGGGAACGCCCAGAATGTGCCCCGCGACCGAGCTCGACGGCAAGCGCGGCGTGAAATGCAGCGCCACCGGACCCGCCCGGTACGGCAGCAGGCGGTCGCCGGGGCGGATTTCCTGCCGCGCCTCGCGTATCGCGAAGACATCCAGCTCGCCTTCGTGTCTCACCCAGCGGGCGTCGCCCACGCGGCGCAGCTCGATGCCCAGCGGCTCGCCGCTGTCAGGAGATCGGTAGGTTTCGCCCGGCCGGTAGATGGCCAGCCGGGCACCCGAGCGCGCCGTGGCGCCCTCGGGCGTACGCACATAGGCGGTGTCGCCGGCCGCCATCAGTTGCTGCCCTTCTTCGCCGACGACCACATAGCGGGCGCGTTCCAGCACGGCCGGATCATCGACGATGCGATACAAGTTCAGAAACGGGGCAACCTCGCGGCGCGGCACGGGCGACACCCGATCCGCCGGGAGCTCGCGCACCGCCGGCGACAGGTGCACGACCTCCTTGGCGGCGACATCACGCACCGCGAGAGACGCGACGACGAGCGCCCCGATCATCATCAGGCCGCCGGCCAGCCTGCCGCCATGCCGTCCCATCCCGCGCTTGCCATTCCCTGCCTGCATGATCGTCTCTTCTCGTTGATGCCCCATTCGTCGCCGCGCGACGCCAGGGCCGTCCTGCAAGACACCCGCCGGTTTTGCTATAATCATACTACTATTGCAATGCGCCGATCCCTGCTCGGATCTCGGGCCTGAGGGCTCATTCTCATGGCCCTGGTTCCGTTACCGTCGACCGCGCATTACACTAGAGGACAAACTTCACGTGACAGCATAACGGTTTTCTCAACGCCATGGCCAAGCTGACCATTCTCGAATTTCCCGACGAGCGCCTGCGCACCAAGGCCGCGCCCGTCGAGACCGTCGACGACGAGACGCGCAAGCTCGTCGACGACATGCTAGAGACCATGTACGACGCCCAGGGCATCGGATTGGCCGCCACGCAGGTCGACGTGCATCGTCGCGTCATCGTGATGGATGTCAGCGATGATCGCTCGCAGCCGCGCGTGCTGATCAATCCCGAATACACGCCATTGGGCGACGAACGCGAGCCGATGCAGGAAGGCTGCCTGTCGATCCCCGAGTATTATGCCGAAGTGCCGCGCGCCCTGCGCGTGTCGCTGAAGGCGCTGGATCGCGATGGCAATCCCTACGAGCTGGAGGCCGACGGCCTGCTCGCGCACTGCATCCAGCACGAATACGATCATCTCGAAGGCGTGCTGTTCGTCGACTACCTCTCGCCGCTCAAGCGCGACCGGGTACTGAAAAAGATGCAGAAACGCCACCGGGCCATGCAAGACGCCTGAGCCGGCACCGCGGTCGTTCGCCCGGATGCCATGCGGGCCGGCAATCGCCGGCCCGTCGCGTTTGCCGCCCCGGCGCCGCACCCGCCTTCGCCACGCACCATTACCGCCGTCACGGAAGCCTTCTCGATGTCCCACTCCCTGCGCGTCGTCTTCGCCGGCACGCCCGATTTCGCCGCCGCGAGTCTCTTGGCGCTGCTCGACAGCCGTCACCAGGTGGTCGCCGCGTACACCCAGCCGGACCGACCGGCCGGTCGCGGGCGCAAACTCACGCCCAGCCCGGTCAAGGCGCTGGCGCAGGAGCACGGCCTGCCCGTCCATCAGCCCACCAGCCTCAAGGATACCGACGCCCAGCAGACGCTCGCCGCGCTCGAGGCCGATGTCCTGGTGGTCGTCGCCTATGGCTTGATACTGCCGCAGGCCGTTCTCGATATCCCGCGCCTGGGATGCCTCAACGTCCATGCGTCACTGCTGCCACGCTGGCGCGGTGCGGCGCCGATCCAGCGTGCCATCGAGGCCGGGGACACACGCAGCGGCGTGACCATCATGCAGATGGACGCCGGGCTCGACACCGGCGCCATGCTGCTGGTGCGCGAGACGCCGATCACGGCGACCACCACTGGTGGCGAGCTGCACGACCGCCTCGCCCCGCTCGGTGGCGAGGCCATCGTCGAGGCGCTCGACGCCCTGGCGACGGACGGCCTGACGGCGACGCCCCAGCCGAGCGAAGGCGTCACCTATGCCGCCAAGCTCAGCAAGGCCGAGGCCGAGCTCGACTTCACGCGGCCGGCCCACGAGCTGGCCGCCCGCGTGCGTGCCTTCAACCCCTGGCCGGTGGCCTGGACGCGCCTGGCTGGCGAGCCGCTGCGGCTATGGCTGGCGGAGGCCGAAGCAGAGGCCGAGCGCCCCGGCGTCGCGCCCGGCACCCTGCTGCAGAGCGCCCCGGATGCCCTGCGCATCGCCTGCGGTCACGACGGCACCCAGGTGGTGCGCATTACCCGTGCCCAGCTGCCCGGCGGCAAGCCGCTGGCCGTGCGCGACCTGCTCAACGCACGTGGCGAGCGCTTTCCCGAGGGGCTTCGTCTGGGACAGGAGGATCGCGCGTGAGCACTCCGGACATGCGTGCCGTATGCGCCAGCGCACTGGCGCCACTTCTCGACGGCAAGGGCTCGCTGAGCGCCCTGGATGCACATCTCGACACCGCCAGTCTCGACGGCCGCGATCGTGCCTTCGCCAAGGCCTTGTGCTATGGCGTCTGCCGCACCCTGCCGCGCCTGCAAGCGTTGGCCAAGCTCCTGCTGCGCCAGCCCTTCAAGCGCCGTGACCTGGACGTGCAGGCACTGTTGTTGATCGGCCTCTACCAGTTGCTCTACATGCGTGTGCCGGCCCATGCCGCCGTGGGGGAAACCGCCGGTGCCGCCCGCGGGCTCGGCAAGGGCTGGGCCACGCGCGTGCTCAACGGCTGTCTGCGCCGCTTTCAACGCGACACCCAGACACTCCAGGCACAGGTCGACCGCGACCCGAGCGTTGCCCTGCTGCATCCCGAGTGGATGCTGACCGAGTGGCGCCAGGCCTGGCCCGACGACTGGCGAGCCCTGGCCGAGGCCAACAACTGCCCCGGCCCCATGACGCTGCGCGTCAATGTCCGCCAGGGCGACCGCGACGCCTACCTGGCCCGTCTGGAAGACGCCGGCCTCTCGGCCTCGCCCACACCCTTCGCACCGCAGGGCCTGACCCTGGCCGAGCCCTGCGATGTGCGCGCCTTGCCCGGCTTCGCCGAGGGCGCCGTGAGCGTGCAGGACGAAGCCGCCCAACTGGCCGCCACCCTGCTCGCCCCGTGTCTCGCCGAACGCCCCGGCGCACGCGTGCTGGATGCCTGCAGCGCGCCCGGCGGCAAGACCGCCCACCTTCTCGAAGCGTTCGATATCGACCTGACCGCGCTGGACAGCGACGCCGAGCGGCTGGACCGGGTCAATGCCACGCTGGAGCGCCTGGGACTCGACGCCACGACCATAGCCGCCGATGCCAGCCACCACGCCTGGTGGGACGGCCATGCCTTCGATGCCGTCCTGCTGGATGCCCCCTGCTCGGGAACCGGCGTCATCCGCCGGCACCCGGACATCAAGCGCCTGCGGCGTCCGCGCGACATCCGCGAACTCGCCGCGTTGCAGGCGCGTCTGCTCGACGCCGCGTGGCACACTCTGGCCCCCGGCGGCACCCTGCTGTACGCCACCTGCTCGGTGATGCCCGAGGAAAATGCCGACCAGGTCGCGGCCTTCCTCGCTCGCACCCCGGACGCTCGCGCCGAGACCATCGAGGCCGCATGGGGCCGCCCGGCGGGCGACGGGCGTCAGCTGCTGCCCCGCATCGACGGCCACGACGGCTTTTTCTACGCCCGCTTGCGCAAGCAGTCCGAGTAACGCCGCCATCCCCCGCCGGTCGTCGACGCCCCTTGTCAGGGGCGCCGGCGGCTTCGATACTGAAGGCATCGCCTCAGGCCAGCGGGAGAGACCGTGTTGCAGGATGCCCTCGATATCGTCGACCGCCACTGCGCATTGATCGTCATCGACGTACAGCCCGACTTCATGCCCGGCGGCCCCCTGGCCTGCGCCGACGGCGACGCCATTCTCCCGGGGCTGACCCAGTTGCTCGGCGAGCGGCGCTTCGCGCATGTGGTGGCGACCCAGGACTGGCATCCGCCAAGGCACGTCTCCTTCGCCAGCCAGCATGCCGGACACGCCCCCTTCGACACCCTCGATCTCTACGGCGAGCCGCAGACCCTGTGGCCCGACCATTGCGTCCAGAACACCGCCGGCGCCCAGTTGCACCCCGAGATCGACTGGGCCCCGGTGGACCTCATCGTGCGCAAGGGCAGCGACCCGCGCGTCGATTCCTACAGCGCCTTTCGCCACAACCTGGGCCCGGAGGGCACGCGCCCCACCACCGGCCTGGCCGGCTGGTTGCGCGAACGTGAGGTGGAGACGGTCCATGTCTGCGGCCTGGCACGCGATGTCTGCGTGCTCTGGAGCGCCGAGGACGCCGTCGCCGCCGGCTTTCGCACGCGCTTCCTCTGGCCCCTGACGCGTCCCGTCACTCACGACACGGATGCCGCCACGCGGCAGCGTCTGACCCGGCTCGGGGTCGAGATCATCGGCGCCTGAGTCATTCCCATCGCACGACAAGCGCAAGGAGAACGCCATGAGCGATCATGTCTACAAGCACATCGAGCTGACCGGTTCCTCGCCCCACGGCGTCGAGGATGCCGTGAACAATGCCCTGGAAAAAGCCCGCGAGACGCTGCACGGCATGCGCTGGTTCGAAGTCACCGACATGCGCGGTCACCTCGAGGACGGCCGCGTGGGGCACTGGCAGGTCACCCTCAAGGTGGGCCTCTCCCTCGACTGACCGGGCGCATGCCCGAGCACCGCCGCGCCCCTGTCATTGGGGGCGCTGCCTGGTTTATGCTACGCGCCAGTCACTGAGCGCGGATTCCCCTCGCATGAAGATCATCATCCTCGGCGCCGGCCAAGTCGGCGGCACGCTGGCCGAACACCTGGCCAGCGAAGAAAACGACATCACCGTGGTGGATGTCGACACCAAGCGCCTGCGCGAACTCCACAACCGCCTGGACATCCGCACGGTGGTGGGCACGGCCTCCTATCCCATGGTCCTGCGCCAGGCGGGTGGCGAGGATGCCGACATGCTGATCGCGGTGACCAACTCCGACGAAGTCAACATGGTCGCCTGCCAGGTCGCGCACACGCTGTTTCGCACGCCGACCAAGATCGCGCGTGTCCGCGCCACCGCCTACCTGACGCGCAAGGGGCTGTTTTCCCACGATGCGATTCCCGTGGACGTGCTGATCAGTCCCGAGCAGGTGGTCACCGACCATATCCGCCGCCTGATCGAGTATCCGGGCGCGCTCCAGGTGCTCGACTTCGCCGGCAGCCTGGCGCAGCTGGTGGCCGTCAAGGCCTATTATGGCGGCCCGCTGGTCGGCCAGGAGCTCGGCTTCCTGCGACGCCACATGCCCAACGTCGACACCCGCGTGGCGGCGATCTATCGCCGCAATCGCGCGCTCATCCCGCGTGGCGACACGGTCATCGAGGCCGACGACGAGGTGTTCTTCATCGCCGCGCGCAAGGACATACGCGCTGTGATGAGCGAGTTGCGCAAGGTCGATCGCGACTTCCGCCGGGTGATCATCGCCGGCGGCGGCAACATCGGCGAACGACTCGCCGAGACGCTCGAGCACAGCCACCAGGTCAAGATCATCGAGCATGAACTCGAGCGCTGCACGGTTCTGTCCGAGCGCCTCGACCGCACCGTGGTCCTGCACGGCAGCGCGACCAGCAAGCGCCTGCTGCTGGAAGAGAACATCGAGGATTGCGATATCTTCTGCGCGCTGACCAACGACGACGAGGTCAACATCATGTCGTCGATGCTGGCCAAGCGCCTGGGGGCCAAGAAGGTGCTGACCCTGATCAACAACGCCGCCTACGTGGACCTGGTCCAGGGCGGCGAGATCGATATCGCCATCTCGCCGCAACAGGCCACCATCGGCGGCCTGCTCACCCATGTGCGGCGCGGCGACATCGTCAACGTGCACTCGCTGCGGCGTGGCGCGGCGGAGGCCATCGAGGCCATCGCTCACGGCGACTCGCGCTCCTCCAAGGTCGTCGGGCGCGCCATCGACGAGATCGACCTGCCGAGCGGCACCACCATCGGTGCCATCGTGCGCGGCAAGGAAGTCATCATCGCCCACGACGACGTCGTGGTGGAAAGCGGCGACCATGTCATCCTCTTCGTCATCGACAAGCGACGCATTCGCGATGTCGAGCGGCTCTTCCAGGTAGGGCTGACTTTCTTCTGATGAGTACGACGTCCCCCGCGCACCCGGCGCCGACACGGCGGACGCCATGAGTCTTCTGGTGATCCTGCGGATCGTCGGGCTGCTGTTGATGCTGTTCAGCCTGACCATGGTACCGCCGGTGGCGATATCGTTGATCTTCGACGATGCCACCTGGGACGCCTTCGTCATTGGCCTGGGGATCTCGTTCGCCACGGGGATGGCGCTGTACTGGCCCACCCGCCACGCGCGACGCGAGCTGCGTACCCGTGACGGTTTCTTGATCACCGTGATGTTCTGGAGCGTGCTGGGGCTGTTCGGCTCGCTGCCCCTGATGCTCGCCGAGGATCCCTCGCTGTCGCTCACCGACGCGGTGTTCGAGTCCTTCTCGGGCCTCACCACCACCGGGGCGACGGTTCTCACCGGCATCGACCTGCTGCCCGAATCGATTCGCTTCTACCGCCAGCAGCTGCAGTGGCTGGGTGGCATGGGGATCGTGGTCCTGGCGGTGGCGATCCTGCCGACGCTGGGCATCGGTGGCATGCAGCTCTACCGCACCGAGATCCCGGGGCCGCTCAAGGACTCCAAGCTGACACCGCGCATCACCGAGACCGCCAAGGCACTGTGGTATATCTACGCCGCCCTGACGCTGGCGTGTTTTCTGGCTTACTGGCTCGCAGGCATGAGCTGGTTCGACGCCATCGGGCATAGCTTTTCCACCGTCGCCATCGGCGGCTTCTCGACCCACGATGCCAGCATCGGCTATTTCGACAGCGCCACCATCGAACTCATCTGCGTGTTCTTCATGGTGATCTCGTCGCTGAGCTTCGGGCTGCACTTCGCGGTGTGGCGTGAGAAACGCCTGCGCCATTATCTGGTCGATCCGGAATTCCGCTTCTTCATCATCTTTCTAACGTTGCTGGTCACCATCACCATCGCCACGCTCATGCTCAGCGGCACCTACACCGACACCCTGGGGCTGCGCCACGGCCTGTTCGAAGTGGTCTCGGTGGCCACCACCACCGGATTCGGGGTCGCCGACTTCACCGCCTGGCCGGGCGTGCTGCCGTTCATGCTGTTCATCGCCGCCTTCGTCGGGGCCTGCTCGGGTTCCGCCGGCGGGGGCATGAAGGTGATCCGCATCCTGCTGATCCTCAAGCAGGGGCTGCGCGAGATTCATCGCCTGATCCACCCCAACGCGGTGTTCTCGGTCAAGGTGGGCAAGATGCGCATTTCCAGCGGCGTGGCCGAGGCGGTATGGGGCTTTTTCTCCGCCTATCTGCTGCTCTTCGTGCTGATGCTGATGGTCCTGCTGGCCACCGGGCTGGACCAGGTCACGGCCTGGTCGGCGGTGGGCTCGGCGCTCAACAACCTGGGGCCGGGGTTGGGCAGCGTGGCCACGCACTACGGCGACATGCCGGCGCTCGCCAAGTGGACCCTGGTAATGGCCATGATGTTCGGCCGTCTGGAAATCTTCACCATCCTGGTGCTGTTCACACCGGCCTTCTGGCGCCGCTGACCGAGCGCTGCCGCGCGACAACATTCACTGTTGAATCGCACGCCAGCTGAAGATTTCTCCCTCAATCCTGCCGAAACGGCACGCTTCTTACCAAAGGATGAGCGCCAGAGGGACGAATGCCCGGGTATCGCGTGGGCACCAATGCTACCATGCGCGCTTTCCGGCTCGCCGAGACGGGCCACGTTCGTCATTCTGCCGCGAGAGATCGTCATGTCCGCCACCCTTGCCAGTCCCCTGCGTGCATTGCTGCGCCTCGGGCTCATTCCTCAGATCGTCATCGGTATCGCCCTCGGCGTGGGCGTCGCCATCGTCTGGCCCGATGCCGCCACGTCGGTCGCCCTGCTCGGCCAGGTCTTCATTTCCGCCCTGAAAGCAGTCGCCCCGATTCTGGTCTTCTTGCTGGTGATGACGGCCATCGCCAATCACCGGCGCGGCCAGCCCACGCACATTCGCGGCGTGCTGCTGCTGTACGTGGTCGGCACGCTGTGCGCCGCGCTGGTGGCGGTGCTCGCCAGCTTCATCTTTCCCACGTCGCTGGTGATCGACGCACCGCAGGCCAGCGGCGAACCGCCGGGCGGCATCGCCGAGATCCTGCGCAACCTGCTGCTCAATGTCGTCGACAACCCCGTCAACGCGCTGCTGAATGCCAACTTCGTGGGCATCCTGGCCTGGGCGATGGGGCTGGGAATGATGCTGCGCGGCGCTTCCGAGACCACGCTCGTCGTGCTCAATGCCTTCTCCGATGCCGTCTCGAGCATCGTCCAGCTGGTGATTCGCTGCGCCCCGCTCGGCATCTTCGGTCTGGTCGCGGGCACGCTCGCCGACACCGGCCTGAACGCCCTGCTCGACTACGCCCACCTGCTGGCCGTCATCGTCGGCTGCATGCTGTTCGTGGCCTTGGTCACCAACCCCTTGATCGTGTTCCTGGCCACGCGCCGCAACCCCTACCCGCTGGTGTTCGCGTGCCTGCGCGGCAGCGCCATCACGGCATTCTTCACCCGCAGCAGCGCCGCCAACATTCCGGTCAACATGGAGCTCTGCAAGCGTCTCGACCTGCACCCCGACACCTATTCGATCTCGATTCCCCTGGGCGCGACCATCAACATGGCCGGCGCCGCCGTCACCATCTCGGTAATCACCCTGGCCGCCACGCATACCCTGGGCATCGGCGTGGACTTCGCCACGGCGTTGCTGCTGTGCGTCGTCGCCTCGCTCGCCGCCTGCGGCGTCTCCGGCGTGGCCGGCGGCTCGCTGCTGCTGATCCCCATGGCCGCCAGCCTGTTCGGCATTTCTCCCGACGTGGCCATGCAGGTCGTCGCCATCGGCTTCGTCATCAGCGTCGTGCAGGACGCCACCGAAACCGCGCTGAACTCCTCCACCGACGTGCTGTTCACCGCCGCGGCGTGCCGCGCCAGGCGCTAGGCGCGTTGGCGGGCGAACCTGGCCCCGCTTGCAGACTGCCCTGCTCGCGCGATGCGCGAGCGGGACGGGTTTGGCCCGCCCCTCGCCTTCGTGGATAATCGAGCTTTTCCGCCATCGAAGCGAAACTCCGCATGCCCGATACACCCGCCGGCCCGCGTCAGGTCATCGATCAGGGCGAGACCCGTTACACCCTGCTGGGCACCGCCCACGTCTCGCGCGCCAGCGCCGACGAAGTCCGCGAATTGATCCGTTCCGGCGAGTTCGATGCCGTCGCCATCGAGCTGTGCCCCACCCGCTACCAGAGCGCGACCCAGCCCGACGCCATGGCCAAGATGGATCTCTTCCAGGTCCTGCGCCAGGGCAAGGCCGGCATGGTCGCCGCCAGCCTGGCCCTGGGCGCCTTTCAGCAACGCGTCGCCGAGCAGTCCGGCGTGACGCCCGGCGCCGAGATGCAGATGGCGATCAAGGAGGCCCGCCGCGCCGACCTGCCGCTGTACCTGGTCGACCGCGACATCGGCGTGACGCTGAAGCGCATCTATCACAGCGTGCCCTGGTGGCAGCGCATGAGTCTGGTCTCGGGCTTGCTGGGCAGCGTGGTATCGCGCAAGAAGGTCTCCAGCGAGGAAATCGAGCGACTCAAGGAAGGCGATGTCCTCGAGTCGACCTTCGCCGAGTTCGCCGAGCAGTCGGAATCGCTCTACACGCCGCTGATTCGCGAGCGCGATCGCTACATGGCCCTGCGCCTGCGCGAGGAGGTCAAAGGCGAGACGCCGCGCCACATCCTGGTGGTGGTCGGCGCCGGGCACCTGAAGGGCCTCGGGGAGCACATCGAGACGCTGGGCCAGCAACCGCCGAGCGCCGAAGCGCTCGACCAGGAACGCCACGCCCTGGAAGTCACGCCGCCCCGTTCCAGGCTCTGGAAGATGCTGCCCTGGGTCATCGTCGCGCTGGTGCTGACCGGCTTCGCCATCGGCTTCTCGCGGGATACCGAGCTCGGCTGGTCGCTGGTCGGCGAGTGGTTCTTGATCAACGGCGTCCTCTCGGCGCTGGGCACCGCCATCGCGCTGGCCCATCCACTGACCATCGTCGCGACCTTCTTCGCCGCGCCCTTGACGTCGCTCAACCCGACCATCGGCGCCGGTTTCGTCGCCGCCGGCGTCGAACTGGCCCTGCGCCGCCCCACCGTGGGTGACTTCTCGCGCCTGCGCCGCGACGTCAGCTCACCGCGCGGCTGGTGGAAGAACCGCGTCGCTCGCACGCTGCTGGTCTTTTTGCTCGCCACGCTGGGCTCCGCCGCCGGCACCTGGATCGCCGGGCTGCGTATCGCCGGGCAGCTTTTCGGGTAAGGACACACCCCCGCTCCATTGCCCACAGTCACCGCTTACTGGGTACTTCGACCGGCCGATGACCGGCCGGTCGTCCAACATGAGCCCCCACCCCATCTAGCATGCCGGCAAGCGCATGCCTGGGTTCAGACGAACACGTAGGCACCATCCAGACATGGCCTACGAAACCGCGTTCCTTGCCAATAAAATCATTGGAGTCTCGCACGCAACACAGGCACGCTCAGCCCTGAGAACAAAAGCGGCGACGTTTTGCAGCATGCGCCAGCCCCGTCGCCACGCAAGGACGTTTGATCGATGAGGGCCGCCCATATGCCAGACAAGCTTTACATGCACCACAACGCCTACTCAATTCCGCGCTGGCGCTTCATGTACTGGTTGCTCTGCGACAGCCGCTTGCCCTTGAATATTCAACAGCGCCTGCTGCTGGGCCCCAACACCCAGACATCCGTCATGTGGTCCGGGACGCTCACGGTACTCGTACTGACGCTCATCGCCCTCTCCCGTCATCCGGCACCGCTATTCTGGCTCTGGTTTCTGGCCACGCTCGCGATCTCGGGTTACCGCGCCGGGCTACATTACCATGTCAAGCGGCAATGGCGCTGGCGTATCGTCACACCCGCCGATCAGATCTATCTGGCCAATCTGCTCTGGAGTACCACGACCGGGCTGGGAACCGCGCTTTGCCTGCTCAGCGGCGATCCGGTACTACAAGTATTGGCCATCCCATCCATGGTCGCACTGGCATCGGCCGCAGCCGCTTTCTCTCACGGGACTCCCCGTTATGCCATGTTGCAAGTCCTGCTGCTGGACCTGCCTCTCAAACTCGCGGTTCCCTTCCAGCCTGAGCCCTGGTTCTGGGTATTCGTGCTGCAGGGCCCCTTCTTCTGGATGGGGCTGCACATGATGATCCATTCCCTTTACGACATGTCGACCCAGGCCCTGCTCGGGGAGTATCACAGCCAGCGGCAAGCCATCCTCGACCCGCTGACCGAGCTGTTCAACCGGGAAGGCTGGTTCCGCGAGGCCCTGACGATCCGTGGGCCAGGGCGCGTGCCACTTCCCGTCAGCCTGCTCTTTTCGGACCTAGACGGTTTCAAGCACGTCAACGACACCTACGGCCACATGATCGGCGATGATCTCCTTCGCGACATTGCCAGTGCAATGAGCGAGGCATTGAGAAGTGACGACATCCTCGCACGCTGGGGCGGTGATGAATTCGTGATCTTGCTACCAGGTATCAGCCCCGAGGCAAGTCGCACCGTTGCACAACGACTCATCGATACCACTGCCGACATCGGGCGTACCTATCCGGGAATAGGACTGAGCATCGGACTCGTGCATTGTCAGAATTGGCGAGGCATGGATCGCAACCGCCTGGAGCGTCTGGTCGCGCAGGCGGATCAATCCCTCTACCGAGCCAAGCGGCAAGGCAAGGGATGCTTTCAAGAACTGACCGAGCAGGTCTGAGCCCGCAAGCATCTCTTGGCACGGCGATCGGCCATACCCGACGACCTGTCTTGGATGACCCGAACTGTCGGCATCATCCTCGGGCAGAGCTACGCACCGCCTAATCCATGCAAACCAAGGAGAGAAATGTGGCCTCGTTCGAGCACACCATCCGTTCGCGTTATAGCTGTCGTGATTTCAGCCCGCAAACGGTTCCTCGCGCACTCCTCGACAGACTGCTAAGGGCCGCGCAGGGGATCACCCATGCCGATGGCAAACGCAGCGTGCCTTCGGCGAGTTCTCTCTACTCTCTCAAGCTATTAGCGATAGCCGGGCGCATTCGCGGCCTGGACGCGGCGGCCTACATCTTCGACCCCGAAAGCTGCAGGTTGGAAACGTACCTCGACCACGACGTACGATATGCACTCCAGCACGCGGCACTCGAGGAGCAACCTTGGATCGGCCAGGCGGCCGGCATTATCACGATCTGTGCCGACATGGGAGCCGCAACCCAAACATTCGCCGATCAACCACCCTATGGATCACGCGGCCAACGCTATGCTTGGATCGAGGCAGGCGCCGCAGCTCAGAACATTCAGTTGCAAGCAACTGCCGAGGAGCTGGGTAGCGTGCTCGTCGCCGGCTTCCGCGACGAGGCCACGGCAGAAGCGCTGGTCCTCGAAGCGCCTATAACGCCGCTAATCCATTTGTGCTTCGGTTGGCCGGCTGCTAAGCAGTAACGGGCCCCGACGGAATAAACGATGTCCGAGAGCCACTGACGGTTTTCCACCAAGGAAGGAGTGACCATGATCCGCGTCCCATTATTCTGCAGTGGCCTGATGGCGCTGGTCATCGTGGTCATGACACAGGCGTTCCTGGGTGCGGTTACCTCCATCGACTGGCCGCTCCTGATCGGTGCGTCCATAGTCATGGCTTTAACGCCTGGCGCCAATCAGCTCTTATCGCTTTCCAATGGTTTCCATGTCGGTGTCGCGCCTGCCATGACGGCGGCCTGCGGACGCTTCGCAGCGTTCGCCTTGATGGTGGTCGGTGTCGCGGTGGGGCTCGGGCATTGGCTGGCAACCTCCGCGATGTTCTTCAGCGTGCTCAAGTGGATTGGCGTGGCGTATCTGTCATATCTCGGAGTGAGGTCATTGCTCACGGCTTGGCGACCTAAAGCGGTAAGCCCGAGCGAGGGCATCGAGACTGCGCAGACCTGGCCGCTGCTACGCCGGGAAGCGCTGGTCGCATTCTCCAACCCCAAGGCATATGTGCTGTTTGCGCTCTTCCTGCCGCAGTTTTTGCATGCCGATAGCGTGTCGTTCGCACCGGCCATCATGCTGGCGGGGCTGGCTTATATCTTGATCGAGTTCGTTTGCGCGCTGCTCTATGCCGGCGCGGGACATCTACTCGGGCGCGGCCGCATCAGCCTGAGCCGGCAACGCTGGCTGGATGGTATCAGCGGCTCGCTAATGGTTAGCCTGGCCGGGTGGTTGGCGTTGGCGAAACGCCAAGCTTAAGCCGGGAGATCGATGCAAGGCTAGCACTGCAGGGCAGTCATCAGGGATGACAATGATCCGACGCAATACTCGTCATACCGATCTACCCCGGCGTAACGCACCTGGATTTCACCGGGCCTCATCAATTCTTCTCTCGTTCGCCGCAAATCGATGTAGTGATCGCATCCATTGGCGGAGCCCCCGTCGACGCTCAGGGATTGACGTTTTCCAACCTGGACGACCTGACAGAGATCGCGGCTTGCGACGTTCTCTGCGTTCCCGGTGGCCTGGGCTGCCTCGATGCGGCCGAGGACATCCGTTTTATCCACGCCATTCGACACTTGGCCGGCACCGCAAAGTTCGTGACCTCAGTATGCACCGGCTCATTGATTCTGGGAGCGGCGGGTCTGCTCCACGGAAGACGAGCCGCCTGTCACTGGGCGTGGCGCGACATGCTGCCATTGTTCGGTACTATCCCGGACCCGGCACGTGTAGTGCGCGATGACGAGATCATCACAGGCGGCGGTGTCACCGCCGGAATCGATTTCGCGCTGACCGTCATCGCAGAGTTAACCGATGACGAGACCACTCAGCGTGCTCAACTGATTCTCGAATATGCTCCCGCACCGCCGTTTGATGCGAAACAGCCCCAGCCGCCATCCACGAC
Organism: Chromohalobacter israelensis DSM 3043; assembly: GCF_000055785.1. Lineage (GTDB taxonomy): Bacteria > Pseudomonadota > Gammaproteobacteria > Pseudomonadales > Halomonadaceae > Chromohalobacter > Chromohalobacter israelensis. The sequence continues at coordinate 3,211,916 of NC_007963.1, forward strand.
CACGTCGTCGCCGACATGGCCGAGCTGCAGGCCTCACGTTACCGCCAGGCGCAATACCTGGCCGAGCGTTACGCCATACGTCGCTAGCCTTGATGATCTCTTCGACCAAATATAACGCATTGCGTCATATGCTGCTATGCGTTATATTTTGAAAAAAAGGAGGCTGGCGTGATCAAAAGCTTCAAGGATAAACAAACTGCCACCATTGCAGCTGGCAAGGTCGCTCGAAAGCTTCCACACGACATGCAACGCACCGCCTTGAAAAAGCTGCGCCAATTGGATGCCGCTGCTCAACTCGACGACCTACGCATTCCCCCAGGTAACCGTTTGGAAGCGCTGCAAGGTAATCGCGAGGGACAATACAGCATTCGTATCAACGATCAGTGGCGAATTTGTTTTCGGTTCGAGAGCGGCAACGCTCATGATGTCGAAATCATCGATTACCACTGAGGGAGGTAAAACCATGACTGAAGAACGGCTCCCCAACATTCATCCCGGTGAGATTCTGCTGGAGGATTTTATCGGCCCGTTGGGCTTGACCAAGAATGCCCTAGCGACGGCTATCGGTGTGCCTGCCACGCGTATCGGTGAAATCACGCGCGGGGCAAGATCGATCACGGCGGACACGGATCTGCGACTGTCGATCTACTTCGGCACCAGCCCGGGCTATTGGCTGCGGTTGCAGAACGCCTTTGACCTGGAAGAAGCCCGGCGGCACAGTCGCCTCGAAGGTATCCGCCCCAGGGTGGCGTAAGGCGATCCGAGCGATACCATCGAGCAAGGCTGCGACATGAACCGCTGCCTCTCGATTTCCCGCCGCTCCTGACCTTTCACTCCGCCACGCCGCTCTCTTCCAGCACCTCGTCGATCAGCGCGACGAAATCGTCGAAGGCGGGGTGCGTCAGGCTCGGGGAACGGTGTACTTCGATCACGGCGGGGGGCAGCGACGGCAGGCCCTCCTCTTCCCCCAGCGCTTGCCAGTCCTCGGGTAACGAGCGACGGTCGGTCACGGTCAGTGTCTGGCCCTGATTGACGATGACGCGCAAACCGCTCGGACTCTGACTGGTGGAGTCGAGTTGCCAGTCGCGACCGATGCCGGCCAGCGCGGCCAGCGCCCGGCGCCGGTAAATGCACTGCTCCGGGAACAGCGCCAGCGGAATCGGCCGCCCGGGGTCGAGCGCAAAACGCCGATGCGCCGCCCAGACCACGTCCTCCGTGGCCACGGGCCGCCCTCCACTGTCCGCGGCGTGCTGCACCGCCAGCACGATATCCAGCGAGCCTTTCTCCAATTGTTCCAGCAGTTCCGTCGACATGCGGCAGTGGATATGCACATGAACGTCGGGATGCCGGGCGCCGAAGCGTTCGAGCAATGCCGGCAACCAGGTATCGGCATAGTCCTCGGGGATGCCGAAGCGCAGCGTCACCGGCTGGGAGCGCCCCAGCGCCGCGATCGCCTCGCGCTGCAGCTGCAGCAGGCGCCGTGCGTAGACGAGGAAGGTCTCGCCATCGCCGGTCAACGTGAGTCGACGGCTGCCACGCTCGATCAGCAAGGTGCCGAGGCGCGACTCGAGCGTGCTGATGCGCAGGCTGATGGTCGACTGCGTCTTGTGCAGGTAACGCGCCGCGGCGGTGAAACCGCCGCTGTCGGCCACGGTGACGAAGGCCAGCAGCAGATCGCTGTCCAGCGCGGCCAGCGCCGTACTATCGGTATTCCCGATGGCTGCCATTGAAATGACTCGTTTTACTGATGGGAGAGTTCTGTCCAGCATAGAGGACATCGACAGGCCGCCCAACCTTCACGGCGGCAACGTCCTGTCACCCGACACCTTGCTGATCGAGAGGACACCTGCCATGCCGACGACCGCTGCCGCGATCGACCCCGCCGTCGACGCCAAGCCGACCCAGCGCCGGCTCGCCGATGCCGAGCGCACCGACCTGAGCGAACTGGTCGACACCGACCGCTATCCGCTGCATGACGTCGACGACCCGCGCCTTCAGGCCGAGATCGCCCGGGTGCGCGAGGACCTGGACCGCGAAGGCTGCGCCGTGCTGCGCGGCTTCCTGCGCCCCGAGGCATTGGAGCAGGCCCGCGACGAGGGGCGTGAACTCTCGACCAAGAGCTATTACTCCAGCTGTCGCGTCAACGCCTGGTTCACCAGCGACGACGAAAGCCTCCCCGCGAGCGACCCTCGGCGGCATTTCATGGAGCGCACCAGCGGCTTCGTGACCCGCGACATGATCCCCGCCGATACGGTGATCCAGCAGCTTTACGTCTCGCCGGCGATGAAGCGTCTGGTGGCCGAGTGCCTGCAGGAGGACGAGGTCTACGAGTATGCCGACCCGTTCGCCGGCCTGGTGCAGAACGTGCTTCCGCCGGGCACCGAGCAGCCCTGGCACTACGACACCAACGAATACATCGTCACGATGATGACCGATGCCCCGGAAACCGGCGGCGAGTTCCAGTATTGCCCCAACATCCGCACCCCGGCGGGCGAGAACTATGCCGGCGTCGGCGCGGTGATCCGCGGCGAGGACACCACCACGCCCCGCACCCTGCTGCTGCGCCCCGGCGACCTGCAGCTCTTCAAGGGCCGTTACTCGCTGCACCGCGTGACACGCGTCGGCGGCCAGCGCGAGCGTCACACCGCGATCTTCGCCTACTCGCAACAGCCGGGCGTGGTGGGTCGTCTCGAGCGCACTCGCCAGCTCTACGGCCGGGTCTCGGAAGCCCACATCGAGGCGGAAAAGCGCCGTGAAGTTCGCGCCGACGGGCTGCTCGACTGATCGAAATGCCTGGAACGGGCTGATTCAATTTCCATGACGGGACCGACGACCATGACCCGCTTGTCATCCACGCTGCCTTCCCTGCTGGAAGGCACCGATATCCTGGCGCCGACGCACGAACCCGCCGAGTGCGAGCCCACTCAGGCCGAGAGCCGCCAGATTCTGCTCGACCGCCTGGCCCGCACCCGGGCCGAACTGAAGAAACGCGATATCGTCGCCGCCGTGCTGTTCGACCCGACCCATGTGCGCTACGCGACCGGCGCCCGCAACATGCAGGTCTACTCGGCGCGCAACCCGGCGCGTTACGCCTTCGTGCCGGCCGAGGGCCCGGTGGTGATGTTCGAGTTCTCCGGCTGCAGTCACTTGACCGAAGGGCTGCCGGGCATCGACGAGACACGCCCGGCGACGGCGATCTCCTATTATTTCTGTGAAGACAACCTTCAGCAGACCACCGAGGCGTGGGCGGACGAGATCGACGAACTGGTACGCCGATGCGGCGGACAAAAAGGCGACAAGGTGGCCATCGAAAGCGCCACCTCGCATGCCGCCTTCGCGCTGGTCGAACGCGGCTGGCAGATCTGCGATGCCCAGATCCCGCTGGAGCGGGCGCGGGCGATCAAGGTCCCCAACGAGATCAAGATGGTGCGCAGCTCGCTGCGCGCGGTCGAGGACGGGGTCCGCAAGCTGGAAGCGGCGATTCGCCCCGGCGCCACGGAGAACGAGGGCTGGTCGCAGCTGCACCAGCACATCATCGCCACCGATGCGGACTACGTCGAAACCCGGCTGATGAATTCCGGGCCGCGCACCAACCCCTGGTTCCAGGAGTGCTCCAATAGAGCGATGCAGGCCGGCGAGCTGGTCGCGCTGGATACCGACGTGGTCGGCCGTTATGGTTACTACGCCGATTTCTCGCGAACCTTCCTGTGCGGCGACGGCCAGGCGTCGTCCACCCAGCGCGAGTTGTATCGCATGGCCTTCGATCAGGTACGCACCAACATGGCCCTGATCGCGCCGGGCATGTCGTTCAAGGAATACGCCGAGAAGGCCTGGCAGATTCCCCAACCCTACAAGGCGCGCCGCTATTTCGCGCTGGCGCATGGGGTCGGCATGACCGGCGAGTATCCGTATATCGTTCACCGCGAGGACATCGACGACAAGGGCTACGACGGCATCATGCAACCCGGCATGACGCTTTGCGTGGAAAGCTATATCGGCCACGAGGCCGGCGGCGAAGGCGTCAAGCTCGAGGAGCAGCTTTACATCCGCGACGATGGCCAGGTCGAATTGCTTTCCGACTATCCACTCGATACGCGGCTGCTGGCCGACTGAGGGCCAGTCGTCTCATCCCGACAGAAGCGAACGCCATGACCCAGACATCGATCCCGCATATCGATCTCACGCCACTTCTCGAAGGCGCCGGCAGCGACGATCCCGCGCACGCCGATAGCGTCGCGGCCATCGTCGATGCCGCCTGCCGTTCCGGCTTCATGACCGTGGGCATCGCGCCGGGGCAACTGGCTCTGCCCGACGACATCCATGCACGGCTGCTGCGCTTTTTCGAGCTCGATGCCGCCGCCAAGCAACGCCTGGCGCGGCACAAGTTCGAACCGGCCAACGGCAATGTGTATCGCGGCTATTTTCCGCCGCAGAACGAGGACCCGACCTGGAAGGAAGGCATCGACCTCGGCGCGGATGTCGCTCATCCCGAGCGCGCCGACGCGGCGAGCGGCGACCCGCTGCGCGAGCCCACGCCGCAGCCGCCGGCAGCGTCCCTGCCGGGCTGGTCGGACGATGTCGCCGCCTATTACACGGCGATGGAATCCTTGGGCGGCGTGATCGCCGCAGCGCTGGCCGAAGGCCTCGGCATGCCGCGCAACACGCTCATGCAGCCCTTCGAAAACGGCAATTCAACGCTACGCTTGATTCATTACCCGGAGCGTCCCGCCGAGACACTGGCCAGCATGCCGGCCGTCGATGGCCAGGGCGATGCCCGGCGCAGGATGGTCGGCGTGCCGCATTGCGACAACGGCTTCATCACCCTGCTCTGGCAGGACCGCGTCGGCGGCCTGCAAGTGCAAACGCCCGACGGCGACTGGGAAGACGTCGCACCGCGCGACAATGCCCTGGTGGTCAATTTCGGCCGCCTGCTGTCGGACTGGTCCGGCGGGCGGATCCAGGCCACGGAACACCGCATCGTCGGCGGCACACGGTCGCGACACTCGATTCCGTTTTTCTTCGAGCCCGCGGTCGAGGCCACCATCGAGGCCCCGAACGCCGATGGCGACGGCGGCTATGTCTACGGCGACCGGCTATGGCAGCGCATGCAGGCCTTCGTCGAATTCCAGGGGCTGGAACGCGCCCCCGCTGCACGAGACTGACACGGAATCGGCACCGCCGGACGTCCCTCGGCGACCGAACGATGCGACGACAACGTCGCCACCCTGACCGGGCCATGCTGTATAGACGCTTGCTTTTCCCACCACCCAACGAGGAATGACAACATGAAAACGACTTTGTGCTCCCTGGCCGCCGCGGCAATCTTCACGGCCGCCACGACCGCCCAAGCCGAGGACAAGACGCTGGTGATCGGCACCAACAACTGGGCCGAGAACATCGCGGTCGCCAACATGTGGAAGCTCATCCTCGAGAATCGGTACGACTACGATGTCGAACTCTCCGATGTCAGCAAGAACGCCCTCTACAGCGGCCTTGCCAACAGCGACTTCGACATCTCGCTCGAAATCTGGCTCCCCAACACCGATGCGCGCTATCTCGAGCCCTACAAGGATCAGCTCGAAATCAACGGCGCCTGGTACGAAGGCACCGGGCTAGGCCTGGTGGTGCCGAGCTATGCCGACATCGACACCATTCCCGAACTCAAGGAGCAAGCCGAGGAATACGGCTACCAGGGCAGCCCCAGCATTCTGGGCATCGACTCCGGCTCGGCGATCGCCGGTCTGACCGACGAGGCCATCGACGCGTACGACCTCCCCATGGAACAGGTCAACAGCTCCGGGCCGGCGATGATGGCCGCGCTGGATGCGGCCTACCAGCAGGAAGAGCCGATCGTCGTGACGCTGTGGAGCCCGCACTGGGCCTTTGCCGAGTACGACCTCAAGTACCTCGAGGATCCCAAGAACGTCTACGGCGACAACGAAACCATCTACTGGTTCTCGCGCCCGGGCTTCACCGAGGACGATCCCTGGCTCACCGAGGTGCTCAACGCCTGGCACATGGACGATGACAGCCTGGGCGGCCTGATGGCCGAGATCGAACAGGCCGGCGACCCGGTGGAAGGGGCCGAGACCTGGATCGAGGACAATCAGGACCTCATCGACGAGTGGCTCGCCGCCGGCGAATGACCTGCCAGTCACCGCGTCCGATCCACACGAGGCCTGATCCAAATGGGGCCTCGTCCGCAACGACAAGCGCCCCGGCATGCGATATGCCGGGGCGCTTTTGCATGCAAGGCATCGCCGTCGATTACGAGGTGACGATTCCCTGACGCCTGGCCATGGCCTGCGCGGCGCGCGGCCCCAGCCATAGCGTGGGCAGCAGCACCAGCGACACGGGGAACGCCGTGATCACGATGAATTGCTGCAGCACGCCGATCTGCCCGGCCCCCATGTAGAGTAGAACCGCCGCCATCAACGCCATGGCCACGCCCCAGAATGCGCGCAGCGCCGGCTGGGGGTCGTCGTGCCCGGCATTGACCACGGAAACCGCGTAGCTCATGGAGTCGCCGGTGGTGGCCACGAAGATCGTGGTCAGCACCAGCACCGCCAGCGCCATCAATTTACCGCCCGGCAGTGCCTGCGCCACCGCCAGCGTGGCGACATCGAACTGGAAGTCGTTGAGCGCCTCGCCGAGATCGATGGCACCGCTCATCTGGTAGAAGATGCCCGAGCCGCCCAGCAGAGTGAACCACAACGAGGTGGCCACGGGAGCGAGCAAGGCCACGGCGACGACCAGCTGACGAATGGTGCGCCCTCGCGAGATACGCGCCACGAAGATCGCCATCAATGGCGCATAGCCGATGAACCAGGCGAAGAAGAATACCGTCCACCACTTCATCCACCAGTCCGGCGCGGCCTGCGAGGTCATGGTGGCCATCTCGAAGAACGATCCCAGATAGGTGCCGAACCCCTGGAACCAGCTATCGAACAGAAACTGGGTGGATCCGAAGAGCAGGATCACGGCGCCAATACCCAATGCCAGCATGACATTGAAACGGCTCAGCATCTGGATGCCACGATCGACGCCGGTGATCGCCGAACTCACATAGAGCCCGCCCAGTACGACGAGGATCATCAACTGGGTGCCATAGCCCTCGGTCACGCCGAACAGCGTATGCAGGCCGAAGTTCATCTGGGTCGCCAGAAAGCCGATGGGCCCCACGGTACCGGCGACCACGGCGATGACGCAGACCGCATCCACCACCCCGCCCAGAACGCCGCGCATGCGCGCCTCGCCCAGCAACGGCGCCAGCAGCGTGCGCGGCTGTAGCGGCAAACCGCGATCATAGTGATGATGCGACAGCACGATGGCCGCCAGGGTGCCGAGCACCGCCCAGGCATGAAACCCCCAGTGCATGAAGGACTGTGCCAGCGCATTGGGCACGGCTGCCGGCGTACCTGGCTCACTGGAAAATGCCGGCGGCGTGACCACGAAATGGTAGATAGGTTCGCCGGCAGCAAAGAAGACACCGCCTCCGCCCAGCAGCGTGCACAAGATGATCGACACCCACTTGAAGGTGCCCATGTCCGGGCGTTGCCGATCGCCGATGCGCGCGCGCCCCGCAGGCGATACCGCCACGCCCACGGCGATGAACAAGTTCAACAGCAGCAGCAGTTGGAAATAGGCCCCCAGATTCTTCGCCGTCCAGGCGAACCCCACGCTGATCGCCGCGGTCATTGCGTCGGCGTCGATCAACGAAAACGCCACAAAAAGGATGATGAAGCCGATCGACAGCCCCATCACCGTCGGGTCGCCAAAATGCGTGCCCGAGCGCGTGGCGCTCGCCTCGTTTTGAGTCGTCAATGTCCAGTTCCGATCGTCGCGTGAGGCGCGCACACTACCGACCTTCGTCGAACACGGCAAATCGAAATTTCAACTTCGGGCACGCCCCGCACCGCAAAAGAAGACAAAGTCGTCGATCATGTGCCATTCACATCGTTCGCATCACCCACTCAGATGATCGACGAATGGCCGGGGCCAGCGAGTAAAACCCTGCGCCCAACGACAAGCGCCCCGGCATGCGATATGCCGGGGCGCTTTGCATGCAAGACATGCACGGCATCGCCGTCGATTACGAGGCGACGACCCCCTGACGCCTGGCCATGGCCTGCGCGGCGCGCGGCCCCAGCCACAGCGAGGGCAGCAGCACCAGCGAGACCGGGATCGCCGTGATCACGATGAACTGCTGCAGCACGCCGATCTGTCCTGCCCCCATGTACAGCAGGATCGCCGCCATCAGCGCCATGGCCACGCCCCAGAACGCGCGCAGTGCGGGTTGCGGCTCGTCATGACCGGCGTTGACCACGGAAATCGCATAGCTCATGGAGTCGCCGGTGGTGGCCACGAAGATCGTCGTCAGCACCAGTACCGCCAGCGCCATCAGCTTTCCGCCCGGCAGTGCCTGCGCCACCGTCAGCGTGGCAACATCGAACTGGAAGTTGTTGAGCGCTTCGCCGAGATCGATGGCACCGCTCATCTGGTAGAAGATGCCCGAGCCGCCCAGCAGCGTGAACCACACGGAGGTCGCCAGGGGCGCCATCACCGCCACGGCCACGACCATCTGGCGAATGGTGCGTCCCCGCGAGATACGCGCCACGAAGATCGCCATCAGCGGCGCATAGCCGATGAACCAGGCGAAGAAGAACACCGTCCACCACTTCATCCACCAGTCCGGCGCGGTCTGCGAGGTCATGGTGGCCATGTCGAAGAACGAGCCCACATAGGTCCCGAAGCCCTGGAACCAGCTATCGAACAGGAACTGCGTCGGCCCCAGAAGCAGGATCGTGGCGCCGATCGCCAATGCCAGCATGACATTGAAACGGCTCAGCATCTGGATGCCCCGGTCGACCCCGGTGATCGCCGAGGTCACATAGACACCGCCCAGCACGAGCAGGATTACCAGTTGCGTGCCGTAGCCCTCGGCCACGCCGAACAGCGTATGCAGGCCGAAGCTCATCTGGGTCGCCAGAAAGCCGATGGGGCCCACGGTACCGGCGACCACGGCGATGACGCAGACCGCATCCACCACGCCGCCGAACACGCCGCGCATGCGCGCCTCGCCCAGCAACGGCGCCAGCAGGGTACGCGGCTGCAGCGGCAGGCCACGGTCGTAATGGTGATGCGACAGCACGATGGCCGCCAGGGTGCCGAGCACCGCCCAGGCCAGAAAGCCCCAGTGCATGAAGGACTGCGCCAGTGCATTGGGAACTGCTGCCGGCGTGCCCGCCTCGCTGGAAAAGGCGGGCGGCGTGACCACGAAATGATAGACCGGCTCACCGGCGGCAAAGAACACACCGCCCCCGGCCAGCAGGGTGCACAGGATGATCGACACCCACTTGAAGGTGCCCATGTCCGGCCGCTCGCGATTGCCGATGCGCGCACGGCCCGCCGGCGAAGCTGCCACGCCCACCGCGATCAGGAAGGTCAGCAGCAGCAACAGCTGGAAATAGGCACCCAGCGTCTTCGCCGTCCAGGCGAACCCGGCACCGATCACCGCCGTCATGCCCTCGGGATCGGTCAGCGAGAACGCCACGAATAACACGATAAAGCCAATCGTCAGCCCCAGCACCGTCGGGTCGCCATAGCGAATACCCGAGCGCGTGGCACTCGTATTGTCTTGAGTCATCTGGTCTTGGTTCCGGTCATCGAGTGAGGGGCGCACCCTACCGACCTTGGTGGTAGACGGCAAATCGTGATGTTCGACGTCCGGGCATACGTCTCCCTTCGACGCCTTCGCCATGCCACGCCGTTCAGGCGCGCGCGATCTTCCAGTAGCGTGCGACGCGCTTGTTCAGTGCTTTCGGCGATTCCGCGAACAGCCGACGCCCGAGCGTCTCGGCCTTGCCCTGCAGGACCTCCCGTCGGCGTTCGACGAGCTCATGCAGGGCCTCGCGTCGCGCGGAATCGACGCGCTGCATGTCCTCGGCGTCGAGGGCGATGGTGAGCATCGCGAGGTCGTGGTCCTCCCCCAGCAGGTCGGAAAGCCGGTGGGCCTGTTGCGCGCGCATCTTGAACGCGGCCGGCCACAGCGGGCGCAGCAACTCGCATTGATGACGGTGATACTTCACGCGCTTGCGCCATTCGTGCAGCGTGGCGGTGGAAGGCAGGCGCCGTGCCGCGCCCAGCGCATCGCGGGCCTGGGCATAGCTGGCCGACCAGCCGCCCGACACGGCGGCATAGCCCTGCGCTGCCAGCGTCCAGTCGGCGACCGCCTCGCGCGCCTCGGACAACGCCGATGCCAACCCCTCCCAGTCCGGGGTATCGTCACCCGCAAGCGTGGCATCACGGCGCACCACCAGCTTGCGGCGAATCGCCGTGTAACGACGACGGTCGAGTTCCGCCTCGTGCAGGCTCATCAGGTGCTCGAACGTCTCGACGAGCACCTGATCGTCGCGATTCCCGGCCACGCGACGCGCCAGGTCGCGAAAGCGCCGATTCTCACGGCGGTAGCGCTTTTCGCCCAGCGCCGGACGCACCAGGCGCAACAGCGCCCGCAGCTTCTTGCAGCGCTGGCGCAGTGCATGAATGGCGGTGACCGGGTCCGCCTCGCGATCGCGTAGCGCCGCCTGGGCGTGTTCGATCTGCTGGATGGCGATACGCTGAACGCTCGCCTCGGTCGGCTCTTGCATGGACACGCGATAGGACACGTCGCTCTCCTGAATCGGGACGATATTCCCAGTCTAGACGCCGCCAAGCGAAACCGACCACGTGACGTCCTTCAATGACGCCGATTAGCGTCGCGCGAGCAAGCGCCGCATCGCGGCGGTCGGGGCTTCGATCTGATGGTGGCGACGGCTGGAGGCGTAGCTTTCATTGAAGACTTCGAAGTAGTCGTCGAGTGCGCCAGAGGCATCGAGGTCACCGCTGAGGCGAAGTAGCTCGACGGCGACCTCGGCGGTGCACAGATGCTCGCTGGAGGCCGCCTTGCGCAGTCGATAGCGCGACAGGCGCCGGGTCTTGAGCGGCAGCACCGGCAGGCGGTCGAGGTAGGGGCTGCGACGGAAGATGCGCCGGGCCTGACGCCAGGTACCGTCGAGCAGGAGGAACACCGGAATGCGTGAGGCCGCGAGCGCCTCCTCGACGGCATCGGGCCCCACCACGCGCTCGGCGTAGTCGGCCTGATCGTCGGGAAAGATGATGAACGGCGCGAAGCGCGCGTCATCGAGCAGCGCCAGCAGTCGCGGGTCCGGCTCGGTGCGGTACCAGGTGAAGACCTGGGTGTCAGGCAGGATGTCGCCGATCAAGCGGCCGGTATTGGTGGGCTTGTAATGCTCGAGCGGGTGCGTCAACAGCCAGAAGCGCACGCGGCTCTCGGCCGTGACACGGTACGGACACAGGCAGTTGAGCCTGGGCAACCGGCACTCCGGGCAACGCGAGACGAAGCTGCCACGCGCGTTGAACGGCTTGCGCGGCGGCGCGTCTTCATCGGGAACCAGCGTGGCGGTATCGGCCGGTGCATCGTGGGATTCATGCATGAGGTATCAGGCTGGGTCGAGAAGGCCGGGCATTCTAGCATGCCCGGCCGGGCGTTCATCCACGTGATGTCGAGGCCGCCGGCGGCGCGTTCGACACATGGCGACGCTTCCAGTACCCCGCCAGCAGCGAGCCGGACACGTTGTGCCACACCGAGAACAGCGCTCCGGGCAGCGCCGCGCCTGCGGTGAAGAACTGATTGGCCAGGGTCACCGCCAGCCCGGAGTTCTGCAGACCGACCTCGAAGGCGATGGTGCGCGCGGTGCGCGTGTCGAAACGCAGCGCCCGCGCCAGGCCGTAGCCCGCGGCCAGGCCGATGCCGTTGTGGGCGATGACCGCCAGCGCGACGACCGGCCCCAGGGTGCTCAAGCGACCGGCATTGAGCGCCACCACGATGGCGATGATCAGCACGATGGCCGCCATGGCCAGCGTCGCCAGCGCCGGCTCCACGCGCTGGATATGCGTGCCCAGCAGATGATGGATCACCACCCCCAGCACGATGGGCGCGACCACCAGTTGGGCGATGCTCAGCAGCATACCGAGTACCGGCACGTCGATGCTCTGGCCCAGCAGCAGCAAGGTGATCAGCGGCGTGGCGACCACCGAGATCAGGGTCGAGACCATGGTCATCGACACCGACAGCGCTACATGGCCGCCGGCCAGCCAGGTCATCACGTTGGACGAGGTGCCGCCCGCCGTGGCGCCGACCAGCACCATGCCGATGGTCAGCTCGGGCGACAGGCCCAGCACCCGCGAGACCAGCAGCGCCGCCAGCGGCATGACCAGGAACTGCAGCAAGACGCCCACCGCGATCGGCTTGGGTGTCTTCACCACCCGGACGAAGTCCTCCTTGGTGAGCGTCAGCCCCATGGCGAACATGATGATCACCAGCAGCGTCTTGATGTAACCGGCCAGGCCGGTGAAGAACTCGGGCGCAAAGGCGGCGATGACCGCCAGCAGGATGGCCCAGACGGGAAACAAGCGGTTGATGCGTTCGAAAATCGACATGTATGTGTCCTAGCGTGTCTCGTCGGTGCTCGAGCACCTTGTTGTGTCGAGGGTGTGTTGAAGCTGGTATTGAACATCGGGGCGACGATTGTATTCCACTCAGACCCAGTCCGGCACCCAGAGCGCCCCGGCCTGGCGCCAATGCTCGACCAGCGGCGGCACGCCCTGGCTCGCGAGCTGCGAAATGGCGCGCACGCCACGCGGCACGAGCGATTCCGCCTGGGGGTCGACGAGCAGGCAGGGCGCCTCGATGGGGGCCTGATCGAGCAGCATCGCCGCCGGCATCACCGCCAGCGAAGTGCCGACCACCAGTACCAGATCCGCCTCGGCGACGATCTCGCATGCCTGGGCGTAGCGCGGCACCGGCTCGCCGAACCACACCACGTCCGGCCGCAGCTGGCTGCCCTTGTCGCATAGATCCCCCAGGCGGATGCCCTTGCGCCCCACCGGATAACGCAGGTTGGGGTCGGCGCTCGAGCGGGACATGAGGATCTCGCCGTGCAGATGCAGGACATCGCGGGACCCCGCACGCTCGTGCAGGTCATCGATGTTCTGCGTGATCACGCTGACCTGAAACCCGGCCTGCTCCAGTTCGGCCAGCGCGCGATGCGCGGCGTTGGGCGTCGCCTGGCGCGTTTGCTCGCGACGCGCGTCGTAGAAGCGCAGCACGGTTTCGGGGTCGCGGGCAAAGGCCTCGGGCGTGGCGACATCCTGCACGCGATGGTTTTCCCACAGCCCGTCGCCGTCGCGAAACGTCTTCAGGCCGCTTTCGGCGCTGATCCCTGCCCCTGTGAGGACGACGAGATGCGGTCCCTGATGTTCGCTCATGCCTACCTCGTGATCTGTGGTTCGAGAAAGTGGTTGTGAGCTCAAGAAGTGGATGTGAGGTTCAACCCAACTGAAATAACACGATCGCACCCGCCATCACCACCGCGCACGCCAGGCGCTGATAGAACACCCGGCCGCGCTTGAGCGGGTCGGCGAGCCCCAGCCCCAACCGCGTGGCGAGCAGCGCCAGGGCGATCGACAGGATGCCCCGCGACGACTGGATGATGTTGCCATGGACCGCGCCCAGAATGCTGAAGGCGATGAACATCAGCAGCATCGAAACCAGCCAGGCGCTCGCCACCGGCCATGTCTTGAAGGCCTTGCGCCACTGGCGCCTGGACAGCCCGATGCCCACCGGGGCCACCAGCAGCCCAGCCACGCTATACGCCAGGAACACCGACAGCAACGCCCCATGCAGGCCCGGCACCTCGATGCCGCGGGTCAGCGCGACCACGCCCAGGTCGCAGCCCGAATAACCGGCCACCGCGAGCAGGATCCATCCCGCCGCCGAGGGCTTGAGCCGTCCGCCCGCCAGGCTCATGGCCAGCGCCGCGCCGCCGCACAGGATCACCGCCGTCCACTGCAGAACGCTCAACGTCTCCTCCGCCGCCAGCGCCGTCACGCCGGCCAGCAGCACGACCTTGAGCCCCAGCAGCGGCGAGACCCGCGATGCCACGTCGCGCCGCAGCGCGCGAAACAGCGCCGCCTGGCCCCCGAGGTAGCACACGTTCATCGCCAGCAGCGGCATCCACACCGCCTCCAGGCGCGCGCCGCTGCCCGGCAGCAGCAGCGCCACCCCCAGCAACGAGGCACCGCCCATCAGCAGGTGGGAAAACACCAGCATGGCCCGCGTGGAAAGCGTGTAACGGCTGCCCACGTAGGCGGCCACGAAATAATAAATCGCCTGGCACAAGGCCCCCAGCAGGCCCGTGACGACACCCAGGATCATCGGCTGTACATCCTATGTGGCAAGGTCGACAATAGGCGCCCTTCGAGCTGGCCGAAGGTTCCCCTCATGTCGTTGGAATTGCCCGTACTTTATCAGGACGAGCGCATGGTTGCCGTGCAAAAACCGTCGGGAATGCTCGTTCACCGCAGTCCGATCGCCCGTGACGCGCGGGTGTTCGCCCTGCAGACCCTGCGCAACCAACTGGGGCGCCACGTCTATCCGGTCCACCGGCTCGACCGGCCGACCTCGGGGCTTCTGCTGTTCGCCCTCGACCCGGAGATGGCCCAGGCGCTGGGCGAGGAATTCACCGCGCACCGCGTGCACAAGCGCTACCTGGCGGTGGTCCGCGGCGTCGGCCCGGAGCAGGACCTGCTCGATTACGGCCTGCGCGAGGAAGATGGCTCGCGGCCCAAGGCGGAAATGCCCGAACTCGAAGCCTGGACGGCCGTGCGCCGCCTGGACAGCGTCGAACTGCCGGTGCGCATCGACCGTTATCCCCAGGTACGCTATTCCTTGATGGAGGCCCGGCCATGGACCGGGCGGCGGCATCAGATTCGCCGCCACCTGGCGCGGCGTGGCTATCCGATCATCGGCGACGCCAAGCATGGCAAGGGCGCCCACAATCGCTTCTTCCGCGAGCGACTGGACAGCCCGCGCCTGCTGCTCGCGGCCGTGGGCATGACGGTCTGGCACCCCGAGCAGGCACGCACGCTGCAGCTCGATGCGCCCCTGGCCGACGACATGCAGGCGCTGTTCGCGCGCTTCGGCTGGCAGGGCCACGCCCCGGCGGCCCGCGTCGCCTGGCACGCAGAACGCCCCGCCGCGTTGTTGTCACCCGGCCACGACCGGTAACGAGGAACGATCACATGCAAGACGATTACGATTTCCGCTTCGGCGGCATCCGCCGACTGTACGGCGCCCAGGCCGCCGCGTTCTTCCGCCGCGCCCACGTGGTGGTCATCGGCGTGGGCGGCGTGGGCAGCTGGGCCGTGGAGGCCCTGGCCCGCGCAGGCGTCGGCACCCTGACGCTGATCGACCTCGACGATGTCTGCGTGTCCAACGTCAACCGCCAGCTGCATGCGCTGGACGGCACCATCGGCCGGCCCAAGGTCGAGGTGCTGGCCGAGCGTTGCCGTGCCATTCAGCCCGGGATCACCGTGCATGCGGACACCGCCTTCGTGACGCCGACCAACCTCGCCGAGCGCCTGCCCGAGGACGCCGATCACGTCATCGACGCCATCGACAGCGTCGTCGCCAAGAGCGCGTTGATCGCCTGGTGCAAGCGCCGCAAGATCGGCCTGACCGTCACCGGCGCGGCGGGCGGCCAGACCGACCCCACGCGGATCCGCGTCGCCGACCTGACGCGCACCGAGCACGACCCGCTGCTCGCCAAGGTACGCGCGCGCCTGCGCCGTGACTTCGGCTTCTCGCGCAATCCCAAGCGGCGCTTCGGCGTCGAATGCGTGTACTCCGACGAGCAGCTGGTCTACCCCGGCGCCGACGGCGAGGTCTGCCGGCAGAAGCCCGGCGACGGCGAGGCCACCCGCCTCGACTGCGCCTCCGGCTTCGGCGCGGCGACCTTCGTCACCGGCAGCTTCGGTTTCGTGGCCGCCTCGCGTACGCTGGCACGGCTCGCCGCCCGAGCCGCACGCGAGGCCGCCCCCACCCCTTCCACGGAGACCTCCTCATGAGCCACGACACCCGCCCGGTGCCCGGCATCTACCGTCATTACAAGGGCGCCAGCTACGAAGTGCTGGGCGTCGCCCACCACAGCGAGACCGAGGAACCGCTGGTGGTCTATCGCGCGCTCTACGGCGACTACGGCCTCTGGGTACGCCCCCTGACGATGTTCTGCGAGACCGTCGAGGTCGCCGGCGAACCGGTCGCGCGCTTCGAGCTCGAGGCCGCCTTCCGCTGAGCGGCGTGCGTCGCTGAGCGAGGGCGCTGATGCTATAATGCCGCGCTTCTCGTTTCGCGCGACGCCACGACGTTGCCACAACGGCGTTGCCACACACACGAAGGGGAGAAAGCATGAGCGCACTGGTTGGTGTCATCATGGGCTCGAAGTCCGACTGGGCGACCTTGTGCCATACCGTCGACACGCTCGAGGCACTCGGCATCGAGCACGAGGTCAAGGTCGTCTCGGCGCACCGCACGCCGGATCTGCTGTTCGACTACGCCGCCGGCGCTGCCGATCGCGGCCTGGAAGTCATCATCGCCGGTGCCGGCGGTGCCGCGCATCTGCCCGGGATGGCCGCCGCCAAGACGCCCCTGCCGGTGCTCGGGGTGCCCGTGCAGTCGAGCATGCTCAGCGGGGTCGACTCGCTGCTCTCCATCGTGCAGATGCCGGCGGGCATTCCCACCGGCACCCTGGCCATCGGCCGAGCCGGCGCCATCAACGCCGCCCTGCTCGCCGCCGCCATGCTGGGCAACAAGTACCCGGCGATCCGCGAAGCGCTGGAAGCCTACCGCGCCGAGCAGACGCAAAAAGTGCTCGACGCGCCCGACCCTCGCCCCACCGACTCCCAGGAGACATGAGCATGCATATCGGTATCGTGGGCGGCGGCCAATTGGGCCGGATGCTGGCCCAAGCGGGGGCGCCGCTGGACATGCGCTTCACCTTCCTCGATCCCTCGACCCAGGCGTGCGCCGCCTCGCAGGGCGTGCACCTCTGCGCCGATTGGGACGACGAAGAAGCGCACCAGGCACTCATCGAAGCCAGCGACGTGATCACCTTCGAGTTCGAGAACGTCTCGACCATGGCGCTGACGCAGCTCGCCGAGCAGCGCCCGGCCTTCCCGCCGGCCAAGGCACTGGAAACCGCGCGCGACCGTGGCGCCGAGAAATCGCTGTTCCAGTCGCTGGACATCGCCATTGCCCCCATCGCGCTGATCGAGAGCCAGGAAGATCTGGACCGCGCGGTGGCCGAGATCGGCCTGCCGGCGGTGCTCAAGACGCGCACCCTGGGCTACGACGGCAAGGGCCAGAAGGTGCTGCGCAGCGCCGACTACGTGCCCGGCAGCGTCGCCGAGCTGGGTGACGTGCCCTTGATCCTGGAAGGCTTCATCGACTTCGATCATGAAGTCTCGGCCATCGCCGTGCGCGGCCGCGACGGCGAGGTGCGGGTGTGGCCGCTGTCACGCAACGAGCACCGCCAGGGCATCCTGCATCGTGCCGAGCCGCAGCCCGACCACCCGCTGTACGCCCGCGCCGCCGACTACGCCACCCGCGTGCTCGACGCGCTGGAGTACGTCGGGGTCATGGCCTTCGAGTTCTTCGTCACCCGCGACGGCGAGCTGCTCGCCAACGAAATCGCCCCCCGCGTGCACAACTCCGGGCACTGGAGCATCGAAGGCGCGACGACCAGCCAGTTCGAGAATCACCTGCGCGCCGTCGCCGGGCTGCCGCTGGGCGACACGACACGCCTCGTGCCCTGCGCCATGCTCAACATCATCGGCGCCTTCCCCGACCGCGACGCCGTGCTCAGTGTCGCCGGCGCACGCCTGCACGACTACGACAAGGCCCCGCGCCCCGGCCGCAAGATCGGCCATGTCACGGTTCTCGCACCCGACGAGGCCACCCTGGCCGAGCGCGTCGCCGCCGTCGAGGCCCTGCTGGTCAACGACCTGGGCTGAGCCCCCGCCCCGCGCCCCCCGTCGTAACGCAAGATGCCCGCCAATTGGCGGGCATCTGGTATCGGCATGGCAGCGACGCGATCACTCGTCGTCGGCGCTCATCTGCTGCTGCAGGTAGTTCTGGATACCTACCTTGTCGATCAGGCCGAGTTCGGTCTCGATCGTGTCGATGTGTTCTTCTTCATCGTTGAGGATGCGGCGGAACAGGTCACGGCTGACGTAGTCGCGCACTTCCTCGCAATAGGCGATGGCGTCGACCAGGTCCTGCCAGCCGGTCTTCTCGATGGCGAGATCGCACTCGAGCATTTCCTTGGTGTTCTCGCCGATGTGCAGCTTGCCCAGATCCTGCAGGTTGGGAATGCCCTCGAGGAACAGGATGCGCTCGATCAGCTCGTCGGCATGGCGCATCTCTTCGATGGATTCGTCGTATTCCCACTTGGCCAGCTTGGCCAGTCCCCAGTCCTTGTACATCTTGGCATGCAAGAAGTACTGGTTGATGGCGACCAGCTCATTGCCCAGTGCGGTGTTGAGGTGCTGAACGACCTTGGCATCACCTTTCATCGTCACGTCTCCCTTGCAGATTAATGTGGTTGTACGGCGATGGCGATTCGCGAATCATAGCTCGCCATCGCCGTCATGGGATACAGGGAGTATCGACTATTTCGCCGAAAAAGTCGAATAAAGACAGGATCTTGCCGCGAAAACGGCGCATTTGTTAAGGATTGGAAATAACAGGCGAGAACGATTGCCACTCCGCTCTCGCCCCACGCACGCCGCAACGCCCCGCCCGGACACGAAAACGCCGCCATCCAACAGGATGGCGGCGCGGAAAAACGGCAGCGCGCGATGCAGCTTGCTTGCCCAAGGCAGGTCTCGCTTCTCGACTGAAAAGCGCCTAGACGGCGTAGGCGAGATCCTCGCTCGGCATCATTTCCTGGGTGATGGCATCACGCGTGATGGCCTTGGCCGTGCAGGCGCAGCGGCCACACTGAGTCGCACACTCGGTGCGCTCGCGCACTTCACGCCAGCTACGCGCGCCGTCTTCAACGGCCTCGCGAATGGCATTGTCGGTCACGCCTCGGCATATGCACACGTACATTCCATCACCTCGCTGATCGCTATGATAGTGAATGTAAATGATTCGCATAAAGACTTTCAACCCCCAATCACTATCTTTTCGCTCGGCGGGCGCTCGACTTTCGGCTAACGTGCCGGTAAGTGGCTGAAAGGTGGGGCTAAACGGAGAATTGCCGGGTGGGTGGGGGTGGAAGGGATTGGGAGGCTTTTGTCGCCTCAACAACACGTGGCGCCCCCTTGGCTTGAGGAGGGAAAGGTGTGGGGGATAACGCTATGCACGGCGGCTTGTCAGGTGCTGCGCTTCATCAAGCGAGAATTCCGATGCCAGCATCGAGTAGATGGCATGATCGACATACCTGCCGTATAGGTACTCGCGCTCACGAAGCACCCCTTCAAGCGTAAAGCCCAAGCGCTCTGGGATGGCACGGCTGCTTCCATTGTCCGTGGCGCATGCCACCTCGATTCGATTCAAGCCGTACTCCTGAAAGCCCGTGCCGATCAGCGCCTTCACCGACGAGGTCATGATCCCTTTACCCGTATAAGCCTGACTTAACCAATACCCGATGCCACCGATCTTGTTCGTAACATCGAAGGGGTGAAACCCGCACACGCCACACATGGTCGCCTTATGGAAAACCGCATACTGCGGCCCCTTGCCGGCTTCACGCTGGCTGATAGCCGAGTTAACGAAGGATTCGGTATCCGTTGGAGACGTGTTCGCATCAATCCAGGGCAACCACTCCCGCAGGTGCTCTCGATTCGTATCCACGAGCTGAAACAGCTCATCCACGTGCTTCTTGTCGAGCAGTTGCAGTTCAATGGCTTCACTAATGAGCAATTCGTTCTCCATATGGCACCGCCGGTGGCCTTGGCCTTATAAAGCGAAGTGACGATCTGTCAGGGACGGGACGTCTGCCTGACGCGGCTGGCTAGTTCACTCACGACGAGCCAGTAGCAGCCCAATCCCCGCGCTTCCAAGAAACCCAGCACAGATCCTATTGAACAATTGACGCATTGCCGGACGAGAAAACCAGTGGCGCAACACCTTTCCGAAAACGGCGTAGGTACCTATAGCGATCCATTCAAGCATCAGAAACAGAGCACCCAAGATCAAGAACTGAAGCCCTATTGAACCTGAAGGATCGACAAATTGAGGCAGAAAGGCCGTAAAAATCAAAATGGCCTTTGGGTTACCAGCCGCTAAAAGAAACTCCTGTCTCGCCAGTTGAAGCAGCCCTTTACCCGCCGATGAGCCTACCCCGCCGTCAGTTGGGTCTGCAGTCCAAAGCTGGAAAGCCAGCCAAAGCAGGTACAATCCGCCGACTACCTTTATAGCCAGGAATAACTTCTCAGACTTATGCAGCACTGTTGCCAAGCCAGTAGCTGCAAGAGTAATCATACCCACAAAAGCAACAAGCCGACCAATGCCAGCACAGCAGGCCACCTTAACCCCATAACATTTCGCATTCGCCATTGAAAGAAGGTTATTCGGTCCAGGAGCTATATTTAAAGCAAAGCTCGCTGGTACGAACAAAAGGATCGTCGATAAGGTCATGGCTGACTCTCCTTTAAGAGCTAACGTTCGACATGAGCGTCAGCTGCAAGCAGGCCAAACCTGTTCAACCTCGCTGCAAGCTATCCGCGCGATGGAAGGGTTAGGCATTGCATTCGACAAAAAAGTTAGCTACGAAGTACATCAGGCTACCCATTGGAGAGAATCTCTTCAGAGATGTTGTCAACAGTGATGGGATTGTCA
This sequence comes from Chromohalobacter israelensis DSM 3043, assembly GCF_000055785.1. Taxonomy (GTDB): domain Bacteria; phylum Pseudomonadota; class Gammaproteobacteria; order Pseudomonadales; family Halomonadaceae; genus Chromohalobacter; species Chromohalobacter israelensis. The sequence goes on from NC_007963.1 coordinate 3,232,662, forward strand.
AGATACGTGACTGACGGCTCTGTGCCGTACTTCCCTCGGACGAAAGCCTTCCAACTTTCTGTGTACATGGCCTCCGCCTCAGAACAAGAGTTCCAGAGATAAACTCCACCGACCGTACTCCCATCTTCCCACATAACGTAATGCTTACGGAGGAGACCAGATGCGCCTTGATACTTGGGTGCTGTGCTTAGGAAGATCTCTCTTGCTTCTTCACGACTAACGGGCTTCGGCAACCGAAACTTGGTAATGGCAATGATCATTCTAGTTTTCCTCCACAACGCCTGCGTAATAGGCGCGAGCTTGCGAGCGTCCTAATTGACGCGCTTGTTAATCTGCTACTCATAGAAACTTCTGTTGTCCAAGTACATACCTTGTTCGTAAAAATAAAGTTCTTCTACTTTTTCTATTTTGGAAACAAGGCAAAAAGAAAAAGGAACATCATGACTCATTGATACGCCGTCATGTTTAGACCCGTAATTTAATTCACACTCTACGCAACCTTCGCCTTCAAAGATAATGAATTCCGGCTCCACCCGTGAAAGCCAGTACCCTTCTATGTTTATACCTTCCACGATTGTCTGACCAGATAACTCTATAAGTGCCTCATGCGATTCAAACATGAGCTTGTCGAAGACAACATCATGAATCTCCCTCTCTATTTCTTCTGTAATATGACTCTTTATATCGGAGAGTGTGGAAAGTATTGCAGAAAAAGTAACCGCAAGATCTTTCAAAAACGAAAAAGATTTTTGTGGAGACAACCCTTTGTATTTTTCGCTTATATGAGTGTATTGATTGAGCTTTCTGTAAAGCTTTACGTATTCCTTTATGAATTCATCGACTTCCTCTCCTACCCAGTCAGGAAGAACAGTGTCAACAAAATATCCTTGCGCACAGAATTTTAGCTGCTGCTTGCGCGTAACTTCATAATCTTCACTTTCCTTTGAGTACCACTTGGCTTTTTTGACATCTTCCGTTGGCGCCAGCCTATCAACCACTTTAGTTAGAAGCTCTCGAATCACGAAGGCAAAATTATTAAACCTAATCGGATTACCCATGCTGCAATAATTTCTGAGTGCAGCAGTGTATATCTCCTTCTCAAAGTCACTTTCTAAATGAGAGTAGAGCTGGGCCACCTCTGGAATCAATCTCAACTTCTTTAACTTCATGCTCGATCCATCATGGCAACTTAACGCTGAGCACAGCGGCGACCTTGGAGTGGCGACGAAGGAGCCACGCAAAGGGCGTCCGTCGGCCACCGGCCGCGTACTGCTGCGACTTGTTATGTGGACGTGTTTCCGTAAACCAGGCATCTGAGCTCTTGGTCAATCTGACTTACAAAGTCAGCCGAGCTGCGGGCTAAATCCATGATCTGCGTCTTCGTAATTTCGCGTCGGTTACCATCTTTATCTAGACCATTTCGGTGAACGCAGTCATGTCTTATCAGAACTGCCTGAAATAGCCAGGGAATATCCGGGAACTCGATGCCTAACACATCTTTAAACATTGGCTTAATTTTACGCAAATCATGAAAAATCAAAGCCTTCAGATATTTGCCTACCGTTATTCGGAGGCCTTCCCATTGGGTGAAAATTTCTTTCAGTGAGAATTTCTGCTTGGCCAACTCTGGATCAGACTCAACTAGCCTTTGAATCAACTCTTCAGAGTTTAGAACGGCATGTATGAAAGCGCTGGATAAATATGCTTCTACAGCAGTTACTGTTTGAACATAAAGCATATTTCTCAATGTCCGATCCGCATGCGCTGGCACAGAAGTTTCCGCCAACGCCACGACGCCCTGAATGACCTCAGTAAACTCTTCAAATTGCTGGGTAGATTGAATGATCCAGGAGACATCATCCTCTTCAGGCAGGTCTCGGACGTCAAACGAAAGATCAACAGCCCCGGCGACAGTCACATCGGCAGCGCAGTAGGTATTCGAGACTTCTACATCAAAGTCCTTGCCACACCCATCGCAGATTGCCGAATCAAAATACTCTGTTCTGCTATCGCTGTGTTGCTCCGCCATCAGGTCAGGAGGCGGTACGGGTAGCGTTTCTTCGATGACAGCGCCACAGGGACAGTAGAAATGGATATCAACTTCCATGATTACTCACCATGAGTGCCAAATAACGCCTGCATTTGCGGCTGGTTTGGAGCGCAGCGTAGAACCAGTCCGACAACATGCGTTTGTTACACATTGCCGGAAAACTTAACCAGACTCATTTCAACGCTTTTAATACAATTTTCATCAGCACAATAATATGCCTGATAAAACTTAAAATCGCTCCTAGAGTGTTTATTACATTTATCCTCGATTATCTTAATCGTCTTAAGCTTATCTTCTTCTTTGGTATTGATACCAAAAATTATTCCTTTTAAAGAAGAGAAATCATAGGTCAAAGTTCTTCTATCTTTCTCTGAAAGATCCGTGATGCTACTGTGCAGAATCAGCCTATATTCGTTCTCATACTCCCAGTCTTTTGACTTAACTGTCAGACCCCGAATGAAATTTGACCAGTAGTTCGATCTCCAAGCATCTTCATCAACATTCATTTTATTGGCGCAGACACTTGTATTTCCGGCTTCATCCATATACCACATGGTATTTAGAACCGGTATGGGAAGGCTTCCTATCGATGTAAAAAAGTCTATCTCTCCAAACCCCTTTTTATAGTCTATGGGGTGAAACTCCATCGCTTTATCTCCATATATTGGCCCGGAGCTTCCCCAGCCTGTAATTCCGTTAAGCTTTATATATGATCGATCATTGATATTTTCCGAATCGAAAATTAGGCACATGCCAGTATGATTGTTCCCATAGTGCCCCCAAACTGATGAATTTTTACACTCAGACATGAAGCAGGATGTGTACCACTTAGGAAAGGTAATTTCCTCAAGGCGATTCAAATAGAGTGACGGAAAGTCTATCATCAACAAATTCTTATTTGGCTTGCTACTAGAAATAGTTCCGTTGTGCTTATGTATCAAATTTGACTGCTGTTTTATGTGACTTTTTGCTTTAAATAGTTCATTGACAATAACCTGGTCAGCTTCGCCATCGGTAATTGATTTTTCTAAAAGACCTACAAAGTCATTGGATACAACACCACTAATTCCAGCAAAAGCCTTGTCGTCTATCCTATTGCCTTCTTGAGAAAGGTTTTCCTCAATATAGACATCAAAGATCAATTTTAGAGCAGGGATATGCATGCAGTCGTAATAAAAGGCAAGCTCTTCTCTTCTAATTGGTGTACTTCTTTTGGAAATGGCCAAAATTAGAGCTGAAACATACTTGTTTTCTAAAAATCGAGCCTTAATTTTTCTGAAGAGGTTTTTATAGGAATCAGTAGGAAGATCGTCTGTACTGCCAAATACTGGAATATGGTCGGCATCTATTTTGTTATCTTCTCCAGATATGAGAAGCAAGCTAGAAATTCTCTCTAAACAAAAGACATAATGAGCAAAAAGGTTCTTCCAAGCAATTAAGTCACCTCTCCAATAGATATCCCTATAACCTTCCATAGGGTCATTTAATTGCTCGGGCCGTGCGAAATATATTGTTTGCTTTTCAAGCTCACTATATCCGTCTAGCAAGTTATTGGTAGAACGGAATCTATAGAAGCTTTTTCCCATTACTCAAATTCCTAATGCTTTATTGTGTAACGCCCGGCTCTGGGGCTGCATGAAGCGAAGCATAATGCAGTCCCTAGCAGCTAATTATTATGTCCAATTGATTGCTTATGATGTTAGAATTTTTCACCCTTAGAGGCATCGTTAAGATAGTACTTTTCACCTGTTAAAATACTTCTGTAAACAGCTTGCAGGTATGTCGAAAGGTTATTAGCCGAGTTTTTCAGTTCATTATCGGCAAGCTCTCTAAGAGTTTTATAATTCAATAGCTCAGATAGTGATTCTTCAGATATTTCTGCATACGGACCATTAGTTGAATCACTACCACACCTGCCTATCAGCTTCGCGATCTTTTCCAAGCCTGATTCTTCGCTTAGCCATCGGCTGAAAACTTTTTCGGCTTTCTCTTTAGACGCCCGATAAAAGGCGAAATAGATATGTGAAGCATGAACAGAGTCTACAAGATCTGCTTCAAGTAACTGCATCATTACCAAGTCGGACCAGCGGTCTATATATTCTTCGCTATTATCTTTTGATAGCCACTGTTCTTGCTTTAATCTAGGATCGTCCGTCGCTATCTTTCCTGTTTGCAACAACAATCGACGCGTTATGTCTGCGGTAATCGGAAGTGCTTGTGGCTCTCTAAGAAAGTCGAAAAGTAAATCCTCTTTTTTATCTGTATTCTCAATGACCGAAAATGTCAACCACATTATGTTCCGATAAGGATCAAAACCAAAAAGACCATGTACTTCGTCTTCAAATCCTTTTAAATAATCCGAATTAAGAAAGACGTTGTATATGGACTTTAAAGAAAGAATCGCATCATCTTGCTTAGCTTTTCTATATTCTGATTCAGAAGCTCGAACAACCTTTCAACAAAATCTTCATCGATTGCCTTTCTCAAATACTCTTCACGATTGATGGTTCCGCTTAGGAATGAAACTATCTCCGTATCTGATACCAAACCAGGGGGAACTTGATAGTGGAGAGCCGTGTATAATCGTTTCTCTGATGCCACTCGACCACACTGATCATAATCGGAGCCGTACATTGAATACCCGGCTTCGTCGAGAAGTGGAAATAATTCTTTGAGGATTCCCCTTATATAAGGTGCATCTTTTTCAGGAGAACAGGCAAGGACGGCCTCTCGTTTATCCTTACTTTTTTCTATAATCTCTTCCCGTTTTTCAAAAGAAAGGTCGTCATCGAACTTTCGACCAACGTAAAATTCAGGGGAGTCTTTTATGGATTGATATGTTTCGTGGCTTTTTATTGCCAAAATGGAAAGGCAATACAAGTCGGTAAAGCACACCTTGCCTTCGGTCTGAGCTAGTACAAATCGCAAATGATTGAAGATCCGTTTTAGCTCACGTGGGCTTCGTATGAGATGTTTAGTATACTGATGATACAAATAGCTTAATCTCTCTTGGTCACGTTCAAAGCTGTCAGTTAAAGATTTGTCTGATAAATTTCGAAGCTCAATATTGGCCAAGTTCTGAAGATCACGATGGGCTATAATAGGTAAAGGGATTCTTAACTGAACTACTTTATCTATATACTGGCTAGAATTATCGATGCCCTGCTTTTCAAGTGAACTCGCAAGATAAGACGGATCAAAAGACAATAAAAATGATGTCCCGGGGAAATCAGCTACGGCCTTTACCAATCTAATCACTTGAAATGCTTCATCTGGCGTCAATCTATCAATGTCATCAATAACGACGACTATTGATACTCCCAGATTTTCTAAAATACTATTTATCTTTTTCTTTCTGCCAAGCAGGTCAAGCTCTTTTAGCTTACTAATTTCCTTTGCAGCGCCACCAACCGCACCAAAAACTCCTTGAACAGTTGAAGCCCATGGCTCCACGCCAGGAATGAATTTCATCGCGTTAAATAATTTCGAGTACGCTAATAACTCCTTAGAGGCCCTCAACCCTTCTTTTGGTCTATCAGGGATATTGAGCTGCGCAGAAAACTGAACCAAAAAATCTTGTACTAAAGTCTCTGCTTTCCCTGCCAGCCATGGGTTGTACTCTACAATAACAGGGCTATTTTCTAGTTCTAATAACGTTTTTTTTACAAGGTTAATTACAGAGGTTTTTCCATAGCCCCAATCGCCTTCAAGAGATACCGTCATGCAGTCATCACCAGGGGCTACTTGAAGTACGCTCGCTAAACGCTCAGAAAACGCCTTTCTACTTAAAAGGTCGGGACTTTTCTCTTCTCCACTAATAGGCTGATCATTATGGTAACTTCCCATGTATTTACCCTTCATATTCCTGTCTTCTAGAGCGAAAAATAGCAATGACCTCGGCGGACATAACGCAGACGGTAACCGGCGCCGAAGCGCAGCGGAGGGAACCAAAAGCGCCACGCTTTTGGCGTCCGGTTGACCAATTTGTTGGGCTAATTCCTTTTCGAGCGGGCTCTTTCCACGGGTGGGCAATGGCGATATTTCGGCTATGCATATTGCTTATCTTTCGCCATTTCGGCAAGATCTCGGGGCATCGTATTCATTTGATTTAAAAGGATATAATTTCGTGCTTGTCAGGCTTATTGCTTCCGGTGTTTCAGCTATCGCATTTATCGGTTATTCGATTTATGAGGCATTGAATGGTGACCCAATAAATACAGCAATCATATTGCTAACCGGTGTGCTTTTTATTTTGGCAATACTGTTTGGCCCATTCTCGCTTATAGAACGCAAGGAGATTTCGGCACTTATTACAGGCCTCATAACTATCCTTTCTATCTTCAATGCCTTCATGGCAAGTGATGCAACGGATTCCGATAAGATAGACCAGAACATTGACCTATTCCAGCAGGCCTTAAAGGTGAAATATTGCCCCACCGACATTCAGCCAAATGAATCCGAGAGAGCAAAATTTCACGCACTGAAGGATATTCTTGTAAAACAATGTGGGCTTCAGAACCGTCAAAACATCAACAGCTTGGCTGTAGATGCAGCTAAAGCACGATACCTCGATCCTATTAGCGGGCTCGCAGACAACATACACTCAGAATTTATCAAAGATGAGCCCGTCACATGTCTGTCGATAGCAATGCGCATGAACGAAATTTGCTCAGGCAAATTCCAACTATGAGCCCAACGCCTGCAGCATGCGCGCCCATGGAATGGAGCCGAAGGCGCAATGTAATGGGCGTCGCCGTGCCTGCATTGGTTATGCATTTTGAGATGCTACTGGCGAAAATCCCGCTCGGATGATGTCAACAATCTGTGACGCCCATGCTTTGTACTTAAGACGCTCAGGACTGCCTGATCTTTGCTTTTTCTGAGACACAGAAACTCTAATGTTGCTTTGGATGTTGACAACACCCTGGCTCAGATCTCGCTGGTCCAACCTTAGATTAGAGCCAATGTAGGATGGAACGGCAAAACTCATTCCATCTTCAACCTCAAAATCGATTTCTATTCGAATGTGAGGGTTCTCAAAAATTAGATTTTCACCATTACTCGAAATAGCTGTATTCGGCGGTAATGTAAGACCATTAGTTATACCCACACTTTCAGAAATATCGAAATCGTCCACGTCTATCTTCAGAGCGTTCTCCATCTGCGGGACAGAGTAGTAAGAGTTATGGCCAGCACCTTCCTCAGAGTTGTTGAACTGAACCTGCCTTTTCCCCCTGAAAGTTTTTACGCCTGGATTCCAGTCGGGGTATTCGGACAACAAATGCCCGACCACAGACACCCTCAAGAATTCAACGAGATTCTTTTGGAAGACCGCGCTTTCATCGTCAGACAATTGCGGGAGACCGGCTTTTTCACTTATTCTCGCAAGATTCAGTGACGAACTTAACTTTTCTTGATTAAATACGACAAAGTTGGATTTCGTCAGCAACTCTGAGTAGACATCGACGCAGTTCGGCGTAAGTATCAGATGTGGCTGAACGACATGAGTACTGTCCTCATTCTTCAACGAAAACCCGAGATTAAGAGAAAACATCACAAATGCCGCAGCTAGTGCTGTGTAAGAAAATACCAGGTCTTTGGCATTAACGTTTTTTCCAACGATAGCAACACCAATCCAAACGATAGCGATGAATAGTGCAATCATTGGTGCAACAAAGCCCATGAAACTTACACCTTTCAAAAGACTAGCTCCTTAATGCATAACAGGTATTAGATAGCGCGCTCGTTTTGCCACTTTAACGAGCGCGCGCGTTCAAGAAATCTTATCAAGCCCGCCTTTTTACACCTAACCCATTGATTTCGCATTGTGCTAAGTATAATTCGGCGCGTTATGCAGGGTTCGCGTGCTTGCGAGCTATGCTGGGGCTGAGACTGAGGCGTTATCGTACACGCACCGTGAAGACTTGCTGCTACTGGATACGTTATCTTGTTTTTCTATCGGCATGTACTGAGAAAAGTTTTATCGGCGTGCGGGGCCTGTTGGGTGAGGGCAGGATCTTCAGGAACGCTACCGCCCCTACCTGTGCATGGGGCGATGAGCGGTTGTCATCCATGCGGTAGTCCCAGCGTAATGGTTTATCACCGGCTTTCTTAAGTAGCCTTTGCTGTACCGTAACCAGACGTTACGTGGAGAGCAATGCCCACGAAAGCATTAGGGGGAACGGCGGTTCACGCTGGTGGTACTGGAGCTACCGGCTGACGTCGCCCAGCATGCTGTCCAGTTCGTCCTGGTCGACGCCGAGCATCTGCAGGATGTTGCGCTGGGCGGCTTCGAGGATGTGCTGGCGCTCTTGCTCGCCGGGCAGGCTCTTGGCGAGGGCCACGGCGCCCACCAGGGAGGCGAGAATCACGCGCGACTTGTCGGCGATGACATCGCGGTCGGGTTCGAAGGGGAGTTTCTTGAGGCGGCTGAGGGCGATGAGGCGGGTTTCCAGCATCTTCTTCATGCGCAGGTAGGAGGCTTCGAAGAGCGTGCGAACCTCGGCGTTCTCGTTGCCGATTTCGTTGAACAGCACAGTCTCCGGCCCTGGTTGGTGCTTGCGTTCCAGCTCCTGAAGATTCCAGCAGTTGGAGACCAGTTCCGTGAGGTGCTTCACCGAAAGCGGCCCCTTGACCAGTCTGGCCGCGCGGCTGCTTTCCAGGGTTTCTCGCACCGAGGCGTGGTAGAGCGCTTCCTTGGAGGCGAAGTGGGCATAAAAGGCGCCGTGGGTCATCTTGGCCAGTTTCATGATCTGGCCGATGGAGACCTTCTCGAATCCTTGGCGGCTGAACAGCTCGACGGCCGAGTTGAGGATTCGCTCACGCGATCTGGCCTTGCGATTCGTCGAGTCGGACATGGCGACCTCACGCTGCTGCTCAGAATAGGTGCTGAATACACGCTGAATATTATCTTGATCATATCAAGCCCGGTGCTAGCGTGGCGTAAACTCCAACAGTTCAGGACACTCGCATGTCATCACCGCTCGTTATCACCGGCATGGGCATGGTCAGTCCCCTTGGTTGCGGCGTCAACGCCAACTGGGAGCGCCTGCTGGCCGGCCGCTCCGGCGTTTCCTCTATCACGCGCTTCGAGACCGGCGAGCTGCCGATCAAGGTCGCGGGTACGGTCCCCGGTAGGGAGAGCGACCCGGAAGCGGGCTTCGACCCCGATCGCGTGGCCGATGCAAAAGAACGTCGCAAGATGGAGCTGTTCAGCCTTTATGCCATGGCCGCCGCCGAAGAGGCGCTGACCCAGGCGAACTGGTTTCCATCGAGCGATGAGGACCGGTTGGCCACCGCCACCATCGTGGGCTCCGGCATCGGCGGCTTCCCGACCATCACCCAGGCGCAGAACACGCTTTCGACACGCGGCTATCGCCGACTCTCGCCGTTCACCGTGCCGGCCTTTTTGGCCAACCTGGCGGCGGGCAATGTGTCGATTCGCTATGGCCTGCGCGGGCCGCTGGGCTGCCCGGTCACGGCCTGCGCGGCGGGGGTGCAGGCCATCGGCGATGGCATGCGCCTGATCCGCAGCGGCGAGGCCGAAGTGGCCCTGGTGGGTGGCGCCGAGGCCTGTATCGACCCGCTCTCGCTGGCCAGCTTCCATGCCATGAAGGCGCTCTCCACCGAGCAGGCGGCGCCTGCCAAGGCGTCGCGGCCTTTCGATCAGGCCCGTAACGGCTTCGTCATGGGCGAAGGCGCGGGGCTCCTGGTGATCGAGACCCTGGCCCACGCCGAGGCGCGCGGGGCGACACCACTGGCTTTTCTCAGCGGCTATGGCACCAGCGCGGATGCCCATCACATCACGGCCGGACCGGAAGATGGCGCCGGGGCCGCGGCGGCCATTCGGGCCGCGCTGCGGATGGCGGGACTCGCCCCCGAGGCCATCGATCACATCAACGCCCACGCCACCTCGACCCCGGTCGGCGACCGGGCGGAAATCGCCGCGCTGCGCAACGCGTTCGGTGACGCTCTGCCTGGCATTCCGATCTCCGCCACCAAGTCGGCCACCGGGCACCTGCTCGGTGCCGCCGGCGGTGTGGAGAGCATCTTCTCGGCCCTGGCGGCCATCCAGGATCGCCTGCCCCCGACCCTGAATCTGGAACACGCCGACGCGGACCTGAGCGATCTGGACCTCGTCCCTGGCGAGGCGCGCGAGCATCGCTGCCGGCACGTGCTGTGCAACGGGTTCGGCTTCGGCGGGGTGAATGCCGCGCTGATCGTCAGCAAGGCCTGAGCCCTTTTCGGACTCGGTCCAGGCACTTGTCGGATCAGGCTCAGCCATCACCCACAAAAATGCCGCTTCCGAGGAAGCGGCAAAGCATGAGTCGGACGCGACTCAGTTACGTGGAAGCCAGTACGTGGCAGCGGTCTCGAAACGTGGCGGCTCAGCCCGTCATGTCCAGCACGATCCGCCCTTCGATCTTGCCGTCGAGCATGCGCTGGAAGACGTCATTGATGTTTTCCAGCTTCTCGGTGGCGATGGTGGCCTCGACCTTGCCTTGACCGGCGAAATCGAGCGCTTCCTGAAGGTCTTGTCGAGTGCCGACGATGGAGCCGCGCACGGTGATGCCGTTGAGCACCGTATCGAAGATCGGCAGCGGGAAGTCGCCCGGCGGCAGGCCATTGAGCACCAGGGTGCCGCCGCGACGCAGCATGCGCTGGGCCTGATCGAAGGCCTTGGGCGACACGGCAGTGACCAGCGCGCCATGAGCCCCGCCGATCTCGCGCTTGAGGGTCTCGGCCGGATCGGCCTTCGAGGCATTGACGACGACGGTGGCTCCCAGGCGTTCGGCCAGCGCCAGCTTGCCGTCATCGATATCCACCGCCGCCACGTTGAAGCCCATGGCCCTGGCGTATTGCACCGCCATGTGGCCGAGACCGCCGATCCCCGAGATCACCACCCACTGCCCAGGGCGGGCGTCGGTCATCTTGAGCCCTTTGTAGACCGTCACGCCGGCACACAGCACCGGCGCGATCTCCAGGAAGTCGACGTTGTCGGGCAGCCGCCCCACGTAGTTGGCATCGGCCAGGGTGTAGTCGGCGAAACCGCCGTTCACCGAGTAGCCGGTATTCTGCTGCGACTCGCACAGGGTCTCCCAGCCCCCCAGGCAGTGCTCGCAATGGCCGCAGGTCGAATAGAGCCACGGCACGCCGACACGGTCGCCCTCCTTGACGTGCTTGACGCCCTCGCCCACCGCCACGATATGGCCGACGCCCTCGTGGCCGGGGATGAAGGGTGGGCTGGGCTTGACCGGCCAGTCACCGTGGGCGGCATGCAGATCGGTGTGGCACACGCCCGAGGCGGCCACCTCGACCAGAATTTCCCCCTGCTGCGGTCGCGGGGTCGCGACTTCCTCGATCACCAGCGGTTCGCCGAATTGGCGGACCACGGCAGCTTTCATCGTCTTGTCCATTGTCGTTTCTCCTCGGTCGGCGGGCAGCCGAACGCCGCGCGCCTTCGAGTTCGCCGAAGCCGTGATGGAGCGATGACTCCACTATTGATGAAACGGGAATGCCGTTCGGGGCAGTGCCCCGAACGGCTCAGGCTCAATAAAGCCCCATCGGGTCGTGGCTGTAGGAGACCAGCACGCACTTCACCTGCTGATAGTGGTCGAGCATCAGCTTGTGGGTCTCGCGGCCGATGCCCGATTTCTTGTAGCCCCCGAAGGCGGCATGCGCGGGGTACTGGTGGTAGCAGTTGGTCCACACGCGCCCGGCCTGAATGCCGCGTCCCAGGCGGTAGGCACGGTTCATGTCCTGCGTCCAGACCCCGGCGCCCAGCCCGAACTGGGTATCGTTGGCGATGGCCAGTGCTTCTTCCTCGTCACGGAAGGTGGTGATGGCGAGCGTCGGGCCGAAGATCTCCTCCTGGAAGACGCGCATGTCGTTGCGGCCCTTGAGCATGGTCGGCTGCACGTAGAAGCCTCCCGCCAGCTCGCCCTCGAGCGTGGCCTTGCCGCCGCCCAGCAGGCACTCGGCACCCTCTTCGCGGCCGATGTCCATGTACGAGAGGATCTTGTCGAACTGCTCCTTGGAGACCTGGGCGCCGATCTGCGTCTCGGTGTCCAGCGGATTGCCCTGGCGGATGGTCTTGGCGCGTTCGATGGCGCGGGCCATGAACTCGTCGTAGATCGACTCGTGGACCAGTGCGCGGGAGGGGCAGGTGCACACTTCGCCCTGGTTGAAGAAGGTCATCAACAGGCCTTCGATGCACTTCTCGGCGAAGGCTTCGCCGTGCGAGAGCACATCCTCGAAGTACAGGTTGGGCGACTTGCCGCCCAGTTCCAGCGTGGCAGGGACGATCCGCTTGGCGGCGTTGGCCATGATCTTGCTGCCCACCGGGGTCGAGCCGGTGAAGGCGAGCTTGGCGATGCCCTCGTGGGTCGCCAGGGCTTCGCCGGCCTCCTCGCCCAGCCCGTGCACCACGTTGATCACGCCGGCCGGCACCAGGTCGGCGATGAGCTCGAGGAAGACATTGATCGAGGCCGGTGTCTGCTCGGCGGGCTTGAGCACCGTGCAATTGCCGGCGGCCAGTGCGGGCGCCAGCTTCCACGCCGCCATGAGGATGGGGAAGTTCCAGGGGATGATCTGGCCCACCACGCCGTAGGGCTCGTGGTAGTGATAGGCGACGGTGTGCTCGTCGATCTCGCTGATGGTGCCTTCCTGGGCACGCAGGCACCCGGCGAAATAGCGGAAGTGATCGGCCACCAGCGGGATGTCAGCGCCGCTGGTTTCGCGGATCGGCTTGCCGTTGTCCCAGGTTTCGGCCACGGCGAGCTTCTCGATGTTCTGCTCGACCCGGTCAGCGATCTTGAGCAGCACATTGGCGCGCTCGGCGGGCGGCGTCTTGCCCCAGGCGGGTGCGGCCTTCTGCGCGGCTTTCACCGCATGGTCGATATCCGCCGCGGAGGAACGCGGCACCTGGCAGAAGACCTCGCCGGTCACAGGCGTGATGTTGTCCAGATAGCGGCCGTCGGCGGGGGCGACCCACTCGCCGCCGATGAAGTTCTCGTAACGCGACTTGAAGTCGACGACGGCACCCGGGGTGCCGGGACGTGCGTGAATCATGGCGTGTCTCCTTGAGCGAATGCGCATGGCCCCGTCGTCTCATTCGCTGCGGCGCTGGGCCGCGTGGAATGGGCGGGTGTCATGAATGGGTGGGCAGCATGTGATGAGTGCCCGCGCATCGCTTTCAGCATGGCGCGTCCCAGCGGCGCCGACTTGCCTGCCAGTCTCCGACGTTTGTCTGCCAGTCTCAGACCTCGACTTTGCCTACACTGCAGGGTAGGCGTGATCGTCACGCCCCTGCCGTCGGTGCCGTCGAGGAGTTCGCCATGCATGCCGTTCCGCCGTCCGATTCCCTGACGCCTCGCGTCCCGTCGCCCGGTACGCTCGAGCGTCTGACGGACACGCCGCGCACGCGGCGCCTGATCGAGAACCGCATCTGCTATGCCGGCCCGCATGCGGAACTGTCGGTCTACGACACCTGGTGGCCCGCGCGGGACGTCGCGCTGAGCGCCGAGCGCGTGCTGTATTGCGGCATGCTCAAAGGACGCAAGGTGATGCATGGCGCGACCGAGGAACCGGAGACCTTCCTGCCGGGCGAGAGCTTCGTCCTGGCGCCGTATCAGGAAGTGCGCATCGATTTCCCCGAGGCACGCCCGGATGCGCCCACCACCTGCATGACCATCGACCTCGATCCGGCGCGCGTGCACGCCCTCAGCGAACGCCTCAACCAGTCGCATCCCCGCGATAAAGAGCTCGGCGAATGGCATTACGCGCCGCGCGCCCTGCACGTACCGCATGGCCCGTCCACGCAGTCCCTCATCGAGCGCCTGATGGGACTGTTCCGCGAAAACCATCCCGACCGCGATGCCCTGATCGGCCTGGGCATCGACGAACTCATCGTGCGCCTCCTGCGCACCCAGTCACGCGAACTGCTGCTCGCCGACGCCCGGCAGACCCCGCCGCGCCATGGCCTGGCGGCCGCGCTGGCGTGGCTGGAACGCCATCCCGAGCAGCCGCTCGACGGCGCCCAGTTGGCCCGCGAAGCCTGCATGAGCAAGGCGCGTCTGTACCGGCTGTTCCAGCGCGAGGTCGGCTGCACACCGGGGGAATATCAGCAGCGCCTGCGCCTGGCGCGTGCCCGTCAGTGGCTGCGCGACGCCGACGCGCCCATCACCGAGATCTGCTATTCGCTCGGTTATCGCAGCCTCAGCCACTTCACGCGGCGCTTCAAGGCCGCCTACGGCCTGACGCCCGGCGACTACCGGCGTCTGCTCATTGCCTGAGCCCGGTGAGTGCCCCCTGTATCGGCACTCGCTTGATCAAGGGACTTGCATTTCCATGCACGGCCGCTAGGATAGATAACGTTTTATTATCCCATCCCCGGTAATAAAAAATTCCTCGTGATACCCCGCACGTGGTAATCAAAGGGTGTCACGCGGAATTCGTCGACGGGGGGAACCGTTCGCGCCGTGAGGCGCAATGCCCATGCGCGCAAAAGCACGCACACAGCAAGAGAGACCCCATGACGTTACGTCACGCCGAAAGCGGCGATGCTTCACGCCTCGACCTTGATCTCACGCCTTTTCAAAAAGACGGCCAGTGCTATGGCGATTACCACCGCCTGCCGCTCGACCCTATGCTCAAGCGCCTTCACGTACAGGCGCGTCGCGCCGGCCTGGCGGATGCCTCGCTGGAAACCCGCGACCTGATGAGCCACATGGCGCTGGACGAGGACCATATCGTCACCCAGGAAATCTCCGGACGCGTGTGGCGCTACAACGTCGGCTACTCCGAGACGCCGAGCCAGCTCGAACCGGCGCTCGATGCCTTCAACGAGCGCATGCTCGAGGAACCGCTGCCCAGCGCGCTGGCACGCCTCACCGAGTCCTGGGTCTACATGCCCGGCCAGCTCGATGCCGGCAACGCCCAGCGCACCGAAGTGCTGTGGATGGACAAGCCTGCCCGGGCGCGCTATCGCCTCGAACAGGTCCAGCACTGGTTTCGCACGCTGCGCGACAACTCAGAGCGCCTGGAGGGCGATTGGCTGGCCTGGCACTTGACCCATCTGCCGCTGACCCAGGCCCCGGTCATCGACAGCGTGGATGCCTTCGGCAAGCTCGCACGTCTCGACCTCGGCGAGCGTCAGGCACTCGGCCCGCTGGACTTCACCCGCTATCAACATGGCGTGTGCCAGGAAGGCATGGGGCTGGCGATCACTCACCTGCCCCGCCGCCTGGATGCCCTCGCGACGCTCGACGACGCCCTGGTGATGCATCGCGGCCAGGTGGAGAACGTGCTGGCACGGCTCGACCGCGCGCTCGCGGACTGAGCGCTTTTCGACGAGCGCCGTCTGAAACGTCGCAAGCGCGACACACCTCACTGAACGCACAACGCCCCCGGTGCCGAATACGGCGCCGGGGGCGTTGCGTCATGTCGCGCGGCTGGTGTCGAGCGAGTCGACGGCCGGGCGATCAGCCGGTGCGTCGGAGCAGGACGATCCCCAGCACGTAGCACGCCACGGTGGGCACCAGCACCGCGAAGATCGGGGAGAAGCCGAACAGCATCGAGGCCGGGGCCAGCAGATCCTGCAGGTACTTGAACGAGACCCCCACGATGATGCCGTAGAAGACGCGCGTGCCGGCGGCGACGGTGCGCAGCGGGCCGAACACGAACGACGCGGCGACCAGCATCAGGCCCGCCAGGGTGAACGGCAGCAGCATCTTCTGCCAGAAGTACAGCAGCGGCTGCGTGGCCTCGAGCCCCTGGTTGCCCAGATAACTGGCGTAGCGCCACAGGTCGCTGGGCGACTGGCTCTCCAGAGGGCGCAGCAGGCGATTGAGCTGGGCGGGGGTAAACGAGGTCTCCCAGGCCTGGCGCGGCTGGCTGTCGACCACGGTACGGCCGTCCTCGAAGCGGGTCGTGTCGACATTGACCCACTGCCAGCTGCCGTCCTCCCAGACCGCGCGGTCGGCATGCGTGGCGCTGACCAGCTGCGTGCCGTCGAAGTGATAGCGCGTGACATCGATGACCACGTCGTCCGCGCGGATGGTGCCGAAGCGATAGAAGTCATCGCCCTCGCGCTGCCAGCCGCCGCGTTCGGAGAGGATCGCGCCCTCGCCCTCGAGCTGCTCCAGGCGCCAGGCTTCCGCGTACTGCTCGGTCACCGGGCTGACCCATTCGCTGATCGCCATGGTCACGATGATCACCAGCCCCAGCGGCTTCATGGCCCCCCACAGGATACGCGCCAGCGAGCGCCCGGAGGCACGCATCACCGTCAGTTCGTTGCTGGAGGCCATGCTGCCCAGGCCGATCAACGCACCGATCAACACCCCCACCGGGGCGTACTGATAGAACCGCCACGGCAGGCGCATCAGCAGATACAGCAGGACATCCAGCGCCCCGTAGTCGCCCTCGACGTCGCCGAGATCGTTGATGTAGGAAATGACCAGGTCCAGCCCCAGGATCATCACCTGCACGACCAGCATGGCCGCCAGCACGTTGCGGGCGATGTAGCGATCGAAACGGTCGAAGATCATGTCCGGCCTCCCCGGCGCTGGTCACGGCGTGTCATCCAGACTCCCAACAGCAGGTATCCCAGGTGAATCGGCCACATGCCGATGGTCGGCGCCAGCGAGCCACGCGCGATGGCGTCCTGGGCCGCCAGCAACAGGCTCAAGTAACTGATGTGCAGGAAGATCGCCGGCAGCAGCTTGGCGAAGCGCCCCTGCCGTGGGTTGACCCGCGACAGCGGCAGGGCCAGCAGGGTGAGAATCGGCACCATCAACGGCATCGACAGCCGCCACTGCAGGTTCGCCCAGGCCTCGCTGCCGCCGCGTTCGAGCAGTTGTGGCGTCGAGGTCAGCTCGGCCGCCTGCAGATCGACCCGCTCGCTGGCCTGCGACAGACGCACCGCGTAGGTGTCGAACTGCACGCGCTCGGCGACGTGATTGCCCGGCTCGACGCTGTAACGCTCGCCGTCGGTGAGTACCAGAAAGCGGCTGCCGGTGTCGTCGTCGACAGTCTGGTAGCCCCCGTCGGCGCGCGTGACCACCGTCTCCGGCGTGCCGTCGCTGCGCGGCTGGCGCTCGCTGATGAACACGCTTTCCATGCGCGAGCGGTCGTCGTTGAGGCTCTCGGTGTAGGCGGTGCGTCCGCTGCCGAACTCCTGAAAGCGCCCCGGCTGCAGCACCGAGAAGTCGAGCCGGCTCTTCTGCTCCTCGAGCACCATTTCGTTGTGGCGAGCGCCGTTCGGCGTCAGCCACAGGCTGCACAACGCCACCAGCAGGGCAACGAGCAACGCCGGCCACAGCGTCACCCGCAGCAGACGGTTGGGACTGATCCCGCAGGCGACCAGCACGGTGATTTCGCTGTTCAGATACAGCTGCCCGAACGCCAGAAGAATGCCCAGAAAGAACGACAGCGGCAGCACCAGCTCCATGAAGCCGGGCAGGTGATAGAGCATCAGGGTGCCCAGTATGCTGGCGGGAATGTCCCCCTGGGCGGCATCGCCGAAGTAGCGGATGAAGCGACTGCCCATGATCACCAGCAGCAGCACGCCGGCCACGGCGGCCATGGTGGCGAGGATCTCGCGTGTCAGATAGCGGAATACGATCAAACGTCTTCTCCCGGGTCGGCTCCCTGGTCCACGCGGCCCCTTGGCGAACCGCGTGCAGCCTTCGACCACCCTCCCCATGCATTGCGTTCCGGCTTTGCGTACACTGGAGTACGTTCAGCGCCGGCATCCTTGTCGGCATTATCCAGAATCCCCGGACACTTGTCTCGCCACGAGACAGGTCATGTCAGCCCAGTCGTTTGGAGACGCCATGGAATTCCCCGTACTCACCGTCAATCCGGCCAAAATCGAAACGGCATGTCTGGTCGTGCCGGTCTTCAAGGATGGTGACCTGCTACCCGCGGCGGACAAGCTCGACGACGCCAGCGAACGCCTGATCGGCCAACTGCTCGACCGGGGCGACTTCGAGCCCAGCCTCGGCAACGTGCAGCTGATCCCGTTCGCGCCCGGCCTCGGCGCCGAGCGCCTGCTGCTCGTCGGTCTCGGCGAGCGCGCCAAGTGCGGCGAGAGCCAGCTCATCAAGGCCCTGGATGCCGCGTTCGGTGCCATCGCCAAGCTGCCGCTGGATGACGTGGCGGCGACCTTCACCGACGTGCCCGTCGGCGAGCGCGACACCGCCTGGAAGGCCCGCGTGACGCTGGAGGCCGCGCACCGTGCCTGCTACCGCTTCGACGAGTTCAAGTCGGAGCCCGCACCAGCGCCGCGCCTCTCCAGCCTGACGCTGCTGGTCGGCGACGAGGACCAGGCCGCCCAGGCCGAGCTCGGCGCGCGCGTGGGCGCGGCCGTCGGCGAAGGGGTCTCCCTGACCCGTACGCTGGGCAACCTGCCCGGCAATGTCTGCACGCCGCGCTATCTCGCCGACCAGGCCCAGCGTCTGGCCGATGGCGCCGACGGTGCGCTGAACGTCGAGATCCTCGACGAGGATGCGCTGGAAGCACTGGGCGCCAATGCCCTGCTCGCGGTCGGCCAGGGCAGCGCGGAGCCCTCGCGGCTGATCGTCATGGAATATCGCGGCGCCGAGGACCCGGAAGAAGCGCCGCACATCCTGGTCGGCAAGGGCATCACCTTCGACTCCGGCGGCATCTCGCTCAAGCCGGGGGCCGGCATGGACGAGATGAAGTTCGACATGTGCGGCGCCGCCAGCGTCTTCGGCACCATGAAGACGGTGCTCGGGCTCAAGCCCAGGATCAATGTCATCGGCGTGGTAGCAAGTGCCGAGAACATGCCCGACGGCCGCGCCATCAAGCCCGGCGACATCGTCAAGACACTCAAGGGGCTCAACGTCGAGATCCTCAACACCGACGCCGAAGGACGGATGGTGCTGTGCGACGCGCTGAGCTATGTCGAGCGTTTCAAGCCCGCCAGCGTGGTGGACATCGCCACCCTGACCGGTGCCGCGATCATCGCGCTTGGTCATCATGCCTCTGGGCTTCTGTCCAACGACGACGACCTGGCGCTCGACCTGCTCGACGCCGGCGAGAACGCCTGGGACCGCGCCTGGCACCTGCCGCTGTGGGACGAGTACCAGAGCCAGCTGGACTCCAACTTCGCCGACCTGGCTCATATCGGCGGTCGCCCCGCCGGTACCATCACGGCAGCCTGCTTCCTGTCACGCTTCGCCGATGCCTATCCGTGGGCGCACCTGGACATCGCCGGCACCGCCTGGGCCTCGGGCGACAAGAAAGGCGCCAGCGGGCGGCCGGTGGGGCTGCTGACCCAGTACTTGCTCGACCGCGAAACCGAAGCCGCCGAGACGCGTCCCAGCGTCGAGTGATGCTTCGCAGGCAACTATTTGCATGCTAACGTAAACCTCAGGCGTGTCGGACTTTCCCCCTCCGACGCGCCTGTGTCATTCTCGGCGTCCGTGCGGCCGCCGGAGGTGACGATTTTTGCACCCGCGTTCTTCGCCGATGGCGCGCAACGTCAACGCGGTATTGCCCAGCGCAGGCATTTTGTAGACCCCCTCTTGGATGCAACGGAGAACTTCAGTGACCACTTCAGGCTTCGACCTACGGCCTAACGCCCACCCCACGGATGCCGCCCTGCGCGAGACGATTCTCGAGAATCCCGGCTTCGGGCGTCACTTCAGCGACCACATGGCCCACATTCGCTGGACGGTCGATGCCGGCTGGCACGGCCACGAAGTCCGCCCCTACGGGCCGCTGACGCTGGACCCCGCGGCGGCCGTGCTGCACTACGCCCAGGAGATCTTCGAAGGCATCAAGGCCTATCGGCATGCCGACGGCTCGGTGTGGACCTTCCGCCCCGAGAAGAACGCCGAGCGTTTCCGTGCCTCCGCGCGTCGCCTGGCGCTGCCGGAACTCTCCGACGAGGACTTCATCGGGTCGCTCAGGGCGCTGCTCGCCCAGGACAACGCCTGGGTGCCGACGCCGGCCAGCGCCGCCGAAGAATCCAGCCTCTACCTGCGTCCGTTCATGATCGCCAGCGAGACCTTCCTGGGCGTGCGTCCGTCCCATGAGGTCGACTACTACGTCATCGCCTCGCCGGCGGCGGCCTACTTCAAGGGCGGGGTCGACCCGGTCTCCATCTGGCTGTCCTCGCATTACAAGCGGGCCGCGCCGGGGGGCACGGGCTATGCCAAGTGCGGCGGCAACTACGCGGCTTCGCTGGCGGCCCAGAAGGAAGCCGAGGCCCACGGCTGCGCCCAGGTGGCCTTCCTCGACGCCGCCGAGAACAAGTGGATCGAGGAACTCGGCGGCATGAACCTGTTCTTCGTGTTCAAGGACGGGCGCATCGTCACGCCCAAGCTGACCGGCACCATCCTCGAAGGCGTCACCCGCGACTCCATCCTGGAGCTCGCCAAGGACCAGGGCCTGACGCCCGAGGAACGCCACATCAGCATCGACGAGTGGCGTGCCGGCGCAGCCTCCGGCGAGATCACCGAGGTCTTCGCCTGCGGCACCGCCGCCGTCATCACCCCGGTCGGCGAGCTGCGCAGCGAAGACGAGAACATTCGCCTCAAGGCGGACAGCGGTGGCGAGGTCGGCAAGCGCCTGCGCAAGGAACTCCTCGACCTGCAGTACGGCCGCAGCGAGGACACGCGCAACTGGCTGACGCGTCTGGCCTGACGCACCCGCGCACGACGGCACGGCCCGGCCGTGCCGTCCCCTTTTCCACGGCAAGGAGGTCACGATGACGAAAGTGATGCTGATTACCGGCGCCGGTCGCGGCATCGGTGCCGCCACCGCCAAGCACGCCGCGCAAGCGGGCTATGCCGTTGCCATCAACTATCGCAGCGACAAGGCGTCGGCCGAGGGGGTCGTGAGTGACATCGAAGCCTCGGGCGGACGCGCCATCGCCATTCAGGCCGATGTTGCCGACGAGGCGGACATCGTCGCCATGTTCGAGACCGTCGACCGCGAGTTCGGGCGTCTCGACGTGCTGGTCAACAACGCCGGCATCGTCGACCAGATCAGCCGCGTCGACGAGATGAGCTTCGAGCGTGTCGACCGCATGATGCGCATCAACGTGACCGGTCCGTTCATCTGCGCCCGCGAGGCGATCAAGCGCATGTCCACCCGCCATGGCGGCCAGGGCGGCGCCATCGTCAACGTCGGGTCGGCCGCCTCGCACCTCGGCGGTGCCAGCGAATACGTCGATTACGCCGCCTCCAAGGGCGCCATCGACACCATGACCGAAGGTCTCGCCAAGGAAGTCGCCGGCGAAGGCATCCGGGTCAACGGCGTGCGCCCCGGCGTGATTCGCACCACCATTCACGCCAGTGGCGGCAACCCCGACAAGCCCGATGTCGCCGGCTCGGTGATTCCCATGGGGCGCATCGGCGAGCCCGAGGAAATCGCCAACGGCGTGCTGTGGCTGGCCGAGGCCGGCTTCACCACCGGGGCGTTGATCGATATCGACGGCGGCGTATGACTCAAGTCGATTTCTACATCTTGCCCGATACCACGCTGGACGCGCGGCTGGCCTTCGCCTGCCGCCTGGCGGAGACCATTCATCGCAAGGGCTATCGGCTGCATATCCACACCGAGGACGAGACCATGGCGCGCGAGCTCGACGAGCGGCTGTGGACCTTCAAGCCCGAGAGCTACCTGCCCCACGCGGTGCTGGGCGACGATGTCTCGCCCGAGCCGCCCGTGACCCTCGGCTGGGAAGCGCCGCCCGCGCCCGGTGTGGAGGCGATGCTCAACCTGCATCCCGAGATCCCCGAGTGGTTCTCGCGCTTCGAGCGCGTCGCCGAGATCATCAACCAGCATCAGGACGTGCTGACCGCCAAGCGCGCCTGCTGGCAGACCTATAAAAAGCGCGGCTACCCCGTCAAGGCCAACGACCTCACCGGCTCGTCGCGCCACGCGACGGGCTGAGCGCGCCATGACGCCACCCCGCTTGCGGGGTTATACTTGCCGGCATTTTTCGCCACGGCCGCGGGCCGTGTTGACGTCATTTCGAGAGCCGACCGACGCCCATGGACAAGACCTACCAACCCGATCAGATCGAAGCGCGCTGGTATCAGCGCTGGGAAGACGCCAACCGTTTCGCCCCCTCGGGCCAGGGCGAGCCCTACTCGATCATGATTCCGCCGCCCAACGTGACCGGCAGCCTGCACATGGGCCACGCCTTTCAGGACACCATCATGGACACCCTGATTCGCTGGCGGCGCATGCAGCAGCGCAACACGCTGTGGCAGGTGGGCACCGACCACGCCGGCATCGCCACGCAGATGCTGGTGGAACGCAAGGTCGCGGCGGAAGACGGCAAGAGCCGCCACGAGCTGGGGCGCGAGGCCTTCACCGACAAGATCTGGGAGTGGAAGCACGAATCCGGCGGCCATATCACCCGTCAGCTGCGCCGCATGGGCGCCAGCGTCGACTGGTCCCGCGAGCGCTTCACCATGGACGACGGCTTCTACAAGGCGGTGCAGGATGTCTTCGTGCGGCTGTTCGACGAGGGCCTGATCTACCGCGGCAAGCGCCTGGTTAACTGGGACCCGACGCTGCATACCGCGATCTCGGACCTGGAGGTCGAGAACAAGGACCAGCAAGGCCAGTTCTGGCATTTCCGGTATCCGCTGGCCGACGGCGTGACCACCGATGACGGTCAGGATCACCTCATCGTCGCCACCACGCGTCCCGAGACCCTGCTCGGCGACACCGGCGTGGCCGTCAACCCCGAGGACCCGCGCTACGCCTCGCTGATCGGCAAGTTCGTCGAGCTGCCGCTGGTGGGCCGGCGGATTCCCATCGTCGCCGACGAGCATGCCGACATGGACAAGGGCTCGGGCTGCGTGAAGATCACCCCCGCCCACGACTTCAACGACTACGAGGTCGGTCGCCGCCAGCAGCTGCCGCTGATCAACGTCTTCACCCCGGACGCCAGCATCCTGCCCCGCGCCGAGGCCTTCGACATCCAGGGCCGCCCGCTCGCCGACATCGACACCTCGCTGCCCTCCGCCTATGTCGGGCTCGACCGCTTCGCGGCGCGCCAGGCCATCGTCGACGACATGCAGGCCGCCGGGCTGCTGGCGCAGATCGAAACCGTCAACAACACCCTGCCGTTCGGCGACCGCTCCGGCGACGTCATCGAGCCGCTGTTGACCGATCAGTGGTTCGTGGCGGTCGAGGAACTGGCCAAGCCGGCCATCGCCGCGGTGGAGAACGGCGATATCGAGTTCGTGCCCAAGAACTACGAGAACATGTATTTCGCCTGGATGCGCGACCTCCAGGACTGGTGCATCTCGCGCCAGCTGTGGTGGGGCCATCGCATTCCGGCCTGGTACGACGGTGATGGCAACGTCTATGTCGCGCGCAGCGCCGAGGAAGCCCGCGACAAGTACGGCCTCGCCGCCGACGCGGCCCTCACCCAGGACGAGGACGTGCTGGACACCTGGTTCAGCTCCGGGCTGTGGACCTTCGCCACTCTCGGCTGGCCCGAGCAGACGCCGGAACTCGAGACCTTCCACCCCTCCAGCGTGCTGGTCACCGGTTTCGACATCATCTTCTTCTGGGTCGCGCGGATGATCATGATGACCCTGAAGTTCACCGGCGAGGTGCCCTTCAAGAAGGTCTACGTGCATGGCCTGGTGCGCGATGCCCAGGGCCAGAAGATGTCCAAGTCCAAGGGCAACGTGCTCGATCCCATCGACCTGATCGACGGCATCGACCTGGACGCGCTGATCGACAAGCGCACCGGCAACATGATGCAGCCGCAGAAGGCCAAGGCCATCGCCAAGGCCACCCGTGACGAGTTCCCCGACGGCATCGAGCCCCATGGCACCGACGCGCTGCGCTTCACCTTCCTCTCGCAGGCGACCACCGGGCGCGACATCAAGTTCGACATGGGCCGCCTGGATGGCTACCGCAACTTCTGCAACAAGCTGTGGAACGCCTCGCGCTACGTGCTGATGAACGCCGAGGGCGAGGACTGCGGCCTCGAGGGGGAAGTGGAGCTGTCGCTGGCCGACCGCTGGATCGTCTCGCGCCTGCAGCAGACCGAGGCGCAGGTGACCCGCGCGATGGAGGAGTTCCGCTTCGACCACGCCTCGCAGGCGCTCTACGACTTCGTCTGGAACGAGTATTGCGACTGGTACCTGGAACTCTCCAAGCCGGTGCTGTGGGACGACAACGCCACCGCCGCCGCCAAGCGCGGCACACGCCGCACGCTGGTGCGGGTGCTGGAGACCATCCTGCGGCTGGCACATCCGATGATACCGTTCATCAGCGAGGAAATCTGGCAGCGTGTCGCCCCCCTGGCCGGTACCCACGCCGGCGGCGACGACTCGATCATGGCTCAGCCCTGGCCCCAGGCCGACGACAGCCGGGTCGACACCCAGGCGACCCGCGACATCGAGTGGCTCAAGGGAGTGATCGTCGCCGTGCGCAACATCCGCGCCGAGATGAACATCGCCCCCGGCAAGCCGCTCGAGGTGCTGCTCACCAAGGGCGACGAGACCGACCGGGCGCGCCTGGAAGCCAACCGGCTGTTCCTCTCCAAGCTGGCCAAGCTCGACAGCGTCACCTGGCTCGACGACCCCGACCAGGCTCCCCTGTGCGCGACGCAACTGGTCGGCGACATGGAAGTCCTGGTGCCCATGGCGGGGCTGATCGACAAGGACACCGAGCTTGCGCGCCTGGCCAAGGAAATCGACAAGCAGGACAAGTTCATCGGCGGCATCGAGAAGAAGCTCGGCAACGAGGGCTTCATCAGCAAGGCCCCCGCCGAGGTGGTCGACAAGGAACGCGCCAAGCTGGCCGAGGCCCAGGCGCACCGCGCCACCCTCGCCGAACAGCGCGACAAGATCGCCGCACTGTAAGCGCTATCCACCGGCGCCACGATCACGCCCATGCGGTTCACGCCGCATGGGCGTTTTCGTGTCACCAGGCGGGCGCCAATCGCCTCACGTCAAAAGCCCGCCGTAAAACGGGATGAAAGACGCTTCGGAAGGCATAAAAAAACCCGCGCCTGGGGCAGGGCGCGGGTCGAGGCAGGGTACTACTAGGGGTTTGCATCGCGAACCGATGCAGGAATGAAACGCCTGGTGAGCACCAGACGCTGCCTACTTTATCGCCGGGCGCGGCTAGCCACCAATAATTTGTTAGCATGATAGCGATAGCGCGATTCAATGGCTCGGCTCAATCCTCGCGAGACGGCGCCTGCTGCCCCGCTGCATGACGCTCGGCCGCTTCCGCGTCACGGGTCTCGAGGGCGCGCTTCAGCGCCGCGACTTCACCGTGCAGGCTTTCGATCTGCCGGGAAAGATGCCGCATCATCTCGCGGTCCGCCTTGTGCTGGCGCGACTCATGCTCGCTTTCATCGGAGATCACCAGCGAGCCGATGTACGCCGCGAAACTCCCGAACAACCCCACGCCGCCGACCATGAGCAGGACCGCCACGACACGGCCCAGGGTGGTGATCGGGTAGTAATCGCCATACCCCACCGTGGTCACCGTCACGAACGCCCACCACAGCGCCTCCTCGGCGGTGTCGATGGGGCTTTCCGGGTGCGGCGACTCGACCAGCAGCATGGTGATCGCCCCGAACGCCACCAGCAGCAGCGTGGCGGTGGCCGCCGAGGCGAACATGCCCTCGGCCCGATTGCGGAACAGCAGTCGCCAGATCAGGCTCAGCGACTTCACCGCGCGGATCACCCGCAGCATCTGCACGACGCGAAACAGCCGCGCTCCCTGGAAGGGCCCCGGTGGAATGCAGGCCAGCAGATCCAGCCAGCCCCAGCGCATGTAGCGCCACTTGTCGGGAGCGGCGCGAAAGCGCAGGCAGAAATCCACGAAGAAGAACACGCACACCACCCAGTCCATGTACGTCAGCAGGCGCGAGACTTCCTCGGGCAGCGTCAGGAACAAGTCCGCCAGCAAGGCGCCGATCACGTAGAAGGACAGGACCAGCACGACCAGCTGGAACGGTGTGATACGTTCTTGGGTGACCGCCATGCGCTTCCCCTTCTCGCCTCTTTTCGCTTCGCCGCGTTTCACGCCCACGATGTTTCAGGCAGAGCTCAACGGGCAAGCGGCGCCGTGCGCTGCTCGAGCCAATCGCGCGCCGGCCCCTCGACCCTGGGCAACAGGCGCCGACGAACCTCGTCATGATAGGCATCCAGCCAGGCGATTTCCGCCGCGTCGAGCAGGGACATGTCGAGGGCCCGGGTGTCAATGGGGCACAGGGTGAGCGTCTCGAAACGCAGGAAGTCGCCGAAGTCGCTGGCCTCGTCCGGGCGATTGACCACCAGGTTCTCGATGCGCACGCCCCACTGCCCCGGCCGATAGACGCCCGGCTCGATCGAGGTGATCATGCCGGGCTGCATGGCCGTCTGCGGCGTCACCGGCGCGTACCACGCGATGACCTGAGGCCCCTCGTGGACGTTCAGGAAATAGCCTACGCCATGCCCCGTGCCATGGCCGTAGTCGAGCCCCGCGGCCCACAGCGGCGCACGGGCGATGGCGTCCAGCTGCGGCGAGGGAATGCCGCGCGGAAAGCGGGCGCGCGACAGCGCGATGGTGCCCTTGAGCACCCGGGTGAAATCGCGCCGGTGCGCGGCATCGATCTGGCCCACCGGTACCACGCGCGTGATGTCAGTGGTCCCGCCCAGGTACTGGGCGCCCGAATCGATCAGCAGCAGGCCATCGCCCTCGATGACCGAATGCGCCGCCGGAGTGGCGTGGTAATGCGGCAGCGCGCCATTGGCGTTGAAGGCCGCGATGGTCGCGAAACTGCGCGAGACGAAGCCGTCGCGTCGCGCGCGCTCGGCGGTGAGCCGCTCGTCGACGGTCAACTCGGTCACCGTCTCGCCGTCGGCCAGCGCCGCTTCCAGCCAGGCGAAGAAGGCGCACAGCGCAGCGCCGTCTTCCTCCATGGCGTGGCGCACGTGCTCGATGTCGCGGTCGCTCTTGCGGCTCTTGGCGAGCGTGCTCGGCTGCATGGCCTCGACGAAGGACACGCCCGCCGGCACCGCCTCCGTCAACGCCAGGCTGACCCGCGCCGGATCGATGAGCAGGCGCGCGTCATGGGGCAACGCCGCGAGGGCCGACGCCACCTCGGTGTAGTCGGCCACCTCAATGCCGTCCTCGGCGAGTGCTTTGATCAGCGCCGTGCCCAGCTTGTCCGGCGCGACGAACAGCGTAGCGCGTGCCTGCTCGACGAGCAGGTGGGCCAGGAACACCGGATTGAAGTCGACATCCGCTCCGCGCAGGTTGGTGAGCCAGGCGACATCATCGAGGGTCGAGACCAGGTGGGTGTCGGCGCCCTGCTCCTCCATTTTCTCGCGCAATACCGCCAGCTTTTCGCGCCGCGCGGTATCCACGTAATCGCTCGGGTGAGCGCGCACCGGCGCCTCGGGCAACGCCGGCCGATTCGGCCAGATGGCATCGAGCAGATCCCGATGGCCTTCCCAGCGAATGTCGGCCGGCGCCAGGTGGGCCTGCAGCTGGCGCACCGTGGCCAGCGACACCACCGCGCCGTCGAATCCGACGGTGGCGCCGGGCGCCAGCTGCTCGACGAGCCACGCCATGGGCCGCTGCGCCTGGCCGGGCTGGAGCTTCATCAGCTCGATGCCGCTGCCCGCCAGCTGTTGCTCGGCCTGGACCCAGTAGCGGCTGTCCACCCACAGCCCGGCCGCCTGCTGGGTGACCACCAGCGTGCCCACCGAGCCGTCGAAACCCGACAGCCAGGCTCGCCCCTGCCAATGCTCGGGCAGGTATTCGGAACTATGCGGATCGGAAGACGGCAGCCACCAGGCATCGACGGCGTTCTCGCGCATGGTCTCGCGAAGCGCGGCCAGGCGTTCGGCAGGTGTCCGGGGATGTTCACTCAACGACATGCGTCAGGCTCCGGTGTTGGTTTGGGCAGATGCATCGGCACCCGCGGGATCGACGGTAGGATTGCCTTTCAGCATACGCTTGATGACCGGCGTTAGCAGCGCCAGCAGGACCGCGCAGGCGACCAGCGCCACCGCGCAGCGCGCGAACAGCTCCGGCAACTGCTCCAGTTCCTCGGCGTTGACGTGCCCGCCGATCAGGCCGGCGACCAGATTGCCCAGCGCCGAGGCGGTGAACCACAGCCCCATCAACTGGCCTCGCAGCTTGACGGGGGCCAGCGCGCTCATGGTCGACAGCCCGACCGGGCTCAGGCACAGCTCGCCGATGGTCAGCAGCAGCAGGCTCCCGGTGATCCACAGCGGCGAGACCTGCGCCGCGCCGCCGGCCACGCGCATCGCCGCGAGCATCATCAGGGCGAAGCCGCCGGCCGCGAACAGCAGTCCCAGCACGAATTTCACCGGGCTGCCGGGTTCCAGGCGACGCCGCCCCAGCGCCGGCCACAGCCAGCCGAAGAGCGGCCCCAGCAGGATGATGAACACCGGATTGAACGACTGGAACCACACCGCCGGCACTTCCCAGCCGAACAGCATGCGGTCGGTATAGTCGTGCGCGAACAGGTTGTAGGACGTCGGCTGCTGCTCGAAGGACGCCCAGAAGAACGCCGCCGCCATGATCAGGATGAAGCACACGACGATGCGCGCCCGTTCCTGCTTGTCGAGCCCGCTGAAGGCGAAGAGATAGACGAAGTAGCCCAGCGCACAGACGATGATCACGGTGGTCATGGCCTCGGCGATCGCCACCGCGTCGAGCACGATCGCGCCATTGGCGACCAGGGCGATGAACACCGCGCATGCCACCGCCAGGGCGGCCACGTAATACCCCACGCCCCGCCGATGCACCGCCGGTGCGTCCCAGCTGGCGGCACGCCCCCGCAGGCTGTCGGCGCGGCGCATGGCGGGAATCGCCGACAAGCGAAAGATCAGCAGCGCCAGCAGCATGCCCAGGCCACCGATGCCGAAACCCCAGTGCCAGCCGTACTCCCGCATCAAGAGACCGGTGAACAGCGGCGCCATCAGCGCGCCGATGTTGATGCCCATGTAGAAGATCGCGAAGCCGCCGTCGCGGCGCACGTCGCCCTGATCGTACAGGCTGCCCACCATGACCGAGATGCACGACTTGAAC
Source organism: Chromohalobacter israelensis DSM 3043 (assembly GCF_000055785.1). Classification (GTDB taxonomy): domain Bacteria; phylum Pseudomonadota; class Gammaproteobacteria; order Pseudomonadales; family Halomonadaceae; genus Chromohalobacter; species Chromohalobacter israelensis. The sequence continues at coordinate 3,261,781 of NC_007963.1, forward strand.
AGCCCCGAGCCGAGCACGATCAGCACCAGGCCGATGAAGAACCAGGTCGCGCCCCACACAGCGGAAAAGGCGATCGACAGATGGCCCAGGGCAATCAGAACCGAGCCATACCAGACGGCGCGTCGCTGCCCCAGCCAGTTGTCCGCCAACCAGCCGCCGGGCAGCGCCGACAGATAGACGGCACCGGCGTAGATACCCACGATGGCCGAGGCCGTCTCGCGCGAGAATCCCAGACCGCCCTCGAACACCGTGGCGGCCATGAACAGCACCAGCAGCGGGCGGATGCCGTAGTAGGAGAAGCGCTCCCACATTTCGGTGAAGAATAGCGGTCCCAGCGCACGCGGGTGGCCCGCGAAGCCCCGGTCCTCGCCGGATCGGAGCGATGCTGCATCATCCGTGGTAGAGCGCATTGGAGTGTCTGCCTCGTTGAGAACTTTCAGGTTGTGCCCGACGATCGCCACGCCTTGTGAGCATGCGGCGAAACAAAACGGCGATGGCACGCATGCCATCGCCGGAGGCGGACTATAAAGTTTCCACGCGAATGATCAACACCCAACTTTTGTCGTACTAACGATTCTCCCGCTCATCATGAGACAGAAAACCAACACGATGTGACACGATGAAACGCCGGCGCTCAGCGCGAGGCATCGTCCTCCTGCATCCACTGGGCCCAGATGGCGCGCACCCGCTGCCGATGGGCATCGATATCCGCGATCTCGACCTGGCTGCCGGCCTTGGCCAGCGACGCGCGATGGCTGAGACCGCGATAGGTGAGATACGCCTCGCGCAGCTCGCGTGCCTGGTCGGCGGGCAGTCGGCCGACGCTTTCCAGCGTCTCGAGGATGCGCATGTTGTCGCTGAACGTCAGCATCTCGGGCGTCTCGGCGCCCAGGGCCAGGACGGCGTACTGGCAAAGGAATTCGATGTCCACCATGCCGCCCGGGTCCTGCTTGAGGTGAAACACGCCCTGACGTCCGGCCTGGTCGCTGCTGCCCAGGTGCGTGCGCATCTTGCGACGCATCGCCACCACCTCCTCGCGCAGCGCCTCGACCTCGCGGGTCTGGCCCAGCACATCACGCCGCAGCGCCTCGAAGCGCTCGCAGAGCGCCGGGTTGCCGGCGATGGCCCGCGCGCGCACCAGCGCCTGGTGTTCCCACGTCCAGGCCTGCTGGCGCTGGTAATCGGCGAACGCCTCGAGCGTCGTCACCAGCAGCCCGGCATTGCCGGACGGCCGCAGTCGCATGTCGACCTCGTACAGCGAGCCGCTGGGCGTGACGGCGGTCAGCAGATGAATGATGCGCTGTCCCAGCCGCGTGAAGAACACCGCGTTGTCGAGGGATTTGGCACCATCGGTACTCCCCCGGGGGTCGGCGTCGTGCAGGAACACCAGGTCCAGGTCCGAACCGTAGCCCAGTTCGATGCCGCCCAGCTTGCCGTAGCCGACAATGGCAAAACTGGCGTCATCGCTCGTGCGTTCGCCATCACGGCGCGCCGGATAGCCGTACTTGCGCGTGACATGGGTCCAGGCCATCGCCAGCACCTGCTCCAGCACCACCTCGGCGATGAAGGTGAGATAGTCGCTGACCTTCATCAACGGCCGTGCGCCGACGATGTCGGAGGCCGCCACGTGCAGCACCTGAGCATGCTTGAAGATGCGCAGCGCCTCGAGCTGGGCTTCCTCGTCGTCCGCGGGAATGCGCGACAACGCCTGGCGCAGTTCATCGGCCAGTTGCTCCTTGTCGGCGGGAGAGTACAGCGTGGCGGGATGCAGCAGTTCATCGAGCAGCACCGGGTGCCGCGCCAGTTGCTCCGCGATCCACGGGCTGGCGGCGCACAGGCGGATCAGTTGACGCAACGCATCGGGATTTTCACGCAGCAGCGCCAGGTAGGCGGTACGTCGCAGGACCGCCTCGATCAACGGCAGCACGCGCTCGAGGGCCATGTCCGGCGCCTCGCTTTCCGCGACCGCATCGAGCAGCAGCGGCATCAGGGCGTCGAGACGTGCGAATCCGATACGCTGCATGCTCGCCACGGCACGCGATTGCCACAGCTTGCCGAGACGCTCATGCGCCGCCGCGGGCGTGGCGAATCCCAGGCTGTCCAGCGTTTCCCGGGCTTCCTCGTCGGTCAGCTCGAGCCGCCACAGCGCGCCCAGTTCCTCGCGGGAGGCGTCCTCGCATGCCACGGCCGCGTCCTCCTCCTCGGGCGGCGCGATGACCGCATCGAAATGCTCGCGCACCCGCCCGCGCGCCTCCTCGAGGCGCGCCACAAGCGCGGGCCAGTCCTCCATGTCGAGCGCCAGGGCCAGGCGCTCGCGGCCCAGCACCGTGTCGGGCAGGGTCTGGGTCTGGCGATCCTTCTGCGCCTGCAGGGCATGCTCGAGATCGCGCAGGAAGGCGTAGTCGACACGCAGCGTCTCGGTGACCTCGGGCGGCAACAGCTCCAGCGTGGCCAGACAGTGCAAGGCCGCGGCCAGCGAGGTGAGCTGCAACTCGGTATCGCGGCCGCCGCGAATCAACTGGAACGCCTGGACCACGAACTCCACCTCGCGGATGCCGCCGGGGCCGAGCTTGATGTTGTCGGCCATGCCCTTGCGTTTCACTTCGCGGTTGATGAGGCGCTTCATTTCGCGCAACGACTCGATGGCGCCGAAATCCAGGTACTTGCGATACACGAAGGGGCGCAGCGCGGCGAGCAGCTCGTCGCCGGCCTCGCGGTCGCCGGCCACCGGCCGTGCCTTGAGCATGGCGTAGCGCTCCCACTCGCGTCCCTGGTCCTGATAATAGCTGGCCAGGGTCGCGAAACTGCCGACCAGCGGACCACCGTCGCCGAGCGGACGCAGGCGCATGTCGACCCGGAAGGCAAAGCCCTCGTCGGTGACCGCATCCAGAGCGGCGATCAGTTTCTGTCCCAGCTTGGTGAAATACTCCTGGTGCGAGAGCTCGCGGCGACCGCCCTGCGTCTCGCCGTCTTCGGCGTAGGCGAAGATCAAATCGATATCCGAGGACAGGTTGAGCTCGCCGGCGCCAAGCTTGCCCATGCCCAGCACCACCAGCCGCTGGGGCGATCCATCGCCACGCGGCGCGGGCGTCCCCCAGCGCGGCGCGTAGTGGCGCTCCAGCCAGCCCAGCGCGCCCTCCAGGCAAATCTCCGCCAGCTCGCTGACGGCACGCGCCGTGGCCCACATGCCGGCCTCGCCGGCCTGACCGCGCGGCGCACGGCACAGATCACGCCACACGATGCCCAGCATGCGCAGACGCCGGAAGCGCCGCACCGCGGCCTGCATGGCGGCCTCGTCCTCGGCGCCATCGAGGCGTTCGGCGAGCTCCGCTTCCAGGGCCTCGCGCGACGGCGGCGCATCCAGCTCGCCATCGGCGTCCAGGGCCGGCAGCCAGGAGGGATCGCGGGCCAGGGTCTCGGTGGCAAAATCGGACAGCGCCACGACGCGCGCCAATTCGGCGCGGCGCGGCTCGGCAAGCGCCTGCCAGGCGGCACTCGGCATGTCGTCCTGGGCGCTCTCGTCGTCGCCGGCCTTGGCCGCCGCGACGCGGTCGGCCATGGCCAGGGCGTCATGCAAGCGCTCACCGGCCTCGGCCAGGGCATCATGCAGGGGCGCGGGGATATCGGCCTGGGGCAGCAAACCGTTGAGCAGGGCCATGCCATTCTCCTATCGACGTTCCTGTGCCGTCCCGGTCAAGCGCCGGGGGGCGGCGTGATAGGCCCAGCTTAGGGAAACACTGCATAAATGTCTGCACGGATGAATCGCCGCGTTACGCGGTACTCGAAGGCTCGCCCGACCCCATGTCGTGTCTCGCCTTCTGTGCACCGAACGCCTTGCGCTTCCTGCTGTTCGGCTATTGATCCAGCGTCCCTGGCGGAGCGGGTCGCTCGGCAGAAACCACCCGCCCGGTCATCTCAACGTCGCCACGGCAAGGCCCGCTCGGCGGTCGCGATGAAGGTGTCGGCGGTATGCCGCGGCGCGGCAGTGCAGAGGCTGACCACCACGAACAGGGCCGCCGCCACGGGCAGCGCCCAGATGCCCGGCGGCCACCCCAGCGGCGTGGCACCGGTCGCGTAGAGCCCCAGCACCCAGACGCCCCCGCCCAGCATGCTGGCCAGTGCCCCCGCCGCGGTGCCTCTCCGCCAGAAGAAGGCACCGATCAGGGCCGGCACGGTGACCACCAGCCCGGTCGAGGCGGCCACCGAGAGCACGGCGATCAGGTCAAGGCGCAGCTCGGCGAAGCCCAGTGCCAGCAGCGCGATCACCGGCAACACCATCTTGCCGGCACGCAGCTGGCGTCGCTCGTCGCCACCACCCCGAGTCATGGCATAGACGTCGCGCGACAGCATCGACGACAACGTCAGCATGATCGAATCGATGGTCGAGACCGCCGCCGCCAGGATGCCCACCATCACCACGACGCCCAGCACGGGTGGCACGTGGGCGGAGGCCAGCAGCGTCGGCGTGGCCAGGTCCGAACTCGCCAGGTCGGGAAACGCGATCAGCGCCGAGAAGCCCCACATCACCGAGACGACGGTGTACACCAGACCGAAGCACAGGAAGCCGATCAGCATCCGGCGCATGGCGGGCAGCGACGCCGGCATGAACAGTCGCTGGCTGACCTGCGGATTGGAAAGGCTGAAGAAGAACCACGGAATCGTCAGGCCCAGGAACGTCGCCGGCGTGAAGAGCCCCGAGCCGGGCACCGTCAGGGCCTCGGGATGCTCGCGGGCGAGCGTCTCGAACACGGCGGCGAAGCCGCCCAGTGACGCCACCACCAGCAGCGCGACCAGCGTGGCGGCGACGATCATCAACAGCGCCTGCAGCGCATCGGTCCACATCACCGACCGGATGCCGGCAATGAAGGTGAAGAGCAGCGCCAGGGCCGTGGCGACCGCCACGCCCGTGGTGAAGCCGATCGCGCCATCGGTCATCCCGCTGAGCAGGTACCCCACCCCGGCCAGCTGCACGGCGGCGTAGGGAATCAAGAAGAGGCTGCTGACCAGCGCCATGACGACGGCCACGGCGCGATTCGCGTAGCGGTGGCCCAGCATCTCGCTGGGCGTGACGAAACCGAACGCCTTGCCCACCGCCCAGAAGCGCGGCCCGAAGATCGCCACCAGCGACACGCCGGCGAAGTAGACGATCTCGAATCCCAGCGCCCCCACGCCGCCGGCATAGGTCAGCCCCGCCAGTCCGACCATCATGAACGCGCTGTAGGTGGTCGCGCTGTAGCTCAGCGCCGAGACCAGCCCGCCCATCCGGCGTCCACCGAGGAAATAGTGTGCCATGTCGGGCGTCTGCGAGCCGCGCTCCCGCGACCGCCAGGCCACCCCCAGCGCAATCAGCGTGTACAGGATCACCGCTCCCCAGACGAGCGTCGGCGTCATGCTCATTTCTCCTTGAACGCGGCGGTGACGAGCAGATTGAGCAGCACCACGGCGACCCCGACCAGCAGCCAGAACAGCAGGCTGCCGTACCAGGCCTGAACGTGGCTCAGCAAGGTGTAAGGGACGATCACGGCGGCCAGGACGAGCGCGCCGAGCAATGCAAATCCTAGGCGTCGGGACATGACGATCCTCATGCGCGGCGGGCCGGAGCCGCCGCATGGTGGAAACACTGACGCACAGGCATCAGCCGAAGAATTTCTGCCAGGCCAGCAATACCCAGGTCAATCCCGCCATGATCAGCGAGATCATCACCGCGGCGGAACCGATGTCCTTGGCGCGCCCGGACAGTTCATGGTGCTCGGGACCGATACGGTCGACCACATTCTCCACCGCGCTGTTGAGCAACTCCACCATCAGCACCAGGGCGCAGCTGCCCACCAGCAGCAACCACTCCACGGGCGAGCTCCCGATCCACCAGGCCAGGGGCAGCAGGATCACGCAGATGCCGACTTCCTGGCGGAACGCCGTCTCGTTGCGAAACGCGGCGCGCAGCCCTTTCAGGGAGTAGTGCGTGGAATCGATCAGGTGGCGAAAACCGCTTTGGCGGGGTTTCATCGTGCGCGGTCCTCACGCGTGGGGTTATCGAACGCCGGGCATGGCGGCTCTCTTCCGGCGGCGCGGGCGAGGGCAGCAACGCGCACGACCAGCCGCCGATGGTAACAGAGGGGCGACGACAGGCAACGCCGACGATGCACCTCGCCATGCCGCCAAGGTCGCGTTGTCGACACGCCGGGGCCGGAGCTAGGCTGAGCCTAACGCCTGCGTTGCCGCTGCCAACGCTGTCCAGCACGTCATTCGATCAGCAAGGAGTTCCCATGCCACGTGCCCTCATGCTCCACGACGAATCCCCGCGCGCCCGTCTCGAGACGCTCGACGAAGACCGGTTGCCGGAGCGTGCGGTTCGCGTCGCCATCGACTATTCGGATCTCAACTACAAGGATGCCATGGCGGTCACCGGCCAGGGCAAGATCGTGCGCGACTATCCCCTGGTGCCGGGCATCGACTTCGCCGGCACGGTGACGGCGTCAACAGATGCGCGATTCGATGCCGACGACCGTGTCATCCTGACCGGCTGGGGCGTCGGCGAACGCTACTGGGGCGGGTTCGCCGAGGCCATGCGCGTCGATGCCGACTGGCTGGTGCCCTGCCCGCGTCCGTTGAGCACGCGCGAGGCGATGCTGTTCGGCACGGCGGGGCTTACCGCGATGCTCAGCGTCATGCGTCTGCAGGAGGCGGGCCTCAGTCCCGGCGACGGCCCCGTCGCGGTCAGTGGCGCCAGCGGCGGCGTGGGCAGCTGGGCGGTCTCGATCCTCGCCCATGAGGGCTTCGAGGTGCATGCCATCACCGGCAAGCCCGACCAGGGCGACTGGCTGACCCGGCTCGGCGCCGCGCAGGTGCTGGCACGCGACGACTTCACCGAGCGCGGCCGCCCGCTGGCCTCGACCCACTGGGCGGGCGCCGTCGATACCGTCGGCGGCCAGGTCCTGGCCAACTTGCTGGCGCAGATGCGCTATGCCGGCAAGGTCGCCGCCGTCGGCCTGGCCGGCGATGCCGCGCTGCCGACGACGGTGATGCCCTTCATCCTGCGCGGCGTGGCATTGCTGGGGGTGGACAGCGTGTACATTCCCTTCGAGCGACGCCGCGCCGCGTGGCAGCGTATCGCGGCCTTGCCCAATGCCCTGTTGACGCACATGCAGGTCGAGGAGATCGGCCTCGAGGACGTCGAGTCACAGGCGCACGCCATGATCGAGGGGCGTACCCACGGGCGTCTGCTGATCGATCCGCATCGCTAGGCCGCGCCCGAATTGCCGGGCGCCCGGCAACGACCCTCGCCCGCACGCAGAAGGCGACGAGGCCCGAGGCGCGCTCAGTGCGCCTCGATCATCCGCGTCAGGTCCGCCGCGACCAGAGGCAGGACCTGACGCCAGGCCAGGTACGGCGTCTGCGCGGTACCGTTGACCAGTACCGCGAAACTGCCCCAGCGCCCCTGACGGGTACGGAAATACCCGGCCACCGCGCGTACCGTGACCGGCTCGTTGAGGGTGCCGGTCTTGAGCATGACGTTCTGCTGGAAGGTCTCGCTGCCACGGCGGATGAAGTGCATCGGGCCGTTGGTCGGCAATTGCAGACCGGCGACGAAGGTCGGGAACAAGGCCGAACGCCGGTACATGGCCGACAGCAAGGCATTGATGTCTTGTGCCGAGACACGGTTTTCCGGCGTCAGGCCACTGCCGCTGACCAGCGTCGGCACGCCGTGGCCGGGCAGGTCCCGGGCGAAGCGCATCAAGGCATCGCCGGCATCCCGCAGGCTGGCGCCCGGCTTGGCCACGAGATCCAGCGCCAGCGTATCGGCCATGAAATTGTTCGAGTAATTGAGCATGCGCAGCAGCACTTCCTGAAGCGGCTTGCCGTCCACCGCCGCCAGACGCTTGGCGGTGGTCGGCGGCGGCGTGGTGCTGGTCGCATGTCCGTCGACTTCGATGCCGGCCTGGCCGAGCAGGGCCACCAGGGTCTTGGCGGTTTGCTCGGCGGGGTCGGAACTGGCGCGATAGATCTCCCGGGAGAAGCCGCCATGCGCGATCTGGCCGCTGATGCGCAGCGTATCGCCCTGCGCATCGCTCAACCGCTCGGCACTGAGACGCGTATCGCCGCCCGGCGCCACGGTCGTGACCCGGTTGTCGATTCGGGTCAGCGGCGCCACTGTCGTGCAGTCGCTGATCGTGGCGGCATCTCCCACCGCGGCACCGGGTTTGATCAGATTGCACCAGCTGCCGTAATTCACCGCCGCCGAGGACAACAGGGCGCTGTAGGCGTTGTCCGACCGCGTCCGGGCCTCGCAGCGGTCAGTGGTCACGCAGGTCACCGGACCGAAGCGCCACTGGCTGACCACCAGTTCCCCGTTCACCTTGCGCACGCCGCGCTCGCGCAGGCGCTGCACCAGGCGCCACAGGTTCTCGCTGGTAAGGGCCGGGTCGCCGCCGCCGTCGAAGACCAGGTCGCCCTGCAACACGCCCTGCGCATCGACCTCGCCCGTGGCCATCAACTGGGTGGTGAAACGGTGCTGCGGCCCCCAGCGATCGAGACTCGCCGCGGCGGTATAGAGTTTGGTGACCGAAGCCGGCGACAGCCGCCGCGTGGGCTGAATCGACCCCAGGTTCTCGCCGCTTCCCAGCAGTTGCGCCTGAGCCCCGATCACGAAGCCCTTGTCGGCCAGCGTGGCAAGGTTCGAAAAGCCATCGGCCACCGCCGACAACGGCAGACCCAGCAACACCAGCATGGAGACCATGCGACGCCCGCTGCGGCCCCACGACCGCCGACGGCGAGAACAAAGCACCGTGCTCAACATCGAATATTCCTTTACCTGGATGAACGCACACCGCCCGCCAGGCTAGCAGCCGGCTGCCTTCAGTGCGACGACATGCGCGAGAACGCCTGTATGATCACCACGCCGGCGATGATCAGCCCCAGCCCCAAAAGCGCCGGCAGGTCGGGTTTCTCGCCGTATACGACGATACCGATCAGGGTGACCAGCACGATCCCCAGCCCCGCCCAGAACGCATAGGCAATCCCCACCGGCAAGTCTCGCAGCGCCAGCGTCAGCATGTAGAACGCCAAGGCATACCCCACCACGACGGTCACGCTGGGCCACAGGCGCGTGAACTCCTGGGAAGCCTTCAACGCACTGGTCGCCACGACCTCGGCGATGATCGCGATCGCCAAAAACACATACACCATTTCGGTCTCCTGAAAACGTCGCGTCGCCCCAGCGGTCAGGGCGGCGTCGGCAACAACTGGGGGCGGTGCGCGAGCGTCACCGTCAACCGCCATAATGTCTGACCGCTGGCGTGGTACTTGCGCTCGAAGGGCGTCAAGCCCTCCTCCGACGGCGCGAAAGACTCGAGACGCGCCTCGCGCCCGGTGGCTTGCGCCAGCGCCAGTGCCAGTTCCTCGAGGTAGAGCCGCCAGTTGGAGCGCGCCTCGAATTCGCCGCCGAGCCCGGCCAGGGCGGGAAACACCGGATGCCCGTGCCAGCGCATCTTGAGGTGCGAAGCCTTGGGGTATGGGTTGGGATACAACAGGTAATGTCGCGCCGGCTGCCAACCGGCCCGCAGGGCCAGGCGCCAGAAATCGACCAGGTCCGCCCGTACCAGCAGGGCATTGTCGGGCGGCGCGCCGTACTCGCGCGCGAGACGCTCGGCGCTGCGGTCCACCCCGATCACGGCGTGCTCGGGAAACTGCGCGGCCAGACGACGGGTGGAAAGCCCTACGCCGCAGCCCGAGTCCAGAATCAAGGGCCGGTCTCGCTCGCGCAGCCACGCCTGCGCGTTGTCGAAGGCGGCTTGCGTATGCGCCGCCACCGGCTTGCGCCATGGCGCGTTCAACGCCCGCGACACGCGCCGCGCCAGGTCCTCATGGGGACCGCGCTGCTGGGTGGCGATGGTGCGGGAATTGGCGTGCATGAGCGACTCGAAGACGGCTGGGCGACACGCCATTCTAGGGCCTGTTGCGGTTTCATGCACGGCCGCACGGAAGGAGAGAGCTCGGCGCCGGCACCGGCGTCGCATGACGCCGCTCGCACCCGGGTGCTATCATCACCCCAGACTTATTGAGGCTCCGCGCGTCGCCTGACGCGGGGAGACGCGCCATATCGGCCGACGCGTGCCGGCCACGAATCATGACGCATCGTCATCCACAGCATTACGAGGAACGCGGCTTGTCACAGTTACCGGTGATCGTCGGCATGGGCGGTGTTAACGCCGCCGGCAGAACCTCGGGCCACCAGGCTTTTCGCCGAACGATTCTCGACGCCTTGCCCGACACCCTTCAGGCACAGACCATTCTCGCCCTGGCCGCCATGATGCAGCTTGTGACGCGGCTGGAAGACGGCGCCTGGCAGGATGCCCACGGAGAGATTCTCGACGCCGCCGACGTCGTTTCGCGCTATCGGCAACACGTACTCGACCATACCCTGATCCGCCGCATCGAAGACGAGCGTTTCGGCAGCGAAGGCATTCCCGCCAATCGTGCCGCGCAGCTCGACCTCGACGATGCGCTGACCTTTCGCGTGCGCCGGCGGCAATTGCCCAACGACCTGCCGCCGACCTGGCAGGTGCGCGACATCGACAAGCGCATGGTCGAAGTCGTGGTGCCGCCGGGGTCGCTGAACGTCCTGCTGCCCGAACGGCGCAGCGCGCAGGTGCGCTCGGCGGGCCAGTTGCCCAGCGGATTCGCGCCGGAGACCCTGTACCGGAGCGTGCATCACCCGCGCGGGCTGTCGATGACCATCTTCGGCGCCTCCGACTGCCTCGGCCAGAGCGGCCTGGACTGGTCGGCGCTGCGCAATCGGCTCGACCCGGACGCCATCGCCGTGTATGCCGGCAACTCCATCGGCCAGCTCGACAACGAGGGCTGGGGCGGCCTGCTGCAGAGCTTCGTCGGCGGCGGACGCGCCACGTCCAAGCAGATGCCGCTGGGTTACGGCCAGATGCCCGCCGACTTTCTCAACGCCTACGTGCTGGGAAGCGTCGGCGCCACCGGTGCCGTGCTCGGCGCCTGCGCCAGTTTCCTCTATAACCTGCGCCTGGGGCTGGAGGACATTCGCAGCGGGCGGCGGCGCGTGGTCATGGTGGGCACCAGCGATGCCCCCATCACGCCGGAAATCGTCGAGGGCTTTCGTACCATGGGCGCGCTGGCCGACGACGAGAGCCTCAAGGCGCTCGATGCGCTGACGCTGCTGACCGATAGCGACTATCAGCGGGCCTGCCGGCCCTTCGCGCGCAACTGTGGCTTCACCATCGCCGAGTCGACCCAGTTCCTGCTGCTGATGGACGATGCCCTGGCGCTCGAGACCGGCGCCCAGATTCTCGGCGCGGTGCCCGATGTGTTCGTCAACGCCGATGGCTGGAAACGCTCGATCTCCGCGCCGGGCATCGGCAACTACATCACCCTGGCCAAGTCGGTGAGCCTGGCCCGGGACATGCTCGGCGAGGATTCGGTGCGCCACCGCAGCTACCTGCATGCTCACGGCACCAGCACGCCCAAGAATCGCACCACCGAGTCGCACGTGTTCGACATGGTGGCCCGCACGCATGGCATCGAGGCCTGGCCGGTGGCCGCCATCAAGGCCTTCGTCGGCCATTCGCAAGGCGGCGCGGCGGGCGACCAGCTCGCCAGTGCCCTGGGCACCTTCGCCCATGGCGTGATTCCCGGCATCGCCACCCTCGACGCCGTGGCCGACGACGTTCACGCCGAACGTCTGCGTTTCTTTCGCGATCCGCTCCCTTTCGAGGCCGACGCGACCTTCATCAACGCCAAGGGCTTCGGCGGCAACAACGCTACCGGGCTGGTCATCTCGCCCGCCGCGACCGAGCGCCTGCTCGCCAAGCGTCACGGTCAGCGCGCCGTCGATGACTGGAAGCATCGTCGCGAGGCCACGCTGGCGGCGTCCCAGACGTACCTGGAGACGGCCGACAGCGGCCGCTTCGAGGTCACCTATCGCTTCGGCGAGGGCGTGCTGGAAGGCCCCGAACTGTCAATGACACGCGACGCCCTGCACATCCCCGGCTTCGATCGGCCGGTATCGCTGACGGTCGACAACCCCTACGGTCAGCTGTGAAGGCGGCTCCGGGCGTCGACATTGTCGCCGCCCGGCGCCAACCACTACCCTGATGGTGTCTCGGCACAGGATGCATCCATGAATATCGTGGTCTATCCCGGTACCTTCGACCCCGTGACCAATGGCCATTACGACCTGATCGAGCGCGCCTCACGCATGTTCGACAAGGTCGTGGTGGCGGTGGCGGCGAGTCCGCGCAAGCAACCCACGCTATCCCTGGAGACCCGGGTGGCGCTGATCGAGGAAGTCACCGCCGACCTCGACAACGTCACCGTGACCGGCTTCAGCTGCCTGCTGACGCAACTGCTGGCGCAACAGAACGCGCGCATCATCCTGCGCGGTCTGAGAGCGGTATCCGACTTCGAATATGAGTTACAATTGGCCAATATGAACCGGGCCCAGGCACCTGACGTGGAAAGCCTGTTCCTGACGCCCGAGGTCGAGAACTCGTATATTTCTTCCACTATCGTGCGCGAGATCGCGCGTCTGGGGGGAGATGTCTCCAAGCTCGTGCATCCCTGCGTGGTCGATGCGCTGAGCCGGCATTTCGCCCAGGACCCCTCGTCGCCCAAGACGCAATAGAGGACGGACGCTTTATGGCTTTGATGATCACCGACGAGTGCATCAACTGCGACGTCTGCGAACCCGAGTGCCCCAACGGCGCCATTTCCCCGGGTGAGGAGATCTATGTCATCGACCCCAACCTGTGCACCGAGTGCGTCGGCCACTTCGACGAGCCCCAGTGCCAGCAGGTATGTCCGGTGGACTGCATCCCTCTCGATCCCGAGCGCAGCGAAACCCACGATCAACTGATGCACAAGTATCGCTTGATCACCGCCGCCTGACCCGCGTGCACGCCACGCCGCCGCGGGCGACGTGGCGCGTGTCGGCCCCATTTTTCCTTCTCACGGGTGTGTGTCACGCGTGAGCGCACACCCAACGACGGAATCCCGTGTCTTCATCACGCCCCGCGACACGCATCTGGCCGCTCGCCTGGCCGATCATCCTTTCCAACATCACCGTCCCGCTGCTGGGACTGGTGGACACCGCGGTGGTCGGCCACCTGCCGGACTCCCGCTACATGGCCGCCGTGACCCTGGGGGCCACCCTGTTCAGCTTTCTGTACTGGGGCTTCGGGTTTCTGCGCATGGGCACCACCGGCCTGACCTCCCAGGCCGTGGGCCGCGAGGACGACAGCGACATCCGCAACCTGCTGGGTCAGGCGCTGTTGCTGGCACTCGGCATCGGCGTGCTGCTGATCCTGCTCGCCGAACCGCTGATCGACTTCGGTCTCTACCTGCTCGACGGCAGCCCGGCGGCCATGGCCCTGGCCGACGATTACGCCCATATTCGCATTCTGTCGGCCCCGGCGGTGATGGCGAATTACGCGATTCTCGGCTGGTTTCTGGGCCAGCAGAACTCGCGGGTCACGCTGGCGATCATGGTGTTGACCAACAGCGTCAACATCGTCCTCGACCTGGTGTTCGTGGTCGGGCTGGGCATGACCAGCGACGGCGTGGCCTGGGCCACCGTCATCGCCGACTATACCGCCCTGGGCGCGGGACTGTGGCTCGTGGCACGCCAGCTGGGACGCCTGCAGGGACGCTTCCTGCGTCGGCGCCTGCTGCGATTCGCCGCCTACTCCGAGCTGTTCCAGGTCAATCGGCACCTGTTCGTGCGCACGCTGGGGCTGCTGTTCGCCATGGCCTTCTTCACCGCTCAGGGCGCCGACCAGGGCGACACGGTGCTCGCCGCCAACGCGGTACTGATGCAGTTCATCATGATCACCTCCTACGCGCTGGACGGCTTCGCCCATGCCGCCGAAGCCTTGACCGGACGCGCCGTGGGGCGTCGCGACTGGCCGCTTTTCTCGAGCGCGGTGCGCGCGGCCGCGCGTTTCTCGCTGGTCACCGCCGGGGTCGCCATGGCCGCGTTCCTGTTCGGCGGCCATGCCCTGATCGCCCTGCTCACCGACCTGCCCGACGTGCGAGCCTCGGCGGCCGACTACCTGCCCTGGATGGTCGTCATGCCGGCCATCGCGGTATGGAGCTATCTGCTCGACGGCGTCTTCATCGGCGCCACCGCAACCCGTGAAATGCGCGACACCATCCTGCTGGCACTCGCCGTCTACCTGCCGGTGTGGTGGCTCGCGCAACCGCTGGGCAACCACGGCCTGTGGCTCGCCTTCACGGCCTTCACCCTGGTGCGCTCGGCAAGTCTCGCCGCCGTCTACCTGCACTATCGGCGCACGCGCTGGACAAGCGCCGCGACGCCCGCCTGCGACCAAGGGATACAGGACCAAGGTTGAGTGATCGGCGCGACTCCCGAGCGACTATCGTTATCAGCATGACAACGACCTCCTGGAGAGGCTTTCATGCTGAAGCTGCTGTCTCGCCCCGCGGTACGCCTGGTCGAACGCTACCTGCCCGATCCTTACATCTTCGTGCTGATCCTGACCCTGGTGGCGGCCATCGCGGCCATGCTGGTCGAGCGGCAGTCGCCACTGGCGATCATGCGCTACTGGGGAGATGGCTTCTGGGGACTGCTGTCCTTCTCGATGCAGATGCTGCTGGTGCTGGTCACTGGCTTCATGCTGGCCAGCAGCCCACCCGTCAAGCGCCTGCTCGACAGGATCGCCCGGCTCGCCAAGAGCCCGGCCGGCGCCATCGTGCTGGTGTCGCTGGTCTCGCTGGCCGCCAGCTGGATCAACTGGGGCTTCGGCCTGGTCATCGGCGCCCTGTTCGCCAAGGCCCTCGCACGACAGGTGCGTGTCGACTACCGCCTGTTGATCGCCAGCGCCTATTCGGGCTTCGTGGTATGGCACGGCGGCCTGGCCGGCTCGATTCCCTTGACCATCGCCACCGAAGGGCATTTCACGGCGGACCAGATCGGTGTCATTCCCACCTCCGAGACCATCTTCGCGTTCTTCAACCTGGCCATCGTGCTGGCGATGTTCGTGGCCGTGCCGCTGGTCAACCGGTTCATGCTTCCCGACGAGCGTGACAGCGTCTACATCGACCCCGCACAACTCGACGACGCCCCGCGCGACCTCGGTCCCGCCACGCGTCCGGCGGAACGCCTGGAAAAGAGCTCCTGGCTGTCATGGCTGGTCGGCATTCCCGGCTTGCTGTTCCTGCTCGACCATTTCGTGTTCCGTGACGGCGGCCTGAACCTCAACGTGGTCAATTTCCTGTTCCTGTCCCTGGCCATCGTGCTGCATCGCACGCCCCGCAGCCTGCTGGACAGCCTCCACGAGGCCATCAAGGGTGGTACCGGTATCGTCATCCAGTTTCCCTTCTACGCCGGCATCATGGCGATCATCATGCAGTCCGGGCTGGCACAGACGCTTTCCGAGGGGTTCGTGGCGATCTCCACCGCCCAGACGCTGCCTTTCTGGTCATTCATCAGTGCCGGCATCGTCAACCTGTTCGTGCCTTCGGGCGGCGGGCAATGGGCCGTCCAGGCCCCGGTCATGCTGCCCGCCGCCGCCTCCCTGGGCGCGGATATCCCCCGCGTCGCCATGGCGGTCGCCTGGGGCGATGCCTGGACCAACCTGCTGCAGCCGTTCTGGGCGCTTCCCATGCTCGCCATCGCGGGGCTCAAGGCCAAGGACATCATGGGCTTCTGCCTGATCCAGCTGGTGGTGACGGGCGTCATCATCGCGCTCGGGCTGACCTTTCTGTGAACGGTTCCCGCCCGCCCGCGGGGAAGCAGAGGGGAGCGACAAGACAGGGCAAAACATGATACATCTTGCGCCTCTATCCATTCCCCGGCCTCAGCAGGATTGTGACCCATGGCGCCCGACGACCTTCCCCGCCAGCACGAACTCACCATGACGGTACTGATGACCCCTGACATGGCCAATTTCAGCGGCAAGGTGCATGGCGGAGCGATTCTCAAGAAACTCGACGAAGTCGCCTACGCCTGTGCCAGTCGCTATGCCGGCTCCTATGTCGTCACGTTGTCGGTGGATCAGGTCCTGTTCAAGCAGCCGATCCACGTCGGCGAGCTGGTGACCTTTCTGGCCTCGGTCAATTACGTGGGGCGCTCCTCGATGGAGATCGGCATCAAGGTGGTGGCCGAGTCGATCCAGGATCGCGTGATTCGCCACACCAACAGCTGTTACCTGACCATGGTGGCCGTCGATAGCGAGGGCCGCCCCAACAGCGTGCCGCCGCTGCCGCTCGACACGCCCATGGCCAAGCTTCGCTTCGAGAAGGCCGAACTGCGCAAGAAGATGCGCAAGCAGGCCGAGGAAGAAGAAAAGCGTGCCCAGGCCAGCCTGTCACCGACATCGCAAGCGACCTGACGTCATGCCCGGGTCGCTGCTAACGTGGCGATCTTGCCGGAAGCATCGCGCCGCCCCGGTTCGGCGGCGCCGTCAACGGAGAACGCCATGACCACGCCCCACGCCGCCGAACGCGCCACCCTGCGCGAACGCCTGTATCTGGTCTGGGACATCGCCATGATGGTGCTGATCTCGGCCAACCTGTTGCTGTTGCTCATCGACAGCCTGTTTCTCCTGCCGCCGATCAATGCCGGCCTGTCCGCCGTCGCGCCCACGCTGCATCAGGCGTACGACCAGACCATTCACCAGCGCTTCTTGACCATCGACCTGGTGTTCGTGGCCATTTTCATCACCGACGTGCTGGCCGGCTGGATACTGGCCGTCGTGGAACGTCGCTATGCCCGCTGGTTCTACTACCCGTTCGTGCATTGGTACGACGTGCTGGGGTGCATTCCGGTGGGCGGATTCCGCCTGTTGCGCGTGCTGCGCGTGATCTCGCTGCTGTTGCGCCTGCAGCGCCTGGGGGTGATCGATATCCGGCGCTGGCGCGTATATGCCTTCTTCGAGCACTACTACCGCATCGTCATGGAGGAGCTGTCGGATCGCGTGGCAACACGCCTGCTGAGCAGCCTGCAGGATGAAGTGAGGCGCAGCGAGGACTTCACCAAGCGCCTTTCGGAAGAAGTCATCCAGCCCCGCAAGGCGGCACTGGTCGACGAGATCGCCAGGCGCCTCGAGGCCACCGTCGACAAGAGCTATGCCGAGAACCATCAGGAAGTGCATCGCTACGTGGCCGCGCTGGTCGACCGTACGCTGGAGGAAAACGCCGAGCTCACGCGGCTGCGTCGCCTGCCGCTCGGCGACAACGTCGCGCGTGCCATGCAGCGCAGCTTGAGCGATGTCGCCAGCCGCGTGGTGCATGAAGCCATCGACGGACTGCGTTCGCCGCAGTTCAGAAGCCTCATCGGCGACCTGGCGGAAAGCGGCATCGACGCCTGGCTGTACGTCGACCAGCGTACCGACCGCGTCACCGAGCAGGTGCTGATCGAAACGCTGGAAATGCTCAAGGACGAGATCGCCGTCAAGCGCTGGAAGGACGAACTCAGGTAATGTGCAGCATCGTGTAGGGCGCCTCGCAGGCATGACGCTCGTCGCGTTCGTCGATGCGCCCCAGCGACATGTCGCGGTCGTTGTCGTAGGCCACGAAGAGCCGCTCGCTGTCCAGCACCGCCAGGCCCTCCGCCTTGTGCTCGAACTCCAGGGCGTCGCCCTGCACCGTGCGCACCAGCTCGGGCGCCTGGCCCGCGCTGAAACCGGCCAGCGACACGACCCACAGATACCCGCCGATGCGCGGCTCGCCCGCCTCCTCGACCTCGAAGCTGGTCAACAGGAACAGGCGGTCGTGATGGGGATCGTATTCCAGGCTCGACAGGCCGCAATCGAAACGGACCTCGGGATGCTGCCGTGGAGAGAAGCGATAGAACTCGCGTAGCTCGTCGACCAGCACCAGGTTGCCATGCTCGTTCACGGTGTAATGCGCGCCCACGACGCGGCACACGTATTCGAAATCCTCGTGCGAGCGCCCCTGCTCGCGGACACCGAAGAGCAACAGCCCGTCGCCACGCTCGCCGGGCACCGCCGCCAGCCCCTCGATCTTGTAATACGGCTCGCCGATGGCGCCGTCCAGCTTGTTGCGCAGCTCCAGCGAGCCTTCGACGCCATCCCGCGGGTCGGGGTCGACCACCTGCACTCGCTGCGGCTCGCCCAGCGGCCAGATCAACAGATGGTTGTACGCGTTGAGCGCGTGGCTTTCCATGTCGATGCGGTCGAATCCCGTGGTCGCGAGCACATGGCGCCCGTCGGCGGTCAGCGCGAAATCCTCGTACTTGACGGCGCGCTTGATGGCATCGGCGGTCAAGTAGTCGAGCTGGCTGTCGTCGGGACCGGCATCGGTCATGGGAACGGAGAACACCGCCGAGCGCGCCTCGCCGGGAATCGGCTTGTCGCTGGCCAGGATCAGGCGCCGGCCGTCGTAGACCACGGCGGACACCTCGACGTTGACCAGCTTGCCCGCCTCGTCGCGCAATCCGGCGGGGAAGCAGTGCAGGGTCCCTTCTTGCAGAATCTCGGCATGCGGCATGGGGCGACCTCCTCGATCGCGTGACTCATGAACGCATGCAGCGTAACCCGAAATCCGTCCGCGAGGCGACGCATGCGGATGGCTTGCGCCGCCGCGACTAGCCGCAGGTGAGCTCGACGATACGCTGTCGGTCGTCGAGCTTGACGTTGAGGCGCTGGGCCCGGTAATCCATCGTCACCGCCTGGTTGGGACCGACGACGCGCACGCGCTCGGCATCGCTCGCCTCCTCCAACCGCGCCAGCGTGCTCTCGGTGGCACGCCGTCCCTGATAGTCGTTCAGCGCATCGGCGCCACAGGCATCGCGTTGCGACGTCGATGGCGGCGTGGGCGCCTCGTCCGGCGTCTGCCCGGCGCTGCAACCCGCCAGCAAGATGGTCAACAGGGCACCGCCCAAACCGATTCTGTACATGCTGCCTCCGTGTCGTCGCGTATGTGGGAGCAGCGTATCCGAGGCCGACACTTGTCGCCAAGCGCATTCCCTCTCGCCGCGCAAGCCGAGGATGCTAGACTCAAGGTTCGAATCGTCGCGACCCGTCATTTCCAAGGAGTCAGGAATCATGCCCGGAACGTTTCAACACCTCGCCACCCGCGTGCTTGGCCTGGCGGCCGTCACCGCGCTGTCGATATCGCCGGTCTTCGCCGCCGACCCGGTACGGGTATCCTCGAAGATCGACACCGAGGGGGCCTTGCTGGGCAACATGATGGTCCAGCTCCTGGAGCATGCCGACGTTCCCGTGGAGGAAAACCTCCAGCTCGGACCCACCAACATCGTGCGCAGCGCCCTGCTGGAAGACGAGATCGACCTGTATCCCGAGTACACCGGCAACGGCGCCTTCTTCACCCAGACTACCGACGATCCGGCCTGGAAACAGGCCGAGGCGGGCTACGAGAAGATCCGTGCCTACGACAAGCAGCACAACGATCTCGTCTGGCTGACACCCGCACCGGCCAACAACACCTGGGCGATCGCCCTGCGTCGGGATATCGCCGACGAGCACGATCTCTCCACCATGCAGGACTTCGCGGCCTGGGTACGCGACGGAGGCGAGGTGAAACTCGCCGGCTCGGCGGAGTTCGTGGAGAGCGATGCCGCCCTGCCCAGCTTCCAGCGTGCGTACGACTTCACGCTCGACCAGGAGCAACTGCTGGTGCTTTCCGGCGGCAACACGGCCGCCACCATCCGCGCGGCGGCCAATAATACCAGCGGTACCAACGCGGCGATGGTCTACGGCACCGATGGCGCGATCGCCGCGGCCGACCTCAGGGTCATGGACGATACCCAGGGCGTACAGATGGTCTATGCGCCGGCGCCGGTGATCCGCCAGGCGACGCTCGACGCCTACCCCGAGATTCCGGAGCTGCTCGGCCCCTTGTTCGAGGGACTCGACCGCGAGACGCTGCAGACCCTCAACAGCCGCATTCAGGTAGATGGCATGCCGGCGAGTGACGTCGCACGCGATTACCTCGAATCGCAAGACCTGCTCGACTAAGCGCCACGCGTGACGTCTCCCGCCGTTTCAACGATCGGCGCCGGCCGCCTGCTCGCCAACCGCGTGCTCGTCACGCTGTTGATCGCGGGGCTGGCCGCGGCGTGGCTGCTGCCCTTCGCGTCGATGTCGCCCAATCGCTTGGCCTCGGGCCAGTCGGTGTCGCTCGGCGGCGCCCTGACCACGTGGCAAGCCGCCGGCATGCTCGTGCTGACCGTCATGCTGGGGCTGGCGGCGCTGCAGCGTCCATTGTCGCGCCGGTTAGCGCATGGCGTGACGCTCACGGCGAGCCTCGCGCTCCTGCTGATCACCTTGTACGCGCTGGGCGACTATGCCCAGCGCACGCTTGCCGAGCGCTCGCCATCGGCGCGCGTCTCGCAGGGGGCCGCTTTCTGGGTCATTGTGTTCTGCTGTGCGCTGGCGGCCATCGATACCTTGCAGCGTCACGCCAGCGGCTGGATCACACGCCTGGGATACGCCGCGCTGGCGGGCGGCGCAGTGGCATTCCTGCTGGCCAGCGGACATTTTCGCGAGCTCTCGATCATGCGCGAGTATGCCAACATCCGTGACACCTTCAGCGACCAGCTGCTCACGCACCTGGGGCTGGTGGGCGCCGCGCTGGGACCGGCCTTGGCGATCGGCGTGCCCCTGGGGCTGCTGGCGCACCGCAGCGCCCGGGTGCGGGGGACGCTGTTCAGCGTGCTGAACGTCTTCCAGACGATTCCTTCCATCGCACTGTTCGCCCTGCTCGTCGCTCCTCTCTCGGCACTGGGCAATGCCTTTCCGTTCCTCGCCGAGCTGGGCATCAAGGGCATCGGCGCGGCACCAGCCATCATCGCCCTGGTGATGTATGCCCTGCTGCCCGTGGTGCGCAACACCCATGCCGGCCTCAAGGGCGTGCCGCCGGCGACCGTGGAAGCCGCTCGCGGCATGGGCATGACCCAGCGCCAGGTGCTGTGGCGCGTGGAAATCCCGCTGGCGCTGCCGGTCATGCTCTCGGGGCTGCGCATCGTCACCGTGCAGGCCATCGGCCTGACCGTGGTGGCGGCCCTGATCGGTGCCGGCGGGCTGGGTGCCTTCATCTTCCAGGGGCTCGGCCAATACGCCATCGACCTGGTCCTGCTCGGCGCGATCCCCACCATCGTGCTGGCGGTGATCGCCGATTTCATGCTGCAGATGCTGGTCGCGCTGAGTCAGCCGGCCGGTACTCGCTGACAGGTAGTACAGATGATCGAACTTCAGGGACTGACCAAGCGCTATGGGGGCTCGCGGGTCGTCGACGACATTTCCCTTACCGTCGAGCAGGGAGAGTTCTGCGTGCTCATCGGCCCCTCGGGATGCGGCAAATCGACCACGCTGAAGATGATCAACCGCCTGATCACGCATAGCGAGGGGCGGATCCTGGTAGGCGGCGAGGATGTCACTACCCTGCCGCCGGAGCTTCTGCGTCGCCGGATCGGTTACGCCATCCAGTCGACCGGACTGTTTCCCCATTGGCGCGTCGCCGAGAACATCGCGACCGTGCCCAGGTTGCTGAAGTGGTCCACGTCACGGATCAACGCCCGTGTCGATGAATTGCTGGCGCTGTTTCAGCTCGACGCCGACGATCTGCGCGACAAGTATCCCCACCAGCTCTCGGGCGGGCAGGCACAACGCGTCGGCGTGGCCCGTGCGCTGGCCGCCGACCCCGATGTGCTGCTGATGGACGAGCCCTTCGGCGCCGTCGACCCATTGACGCGCGACGCCTTGCAGGTCGAGCTGGCCCGCGTGCATCGCCAGACCGGCAAGACCATCGTCTTCGTCACCCACGACATGGACGAGGCCCTGCGCCTGGCTTCCCGCGTGGCCCTGCTCAATGGCGGCCGGCTCGTGCAATACGATCGCCCAGCGGAACTCCTCGTCGACCCTGCCAACGATTTCGTCCGCGACTTCATCGGTCGCGCCGACCTGGGGCTCAAGCTGCTCTCGCGGCGCCGGGTCGAGCAGTACTGTCAGCCCGTCCAGGGCACGCGCGAAGCCACGATCACGCAAGCGGCCACCACCCACGCGCGCCCCACCTGGCAGGTGGATGCCGACAATCGGCCCCTGGCACTCATCGGCGGGCGGCTGGAAGAGCCCGCGACCGTACGCACCGACGTCAACGGCGAATGGACGGCCACGCCGGACATGTCCATGAAGGAAGCGCTGTCGCGCATGGTATGGTTTCGCGTCACGGCCCTGCCGGTGCTCGACGACCAGGGACGCTTGCTGGGCGAGGTGACGATGGCCGGCGTCATGGGGCATCGCCCATGACACGCCGCACGATGCCACGTCTGGCGCCGCGCAGCGTGCTGCTGATCGTTCTCGGCGTATTGCTGGTGACGCTGGTCGTGGGCATGGAGCAGTTGGCGCCCTGGTTCCGCGCCTGGTTTCCCGACCAGAACCCGGCCATGTACGAGCGCGAGAGCTTCCTCAACCTGACGCTGGCCCATGTGGCGCTGGTCCTGGTGTCCTCGCTCATTTCGGTGAGCGTGGGCGTCGGCGCGGGTCTGTTCGTCACGCGCCCGGCGGGGCGCGAGTTCGCTCCGCTGGTCTCGACGCTGGCGGCCATCGGCCAGACGTTTCCCCCGGCAGCGGTACTCGCCATCGTCGTGCCCCTGGCGGGTTTCGGCTTCGTGCCCACGCTGGTGGCGCTGGTCCTCTACGGGCTGTTGCCCGTGGTGCAGAACACCGTTGCCGGTCTGGGCACGGTGCCGCCCCAAACCCTCGAAGCGGCACGCGGCAACGGCATGAGCGCCTGGCAGATTCTCTGGCACATCGAGCTGCCGCTGGCGATGCGCGTCATCGTCGCCGGCGTGCGTGTCTCGGTGATCATCAACATCGGCACGGCCACCATCGGGTCCACGGTGGGCGCCACCACGCTGGGTACCCCGATCATCGCCGGGCTGGTCGGCAATAACCTGCCGTACGTGATTCAAGGCGCGTTATTGGTGGGCTTGCTCGCCATCGTCACCGACCTGGCATTCGAACGCCTGGAACGACGTTTTTCGTTCGGCGCGAGTGGTGCGACGCAGTAGTTAGGAAGAATGGGATAGACGGAAAGGCCAGCAAACGGCCTGGGAAGATCGCGAGGGAGGAATGGGGCAGAAGGACGGGAGCGCCCCGGGCTCAGGCCAATCGCCGCCCCTGTCGGGGCGGCGATCGCAAGCATCAATCTGCGGCTTCTTGCACTTCTTCGCCGCCTTGCTCGATGTCTTCACCTGCACCCTCGAAAGTGTTGCAGCCGCTGATTGCGCCAGCGGTGAACATCAGCAGCAGGGAAAAAGCCAGCATCCGTTTCATTGTCGTGTCTCCTTCACGTCATCAAGCGGGAAAAGTCCCGCCGGTCCATGTACCCGTTTGCTCGGGCAACGCTATCCGCCGACATGGCGGTTCGCCCACAACGTAGCAAAGCTGGCGCCGCCATGCATCCTTTGAGCGACATCGGTTCAGGAAGCGGCATCCTGAACCGCTTCACCGCCACGCTCGATATCCTCACCCGCGCCCTGGATGGTATTGCATCCACTCAGCGCCACCAGCAACAGCAAACCCAAGATCGCAACCGTTGTACGCTTCATGCCTTTCTCCTGGAATCACCCTGATCTAGCGGAAACACGGCCTCTTGCCGTGTAACCTAACGTTAGCATAGCCAGCACACTTTACGACGATTTTCAGGAGCGCTCGCATGACCGACTTCTCGCTGCACCCTCGCCTGGCGGCGGACTCTCACCATGTCGTCGACCTGCCGTTGTGCCAGGTACGCCTCAACGACGATGCTCGCTATCCCTGGCTGGTGCTGGTGCCACGTCGTGCCGATATCCGCGAGGTCTACGAGCTGTCCGGCGACGATCAGGCCGCGATGTGGCGCGAAGCCAGCGAGACCGGGCGCCGCCTGATGACCCACTATCGCGGCGACAAGCTCAACCTGGCCACGCTCGGCAACCAGGTCGCGCAGCTGCATCTGCACGTGATTGTACGCCATGCTGCCGATCCTGCCTGGCCGGGCCCGGTATGGGGGCACGCCGCACCGCATCCGTACACCGCCGACGCGCTTGCCTCGACGCTTGCCGAGCTGCGCGGCATGCTGGCCTCGCTCGATCCGGCGACGCCGTGATCCGGAGCGCGCCTCAGGGCGACTCGCCGAGTCGCGCCTGGATGTCGACGAGCAGCGTATCGAAGACGTATGGCGCCACCGGTTGCCCGCCACGCCGGCCCGACAGTGCGATACGCGTGCCCGCCGGCGTGGCATCGAGGCGATAGCGCACCGTCAACGGAGGACGCGAGGCCAGCACGGCCTCGACGTCGCCGAGCTCGGCATCGGCGCGGCGAATCACGAAACCGCGCGACGCCAGCATCGCCACGCCGGCCTCGAGGGCCGCCTGCGGCTCGGCACGCACGACGATTTCCCGCGGCTGTGGCGGCTGCGGCGACGTCGCGCAGCCCACCAGCCCCAGCATGACGATCAGCGTTGCGACCAGTCGCATCATGACGTGGCTCCTTCTTCGCGCAGGCGCAGGTCGATGGCCTCGCGGAGCGAAGCGCAGAAGGCGGCACTGTTGTCCGGGCGGGCATCGATCAGGTACCCGTCGATATCGACCACGCGCGAGTCGCGCGTGACCCTCACGACATCGTCGGCGGCCACCACCGAGACCCGCTGGATACGCACCGGATCGCCGCCGAAGCGCTGTGCATACCCCAGCGAATACCCATGGCGACTCCCCATGCCGTAGTAGCCCCAGAACCCGCTGCGGCCCCAGAACGGGCGATCCACGGCCCCCAGCCCCGGCTGTGCCGCGCTGCGCTCGGCACTCACCAGCCCCAACGCGACCTCGGTGGTCTCGATCCGATAGCCCTGCGCTTCCAGGGCCTCGACCGTGGCCCGCACCCGGGCCGTGGCATCCGCCTCCGCCGGCCACTGACACGCTTCGGGCAACGGCGAACCGACATCGCGCCCCAAGGGGTCATAGGCCGCCATGTTTTGACAACCGCCCAGCCCCGCTACCAGCAACAGCCACCAAGGTTTCATCTTCGCGTTCTCATCCGATGTGCCGCCATTCACCAGCCAAGACGCTGACGCGTCCGACGCCTTCACTGCTTTCACGCGCTCTCTCGAGAGCGTAGCCAACCCCATGGCTTGCGTCAGTGTGGCAGGGTCGGCGGATTCCCGCGTCGCTTCGCATGCGCTAGGCTGGCATCGCAGGGTGCAGCACGTTACATCTTATCTTGCCATCCCCAGCCGCGCGGCGGGGACCACTGAAGAGGCCGGCCCATGAAGATCGTCATTGCCCCGGATAGTTACAAGGATGCCCTGTCGGCCCGCGACGCCGCCGCCGCCATCGCCGCCGGCTGCGCCCGGGTCGTGTCCCGCGACAGTCTGGTGGAGTGCCCCATGGGTGACGGTGGCGAAGGGACCCTGGATGCCTTGCTGGCCGCCACGGGCGCCGAACGCCGCAGCGCCCGGGTCCACGATGCGCTGGGGCGGCCGATCGAGGCTGCCTGGGGATGGCACGTCGATAGCCGTACGGCCTATGTGGAGCTCGCCGAAGCCAGTGGCCTGCAACCACTGCGCCAGGAGGAACGCAGCGCGCTGAACAGCACGACGTTCGGTGTCGGCGAGCTGATTCGTGCCGCTCTCGATACCGGCGCAGAACGCTTGATTCTCACTCTCGGCGGCAGCGCTACCAACGACGCCGGTGCAGGGATGCTCGAGGCCCTGGGCGCCCGCCTGCTCGACAACGAGGACCATCCCTTGCCGCCGGGCGGCGCGGCCCTGGCATCGCTCGCCCGGCTCGACCTGACCGGACTGGACCCGCGCCTGGCCTCACTGGCGGTGGATACCGCCGTGGATGTCGACAACCCCCTGCTCGGCGAGCGTGGCGCCAGCGCGGTCTTCGGTCCCCAGAAGGGCGCCACCCCCGAGGACGTGGCACGTCTCGATGCGGCCCTGGCGCATTTCGCCGAGCATGCCGCCGACGCGCTCGGCGAGGATCACCGCACACTGGCGGGCGCTGGCGCCGCCGGGGGCATGGGATTCGCGGCCGCCGCCTTCCTCGGCGCCCGCTTGAAACCCGGCATCGAACTGGTCATGGAACAGGTCGGCTTTGATCGCTTGCTGACGGAGGCCAGTCTGGTCATCACCGGTGAAGGCCAGCTCGACGGGCAGAGCCTGTCCGGCAAGACACCGGTGGGCATCGCCCGCCTGGCGCGCCGCCACGGCGTACCCACCGTCGCGCTCGCGGGGCGTCTCGGCGACGGATGGCGAGCGGTCCACGACGAGGGCATCGAAGCCGCCCTCGCCCTGGCCGATGGCCCCCTGTCCCTGCCGGACGCGCTCGCCCGCACCGCGTCATTGCTCGCCGACCGGGCCGAAACCCTCGTCCGGCTCTGGCAGCTCGGCTACCGACACGGGGTTCATGCCTCCCCGGACTAGCGGAATGCCGGGCCTGGACACGATGCTGCTGCCCCCCTGCCCTTGAAAAATCCGATCATCAGGGGCATTTCATGTACAGAGGCTATTCCGTCGATGGGAAAGATTCGTTACCCAATCCCAGGTCGGCACTCTACACTTTGCCCATTGCCTACGAGGAGGTGCTTCATGTCCAACATCAACGCCATCGGTCTACACGAGAACAGTGCCAACCAGCTGGCCGAGAAGCTCAACGAGCTGCTGGCCAACTACCAGATCTTCTACATGAACGCCCGCGGCTATCACTGGAACGTGAAGGGTCCGAACTTCTTCGAACTGCACACCAAGTTCGAGGAAATCTACACCGACCTGCTGGCCAAGGTCGACGAAGTCGCCGAGCGCATCCTCACGCTGGGTCACCAGCCGCTGCATGCCTACAGCGACTACGCCAAGGTGTCGCGCATTCAGGAAGCCACCAACGTGCACGATGGCGCCGAATGCGTCCGCGGGCTGGTGCAAGGCTATCAGGCCCTGCTCGAGCTGCAGCGCGAGATCAACTCCATGGCCGCCGATGCCGACGACGAAGGCACCGCATCGCAGATGAGCGATTACATCCGCGAGCAGGAAAAGACCGTGTGGATGCTCAGCGCCTATCTGGGCTGATGGCCACGTTGACGGCACGACCCGCACGATGACGACGCCCGGCCTCGCGCCGGGCGTCGTGTTTCAGGGGTCGGCGGCCGTGTCGTCGCGCGCGGTCCCCGGCGCGCGCGCGTCATCCGCGCCGCCCGGCTCCCCCGACTCGTCTTCCGAGACAGCTTCCGAATCGTCGTCGACGCCCTGCGTCAGGTGTTCGGGCAGGTCACGCTTCATGCGCACCCCCAGACGCTTGAGCATCAACGCCTGGCTGACCAGGCTGCCCTGCCCGGTGGAGAGACGTCCCATCGCTTGCCGGTAGCTGCCATCGGCACGTTCCAGGTGACGCCCGACTTCCTCGAGGCTGTCCACGAAACCGCGAAACTTGTCGAGCAGCTTGCCCGCTCGCTCGGCGATGACGCGGGCATTGTCGTTCTGACGCTCCAGCGTCCACAGGCTGGCCACGGTTCTCAGGCTCGCCAGCAGCGTGGTCGGCGTGACCACCACGATGTCGCGGGCAAAGGCATCGTGGAAGAGGGTTTCATCATGCTGAAAGGCGACGGCAAACGCCGGTTCGACGGGCATGAACAGGAACACGAAATCCGGTGAATTGAGTCCCGGCAACCGTGGATAGTCACGCCCCGACAGGGCTTCGATATGCCCCCGCACAGCCTGCACATGGGCCCGTAGGGCCTGCGCGCGCGTGGCATCGTCCTCGGCGTTGACGTAACGCACGTAGGCATTGAGCGAGACCTTGGCATCGACGATCAGGTGGCGCTGGTCGGGCAGGTAGATGACGGCATCGGGACGCTGACGTCCCGCATCGCCCTCGATCGACACTTCGCGCTTGTATTCGATGTCGCGGCGCAGGCCGGAGCGCTCGAGCACCGATTCGAGCATCACTTCGCCCCAGTCGCCCTGCATCTTCTTGTCGCCCTTGAGAGCCCGCGTCAGATTCGAGGCCTCCTCGGTGATCTGGCGGTTCAAGGTTGCCAGATGCTCGATCTGCGTCTTGAGGGAAGAACGCTCGCGGAGCGACTGCCCGTGAATTTCCTCGAGACGCGCCCGAAAGTCGCCGACCTGTTCGCGAAACGGCGCCAGCAGGGTCTCGAGGCTTTCCCGGCTCTGCGCGCTGAAGGCCTGCTGGCGCTCCTCGAAGATGCGTCCCGCCAGGGCCTCGAAATCCTGCGTGAGCCGTGTCCGTGCTTCCTCGAGCAGGGCGAGTTTTTCCGCATGATGCGCGTGTTCCTGCTCGCGCTGTGTCTCCAGGCGACCATGGCGCTCGCGCAGCGTCGCCAGTTGTTCCTGGCGATCGCCGAGCTCTCGTTCGCACTGCGTCAGACGGCGCTGGGTCTCCAGTCCCTGTTCACGTGCGGCATCCAGCTGGGCATCGCTCTGGGCCAGCTCACGCTCCAGTCGGGCGCGGGTCGCGTCATCTTCATCGAGGCGGTGCCGCACGCTTTCGGCTTCTTGCTCCGCCGCCACGCGGCGCCCTCGCTCACGCCGCCACACTACGCCGAGCGTCAACGTGGCGAGCGCCATCAGCCCCGCGAGGGCCAGAAGGAAAGAGGGGGCTAGAACTGTGCTGGGCATGACATGATACCGACGGTTGCAGACGCGCGAGGAAAACGATCGATCAACGACTTCGCGCGTCACCTTCCCCCACTCGGCGCGACGACGCAAGCAATCGGGGGTTGAAGTCCCGCCTCGATGACCCAAACTGGTGGAATGAGGCCGTCGATGCCGGACCGGGAATGTCCGGGGGCGGTCGCCCACTCATGGAGCAACACGACCAGGAGGTCACGATGAGTCAAGCACAGTCAGGTAAACGCGTCGCCATTCTCGCCACTCACGGTTTCGAAGAGTCCGAACTCTCCGCACCGCGTGCCGCCCTGCGCAGTCAAGGTGTCGAAGTACATGTGGTATCGCCGGACGGCAAGGGCATTCGTGCCTGGGCGGAGACCGACTGGGGCGATACCTACGAGGCCGACAAGGCATTGAGCGATGTCGACTCGACCGACTATCACGCCTTGGTATTGCCCGGCGGGCTGTTCAACCCCGATGAGCTGCGCCTCAACGACCAGGCTCTCGATTTCGTCCGCGGCTTCTTCGAAGCCGGCAAGCCGGTAGCGGCGATCTGCCACGCGCCGTGGATCCTGATCAACGCCGGTGTCGTCGAAGGTCGCCGCATGACCTCGGTCGCCTCCGTCGCCGAGGATCTCAAGAATGCCGGGGCCGAATGGGTCGACGAGAAGGTCGTGGTCGACAACGGGCTCGTCACCAGCCGGACGCCCAAGGACCTGGACGCCTTCAACGACAAACTGATCGAGGAGTTGGCCGAAGGTCGCCACAGCGGACAACACGCCTGATGGCAGCCCATCGACGCCAATCGACGCCCGCCTCGCAAGAGGCGGGCGCTTTGCGTGCGGCCTCCGCCGCGAGTGACGTCGGCTCCCGGGGTGGCATGGCGCGTGTCGGGCGACGCCTGCATGTCATCGCCAAGAGTCTGTTGCGTCTGTTCGCGCGTCCCATGAAGTCCGACCGGGGCGAAGGCGGGCCGGTCGTTCACCCGTACCGGGGGTACGGCTCGCACCATGAAGCCTTTCTGATGGGGCGCGTCTTTCGCCAGGTCGGTCTGGCACGGGTGATCCCACGACGCGGCGCGCTGCGCGATGCCGCCGACGTCACCCGCCGTCTCGCCCGGCGCGGCTTTGCCGACGCCGAGGTGCGCATCCGCCTGGGCGAGAACAGCGCCACCGTCACCACCGACCACGACGGATATTTCGATGTGCGCCTGCCACTCGATGTCCCGCTCGACGAGCATGTTTCCTGGCATCGCGCGGAACTGGAAGTGATCACGCCGGATCGGGAAAACGTGCGCACGCGTGCCGACGTCTACATCCCGCCGCCCAATACCGACCTCATGGTGATCAGCGATATCGACGACACGGTGATGCACACCGGCGTCGCCGACAAGCTGCGCATGCTGTATCGCCTGTTCGTGGAGAAGGCGCACCGACGCACGGCCTTTCCCGGTGTCGCCGAGTTCTACCAGGCCCTGCACGCCGGCACGGCGGGTGACGCACGCCGCCCGATCCTTTATGTCTCGCGAGGCCCCTGGAGCATCTACGAGGTCCTCGAAGCCTTCTTCCAGCTCAACCACATACCGGTCGGCCCGATCCTGTTTCTGCGCGAATGGGGCATTTCCTGGCGTCATCCCTGGCCGCGTCGCGCCGAGGACCACAAGTACGACCTGATCACGCAGATGATCACCCTGTTCGGCGACCTGCCCTGCGTGTTGATCGGCGACAGCGGCCAGCACGACCCGGAGGTCTACACCCGCATCGTCAAGGAAAACCCGGGGCGGGTGAAGGCGATCTACATTCGCCGGGTCGACCGCAAGACCGATCGCGAGACGGCCATCGCGCGCCTGCGCGACGAGATCGAGCATACCGACTGCGAACTGCTGCTGTCCGACGACAGCGCCGCCATGGCGGCGCATGCCCACGAGCGTGGCTATATCTCCGAGACGGGGCTCCACGCGGTGCGGCAGGCATCACGCTAGGCCTGCCGGATGCTCCTGTGGCTCACGCGGCCCGCGCCGATGCCAGATCCTCGATGATCGCGCGCAGCACTTGCCAGAACTCGGCCACCGAGTCGATCTCGACACGCTCCGCCGGCGAATGGGCGCCGCGAATCAAGGGGCCGAAGGAAATCATCTCCAGCTGAGGATACTTGCCACCGAGAATGCCGCATTCCAGTCCGGCATGGATGACCTTGACGTCCGGGTCGACGCCGGTGCGCTCGAGATGCAGGCGCCGAAAACGCGCCAGCAGGGTGCTCTCGGGCGCCGGTGTCCAGCCGGGATAGGCGTTTTCGACGCGCGTTTCCGCGCCGATCAACGAGAACAGTGCCCGAAAGCGATCGGCGAGATCCTGCGTGGCGCTGTCGCGCAGCGAACGCACCAGGGCACAGAGATGGAAACGCCCTTCGTCGAGCTTGACCACCCCCAGATTGTTGGAGGTTTCCACGACCCCGGGCACTTCCACGCTCATGCGTTCGACACCGCACGGCGCCACATGCAGGGCCGCGATCAAGAGACGGCTCGCGGCGCCGGTCAACGGCGCGGCGGACTCGGCAGGCTCCAGAGCAAGCTGCACGTCTTCGTCGACGCCCGCCAGTTCAGCGGCAAGCTCGGCCTGCAACTCGGCCAGGCGCGCGACGACGGCCGCCTCTTCGTCGGCGGGCAACGCGATGCTGGCGAAGGCTTCGCGCGGCAGCGCATTGCGCAACGTGCCGCCCTGATAGGCCACCAGGCAAGCGCCGAAGGGCTCCAGGGCACGGAGCACGCGCACCAGCAAGCGATTGGCGTTGCCACGCCCCTTGTGGATATCGATCCCCGAATGGCCGCCCACCAGGCCGGTCAGGGCGACCTGCCGAACCACTTCGTGCTCGCCGAGGTCCCGCGTCGGCAGGCGTGCCTCGACCACCACGTCGGCGCCGCCCGCACAGCCGATATACACCTGCCCCCGGTCCTCGGAATCGAGGTTGAGCAGATAACGCCCCTGCAGCCAGTCCGTGTCGAGCTCCAGAGCGCCACGCATCGAGGCTTCCTCCTCCAGCGTGAACAGTGCCTCCAGCGGACCATGACGCAGCGTCTCGTCCTCGAGAATGGCCAATGCGGCGGCGACGCCGATGCCGTTGTCGGCACCCAGTGTCGTCTCGTGGGCATGCAGCCAGCCTTCCTCGACATAGGTCTGGATGGGGTCGCGGGTGAAATCGTGGGGATGCTCGGCGTTGGCCTGGGCCACCATGTCCAGATGGCCCTGCAGAATGACGCCGGGCAACGCCTCACAGCCCGGCGTCGCCGCCTTGCGGATCAACAGGTTGCCGGCGGCGTCACGCTCGTGCGTCAAGCCGTGGGCGTCGGCCCAGGCCGTCAGCGTGGCGATCAGGGGCGCTTCGTGACCGGAGGGGCGCGGCGTGTTGCACAGCGTACGAAAATGGCGCCACAGCGGTTCGGGAGAAAGTTGCAGAAGATGATCGTTCATGAGAAATCGTCCTGTTGGGAGCCGCCGGCATCACGTGCCCCGTCTCCCGGTAACGACGCGCGATCAAGGGAGCGCGACGCGGCACGTGCCGGGCGTCATGACACCTTACGCGCTGCACCGTGCAACGCAAGTCCGCCAGTCGCGACACTCAGGCCGTCGCCGTCAGGCGACGGTGCAGCGCCGCGGCCATGTGACGCCAGTGCGCCAGCCGTGCCTGCCGGCCGCGCGAGGGCGTCGTCTCGGCATCGCGCCCCTGGAACAGCACGCTGGCCCACTCGCGCAGCGCCCGCGTCTCCTCGCAGGGCGTCTCGTCATCGACTGCCGGCCGTGCACGCCACCAGGCCAGCCACGCCTCGCACAGCCATGGGCGGGCGAGCGACAACTCTCCTGCGCCGCGCGCATAGTGCGCCAGCCGTGCGGCGAGCGCCGCTGACACCACCGGTACCGGGCCTTCGCGCAGCAATGCCGTCGCCACCTCCCCTTCCAGCGCATTCAGCTCGAAGGCGAGCAATCCCGGCAAGGCGTCTTGCAAGGCATGCGCCCAGGTCTCGAGCGACCCATCGCCCGCCCCCGCTGGCGAACGCCCCATCATCAAGGCGTGCTCGCCGCTCGCCGCGTCGCGGGTCAGCCCCAGGCGCAGCGAGACGAAGCCCTGGCGGTGCCAGAAGGCGATCAACGACGCCTCGGCACCAAAGCTCACGCCCAGCCGATCGATGCCCGCCGCCGGCGCTGCCTCCGCCACCGCCTCGACCAAGGCGCGCCCGATGCCGCGACGTCGGGTGGCGGGGTGCACGGCGATGCGCATGATGCGCCACCAACGCGACGTCAGGGCCGCTTGCCAACCGCCGTGCGCCGCCAGCGACTGGGCCAGCAGATGCCCCCGCGGCCGACGCTCACCGAGGACCACGCGCTCGGCCAGGTCCTCGGGAAAACCGCCTTCCGACTGTACCTGGCACACGCCGAGACAGGTCGTGCCGGCGTAGGCCACCGCAAGGCGCACGTCGGGACCATCGAGCAATTGGCGCAGATCGCCGGGCGTGGTGCGGTAATGGGCCTGCACCAGCAGTCCGAACAGTGCCGCCAGCATCGACTCGTCCTCGGCCAGCGCCGCCCGGTCCAGCCAGCGAATGTGCACTGGCGAGGCCGCCAGCGCCGCCGTGACCTCGGCATCGTCGGCCGGCGCGGCATCGAGCAGCAGCATGTCACGGGTCAGGCGCTCCAGAGGATCGCCCTCGGCCCAGCGCACCGGTGCCGCGAGACGAACCTCGCGCCAATCGGGCGTATCTCGGGACAGGCGTGCGTAGAACCGAATCTGAAAGCCACGCCCGGTGCCCTCGTATCCGTGCACGGTGGTGGCGAACGCGAGGCGGGGAAAGGCCTCCAGCCAGCGAGCGAGAAGCGGTGTGGGAATGGCAGCGGCCTCGTCGACGAACAGGGTAGGCGGCGCGCGTCGGTCGACGTCCGGTGCGCTCAAGGCCTCGATCACGGCATCCGGGGCCAGAAAGCGCACTTCGCACGCCCGCGACGCCAGTGTGACCTGAAAGCGTCCTTCCGCCCGGTGTCCGTGCGGAAACAAGGCCGCCAACCGCGCGAACAGCGGCTCGACCGAGGCGCGACGCGGCGCGGTGACCCACAGCAGCGTCTCGCCCGCCTGCAAACGCCGGGCCGCGGCAATGCCCAGTGCCGCGGACTTGCCGCGGCCACGATCGGCACTCAACACCACGGGGCGCCGGCGACGCAGCCGTGTCAGGCGATGCACGGCAGCGGCCTGGTCGGCGGTCACGCAGGCTGTGTCGTCGGGTCGCGGCGGCGACGCCTCGCTCGAAGGCAACCGTCCGGGGCGCGGCATACGCCGCTCGGCGGGCCAGCACCAGACCCCGGCGTCGCGATGCAGCACGCGCGCCAGGCGGGTCAGGTAGTGCACGCTCAAGGAACGCGCATCGTGCGGCCAGTGCGCCAGGCGTGCGTAGTCGTTGTCGGGATGCGCCGTGCCGGTGGCCCATTCCGCGGGCGTCAGCACGACCAGCAACCCGCCGGCCCGCACGGTGCCGCTCAGCGCGCCGAAGGCATCGGGATCGAAGCCCGAGCCTGGCGTACGGGCATCGAAGATCAGCAAGTCGTGTTCCTGCCCCAGACGCGAGCGCGCCTGACTCATGGGCAGCCGGTCGATGGCCGGCATGTCCGCCCCGGGCTCGCCCTCCCCGACCCACAAGGGCGCATGCCACTCGCGCGAGCGGTGGATGGCGCAGGCCCTGGCCAGGGCCTGCTCGCCAGGCGCGGCGACCCACACCACGCCGCGATGATCCTGCGCCTGACAGGCCTCGACGAGCGTGGCGAGCCAGGTCATGGAGGCCGCCGCGTCATCGCGCGGAACACGCATGCATCACCTCCCGTCGGTTATCGCCCTCCCACACACGCCAACGCCCGCGAATCGCTTCGCGGGCGCGGTCGATGCCGGCATGTGCATGCGGCGAGCCGTGATCACTCCAGGCCGTCGAGATAACGCTCGGCATCGAGAGCCGCCATGCAGCCGGTCCCCGCGGAGGTGACCGCCTGGCGGTAGACGTGGTCCATGACGTCGCCGGCGGCGAAGACGCCCGGCACGCTGGTCATGGTGGCATTGCCCTCGAGGCCGGACTTGACCCGGATGTAGCCGTTGTTCATCTCCAGCTGCCCTTCGAAAATGCCGGTATTCGGCGAGTGGCCGATGGCGACGAACAAGCCCGGCGCCTGGATTTCCCGTGACGCCCCGTCGACGGTGGAGATCAGGCGCACGCCGGTCACGCCGGTGTTGTCGCCCAGCACCTCCTCGAGCGTGTGGTTCCAGATCACCTCCATGTTGCCGTTCTCGACCTTCTCGAACAGCTTGTCCTGGAGGATCTTCTCGGCACGCAGACTGTCGCGGCGATGCACCAGCGTCACCTTGGAGGCGATATTGGAAAGATACAGGGCTTCCTCGACGGCGGTGTTGCCCCCGCCGACGACCACGACTTCCTGGCCACGGTAGAAGAAGCCGTCGCAGGTCGCGCAGGCGGACACGCCCTGCCCCATGAACTTCTCTTCGGACGGCAGGCCCAGATAGCGCGCGCTGGCCCCGGTGGAAATGATCAGGGCATCGCAGTTATAGGTGCCGTTTTCGCCCTTGAGCACGAACGGGCGCTCGCGCAGCTCGACCTCGTTGATATGGTCGAACAGCACTTCGGTATCGAAACGCTCGGCATGGCTACGCATGCGCTCCATCAGCTCCGGTCCCTGCACGCCTTCGGCATCGCCCGGCCAGTTGTCCACATCGGTGGTGGTCGTCAACTGGCCGCCCGCCTGCATGCCCGTGATCAGCAGGGGCTTGAGATTGGCGCGTGCCGCATAGACGGCCGCCGTGTAGCCGGCGGGGCCGGAACCGAGAATGATCAGTCGTTCGTGACGCACGTCGCTCATGGAAAACCTCGCTTACTGGATACGCTGACCGGTGTGAGGGCCGAAAAAAACGGGTTGTGGGATGAAGGCCTCGTCTGCATCCCACAAGCCGCTTGTCGCTACGGCAAAGGGCGGCCGTTTGGCCGCCCTTCGCTGCACAAGCGCCGGTACTTAGAGTTCGTCGGAGTGAGAACCCAGGTACTTGGCGACGCCTTCGGCGGTGTCCTTCATGCCTTCCTGGCCTTCGTCCCAGCCTGCCGGGCACACTTCGCCGTTCTTCTGGTGGAACTTGAGGGCCTTGACCATGCGCAGCATCTCGTCGACGTTGCGGCCCAGCGGCAGGTTGTTGACGACCTGGTGCTGGACGACGCCGTCTTCGTCGATCAGGAAGGACGCGCGCAGCGCGACGCCGGCTTCCGGATGCTCGATGCCGAAGGCCTGCGTGATCTCGTGCTTGACGTCGGCCACGATCGGGAAGCCGACTTCACCGATGCCGCCCTTGTCGTGGGGCGTCTTGCGCCATGCGTGGTGAGTGAACTGAGAGTCGATGGACACCCCGATCACCTCGACGCCCAGCTCGCGGAACTGCGCCAGACGGTTGTCGTGGGCGATGATCTCTGACGGGCAGACAAAGGTGAAGTCCAGCGGCCAGAAAAAGACGACACGCAGCTTGCCGTTGGTTTCGGACAGCTTGAAGTCTTCGACGATGGTGCCATCGCCCAGAACCGCTGCCGCTTCAAAATCGGGTACCTGACGTCCAACCAATACGCTCATTCATGTCTCCTGAAAAGTCGGGTGGATGACTGTAATGAAACCCTGCCAAGGCTAACGGCGGGTTCCCATTATGCCAATTTGATTGCCCCAATGGATGGTATAGGCACTTCCTATCGGGTCGATAACCTGACGCGTGCCCTGCACGGCCAGGGGCCGCGCATGACACCGAGATGCTCAAAAGACGTCGTCGTCGCGCCCCAGCGTGACATCCTCGAGTTCACCGCTGAACTCGGACACCGAGACCTGCACTTGAATCGGCGCACAGCACCGAGGACAGTCCTCCCATGTCTCGTGGCTGCCCGCGCTACTGTCGATCAGCAGATCGAACGCCGTATCGCAGTAGGGACAGGTCGCCGGCCAGGGAAACAGCATCTCTTCGTTCATCGCGACTCCTCGCGTGCGGCATACGCACCTGAACGTCTATGCTTCAGGCACGTCATGCTCATGAATGTCGGGACGATACATCGTCCTTTCAAGCCGCGCACCGAGATTCTTCGATATCACGGCCGGACGCCCGGTGCCGACCAGGCCTGTCGCCTGCCACCTTGGTGACATGGGAGTGCTTGAAATAAAGGCGTATCATGACCATGTCATCGCTATCGGCGAGTCTCGCGAGATCGCCGAAGGAACCTGACTCGCGGCGAACCGGGCCGCTGGATTGTCCCTCGGCCTATGCGGCACAAGAAGACGCAGGGTGGTTCGGCGTTCGCCATGTAAAATCGTCCAGCATGAGGAGGAGGGCCCCACATGTCCGAAGCTCCACAGAATACGTTATCGACACTCGATGTCGGCGATCGTACCTACCACTACTACAGTCTGGACAAGGCTGCCCAAGCATTCGGCGATGCCTCGCGGCTCCCCATGACGCTCAAGGTGTTGCTCGAGAACCAGCTGCGTTACAGCGATGATGAAAGCGTCTCCCCCGAGGACATGCAGGCGCTCGTCGATTGGCAGAAAGAGGCACGCTCCACCCGCGAGATCGGCTACCGCCCGGCCCGTGTTCTGATGCAGGATTTCACCGGTGTCCCCGGGGTCGTGGACCTGGCCGCCATGCGCGATGCCGTCAAGCGCCTCGGCGAGTCGGCCGACCGCATCAACCCGCTGTCGCCGGTGGACCTGGTCATCGACCACTCGGTCATGGTCGACCATTTCGGCGATCCGTCGTCGTTCAAGGACAACGTCGCCATCGAGATGGAGCGCAACCGGGAACGTTACGAATTCCTGCGCTGGGGCCAGCAGGCATTCGATAACTTCCGCGTCGTGCCGCCGGGGACCGGCATCTGCCACCAGGTCAACCTGGAATACCTGGGCAAGACGGTGTGGACGAAGGAAGAAGACGGCAAGACGTTCGCCTATCCGGACACCCTGGTCGGCACCGACTCCCACACCACCATGATCAACGGCCTGGGCGTACTCGGCTGGGGTGTCGGCGGCATCGAAGCCGAAGCCGCCATGCTCGGCCAGCCGGTCTCGATGCTGATTCCCGAGGTCGTCGGCTTCAAGCTCACCGGCAAGCTGCGTGAAGGCATCACCGCCACCGACCTGGTGCTGACGGTCACGCAGATGCTGCGTCAGAAGGGCGTGGTGGGCAAGTTCGTCGAATTCTACGGCGACGGCCTCAAGGACCTGCCCCTGGCGGACCGCGCCACCATCGGCAACATGGCGCCCGAGTACGGGGCCACCTGCGGGTTCTTCCCGGTCGACGAGGAAACGCTCAACTACATGCGCCTGACCGGCCGTGACGAGCACCAGATCGCGCTCGTCGAAGCCTATACCAAGGCCCAGGGCCTGTGGCGCGAACCCGGTGC
Source organism: Chromohalobacter israelensis DSM 3043 (assembly GCF_000055785.1). Taxonomy (GTDB): domain Bacteria; phylum Pseudomonadota; class Gammaproteobacteria; order Pseudomonadales; family Halomonadaceae; genus Chromohalobacter; species Chromohalobacter israelensis. Next base: position 3,299,870 of record NC_007963.1, read on the forward strand.
CGAGCCGATCTTCAGCGATACGCTGCACCTCGACATGGGCGAGGTCGAGTCCAGTCTGGCCGGCCCCAAGCGGCCCCAGGACCGCGTCGCCCTGACCGACATGAAGTCCACCTTCGAGAAGATCCTCGAGGACCGCAAGCCGGATGCCGCCCCGACTGAACAGGGCAAGTGGCTCTCCGAGGGCGGCCAGACTGCCGTGGGCAACGAGGAAGGCGCCGAGAGCGGTGATAGCCAGGCGTGCGAAATCGACGGCGAGAACTTCCAGCTCGATCACGGCGCGGTGGTCATTGCCGCCATCACCTCGTGCACCAACACCTCCAACCCCAGCGTCATGCTGGCCGCCGGGCTGTTGGCGCAAAAGGCCGTGGAAAAAGGCCTCACCACCAAGCCCTGGGTCAAGACCTCGCTGGCGCCGGGCTCCAAGGTGGTCACAGATTACCTGGATGCCAGCGGCACCCAGAACGATCTCAACGAACTCGGCTTCAACCTGGTCGGCTACGGTTGCACCACCTGCATCGGCAACTCCGGTCCGCTGCCCGAGGCCATCGAGAAGGCCATCGACGACGGCGATCTGACCGTGGCCTCGGTGTTGTCCGGCAACCGCAACTTCGAAGGCCGCATCCATCCGCTGGTGCCCACCAACTGGCTGGCGTCACCGCCCCTGGTCGTGGCCTATGCCCTGGCCGGCAACATGCGCATCGACCTCTCCAAGGACCCGCTCGGCAACGACCGTGACGGCAACCCGGTCTATCTGAAGGACATCTGGCCGAGCCAGGCAGAAATCGCCACGGCCGTCGAGCAGGTCAGAACCGAGATGTACCGCAAGGAATACGGCGAGGTCTTCGAGGGCGACGAGATCTGGAAGTCGCTCGAAGTACCGGAAAGCGATGTCTACGCGTGGAACAAGAATTCCACCTACATCCAGCACCCGCCATTCTTCGAAGGCATGGGCAAGGAGCCCGCACCGCTGGAAGACGTCAAGAACGCCAGCGTGCTGGCCATGCTCGGCGACTCGGTGACCACCGACCACATCTCGCCGGCCGGCGCGATCAAGCCGGATAGCCCTGCCGGTCGCTACCTGCAGGAAAACGGCGTGAAGCCCAAGGATTTCAACTCCTACGGCTCGCGTCGCGGCAATCACGAGGTGATGATGCGCGGCACCTTCGCCAACGTGCGCATCAAGAACGAGATGCTCGATGACGTCGAGGGCGGCTATACGCGCCACGTGCCGTCCGGCGAGCAGATGGCGATCTACGATGCGGCGATGAAGTACGCCGAGGAATCCACGCCGCTCGTGGTGGTCGCCGGCAAGGAGTACGGTACCGGCTCGTCGCGCGACTGGGCCGCCAAGGGCACCCGGCTGCTCGGCGTACGCGCGGTGATCGCCGAATCCTACGAACGTATTCACCGTTCCAACCTGATCGGCATGGGCGTGCTGCCCCTGCAGTTCCCCGAAGGCGAGGATCGCAAGTCGCTGGGCATGACCGGCGATGAAACGATCTCCATCGAGGGCATTGCCGATATCGAGCCCGGCGGCAAGGTCACGGTGACCATTGCATCCAGCAAGGGCGAGAAGAAGATAGAGGCGCTGTGCCGCATCGATACCGCCAACGAAATGGCCTATTACCGCCATGGCGGCATCCTGCACTACGTGCTGCGCAGCATGCTGTAATGTCGCGCTGAGCTGGCATCCGCCAGCGGCATGAAAAAACACCCCGCCGGCATTGCCGGCGGGGTGTTTTATTGTGCCTCGAGGCCACCCATGGCGCCACGTCAGGCTGGCACCCTTAGAAGGCGCGGCGACGATAGGCACGGTAACGCGGGTACCAGAAGTGGCGTTCGATGGCATCCCACAGCACCTCGTCGCTTGAGGCCAGGGCCACGTCTTCTTCCTGAGCCTGCTTCGCCACGGCGAAGGCGATTTCCTTGCTGATCTCGCGAATGTCCCCCAGCGAAGGCAGCAAGGCGCCCTTTCCGGTCTTGACGATGGGCGCGCCCTGGGCCAGGGCATTGGACGCCGCCATCAGCATCTTGTCGGTCACCCGGGAGGCGTTGGCCGCCACCACGCCCAGGCCGATGCCGGGGAAGATGTAGGCGTTGTTGCACTGGGCGATCGCGACCTCGCGTTCGCCGACACGTGCCGGCTTGAAGGGGCTGCCGGTGGCCACCAGCGCCTCGCCCCCGGTCCAGTCGAGGATATCCTGAGGCACCGCCTCGACCTTGGAGGTCGGATTGGACAGCGGCATCACCAGCGGCTGCGCGCAGCCCGCATGCAGGGTCTTGATCACCTCTTCGGAGAACAGGCCGCGCTGCCCGGACACCCCGATCAACACGCTCGGCTTGGCGTTACGCACCACATCCAGCAACTCGCGCGCCTGGGTGTCCCAGTCGCTCAGGCTGGCGGGGTCGTGGGCCAGGCGCTGCTGGAAGTCGTAGAGCGCTTGCATCTCGGTGGTCAACAACCCGTGACGATCCACCATGTAGACCCGGCGACGCGCTTCGGCTTCGCTCAAGCCCTCCATGGTCATCGCCACGACGATCTGCTCGGCGATACCGCAGCCTGCCGAACCGGCGCCGAGGAAGGCGATGGTCTGGTCCTTGAGCGCCTCGCCCTTGGCCTTGCAGGCCGCCAGCAGCGTCGCGACGCAAACCGAGGCCGTGCCCTGGATATCGTCGTTGAAGCAGCACAGTTGATCGCGATAGCGCTCGAGCAACGGCATGGCGTTGGTCTGGGCGAAATCCTCGAACTGCAGCAGCACGTTCGGCCAGCGACGCTGCAACGCCGCCATGAACATGCCGATGAACTCATCGTATTCTTCCTGGCTCACCCGCGGATGACGCCAGCCCATGTACATCGGGTCGTCGAGCAGCGTCTGGTTGTTGGTTCCCACGTCGAGCACGATGGGCAGCGTGTAGGCGGGACTGATGCCGCCGCACGCGGTGTACAGCGAGAGCTTGCCGATGGGAATCCCCATGCCGCCGATGCCCTGATCGCCCAGTCCCAGGATGCGCTCGCCATCGGTGACCACGATCACCCGCACCTTGTCCTTGGTCGCACTGCGCAGGATATCGTCCATGCGGTGCCGGTCGGGATACGAGATGAAAAGCCCGCGATGGTTGCGATAGATCTTGGAAAATTCCTCGCACGCCTCGCCTACCGTGGGCGTGTAGATGATCGGCAGCATCTCTTCGAGGTGCTCTTCCAGCAGCCGGAAGAACAACGTCTCGTTATCGTCCTGGATGGCACGCAGATAGATATGCTTGTCGAGATTGGTGGCGCACTTGGCGTACTGCGCATAAGCGCGCTGCGCCTGCTCCTCGATGGTTTCCACGTTCTGCGGCAACAAGCCCAGCAGGTTGAAACTGACGCGCTCGTCGAGCGTGAAGGCGCTGCCCTTGTTGAGCAACGGCATTTCCAGCAGTGAAGGGCCGGCATAAGGGATATAGAGGGGACGCTTGGATGTTTCGCTCATCGTTTGCCTCGCGCGGGTGACGGTTCTCGGAGCCAGTGGCGGCTCCGCACGGCGCTCAAGGGAGCTACTATATCACGCCGATTTGACACCCACGCATACGCCACGACGACAAACGGCGCTCCGAGGAGCGCCGTCGATCATGGCGAGGACAGCATGCCGCTCAGCAGCTGCGGGCCGCCGGACGCGCCGCCCCCGGGAAGAACAAGGGCCGCAAGCGCACACCCAGCATGTTGCCGGCGAAGGCCGCGACCAGCCATAGCCAGCCGTGCAGGCTGCCCGAGGCGATACCGCCGAAATAGGCGCCGATGTTGCAGCCGAACGCCAGCCGCGCCCCGTACCCGAGCAGCAGTCCGCCGATGGCCGCCGCCACGGCCGAGCGCAACGGGATATTGAACTTGGGCGCGAAACGGCCCGCCAGCGCCGCGGCGGCCATCGCCCCCAGGATGATACCGATGTTCATCACGGTGGTGATGTCGCTCCAGACGCTGGCCTTCAAGGCTGCCGCGTTGCCGGCCGCCTGCCAGTAGCCCCAGCCACTGACATCGCCGCCCAGCGCCTCGAACCCTTTGGCGCCCCACAGGGCGAAGGCCGAGGTGATCCCCCAGGGACGCCCGGCGAGTGCCAGGGTGATGAAGTTGAGTACCGCCAGTCCCACGGCACCGGCCAGCAACGGCCAGGGACCCTGCAGCCACCGTGCGCGACCGGCTTCGACCTGCGGGGCGCGCTCGAGCTGGCCGTGGCGACGCTTCTCCATGATGACCGTCAATGCCGCGATCCCGATGAACAGCCCCAGGCTCACGACGATCCCGCCGCCCACACCGAACAGGCCATGCAGCGATGTCGGCTGGAACGCCGGCAACGTCTGCCACCAGGCGAAATGCGCCGTACCGATCAACGAGCCGATGATGAAGAACGCCAGGGTGATCACCATGCGCGCATTGCCGCCGCCCACCGTGAACAAGGTCCCCGAGGCGCAACCGCCGCCCAGCTGCATGCCGAGTCCGAACAGGAACGCCCCGACCAGTACCGATACACCGATCGGCGCGATATAGCCGGCGACCGGCGTACCGAACAGGGAGCCCGCTCCCAGCGCCGGAAAGAACAGCACTACCGCCAGGGCCAGCATGACCATCTGCGCGCGCAGCCCACGCCCGCGCCGCTCGGTGATGAAGACCCGCCAGGCCGAGGTGAAACCGAAGGCCGCATGGTAGAGCACCATGCCGAAGGCGCCCCCGACGACCATGAGCCACCCCTTGGCGGCACCGAATGCCACCCCGACGGCCAAGGCCGCCAGCAACAAGACCACCGCCGATGCCAGCGCCAGTGGCGGCAAGCCACGACGCGGTTCGGCGGTGGCAGATGAAACGCTGGACGCGTCACGCATCGCAACCTCCCGAAAAGTGTTCGAATGGAAATTGTTGGCTATCTTAGCGCCTGCCCGATCCTTTTAAAAATTCATAAAGACCATTTCTGCTATAGCTTATGGCAATATAAAAACATGGGGCCCGTGTCATCGCGACACGGGCCCCAGGGAAAACGGGCAGGCAAGGCGCCGGTTACACGAAACGGCCCAACCCGACGACTTCACGCAGACGCTCCATGAGAGGTTGCGCCTCGGCGCGGGCCTTGTCGGCCCCCTGCTGCAGCACGCGCTCGATATGTCCCGGATCCTCGAGCAGGGCGTTGTAGCGCTCGCGCGGTTCGCGCAGATGCTCGTTCACATACTCGAAGACCCGATTCTTGGCGTCGCCCCAGCCGATACCGTTCTCGTAGTCGGCGCGCATGGCACGCGTCTCCTCCGGCGTGGCAAAGGCCGAAAAGATCTGGAACAGGGTGCAGGTGTCGGGATCCTTGGGCTCGCCCGGCTCCAGCGAGTTGGTCTTGATCTTGCGCACCAGTTTCTGGAGCTTCTTCTCGGAGACGAACAGCGGAATGGTGTTGTCGTAGCTCTTCGACATCTTGCGGCCGTCGAGCCCTCGCAGCACTTCGACGTTCTCGTCGACCACTGCTTCGGGCAACGTGAAATAGTCGCCCTTGTAGATGTGATTGAAGCGCCCCGCCATGTCGCGCGCCATCTCGATGTGCTGAATCTGGTCGCGGCCGACCGGCACCTTGTTGGCCTTGAACATCAGGATGTCCGCCGCCATCAGCACCGGATAGCCGAACAGCCCCATGCTCACGCCCTTGTCCATGTCCTGATTGCCGAGCGCCTCGTTGTCGGCCACCGCCGCCTTGTAGGCATGCGCGCGGTTCATCAGGCCCTTGGCGCACACGCACGACAGCAGCCACGTCAACTCGGGAATCTCGTGAATGTCCGACTGACGGTAGAAGACCGCGTTGTCGGTATCCAGCCCCAGGGCCAGCCAGGTCGCGGCGATCTCCAGGCGCGACTGCTGAACGCGTCTGGGGTCCTGGGCCTTGATCAGGGCATGCAGGTCGGCGAGGAAATAGAAGGATTCCACGTCGGGCGTCTGGCTGGCATGAATGGCAGGCTTGATGGCCCCGACATAATTGCCGAGATGCGGGGTGCCGGTCGTGGTAATACCGGTCAGAACGCGTGTCTTGGTCATGAAATTGGGCTGATCGCAACGAAATGTGAGAATTCGCCCAGTGTACAACGACGCCCCGGTCAAGGCGACCGGGGCGCGCGAGGTCCGCTGGTCACAGCGAAGTGACTATGACAGCAGTGTGCGCGGGTCGACGGCCTCCAGAGCGAAGGCCTTGGCCACCGCCGGGTGGGTGATGCGCCCGGCATGCACGTTGAGCCCCTCGAGGAAGTGAGGATCTTCCGCCAAGGCGCCCTGCCACCCCTTGTCGGCCAGGGCCAGCACGAACGGCAGGGTGGCATTGGTCAACGCCTGGGTCGAGGTGCGCGCCACGGCGCCCGGCATGTTGGCGACGCAGTAGTGCACCACGCCATCCACCACATAGGTGGGGTCGGCATGCGTCGTCGCGCGGCTGGTCTCGAAACAACCGCCCTGGTCGATGGCCACGTCCACCAGCACGCTGCCCGGACGCATGTCGGCGAGCATGTCGCGCGTGATCAGCTTGGGCGCCTGCGCACCGGGCACCAGCACCGCCCCGACGACGATGTCCGACTCGCGCACCGCCGTCTCCAGGGCATCCGCCGTCGAGTACACGGTATTCAGACGCCCCTGATAACGATGATCGAGCACTTCCAGACGCGCCAGCGACTTGTCGAGCACGGTCACCTCGGCACCCAGCCCCAGCGCCATGCGCGCGGCGTTCTCGCCGACCACGCCGCCACCGATCACCGTGACCTTGGCCGGCGCCACGCCGGGCACCCCGGGAATCAGAATGCCGGCACCGCCCTGGGCCTTTTCCAGGCTGTGCGCCCCGGCCTGGATCGCCATGCGGCCGGCAACGCGGCTCATCGGCGCCAGCAGCGGCAACCCGCCCTGGTCGTCGGTGATCGTCTCGTAGGCGATACAGGTGGCTTCACTGTCCATCAACCCCCGGGTCAACGACTCCTCGGCGGCCAGATGCAGGTAGGTGAACAGGGTATGCCCGGGCTTGAGGCGCTTGACCTCCTCCGGCTGGGGTTCCTTGACCTTGACGATCAACTCGGCGTTGTCCCACAGCGCATCCAGGTCCTGCTCGATACGCGCCCCTGCTGCGGCATACTCGGCATCCGGGAAGCCGGCACCCTCGCCCGCCGATGCCTGCACGGCCACGGTATGGCCGCGCGCCGCCAGCTCTCGCACCACACTCGGCGTCAGAGCGACACGATACTCATGATTCTTGATTTCCTTGGGTACGGCGATTTTCATGGCGCCTCCGCTTCACGATGGGGTCAATGTAGGCTCGATACCTAACCATTACAGCACACACACCGGAATCGAAGGGGCAACGCGAAAAAAACAAAACAACGTGCTGAACAGACCCCGCCGGACAGAAAACCTTGCGGTCACACGGCGCGATACCGAAAGATTTACGCCGACTAGCGCGGGCGCTCCCGGTTGCACTGCCAGCAGGCATCGAATGCGCCCTCCAGCCATTCGCCGCACGCAGGGCAACGCCAGTCAGGGGGCGGCTCGGCAGGACCGTCGAGTGCCTCCTCGACCAATGCCTCGGCGCGCAGACGATGGCCGGCCGGCACCCAGACCTCCGGCTCGCATTCGCCTGGCGGCAACTCGCCGGCGCCACCGCCCAGGGTCATGTTGCGCAGCGTGGGAACCAGCCCCGCGCTGGCCAGCACGTTATGCACGTGGCTGACCAGTAACGCGTTGGGGTGTCGAAAGACACGTACGTCGTCGCCCGTCATGCCTGCCTCAGTTGCGGAAGACCCGCACGCCAAGCGCCTTGAGATAAGCGGTCTCGGGAATGGCCGGGTGCACCGGATGGTCCGGGCCCTGGCTACCCTGGTAGATGACCTGTCCGTGGCGATCCTGATGACGCACCGCGCCGCGCACGCATTCCATCAGGCGGTCGGGCGCCAGGTGCATCGAACAGGACGCCGAGAGCAGCAGGCCATCGCGCCCCAGCAGGCGGATCGCTTCACGGTTGAGCCGTGAATAGGCGCGCTCGCCGTTGGGAATGTCCTTGCGTCGCTTGATGAACGCCGGCGGATCGAGCACGATCACGTCGAACTGCTCGCCTTCCGCCTTGAGCGCCGCCAGCGCCTCGAAGGCATCACCTTCACCGATGGCGACCTGTTCGGCCAGACCATTGAGCGCGGCGTTCTCGGCCACGTGCTCCAGCGCCTGGGCGGAACTGTCCACGCACAGGACGTCACTGGCGCCATGCGCCGCCGCCTGGATGCCCCAGCTGCCCACGTAGCTGAAGACATCCAGCACGCGCTTGCCGGCGACCAGGCCGTTGAGCCATGCCCGGTTGGGACGGTGGTCGAAGAACCAGCCGGTTTTCTGTCCATCGAGCACCGGCGCCACGAAACGCACGCCATTCTCCTCCAGCAGGACCTGATCGGGCAGCTCGCCGTAAGCCACCTCGACTTCCTCGCCGAGCTGCTCCTGGCGACGACCGGACGAGTCGTTCTTGAAGACGATGGCGCGCGGCGCCAGCACCTTCTCGAGCGCGGCGACGATCTCGTCACGCAGCCGATCCATGCCCACGGTGTTGAGCTGCACGACCAGCACATCATCGAAGCGGTCGATGATCAGCCCCGGCAGCAGATCGCCCTCGCCATGCACCAGGCGATAGAAGGGCTTGGCGAACAGCCGCGCGCGCAAGCTCAGCGCCTGCTTGAAGCGATGCACCAGCAGTGAACGATCGAGACGCACGTCGACGTCGCGCGAGACGATACGCGCGCAGATCAATGAATGCGGATTGACGTAGGCAACCCCCATCGGCTTGCCGTTGGCCGCTTCGATGACCGCCTGGCCACCCGGCTCGAAATCTTTCAGCGGCGTGGCATCGGTATCGATTTCGTTGGAATAGAGCCACAGGTGACCCGCCTTGAGACGGCGATCGGCGTTTTTCTTGAGGCGTAGACGTTCGGTCACGGAAAACCTCTTGGCGATGACATGGCGTGGCGCGAGGCGCTCAACGCTGACAGTGAGGACAGAAGACGCTGGCACGCTGACCCAGCGTTACCAGGCGAAGAAGCTCGCCGCAACGCCGACAGGGGGCATCGTGCCGTCCATAGACGTTGAGGCGCTGAGCGAAGTAGCCGGGTTCGCCGGTGCCGCTGACGAAGTCGCGCAAGGTCGTGCCACCCTGGGTGATCGCCGCCGCCAGCACGTCGCGCGCCGCCTCGGCCAGACGTTCGTAGCGCTCGCGCGAGATACGCCCGGCCGCGCGCCGCGGATCGATGCCCGCGAGAAACAGCGCTTCGCTCGCGTAGATGTTGCCGACTCCCACCACCACCGCGTTATCCATCAGAAACGGCTTGACGGCAACGCGCCGCTTGCGCGACAGGCGGTAGAGACGCTCGCCGTCGAAGTCGGGCGACAACGGCTCGGGCCCCAGGCGCGCCAGGCGTGGATCGTCGAGGGGAGACCCCTGCAGCCAGTCCACGAATCCGAAACGGCGCGGATCGTGGTAGCGTAGTATCGCACCGCCTTCCAGCACCAGATCGACATGGTCGTGCTTCCTGGGCAGATCGCCGAGGCGCGCCAGGCGCAGACTGCCGGACATCCCCAGATGCCACAGCAAGGTGCCTGCGCCGACCGGCATCAGCAGGTACTTGGCGCGCCGCCCGAGTTCACCGATGCGGTGGCCGACGAGGGTGTCCGCCAGATCGTCCGGCACCGGCGTGCGCAGGCGCGGCTGGCGCACGATGATCTCACGAATTTCACGCCCCTCGACATGCGGCGCGATGCCTCGGCGCGTCGTCTCGACTTCGGGAAGTTCAGGCATGCAGGCACCTCGCCACGTTCTTGCCGGCATAAAAAAACCCGGAGCGACCCGGGTTTTTCGAACAGGTGAACATCACCTGTGGCGCAGGAGGACCAAGATCACTTGATCTTGGCTTCCTTGTACATCACGTGCTTGCGGACGACCGGGTCGAATTTCTTCATTTCGAGCTTATCCGGGGTGTTCCGCTTGTTCTTGTCGGTGGTGTAGAAATGGCCGGTACCGGCGCTTGACACCATCTTGATCTTGTCACGCATGACTCGTTACTCCCTGATTAAACGCGATCGCCACGCTTGCGGATGTCGCTGAGCACTTCTTCAATGCCCTTCTTGTCGATGATGCGCATGCCCTTGGAGGAAACGCGCAGCTTGACGAAGCGCTTCTCGCCTTCCACCCAGAAACGATGGGTGTGCAGGTTCGGCACGAAGCGACGACGGGTCTTCCGCTGGGAGTGAGAAACGTTGTTACCAGTCACCGGGCGCTTACCGGTAACCTGACATACTTGGGACATGGAAGCCTCCAACCACTGGCGAGTTGTTCAAAACCTGTCGGGCAAACCGGGAATGGCAGGCTACCGCCTTCTGCCCTGATTCAAAGGGCGTACTTTATACCAGACGTCAAGTATTGCCGCAAGCTCGCGGCAACATGACGGACGGGCAACCTGGCACGGCGGATACGACATTCAAAGCCATCCGCGTTCGGCGAACGATACTACCTCACCATCGCCGACGACGAAATGATCCAGCACGCGAATGTCGAAAAGTCCCAGCGCGTCGCTGAGACGCTGCGTGATGCGGCGGTCGGCGTCACTCGGCTCGGCCACCCCCGACGGGTGGTTGTGCGCGAAGATCAGCGCACCGGCATTCAGCGCCAGCGCCCGCCGCGAGACCTCGCGCGGATAGACGGACGCACTGTCGAGCGTGCCTTTCGAGAGCGTCTCGAAGCGAATCACGCGATGCTGCGTATCCAGAAACAGCGCAGCGAACGCCTCATGAGGCAAGTGACGCAATTGCGACGTCAAAAAACGCCGCACCAGCGTCGGCGAGGTCAGGGCCGCGCCGCGCTCCAGCAGGCTCCCCAGATGCCGCCGAGACAGCTCCAGCGACGCCTGCAGCTGCACGTACTTGGCCTCGCCCAGCCCATGCTCGGCGCAAAAGCGCGCCAGGTCCGCCTCCAGCAACGGCCGCAACCCACCGAACGCCAGCAGCAGGTCACGCGCGAGATCCACTGCCGAGCGCCCCTTCACGCCCACGCGCAGAAAAATCGCCAGCAACTCCGCATCCGAAAGCGCCGACGCCCCCAGGGCCAGCAGTTTTTCGCGCGGCCGCTCCCCTTCCGGCCATTCGTGGATCGCCATTCCCAACGGCTCCTCGTGCTCGTGTCTTGCGTGAATCCAGATTGATATCGGCAGGTCAATATAAGCCAATTCGAATAAAAGCGTAACATTTCGACCAAGGTCTGACCGACCAAAGTGTCATCGCGCACCACCCTGACCCAACTACCATACTAGTCAGACAACGAAACGAGGCAGGGTTTTCACATGACGCCATCGCTGCTCGCACTCTGGGAGGAACAGCCCGACGGCAACGTCCGCCAACGGCTTTATGCGGTCCTGCGCCAGTCGATCATCCGCATGACGCTGGCTCCGGGGCAGGCGCTGTCGGAGAAGGAGATCGCCGAAACCTTCGCGGTCAGCCGCCAGCCGGTCCGCGAAGCCTTCATTCGTCTCTCGGAGGCAGGCCTGGTCGAGGTGCGCCCCCAACGTGGCACCTACGTGGTGCATATTTCCCAGGCCGCCGTCATGGAAGCGCGCTTCGTGCGCGAGGCCATCGAGATCGCCGTGGCCCGCGACGCCGCCGAGCAGGGGCTCGACGCGGCCATCCACGACGAGCTGCATGAACTCATCGCCCGCCAGCAGCGCTGTATCGCCCCCCAGGACCACGACCGTTTCTACCGGCTCGACGAGGAATTCCACCGCACCCTGGCGCTGGGCACCGGCCACGATGCCGCCTGGCGCGTGACCCAGGAAGTCAAGGCGCAGCTCGACCGGGTGCGTTACCTGAGCGTGCCGGACGCTACCCCCATCACCAAGCTGATCGACCAGCACACCCGCATTCTCGAGGGCATCGTCGCGCGCGATGCCGATGCCGCCGAACGGGCCGTGAAGGAACACCTGCGCGAGATCCTCAGCTCGCTGCCGGCCCTGGTCGAGCGCTTCCCCGACCTTTTCGAGGCCGCCGCGTCCAGCGGTCGTCGAACCCCGCTGCCCTCTGGAGTCAGTGCATGAAGATTCGCGACGCCTACACCATCGTCACCTGCCCCGGCCGTAACTTCGTGACGCTCAAGATCGTCACCGAGTCAGGCACCCACGGCATCGGCGATGCCACCCTGAACGGCCGCGAGATGGCGGTGGCCGCCTATCTCGACGAACACGTCGTGCCGGCACTGATCGGCCGCGATGCCGGCCGCATCGAGGACACCTGGCAGTACCTCTATCGCGGTGCCTACTGGCGGCGCGGCCCGGTGACCATGACCGCCATCGCCGCCGTCGACATGGCGCTGTGGGACATCAAGGCCAAGGCCGCGGGCATGCCGTTGTATCAGCTCCTCGGCGGCAAGAGCCGCGAGCGGGTGATGACCTACGCCCACTGCACCGGGCAGACGATCGAGGATTGTCTCGGGGAAGTCGCTCGCCACGTCGAGCTGGGCTACCGGGCGGTACGCGTCCAGTCCGGCGTGCCGGGCATCGAGACCACCTACGGTGTCGCCAAGACGCCCGGCGAGCGCTACGAGCCGGCCGACTCGTCGCTGCCCGCCGAGCACGTATGGAGCACCGAGAAATACCTCAATCACGCACCCAAGCTGTTCGCCGCGGTGCGCGAGCGTTTCGGTGACGACCTGCACGTCCTGCACGACGTCCACCATCGCCTGACGCCGATCGAAGCGGCACGACTGGGCAAGGCGGTCGAGCCCTATCACCTGTTCTGGCTGGAAGACTGCGTGCCGGCCGAAAACCAGGAGAGTCTGCGCCTGATCCGCGAGCACACCACCACGCCGCTGGCGATCGGCGAGGTGTTCAACTCGATCCACGACTGCCGCGAGCTGATCCAGAACCAGTGGATCGACTATATCCGCATGCCGCTGACCCACGGCGGCGGCATCACCGCGATGCGTCGCGTCGCCGACCTGGCGTCGCTGTATCACGTACGCACCGGCTTCCACGGCCCCACCGACCTGTCGCCGGTATGCCTGGGCGCGGCGATCCACTTCGATACCTGGGTGCCCAACTTCGGCATCCAGGAGCACATGCCGCACACCGACGAGACCGACGCGGTGTTCCCCCACGACTATCGCTTCGAGGATGGCCACTTCCTGGCCGGCGAGAGCCCGGGACACGGCGTCGACATCGACGAGGAACTCGCTGCCAAGTATCCCTACGAACGCGCCAGCCTGCCGGTCAACCGTCTGGAAGACGGCACGCTCTGGCACTGGTGATCCCGTCTTCCCTTATCCAGAGCGGAGTCCGTCATGAAAGCATTCGAGGTTCGCGCCCCCCACGACTTCGGCATCGTCGACATCGATGCCCCGCAGGCCGCCGCCGGCGAGGTGCTGGTCGGCGTCGCCTTCGCCGGGATCTGTGGCTCGGACATGCACATCATCCACGGCGAGAACGCCTTCGTGCGGTTCCCACGCATCACCGGCCACGAGTTCGCCGGCATCGTCGAGGACATCGGCGACGGCGTCGAGGGCCTCGCGGTGTGCGACCGGGTGTGCATCGACCCGGTCATCAGCTGCGGCGAGTGCTACCCGTGCCGCATCGGCCGTCCCAATGTCTGTACCCGGCTCGCCGTGATCGGCGTGCACCGCAACGGCGGCTTCGAGCAGCGCGTCAGCGTGCCGGCGGACAACGTGCACCGCCTGCCGGCGAACGTCGGTCTCGACCAGGCCGCGCTGGTCGAACCGTACACCATCGCGGCCAATGTGCTGGAGCGCATGCAGCCGCATGACGGCGACGCCCTGCTGATCCTCGGCGCCGGCGTGATCGGCCTGACCATCCTGCAGGTCGCCCGCGCCAAGGGGCTCACCGACATCACCGTCTGCGACGTCATCGACGACCGCCTGGATGCCGCCCGCTCGCTGGGCGCCAGCCACACCGTCAATGGACAACGACAGGACCTGGAGGCCGTGATGAGCGAGCGCAGCGACGGCGAGGGCATTCCGCTGATCGCCGACGCCGCCTGCGTGCCGGCCCTGTTCCCGCAGCTGGCGCGCATCGCCTCACCGGCCGGGCGCATCGGGCTGCTGGGTTTCAACGCCACGCCCAGCGACCTGGTTCAGCTCGAGGTGATCAAGAAGGAGCTGACGATCGTCGGCTCGCGCCTCAACAACCGCAAGTTTCCCGACGTCATCGAGATGCTCGCCAGCGGGCGGCTCGATGCCTCGGCGCTGGTCAGCCACCGGCTGCCCTTCGCCGAGATGGGTGAGGCGATCCACATGATCGACCATCACCCGGAACGGGTGCGCAAGGTGCTCATCGAGCTCGGTGCCTGACGCATCGCGCGATGCGCCTCGCGCTCCACAACGCTGGATTGCCGGACACTTCAATGCTCGACAACAACAGCCATCAATCGAAGTCAGGAGCAACGTCATGTTCAAACAGCTACTCGCCAGCGCCGTCATCGGCTCGAGCCTGCTTGCGGCCCCGTTCGCCACGGCGGCGGACTACACCCTCAAGTTCGGTCACCTGGCCAACGAGGAACATATCTGGAACAAGGCCGCCGAACGCTTCAAGGAGATCGTCGAGAAACGCTCGGACGGCCGGATCGAGGTACAGATCTTTCCCAACGAACAGTTGGGGAACGAAATGGACGTCATCAACAGCATTCAGCTCGGCACCGCCGACATGACCATTACCGGTGAAAGCCTGCAGAACTGGGCCCCAAAGGCGGCGATGATGGCCGTGCCTTATGCCTTCAGCGATTCGGGGCAGATGCGCAAGGCGGTCGAGGGCGACATCGGTGAGCAGATCGAAGCGCAGATCGAGGAGAAGACCGGCCTGGTCCCGATCGCCTGGTTCGAGCGCGGTCCGCGTGAGCTGACCTCCAACCGGCCGATCAAGGAACCCGCCGATCTCGACGGCCTGCGGCTGCGCGTACCCAACGTGCCGCTTTTCGTCGATACCTGGCAGGCGCTCGGCGCCAAGCCCACGCCGATGGCCTTCAGCGAGGTATTCACATCACTTCAGCAGGGCACCATCGATGCCCAGGAGAATCCCCTGTCGCTGATCGAAAGTGCCAGCTTCGACGAGGTGCAGGACTACGTGAACCTGACCGACCACGTGCGCAGCTGGATCTACGTGGTGATCGGCAAGCAGAAGCTCGAATCGATGCCCGAGGACCTGCAGAAGGTCGTTCTCGATGCCGCCGACAAGATGCAGAGCTACGAGGAAGAGCTGTTCGCTGAAGATCAGAAGCGACTGCGCAAGACGCTCGAGGAAGCCGGCATGGAATTCGTCGAGGTCGACCAGCAAGCCTTCGCCGAAAAGGCCCGGCCCGCCGTCGAGGCCTCGTTGAACGAAGAACAACAGGCCCTCTACCAGGCCATTCAGGACCTCTGAATCGAGGCGCTCCGGGTCGGCGGTACCCCGCCGCCCCGGAGACGTCGCTCATTCACCGCAGGCTTTCAAGCAAGGGATTCCCATGCGTGAACCCGATTCAGCCTCTCCCGACGCCCTGCACGACATCGCCGCGATTCCGCCCATGGGCGGTGCGTTCGGCCGCCTGGTCACCGGACTGGACAGACTGTTCGCCCTGCTCGCCTCGCTGGCGCTGGTCGGCATCGCCGCGGTAGTGATCCTGCAGATCGTCGCCCGCACGGCACTGCCCAGCTCTCCCGCCTGGACCGAAGAGCTGTCGCGCTACCTTTTCATCTACATGGTGGCGCTGTCCGCCGGCCTGGTATTGCGTCGCGACCGCCACGTCAACGTCGAGCTCTTTCAACAATACCTCGGGCGTCGCGGTCAGTGGCTGTATCGCGCCCTGATCTGTCTCGCGGTAGGCAGCTTCGCCGCGATGATGCTGCCCTACGCCTGGCAGTATGCGCAGATCGGCGCCTTCCAGACCTCGCCGACCCTGCGCCTGCCCATGCGCTACGTGTTCTTCTCCACCGTCGTTCTCTTTGGCTTGACCGCCCTCTATGCGGTGATCGGCGTCATCGAAGCCGGCGTGGCGATCAAGCGCGATGCATCCGCCCAGCGTCCGGAGCCTCACTGATGGAAGTCTTCATTCTCTTCAGCGTATTCATCGTGCTGCTGCTGATCGGCATCCCCATCGCCTTTTCCCTGGGCATCGCCTCGCTCTCCTATCTCCTGCTCGCGGACATCTCGCTGACCATCATCCCGCAGCGAATGTACGGCGGCATCGACACGTTCGTGCTGCTGTGCATCCCCGGCTTCGTGCTGGCCGGCAACCTGATGAACGTCGGCAACATCACCGACCATATCGTGCGTTTCTCGAACGCGCTGGTGGGGCACATCCGTGGCGGCCTGGGGCTGGCCAACGTGGGGGGCTCGATGATCTTCGGCGGGATCTCCGGCACCGCCGTGGCCGACGCGGCGAGCATCGGCTCGGTGATGATCCCCGGCATGTCCCGCGCCGGGTACGACAAGCCCTTCGCCGCCGCGGTGACCGCCGCCTCCTCGACGGTGGGCCCGATCATCCCGCCCAGCGTGCCGATGATCATCGCCGGCTCGCTGTCCGGCGTCTCGGTGGGACGCATGTTCCTGGCCGGCGCCATCCCCGGCCTGCTGCTGGGCCTGGCGATGATGATCACCGTGTACATCCTGGCGGTGAAACGCGGGTACCCGCGCGAGAAACGCTCCACGTTCCGGCAACTGGTGCTGGAAGGACGCAGTGCCTTCTGGGCATTGCTGATGACCTTCATCATTCTCTACGGGATCGTCGGCGGCGTTTTCACCCCCACCGAAGCCTCGATCGTCGCCAGCCTGTATGCCCTGGTGATCGGCATGTTCGTCTACAAGGGCATCACCTGGCGCAATCTGCCGCAGATCGTCATCGACACCGTCCTGACCTCGGGGTCGCTGATGATCCTGGTCGGCCTGGCCAATCTGTTCGGCTGGATCCTCACCAGCCAGCAGATTCCGCAGATGATCGCCGACCAGATCCTGGCCATCAGCGACAACCCGCTGGTCGTGATCCTGATCCTCAATCTGATCCTGCTGGTGGTGGGTACCTTCATGGAAACCATCGCTGCCCTGATCATCCTGTTCCCGGCGCTGCTGGGCGTCGCCACCGGGGTCGGCATGGATCCCGTGCACTTCGGCCTGATGGCGGTGCTCAACCTGATGATCGGACTGACCACACCGCCGCTCGGGGTCTGCCTGTTCGTGGTCGCCGGCATCGGCAAGCTGCCCATGCTGCGCGTGGCCCGTGCCATCGTGCCGTTTCTGATCTGCAATCTCGTGGTGCTGCTGCTGGTCGCATACATCCCCGCCCTGTCACTCTGGCTACCCAACCTGCTGCTCGGGGAGTGATCGTTCATGACACCGACATCGATACCCAGCGTCCATGCGCCAGCCGAGGTGGGCATCGTGCATCTCGGCCTGGGCGCCTTCCACCGCGCCCACCAGGCGGTCTACCTGGAGCGCAACCTGGCCCGCCACGCAGGCGGCCCGTGGGGCATCGCCAGTGCCAACCTCCGCTCCAACCGCCGCCTCGTCGAGCTGATGCGCGAACGCGGTCAGCACTATCACGTCGCCGAGTACGCCGACAGCGACACCCTGACGCTGCGGGAAATCACGGCGATCCGCGAAACCTACTATGCCGGCCCCGACGGCGAGGACCTCGACGCCCTGCTGGAGCGCATGAGCGAACCCGATGTACGCATCGTCACGCTGACCGTGACGGAGAAGGGCTACCACCTTGATCCAGCCGACGGACGACTACGGCTCGATGCCGCGCCGATTCGCCACGATATCGCCTCGCCCGCGCGGCCCTGGACCGCCCCGGGCATGCTGGTCGAGGCGCTGGCCCGGCGCCGGGCGGCCGGTACGCCACCTTTCGCGGTACTCAGTTGCGACAACATGCCGGACAACGGCAAGCGCGTCCATCGCGCGGCAATCGAGCTGGCGCGCCATCGCGACGAGCGGCTCGCCGAATGGATCGCCGATGCCGTCGCCTTCCCCTGCAGCATGGTCGATCGCATCGTCCCGGCGATGAGCGACGATGCGTTCCAGCGCCTGAGCGCCCTCGGCATCGACGATCCGGCAGCGGTGGTCTGCGAGGCCTTCAGCCAGTGGGTGATCGAGGACGACTTCCCGCAGGGTCGCCCCGACTGGGAGCACGACGGGGTACAGATGGTCGCCGATGTCGCGCCCTTCGAGACCATGAAGCTGCGCATGCTCAACGGCAGCCACTCGCTGCTCGCCTATCTCGGCGCGCTGGCCGGCATCGAAACGGTGGCAGAAGCCGTCGAGCGCCCTGAATTCGTCGCTCTGCTGCGCCGCTACATGCGGGATGAAGCCGCACCGACACTCGCCATGCCGGCCGGTATCGATCTCGAGGCCTATGCCGACCGCCTGATCGAACGCTTCGCCAACGACAGCCTGCATCATCGCCTGCAGCAGATCGCCATGGACGGGTCCCAGAAACTGCCCCAGCGCTGGCTCGCCGGCGCCCGAAAACAGCTCGACACCGGCGGCGAGATCGGCTGCACGGCGCTCGGCGTGGCGGCCTGGATCCGCTATACCGCCGGCAACGACCTGGCAGGCGCGCGCCACCCGGTCGACGACCCGATGGCCGACACTTTCGCCACCCTGCATGCCGACCATCGCGGGAGCGAAGCGCTGATCGCCGCCTTTCTCGGTCTCGACAGCGTTTTTCCGCGCGACCTGGCCGACGATGCCCGCTTTTCAGCCGCAGTGCTCGAGGCCTACCGCACACTGGACGAAGGTGGCGTCGAGAGATCGCTGACCGGCCTCGACGCACGCACACGATAGGAGACGACCATGGAACACACCTGGCGCTGGTTCGGGCCCGACGACCCGATCACCCTCGACGAGATTCGCCAGACCGGAGCCACCGGTATCGTCACCGCCCTGCACGAGATCCCCAACGGCGAAATCTGGCCGGAAGCGGCGATCGCCGAACGCAAGCGCCTGATCGAGGCCTCGGGTCTTGCCTGGTCGGTCGTCGAAAGCGTCCCCGTGCATGAAGACATCAAGCAGGGGCGCGGCGACTGCGAGACACATATCGCCCGCTACCAGCAAACGCTGCGCAACCTGGCGGCCTGCGGCATCGACGTGGTCTGCTACAACTTCATGCCGGTGCTCGACTGGACGCGCACCGATCTGGCCTGGCCACTGCCCGGCGGGGGCACGGCGCTGCGTTTCGATCAGACCGCCTTCGCCGCCTTCGACCTTTATCTGCTCGAGCGTCCAGGCGCCGAGGCCGACTACGACGCCACCGAGCGCGACGCCGCACGCGCCTATCTCGACGGCCTCGACGAGAGTGCCCGCCAGAGGTTGATCGATACCATCATCGCCGGACTGCCCGGCGCCGAGGAGCACTACAGCCTGGCACGTTTCCGCGAGGTCATCGCCGAGTATGCCGAGATCGATGCCGAGCGCTTGCGCGACAACCTCGGCCACTTCCTGCGTGCGGTGGTGCCGGTGGCCGAGGAGGTCGGCATCCGCCTGGCGATCCATCCCGACGATCCCCCTCGGCCGCTGCTGGGTCTGCCACGGGTGGTCTCGACCCCCCGTGACGTGCAATGGATTCTCGATGCCGCCCCTAGCCCGGCCAACGGCCTGACCTTCTGCACCGGCTCCTACGGTGTCAGCGCGGCAATCGACCTGGTGGCGATGGGCGAGCGTTTTGCCGAGCGCATCTACTTCGCCCACCTGCGCGCCACGCAGCGCGAGAACGACCCCCGGAGCTTCCACGAATCGGCCCATCTCGACGGCGACGTGGACATGGTCGGCGTGATCAAGGCCCTGGTCGGCGAGGAACGCCGCCGCGAACGCGACGGCGGCCCGCGACTGCCCCTGCGTCCCGATCACGGTCATCACCTGCTCGACGACCTGAGTCGCGACACCCGCCCCGGTTACCCCCTGATCGGTCGGCTCAAGGGGCTGGCAGAATTGCGTGGGGTCGAGACCGCGATCAAACAACTCGCGATCTAGCGCTCCCAGGAGGGGGACGGGTCATACGCAGCTAGCTGACAGAATGGTAGTATCATCGCTGGAGCCTCCCAGGGATGAGCCACCATGTCACAGTTGAGTCCCATGCCACTGGCGGGCAAGCGCGTCTTGCTCGGTATCAGCGCGGGTATCGCCGCTTATAAAAGCGCCCATCTCGCACGCCTGCTGAAAAAGGCGGGCTGCGAGGTGCGGGTGGTCATGACCGAAGGGGCGCAGGCCTTCATCACGCCGCTGACGCTGCAGGCGCTGACCGGAGAGGCGGTACGCACGTCACTGCTCGACCCCGAGGCCGAAGCCGGCATGGGCCATATCGAGCTGGCGCGCTGGGCCGAACTGATCCTCGTCGCGCCGGCCACCGCCGACGTGATGGCACGCCTGGCCCACGGCCATGCCGACGATCTGTTGACCACGCTGTGTCTGGCCAGCGACGCCGAGTGCATCATGGCACCGGCGATGAACCAGGCGATGTGGGCCCATCCGGCGACCCAGGCCAACGTCGCGACACTCCACCGCCTGGGCTGGCGCTTGCTGGGCCCCGACGGCGGCGAGCAGGCATGCGGCGATGTCGGCCCCGGCCGCATGCGCGAGCCGGAGGCGCTGCTCGCCGAGCTGGCGGAGGCACCGGTCGTGCGCGATGCCGAGGCGTTGCGGGTGACGATCACCGCCGGGCCGACCCGGGAGGCGCTCGACCCGGTGCGTTACCTCTCCAATCACAGTTCCGGCAAGATGGGCTACGCCCTGGCCGAGGCCTGGGCCCGACGTGGTGCCCAGGTACGCTTGATCAGTGGACCGGTCACCCTGGCGGCGCCCACGAATGTCGAGCGCGTCGATGTCACTTCAGCCAGCGAGATGCTGAGCGCCGCCGAGCAATCCGCCGCCGAGAGCGACATCTTCATCGGCTGCGCGGCGGTCGCCGACTACCGTGCCGACACGGTGGCCGAGCACAAGCTCAAGAAGGCCGACGCAAGCGATACCATGACGCTCACCCTGGTCAAGAATCCCGACATCGTGGCGACCATCGCCGCCCGTTCCCCGCGTCCGCTGGTGGTGGGATTTGCCGCCGAGACACGGGACCTGGAGCGTTACGCTCGCGACAAGCTCACACGCAAGGGCATGGACATGATCGTCGCCAACGATGTCTCGAGCGCGGGGCTCGGCTTCGGTGCCGACGACAACGCCGCGCTCTTGCTCTGGCACGCCGACGACACCATCGAGCGTCAGGCGCTGCCCGCGCAAGCCAAGACCGACCTGGCCGACGCCATCGTCGACCGGGTCTTGAGCCTTTACGCCAACCGCGCCGCCACGGCGCACGACTGACGGACCGATTTCCCATGTCAGAAGCTTCGTTGTCCGCCGACACACGCCTGTCGGTGAAGATACTGGACGAACGCGTACGCGACTTCCCCCTGCCCAGCTACGCTACCGCCGGCAGTGCCGGCCTGGATCTGCGCGCCCTGCTCGACGGCCCGCTCACCCTGGCGCCCGGCGACTGCGAGCTGGTACGGACCGGCCTGGCCGTGCACATCGGCGACCCGGGGCTGGCCGGCATGATCCTGCCGCGCTCCGGTCTGGGGCACAAGCACGGCATCGTGCTGGGCAATCTCGTCGGCCTGATCGATTCCGACTACCAGGGCGAGCTGATGGTGTCGGTCTGGAACCGGGGACGCGACGCCTTCGTCCTCGAGCCGGGCGAACGCCTGGCACAGTACGTGCTTGTACCTGTGGTACAAGCGACCCTCGACATCGTCGAGGATTTCGCGGTCAGCGAACGCGCCGCCGGTGGCTTTGGCCATTCCGGCCGCCACTGAGTGCGGGCTGGGCGGCCAACGCCCCCGTCCCGATGTTCACGGCCACACGGCCACCGACTTGAAGGGATTCAATCATGAGTCAGCAAGCTTCCATCAGCGCTTCCATCTTCCGCGCCTATGACATCCGCGGCATCGTCGACGACACCCTGACCGAGGAAGGCGTCGAGCTGATCGGTCGCGCCATCGGTGCCGAAGCCGCCAGCCGCGGCGAGTCCACGGTGGTCGTCGCACGCGATGGCCGGCATTCGGGCCAGCGCCTGCAGGCCGCCTTGATGCGCGGCCTGCGCCGCGCGGGGCGCGACGTCGTCGATATCGGCATGGTGCCCACGCCGGTTCTCTACTTCGCCACCCACACGCTGGACGGCACGCGCTCCGGCGTCATGGTCACCGGCAGCCATAACCCGCCCGACTACAATGGCTTCAAGATCGTGCTGGGCGGCGAAACCCTGTCCGGCGAGGCGATCACCGCACTCTACCAGCGCATCCAGGACGACGCGCTCGGCGATGGCGACGGCGGCCTGCGGGAGATGGATGTACGCGATGCCTATCTGGAACGCATCCTCGGTGATGTCGTCCTGAACGGACGCATCAAGGCCGTGGTCGACTGTGGCAACGGCGTGGCCGGCGAGCTGGGGCCCAAGCTGATCGAGCGCCTGGGCGCCGAGACCGTACCGCTGTTCGCCGAGATCGACGGCGACTTCCCCAACCACCATCCCGACCCCGGCAAGCTCGAAAACCTCGAGGACCTGATCCGCACCGTCAAGGAAACCGGCGCGGACATCGGCCTGGCCTTCGACGGCGACGGCGACCGCCTCGGCGTGGTGACGCCCGCCGGCGAGGTGATCTATCCCGACCGTCTGATGATGGCCTTCGCCGAGGACATGCTCGAGCGCAATCCCGGCGCCCGCGTGATCTTCGACGTCAAGTGCACCGGCAACCTGGCCCAGGTGATCGAAAACGCCGGCGGCACGCCCGAGATGTGGCGCACCGGCCACTCGCTGATCAAGGCGCGCATGAAGGAAACCGGCGCGGCATTGGCCGGCGAGATGAGCGGCCACATCTTCTTCAAGGAACGCTGGTACGGTTTCGACGATGGCCTGTACGGCGCCGCGCGGCTGCTGGAGATTCTTGCCAGGCAGCGCGCCGAGCACGACCTGGACGCCGATGCCTTCTTCGCTCGCTTTCCGCAGGACCTGGGCACGCCGGAAATCAACGTCAAGGTGACCGACGACAACAAGTTCGACATCGTCGAGAAACTGGCCCGCGACGGCGATTTCGGCGACGACGGCGTCAAGACCACGCTCGACGGCATCCGTGTCGACTTCGCGGATGGCTGGGGGCTGTGCCGCGCCTCCAACACCACGCCGATGCTGGTGCTGCGTTTCGAAGGCAAGAACCAGGACGCCTTGTCGCGCATCCAGGCCCAGTTTCGCGCCGCCCTCAAGCAGGTCGCCCCCGAGGCCGATCTCCCGTTCTGACCCCCGCGGCCGGCGCTACGCGCCGGCCGTAGCCAATGGAGACAGCGCTCATGAGCGAAAACGCACGCGACCCGCGTCTAGTGGTCGAGATCCTGTCCGAGGCGCTGCCCTACATCCAGCGCTTTTCCGGCAAGACCGTCGTGGTCAAGTACGGCGGCAACGCCATGACCGAGGACACCCTGATCGACTCCTTCGCCCGCGACATGGTGTTGATGAAGGAAGTCGGCATCAATCCGGTGGTCGTCCATGGCGGCGGGCCGCAGATCGGCGAGCTGCTCGAACGCTTGAACATCGAGTCGCGCTTCGTCGGCGGCATGCGCGTCACCGACGCCGAGACCATGGATGTGGTCGAGATGGTGCTCGGCGGCCTCGTCAACAAGAGCATCGTCAACCTGATCAACCGCAGCGGCGGCAAGGCCATCGGCCTGACCGGCAAGGATGGCGCGCAGATCACCGCGCGGCAGCTGCGTGTCGAACACCAGACGCCGGAGATGACCGCGCCGGAGATCATCGACATCGGCCATGTCGGCGAAGTCGAGCATATCGCCACGGATCTCATCGAGATGCTCGCCGCCCGCGACTTCATTCCGGTGATCGCGCCGATCGGCGTCGATGCCGAGGGTCACAGCTACAACATCAACGCCGACCTGGTGGCCGGCAAGGTCGCCGAGGCCCTGGGCGCCGAGAAGCTGATGCTGCTGACCAACGTCGCCGGGTTGATGAACGCCGAGGGCGAGGTCATGACCGGCCTCTCCACCGCGCAGGTGGACGCCATGATCGGCGACGGCACCATTCATGGCGGCATGCTGCCCAAGATTCGCTGTGCCCTGGAAGCCGTCAAGGGCGGCGTGGCCAGCTCGCACATCATCGACGGACGCGTCCCCCACGCCACGCTGCTGGAGATCTTCACCAACGCCGGTGTCGGTACCCTGATCACCGACACTGCCAGCGACGTGAGCCCCGAGGACTGACATTTTCTCGCACCCGGGACGGTGCACCGGGAGTGCCGACGATTTGTCGGTATCCCGGCTGCCCATTAGGATGGGCTAACACGATTCCAATAGAAGAATATCGATGACGCAGGAAACACCCAAGCAAACACGCCGGGAGCAGATCCTCCAGGCGCTGGCGCTGATGCTTCAGGAGGATAGCGGCAAACGAATCACCACCGCCGCGCTGGCGCGTCAGGTCGGCGTCAGTGAAGCCGCTCTCTATCGACACTTCCCCAGCAAGGCCAGGATGTTCGAAGGGCTGATCGAATTCATCGAGGAGACCCTGTTCGAGCGCATTCGCCGCATTCTCGAGGAAGAGGAACACGCCCAGGCACGCTGCCATCATATCCTGACGCTGCTGCTGGGCTTCGCCGAGAAGAACCCGGGGCTGTGCCGGCTGCTCGGCGGCGACGCCCTCACCGGGGAGACGGCGCGTCTGCGCGTGCGCATGACGCAGCTCTTCGACCGCCTGGAAACCCAGCTCAAGCAGATCCTGCGCGAGGCCGAGATCCGCGAGGGACTGCGCACCACGCTGCAGGTCTCGGCCGCCGCCAACCTGCTGCTGGCAGCGGCCGACGGCCGCATCACCCAGTACGTGCGCAGCGACTTCCGCCGTCTGCCCACCGAACACTGGGAAGACCAGTGGCAAATGCTGTCCGCGCGTCTGCTGGTCGCAGCCCCGCACCCCGCTCAGGTCTGAACGCACCAACGAAAACGCCCGGCACAAGGCCGGGCGTTCGCGTGTTCCACTTCTGAATCTGTCTCAAGCAGCCAGGGTATCGCCCAGTTGCTGCTTGATCTTCTTCATGGCGTTCTTTTCGAGCTGACGAATGCGCTCGGCGGAAACGCCATACACATCGGCAAGCTCGTGCAGGGTCGCCTTCGACTCGGCGAGCCAGCGCCGCTGCAGGATGTCCCGCGAACGCTCGTCGAGTTCGCCGAGCGCCGCTTGCAGACGGTGCGTGGAATCCTCTTCCCAGTCGGCGGCCTCGAGCTGCGCGGCGGGGTCGAAACGTTCGTCGTCGAGGTAGTGTGCCGGCGCCTGGTACCCCTGGTCTTCTTCCT
The DNA here is from genome assembly GCF_000055785.1 of Chromohalobacter israelensis DSM 3043. Classification (GTDB taxonomy): domain Bacteria; phylum Pseudomonadota; class Gammaproteobacteria; order Pseudomonadales; family Halomonadaceae; genus Chromohalobacter; species Chromohalobacter israelensis. The sequence goes on from NC_007963.1 coordinate 3,325,241, forward strand.
CGGACGGCGTGGCATCATAGCCGGCATCGAAGGCCGACAGGCGCCCTTCCATTTCGCGCACGACCTGCGGCTTGACGTCGAGATCCTTGGCGATGGCATCGACCTCGTCGTTGTTGAGCCAGGCCAGACGCTTCTTGGCGCCCCGCAGGTTGAAGAACAGCTTGCGCTGCGCCTTGGTGGTGGCGATCTTGACGATGCGCCAGTTACGCAGCACGTACTCGTGAATCTCGGCCTTGATCCAGTGCACGGCAAACGACACGAGGCGCACGCCCTGCGTCGGATCGAAACGCTTGACGGCCTTCATCAGGCCGACGTTGCCTTCCTGGATCAAATCGGCCTGGGGCAGCCCATAGCCGGAATAACTGCGGGCGATATGCACCACGAAGCGCAAATGCGACATGACCAGACGCCGCGCGGCTTCGAGATCACCTTGTTCGTAGAGGCGGAACCCCAACTCGCGCTCCTCCTCGGAGGACAGCACGGCAATGCGATTGACGGCCTGAATGTAGCCATTCAGGTCATGACCGGGAGAAAGATGACCCACGGGCTGAAGACTGGTGCTCATGCAGATGTCTCCATCGGTTGTTCGCCCTGCGTGCGGTACGACGACCGGCACGGCGAAGGAATCAATGTGCCTGAAGACACGGATGACCCATTAGATTGCTAACTTGAACGAAAGTTCAATACATGTCTTCAGGCTTGTCAAGCCTAGCGGGGCTTGATGTCGGCGAGATGACGGCCGACGGCTAACCAGGCACCCGCCAAGCCGAGTAGTGTACTACAAAGGCACAACAATGCCGATCCCCCGAGCCCCAGCCGGGGCATGCTGAAATGCGCACCATAGCTCTCCGCCAGCGCGCTCACCGGCGCCGACAGCCATTGTCCGCCCAGGGTCAGCAGGAGAATCGCCAGGATCCCGCCCCCGAGACCGTACCAGGCGCCGCTGTACAAGAAAGGGCGTCGCACGAACGCATGCGTGGCACCGATCAGCGTCACCACTTCGATTTCCTGACGACGACTTTCCACCGCCAGGCGAATGGTGTTGCCGACCACCAGCAGGACCCCGAGGCCGAACAGGCCGGCCAGCGCCAGTGCCATGCGCTGCCCGAGCTCGGCCAGACGGCGCAGGCGCTCCAGCCAGGCGAGGTCGACGCGCGCCTCGGCGACACCATCGACCGCTTCGAGATTGCTCGCCAGCACGCGGACCGCCTCGGGCCGCGTATCGTCGGGCGTCACCACCACGGCGGCGGGCAGCGGATTGTCCTGAAGCTCCGACAACGCATCCTCGAGGCCCAGGCCTTGCTGGAACTCGGCCAGCCCCTCGGCAGCGGTCACCAGGCGCGCCCCTGCCACGGGGGACTGCTCCCGCAGGCGCGCGGCGACATCCATGGCCTGACGCTCGTCGAGACGTGTGTCGAGATAGACGGTCACGGTCGCGCTCTCGTCGAGTTCGGCATCCAGCAGGCGGGCGCTGTCCAGTGCCAGCCACAGGCCGCTGGGTAGCACCAGGGCGATGGCGATGGCCAGCATGGTCAGCAGGCTGCCCATCGGACGCTTCGCCAAGCGCCAGGCACTGTCGACGCACATGGCACGGTGGTGGCGCAGCCACGCCCGCGTGCGACTCTCCAGCCCCACCTGGGACGTCCTGGCGCCGCGCCGCGTCGGACGCTGGCGCGCCTGGGTGGCCGTGCGTCGCGTCATGCCGCCTCCTCGTCGCCGACCAGGCGCCCCTGGCGCAGGCGCAACACGCGGTGATGCAGACGCGCGATCAATGCCAGGTCGTGGCTGGCGACCATGACGGTGGTGCCGATGCGGTTGAAGTCCTCGAACAGACGCATGATGTCGGTGGAAAGCTGGGGGTCGAGATTGCCGGTGGGCTCGTCGGCCAGCAGCAGCGACGGCTTGTTGACCACCGCGCGGGCGATGCCGACCCGTTGACGCTCGCCGCTCGAGAGCTCGATGGGCAGCGCCTTCTCGCGATGCAGCAAGCCCACCTTGTCCAGTGCGGCGCGAACGCGACGCGCCGACTCGCGCGGTTCCACGCCCTGAATGTCGAGCGGCAACGCCACGTTGGCGAACACGCTGCGGTCGAACAACAGCTGGTGGTCCTGGAACACCACCCCGATCTGGCGACGGTAGTAGGGAATCTGGCTGAGATGCAGACGGTCGAGGTCATGACCGGCGACCAGAACCCGCCCCCGCGAGGGCTTTTCCAGCCGCATGATCAGGCGCAGCAGCGAGCTCTTGCCGGCACCGGAATGCCCGGTGAGGAACAGCATTTCGCCCCGCCCCACGCGGAAATTGACATCCGCCAGGGCCTCGAAACGTCCGCCGTAGCGCTTGCCGACATGCTCGAAAGCAATCATGACGCTATGCGTCTCCGCCGGTATCGCGTTCGAACAAGGCCGAGACGAAATCCTCGGCGGCGAAGGGCCGCAAGTCGTCGAGCGTCTCGCCGACGCCGATGAAACGAATCGGCGTGCCCAGCTGCTTGGCCAGGGCGAAGATGATGCCGCCCTTGGCGGTGCCATCCAGCTTGGTCAGGGTGATGCCGGTCACCGGCACCGCCTCGTTGAAGGTCGAGGCCTGGGAAAGCGCGTTCTGCCCGGTGCCGGCGTCCAGTACCAGCATCACCTCGTGGGGCGCCTGCTCGTCGAGCTTGGCCATCACGCGGCGCACCTTCTTGAGCTCCTCCATGAGGTGGCTCTTGTTGTGCAGGCGGCCGGCGGTGTCGGCGATCAGCACGTCGACGCCACGTGCCTTGGCGGCCGAGAGGGCGTCGTAGATGACCGAGGCGCTGTCGGCCCCGGTATGCTGCGCGACGACCGGCACATGGTTGCGCTCGCCCCATACCTTGAGCTGCTCCACGGCGGCCGCGCGGAAGGTGTCCCCCGCCGCCAGCATCACGCTGCGCCCTTCGCGCTGGAAGCGCTGCGTCAACTTGCCTATGGTGGTGGTCTTGCCGACGCCGTTGACGCCGACCATGAGGATCACGAAAGGCCCCTGGCCCTTGGGCGGCAACGCCAGCGGCTGGGCGACGGGATCGAGCAGATCCTGGAGCTCTTCCTGCAGGGCCGAATACAGCGCCTGGGGATCCTTCAGTTCCTTGCGCGACACCCGCTCGGTCAGGCGATCGATGATCTCGGTGGTCGCCTCGATGCCCACATCCGCCATCAGCAACTGGGTCTCGAGGTCTTCCATCAGATCGTCGTCGATCTGCTTCTTGCCCAGGAACAGCCCCGCCAACCCTTCGGTGAAATTGGCGCGCGTCTTGCCGAGCCCCGCCTTGATGCGCGCGAACCAGCCCGCCTTCTTGGGACGCTCCTGAGGCTGCTCCCGAGGCGCGGCAGCGGCGGCGTCATCCTCGGCACGGGCATCGTCCTGCGCGGCGGGCGCTTCAGGCGGCACGTCGCGCGTGTCGTCAGCGACAGCGTCGGGGCGAGGCTCAGGCTCGGGCTCGGGCTCGGGCTCGGGCTCGGGCTCGGCAAGCGTCGTCTCCTCGGCGGCGGCCGGAGAAGATGCCCCCTCGGAAGAAGGCGACGCGGTTTCCTCGCGGGGCGGCGCGGCGTCCTCGGCCAGCGCCTCGGCATTGGGGTCGAGCGGATACGCCTCGCCCATGGCGCCGTCTCGCGGCGTCGCTTCGGGCGTGTCCAGGGCCTCGCGGGCTGCCTCGGTCTCGTGCGGTGCCGGGTCGAATTCGGCCGCCCGGCTCGACTCGGGGTCGACCGTTTCGACGGCACGGCGCGCCTCCTCCGCGGACGGCTCAGCACCGTCGCCGGTGGCGTCTTCATGATCGAGCGCGGCATCCTGACGCGACTCGTCGACCTCCTGGGCGGGAGACTCTTGCTTCTTCTTGCGCTTTAAAAAACCGAACATGGGCGTGATCTACGTCGCGATACACGGACGGCGCGCGCCGCACCTCCCCGACCGTGTCGAGGACGACGCCCGGCGTCCTGAAGTGTCTGATGCGCCACATCCTATCACTGTGCGACGGGTGGCGGTACAATCCGCCGATCATGAATCGACGACGCTCCTCTTCCACCCGACGCCCGGCTCGCGGCACTCGCCGCCGCGAAAGCGCGCCGCGCGCGACCGGACGCCTGCGCCTCATCGCCGGGACCTATCGCCGCCGCCAGTTGCCCGTCCTCGACCGTCCCGGCTTGCGTCCCACGCCGGATCGCATTCGCGAGACGCTCTTCAACTGGCTGACCGGCGAGCTCAGCGGTGCACGGGTGCTGGACCTCTACGCCGGGACCGGCGCCCTGGGGCTGGAGGCTTTGTCGCGAGGCGCCCGTCAGGCCTGCTTCGTCGAAGCCGACAGTGACGTGGCTGCCTGCCTGGGCACCAACCTCGACACCCTGGGCGCCAACGGCCGCGTCCACCGGCAAGCCGCGCTGGACTTTCTCGCCGGCGCTCCCGAGACGCCCTTCGACCTGGTCTTCCTCGACCCGCCGTTTCGCCAGGGGCATGCCGACGACGCCTGTCGGGCACTGGAGGCACGCGGCTGGCTCGGTGAGCAGGCGTGGATCTACCTGGAAGTCGAACACGAGCTGACCCCGGCGGTTCCCGACCACTGGCAACTTCATCGCGAGGTGCGTGCCGGTGACGGTATCGGCCGTCTCTATCGCCGCCACGCCAGCGCTCGGCCCTGATGCCTGTCGGCGCCCGGCGACGCTTGTCGCGCGCGCGCCGCGCGCGTACGCTGACCGCCAGCGGGCTCGGTCGACCGCATGCCGACCGCACCGTCCCATCCACCGTGTAGGAGAAGTCCATGAGCCTCGAACTCTTCAACCAGCTCGAGCAAAAGGTGCAGAACGCCGTCGAGACCATCGAGATGCTGAAAATGGAGGCGGAAGAGCTGCGCGAGGAGAACACGCGCCTCAAGCAGGAGCGTGACGAGTGGGAGCGCCGCCTGAACGGGCTCCTCGGCAAGTTCCAGGAAATCGAAGACGGCAACGGCGAGACGTCCCAGACGCCTTGACGCCGCGGGGCGCGTCGCTAGGTGGACGCGCCCTCGGCCAGCGGATACGACATCAACACGGCCGTTTCCCGCTTCCCGGCGCTGGCGTCGGCCGGCGGATAATAGCCGGGGCGCCGTCCGTCCTCGCGAAAGCCGAGCTGGCGATAGAGGGCCAGCGCCGGGGCATTGCCTTCCCGCACCTCCAGCAACAGTCGCTCGGCAGCGAGGGCCTCGGCACGCGTCACGAGATGTCTCAGCAGGTCATGGCCGACGCCCTGACGACGCGCCTCGGGCCTGACAGTCAATGCCTGCAGCTCGACCTCGAAGGGCAGGCGCGCCAGCACCGCAAAGCCCAGCAAGGTCTGCGCTCGCCACGCCCCCCAGACTTCCAGCATGGCATCATCGAGCGCCCGGGCCAGCGTGTCGCGCGTCCAGGGATGTGTCTGCCCGAGACGTTCCACCTCCGCCACGGCCTCGAGATGCGTCGCTCCCAGGCGCTCAAGATGCATCGCCGCTTCCGTTCCAGGCATTGCGCCAGGCGACCAGGCGTGGCCACAGGGCCCGCTTGGCGTCGGCGGACGTCATCAGTGTCGCGAGCGACGGCAACCGCCAGCAAGGCAGGTCCAGTGTCTCGCTGTGCGCTTCGTCGACCGCCAGTACGGTGGTCAGCGTTTCATCCTCGCCGAACACCATCAGGCGCTCAGGGCGCCAGCCGCGTCGCGCCTGGCCATTGAGATAGGCCCGCAGGCCATCGCGCGCTTCATCCAGCGGCGCGGCGACCGGCGCGTTGTCGACGAGCGGCCATTGAAAGCTCTGGAAGGCGGGCTCCGTCGCCGCCTCGATCCCGGCCGTGCGCAGCAGATTGGCGAGCAACTGACGCATTCGCGGGTCCGGGGCCTGAGCCTCGGGCAGCAGCAGCAACCAGCGCCCGTCGAGCGCCGCGACCTGCACGGCATAGCGCAGTGCTTCGCGGGGAGCCTGATCGGTCGTTTCGGGCGCCGGCACGGCTGCCGGCTCGGCGGGTGCGGCCTCGGGCGGCGTCTCGCTGGCTGCCTCGCCCAGCAGCAAGGCACGAGCACGCGACCCCGCGGGCTTGTCGGCGGCCCCCTTCTCGGGGGCTGGCGCCGGCTCGCGCGCGGGCGACGTCGATGGCGCGGCAGGCGCCGCCACGTCGTCGAGCAGGGCCTGCAGTCGCGCACCGTGATTCGGGGTCGTATCGGGCTGCGCCGGCATGTCCCACTCGCACTGCGGCGTGGGCCGCGCATTGGGCAGCCGGTAACGGCTGGCCCAGGCGCCCAGCCCCATGGCCTCGAGATATTGCAGCCGCTGAACGTCGCCTGCCATATCAGTGCGCGCCGCCGCCTCGGCAATTGGGGGAGTCGGGACGCGCCGCGCCGCGCTGGCGCCACTCATCGGGGGTATAGAGGTGCAGGGCCAGCGCGTGCACCGGGCCGGAAAGCTCGTCTGCCAGCAGTGCGTAGACCTGCTGATGGCGTTTCACCGGCATCAGCCCCGCGAAGCGCTCGGCGACCAGCGTCACCTTGAAATGCGTGGCGGAGTCCGGCGGCACATTGTGCATGTGGCTTTCGTTCTCGACCGCCACATGCTCGGGGTCAAGTGACTGCAGCTTCTCTTCGATACGGGCCTGAACACTCATGGCGCCTTCCTCCTATGTCGGATGCGCTTCATTGTAACGTTTTCCCGCGAGGGGGAATAAGCTTCGGTCAGGCGCGGACGCGGGCCAGCGGGATGCGCCACACGCTGAGCGCCAACGCCGCCACCACGCTGACACAGCCCAGCCATAGCGCATGCGTCAGGGACGCCGCCGGGAGTGCCAGCATCAGGCCCACGGAGGCCGTGCCCAGCGCCTGCCCGAAGGTGCGAACCGATGCCAGCACCCCCGAGGCATTGGCACTATGGGCCAGTGTCACGCTGCCGATCATCTCGCGATTGTTGGGCGCCTGGAACAGCCCGTAGCCGACACCGCACAGCACCGCACGCCAGCCGATCGCCAGCGCGTCGGCGTCGGCGGTCAAGGTGGCCAGGCTCGACATCCCCAGCAGGAAGATCATCAAGCCCAACGACGAGATCAGCGTCGGGTTGAAGCGGTCGGCGAGGCGCCCGGAGAGCGGCCCCACCAACATCAACGCCATGGGCCAGGGGGTGAACAACAAGGCCGCCTCGAGCGGCGACGCCCCCATCACGGTCTGGAACATGAACGGCAACCCGACGAAAGCGATGCCCTGGGCCACGAAGGCCAGCAACGACACCGTCGCGGCGATGCTGAAACGTGCCTGACGAAACATGCCAAGCGGTACCAGTGGCGCGGCCGCCCGGCGCTGACGCCACACGAACAGCACCAGGCAGAGCGTGCTGATCAGCAGGGGCAGCCAGGCACTCATGCCACGCGCACCATGACCGATATGGTCGAGGGAGAACACGAACCCGCTCAGCATCACGACCGACAACACCGCGCCCGTCCAGTCGAAACCGTGCGACTGGGCGGGCTCGCCGGGCAAGGCGCGCAGCCCCAGGACCAGTGCCAGCAGTCCCAGCGGCACATTGATGGCGAACAGCCAGGGCCAGCTGGCGAAGTGCAGGATGATGCCGCCGAGCGACGGTCCGAAGGCGATGCCGAAGGCCACCACCAGGGCCCCCATGCCGATCGCCGATCCCAGCAGACGCGACGGGAAGATCAATCGGTACATGGAAGGCCCGATGCTCAGCATCGCGGCGGCACCGACACCCTGCAACATGCGCGACGCCACCAGCCACTCGAAACTGCGCGACAGGGCGCAGCACAGCGAGGCCACCACGAACAGCGCCAGACCGCCGAGATACAGGCGTCGCCGCCCGACCAGACGGCTCAGGGCGGCAAACCCCAGCAGCAGGGCCGCGCACACCAGTTGATAGATATTGGTGATCCAGACCGCGCGGGACTCGCTCACCGCCAGCTCGCTGGCCAGGGTGGGCAAGGCGATGTTGACGATGCCGTTGTCGAGCACCGACATCAGCGTGCCCAGCACCATCACCAGCATGGCGTGGCGGCGCTGCGGGCCGGGCAAACCTTCGTCGCCCGGGCGTGTCACGAACAGGCGCCGGATCAGCATGTCGCCTCACCTTTCACCCGAGGCGGCATGAGAATGGGGCGAGCCCCGAGGGGGCTCGTGTGGATCAACGATCGGTCACTTGCAACGCTCACCGACGATTCAGTCCTCGTCGGTTTCCAGGAGGAGTTCGTCGTCGATCTCGGATATCTCCATGGGCACCTCGTCGTCGAGGTCCAGGGCCAGATAACTGTGCTCGACGATGAGGAATTGCTCGAAGAGCGCCCAGTCGAGGGGCTCGGGCCATTGGCGAGAGTCTTCTTCCCAGCCGCGCAGCTCGGTCTCGAGCAGGTCGAGATGACGCTCGCGAACGTAGGCAGCCAGGGCCTCGGGCGTGTCCATTTCCGGGATGAGGTAGACGGTGCTTTCCCGCTCGACGTCGTCGAGGGTCAGATCGTCCTCACCGACGGTGGGCTCCAGCGAGTTGATCCAGTCCACGAACGCCTGGGTCGGCTTGACGCTCAGCGCGGAGCGGTTGAGCAGTTTCATCGTACGATCCTCGATTCGGGTGGCAGCCATTATGGGCGTAGGTCACGCCCCCTTGCCAACATTTTCGCCCGATCGGCGGCCTCGTGCCGATACGGACGCCGCCGGGCCGTTGCACGGCCCGGCGGCACGCCACGTTCGTGCGGCGTCAGTCGGCCGAGGGACGCATCGCCGGGAACAACAACACATCCCGGATCGACGGGCTATCGGTGAGCAGCATGACCAGCCGGTCGATGCCGATCCCCTCACCCGCGGTCGGCGGCATGCCGTACTCCAGCGCGCGTACGTAGTCGGCATCGTAGTACATCGCCTCGAGGTCGCCGGCATCCTTCTCCGCCGCCTGGGCGGCGAAGCGTTCGGCCTGGTCCTCGGCGTCGTTGAGCTCCGAGAAGCCATTGGCGAGCTCGCGGCCGCCGACGAAGAACTCGAAGCGATCGGTCACATGGGGATTGGTATCGTTGCGCCGCGCCAGCGGACTGACCTCGGCCGGGTATTCGGTAATGAACGTCGGGCGGTCGAGCTTGTCTTCGGCGACGGCCTCGAAGATCTCGGTCTGCAACTTGCCCAGCCCCCAGCTCGGCTTGACGGGAATGCCCAGACGCTCGCAGGTGGCACGCGCGCCATCGAACGTGTCGATGTCGCTTTCGCCGAGACCGTCGCCGTACTCGAGGATCGACTGCCGCAGCGTGAGCCGCTGGAACGGCTCGCCGAGTTCGTAGCGTGCCCCCTGATACTCGACCGTGGTCGTGCCCAGCACCTCGTGCGCGACGTCGCGAATCATCGCTTCGGTGAGATCCAGCAGGTCACGGTAATCGGCGTAGGCCCAGTAGAACTCGAGCATCGTGAACTCGGGATTGTGACGGGTCGACAATCCCTCGTTGCGGAAGTTGCGGTTGATCTCGAAGACCCGCTCGAAGCCACCGACGACCAGGCGCTTGAGATACAGCTCGGGGGCGACGCGCAGGTACATGTCGATATCCAGCGCGTTGTGATGCGTGACGAAAGGCCTTGCCGTGGCGCCGCCGGGAATCTGCTGCAGCATCGGCGTCTCGACTTCCATGAAGCCGCGCTCGACCAGAAAACGCCGAATGCCGCTGATTACACGCGAACGCACCTCGAAGACGCGACGCGACTCGGGGTTCATGATCAGGTCGACATAGCGCTGGCGGTAGCGGGCCTCGGTATCGGTCAGGCCGTGGTACTTGTCGGGCAGGGGACGCAGGCTCTTGGTCAGCAGTTGCGCCTCGCCCATCATGACGTAGAGGTCACCCTTGCCGGACTTGTGCACCGGCCCGCGGGCCGCGACGATGTCGCCGATATCCCAGCTCTTGATGTCGTCGAGGGTCTCCGCGGGCAGCCCTTTCTTGTCGACGTAGAGCTGGATCTGGTCGGAGACGTCCTGAATGACGATGAAGGGCCCGCGCTTGCGCATGATGCGCCCGGCCACCGAGGCCCGGCGGTCGAGCGTTTCCAGCTCGGCCTTGTCCTTGTCGCCCAGCTCGGCCTGAAGTTCGGCGGCGAGGCTGTCGCGGCGAAAGTCGTTGGGAAAGGCGCTGCCCCCGGCTTCCGCGGCTTGGTCGCGGCGCGCCGCCAGCTTGGCACGGCGTTCCGCGATCAGATGATTCTCGTCGTGTTGAGCGGCGTCTTGGTTGGCCATGTCGTTACCTGTGAAGATGTGACTGCGGGCTGCGAGCGACGCGTCATGGGCGCCAGGCGACCGTCATGTCGCTCGCGCGCCATGCTGCGGTACCGAGGTTACAGCCCTTGTTTCAGGCTCGCCTCGATGAACTGATCCAGATCGCCGTCGAGCACTTTCTCGCAATTGCTGGATTGCACGCCGGTGCGCAGATCCTTGATGCGCTGATCGTCGAGCACGTAGGAGCGTATCTGGCTGCCCCAGCCGATATCCGACTTGCTGTCCTCGGCCTCCTGCTTGGCGGCGTTGCGCTTGTCCATTTCCAGTTCCCACAATTTCGCGCGCAGTTGCTTCATGGCGAAATCGCGGTTGGCGTGCTGACTGCGCTGGCTCTGGCAGGCAACCACGATCCCCGTGGGCTCGTGGGTGATACGCACCGCCGAGTCGGTGGTGTTGACGTGCTGACCGCCCGCACCGCTGGAGCGATAGGTATCGACGCGCAGATCGGACGGATTGACCTCGATCTCGAAGTTGTCGTCGATCTCCGGCGACAGGAACACCGAGGCGAAGGACGTATGCCGGCGGCCACCGGAATCGAACGGGCTCTTGCGCACCAGACGGTGAACACCGGTTTCGGTGCGCAGCCAGCCGAAGGCATGATCGCCCTGGATATGCAGCGTCGCCGACTTGATGCCCGCCACGTCACCGCTGGACAGCTCGGTGATGTCGGCCTTGAAGCCGTGATGCTCGCTCCAGCGCAGGTACATGCGCAGCAGAATGTTGGCCCAATCCTGGGCCTCGGTACCGCCGGAACCCGCCTGGATGTCGAGATAGGCGTTGTTGGCATCCATCTCGCCGGAAAACATGCGCCGGAACTCGAGCTTGGCGAGCTGGGATTCGAGCTTCTCCAGTTCGCTTCTGACTTCCTCGACGGTGGCCTCGTCTTCCTCCATCGCCGCCAGCTCGAGCAGTTCCTGGTTGTCCACCAGCCCCCGCTCCAGGGTGTCGAAGGTCTCGACGACGGTCTCCAGGGAGGCACGCTCCTTGCCGAGCTTCTGGGCATGGGCCGGATCGCTCCACACGTCCGGGTTTTCCAGCTCGCGGGTGACTTCCTCTAGCCGATCCTTCTTTTCGGCATAGTCAAAGATACCCCCTCAGGACGTCTGTCCGTTCGGACAGGTCCTTGATGAGGTGGTTGATCGGGTTGATCTCTTGCATGGGAATCCTTCGCAGGCTGATTCGCACCGCGAGGCGACACGCATGCCGCCTCGCGGTGAAGAAAAGAGACACATTGTAGCCAATGCACCCGCGAGCGGCTATCCCATGCGCCACCTCGACCTCACTCATGAGCTCCCTATCGAATATCTGAAACGGTATATACGAAATTTGCAATGGACAGCTTTCGTCGCACGGAGAGATGGTAACGACACGTTATGTCGCCACTCGCGGCATCCGACACAACAACAAGCGGAACAGACGACATGCTTCGACACTCGCACACTCGGCTTGCCACGACACTGCTATCCTCCCTGTCGCTGGCGTCACTGGCCCTGGCGGCGCCGGCCCAGGCCGACACGCTGAACATCGGCGTCATGGGGGAGCTGGCCTCGTTCGATACCTCGCAGGTTTCCGGCGGTGTCTGGGAATCGCAGATCCTCATGGACGTCTACGAAGGCCTGCTCAAGGAAAACCCCGAGGGCGAGGTGATGCCCGGCATGGCCACCGACTGGGACATCTCCGAGGACGGCAGGACCTATACCTTTCATCTGCGCGAAGGCGCCAAATGGTCCGACGGCGCGCCGGTCACCGCCGAAGACTTCGTGTTCGGCTGGCAGCATCTGCTCGACCCGGCCAGCGCTTCGAAATACGCCTACCTGCTCTATCCGATAAAGAATGCCGAAGCCGTCAACACGGGCGACAGGCCGCTCGACGCACTCGGCGTCGAATCGCTGGACGATGGCAAGACGCTCAAGGTGACACTCGATGCCCCCACGCCCTACTTCCTGCAGCTGCTGACCCACTACACGGCCTACCCGGTCCCCAAGCACGCCGTCGAGAAATACGGCAAGCAGTGGGTCAAGATGGACAACATCGTCACCAACGGCGCCTTCACGCCCGTCGAGTGGGTCTCGCAATCGCGCATCAGCGTCGAGAAGAATCCCGACTACTACGAGGCCGACGAGGTCGAACTCGACGGCGTCAACTACTTCAACACCGAGGATCGCAATGCCGCCATCTCGCGCTTCCGCGCCGGCGAGCTGGACATCGTCCGCGATTACCCCTCGAGCCGTTACCAGTGGCTCGAGGACAACCTCCCCGAGGCCACCCACCTGAGCCCGATGCTGGGGTCCTACTACTACGTGCTCAATACCCGCGAGGGGCGCCCGACCGCCGACAAGCGGGTCCGCGAGGCCCTGAACCTGGTCGCGCGCCGCAAGGTACTTTCCGAGCAGATCATGGCCGGCAGTTTCAAGGATGCCTACTCGCTGGTCCCGCCGGGCACCAGCCATTACGACGTCCAGCGCATGGACGGTGTCGATGGCGACTACCAGAAGCGCCTGGCCAGGGCCAAGCAACTGATCGAGGAGGCCGGCTACGGCCCCGACAACCCGCTGCACCTGCAACTGCGCTACAACACGTCCGATGAGCACAAGAAGATCGCCATCGCCCTGGCCGCGATGTGGAAGCCGCTGGGTGTCGACGTCGAGATGACCAATGCCGAGGCCACCGTGCACTACCAGACCATCCAGCAAGGCGACTTCGATATCGCCCGTGCCGGCTGGATCGCCGACTACAACGATGCCGAGAACTTCCTGACCTTGCTGCGCAGCGGCGTCGGCAACAACTACGGCGGCTACGCCAATCCCGAGTACGACGCGCTGCTCGCTCAAGCCGCCACCGTTCGGGACCTCGACGAGCGCGAGGCACTGCTCGAAAAAGCCGAGAACGTCGCCCTCGACGACTACGCCCTCGTGCCGCTGCTCTATTACGTCACTCGCAATCTGGTCAATCCCGATATCAGCGGCTGGCAGGACAACGCCGAGGACGACCATCCATCGCGCTGGGTGACGTTCACCGAGTAACGAAACGCCTTTTCACGACATAAAGCGATGGGGGACGCCGGCAGCAGGCAAAAGCGAGGGCCATTCGTCACGGGCGACGAATGTCGCACCCGGAGAGGGGCCACGGAGCCCTCGCGCAGACTTGCCAGCGGAACGCCCCATCCCTTTAACGCTCGGCCCGAGGGCTGCACCCGGACGATCCCATGCTGACCTATACCCTTAAGCGGCTGCTCATGGCGGTCCCCACCCTGCTGATCGTGATCACGATCTCGTTTTTCCTGATGCGCATCGCGCCGGGAGGCCCGTTCGACGGCGAGCGCCAGCTCCCCCCGGAAATCGAGGCCAACCTCAAGGCGGCCTATCACCTGGACGAACCCCTGCCGCAGCAATACCTGCGCTACATGGGCAACCTGCTGCAGGGCGACTTCGGGCCATCGTTCAAGTACAAGGACTTCTCGGTGACCGAGCTGATCGCCCAGGGCTTTCCCGTGAGCCTCGAGATCGGCGGCCTGGCGATCCTGCTCGCTCTCCTGGTGGGCCTGCCGCTAGGTGTCATCGCCGCCTTGCGACGCAACTCGGGCCTGGACTATGCGGTCATGGGGGCGGCCTTAGCCAGCATCGCGGTTCCCAACTTCGTGATCGCGCCGATCCTGGCACTGGTCTTCGGGGTGTTGCTGGCCTGGCTGCCGGCCGGCGGCTGGAACGGCGGCGCACTGCCCAACCTGATATTGCCGGTGATCGCGCTTTCGATTCAGCAAATCGCCTATATCGCACGCATGATGCGCGCCAGCATGATCGAGGTGCTGGGCAGCCATTACATTCGCACCGCGCGAGCCAAGGGGCTCTCCGAGCGCCAGGTGATCTGGCGCCACGCCATTCGCCCCGCCCTGCTGCCGGTGACCTCCTACCTGGGGCCGGCGATCGCAGGCATCATCACCGGCTCGGTGGTGATCGAACAGATCTTCGGCATTCCCGGCATTGGCCGCTACTTCGTGCAGGCCGCCCTCAACCGCGACTACACCCTGGTGATGGGCACGGTGGTGTTCTACGGGGCACTGATCGTGCTGATGAACCTGCTCGTCGACCTGCTCTATTCCGCGCTCGATCCGCAAATCCGCTACGACGACTGACCGGACCTCATGCCATGACCACCGATACGCTCCCCGACAACCGGCTTTCCCTGTCCGACGCCACGGCCGGCGAGAGTCTCGGCCGCGACGCCTGGCGCCGACTCAAGCAGAACAGGGCAGCGATGGTCAGCCTGATCCTGCTGGTCGTGATCGCCGTCACCTGCCTGATCGGTCCCTACCTGCTCCCTTGGGGACTCGCCGAAGTGGACTGGAACGCCTTCAGCGCCGCTCCCGGTCTCGATAGCGGCCATTTCCTGGGGACCGATGCCAACGGCCGCGACCTGCTCACCCGCACGCTCTACGGCGGCCGCGTGTCGCTGTCGGTGGCGCTGGTGGCCACGCTCGTCAGCCTGGTGATCGGGGTGCTCTACGGCGCCATCTCCGGCTACGTGGGCGGACGCCTGGACAACCTCATGATGCGCTTCGTCGACATCATGTATTCGCTGCCGTTCATGTTCCTGGTGATCCTGCTGATGGTCGTGTTCGGGCGCAACATCTTCCTGATCTATGCCGCCATCGGCGCGGTCGAATGGCTCGACATGGCACGCATCGTGCGCGGCCAGACACTGGCCCTCAAGCAGCGCGAGTTCATCGAGGCCGCTCACGCGCTGGGCGTGCGCGATCGCAAGATCGTCACCCGCCACCTGATCCCCAACGCCATCGGCCCGGTGATTGTCTATGTCACGCTGACGGTGCCCAAGGTCATCCTGCTCGAGAGCTTTCTGTCGTTTCTCGGCCTCGGGGTGCAGGAGCCGCTGACCAGCTGGGGCGTGCTGATCTCCGAAGGGACCGACATGATGCAGAGCGCGCCATGGCTGCTGCTGGTGCCGTCGCTGTTCCTCGCCACGACGCTGTTCTGTCTCAACTTCCTGGGCGACGGACTGCGCGATGCCCTGGATCCCAAGACCCGTTAGGAAAACACCATGTCCGACACGTTACTCGAAATCGACAACCTGACGGTCGACTTCCAACTGCCCACCGGCACGGTCTCGGCGGTCAAGCACGTGAGCTTCTCGCTCCAGCCCGGCGAGACGCTGGCGCTGGTCGGCGAATCGGGCTCCGGCAAGTCGGTGTCCTCGACCGCCGCGATGCGGCTGCTGCCGGAACTGGCCCGGACATCCGGCGCCATCCGCTTCAAGGGCGAGGACCTCTTGCGCGCCACGCCCAGGCGCATGCGCCACATTCGCGGCAATGCCATCTCGATGATCTTCCAGGAGCCGATGACCTCGCTCAATCCGCTGCATCGCATCGGTCGCCAGATCGCCGAGGTGCTGGAAAAGCACCGCGGGCTTAAGGGTAGGCAGGCCCGCACCAAGATCGTCGAGCTGCTCGAACAGGTAGGCATACCCGACCCCGCTCGGCGCATCGACAGCTATCCCCACGAGCTCTCCGGCGGCCAGCGTCAGCGCGTCATGATCGCCATGGCGCTGGCCTGCGAGCCGGAACTGCTGATCGCCGACGAACCCACCACCGCCCTCGACGTCACGGTCCAGGCGCAGATCCTGGCGCTTCTCAAGGACCTGCAGGCGCGCTACGGCATGGCGATTCTGTTCATCACCCACGATCTGGGTATCGTCCGCCATTTCGCCGACCGGGTATGCGTGATGCGCCGCGGAGAACTGATCGAGAGCGGCCCCACCGCCGAGCTATTCGACACACCGCGCGACGACTACACACGTATGCTGATCGACGCCGACCCACGTGGACGCAAGACGCCGGTGGATCCGTCGATGCCGGTATTGTTCGAGGCGAAGGACCTGCAGGTACGCTTCACGTTGAAGAAACGCCTGTTCCGCGCAAGCGAGCATTTCGAGGCGGTACGCGGCATCGACCTGACCATCCGCCGCGGCCAGACCGTGGGCATCGTCGGCGAGTCCGGCTCGGGCAAGTCGACGCTCGGCCGGGCGCTGCTGCGCCTGCTCGACAGCCGTGGCGAGATTCGTTTCGACGGGCAGGACATCGCTGCACTGGATACCGCCGGCATGCGTCCGCTGCGCTCGCGCCTCCAGGTGGTCTTTCAGGATCCCTTCGGCTCGCTGTCGCCACGCATGACCGTCGGCGAGGTCATCAGCGAAGGGTTGCGCGTCCACCACCCGACGCTCGACCGACGCCAGCGCGAGGCCCGGGTCATCGAAGCGCTGGAAGACGTCGCACTGGACCCGGCGATGCGCAATCGCTACCCCCACGAGTTTTCCGGCGGCCAACGCCAGCGTATCGCCATCGCCCGGGCGCTGGTGCTCAAGCCGGAATTCCTGCTGCTCGACGAGCCCACCTCGGCGCTGGACCGTTCGGTGCAGGTCACGGTGATCGACCTGCTGCGCGATCTGCAGCAGAAACACGGCCTGACCTACCTGTTCATCAGTCACGACCTATCGGTGGTGCGCGCGCTGGCCGATACCGTGCTGGTGATGAAAGCGGGGCAAGTCGTTGAGCAGGGCGCAACCGAAGAAATCTTCGCCAACCCGCGCGAGCACTACACCCGGGAGCTGATGCGGGCCGCCTTCGTCGATGCGGCCTGACGCCGTCACCGACTCTCCTCCCCCCTCGTAACGCCACGACGGACAGCGCGTGTCGGTGACGGCGACCTGGAATGGGCCCGCCTTAACATAGGCTAAATACACATCCTCGGCTGTGACGTAGCCTCGGCGCGTTCGCCTAAAGCGGGCCTGAAAAGGCAGGCGAGCTACAAAGGCATACATGGCAGTGTTTGTCGGCGCCGACCTCTCCGACTACGTTTTCTCGGGGATCGGCGGCAATACCGTTCCCAGCAGACTAATGGAGGAGTTTGCAATGAAAGAGACACAAGACCTGTTTCCGACGCGCCTGGAACGCAAACTGGGAATGTTCGAGCGCATCGATCCGGTCGTACACAGTGAAGGCGATCAGCGCAAGGGGCCGCTCAGCGAAGCCGAGCTCGACGAGTTCGACCGCAAGGGGTTCCTGTCTTTCGAGGGGTTCTTCGACGAGGACGAAATGGAAGCGTTCCTCCAGGAGCTCCGCGACTACGAGAGCGATGAAGACCTCAAGCTCTCGGAAGGCACCATTCTCGAGCCCGGCAAGCAGGAAATCCGTTCGATCTTCGGCATCCACGAGGTGTCAGAACGTTTCAGTCGTCTGACGCGCGATCCACGCCTATTGGCCATGGTGCAACAGATCCTCGGTGGCGATGCCTACATTCACCAATCGCGGATCAACTACAAGCCGGGCTTCAAGGGCAAGGGCTTCGACTGGCATTCGGATTTCGAGACCTGGCACAGCGAGGACGGCATGCCGCGCATGCGCTCGGTGAGCTGCTCGATCATTCTCACCGAAAACGGCGAGTTCAACGGTCCGCTGATGCTGGTGCCCGGTTCGCACCATTATTTCGTGCCCTGCGTGGGGCGTACGCCGGAGGACAACTACAAGGAGTCGCTGAAGAGTCAAGACATCGGCGTGCCGGACGATGCCAGCCTGCGCGACCTGATGCTCAAGGGCGATATCGAAGCCCCCAAGGGTCCCGTCGGGTCGCTGGTGATGTTCGAGTGCAACACCCTGCACGGCTCCAACATCAACATGTCGTGCTGGCCGCGCAGCAACCTGTTCTTCGTCTACAACAGTGTCGAGAACACGCTGCACGACCCGTATTGCGGCAACCGTCCGCGGCCCGAGTTCCTCGCCAACCGCAAGGACTGGCGGCCGCTGACACCGGCCGAGTAAGCAGGTGCCCGATGATGTGATGAAGTGACGACCGCCTTCATCCATGACATCGGCTAACTCGCAGGCCATGGTGAAACGACGAACCCCGGCATAATGGCCGGGGTTCGTCGTCATGCGTCCCTACCGCGCAAAACGCTCAGAAGCGATAATCCATCGACAGTGCGAACACATCGGCCTCGACTTCATAGGTCCCGGACAGGTTGCCGCGGCTGGCATTCTCGTTGGTCGGCGTGGCGTTCTGATCGATATCGCCATCGTCACCGAACACGTGCATGTAGCCCGCCGTCACGCCCAGGTTCGAAGTCGGCATCCAGGTGGCCCCGAGCGTCGCCCAGCGGCGGTCGGCATCGGGCACACGCGGCGTGCGGTGTTCGCTGTCCGGCACCGGCGATTCGTCGACCCCCAGGCCGGCGCGCAGCAGCCACTGCCGGTTGAGTTGATAGTTCGCCCCCACCGAGAAAGCCCAGGTATCGTCCCAGTTTTCGGTCGTGGTGCTCTGCCCTCCATTATCGAACTCGACGGTCAGCTCCTCGAAGCTGCTCCACTCCGTCCATTCGGCATTGGCCATCAAGGCGAGCCGATCAGTCAATTGATGGTAGATCCCCAGGTTGAGGTTGGCCGGCGTGGTGATCTCCGCCTTGCCGCCGCCGTCCTGCAGCTGACCGGTGGCCTGCGCCCCGGCCAATACTGCCTGCCCCGCGGCGTTGTCGGAGCTGTAATCGACGTCACCGTCCAGCGTCAGCTCGACCTCCGAGCGGTAGCTGATGCCCAGACGGGTCCGCTCGGTGGCCTGGAACAGCGCCCCCAGGGTGTAGCCGTAGCCCCAGTCGTCACCGGTCACCTCGGCCATGCCATCGGCATTGCCGATCGCCGAGGGCGGCAACTGACCTGCGCCGGCTCCCACCGCGCCCAGATCGATGGCGTTGGAGAGCGTGGCATCGGCATACTGAGCACGCAGCCCCACAGCAAGGTCGAGGCGGTCGGTGGCGCGGTAATTCAGCGTTGGTTGGATGTCGATGGTCTTGAGCTCGGTTTCGATGGCGTGATAACGCCCGATCCATTCCTTGTCATACTTCGTCGAGAGACCGTACGGCGCGGAGATCGCCAGGCCAAGATCGAAGCGCTCGTCGAGACGGGTCTTGAAGGCAAAACTGGGTACCCAGGCCTCCTCGCCCCCTTCGTTATTGCCATTTCCCATGTAACTGGCCCCGGTGACGGAGCTCGCCGAGGCGTCGGTCAATTCGAAGCTGGCATCGATGTAGGAAATGCCGCCGGCCACCTGAGTGCCCTCGACGTTACCGATGGCCGCCGGGTTGTAGGTCATGTAGCTGACGTCCTCGGCACCGGCCGCCGCCCCGGCCATGGCGTTGCCGAGTGCCTTGGCGCTCTGTTCGCGGACCTGGAAGCCAGACGCAGCGGCATGGCCGGAGGCGATCACGGTAGAGGCCAGCGTCACGGCGAGTGTGAGCTTGTTGATGTTGTTATGCATGAAAAACGTCCTCTTCTACGGCGACGTGGAGGCGAAAATTGTTTAGGTCTTTTACCCTTGCCCGAATAATGGCGTGCCTCTTCGTTTTGGCCGATGGTCGTTTTCAAGTCAAGAGCAAACGTTTGTTTTAATCCGGTAATCGCTCATTCTTTAGTCTTACCCGATTTCTCCGCGCCACCCCCTGCCCATGCGACCTCACTCTTTCCTCAAGCATTTCATAAAGTTGCCACTCCATCGTCGACGCTTGCAGACATTTCCTTGACCTTTGTGTTACCCACAGGTTTTAGACTTTTCCCATCGCACAGGAGACCGCCATGAAAGTCAGCGACCTGGCTCGCGCCGCCGGTGTGACCGGCGAAACGGTTCGCCACTACACCCGTGAAGGATTGCTCCATCCGCGTCGCGACCCCGGCAACGGTTATCAGCTCTACGATCCCGACGATCTCAATCGGCTGCGTTTCATCCAGCGGGCCCGCACGCTGGGCTTCAGCCTGCGCGAGGTGCGCGAAATTCTCGAGCATGCCGACCACGGCGATTCACCGTGCCCCATGGTCCGCGACCTGCTCGCCGCGCGCCTGCCGGACATTCATGCGCGCATCCGCGAGTTGCAGGCCCTGGCGACACGCATGGAACGTGCCCTGGAGACCTGGCGCGACATGCCCGACGGCACGCCCGATGGACACAGCCTGTGCCGGTTGATCGAAAGCCTGCCGATGGAAGACGACGGCACGCCCGCCCACACCCCTTGAACGCGGGCCACGCACAACGGAGGAACGCGCCCATGGCATCGCACGACGAACACCGCTTCCACGTCCCCGGCATGAACTGCCAGGGCTGCGTCAAGCGCATGCGCGAGGCGATCCAGGCCGAGGACGACCAGGCCCGGGTAACGGGCGAACCCAACGAAAAGCGTCTGACCGTCGTCTCTGCGCTCGACGATGCGCGGCTGTCGGCCCTGCTCGAGACCGCCGGCTATCCGCCCGCGACGGATGCTGACCGCGACGCCGCCTCCCCCGCGCCGACACCGGCCCCGGCCTCCAGCGGTGCCGAGGCCCGCGATGTCGCGAACACCTCGCTGCGTCTGTCGTTGTCCGGCATGACCTGTGCCGGTTGCGTCAACACCATCACCCGCGCCCTGGAAGCCACTCCCGGCGTGAGCGCGGCGAGCGTCAACTTCGGCTCGCACACCGCCCAGGTCGAGGGCACCGCCACGGCCCGGCAGCTCATCGACGCCGTGAAAGACGTCGGCTATGGCGCCGAGCTGATCGAAGACCTCGGGCAGGCCGCCCGCACGCGGGAGCACAACGAGGCCCGCGAATATCGTCAGCGTCTGCGCGACACCGCACTGGGCCTGATTCCCGGCGTGCTGCTGATGGGCAGCATGCTGCTGCACCATCCCCAACTCACCGGCACGGAACGCGGGTTCTGGCTGCTGGTCGGGCTGGGCACCCTGGGCGTCCTGGCCAC
Organism: Chromohalobacter israelensis DSM 3043; assembly: GCF_000055785.1. Taxonomy (GTDB): domain Bacteria; phylum Pseudomonadota; class Gammaproteobacteria; order Pseudomonadales; family Halomonadaceae; genus Chromohalobacter; species Chromohalobacter israelensis. Next base: position 3,346,274 of record NC_007963.1, read on the forward strand.
CGCGGGTCGGCGCTTCTTCGTCAATGCCTGGAAGACGTTCCGCCATCACCAGGCCAACATGGACACCTTGATCGCCGTGGGCACGGGCACGGCCTGGCTGTACTCGATGGTCGTGGTGCTCGTCCCCGACGCCATTCCCGACGCCGCCCGCGGGCTCTACTTCGAGGCATCGGTGATGATCATCGGCCTGATCAGCCTGGGACAGGCCATGGAACTGAAGGCACGCGGGCGCACCTCCCGCGCGCTCAATCGACTGCTCGATCTGCAAGCGCCCACCGCGCGGGTGATCCGTGACGGTGCGGAGCGGGACGTCCCCCTCGAGGAGGTCGTCGTCGAGGACCGGATCCGCGTGCGGCCCGGCGAGCGCTTGGCGGTGGACGGGGTCGTCGAGGCAGGTGAAAGCCACGTCGACGAGTCGATGCTGACCGGCGAGCCCCTGCCCGTCGCCAAGCAACCCGGCGACGAGGTCAGCGCGGGCACCGTCAACGCCCAGGGCACCCTGACGTACCGGGCCACCCACATCGGTGCCGACAGCCGCCTGGGGCGTATCGTCGAACAGGTCGCCAAGGCCCAGAACTCGCGCCCTCCCATCGGTGCGCTCGCCGACCGCATCGCGGCCGTGTTCGTGCCCGGCGTGCTGCTGATCGCCGTGCTGACCGCCCTGGTATGGTTCAACCTTGGGCCCGAGCCGCGCCTGATCCACATGCTGGTCACCGCCACCACCGTGCTGATCATCGCCTGCCCCTGCGCTCTGGGCCTGGCGACGCCGATGTCGACGATGATCGGCGTGGGCAAGGCCGCCGAACACGGCATTTTGGTGCGTGACGGCGATGCCCTGCAGACCGCCAGCCGCCTGACCACGCTCGTGGTCGACAAGACCGGCACGCTGACCGAAGGGCGCCCACGGGTCACCGATACCGAGTGGCTCGAGGGCGACGCCGCCGAGGGCATGGCACTCGTCGCGGCGCTGGAGCGCGGCTCCGAGCATCCGCTGGCCAAGGCCCTGCTCGAGCATGCCCAGCAGACGCTGGGCGACAAGCAGCCGCCCGAGGTGCACGACTTCCAGGCGCTGAGCGGGCGCGGCGTCGTCGCGACGCATGCCTCGGGGCACCGGCTACGCCTGGGCAACGCCGCCCTGATGCGCGATGGCAACGTCGCACTGGGCGATGCCGAGCATCACGGGGCTGCCCTGGAAGCACGCGCCCGCACGCCGCTGTACCTGGCCCGGGACGAACGGGTGCTGGCGGTCTTCGGCATCAGCGATCCCTTGCGTGACGACAGCCGCGAGGCCATCGAGCGGCTGCGCGGGGACGGCATCGAGGTGGTCATGCTCACCGGCGACAACGCGCATACCGCCGCCGCCGTGGCACATGAGCTGGGCATCGAGCGCTTCGACGCCGAACTGATGCCAGGAGACAAGCGCGACGCCGTCGCCCGGCTACAGCGCGAGGGCCATGTCGTGGGCATGACCGGCGATGGCATCAACGACGCGCCGGCCCTGGCCCAGGCCGATGTGGGCTTCGCCATCGGCCAGGGCACCGACGTGGCGATCGAGTCGGCCGGCATCACGCTGATGCGCAACTCCCTGCATGGCGTGGCCGACGCTATCGAGATCAGCCGCGCGACCCTGCGCAACATCAAGCAGAACCTGTGGGGGGCCTTCGGCTACAACGGGCTGGGGATTCCCATTGCCGCCGGCGTCTTCTATCCGCTGACCGGCATGCTGCTGTCCCCGGTGGTGGCCGCCGTCGCCATGTCGCTGTCCTCGGTCACCGTGGTCAGCAATGCCAATCGACTGCGGCTGTTCAAGCCCTCGACACGCCCGTCCAGGGCACCCGCATCCGAGCATCATCGGGAGGCCGCATGAGCATTTTCGTCAATCTGGTCGGCATCGCTCTGATGGCAGGCATCGTCTGGTGGTTCTGGGTGGTGCGTTGAGCGCCGCCGCTCACACGCCTAGGCTGTAAGAACATGCCAACGCAGGAGGCAGCATGCCCAGGCTACGCGGCGTTCTCGAAACCGCACTCTACGTCACCGACATGGCGCGGGCACGCGCCTTCTTCGAGGACGTGATGACTCTCACCCCCTTTACCGCCGATCACCGTTTCACCGCCTACGCGGCCGGCCCGGGCAGCGTGCTGCTGCTCTTTCAGCAAGGCAGTACGCAGGAGACCGTGACCCTTCCGCAGGGCATGGGCACCATCCCGCCCCACGACGGGGCCGGGCGCGTGCATCTGGCGCTGGCCATCGACCGCGATGAGCTGGAGGAATGGGAAACCCAACTCGCCGCCCACGACATTCCCATCGAGGGGCGCACGCATTGGCCGAAAGGCGGCGAGAGCCTCTACTTCCGCGATCCCGACGAGCATCTGCTGGAGCTGGCGACCCCCGGCGTCTGGCCGAACTATTAAGCATCGAAGGAAGCGGGGAGACGCTGCCCCCAGATCGAGCGCGCAGCAGCGGTTCAGCGTACCGGTTCGGCGTGCTCGATCATCAACTGCAACGACTCACGCCCTTTCCAGCGGTTGCGTGCCAGCTTGTAGGCACAGTGCAGGCGGTCGCCAGGTCCGAATGCCGGGACTTCACCGGGCGTCAGGGCGCGAAACCAGATCGCGCGATGACTGACCGGCCCCATCGACAGCTCCAGCATCAGGTGGTTGCCATCGGCGCCCACGGCGCGAAGCTGTTCGATGCGGAATTCGCCCTCGAACAACGGCGCGTCGAATTCCCGGCCGTAGGGGGCCAGGCGCGCCAGCTCATCCACCGAGGCCAACGACAGCTGCGCCGGCTCCAGGGCACCATCGGTGAGCACGTAGGGAAACAGGTCGCGGCCACCGAGTTGTTCCTCGACCGCCGTGAGGAAGGCATCGCGGAACGCCGTCAGCCGCTCGCGCGGCACGCCGACCCCTGCCGCACCACGATGCCCCCCGAAACGCGGCAGCGCCTCGGGGGCCAGCTCGTGCGCGCGCTGCAATGCATCGCGCAGATGCAGCCCCTCGATGGAGCGCCCCGAACCGGTCAACATCCCCGCCGCGGCGGCGGGTGTGAGGACCAGCGTGGGACGCCCGAACGCCTGGACCAGGCGCGAGGCGACGATGCCCTGTACGCCGGCATGACCGTCCTCCAGGAAGACCACGATGGCCGAGGCCCCCTCGGCCAGGGCCTCGAGGGCCAGGCTGCGGGCACGTTCGACCATGTCCGACTCGATGGCCTTGCGCGACTGGTTGTCGGTATCCAGCACCTCGAGATGACGACGCGCCGTGGCGTCATCGGCGGCCAGCATGAAATGCAGCGCCGCGTAGGGGTCGTCGAGACGCGAGCGGGCATTGATGCGCGGGCCCATCTGAAAGGCCAGGGTCTCGGCATCGAAAGGCACGCTGTCCGTCCCCAGGCGTTCGGCCATGACGCGCCAGCAGGCGGCTTCCATGCGGTTGATCAATGTCAGCCCGTGACTGACCACCGCCCGGTTGGCCGGGCTATCGCCCAGCGACACGCAATCCGCCACGGTGCCGAGCGCCACGTACGACAGCCATGGCGACAGCTTGGGAGTCGAGGGCGAGGCCACGCCCTGCTCGATGAGCACCGAGCGCGTCAGTGACATGGTCAGCCACGCCACCATGCAGCCGGCGATGGTCGGGTCGGGGTAATCGCAGTCGGCACGCGTGGGATTGACCGTGGCATAGGCGGAAGCCGGCGGTCCCGACGCCGGCAAGGCGTGATGATCGGTGACCACGACGTCGAGCCCGGCCTCGTGAAGGCGCGCGATACGCGGCTCGTCGGAGCTGCCGCAGTCGGCGGTGATCACCAGGCTGGGACGCGGCGACAGCGCCAACGTCCGCTCCACCAGCGGCAGGCTGATGCCATAGCCATCGAAGATCCGGTGCCCGATCAGGCTGTGCAGCTTGTGCAGGGGCACGCCGAACAGCTCGTTGAGCGTGCGCAGGATCACCACGTGCGAGGTGATTCCGTCGACATCGTAGTCGGTGAGAATGCCGATGTGCTCGCCCTCGGCCACCGCTTGGGCGATGCGCTCGGCGGCGCGACGCGCATCCTGCAGGCGCTCGGGGTGGGTCAGATAGCGCAGGCTGGGATCGACCAGCGGCGCGATATCGCCCGCATAGGCGTTCAGACGTCCGGCCAGCACGCGTGCCTGGAGCTCGCTGAGGCCTGCCGCCTGCGCGCGGCGATAGACGCCTTCGTCACGCGGACGGGGCAGCATGCGACGGCGCAGGAGACCCTCAAGGTCGACCTCGGCTACGGACACGGTCAAGCTCCTCGGAAAACGGCGGGTGGCAATGCCCGACGCCGGGTCATCCCCGGCGTCGTGAGGTTCAGCGGCGCTGTTCGGCGACGAAGGCCTGCACGGCTTCCAGGTCGGCAGGCAGTACCTGATAGCGCTCCTCGCGCTCCAGCAAGCCATCCATGTGAGACGGCAACGGCACTTCGTCGATGCCCGCCTTGATCACGGCATCGGCGAACTTGGCCGGATGCGCGGTCGCCAGGGTGATCATCGGGGTGACCTCGTCGGCACGCACGCGCTCGGCCGCGCGATACCCGGTGGCAGTGTGCGGATCGAGCAGTTCCTTGGTGCGGGCATGCGCCTCGCGAATCACCTCGAGGATGGTCGCGTCGTCGACGCTGAAGCTGGAGAACTGCTCGCGCAGTCGCGCCAGGGGCGCCTCGGCAAGCACCGTGGGTTCGTGCTGGAATCGCTCGAGCAGGTCACGCACCGCCGCGCCGTCGCGATCATAGGCCTCGAACAGCAAGCGCTCGAAATTCGACGACACGACGATATCCATCGACGGCGCCAGCGTCGCCTTGAGCGCCTGCTTGGAGAAGTCGTTGGCGGCCAGGGTGCGATGCAGGATGTCGTTGGCGTTGGTGGCGACGATGAATTGCTTGACCGGCAACCCCATGCGCGATGCCACGTAGCCGGCGAAGACATTGCCGAAGTTGGCGGACGGCACGCAGAAGCTCACCTCGCGGCGCGGCGCGCCCAACGCCACGGCAGAAGCCACGTAGTAGACCACCTGCGCCATGATGCGCGCCCAGTTGATGGAGTTCACCGCCACCAGGCGCGTGCCCTTCAAGAAACGCTGGTCGGCGAAGCTCGCCTTGACCATCGCCTGGGCGTCATCGAAGTTGCCCTCGATGGCGATGTTGAAGACGTTGTCGGCAAGCACGGTGGTCATCTGCCGGCGCTGGACCTCGGACACCCGGTTGTGCGGATGCAGGATGAAGATGTCCAGATTGTCGCAATGCCGGCAGCCTTCGATCGCCGCCGAGCCGGTATCCCCGGACGTGGCGCCCATGATCACCGCGCGCTCGCCACGCTTGGCCAGGAAGTGATCGAGGATGCGTCCCAGCAGCTGCAGGGCGACGTCCTTGAACGCCAGGGTCGGGCCATGGAACAGCTCGAGCAGGAAATGATTGCTCGACAGCTGGTTGAGGGGCACCACCGCTTCGTGGCTGAAGGTCGCGTAGGCGTCTTCCACCAGGTGCCGGAAGGTCGCGTCATCGATCTCCCCGCCCACGAACGGCTTCATCACCCGAAACGCGATCTCGGCATATGACAGCCCGGCCATCGCCTCGAGCTCCGCCTGCGAGAAGGTGGGGATCGTTTCCGGCACGTACAGACCACCGTCGGCGGCCATGCCGGTCAGCACGACATCCTCGAAACTCAGCGCCGGCGCCTCGCCGCGCGTACTGATATAGCGCATGCTTCACTCCATGAGTGGCGAGCGGCGATGCCGGACCGCAAGCGAATATGCTCGCGGCCCGAGGCTCGCGGCTCGAAGCTTGGATTATTCGTTCTCGTCGAGCGACTCGACCCGGATGCGGTTCACCGGTCCGGCGATATCGGCCAGCGACTCGAGCTGGCGGATCGCCTCGTTCATGTGCTGCTCGCGCGTGCGATGCGTCATCAGGATGATGGGGACCAGTTCTCCCTCGATGGCCTCCTTCTGGATGATCGCCTCGATGGAGATCCCCTGCTCGGAGAGAATCGTCGCCACCCGTGCCAGCACGCCCGGGCGGTCCACCGCCAGCAGACGCAGGTAATAGGCGGTGACGATGTCTTCCATGGGCAGGATCGGCAACGAACCATCGGCTTCGTCGATGCCGCTGAAGGCCAGGTACGGCACGCGATAATGATGCTCGGTGGTGATGTCGCGGGCCACGTCGAGCAGGTCGGCGACCACCGCCGAGGCCGTGGGTTCGGCTCCCGCGCCGGCACCATAGTACAGGGTCGGGCCCACGGCATCGCCCATCACGGCAATGGCGTTCTTCACGCCATGCACGCTGGCCAGCAGACGTTCCTTGGGAATCAACGTCGGGTGCACGCGCAGCTCGAGGCCATTGTCGGTGCGCTTGGAAATCCCCAGGTGCTTGATGACGTAACCCAGCTGGTCGGCCTGCTCGACATCCTCGGCGGTGACCCGCGAAATGCCTTCGGTGTAGGCCTTGTCGAACTGCAGCGGCACACCGAAGGCGATCGAGGCGAGAATCGTCAGCTTGTGCGCGGCGTCGATGCCTTCGACGTCGAAGGTGGGATCGCTCTCGGCATAGCCCAGGGCCTGCGCTTCGGCGAGCACGTCGTCGAAGGCACGGCCCTCGTCGCGCATGTGAGTGAGGATGTAGTTGCCGGTACCGTTGATGATGCCGGCCAGCCACTGGATGCGGTTGGCACCCAGCCCCTCGCGCAGGGACTTGATCACCGGAATGCCGCCCGCCACGGCCGCCTCGAAGGCCACGATCACGCCCTTTTCGTGCGCCGCCTGGAAGATCTCGTTGCCGTGAACGGCGATCAGTGCCTTGTTGGCGGTGACCACGTGCTTGCCATGCTCGATGGCGGTCATCACCAGTTCGCGTGCCACGTCATAGCCGCCGATCAGTTCGACCAGCACATCGACATCCGGGTTGCGGGCCACTTCGAAGACGTCACGGGTGACCTTGACCCCGGCGGTCTCGCATTGCGGGTTGTCGCGACGCGCGCCAACCTGCTCGACCACGATCGGCCGGCTGGCGCGACGCGCGATGTCGTCCGCGTTGCGCGTCAACACATTGAAGGTACCGCCACCCACGGTCCCTAGCCCACAGATACCTACTCTCACCGGTTTCAACGTCACGCTCCCCTTGTTCAGTGTATGTGTCCAGCGGCCTCCGGCACCGAGCCGGAGGCGGAATCGTCTTGTCGTTCGTCGTTCACTCGTCGATGCCCAGCATCGCGGCCAGCCGCTCCGGCGGCACGTATCCCGGCAGCATGCGGCCATCCGGCAGCACGATGGCGGGCGTGCCCTGAATGCCCAGCTCGATGCCCAGGGCATGCTGCTCGGCCACCGGCGCATCGCACTGCGCCGCGGAGGTCGGTGCGTCGTCGCCGCGCATGGCGGCACTCAATGCCTCGCTGGCATTGTCAGCACACCAGGCGTGGCGCATCACCCGCGCCGCCTCGGAGTCGACACCGGCACGCGGGAAGGCCAGATAGTCTACCTCGATTCCCATCTGATTGAGACGGGGTACGGCTTCATGCAGCTTCTGGCAATAAGGGCACGAGGTATCGGTGAACACGGTCACGCGTGCCTTGACCTCGCCGGCGGGCTTGTAAATCACGCGTTGCTCGTCGGGAATCGCATCGAGCCGCTCGACCCGGCGCTCGTTGGCGGCACGCTCGGTGAGGTTGATCATCTGCCCATCGCGGTTTCGATAGAGGTCGCCGACCACCATGTACTCGCCATTCGCATCGGTATAGAGAGTCTGACCACCCTTGAGATGCACCTCATAGAGCCCCGACAGTGGTGAATCATCGATCGAGATCACCGGCAGCGGCTGGCCATTGTGGTTCAGCTTGTCGGCCAGCCCCTCGGGAGGAGCGGCGAGCGTCAGCGGTGCGATCAGGAGGGCCAGGGCACCTCCCAGGACGGACAACGGGACTCTTGGCATGATCAACCTCTGGGATGATGTTGGGCGTGCAGCGCTTCCAGCCGCGCCTGGGCCACTTGGGTATAGATTTGCGTGGTCGACAGGTCGCTATGACCCAGCAACATCTGTACGACACGCAAGTTGGCGCCATGATTCAACAGGTGCGTCGCGAACGCATGACGCAACGTATGCGGCGACAGCGGCTTGTCGATGCCCGCCGACACGGCATGTCGCTTGATGCGGTGCCAGAACGTCTGACGCGTCATGAAGCCATCGTGTCGGCCGGGAAACAAGGGCGGCCGGGTAGGATCCTGCATCAAGTCGCCGCGTCCCTGGCGCAAGTAGCGCGCCAGCCATGCGGTCGCCTCCTCGCCCAGCGGCACCAGGCGCTCCTTGTCGCCCTTGCCGAGCACGCGCAGCACTCCCTGGCGCAGATTGACCGCGTCCACCGTCAGGCCCACCAGCTCGGAAACGCGCAAGCCGCACCCATAGAGCACCTCGAGCATGGTGCGGTCCCGCAGACCCAGCGGCAGCTCGACATCGGGCGCCGCGAGCAGCCGTTCCACCTCGGCCTCGTCCAGGGTATCGGGCAATTTGGTGACGGCCCTGGGGGCACGTGCGTCGGCCAGCGGGTCGACGCTGACGTGCCCCTCGGCCAGCGCCCAACGGTAGAAACGCCGCAAGCAGGACAGCAGACGGGCCACCGAGCGAGGGTGGTAGTGCTCGCGACGCGCCGCCAGGAACGTCTCCAGCGCCTGTTCGTCGGGCGCCATCAGGCAGGCGCCACGCGCCGCGAGATGCGCGAGCCAGGCATCCAGGTCACGCCGGTAGGCCGCCAGCGTATGCTGGCTCAACCCTCGCTCCAGCCATAACCCATCGAGAAAGGCATCGCGCCATTCGAGATCGTTCACCGTCTCCCTCCCCGGTACCGCCCACGGCCGCCCAATATGCAAGAACCCCGCGAGCCGCAGGCCCGCAGGGTTCTCGTCGAGCGCCCAACGGGGCGTTCGTGGCGCCTGGCCGGCGCCGAAAGCCGCTTATCGAGCCAGCTTTTCCTTGATGCGTGCGGACTTGCCGCTGCGCTCGCGGAGGTAGTACAGCTTGGCCTGGCGGACGTCACCGCGGCGCTTGACCTCGATGGAATCGACCAGCGGGCTGTACGTCTGGAACGTACGCTCGACGCCGACACCGTGAGAAATCTTGCGCACGGTGAAGGCGGAGTTGAGCCCGCGATTGCGCTTGCCGATCACCACGCCTTCGAAAGCCTGCAGGCGCTCGCGGTTGCCTTCGACGACCTTGACCTGAACGGTCACGGTGTCACCGGGGGCGAACTCGGGAACGTCCTTGCCCATCTGCTCGGTTTCGAGCGCCTGGATCACCTTGTTCTTGCTGCTCATGACTGACTCCTAACTGTTTGAATGCCCGATGCTGCCTGAAGCGAGTTTCGGTCGTGATCCCGGCGTCGCGAAAACGCGGGAATCGACGTTGTGGGTGACGCGCGCCCCTCACTCTTCGAGGGGTCGTCGCTCCTCCGTCCTGCCGACGTTCTGGCTCGTGGCTTGTTCCGCGATGAACTCGTCGAGCAAGCGCTGCTGCTCACGGTCCAGAGCGCGACCCTCGAGCAACTCGGGCCGCCTGAGCCAGGTGCGTCCGAGGGACTGCTTCAGTCGCCAGCGGCGGATCGCCGCATGATTGCCACTGAGCAGGATATCCGGCACCTGGCGTCCGTCGATGGTTTCGGGACGCGTATAGTGCGGACAATCCAGCAGCCCCTCGCTGAAGGAATCCTCGAGTGCCGAATCGCCGTGGCCGAGCACCCCCGGCACCAGCCGGGATACCGCATCGACCATCACCATGGCCGGGAGCTCGCCGCCGCTCAGCACGTAGTCGCCGATCGACCATTCTTCGTCGATGTCGGCCTCGACGACTCGCTCGTCGATGCCTTCGTAGCGACCGGCGACGACGATCAGTGCCTCCAGATCGGCCAGCTCACGCACGCCGCGCTGGTCGAGCCGCCGCCCCTGAGGCGACAGATAGACCACCCGCGTGCGCGCCGGCGCACAGCCACGGCGTTCGGCGTCACGCCGCGCCTCGGCAATGGCGGGTCGCAGCGTCGCGACCTTCATCAGCATGCCGGGGCCACCGCCGTATGGGCGATCATCCACCGTGCGGTGCTTATCCGTGGCGTAATCCCGGGGATTCCAGAAATCCACCTCTAGCAACCCCTGGTCGACGGCACGCCCCGTTACGCCGTAACGGGTGATCGCCTCGAACATCTCCGGGAACAGGGAGACAACACCAATCCACACGGCTTCATCACTCGGCCAACGACACCGCCCGAAGCGGCGTCAGAATTCGGGATCCCAATCCACTATCATTCGCCCGGCGTCGAGATCCACTTGACGGATCACGTCGTCGGGCAGAAACGGCAACAGCCGTTCCCGCTCATCGAGACTCGCCTCGCTGGGCCGGATCACCAGTACATCGTTGGCGCCCGTCTCGAAGAGGTAGTTCACTTGCCCCAGGCATTCACCGTCCAGCGTCTCGACCCGCAGGCCTTCGAGCTGGTACCAGTAATAGTCTCCCGGCGCGAGCGCCGGCAACGCCTGCTTGGGCAGGAGAATGTCCGCGCCGGCCCATTGCTCGGCCAGTTCGCGGCTCGAGATGCCTTCCAGGCTGGCGACCAGCCCTTTGCCATGGGGGCGCCCCTGGCTCAGCTTGCACGCTCGGCGCTCGCCTCGCTTCGACAACACCCACTCGGCATGCTCGAAGATGCCCTCGATGGGGCTGGTGTACGAATACACCTTCAGCCACCCTTTCACGCCGTAGGGACTGGTCAGGCGGCCGAGCACCACGTGCTCGTCGTCTTGCGCCGTGTCGGCGCCACCGGTCTCGTGCGACATGTCGGGCAGCGCACTCACGCTTGCTGCTTGCGTGCTTCTTTCAGCAGCTCGGCGACGCGATCGGAGACCTGCGCGCCCAGTTCCTGCCAATGCGCGGCACGCTCGAGATCGACGCGCAGACGCTCTTCCTGACCACGGGCCACCGGGTTGAAGAAGCCGATGCGCTCGATGAAGCGGCCGTCGCGAGACTTGCGCGAGTCGCTGACGGTCAGGTGATAGAAGGGACGCTTCTTGGCGCCACCACGGGCCAAACGGATGGTAACCATGCGCTAAAATCCTACGGTTGAAGTTTTACGTTACGCCACGGACTGTCGCGGCGGGCATACCCACCTGCGAAGACGCAGCATTCTACGGAAAAAGGCACGTATTGGAAACCTTTTTCCTTGACAAGCAGACGCCGCACTCAGCGGCGCGGAAAGCCGCCGGGACCACCGCCCATGCCGGGGCCGCCCATTCCCGGGCCACCCATGCCGGGCCCGCCGGGGCCACCGCCCATGCCGGCCATCCCGCGCATCATTTTCTGCATGCCGCCTTTCTTGCCGACCTTCTTCATCATCTTCTGCATCTGCTTGTGCTGCTTGAGCAGACGATTGAGATCGGGCACCTGCAGCCCCGCCCCCGCCGCGATGCGGCGCTTGCGCGAGCCATTGATGATCTCCGGCTTGCGGCGCTCCTTCGGCGTCATCGAGTTGATCAGCGACTCGAGCTTGCCCAGTTCCTTCTCGGCACCGGGGCTTTGCGCGGCCTCGGCCATCTGCCCCATGCCCGGCAACTTGCCCATCAAGCCGCCCATGCCGCCCATCTTCTTGAGCTGCTGCAGCTGGTCACGGAAGTCCTCGAGGTCGAAGCCGTCGCCCTTCTTGACCTTCTTGGCCAGCTTCGCCGCCTTGTCCTCGTCGACGCTGCGCTCGGCCTCCTCGATCAGCGACAGCATGTCGCCCATGCCGAGAATCCGCGACGCCACGCGATCCGGATGGAAGGGCTCCAGGGCGTCGACCTTCTCGCCCATGCCCATGAACTTGATCGGCTTGCCGGTGACGTGGCGCACGGAGAGCGCCGCCCCGCCACGCGCATCGCCGTCCGCCTTGGTGAGAATCACCCCGGTCAGCGGCAGCGCCTCGTGGAAGGCCTGGGCGGTGTTCGCCGCATCCTGGCCGGTCATCGCATCGACCACGAACAGCGTCTCGTCCGGCGTGGTCGCGCCATGCAGCGCCTGAATTTCTTCCATCATGGCCTGATCGACGGACAACCGGCCGGCGGTGTCCACGATCACGATGTCATGAAACTGGATTTTGGCGTGCTTGATCGCCGCCTGGGCAATCTCCACCGGCCGCTGCGCGCTGGTCGACGGGAAGAAGTCGACCTCCACCTCGTTGGCCAGCGTCTCGAGCTGATCGATGGCCGCGGGACGATAGACGTCGGCGGAGACCACCAGCACTTTTTTCTTTTCCCGCTCGCGCAGGAAGCGCGCCAGCTTGGCAACCGAAGTCGTCTTGCCCGCGCCCTGCAAGCCGGCCATCAGAATGACCGAGGGCGAACTCTTGAGCGACAACGCTTCGTTGGCTTCGCCCATGATCGCTTCCAGCTCCTGCTGGACGATCTTGACGAACTGCTGGCCCGGCGACAGGCTGCGGGAAACTTCCTGACCCACGGCACGCTCGCGCACCCGCTCGACGAACGCCTTGACCACCGGCAGGGCCACATCGGCCTCCAGCAGTGCACGACGTACCTCGCGCAGGGTATCCTTGATGTTGTCCTCGGTCAGCTTGGCCTGACCGGTGATCGACTTGAGCGTGCCCGACAGGCGCTCGGTCAAACTTTCAAACATGGCGCTCTCCGGCAGGAATTGCCTAGGCATGAAACGGCGATTATACGCGTTCGTAGCGATGGTCTCCATGCACCCGTGGCAATGCCCGGATGACGCAGGGGATTCGCTATGGCGCGGGGATTCGCTATAGTAACGCTCCCGAGCCCACGTGGCACGGCCACAATGGGGTACTTCAATTTATCTTCGACGCCGACCGGCGCAGGGATTGGCCACCGATGCAGGCGCTGCCTTTTGCGATTCTCGCCATTGTCTGTTATCTCGCCGCAGGAAGCTGGCAAGCACTGGCGCTCGCCAGGCGCGTGGCGCCCCGAGCGGCGCTCGTGCGCTCGCTGGGCCTGCTTGCGGTCAGCGCGCACGCCGTGGTCGTGGCCCACAGCGTCTTTCTCGGTCACGGACTGCATCTGGGGCTGTTCGAGAGCGCATCGCTGTTCAGCTGGCTGATCGCGGCGCTGTTGATCGCCGTCAGCCTGCTCAAGCCGTTATTGAGCGTCGGAGCCGGTCTCTTTCCACTGGCGGCGCTGACCCTGATCGCGCTGATGCTGTTCCCCAGCCACATGGTCGAGGCCAACGTCTCGCCCGGCATCGTCTTTCATATCCTGACGTCGAGCGTGGCCTCGGCATTGCTCAGCATCGCCGCCGTGCAAGCCATGCTGGTCGCGCTGCAGAATCACGCACTCAAGCGCCGGCATACGCGCGGCATCGTCCAGGTGCTGCCTGCCCTGACCAGCATGGAACGCCTGCTGTTCGAGCTGATCGGCGCCGGCCTGCTGCTGCTCACCGCGGCGATCGTCAGCGGCTTCATCTTCATCGACAACCTGTTCGCGCAGCATCTCGTGCACAAGACGGTGTTCTCGCTGGCCGCCTGGATGGTCTTCACCGGCCTGCTCATCGGGCGTCACTGGCTGGGCTGGCGCGGCGCGCGCGCCGTGCGCTGGACGCTGGGCGGCTGCCTGCTGCTGGTGCTCGGCTACTTCGGCACCAAGGTCGCGCTGCAGCTCGTCTTCCACGACGTGTGATAGCCCAGAGGTCGCCTTGACACCCCCGGGGGGAATCCCTACAAACGACGTTGGCTTTCAAGCGAGGACCTCTCCACCTTGAGCGATGACATACCCTTGGGGCTGCTGCTGACGCTGCTGCTCGTGCTCATTTGCCTATCCGCCTTCTTCTCCAGCTCGGAAACCGGGATGATGTCGATCAACCGCTACCGCCTGTCGCATCAGGCCAATAGCGGCGAGCGCGCGGCCAAGCGCGTGCTGCGACTGCTCAGTCGCCCCGACCGCCTCATCGGCGTCATCCTCATCGGCAACAACTTCGTCAACAATCTCGCGGCGTCGATTGCCACGATCATCGCCATTCACTTCTTCGGCGATGTCTCCGGGCCGGCCATCGCCACGGCGGCGTTGACCATCGTGATCCTGATCTTCGCCGAGGTCACGCCCAAGACCTTCGCCGCCGTCAAGCCCGAACGCATCGCGTATCCCGCGTCGGTGGCCCTCGAACCGCTGCTCAAGCTGTTCTACCCGTTCGTGTGGCTGGTCAACGCCATTTCCAACGGTCTGCTGCGGCTGCTGGGCATCCGCGACATCGACGGCAGCGCCGACAACCTGACCCGCGACGAGTTGCGCACGGTGGTGCATGAAGCCGGCACCATGATTCCACGTCGTCACCAGACGATGCTGCTGTCGATCCTCGACCTGGAGAATGTCACCGTCAACGACATCATGGTGCCGCGTCAGGAGATCGCCGGCATCGATCTCGACGACGACCTCGAGACGATCCTCGCCCAGATCCGCTCCAGCCAGCACACCCGGGTGCCGGTGTACAAAGGCGACATCAACAACATCATCGGGATACTGCACCTGCGCAATGCCGCCCGTTTCCTCTCCAAGCCCGAAGTAACCAAGGCTGCCATCGTGCAGGAGGCCCGGGAGCCCTACTTCATCCCCGAATCGACCCCGCTGCACACGCAGCTGCTCAACTTTCAGCAGCACAAGCGGCGCATCGGCATCGTGGTCGACGAATACGGCGACGTGGAAGGACTGGCGACACTGGAAGACATCCTCGAGGAGATCGTCGGCGAGTTCACCACCGACGAAGCCGCCACCCACCGCGAGATCCATCCGCAGGACGACGGCAGCTACATCATCGAGGGCACGACCAACATTCGCGACATCAACAAGGTGCTCGCCTGGCAACTGCCCACCGATGGCCCCAAGACCCTCAACGGCCTGATCCTCGAGCACCTGGAGGCCTTCCCCGACGCGCCCGCCTGCCTGCAGCTGGGCGCGATCCGCATGGAAATCCTGCAGATCAAGGACAACCTGATCACCTCGGCGCGGTGCTGGCAGTCCGCACGCCGTGCCAGGGCCCTGGGCTAGGCCAGGGCTAAGACTCCACCCCGATCTCGGCTTCCGCTTTGGCCTTGAGCGTCGCGACACGGCGCTCCATTTCGGCGCGGGTCGCCTGACCGGCAGGAATGGGGTCGCCGAAGTACAGCGCCACGCGGGCCCGGAAACGGCGCGGCCACTTGGTCAGCGCCTTGCCGCCACGGTTCGAGGTCCATGACCCCCACAGGCCGGCCAGACCGGCAGGCACCACGGGGACCGGGTCGCGGGCCAGGATGATGTCGATGCCGCGCCGGAACCGATGCACCTTGCCATCGGGCGTCAGCCGCCCTTCCGGAAACAGCATGACGACCTCGCCCTGGCGCAGGGCATGGCTCACCTCATCCAGGGCCCGGCGCACGCCGCCCGGGTCGCAGCGCTCCGAATCCACCGGAATCGCACCGGCGATGCGGAAGAACCAGTTGAGCCAGCGGGACTCGTAGATCGGGCGATCCATCAAGAACCGCAGCGGACGCGGACAACCGCCGCCCAGGATCAAGGCGTCCATGAAGCTGACATGGTTGCACACCACGAGTGCCGCACCTCGAGCGGGGACGGCCTGGCGCCCGCGAAAGCGCAGCCGGTAGAGCACACGGATCAGCACGAAGATCGACAGACGCAGCACGGGACGTGGCACACAGCACAAGATCGCCGCCGCCAGGGTCAGCGAAATCGCCGAAAGCGCCAGCATGAAGGCGTTGAGCGATGCACCGACCAGGGTCAGCATCACCACCCCGAAGGCCGCCGCCAGCACCATGAACAAGGCATTGAGGATATTGTTGGCGGCGATCATGCGAGCACGATGGTCATCGCGACTTTCCAACTGGATCAGCGTGTACAGCGGGACGATGTAGAGGCCTCCACCCAGGCCGATCGCCGCGAGATCGAGCATCTGATGCCAGAATGCCGGCACCAGGCTCAAGGCCGCCAGGCCCGAGTCGTTGCCCGCCAGCGGCTGAGTCAGCCCCAGGTCCAGCCCGGCCAGACCAAAGATCATGGCCCCCGCCGGTACCAGACCGACTTCCAGTCGCCCGGCCGACAGGCGCGCACACAGCAGCGCACCGGCCCCCACCCCGAGCGCGAATGCCGCCAGCAAGGCGCTGACGACGGCCTCGTTGCCGTGCACGACATCCCGCGTCCAGGCCGGCAGCTGCGTCAGGTAACAGGCCCCCAGGAACCAGAACAGGCTGATGCCCAGCAAGGCACGAAACACTCGCGGCTCGCGCCAGGCATCGCGCATGACCTCGCACGCTCCGCGCCAGGGTCGCCACTGGACCGCTCCTTCCTGACTGGAGGGGGCACTGGGCACCCACAGGCTGGCAAGGCAGCCGAGCAACGCCAGCGACACCAGGGTGACGGCGATCGCGCCACGCGCCCAGGCGCCGTCCAGGGCGGCCAGCAGGCCGGCCAGCAGCGTTCCCAGCAATATCGACAGGAAGGTGCCCAGACTGACCCAGGCATTGCCCTTGACCAGCTCGGTCGCCGACAGATGCTGCGGCAGGATGGCGTACTTGACCGGGCCGAAGAGCGCCGACTGGGTACCCATCATGAACAGCAGCGCCAGCAGCAGGAGATAGGCCTCGTACCACACGGCGGCAGCCGCCACGCACATGGTGACGAGCTCGAGCAGCTTGAGGCGACGAATCAGGCGCTGCTTGTCGAGACGATCGGCCAGCAGGCCGCCCCATGCGGAAAACAGCAGGAAGGGCAGAATGAAAAGGCCTGCGGCAAGGTTGTTGAGCAGCCCCGTGTCCCAGCCGTAACGCGGCACGGCCACGAAGGTGAGCAGCAGCAGCAGCACGTTCTTGAAGACATTGTCGTTGAACGCGCCCAGAGCCTGGGTCCAGAAGAAGGGAGCGAAACGCCGTTGGGTAAGCAGTTGCGGGATCACGGCTCTCTCGGACCGTACTTGAGCCCCATCAAGGTCGTGGTCAGCAATTGATCGAGCAGCGCCGTGACTTCCAGCGATTGCCCCTGCCAGACCCCCAGGCGCTCGCTGAGGCCCAGCTGCACCAGGCCGTGCACGCTGCCCCACAGGGTGCGCGCCATGCGCCGGGCCTCGAGCTCGCCCATGCGGGGCTGGTACTCGGTCAGGGCCGCCTCGACGCGCACGAACAGCCCTTCGATCATGTCGTTCTGGCGCTGATCCAGTTCGCCTTCCTGAGCCAGCGGATAGTCGAACAGCATCTGCCAGCGGTAGGGCTCGTGCTGCGCGTACATCCAGTACGCCGTGGCCAGCGCCTTGAGACGCGGCTCGGGGTCGGTGCCCTCGAGCCCTTCCATGGCCGCCCGCAAACGTCCCAGCGTCTCGACGTTGACGTATTGCAGCAGGTTGCCGAAGCTGCCGTAGAGCTTGAGCAAGGTGCTCGGCGCGCATCCCACTTCGCGCGCCAGGGAGCGCAACGACAGCGTATGCACGGGATTATCGCGCAGCCAGGCGTCACACACCGCCATGACCTGGCCATGCAGCACCTCGGGTGCATGCTGTCTGGGACGAGCCATCGGATTCCTCATGATGAGCAGGCGCGATCTCGTCTCCCGTCGAGTGCAAGAGTTCGAGCCGCGCATGGTCGAACAGCGTTTCCCCCAGCATATCGGGAACGCACGCAAACGCAAGTCACAAGCACTGCCGGATATCAAAAGCAGCGCTGGCAAGCCCCCGTCGGCTTGGCTTACCCTGACGCGCCCAACCGCGAGGAGAGCGCATGGCCGGCCGTCTCTACATCAAGCCCTGGACAACGCCGCCGCTCGACGCATTGCGTCAGGAGGTCACGCCGATCGTGGGGCCCAATCTGGCGCCGCGCCGTCCCCTGTCGATCATTCGACATGGGCAGGGCGAGGCGCATTGGGCCACGGCATTCTGGGGGCTGACACCGCCCTGGCTCAAGGTGCTGGACCATGCCCCCCACTGCGCACGCGCCGAGTCGCTCGAACAACGCCCCATGTTCCGCGAGGCGTTCCAGGCACGTCGCTGCCTGATCCCGGTCGCCGGGGTCTATGTATGGAAGCCGCAGCCACGCATGAAACAGCCGTTCCTGGTCACTCGCGTCGATCGTGCACCGCTGTTGCTGGCCGGGGTCTGGTGCCGTTACCACACCACGCTGACCGAATTCACGGATTCCGCGGCCCTGGTCACGGTCCCCGCCAACCTCATGCTGACGCCCTTGAGCGACCGCTTTCCGGCAGTCATCGACGCCCGGGATGCGCCCCGCTGGCTGGACCCCGCGACGCCGCTCGATGACGCGCGTGCCATGCTCACTCCCGCGCCCTTGGAACTGTTGGGCGCTTTTCCTGTATCAAGACGTGTCAACGATCCATCGCACCAGGATTGGGCCTGCGGTCATCCCACCGGTCCGATGACCTACTGGCATCACTGAACAAGGAGCCATCATCGTGCTTTCATCCCGTTCCCGTGCCGGCCGCTGGCTGCTCGGCATGTGCCTTTTTCTCCTCGCCGTCTCTCAGACGGTGTACGCCAGCGACCCGGTGGCCAAGGTCGTCGATCCCATCGCCAGCCCCAACGATTCGCGCGACTACCGGGCGCTGACGCTCGATAACGGCCTCGAGATCCTGCTGGTCAGCGACCCGGAAGCCGACGAGGCCGCCGCCGCCATGAACGTGGACGTCGGCAGCAGCGACGACCCCGACGCCACGCCCGGCCTGGCACACTTTCTCGAGCACATGCTGTTTCTCGGCACCGACCGTTATCCCGAGGCCGATGCCTATCAGAATTTCATTTCGGCGCACGGCGGCGATCACAACGCCTTCACCGCCTCACGCGATACCAATTACTACTTCGACATCGAACCGACGGCCCTGCCCGAGGCCCTGGACCGTTTCAGTCGCTTCTTCGTCGCCCCGCGCTTCAACCCCGAGTATGTCGAGCGCGAGCGCAACGCCGTGCACTCCGAATACCAGGCCCGCCTGCGCGATGACGGGCGCCGCATCAACGAAGCCACCGATCGCGCCCTCAACCCCGAACACCCGGCGACGAGGTTTGCGGTGGGCAGCCTGGAGACGCTCCAGGGCGGGGAGCGCTCACTGCGCGAGAAACTGATCGACTTCTACGAGTCCCACTACGGGGCCAATGTCATGCACTTGACGGTCATCGGCCCCCAGTCCCTCGACACCCTCGAGTCCATGGTCCGCGATCGCTTTGCCGAGATTCCCGATCGAGGCCTGACACGCACCCCGATCGAGACACCCCTGGTCACCGACGCCGAGCTTCCCGCCCGCCTGGCGGTCAAGAGCCTGTCCCGGGACCGGGAGGTTCGCTTTTTGTTCCCGATTCCCGACCCGCAGCAGGACTACCGCACCAAGCCTGCCGAGTACCTGGCCAATCTACTCGGCCACGAAGGCGAGGGCAGCCTGCTGGCGGCCCTGCGCCGCGAAGGGTGGGCCGACGGCCTCTCGGCGGGTACCACGAACGGCGACGGTCGGCATGCCTTGTTTGCCGTCTCGATCAGCCTCACGCCGGAAGGCGCCAAGCATCTCTCGCGCATTCAGGCCAGCCTGTTCGACCAGATCGAGCGCATCCGCGAGCAAGGGCTCCAGGCCTGGCGTTACGATGAGCAGGCCCGCCTCAATGAGCAGGCCTTTCGCTTCCAGCAACGTGGCGAGCCGATCGAGCAGGCGAGCCAGCTGGCCATGCGCCTGGCCCACGTGCCGCTCGAGGATGTGCAGTACGCTCCCTACCGCATGGACGGATTCGACGCCGCCCGCATTCGCGACTATCTGGCCGACATGACGCCCGCGCACCTGTTGCGCGTGTACAGCGGGCCGGACGTGGAGGGCGAGACCACCTCGCCCTACTTCGACGCCCCCTATACGCTGAGCCGGGTCGAAACCTGGCCGGAGGCCAGCGCCCTGGACGGCCTCGAGCTCCCCTCACGCAATCCTTTCATCGCCGAGGACCTCGAGGTGCACGCCTTGAGCGGCGATCGACCCCAGGCCATCGTCGACGCACCCAGCGTCGAACTCTGGCACCTGGCCAACGACCGCTTCGGCACACCACGCGTGGAGTGGCGCTTCAGCCTGCAGTCCCCCGACACCTCCGCCAGCGCCCGCAATGCCGCCCTGACGCGACTGCTCGCGGGCTGGATCACCGACAGCCTCAATGCACGCTTCTACCCCGCTCGCCTGGCCGGTCAATCCTTCGATGCCTATGCCCACGCACGGGGCATCACGCTGACCTTCTCCGGCTGGCGCGACCGTCAGTCAAGGTTGATGAACGACGTCGTCGAACGCCTGAAACGAGGCGACATCAGCGAGGCGAGTTTCTCGCGCGTCAAGTACCGGCTGTCACAGCAGTGGCGCAACGCCGCCCAGGCGCCTCTACACCAGCAGATGTACCGGTCGCTCGGCGAGGCGCTGCTGCGTCCCCAATGGTCGACATCGGCGATGCTCGACGCCTTGTCATCCCTCGACGTCGAGGATCTGCGCGACTACCGTGCCACGTTCCTCGGCGACCTCTACGTGCAGGCCATGGCGGTGGGCAACCTGAGCGACGAACTGGCGCGTCGCGAGGGACTGCAGATCGCCAACGCCCTCGCCCCTCGTCTGCATGCCGAGGACATACCGCCCCTGGCGCCGCTGGCGATCCCCGAGACGCCGCCGACCCTGCACCCCCGCAGCACGCGCAACGACGCCGCCGTACTGCGCTATCTGCAAGGCCCCGACCGCAGCCTGGAAAGCCAGGCTCGGCTGGCGGTCATCGGCAAGCTGATCGAGGCACCGTTCTACACCCGATTGCGCACCGAGGAGCAACTGGGCTATATCGTCACGGCCGGCTACTCGCCGATACTGGATGCGCCAGGCCTGGCCATGCTGGTGCAGTCCCCCGACACCGGAAAACAGCGCATCGCCCAGCGCATGGAGGCCTTCCTGGAGGACTTCGACGCGCGCATGGCCTCCCTCGACGACAGTGCCCTCGCGCCCTATCGCGCGGCCGTCAGCAGCCGCTTGCGGGAGCGTGACAATAGCCTGGGCGAACTGACCGACCGGCTCTGGCAGACACTGGCCTTCGCCGAGCCGGACTTCGCGCGCCGCGACAAACTGGCCGACACGGTCGACGCCCTGGACGCCGAAGCGGTGCGTCAGGCCTGGCAGCGTCTGCGTCGCTCGCCGCCGCTCACGGTCAACTACGACGCTCGGACCACTGCCAGCGACATCCCGTCCCTCGTCGACACCTTCCGTCCCCTGCCGGCAACGCGGGACTGAGCGTACGCGGCTCGAAACGACATGCGCCCGAGCCACATCAGGCCCGGGCGCATGTCGTCATGACGTGAGCGTCGCATCGCGACGAAATCGTGTCAGCCGAACGCCTGCGGCGGCATCATCGCCTCGACGTGCATGACCAGCTCTTCGAGCACCTGGCGCTGCGCGTCGTCCAGCGGCACCTGGTTGAGACGTTCGATCTCGCGCGCGAACCCCGTCAACGTCAGGCTGGCCACCTCGGCGTCGTTCATGCGCGCCCAGCGATAGGCCTCCCACTGCGCCTGCTCCTCGCTGCTCAGGGTGTCGGGATAGTTGCGCGCGCGCAGACGAAACAGCATTTCCTCCAGACGCGGATCCTGAAAGGCGAAGCTCGCCTCGGCCAGGTCCCAGGCCGGCATCTCGCGTGCGCGCTGCATCTCGCGCCGGTCCGCGGGCGAGAAAAAGCCCCCCGAATACAGCATCAGATCCGGGTCGCTGGGTGGTGCTCCGGGGCCCTCGGCGAATACCTCGGCAGCCTTGGCCGCCACGTCCGGCGCCGCCTGGAGCTGCTTCCAGTGGCGGCGGCAGGCTGCCATGTCCAGGCCCAGCCGGGCCACGAGGGCACCGTATTCGCCCCGCTGCGGACCATCGACGTCCTTGAGCGAGGCCGCCGGCATGATCACCGGACTCTTGTTGATGTGAATCACCTTGAGAGGAATGCGCGCCTCTCCCTCGGCCAGCTCATCGGCACTGGCGAACACCCGCTCGCGGATCTGCGCCGCCTCCATCGACAGCAGCGGTGAGGGATCCACCGACAGGTCATAGACGATCACCCCGTTGGGATTGCTGGGATGCTCGGCGAGCGGCACCACCAGGGCACTGCAGCCACGACTGGCGGGGTAACGCCGCGACACGTGCAGCATCGGCTTGCGCGCCTGGATGTCCAGCATCCTGGCCACCGTGCGCTTGTCGCGCAGCTTGAGCAGGTACTCGAACAACTGGGCGTTGCGGGCCTTGAGCAGACGCGCCAGCTCGATGGTCGCACGGACGTCGGCCAATGCATCGTGGGCACCGGCATGCTCGATGCCGTTGGCGGCGGTCAAGTCCTCGAGACGAAAGCTCGGCGCGCCGTCTTCGCGCGTCGGCCACTCGATGCCGTCGGGACGCAGGGCATGATAGGTACGCACCACATCGATCAGGTCCCATCGCGAGTTGCCGTTCTGCCATTCGCGCGAGTACGGATCGATGAAGTTGCGGTAGAAGAGATGACGGCTGACTTCGTCGTCGAAACGCAGCGTGTTATAGCCCAGCGAGCAGGTGCCGGGGACACTCATCTCGGCGTGGATGCGCGCGGCGAACTCGATCTCGGCCAGGCCACGACGGCGAGCCGCCTGGGGCGTGATGCCCGTGATCAGACAGGCCTGGGGATGAGGCAGGAAATCGTCCGCCGGCTTGCAATAGAACGTCATTGGTTCGCCGACGGGATTGAAGTCGCTGTCGGTGCGGATCGCGGCGAACTGCGCGGGGCGGTCGCGCCGAGGATCGGCACCGAAGGTCTCGTAATCATGCCAAAGAAAGGTCGGCTCGGTCTTGCCCTGCGCCATGGCCGCAGTCTCCCCCACTGCCAAAAGCGCTCAGCCTAGCATACCCGGCCGCCCGACTCAGCCGACGGGCTTTCACTCATCGCGCGGCAACGTGACGTTGAGCTCGAGCACCGAGCAATCGTTATCGCGGTCCAGACTGATGTTGATCGCATCCTGGTCCACCTGCACGTAGCGCCGAATCACCTCGAGCAGCTCTTTTTCCAGCATCGGCATGTAGTCGGGCTGATCGCGCTGTCCCCGCTGGTGCGCCACGATGATCTGAAGGCGCTCCTTGGCAACCGATGCCGACTTCTTGCGTTCGCGTTTCAGAAATTCGAGCAGTTTCACCGGCGGCCTCCTCCAAACATACGGGAGAGCAGTCCTTTCTTCTGGAATTCATGAAAGCGCAGCGGCACGTCTTCGCCGAGGAGCCGCGACACGGTGTCCGCATAGGCCTGACCCGCGTCGCTGTCCATGTCGTGCACCACGGGCACGCCCTGGTTGGACGCACGCAGCACCGCCTCGGATTCGGGGATCAGGCCCACCAGATTGATGGCCAGGATCTCGCGCACGTCGTCGAGCGTCAGCATGTCGCCCGAGGTCACGCGATTGGGGTCATAGCGGGTGATCAGCAAATGCTCCTTCACCGGTGGCTCGCTGCGTTCGGCGCGCCGCGTCTTGGACGCCAGCAAGCCCAGAATGCGGTCGGAATCGCGTACCGACGACACCTCGGGATTGGTCACCACGATGGCCTCGTCGGCGAAGTACATCGCCAACTGCGCACCGTGCTCGATGCCCGCCGGCGAATCGCAGACGATGAAATCGTATTCCTGGGACAGGGCCTCGAGCACCTTTTCCACGCCATCGGCGGTCAGGGCCTCCTTGTCGCGCGTCTGAGACGCCGGCAGGATATGCAGGTTCTCGGTCCGCTTGTCGCGGATCAAGGCCTGGTTGAGGCCCGCCTCGCCCTGGATGACGTTGATCAGGTCATAGACCACGCGACGCTCGCACCCCATGATGAGGTCGAGGTTGCGAAGCCCCACGTCGAAATCGATCACGACGGTCTTGTTGCCACGCAGCGCCAGTCCCGTGGCGATGGCCGCTGCGCTGGTGGTTTTACCGACTCCGCCCTTGCCGGAGGTCACTACAATGATCTTGGCCAAGATGAGCTTCCTGTTGCTATTGAGTCGTTCGTACTAGCCATCCCCGCTGGCGCGACATGGCGCCCTGACATCCCGGCTAGCCGAGCGATGAAATGTTCAATTGGTCGTCGCGCAACTGTACCTGCACGGGCTGGCTCAACAGGCGCGGATCGATGTCTTCAAGGCGCTTGTAATTGCCGGCCAGCGACAGCAGCTCGGCGTGCAGTTCCTGGCAGAAGATGCCCGCCTGACGATCGCCGTGAATGCCGCCGAGCGCCCGTCCGCGCAGCGGGCCATAGACATGCACGCTGCCGGCGGCAAGCACTTCGGCGCCGGGGTTGACCGCCCCCACGACGACCAGGTCGCCCTCGGGCGCGCTGATCTGCTGTCCCGAACGGACCGTGCCGCGATAGATACGCCCCACGGTGGGCGACGCCGTCGCCTCGACCTCGGGAGACGGCGCGTCGGCGAGCGGCACTTCCTCCACCGCCCGTGGACGCGCCTCCTGCGGCGGAAACCACCCCAGCCCCAGCGCCCAGGCGGACTGCTTCACGGGGTCGGTTCCGCCGCGCACCGCCACCGGCAGCAATTTATGCGCGCGGCACACGGCACAAATGCGCTCCAGCGCGAGATGCGGCTCATCGAGACGTTCTACGCTGAGGACCACCGGCGTATGTTGAAAGAACGCGGGCGACTGGCTCACCTTGCCGGACAGTTGGGCGCGAATCTGCTCGGGGTCGGCGCTCGTCAGTTCCATGACCGTCATGGGCAGCATGCCACCCTTGAAGGTGAACGCCGATGCTGCCCGATCCATGTTGAGGCTCATGGCCGCACTCCACAGCTGATGTCTGGTGTAAGGATAAAGCTAAGCGAGGGTCGTGATGGCTGCAACTGATGATAAGACCAGCGCTACGCTGTTGTCAGGTGTCTCCACACACCGACGCCCTTGCCTTCGTCGTCTTTTCCCGGTATCGACGCGCATGCTTTGATAGGCTGTGGCAAACGATACTCAATCATACGACGTACTTCACTGACGTACTTTGCTAATATCGTAGCGATGGGACGACAGGAGCGTCGTCGCATTCGCTTTGCCACGCATTCAATACGTCAAGAACAGGGATGCATGCCGGGTCATGTCTGGATTCTTCCGCCGTTTTTTCGCGCCACGCTGGCGACATCGCGACCCCCGCGTTCGCCACATGGCCATCGCCCAACTCGATAAGCGCAAGCCTGCCGACCACCAAGCCCTCGAACAATTGGCACGCGACGAGGATGCCACGGTCCGGCGCGAGGCACTCGCCCAGTTCGACGATCCCGCCTTGCTTCTTGCGTGGCTGGAGGCGCACGACAATGCCGAACTCCGGGCCCGGCTCAGCCAGTTGCTGTGCGGCAGCGTCCCCGACGCTCCGCCCCTGAATCAGCGCCTCACCCTGGTCGACACGCTGGAAGACCATGACCTGCTCGTGACGCTCACCGAGGCGGGCGACAACCAGCAATTGCGCCTGGCCGCCCTGGCCCGGCTCGACGACGAAGCGGCCTTGATCCGCCAGGCCTGCGACAACGGCATCGCCGCGGTGCGTCACGCCGCCGCCGAACGCGTCACGAGCCACGCAGGACTGCAACGTCTGGCGCGCGAGGCGCGACGCGACAAGGCCGTCATCCGCCAGGCGCGCGAACGCCTGCAGCGCCTGCGGGCCGACGCCGAGGAAACCCAGGCCCAGCAAGCCGCCCGGCAACGCATTCTGGAGGCCCTGGAGGCACATGCACTGCATGCCTGGGAACCGCTCTACGGCGCCCGCTACCGCCACCTGATCCGCGAGTGGGAGGCACTCGGCGATACGCCCAGCGACGAGCAGGAGCGTCGTTTCCAGGAAGCCAGCCAGCGGTGCCACAAGACGCTCTCCGATCACGAGACCGAGGGACACGCCCAGCATCAGGCGCTGCAGCGGCAGGAAGAAGCCGCACATACCCGCGCCACCCTGGTCGAAGCCCTCGAGGACGCCGTTGCCAGCCTCGCCCAGGCCTCGAGCCTGACCCATCAGGACATCGACAGCCTGCGCGCTCAGCAGCGCCTGCATGGCGAGCGCTGGCTTGCGCTCTCCGATCACTATCCGCCGGATGACGACATCCAGGCCCGCTATGCCGCGGCACAAGCCGCCTGCCAGCGCGTCAACGATGCCTGGGATCGCGCCACGACCCATGCCAAGGCGCTCGAGGATGCCTTGCGCGACGATCATGCCGCCATCGACGATTGCCTGGCACGCATCGACTGGCCCAACGATCTGCCGCCGACACCGCTGATTCAGGAGGCACGCCGGTTGCGTCAGGCCGAAACGGCCGACGGCGATGCGCCCGTCGACCTGGCGGCACTGCAGGAAGAGCTCGACGCACTCGAACATCACCTCGACCGCGGCACCCTGAAAACCGCCAGTCGCTCGTATCGACAATTGCGCCAGCGCCTCGACGCCCTGCCCAGAGCATCGCGCGGCGAGCTTGAAGCACGACTCAAGCGCCTCGGCGCGCGCCTGGCCGAGCTGCGCGATTGGCGAGGCTTCGTGGCGGGCCCCAAACGCACCCAGCTCATCGACAGCATCGAGGCACTGGCCGAGGACGATACCCTGCCCGATGCCGACCGTGATCGCCGTCACCGGCAGTTGATCAAGGAGTGGGCGGCCCTCGGCGACGCCGCCGCCACCGCGGAGCTATCGCAGCGCTTCCGGAGCGCATCGCAACGCATTCACGACGCGCTGGCCGACTGGTACCAACGCCGTGACGACGAACGCAAGCGCAATCTCGAAGCGCGCGAAGCGCTCTGCGAACAGCTGGAAGAGCTCATCGCGCATCCCGATTCCCGGGCCGACCCGGATATCCTGCGCCAGATCCGCAACCGCGCGCGGGAGCAGTGGCAGCAGTTCTCTCCGGTGCCTCGCGAGCAGGCCAAGCCGCTCGGCCAACGCTTCGGCCGTGTACGTCACGAGCTGCAGGCGCTGATCGATCGCCGTGCCGGAGAAATCGGCGAGGCCAAGCGACAGTTGATCGCCGAGGCCGAAGCCCTGGTGGAAGCCGACATGTCCGCCTCCCAACGCAGCGAAGATGCCAAGGCGCTGCAGGCGCGATGGCGCGCCCTGGGACGGGCCGCCAAGGGCGAGGAACAAATGCTGTGGCGCCAGTTCCGGGGGCTCTGCGATCGCATTTTTGCCGCACGCGAGGCCGAGCGTGAAAATCGCGCGCAACAAGCCCAGGCACGCCTGGACAGCATGCAGGCCCTGATCGATCGCTTCGATGCCTGGCAGCCTGAGCGGGCCGACGAGAGCGCCACGCTGGATGCAGGCATTCGCGAAGCCGAGGCGCTGGAGCCCCTGCCCGGTGGACGTCGCAGCGAAGGCATGCGCCGTCGCTGGCAGGGTATCGTGCGGACACGTCGGGAACGCCTCGTGCATTTGGCGCTCGCTGAACAGGCCGACCGTTGGCAGGTCTTGCGGCCCCTGGTCGACGCCCATGTCGCGGCGGACGCCCAGATGCTCCAGGGTGAAGACGCCGGGGACGTCGCCGCCCCCGAGGCCCTGCCGCGCGACTGGCAACAGGCCCATGCGGCGCGTAACGCATCACGTCGGGAAGGGACAACCGATACGGCAGAGCACCTGCTGGCGCGACTCGTCGTTCAGGTGGCGTTGCTCGCCGACGAACCGGTCGCGGCGGAGGACGAGCCACTACGCCTCGAGGTTCAGGTCGCGCGACTCAACAACGGCCTGGGACAGGCACCGCAACCCGATCAGGAACTCGCCGAGGTCTTGCGGCAGCTGTTGGCCACGGGCCCGGTGACGCCGACCGCCTGGACCACCCTGGTTGCACGCTTCGACACGCTGTTCGACGCTCTCGCCCGCCGCGTGGCATAAATCTCAGTCACCGCTTTGCGAGCGCGGCCCGATATCCTTGGGCCGCGCGCGCCTCAGCCCATGAACTGCCCGCCGTTGATGTCGAGGTTGGCACCGGTGATGAACCCCGACTCACGGTCGGCCAGGAACACCACCGCGCGGGCAATCTCCTCGGGCTTGCCGAAACGCTTGACCGGGATGGTTTCCCGGATCGACTCACGGATCTTCTCGGGAATCGACATGATCATGTCGGTGGCGATGTATCCCGGCGACAGGGTATTGACGGTGATTCCCTTGGTCGCCGTTTCCTGGGCCAACGCCATGGTCAAGCCATGCATACCCGTCTTGGCGGCAGAGTAATTGGCCTGACCGAACTGGCCCTTGCGACCATTGATCGACGAGATGTTGACGATACGCCCATGGCCCGCCTCGAGCATGTCCTCGATCACGCAACGGCAGGTATTGAAGACGCTGTTGAGGTTGCAGTCGATGACCTCGCGCCACTGCTGGGGAGACATCTTCTTGAGCGTGCTGTCGCGCGTGATGCCGGCGCAGTTGACCAGCAGTTCGACAGGGCCGTATTGACGACGAATGTCGTCGACGCCGGCATGACAGGCATCGAAGTCGGTCAGGTTGATCCCTGCCAGGGCCAGGTTCTCGAAGCCCTCGTCGCGGCGTGCCGCCAGCCAGGCCTGGGCTTTTTCCCGATTGTGATAACTTGCCACGACGAAATAACCGGCCTCGGCCAGCGCCTGACAAATCGCGGTTCCAATGCCACCGGTACCGCCGGTGACCCACGCTACGGGTGCTGTCTGCGTCGTCATATCCATTCCCCAGGTAGTGTCGAAATGTGCCCGCCCCATGACGGAGTCACGTTGACTCGCCTCCTTGGCGCATGCCTCTCTTCAGTATGATCGAGTTTGGCCAGGCTGCACGCCCGAGTGAATCCGTGCTTGACCTATGCCATGAAAAACGTAGAATGCGTCTCAGCTGATGCGGGGTGGAGCAGCCTGGTAGCTCGTCGGGCTCATAACCCGAAGGTCGTCGGTTCAAATCCGGCCCCCGCTACCAAACAGACGAAAAGCGGTGTCCTCACGGACACCGCTTTTTTCGTTCTGGCATCTGCGTTCTCGGATCTCGTTGCCCACATGCCGGCGAGGCAGGCTCCGGGCCACAGACGAGGCGTGCTATGTCGGGAAAGGCACCAGCCCCAGGCGGATGGCTTCCTTCACCAACCCGGCACTGTTCTGCTTGCCCACGCGCCGCATGATTTCCCGGCGATGGGCCTCCACGGTCTTGACGCTCAAGTCGAGCTGCTCCGCGATCGTCCGGCTGCGGCAGCCATCCACGATAAGCTTGAGAATCTCCTGCTGGCGTCGGGTCAAAGCAGGCACGGAAGACGGTGCCTGCTCAGTAGCGGCGAGGCCCGAGACGTCGACCCCCGGGTAGAGTACGCGCCGATTCGCCGCCGCTTGACGAATGGCGGTCTCAAGCTCATTGACGGCAGCATTCTTGTGCACGAAACCACAGGCACCGGCTTCCATCAGGCGCTCGACATAGCGATCGCTGAGATAACTGGAGGTGACCAGAATGTTGATGCCGGGCCGCACCGTCTTGAGCTGGCGAATCAGATCCCAGTCCTGAATGGGAAGCAGCGCGGCATCGATCAGGGCCACGTCCACGGGATGGATACGAGCGGCATCCAGGATTTCGTGTCCGCACGCCTCTTCGGCGACAACGTGAATGCCTTGAAAAGCGTTGATGAGGTGCGCGAGAGCAGCGCGGACCAGCAAGTGGTCTTCTGCGAGGAGGAGGTTGATCATGTCATCCGTTTATTCTTGTTCGTCCTTCCCGAGCCGTTCGCGGCGATGGTGGGTAGTCCGGTGGGCCTCTGTCGTCAGCACACCCAGGGACACCGCTTCCTGCAGTGCCTCTCGATAATTCCTTCCATATAGCCGAGCCAAACGCTTGATCGCGGTTTCGGCATCGCCGAGCGACACGTTCAGCAGCTTGGCGACATGCTTCAACGACTTGCCTTCGCTAAGCAATTTTTCCGAGTCGTG
The DNA here is from genome assembly GCF_000055785.1 of Chromohalobacter israelensis DSM 3043. Lineage (GTDB taxonomy): Bacteria > Pseudomonadota > Gammaproteobacteria > Pseudomonadales > Halomonadaceae > Chromohalobacter > Chromohalobacter israelensis. The sequence continues at coordinate 3,376,167 of NC_007963.1, forward strand.
AGCATCGGATGTCAGATCGTCATATCCGAAAGTGGCGCGTCCTGGCATAGCCGCTTCGCCCCATCCGTTAGCCAGCATATTACGAAAAAGAGAAGGGCAAAGAAAAGTGCCACCCGCCACGGCAAGCATCATAGCATCTTCCAAATCCTCTGACGTTGCTTTCACCAGCAGGAATCCGGATGCCCCCATTGCAATGACCTGCTCGATGGCACCGAGGTGTTCTGGAACGGAAAGCACGACGGCTGGTGTCTGACCGCAAAGGACATCGATCCTCTCTTCCTGCCGAACCAACAGCTCGTAGTCAAAAAGTATGATATCCACCGGCGTGGCACGCATGGCCCCCCGAATATCCCGCACGCTGGCCACCTCGCAGACCATATCGACCCGGGGGTGTTCGCACAGGAACATCTGCATGCCCTTGCGTACCAATAAACGATCATCAGCGATCAGGACTCGTAGAGAACGACGAAGCTCGGTTTCATCCAACGTTTCCATGCTCTGAGCACCTCCCGGTGTCAATGAATGATGGCCACTGCGTGGTACTGCCGCTGGTCGGGTTCCCCCGCCAAACGCCGAGCGGGACGCCTTGCAACTTATAGATAAAAACACTTACAGTCATGTTGCCACAAACCCGTTTACCAAGGTATTTGGCGTAACATTCGATTAACTTTTAAGTGTTTAAATCTACAACTTCATACCAACCTCGAACGAATCGCCAGCGCCTGGCCATGTGTCCCTCGGGGCACATCGTCTATGTCATGCCACGCTCAGGTGAATGAACGCCTCAGGGGCAAGAAGCAGTAGGCGAGATCGGTCGTTGCATAGGGAGATCATGGCGTGAACGAGCCGCATGGAGAACGCATCAGCGTTGAGATCCCTGGGCTGGAAAGGATACTCAGAGGCGGGTTTCTGCCCGGACGCTCCTACCTGGTATCGGGTGGGCCGGGTACCGGAAAAACCACGCTGGGACTTCAGTACCTGGCCTCTTCGGCCGATGGAAATGGATTGCTGATCAGCCTCGGCGAGTCAGAACGCAATCTGCGTGCGGATGCCCTCCGCATCGGCCTGTCCCTCGACGGCACCAGCGTGATCGATCTGTCTCCGGGAGCCGACGCCGAACCAGAGGCGGCGTACACCCTGCTGGAGCCCTGGGAAGCGGAGGGCGTGGATATACGCTCGCGGATCGGCGCCCTGTTGCCCGATGGCCCTCCCGAGCGCGTATTCATCGACGCGCTGAGCCAATTGCGTCAACTCATGCCGGATGCCTATCAATTCCGCAAACAGGTGATGGGGCTACTCGAATACCTCAATAGCGCCGGGACAACGGTGCTCTATACAGCGGAGCAAGGGTCCTCGGCGGATACCGACCTGCGCTACCTCGGTGACGGTATCCTGGAGCTGGAGCACCGGGAAAACCGGCGCATATTGCGCGTTCTCAAGTTCCGAGGTTCCGGGTTTTCCGAGGGCGAGCACACGCTACGGCTCGGCGATCATGGCATGCAGGTCTTCGAACGCCTGATGCCTGGCGAGCATCGACGCACGTATGTGGCGGAAGAACTGCCTTGTGGCATCGGTGAACTGGACCGCCTCTCGGGCGGCGGCATCACACGCGGGACCGTCACCATCATTTCCGGCCCCACCGGGGTCGGCAAGACCTCGCTCGGGCTTCAATACATGCACGAGGCGGCGCGGCGCGGCGAACGGTCCGTGGTCTACACGTTCGAAGAGAGCATCGGCACGCTGCGCACACGTTGCGAGGCGATCGGCATCCCCGTTTCGGACATGATGGCGAAGGGCTCGCTGAGCATCGATGAAGTCGAGCCGCTGCACTACTCACCGGACGAGTTCGCCTGGCGGGTCAGGACCGAGGTCGAGCAGCAAGGGGCCCGCATGGTCATGCTCGATAGCCTCGCGGGTTTTCGCCAATCCGTCAGGGGTGACGACATCACGGCGCATGCCCATGCGCTGTGTCATTACCTCTCCAACATGGGCGTCACGGTCCTGCTGGTGAATGAACAGTCGGCGATCGCGGGCGAGGAGCTGCGCCCGTCGGAGGACGATATCAACTACTTGGCGGACACGATCGTTCTGCTGCGCTACATGGAACTGGACGGCGGGCTGCGCAAGGCCATCGGTATCCTGAAAAAACGCACGGGGGATTTCGAGAAGACATTGCGGGAGTTCCAGATAACCCGCGAGGGTCTGCGCGTCGGTGCACCGCTTTACGGCCTGCAGGGAATCCTGCAGGGAATCCCTTCCAAGATAGCGACCCTTGATGCCACCGAGTAGATTTCCTGCGCTTTTCTCCCAGCCGTCGGGAGAATCCCAGAACCTGCTGCATGTGCAGGTCGCGTTGAGGGCCCGCGCAGATCAACGATTGCTGGTGCGGACGCTGCGAGACGCCGGGTTAACGCCGGAAAGCGTGACCCTGCCAGATGGCAAGGCCGATCTGGTCATCGTGGACGCCTGGGCGTGGGAGCACTCCCGCGAGCGACTACGAAGCGTTCGTGAAAACGCCTACCCGCTGGTGTTTCCGATCCTGGCAATTGCCGGCAAGGAAGCAGCGTCCGCCGCCTGGGCCTATCGCGAACTCGGCGCCGACATCGACGACCTGGTGGAGCTGCCCACCTCCAGGGCCGTGCTGCTGTCCCGTGTGGGCAATTTGCTGCGCCTGCGCCGACTCTCTCTGACACAGGCCGACCACCACCGATCGACCCAGCAAAAGCTGAATGCCGTCAATCGCGCGCTGCAGACCTTGCATGCCTGCAACGAAATGATGGTGCGTGAATCCACGGAAGAGGGGCTGTTGCAATCCGTGTGCGAGGTCATCGCGCAATTTGAAGGATACGCACTGGCCTGGGTCGGATTTGCCGACGACAGCACGCAGAAGAAGGTGGCCAAGTGCTACATCGCCGGAGACGCCGCCGATTACGCGCGAGCCATCGACGTGAGTGCCGATGGCTCGCCACTGGGACAGGGCCCCATCGGGAAAGCCATTGCGACCGGGAGCCCCCAGATCGTTTCCGACATGGCTTCCGAACCGCGCATGGCGCCCTGGAGAGAGCAGATCACCGCCTGGGGGCTGGGCGCGGAGATCGCGCTACCCTTGAATGTCTCGGTGGGATCGAGCGGTGTGCTGGCGGTGTATTCGCAACAGTCGGGAGACTTCGCCAGCGATGAACGGGCGCTGCTCGAGCGCCTCGCCGAAAACCTCGCCTTTGGCCTGGACCGCCTGCGACTGCAGAACGTGCGCAAGGCACAGAACCAGGAAATAAAACGACTCGCCTATGAAGACCCGGTGACCGGCATGGCGAACCGCCGCTCCTTGCTGGCCCGTCTGCATGAACTGGTGGGACGAGCCAACCATGAGCAGGCCGCGGCGATATTGTTCATCGATCTCGACGACTTCAAGCTGGTGAACGATGCCCTCGGGCACAAGGTCGGCGATCGCGTCCTCCAGAACGTCGCCTGGCGCATCAACAATACGCTGCGGGAAGGCGACCTGGTGGCACGCCAGGGGGGTGACGAATTCATCGTCGTCATGATGGACGATCCACGATATTCGCCGTCAGTGGCAGAAGACGTCCGACAACGCCTGGCCCGAGGCGCCGAAGAGATGGCGCGGCGTATCAGCCGAACGCTGCGTCAGCCTTTCGAAATCAACGGATACGCTCATCGGCTCGGTGCCAGCATCGGCGTCAGCCTCTTTCCCTATCTCAGCGACGACCCCGAGACCGTCATCGATCAGGCCGACATGGCGATGTATGCCGCCAAACGCTCGGGTCAGCACACGGTCTTCTTCTCGCCGGAGCTCGCCACCGGCCGCCAGCAACGCCTGTCGTTGGAAACCAAGCTGAATCATGCGCTGGCAGCAGGCGAGCTGCAATTGCATTACCAACCCGTCTGGGAGCTCGACAGCGGCCGAATCGTAGCCGTGGAAGCGCTTCTGCGCTGGCAGGATGCCGAGGGCGAGATGATTTCCCCGGCGACCTTCATTCCCGTTGCCGAAGAAATCGGCTTGATGGGCGCCCTCAGCAAATGGGTCATCGACGAGGCGGCTCGGCAGCTCGAATCCTGGCGCGAAACCGGGCTCGAACTCACCATGGGCGTCAACTTGTCGGTATCGCAGCTTCAAGGGGCTGACGCGGCGCGCAAGATCCATGATCAGGTGGTGTCTTCCGGCAGCGACCCGCAATGGTGGCTACTCGAGTTGACCGAAGAAGCCGTCATGCAGTCCCCCGAGGCCGTCATGGAGGCGATGCGCCTGCTCGACGGTGCCGGCTTCCGGCTGGCCCTGGATGACTTCGGGAGGGGTTACTCATCGCTTGCACGATTGCAGGCCATGCCACTGCACACCCTGAAAATCGACAAGCTGTTCGTCGACAGCCTGCGGGAAGATACGCCCGATGACCGGGTCGTGCGCACAGTGGTCGAACTGGCCCGGCAATTTTCCCTGCGTGTCGTGGCCGAAGGGATCGAGCATGCGGAACAGGCCCGACAATTGACCGCGATGGGATGCAGCTTCGGACAAGGGTTCTGGGTCAGCCCCGCCGTGGCCGCCAGCGAGATCCCCAGCTTGATACGCCGCGCCGCGCCACCCGCGCTCTGAACGCACCGCCGACGCGTCGAGGCAGCGGTGACGTGCGGATCAACGACCTCCCTCTGCGTCGAGAGTCGCCATCCCCAGGCGCCCGACGCCTGGCAACTTGAGCGCCGGACGCGCGATATCCACCCCCAGCGTCAGCCCCATCAGTTGCCATTCGACGCCTTCGTCATAGGCCACCGTCAGCCCGAACAACCCGCCACCCAGCGAGACTTGATAGCCCGTACCGCTCGGTGCCCGAGCCCACCAGCCATCCAGCAGATAATCCTTGCCCACGGCGGTGGGCGGAAAGTCGACCTGCAGCTCCGGCACACGCCTCACCACCCAGGCCACGAAGGTATTGCTATTCGGCCCCGGCCAGACGCGATAGCGCTGGGGTTCAGGATATGCCGCCACGGCATCGCGAATCGCGGGAATGGCCCGCTCGGCCGCCGTGCCGCTTACCTGGGCGATCAAGGTCGGCGCGCTACCGTACCAGGCACGATCGGGCTGATCCGGGCGCGACGACACCGTGGGGCGTCGCCAGCCCAGCACCTGATGGACGCGATAGTGCGTCGCGCCGGCCGCTTTCGTGGCGATCCAGGTATGTACGCCGAAGGCGCCACGCCAGTCGAAGGCACGGGCCGCATAGACCTGCACCAGGGCCTCCGGGTGCGCTTGCGGGGACGGCGCCAGCCCTGCCGACGAGCGGTCCGCATGCGACCATGAGGCGCCCAGGTCGATGCGCTGGCTGGCCAGCATGTAGGCCGGCCCGGCCAGCAATAGCGCCAGGATCACCAGCAGACTCATCGCCAGCCACACCCCCTTCTTGATCGCTGGATGCATACGCCTCTCCCGTTCGCTTGCAACGACCGCTCACTCTCCACCTCGCCCGATGCCGGCCGGGGCTTGAATCCTCATCGCGTGACCCGCATAAACGTGTGCAGTCACAACACGACCTCACGTTCATACGATACTACCGAAAGGCCATTGTCATGCCGATCATCGACCCTCGCACTGGCGAACCCCTTACGTCGTCTCAAGACGGTGATACCGGCGCCGACGCCGGCCGACCCAATGCCGGCGCACAGGACGCCTCGCAATTCATCGTCGATGTCGACATGTCCAACTTCCAGCAGGTCGTGCTGGAAGGCTCGATGCAAGGCCCGGTGCTGCTCGACAGCTGGGCGCCCTGGTGCGAACCGTGCAAGAACCTGATGCCGGTGCTCGAAAAGCTGGCCCGCGAGTATGGTGGCGCTTTCACCCTGGCCAAGCTGAACATCGAGGACAACCAGGAAATCGCCACGCAACTGGGCATCCGCTCGGTCCCCGACGTCAAGTTGATCGTGCAGGGCCAGCTCTACGACCAGTTTCAGGGAGCGCTCCCCGAGTCGCAGATCCGCGAGTGGCTGTCGCAGTACCTCAAGGCCCCCGAGGCGGCCGAGGCCACGCCCGAGGAAAGAGCGCAGCAGGCACTGGAGGCAGGGGACGCCGCCACCGCACGCGGCATCTACGAGACACTGGTTCGGGAGTGGCCCGACCACCACGACTACCAGGTCGATCTCGCCGGCGCACTGCTGGCGGAAGGCAAGCCCGATGAGGCCCGTGCACTGCTCGACAACCTGCCGCCGGAGCATCGCGATGCCGCCAAGGCACGCGGTGTCCGTGCGCGACTCGATTTCGGCGAGGAGGCGCCCAGCGCCGCGGAAGTCGCCGAGCTGGGCGAGCGCGACGACAGCGAAGCACGCTTCAAGCGGGCCCTGCGGCAAGTCGCCGACGGCCAGTACGAAGCCGGCCTGGACGCCCTGCTGGCCCTGATGAAATCCGACCGCGCCTATGGCGACGACGTGGCCCGCAAGACACTGCTGCGGGTCTTCGATGCCCTGGGGGCCGACCACCCCTTGACGGTGGCCTATCGGCGCAAGATGTTCGCGCTGCTGTACTGAGCCCCGGGCGTACTTGCCCTGACAACCGCTTCACGACACGCGGGAGGCCCGATCGCAGGTCTCCCGCCTTTATCTGATGGTGTGCCTCATCCGTCGGCAGCAAGCCGGACGTCGAGCCGCTCCAGAGCTTGTTCGAGAAGGCTCGTGGGGGTGCCGAAATTGAGGCGCGCGAATCCCGGGCACCCGAAGTCGGCACCGTCGGAGAGCGCAACACGTGCGGTTTCCAGCAGGTCTCGCTGCGGCGATGCGCCGAGGCCGGCATTGCGCAGGTCGAGCCAGGCCAGATAGGTCGCCTCGGGAGGCGACATCGCCACGCCAGGCCAGCGCGCCACGTGCTCGCGCAGACACTGCAGGTTGGCATTGAGCGTGGTCAGCAGCTCGCGCCGCCAGGGCTCGCCATGCGCATAGGCGGCCTGGGTAGCGGTCATTCCCAGCACATTGACGTCGGGCAGCAGGCCGGCGGCCGCCTCACGGAAGCGACGCCGCAGTCCGGGATCGGGAATCACCGCACAGGCGCTGGACAACCCGGCGATGTTGAAGGTCTTGGACGGCGCCCACAGCGTCACGGTACGCTCAGCCAAGGCCGGCGACAGCGATGCCAGCGGCCGGTGCTTGCCCGCAGGGTCGAGGATCAGGTCGCAATGCAGCTCGTCGGAGACGACCAGCAGGTCATGGCGCTCGGCCAGTTCCCCCAGGGCTTGCAGTTCGCGCTCGTCCCAGACGCGGCCAGTGGGGTTGTGCGGATGGCACCATAGCAGCAGGCGCGTTTGAGGCGTGATGGCGGCTTCCAGTGCCTCGAGATCGAGACGCCAGGGGCCGCCCGCCACCTCAGGCTCGGCCAGCATCACGCGCTCGGCGACACGCCCGCTGCGCTCGGCCACGCGCAAAAAAGGTGGATAGATCGGCGTGGCGGTCATCACTCCCTGCCCGGGACTGCAAAATGCCTGGGCCGCCAGGTGCAGAGCCGGCACCACGCCGGGCACCCAGACCTGCCAGTCGGGCTCGATCGACCAACCGTAGTGGGTGGCGCTCCATTCGCACAGCGTCTCGTGCAAGGCACCGGTCACCCTGCCGTATCCGAAGACACCGTGCGCCACGCGAGACTGAAGCGCCGACACGACCTCCGGCGGTGACACGAAGTCCATGTCCGCCACCCACAGGGGCAGGACGTCATCGGCGTAACGCTGCCATTTCTGGGAAGGGTACTGCCGCCGATCCAGCGGCGTGGCAAAATCGTAATGCATGCTAGGACTCATCGACTCGGACGGAGAATACCTTCGAACATGCCTGAAACGCCGTTCTATGCCAAGGCCATGCGCGGCACCCCGCGTCTGGTGCGACACTGGCTGATGCTGGGGCAAGCCGACCCCGACCGCCTGGCGATGATTCTCGCCGATACCGCTCGCCTGGCGGGCCTGGGCGAACCGGAAAGCGACCCCGACGGACAGACGCTCAGCGAATGGAGTGGCCCCCGGCAACCACCGCTATGGGCAGCGCGTACCGCGGTGTTCCTGCTCGTTCAGATGCCGGCCTGCCCGACGCCCGAGGACGAGGAAGATGCCTGCGCCTGGGCCTATTGCTGGTTGCGCAACCGAGAGTTCCACGATATCGACGCCGCTCGCGACGCGCTGCCTGCCCACCTGCGCGAACCGCTCGCCGGGGCGCTGGATGCCGCCTGGGCCGATCGCGAGGCCCAGCGCCTGATCTAGCCGAAAGTGCCAGCCGCCCCGGCGCGACTTGACCGCTCGGCGCCACGCCTCGATGCTAGTTAGCCTGCAAACGCCCTTTTCCGACTGCGATGCCCGGGGGAAACACCATGTTCACACGCCGCGTGGAGCCGGCTTTCTATGACACCGATGCCCTCGGGCACATCAACAACACCCGCCTGCCCGCCTGGTTCGAGCTCGCCCGAAACGACGTGTTTCGTCTGTTCGTGCCCGATCTGGACCCACGCAAGTGGCCGTTGATCATGGCCAAGCTGGAAGTCGAGTTCCACGCCGAACTGTTCTATGGTCAGGAAGTCGAGATACGTACCTGGATTTCGCGTCTGGGCAACAGCTCCTTCACCGTGACCCAGGACGCGTGGCAGGACCAGCGTCTGGGCGCCCGGGGCCGGGTGGTGCTGGTGCATTACGATCATGCCGCGCGCGCGTCCGTGGCATTGACGGGCGAGTTGCGCGACGCCCTGGCCGCGCATCTGGTCAACGACGAGGAGGTCCACGCATGACGCCGGCCATCCGCCTGCTGGAGCGCCATGCCACGCCCCACGAGGTACTGCAGTACCCACACGACCCCAAGAACTCCGCCTATGGCGAGGAAGCGGCACACGCTCTGGGGCTGGCCCCGGAAAGCGTGTTCAAGACCCTGCTCGCGCAGCTCGATGACGGCCGCCTCGTCGTCGCCCTGGTGCCGGTCACGGCAACGCTCGACCTGAAACGACTGGCAAGCGCCGCGGGGACGCGCAAGGCGAAGATGGCCGACCCCACCCTGGCCGAGCGCACCACGGGATACGTCGTGGGCGGCATCAGTCCGCTGGGGCAACGCAAGCGACTGCCCACCTTCGTCGACGAAAGCGCCGATACCCTGGCCGCGATGCATGTCAGCGGTGGCCGGCGCGGGCTGGAAATCCGCCTGGCCCCGAGCGCCCTGATCGGTCTGCTCGAGGCACGCACCGCGCCTCTGGCGCGGCACTGACGCCCACGCGAGGAACGCGCCATGGCGATTCGTTATGACTTGTGGCTCACGCCCGACGACCGACAACGGCATCGCACGGTCGAAACGGCGCTGGAGCGCTTCTTCATCGCACGCTTCGCCGACTATCCTCACCTGCGGTTGCCCGGCGCTGATCCCTACGATTATGATGCTCCGTTCAATCGCCTGTATGACACGCTACTCGCCCGGGCACGCGACTACTGCGAACGTGAATGGCATTACGCACCGACGCCCGCGCAGCTCAATACGGCGTTCTTTCGAGCCGTTGCCCACTCGCCGAAATTCGTACTGGACCCCCACGATGGTGATTCGCCCTGAACAGGCGCCGGACGCGCGCCAACTGGCCATCATTACCCAGCAGCTGGGCCGTGCACCGCGCGGCATCCAGACCGTGGCCGCCGCCACGCAAGATGGCACACCGCTGGTGCTGCGCATGCACGCCATCGTCGACGACAAGCCCTTTCCCACCCTGTTCTGGCTGTGTTCCGAACGCCTGAAGATCGCCATTTCGCGCATCGAAGCCCAGGGCGTGATCAAGGCCCTCGAGGCACGCCTGCAGGAAGATCCCGAGTTTCTGGCCGACTACCGGCGTAGCCACGAGGATTATGTGGCGCAACGCTGGCGCTCGATGAGCGCGGCGGAGCGCGACATCGTCGAACATCGCGGCTATCGCGACCTCTTCACCCAGCGCGGCATCGGCGGCATCGCCAACTGGGAACAGGTGCGCTGTCTGCACACCCAATATGCCCATCATCTGTGCGGCGACAACGCCATCGGCCGCTGGATGGATGCCGAGCACGACGTGCTCGCCTGTCTGCGCTAGTCATCCTGTCATCTCGCTCAAGGAGGGAATCGTGCGCATCTGCATTTACATGGGATCCCGTGAAGGACACGACGACAGCTTCCGCCTCGCCGCCGAAACCCTCGGCCGGAGCATCGCCCGGCGTGGCTGTGGACTGGTCTATGGCGGCGCCCGGGTGGGGCTGATGGGCGCCGTGGCCGATGCCGCGCTGCGCGAGGGCGGCGAAGTCATCGGCGTCATTCCCCACCATCTGGTCGAGCGCGAAATGGCCCACGAGGGACTGACCCGGCTGCTGCGCGTCGATGACATGCACGCACGCAAGGCGGCCATGGCCGAGCACGCCGATGCCTTCATCGCGCTGCCAGGCGGGATCGGCACGCTCGAGGAACTGTTCGAGACCTGGACCTGGCAATACCTGGGGCTCCATGACAAGCCCATCGGCGTACTCGACGTGAACGGCTTCTATCGCCCATTATTGACATTCCTCGACCACACCGTCGAACACGGGTTTCTCAACCCCGAGACGCGGTCGCGATTGTTCGCTGCCGCCGATCCCGACCTGCTGCTCGAGCGCCTGGTGAGCGCGCATCACGCACAACCCGCGACCTCGTGAGAGGAGCGTTCGACACTGTCGGGAGCATGCCGCTCAACCGTGGATCAACCGTTCAGGAGGAGACGCTCGATGTACGCCATTGCGATCGAAGACCAGAGACTCGTCTGGCGGGAGCAAGAAGCGCCATCGAGCATTGCCGCCGACGCCGTGCGTATCGACGTCGCCTGGGCCGGCATGAACCGCGCGGATGCCATGCAGCGTGCGGGGCACTACCCGCCTCCCGAGGGTGAAAGCGAGATCCCCGGCCTGGAGGTCAGCGGCACGATCGCCGAAGTGGGTCGTGGCGTGGAACGCTTCAAGCCCGGCGACAAGGTCTGCGCCTTGCTCGCCGGGGGCGGCTATGCCGAGCAGGTCGTGGTCGCCGAGGCACAGGTGTTGTCCATTCCGACGGGGCTGGGCCTGCGTGAAGCCGCCGCCCTGCCGGAAGTCTTCGCCACGGCATGGCTCAACCTGTACATGGAAGGCGCCGTGCAACGCGGTGAGCGGGTGGTGCTGCACGCGGGAGCCAGCGGCGTGGGCACGGCGGCCATTCAACTTTGCCGAGCCTTCGGCAATCCCTGCTTCGTGACCGTCGGCAGCCAGGCCAAGCTGGAGGCCTGTCAGCGCCTGGGCGCCGACGCCGGCTGGAACCGACACGACGGCAGCTTCGTCGAGCCCATCAATGCCTGGGGCGGAGCCGACATGATTCTCGATCCGGTGGGCGGCGAATACATCGCGCAGGACCTGCAGATTCTCAACGCCGAGGGACGCCTGGTGGTGATCGGCCCGATGGCAGGCCGCGACGCGCAGGTCGACCTCGCCCGGCTGCTCATGAAGCGTCAGCGCATCATCGGCTCGACGCTCCGCTCGCGTTCGCCCCGTGCCAAGGGCGCCATTCTCGATGCGCTTCACGCCCACGTCTGGCCCAAAGTCACCAGCGGCGAGATCACCCCGTTGATCGACCGTGTCTGGCCCATTCAGGAAGCCGACACGGCGATGCGCCACCTGACCGACAACGCCAACACGGGCAAGATACTGCTCAGCGTGAGCGGGGAAGGCTAGCCGACATAGCGGCCGATCGGCGGCAGAGCGTATGGGCCAGCGTCAGGCGAGCCCCGCGGCGTCGCGGGTACGCTGGTAGGTCAGTTGCAGCAGCCGCGCATCCTCGCCGGCGCGATGGCGCTGGATGCCACGTTCGCGAATGATCGTTTCCTTCATGGCCCCCCAGCGCTCGAGTTGCGACTCATCGAGCAACCGGCGCAAGGCCTCGAGCCGAAAACGCGGCAGCATGCCGGCGTGATGGAACAACAGCGACAGCCAGGTGTTGTCATAGCCCCAGCTGTCGCTGTAGGCGATGCCTGCACTCGCCAGTTCGTCATTGAGCCAGCGCGCGACCTCGATGACGGGATGCCCCTCGCGATGCAGGCGCCCGCGCGAGATGCCATGCAGCAACTCCGCTTTCGGGTCCCAGTGGGTCCATTCTTCCAGGGGCTGGATGAGGAAGGCACAGGTACTGCCATCGGCCCGGGCCAAGCCGACTTCTATCGGATAGCTGCCACGCCCGAAACCGGACGCTTCGATATCGAGCAGGATCGGCAACACGTGGCGGCATTCCTCTTCAAAGCGATATCACGAACAGGCCATGGCCCGCGGGCACGTGCGCGGGCATGACGCTCAGACTACGTGAACGCGGGATATGATGCGAGCCTCGGCGCCCTCGCTCAGTGCGTCAGCGAGGCAACCGGCTCCCCCGCTTCGCTTCGCTGGGCACGCTCGGCGAGCGCCTCCCATTGTGCGGCGCGCCGGGAATCGACGGGCAGGCCGAGTTGCGCATGGCGATAGGCGTTGGCCATGCGTTCGGCGGCGAGTTCGTGACCGGCCTCGGCGGCACGCGCGTACCATGTCACGGCTTTCTCTTCACGACGCGCATACTGTGCACAGCCGTGCTCGTAGATGCGACCGGCCTGGTACTGGGCATGGACGTCACCGGCGTGCGCGGCCTGGAGCACATAGCGTGCGCCCTTGGCCTTGTCCTGGGGTGAGTTGCCACGGTGAAACAGCATATGGCCGTAAAACGACAGCGCAGCGGTGTGACCGGCTTCGGCACAGCGCTGAAACAAACGCATCGTCAAACGATGCTTGCCGGGAGAGCGTGTCATCCAGCGGGCATGAAACAGTTGGGCTGCGAGACGGTATTCGAGCCGAATCAGCAGAGAGGAAGCCTGTTGCATAACCATCGACCTTGAAGTCGTCGTAACCGAAAAGGTAAATAAACGATTGCGTCGGCTCGAGCTCTCCCTGCACGTGCCAACACCCCGGTTCAAACATCGTCGTTGCGCCGAATTACCTCTTGGATAACCCCTATCCCGGCCAACGGGGCGCCAAGCATACGCCTACCCCCGGGACGACTCAACCCCCCGGTTTGCCGCCCGCATGCCGCCCCGCTACCATGCCGATTCCACCCATCTTGTGAACCCGTGCGGAGACTCCGATGCAGACACGTCCTCTCGGCCAGACCGGCATGCATGTCAGCCGACTTTGCCTCGGCACCATGACCTTTGGCGAGCAGAACAGCGAGGCCGAAGCACACGCTCAGCTCGATCGCGCCACGGCCGCGGGCATCAATTTCATCGACACCGCCGAAATGTACCCCGTCCCGCCCAAGGCGGAAACGCAAGGGCGCACCGAGGCGTACATCGGGAGCTGGCTCAAGGCACGCGGCAAGCGCGACGACCTGATTCTCGCGACCAAGGCAGCAGGGCCGGGGCTCGACCATATACGGGGCGGACCGCGCCTGACCCGCGACCATCTGCACCGCGCCGTCGACGACAGCCTGGCGCGACTGCAGACCGACTATATCGACCTGTACCAGCTTCACTGGCCCGACCGCAACGCCAACTTCTTCGGCAAGCTGGGTTATCAGCATGACGAGAGCGAGAACGCCACTCCCCTGGCCGAATCCCTCCAGGCCTTGAAGGAGCTCGTCGACGCCGGCAAGATCCGCGCCATCGGCCTGTCCAACGAGACCCCCTGGGGCGTGATGCAGAGCCTGCGACTCGCCGACACCCTGGGCGTGCCGCGCGTGGCCAGCGTGCAGAACCCCTACAACCTGCTCAACCGCAGCTTCGAGGTGGGCCTGGCGGAAATCGCCCATCGCGAGGATGTCGGCTTGCTGGCTTATTCACCGCTGGCATTCGGCGCGCTGACCGGCAAATATCTCGATGGCGCACGGCCGCCCCAGGGACGACTGACGTTGTTCGAACGCTTCCAGCGCTACACGTCGGACCTCGCCGAGAAGGCGATCCACGCCTATGTCGATATCGCCCGGGAGCACGGACTCGATCCCGCCCAGATGGCACTGGCCTACGTCAATTCACGCTCGTTCTTGACCAGCAACATCATCGGCGCGACCACGCTCGACCAGCTAGAGTCCAATCTGGCCAGCGAGACACTGACGCTGGATGACAGCGTGCTGGAAGCCATCGAAAACGTGCACCGTCAGCACCCCAACCCCTGCCCCTGACGCACGTCGAGCGTGTCTATCGAAGCGATAGACACGCTGTCATCGGCCCCACCGGGACAGCTTGTTATACTGCTCGTAACGAGTCACACGATTTTGACGCGAGGACCGTGCATGCTGAGCGTGATATCACCGGCCAAGACGCTGGATTTCGAGACATCGCCGACGACGGCGACCTATACCCAACCCCAGTACCTCGAGCAAAGCGCCGAGCTGATCGAGATCCTGCGCGATTATTCGCCCCAGCGACTGTCCGAGCTGATGGGCATCAGCGACAAGCTGGCAGGACTGAACGCTGCGCGCTTCGCCGAGTGGGCTCCTCCCTTTTCGCCGGAGAACGCCAAGCCGGCCGTGCAGGCTTTCCAGGGCGACGTCTATCAGGGGCTGGATGCGGCCGCGTTCAGCGAGGCGGACAACGAAGTGGCACAGCGACGCCTGCGAATTCTCTCGGGTCTGTATGGACTGCTGCGCCCCCTCGACTTGATCCAGCCCTATCGGCTCGAAATGGGCACCAAGCTGGCCAACCGGGCCGGCAAGGATCTTTACGCCTTCTGGCGCGAACGGCTCACTCAGGATCTTTCCAGGGCCGTGGAAGACAGCGGCACCCCTGTCCTGGTCAACCTGGCCTCCAACGAGTATTTCAAGGCCATCGATGCCAAGCGCTTGACCTGTCGTGTCATCACGCCAGTCTTCAAGGACGAGAAGAACGGCCAGTTCAAGATCGTCAGCTTCTATGCCAAGAAGGCACGCGGCCTCATGAGCGCCTGGATGATCAAGGAGCGCATCGATACCCCCGACGACCTGAAGGGCTTCGACGTTGCCGGTTATGCCTTCAATGCGGGCCTTTCCGAGGGCGATACCTGGGTCTTCACGCGCCGCGAGAGCGACGTGGCGGGCGCCTGATCGTGGCGGCGGGATCGCGGCATATCCCCGATATCCCCTCCGACCCACAGCGCTGATATCTTCAACGATGAATCCCCGCTAGAATCGAGAATCCGGGTTCACCCCCTTTCTCATTCTGCGGGAGATGCGCATGCGCAACCTTTTCGTAATGCTCGTGGTCGGCTTGCTGGGCTTCGGCCTGGCAGTCGACCATGCCGACGCCAGGCGGCTCGGCGGTGGCAAGAGCTTTGGCAGCTATTCACGTTCCGCGGATAGTCCTGCCGCAACGAGCCGCACGAATGCGGCAACTCCTCAGCGCCAGCCCAGCGCGGGTTTGTCGCGTTTCGCCGGTCCCTTTGCCGGCTTGCTCGCGGGAGGCTTGCTGGCCTCTCTGTTCTTCGGCGGTGCCTTCGATGGCATTCGCTTTCTCGATATCCTGCTGGTCGCGCTGATTGCCTGGTTCGCGTTCCGCCTGTTGCGGGCCCGTCGTGTGGCGACCAGCGAGGGACCACAGCATCAGGCACGCCAACCGCATCAAGAGGCGACTACCACGTCACCCTTCTCCAGTGCCGGCACGTCCATGCCGAGCAGCGGCGCCACCCCAGAATGGTTCGACAAGGAACGTTTTCTGGGCGGAGCCAAGGAACACTTCATGACGCTCCAGCGTGCCTGGGACAATAACGATCTGGCTCGCATTCAAGAGTACGTCACGCCAACTCTCTACAACCTGCTGCGCGAGGAGCGGGCACAACAACCCGCGAACAATCGCACCGAAATCGTGCGCCTGTTCGCCGAGCTTGGCGACGTCAGGGAAATCGGTCAACAAGCCGAAGCCAGCGTGTTGTTTCACGGTGTTCTCGACGAAAATGGGGAACGCAACGAATTCAATGAAACCTGGCACCTGATTCGCGATTTACGCGAAGGCGCGCCCTGGTACGTCCAGGGAATCGAGCAGAACCCCGGCACCTGAACGCCAGCGCTCTTCAACGGCGTTCTACCCTACCCGCCATGAAAAAGGCCGGACATCTGTCCGGCCTTTTCGGTATTCCACGACTCAGGATAGCATCAGTTCTGGGCGTCTTCGGCAGCGTCCTGAATGTCCTCACCCGCATCTTCCATGCTGTCACCCGCGTTGTCCATGGCATCATCCACGGACTCGCCGGCTTCTTCGGCCGGCCCTTCATCGTTGTCGCAGGCAACGACACCGAAGGCGGTCATTCCAATCACCAGCATCAGCGCCAGCTTCTTGAGCCATTCACTACGCATCGGTTCTCTCTCCTTTGAGGTGGGTGCTTACTCCATGTACGCCTTTACTAAAGCACAGGCCCCGCTCACAGGCAAACGCTGCTCCACCCGCCCACGAAAAAACCCCCGCTGGCCTGAGCCAACGGGGGTTTTCGGGATACATGCCTGACGATGTTCGGGGCGGCCATCCGCGGGGCGGCGTTCCGTGGGGCGGCCCTCCGCTACTCTCACATGGGGGTGAGACCGCCCGGCCCTGCGTGGCACCGCCACGAGGGCGGTCGAACGCCCCGAGCCGGCGAGGGGCCGGCCCGCGAAGCGGCCCCACCAGGTAAACAGCGGGACTCCCCATGCCCATAAAAAAATCCCGAGCACTTTCGTACTCGGGATTTTCGGAAGAAATGCCTGACGATGACCTACTCTCGCATGGGGAGGCCCCACACTACCATGGGCGCTGAGCGGTTTCACTGCTGAGTTCGGCATGGGGTCAGGTGGGACCCGCTCGCTATGGTCGTCAGGCGGAACTGGTGTCGATCGCCTCACCGAGGCCATCGACGCAATGGGAACAAGCCGACACGTTACGTCTCATGCGCATCCGGTCGTGTTCATACAAGACCCTTTGGGTGTTATATGGTCAAGCCTCACGGGCCATTAGTACACGTTAGCTCAACGCCTTGCAGCGCTTCCACACCGTGCCTATCAACCAGCTGGTCTCGCTGGGCCCTTCAGGAGGCTCGAGGCCTCGGGGAGATCTCATCTTGAAGGGGGCTTCCCGCTTAGATGCCTTCAGCGGTTATCCCGTCCGCACATAGCTACCCGGCAATGCCACTGGCGTGACAACCGGAACACCAGAGGTGCGTCCACTCCGGTCCTCTCGTACTAGGAGCAGCCCTTCTCAAATCTCCAACGCCCACGGCAGATAGGGACCGAACTGTCTCACGACGTTCTAAACCCAGCTCGCGTACCACTTTAAATGGCGAACAGCCATACCCTTGGGACCGACTTCAGCCCCAGGATGTGATGAGCCGACATCGAGGTGCCAAACACCGCCGTCGATGTGAACTCTTGGGCGGTATCAGCCTGTTATCCCCGGAGTACCTTTTATCCGTTGAGCGATGGCCCTTCCATACAGAACCACCGGATCACTAGAACCTACTTTCGTACCTGCTCGACGTGTCTGTCTCGCAGTCAAGCACCCTTATGCTCTTGCACTCATTGCACGATTTCCAACCGTGCTGAGGGTACCTTCGTGCTCCTCCGTTACGCTTTGGGAGGAGACCGCCCCAGTCAAACTACCCACCACACACTGTCCTCGACCCGGATAACGGGCCCAAGTTAGAACGCCGATGATGCCAGGCTGGTATTTCAAGGTTGGCTCCCCCGGGACTGGCGTCCCGGGTTCCAAGCCTCCCAGCTATCCTACACAAGCAACATCAGCGTCCAGTGTGAAGCTATAGTAAAGGTTCACGGGGTCTTTCCGTCTAGCCGCGGGGACACCGCATCTTCACGGCGATTTCAATTTCACTGAGTCTCGGGTGGAGACAGCGTGGCCATCATTACGCCATTCGTGCAGGTCGGAACTTACCCGACAAGGAATTTCGCTACCTTAGGACCGTTATAGTTACGGCCGCCGTTTACCGGGGCTTCGATCAAGCGCGTCGCCAAAGCTAACGCCATCACTTAACCTTCCGGCACCGGGCAGGCGTCACACCCTATACGTCCGCTTACGCGTTAGCAGAGTGCTGTGTTTTTAATAAACAGTTGCAGCCACCTGGTATCTTCGACCGGTGGCAGCTCGGGCCGCGAGGGCCGTCACCGCCACCGGCGCACCTTCTCCCGAAGTTACGGTGCCATTTTGCCTAGTTCCTTCACCCGAGTTCTCTCAAGCGCCTTGGGATTCTCACCCTGACCACCTGTGTCGGTTTGGGGTACGGTCGCATGTGATCTGAAGCTTAGAGGCTTTTCCTGGAAGCGTGGCATCGATGACTTCCAGACCGTAGTCTGTTCGTCTCGCCTCTCGGCCTTGAGGATCCGGATTTGCCTGAATCCTCGGCCTACGGGCTTTCACCAGGACAACCAACGCCTGGCTCACCTAGCCTTCTTCGTCCCCCCATCGCAATCACATCCGGTACGGGAATATTAACCCGTTTCCCATCGACTACGCCTTTCGGCCTCGCCTTAGGGGCCGACTCACTCTGCTCCGATTGACGTCGAACAGAAACCCTTGGTCTTCCGGCGGGGGCGGTTTTCACGCCCCTTATCGTTACTCATGTCAGCATTCGCACTCGTGATACCTCCAGCAAGCCTCTCGACTCACCTTCGCAGGCGTACACGACGCTCCTCTACCGCTCATCCTGAGGATGAGCCCGTAGCTTCGGCACCTGGTTTGAGCCCCGTTACATCTTCCGCGCAGGCCGACTCGACTAGTGAGCTATTACGCTTTCTTTAAAGGATGGCTGCTTCTAAGCCAACCTCCTAGCTGTCTAAGCCTTCCCACATCGTTTCCCACTTAACCAGGATTTTGGGGCCTTAGCTGACGGTCTGGGTTGTTTCCCTTTTCACAACGGACGTTAGCACCCGCTGTGTGTCTCCCACGCTGCACTCACCGGTATTCGGAGTTTGCCTCGGGTTGGTAAGCCGGGATGGCCCCCTAGCCGAAACAGTGCTCTACCCCCGGCGGTGATACGTGAGGCGCTACCTAAATAGCTTTCGAGGAGAACCAGCTATCTCCGGGCTTGATTAGCCTTTCACTCCGATCCACAGCTCATCCCAGCATTTTTCAACATACTTGGGTTCGGGCCTCCAGTTGATGTTACTCAACCTTCACCCTGGCCATGGATAGATCGCCCGGTTTCGGGTCTATATCCAGCGACTGGTCGCCCAGTTAAGACTCGGTTTCCCTACGCCTCCCCTACTCGGTTAAGCTCGCCACTGAATATAAGTCGCTGACCCATTATACAAAAGGTACGCGGTCACACGTCGAAACGTGCTCCCACTGCTTGTACGCATACGGTTTCAGGATCTATTTCACTCCCCTCTCCGGGGTTCTTTTCGCCTTTCCCTCACGGTACTGGTTCACTATCGGTCAGCCAGGAGTATTTAGCCTTGGAGGATGGTCCCCCCGTCTTCAGTCAAGGTTTCACGTGCCCCGACCTACTCGATTTCACCAATGCGGGTTTTCGGTTACGGGGCTATCACCCACTATGGCCGGCCTTTCCAGGCCGTTCACCTAACCGTGCATTGACTTAAGGGCTGGTCCCCGTTCGCTCGCCGCTACTGAGGGAATCTCGGTTGATTTCTTTTCCTCGGGGTACTTAGATGTTTCAGTTCCCCCGGTTCGCCTCCCGCACCTATGAATTCAGTACGGGATACTCATCTTGTGATGAGTGGGTTTCCCCATTCGGACATGCCCGGGTCGCAGGTTGTTTGCCACCTCACCGAGCCTTTTCGCAGGCTACAACGTCCTTCATCGCCTCTGGCTGCCTAGGCATCCACCGTATGCGCTTCATCGCTTGACCATATAACCCCAAAGGGTCTGATCGTGGATGAACACGATAATTGCCGGATACGCTTGAGACGTATCGTCTTGCTTTGTCAGCTTGTTCCACATTGTTAAAGAGCATTAGAGCAAAAGCTCTAAGCGGTAGGCTTTACGGGAAAGCACACGGCTTAGGGCTTGATGAGTCGACTGTCGAGATGGTGGAGCCTACCGGGCGGTGCGACGATTCGCTCGAACCGGTGACTTTCCTATTGGCATCCATCCTGCAAATGGTGGAGCCTACCGGGATCGAACCGGTGACCTCCTGCGTGCAAGGCAGGCGCTCTCCCAGCTGAGCTAAGGCCCCTTTCACAAGAAGGAAAAGCGAAGATATAAGAAAGAAGAAATTCTTACCTCTTATGACTTCCGTCTTGAATTGGTAGGTCTGGGCAGACTTGAACAAAACCCGGCGACCTCACCCTCTCTTTATGTCACCCCAGAGGGTGCGCTCTAACCAACCGAGCGAGAGATGGTGGGTCTGGGCAGACTTGAACTGCCGACCTCACCCTTATCAGGGGTGCGCTCTAACCAACTGAGCTACAGACCCGTTGGTCACTGGGCGACTTCACTAGCCATTCCACAGTCGTTGCTCTGCTTCGATCAGGTAATTCATTGTGAGCGCTTACCCGGGCAGGGTGTGCACCGTCGTTTAAGGAGGTGATCCAGCCGCAGGTTCCCCTACGGCTACCTTGTTACGACTTCACCCCAGTCATGAACCACACCGTGGTGATCGCCCTCCGAAGTTAGGCTAACCACTTCTGGTGCAGTCCACTCCCATGGTGTGACGGGCGGTGTGTACAAGGCCCGGGAACGTATTCACCGTGCCATTCTGATGCACGATTACTAGCGATTCCGACTTCATGGAGTCGAGTTGCAGACTCCAATCCGGACTGAGGCCGGCTTTCTGGGATTGGCTTCACCTCGCGGCTTCGCAACCCTTTGTACCGGCCATTGTAGCACGTGTGTAGCCCTACCCGTAAGGGCCATGATGACTTGACGTCGTCCCCACCTTCCTCCGGTTTGTCACCGGCAGTCTCCCTAGAGTTCCCGACCGAATCGCTGGCAAATAGGGACAAGGGTTGCGCTCGTTACGGGACTTAACCCAACATTTCACAACACGAGCTGACGACAGCCATGCAGCACCTGTCTCTGCGCTCCCGAAGGCACCCCGGAATCTCTTCCGGGTTCGCAGGATGTCAAGGGTAGGTAAGGTTCTTCGCGTTGCATCGAATTAAACCACATGCTCCACCGCTTGTGCGGGCCCCCGTCAATTCATTTGAGTTTTAACCTTGCGGCCGTACTCCCCAGGCGGTCGACTTATCGCGTTAACTGCGCCACTAAGTCCTCAAGGGACCCAACGGCTAGTCGACATCGTTTACGGCGTGGACTACCAGGGTATCTAATCCTGTTTGCTACCCACGCTTTCGCACCTCAGCGTCAGTGTCAGTCCAGAAGGCCGCCTTCGCCACTGGTATTCCTCCCGATCTCTACGCATTTCACCGCTACACCGGGAATTCTACCTTCCTCTCCTGCACTCTAGCCTGCCCGTTCCGGATGCCGTTCCCAGGTTGAGCCCGGGGCTTTCACACCCGGCGTGACAAGCCGCCTACGCGCGCTTTACGCCCAGTAATTCCGATTAACGCTTGCACCCTCCGTATTACCGCGGCTGCTGGCACGGAGTTAGCCGGTGCTTCTTCTGTGGGTGATGTCGCTCTTGCCGGGTATTGGCCGACAAGCCTTCTTCCCCACTGAAAGTGCTTTACAACCCGAAAGCCTTCTTCACACACGCGGCATGGCTGGATCAGGCTTTCGCCCATTGTCCAATATTCCCCACTGCTGCCTCCCGTAGGAGTCTGGGCCGTGTCTCAGTCCCAGTGTGGCTGATCATCCTCTCAGACCAGCTACGGATCGTCGCCTTGGTGAGCCGTTACCCCACCAACCAGCTAATCCGACATAGGCTCATCCAATCGCGCGAGGTCCGAAGAGCCCCCGCTTTCTCCCGTAGGACGTATGCGGTATTAGCCTGGGTTTCCCCAGGTTATCCCCCACGACTGGGTAGATTCCTATGCATTACTCACCCGTCCGCCGCTCGTCAGCGTCCAGCAAGCTGGACCTGTTACCGCTCGACTTGCATGTGTTAGGCCTGCCGCCAGCGTTCAATCTGAGCCATGATCAAACTCTTCAGTTGAAAGTCTGATAGTCCGTTGAGCGGACCAAACTTGGTTCAAGACTAAAACGTTCTCAAAAAGACCCGAAGGTCTCTGACGAGTCGCTTGCCTTGATAGGTCGTGACTGGCACCCCTATCCCGGGCAAGCGCCCACATGAATTACCTGATCGACTTGTTAAAGAGCATCTCGTTTTCGCCAAAGCGCCTAACGAGGAAGGCGTATTCTACCGATACCGCCGTGATTGTCAAGGCAAAAATGCCTGTCGGGACAATCCGTCACCGCATCCGAACCACCGTGCGATGAGTGGCGACTCGAGAGGTGCGCATTTTACCGAAACCGGCGCGACTGTCAAGCGAGATCGTTCGGGGCGAACCTGAAAATCTCAAGCAAGTCAGTCACTTGCGAACCTCTTCCACCGCTGGCCACGAGGTCCGTCGCCGGCAGCGGATGCGTACTTTACGGATCCGCCGCCGTGAACGCAAGGGGTTTTTCGTCTCCTGCGCTCATGATGTTATCCACACCCACCCGTCGTGCCGCCTCGCCAACGACATGTGGATAACTCGACCGCTCGCGAGACCTTCAGACGAGCGTCACGCGCGCGTAGCGCTTCTTGCCGGCCTGAATGACATAACGCTGCCCCGTGGCGAGCATGGCATCCTTGGCGACCACTTCCCCATCGACCTTGACGCGTCCGTTACTGAGCATGTCCTTGGCCTGGGCGCTGTTATTGGTCAGCCCTGAGCGGTTGAGCACCGCCGCGATGGGGGCCTGCTCACCCTCGAACGCCACTTCGACGTCCGGCAGGTCATCCGGCAGCTCGCCCTCGGCCAGCTGGTTGCCCGCGGACTTGTGCGCGTTGGCGGCGGCTTCTTCGCCGTGATAACGGGCGATCAGTTCCCGTGCCAATTCCATCTTGATATCACGCGGGTTGGCGCCTGACTCGATGGAACGACGGATCTTCTCTATCTCGTCGTTGGACTTCAGTGACAGCAATTCGAAGTAACGCCACATCAGGCTGTCCGGCATCGACACCAGCTTGTTGAACATCACGCCGGGAGTGTCATCGACACCTACGTAATTCCCCAATGACTTGGACATCTTCTGGACGCCATCCAGTCCTTCCAGCAACGGCATGGTCATGACCACCTGCGGCGCCTGGCCGAAGTGCTTCTGGATCTCGCGGCCCATCAGCAGGTTGAACTTCTGGTCGGTGCCGCCCAGCTCGATGTCGGCCTCGAGTGCGACCGAATCGTAGCCCTGGACCAATGGGTAGAGGAACTCGTGGATGGAGATCGATTGATTGGCGGTATAGCGCTTCTCGAAATCATCGCGTTCCAGCATGCGCGCCACGGTGGACTGCGCCGCCAGCTCGATCATGTCGGCCGCGGAGAGCTTGCTCATCCATTCGGCATTGAAACGCACCTCGGTCAGCGCCGGGTCGAGGATCTTGAACACCTGCTCCTTGTAGGTCTCGGCATTCGCCTTGACCTCCGCCTCGGTCAGCGGCTTGCGTGTGACGTTTTTCCCCGTGGGGTCACCGATACGCCCGGTGAAATCGCCGATCAAGAACACTACCTGATGGCCCAGCTCCTGAAACTGGCGCATCTTGGTCAACAGGACGCTATGCCCGAGATGCAAATCCGGCGCAGTGGGATCGAAGCCTGCCTTGATACGCAGCTTGCGGCCGGACTCGAGCTTCTTTACCAGCTCGTCCTCCAGCAGGATTTCATGGGTCCCGCGCTTGAGCAGCGCCAGCGCATCAGCGACATCGGTCATCGTATCCTTCTCCGAAAAAGGGTGGTTTGGGCAATAAGCGGGGATGTTAGCATGACTCATCGTCGACGGTTGAGCGCGACCCTGGCATACGGAGACCAGCATGCCCCTTTACATCGGCTTGATGTCCGGCACCAGCCTGGATGGTATCGACGCCGCCCTGGTACGGTGCGGCGAGGGCCGTCCCGAGTGGCTCGGCGCCACCGGCCTGCCCTTTTCCGCTGCGCTGCACGATGACCTGCTGGCACTCTGCCTGGCACGCGAGGTTTCGTTCGCCGAACTGGCACGCCTCGAGACCGCCTTCTGCGAACGTCAGGCCGAAGCGGTCAACCGCCTGCTGCTCGAAACGGGCACGCCCCGGGAAGCGATCACGGCCATCGGCAGCCACGGCCAAACCATCGAACACGCCCCGAACGCCACGCCGGCGCATACCTACCAGCTCGACAATCCCAGCCTGCTGGCCGAGCTGACCGGGTGCGCCGTGGTCGGCGATCTGCGGCGCCGGGACCTGGCGGCCGGAGGCCAGGCCGCCCCTCTGGCGCCCGCCTTTCATGCTGCCCTCTTCACCGCGTCGGAGGCCTATCGCCTGGTACTCAATCTCGGCGGCATCGCCAACCTGACGCGACTGCCGCCGTCCGGCCAGGCTGCCCCCGTGGTGGGCTTCGATACCGGTCCCGCCAACATGCTCATGGATGCCTGGAGCCAGCGCCACCTGGGACACCCCTACGATGCCGACGGTGCCTGGGCCGCCAGCGGTCGTGTCGATGATGCGCTGCTCGCCCGACTGCTCGATGACGACTACTTCTCACGCCTGCCGCCCAAGAGCACGGGACGCGAGCATTTTCACCTCGACTGGCTGACGTCACGCTTGAGCGGGCACGAATCCCCTTGTGACGTACAGGCGACCCTGGCCGAGCTGACCGCCGCCAGCATCGCCATGGGCGTCACCCAATGCAGCGCTGGCGTCTCCACTGCCTATGACGCCCTGATCCCCTGCGGCGGAGGCGCCCACAACGCCGACCTGCTGACACGCATACAGCGCCACTTGCCCGAGATTCCGCTGACGCCCTGTGAACGGTTCGGCTGGTCGCCGGACTGGCTCGAAGCCGGCGCCTTCGCCTGGCTGGCGCATCAACGCGTGGCAGGACTCCCCGGCAACCTGCCCGACGTCACGGGTGCACGCGGCCCACGGGTATTGGGCGGTCTCTACGCCGGCTGAAGCCCTCACTCATCCTCGCGCCACTCGTCATCGCCTTTCAGGGTGAAGCGCTCGGCGGCATCGGCAGCCCTCGCCAGTTGCGGGCTCTCGGCATCGCCATAGGCGATTTGCAGACGCAGGTCGTTGGCGGAATCGGCATGCACCAGCGCCATCTTTTCGCTGATCCGCCCTTGTCGGTAGAGCGCGTACAGGGCCTGGTCGAAGGTCTGCATGCCCTGATCCCGTGAGCGCTGCATGACCTCCTTGATATCGTGAATCGCTCCCTTGCGAATCAGGTCGCTGATCAGCGGCGAGCGCAGCATCACCT
The DNA here is from genome assembly GCF_000055785.1 of Chromohalobacter israelensis DSM 3043. Classification (GTDB taxonomy): domain Bacteria; phylum Pseudomonadota; class Gammaproteobacteria; order Pseudomonadales; family Halomonadaceae; genus Chromohalobacter; species Chromohalobacter israelensis. The sequence goes on from NC_007963.1 coordinate 3,401,451, forward strand.
CGACGGCCGCGCACCGCCCCTCGCCATCCTCGCGAGGCAACAGACGCTGCGCGACGATGGCCTGCAGGTTGAGCGAAAGGTCCATCCACACCTGTTCGTGGCGCTCGCTGGGAAAGAAGTGCTGAATGCGCTCCAGGGCCTGGTTGGCGTTATTGGCATGCAGCGTCGCCAGGCACAGATGCCCGGTTTCGGCAAAGGTCAGGGCATGCTCCATGACTTCGCGCGAACGAACCTCGCCGATCAGGATCACGTCCGGCGCCTGGCGCAGCGCATTCTTGAGCGCCACCTCGAAGGACTCGGTATCGATGCCCACTTCCCGCTGGTTGATGATCGCCCGCCCGTGAGGGTGAATGTACTCGATGGGGTCCTCGATGCTGATCACGTGCCCCCCGGTGGTCTGGTTGCGATGCTGGATCATCGACGCCAGCGTCGTCGACTTGCCGCTTCCCGTGCCGCCGACGATGAATACCAAACCACGCTGACGATTGACCAGTTCCCCCAGCGCCGAGGGCAGGGCCAGGCTTTCCAGGTCGGGGATATCGTAGGCGATGCGCCGCACGACCATCGCCATCTGGCTACGCTGGTAGAAGGCGCTGACACGAAAGCGCCCCTTGCCCGGCACGCTGAGCGCAAAGTTGGCCTCGCGCTCGGCCTCGAAGCGTTCGCGTACCCCCTGAGGCAGCGCCGCCGAGACCAGTTCACGCACTTGCCCCACCGACATCGCCTTGTCTCCCAGCGTGACCAGTGCGCCATCGATCTTGAGACTCGGCGGCGCCCCCGTGGACACGAGCAGATCGGAGGCCTGCTTGTCGAGCATGATATCCAGCAGTTGCGTCAGCCATTCATGCGGCGTCATCTCGTCCGTTCTCCTTCCCCGCGTCTCGATTCGTGCCAGGCTCACACACCCAGCACGCGTCCGTCCTTCGCCTTGGCCTGCGCCTCGGCACGCGAAACGATACCCTGCGACACCAGCCGCGAAAGCGCCGCATCCAGAGTCTGCATGCCCAGGCTGCCGCCGGTCTGGATCGAGGAGTACATCTGCGCCAGCTTGTTTTCGCGTATCAGGTTTCGCACCGCGCCGCTGGCGACGAGTATCTCGTGCGCCGCCACGCGCCCGCCACCCTCACGCTTGAGCAGCACCTGCGAGATCACCCCTTGCAACGACTCGGACAGCATCGACCGCACCATGCTTTTTTCGTCGCCGGGAAAGACATCGATGATGCGGTCCACCGTCTTGGCGGCCGACGTGGTGTGCAGAGTACCGAACACCAGGTGGCCGGTTTCGGCGGCGGTCAACGCCAGGCGGATGGTCTCCAGGTCGCGCAGTTCGCCGACCAGGATCACGTCCGGATCCTCGCGCAGTGCCGAACGCAACGCCGTGGCGAAGCTGCGCGTGTCGCGGTGAAGCTCGCGCTGATTGACGAGGCTGCGCTTGCTGCGGTGCACGAATTCCACCGGGTCCTCGATGGTCAACACATGCTGGTAGTAGTTTTCGTTGACGTAGTCGATCATCGCCGCCAAGGTCGTGCTCTTGCCCGAGCCGGTCGGCCCCGTCACCAGCACCAGGCCTCGCGGCAAGGAGGACAGACGGCGAAATACCTCGCCCAGTTCCAGGTCGTCGAGAGTGAGCACCTCGCTGGGAATGGTGCGGAAGACGGCGCCGGCACCGCGCCCCTGGTGAAAGACGTTGACGCGGAAGCGCGCCACCCCCGGCACATCGAACGAGAAATCGTGCTCGAGCGCCTCTTCGTAGTCGCGGCGCTGCTGATCGTTCATGATCGCGTAGATCAGCTTGCGGACCTCACGATCCTCGATCGGCGGCACGTTGAGCCGGCGGATGTCGCCATCGACGCGAATCATCGGCGGCAGCCCGGCGGACAGGTGCAGGTCGGAGGCCTTCTGCTTTGCCGAGAACGCCAGCAGTTCGATAATATCCATGCATTTCTCTCGCTCGCGGACAGGGGTTCCCCAGTATGCCAGATGTCAACATCGTCGAATCCCTCGAGGACGCACGCAACCGTCTGCGCACTGCCTTGACGAACGCGGGACGCGACCCGGCTTCGGCGCACCTGCTCGCGGTCAGCAAGACGCAGCCCGCGGCGAGCGTGCGCCAGGCGTTCGAGGCGGGCCAGCGCGAGTTCGGCGAGAACTATGTCCAGGAGGCCCTCGACAAGCAGGCCGCGCTGACCGACCTGGACGCTATCGTCTGGCATTTCATCGGCCCGCTGCAATCCAACAAGACCCGCGCGGTCGCCGAACACTTTCAATGGGTCCATACCCTCGACCGCGAGCGCATCGCCCGACGACTCGCCGCGCAACGCCCGCCAGCATTGGGCCCGCTGGATGTCTGCCTGCAAGTCAACGTCAGCGGCGAAGCCAGCAAATCGGGCGTCGCGCCGGCGGATCTGCCGGCACTGGCCGACGTGGTGGCCACGCTCCCCCAGCTGCGGCTGCGCGGTCTGATGACACTGCCCGCGCCGAGCGACGAGCTGGCAACGCAACGACGTCCTTTCGCCGAGCTGCGCGAGCTACTCGCGTCACTCCGCCAGCGACACCCCCAGGCGCCATTGGATACCCTGTCGATGGGCATGAGCGGCGACCTGGAAGCCGCCGTCCTCGAAGGGGCCACCTGGGTACGCCTGGGCACGGCCATTTTCGGCCAGCGTGCGCCGCGCGCCTGACTGCCTTGTCCCCAACCGTATCGCGTCGCCGCGACATTCAGGAGATACCATGACCAGCCAAGTCACATTCATCGGTGCCGGCAACATGGCGAGCGCCATCTTCGGAGGCATGGTCGAGGGCGGTTATCCCGCCGAGGCCATCACCGCCACCGGGCGGGATCCCCAGGCGCTCGCCGCACTTGCCGAGCGCCATGGCATCCGTACCACCACCGACAACCTCGCCGCCGTGGACGGTGCCGATGTCGTGGTGCTCGCCGTCAAACCGCAGATCATGCGCGAGGTGTGCCATGAGCTTCGCGACACGGTGCAGGCGCAGCGGCCCCTGATCGTCTCCGTGGCCGCCGGCTTGAACGCCGCGACGCTGGAGAACTGGCTCGGCGGCGAGCTCGCCGTGATTCGCTGCATGCCCAACACCCCCAGTCTCGTCGGCCAGGGTGCGGCAGGCTTGTTCGCCAACGCGCGGGTCAGCGAATCGCAGAAGCAACTGGCCACCACCCTGCTGGAAGCCGTGGGTCTGGTGGAATGGGTCGCCGATGAAACGCTGCTCGAGGCCGTCACCGCCGTGTCGGGAAGCGGCCCGGCCTACTTCTTCCTGATCATGGAAGCGCTCGAGGATGCCGGCAAGAAACTCGGCCTCCCCGCCGACAGCGCTCGCCGCCTGGCCTTGCAGACCGCCTTCGGCGCGGCGAGCATGGCTCGCGAAAGCGAGTTCGAGCCGGCCGAGTTGCGCCGCCGCGTCACCTCGCCCAATGGCACCACCGAGCGTGCCATCGCCAGTTTCGAGGACGACGGCCTGCGCCGCCTCTTCGAGAACGCGACGCAAGCCTGCGCCACCCGCGCCCGGGAGCTGTCCGACGAACTGAGCCGCGACTGACACTACTCTTATCACCCATTCGACATGGAGGAGCCCCATGGGCAGCCAAATGGGAAGCGCCGGCTTGATGCTGGTCAACACGCTAGTCAATGTGTATCTGTTCGTGCTGATGCTGCGCTTCTTGCTGCAGTTTTCCCGCGCCGACTACTACAATCCCGTCAGCCAGGCCGTGATCAAGGCCACTCGTCCGGTCGTCGCACCGCTGCAGCGCATCTTTCGTCCACGCGGACGTTTCGATCCCGCCACGCTGGTCGCCGGCCTGCTGCTCAAGGGCATCACCATTTTTCTGCTGCTCAAGTTCGCCGGAATCACCATGCCGCCGCTGCAGGGCGTTCTGGTGGCAGCCCTGGCCGGCGTATTGAGCGCGATCCTGGATATCTACTTCTTCGCCTTGATCATCATGATCATTCTCAGCTGGGTCGCGCCGCAGGCCAACCACCCCGGTGCCATTCTCGTCCACCAGCTGGTCGAGCCGATCATGGCGCCGGTGCGCAAGGTCATTCCACCACTCGGCATGATCGACTTGTCGCCCATCGTGGTGTTCATCGCCATCAGTCTGTTCGACAGTCTCATCGTCGGTGCACTGGCCCGTGCCGCGGGACTGCCCGGCATGCTGGTGGGCTTCTGAACATTCGCCAATGGCGCCCTGGCGCGCCTCAAGCTGGACACGGAAACTGACACACACGATGCCCGATACGCTACCTCCCGACTCGGTCGGTCTGGTCACGCCACAAACGGCGCACTTCGATACGCCGCTGGCGCTGGCCGGCGGCAAGACGCTGGACGACTACACCCTGGTCTACGAGACGTATGGCCAGCTCAATGCCGAACGCAACAACGCGGTCTTGATCTGCCATGCCCTTTCCGGTCATCACCACGCGGCAGGCTTCCATTCCATGGAGGATCGCAAGCCCGGCTGGTGGGATGCCTACATCGGCCCCGGCAAGGCGATCGACACCAACCGCTTCTTCGTCGTGTCGCTCAACAACCTCGGCGGCTGTCATGGCAGCACCGGTCCCTGCGCCACCAATCCCGAGACACGGCGCGCCTGGGGGCCGGAGTTCCCCGTCATGACGGTCAGCGACTGGGTGCATAGCCAGGCACGCCTGGCCGATCGCCTGGGCATCGAGCGTTTCGCTGCCGTGGTGGGCGGCAGCCTGGGGGGCATGCAGGTACTGCAATGGACGATGGCCTACCCGGAGCGTATCGCCAATGCCGTGGTCATCGCCGCCACGCCGCGCCTGTCGGCACAGAACATCGCCTTCAACGAAGTGGCCCGCCAGGCGATCCGCTCCGATCCCGACTTTCATGACGGCTGGTACACCGAGCATGGCACGGTGCCCAAGCGCGGCCTCAAGCTGGCGCGCATGATCGGCCATATCACCTACCTGTCCGAGCATTCCATGGGCGCCAAGTTCGGTCGCGACCTGCGCACGGATCAGCTCAACTTCGGTTACGACGTGGAGTTCCAGGTGGAATCGTACCTGCGCCATCAAGGCGATACGTTCTCCACCAGTTTCGATGCCAACACCTATCTGCTGATGACCAAGGCGCTGGATTATTTCGACCCGGCCGCCGCTCACGGCGGCGACCTCGCCGCGGCGCTGGCACCCGCCCAGTGCCCGTTCCTGGTGATCAGCTTCACCACCGATTGGCGTTTCGCGCCGCCGCGCTCTCGCGAGCTGGTGGAAGCCTTGATGCGCGCCGACAAGGCGGTCAGCTATGCCAGCATCGACTCCCCCCATGGGCATGATGCCTTTCTGCTCCCGCACCCACGCTACGAAGCGGTCTTCGGGGGCTTCATGCGGCGTGTCGCACGTGACTTGATGCTCGAGGAGACTGCCTGATGCGCGCTGATCTCAAATTGATTCACGACTGGGTACCGCAAGGCGCGCGCGTGCTCGACCTGGGCTGCGGCGACGGCACACTGCTCGCCGCGCTGGCGCGCGACAAGCAGGTCATCGGCTACGGCCTGGAGATCGACCCCGAGGGCATTACCGGCTGCATCGAGCGAGGGGTGAACGTCATCGAACAGGATATCGACGACGGGCTGAGCAATGTCGACGACGATGCCTACGACCTGGTGATCATGACCCAGGCACTGCAGGCCTTGCAGCGCCCCGACCTCACCCTCGACGAAATGCTGCGGGTAGGACGCGAGTGCATCATCGCCTTCCCCAATTTCGCTTACTGGCGGCACCGCCTCTATCTGGGCTTTCAGGGTCGCATGCCGGTATCCAAGTCGCTGCCGCACGCCTGGTACGACACCCCCAACATCCACCTGTCGACGTTTCGCGACTTCGGCCAGTTGTGCCGGGACAAGGGCCTGACCCTGGTCGATCAGCGCGTCGGCAATGGCGATCACGAATCGCACTGGACGTCGCGGCTGTGGCCCAACCTGTTCGGCGAAACCGCGATCTTCCGGATCGGCCGCGCGTCACGGAGCGTCAATCGCTGAGCGGTGTCGCGCTCGCCAGTCGGCGCTCGAGCGACACCGGCAACGCGCGCGTCAGCGCAATGTCGCCGGGCACGCCGTCATGGGTCCAGGTCGCGCTCATGCCATAGGCCAGTACCTCGACCCCTTGCGCCGCGACGCGCCGCAGCGTCTCGGCATAGGCCGGGTCGAGATGCGCGGCCGGGGCCACGGCGTCGATTCCGGTGTGTGCCACGCAAAACAGCAGCACCGCGCGATCGCCCTCCGCCACGCGGGCCGCCAGGGCCTCCAGATGGCGGCGGCCGCGCTCGCTCACCGAGTCCGGAAAGTAGCCATGGCCGTCATGCTCGCGCAGGGTGACCTGCTTGACCTCGACATAGGCGGCTGCGTGCGCGGTCGAGAGCCGAAAGTCCAGGCGGGCGTCGGCGACGCGAACCTCGCGCTTGTGCGTGTCGTAACCCGCCAACTCGGGAATGCGTGCCTCCTGCAATGCCTGGGCCACCAGCGCATTGGCACGCCCGGTATGCACGGAAACCAGCGCGGGCGGGGCATCCGGCATGGGCAGCTCGATCAGCTCCCAGGTCCAGGCCAGCTTGCGCGCCGGGTTGCGACTCGGTGACAGCCAGACCCGGCACCCGGGCACGTCGACCGCTCGCATCGAGCCGGTGTTCGGGCAATGCGCCACCACCACATCGCCCGACGCCAACGCCACATCGGCCAGAAAACGCTTGTAACGGCGGATCAAGGTCCCGGGCACCAGCTCCGTGTATTGCATGCTTCTTCCTCGTCGTCCTGATTCCCGCACCTCGCGCTGGCGCGGTGTCTGCCGAGCGGCATACACGGCGGGACAAAACGTCACATTCTAGCAAGGAAGCCTCGACCCGGCGTGATACGCGCACTCGTCGGCTCCCGGCGATATCGCGAGGGAACGATTTTCCTCCCTCGGTGGTTGCAAAGCCCGAATTTTTCCGCTAAATAAGCAAGGCTTCGGGCGGGCGCCCAAGTCCTACCCTGGCCAGGCATCGGCCCAAGTCACTTGCGTAATGAGGCAGTCCCATGCCAGTAGCGGAAATCAAAACGGAAGCGCCAAAAAAATTCACCCCGTACGAGCCGGCGCCGGGTGAAGAGTACATGAACGAGCAGCAGCTCGAGCACTTCCGCCAAATCCTGCTCATCTGGAAACAGGAGCTCATGGAAGAGGTGGACCGCACGGTGCGCCATCTGCAGGAAGAGGCGAACAACTTCGCCGATCCCGCCGACCGTGCCACGCAGGAAGAAGGCTTCAGCCTGGAGTTGCGCACCCGTGACCGCGAGCGCAAGCTCCTCAAGAAAATCAACGAAACCATCGAAAAGATCGACGAGGACGACTACGGCTTCTGCGAAGCCTGCGGCGTCGAGATCGGCATCCGCCGTCTCGAGGCTCGCCCCACCGCCACCTTGTGTGTCGACTGCAAGACGCTGGCGGAGCTCAAGGAAAAGCAGCTCGGCGGCTGACACGCCGACTCCGAACGCCACACGACGGGCACCCTCGGGTGCCCGTTTGCCATTGTGCGGGTGCCCAGCAGTATGTCCTACATCGGCCGCTTCGCCCCGACCCCCTCCGGTCCCTTGCATTTCGGCTCGCTGATCGCCGCGCTGGCCAGCTTTCTTGATGCCCGTCGGGCGGGCGGGCAATGGCTGGTACGCATCGAAGACATCGACCCGCCGCGCTGCCCCGATGGTGCCGCCGACACCATTCTCCACCAGCTGGAGGCCTTCGGTCTGCACTGGGACGGCGAGGTGCACTATCAGCATGCGCGCCATCCTGCCTACCAGGCCGCGCTCGAGCGTCTCGTCGACCAGGGGCTGGCCTATTCCTGCAGTTGCTCGCGCAAGGAGTGGCGCGCGCATGCCATCTACCCCGGGTGGTGTCGGCAAGGCCCCTTGCGGCCCGACCGTCCTCTGGCGTGGCGTCTGCGCAGCGATCTCGGCCAGCGCCCCGTACGCTGGCAGGACCGACGGCTGGGCGCGCAATGTTTCGATCCCGCGGCCTTGGGCGACGTCGTGCTCAAGCGCAAGGACGGCCTCTGGGCCTATCAGCTTGCCGTCGTCGTCGATGATGCCGAGCAGGGCGTCACGGATGTGGTACGCGGCACCGACCTGCTCGACAACACGCCATGGCAGCGCCAGCTGCAAGTCGCGCTGGGGCTTCCTCTACCGCGCTACCTGCATCTGCCCTTGATCGTCGGCGACGACGGCCAGAAGCTCTCCAAGCAGAATCTCGCGCCCGCGCTGCCCACCGACGATGTTGCGGTGCGCCGTCTCTTGCATCGTGCGCTGCACTGCCTCGGGCAGTCGCCGGACGCGACACTGGCCGACGCCCCGGTGGCCGATCAACTGGCAGCGGCCACCGTTGCCTGGCAACCCGATGCTCTGGGCACCGCCACGCACCGAACGCACTGACCTCGTCGCCGCGCCTGACGGATGCCGCGCACGACACTTAGGTCGGATTGCCGTAGCGCCGCACAGTCCGTAGCTTGAAAGGCGGACGACGGGCCGGCGTCATGCCATGGTCGCAGGAGGCTCCGCTTGATCCGGCCAGCTGGCTCACGTCAGGATATTCGCGACTGCCGCGCCGCCGGCCGCCGACTGCATGAGCATCCACATGACGACGAGGCCCATGAGCAGGATTCTGATCGTTGAAAACGAAGACGCGACTCGCCACGCGTTGAAGACGCTGCTCGAACGCCACGCCTACCGCGTCGAGGAAGCGGCATCGCTCGACGCCGCCCAGGCCCTGGCCCCCCAGACCTTCGACCTGGTGATCTGCGACCTGCGTCTCGCGGGCGAGGACGGGACGCAGATGCTCGCCTTGAGCGCCCCCACCCCGGTGCTGGTCATGACCGATCACGCCAGCTTGCGCAAGGCCGTGGTGGCGCTCAAGGAAGGCGCGGTCGATTGCATCACCAAGCCGCTCGACGATGACGAGGTGGTGACGACCGTCGCACGGGTGTCGGGCAGCCCCGGGCCAGCGCGCGATGCCTCGCCGCCGGGCGTGCCATCGGGAATGATCGGGGAATGCGCGGCCATGCAATGCGTCTATGAGCGCATTCGCAAGACCGCGCCCGCCGATGTCACCGTCCTGGTGCAGGGTGAGTCGGGGACCGGCAAGGAACTCGTCGCCCGAGCCCTGCACCGCCAGAGCCGGCGCGCCAAGGCTCCCCTGATCTGCGTCAACTGTGCCGCGATTCCCGAGACCCTGATCGAGTCCGAGCTGTTCGGCCACGAAAAGGGGGCCTTTACGGGCGCCAACAGTGCGCGCACCGGCCTGGTCGAGGCCGCCGACGGCGGCACCCTGTTCCTCGACGAGATCGGCGAGTTGCCGCTGGATGCCCAGGCACGGCTGCTGCGGGTTCTGCAGGAAGGCGAGATCCGGCGCATTGGTTCGGTGGAAACGCGTTATGTCGACGTGCGCCTGATTGCCGCCACCCACCGTGATCTGCAGTCGTTGTCACGCAGCGGCGAGTTCCGGCTCGACCTGTACTACCGTCTCAATGTCATGCAGATCGACCTCCCGCCGCTGCGCGAACGCGATGACGACATCCTGGCCATCGCCAAGATCCTGCTCGAGCGTGCCTGTGCACGCCATGCCCGCCCTGGCCTGCGCTTGTCGCGGGCCGCGCGCCGCGACATCCTCGGCTATGCATGGCCCGGCAACGTGCGTGAGCTCGAGAATGCCCTGGAGCGCGGCGTCATCCTCGCCGAAGGGCATCTGATCCACCCCGACGACCTGGGGCTGCCCAGCGAGCGCGCATCTCGCGCCACGCCGCCCTCGGCCGAGCCCCCTCATTCTTCCGATGACGAGGCGTCACTGGACGACGACCTGTCCCTGGAGGATTACTTCCAGCATTTCGTTCTCGAACACCAGGCACAGATGAGCGAGACCGAGCTGGCCCAGAAGCTGGGCATCAGTCGCAAGTGCCTATGGGAGCGCCGCCAGCGCCTGGGCATCCCGCGCAAGAAACAACCTCGCCGCATGGCGTGACGGCATCACACGCCCCCGCGACAAGCTCTCCCTCGCCGACTTTTTGTACCAGTCACGACTATGGTCTAAGCGCATCTCGCCGTCTTTTTAGAGACCCTAGGCGCCATCGCGAGGGGGATCGGTGCACCACTTGTTACCATCCCACACAAGAAATGCCCCGTTATGCGGCAAAGTCGGTAACACCTCGCTGCCACGACACGTCAGGAACTTTAAGCGACAACCGCAACACATTGATTTAAAAATAAAAAATTCATAGTGGCACAGCCACTGCAATATAACAGGTCAAGAAAAACAACTACCGGACGCCCAGGGCGCACGAACAACGACAACAACGTACGCCACGGGTGCTCAGCCCGGCTTCGAGCACAACAACAACAAGATCGCCGGACTGGAACATCGCGAGCGAATCGCCAACAACAACAAACGAGACGCAACGCGAGCCGACCGCCAACAAGCACAACAACGGTCGGGATCCGGAACCGAACCAGGACGCGACGCGCCGAGCGAGGCTCAACAAGAACAACGCACTCGCCCGGCGCCACCCGACAACAACAACAAGACGTCGGGGGAAAGCCATGCCGTCGTGGTTGGATTATTGTTTTGAATACGAGGTGGTCACCACGCGGGTAGATCCCTAACAACAAGAAGACCGCTTACCTGCCGGATTCCATTGGTGACTGTGGTGCGTATTCAAGGCGATGCGCCATCACGAAGAAGAAACAGCAGCAAGGACGTTGCATAGCATCCTTGGGGGGAGGCCGATCAGGTCTCCCCTTTCTACTTGTAACGCACGTCGTTTCACGCATGCCTTGCCCCCCTGTACTGACGTTTCAGGATGCTCTTGAAGGCATTTCCACCCCGCCTGCTGGCGTTCCATCCTGCGACATGCTTTGCATGCCGAGGAGTGTCGGCTTACACTGGCCCTTTCGCTTTCCGCGAGTCGTTAACGACGCATGTTCAAAGGATTTACCCGCTTTCTCCAACGCCCCGGTGAACGTTTGAAGACCCTGTTCGGCGCCCAAGAGGCCTCCGGCCCTGTCACGCCCAGCCTGCGTGTCATTCCACGGGATCAGCACAACGTGTCTCGCCGTCTGTTCAGCGAGAACGCTCTCAAGGTTCTGTACCGCCTGCACAACGCCGGACACGAAGCCTATCTGGTCGGCGGCTGCGTGCGCGATTCGCTGCTCGGCAAGGTGCCCAAGGACTTCGACATCGCCACCGACGCCACGCCGGAGGAAATTCGCACCCTGTTTCGCAACTCGCGCATCATCGGGCGCCGTTTCCGCATCGTGCATGTGCGCTTCGGTCGCGAAATCATCGAGGTGACGACGTTCCGCGGCCGACCAGGCGACGATCACGACGATACACTGTCCCAGCAGTCCGACGATGGACTGCTGCTGCGCGACAATGTCTGGGGCACCATCGAAGAAGACGCGCTGCGTCGCGACTTCACGGTCAACGCGCTGTATTACAATATCGCCGACTTCTCGATTCACGACTGGGCCAACGGCGTCAGCGACATCGACGAGCGAACCCTGCGCCTGATCGGCGACCCCGAGGTGCGTTACCGCGAGGACCCCGTGCGCATGCTGCGGGCCGTGCGCTTCGCCGCCAAGCTGGACTTCGACATCGAGCCGCGCACCGAGGCCCCGATCGGCGAACTCGCGCCGCTGCTGTTGCAGATTCCCCCTGCGCGCCTGTTCGAAGAAGTCCTCAAGCTCTTCCTGTCGGGGCATGCGCTGCGCACGTTCGAACTGCTGCGCGAGTACGGGCTGTTCGCCATGCTCTTCCCCGAGACCGACGAGACCCTCGCGGAGTACGACTGGGCACAGCCATTGATCGAACAGGCGCTGATCAACACCGACCGGCGCATCCAGGAAGACCGGCCGGTCACGCCGGCCTTCCTGTACGGTGCCATGCTGTGGCCCGGCATGCGCCTGCGCGCGGAACGTCTCGAGGCGGAGGGCATGCCCCCCATTCCCGCCCAGCAGACCGCATCGCAGCAAAGCATATCGCGGCAGCTGCAGCATACGTCGATTCCCAAGCGCTTCAGCTTGCCGATGCGCGAGATCTGGGACCTGCAACAGCATCTGCCCAAGCGGCGTGGCAAGCGGGCCTTCCAGACCCTGGAGCACAAGCGCTTTCGTGCCGCGTACGACTTCCTTCTGCTGCGCGAAACCGCTGGCGAGATCGAGCCCGGCCTGGGCGACTGGTGGACGGCCTTCCAGGATGGGGACGAGCACGAGCAGGCGCGCTTGATCGCCAAGACGGGCGGCCACCCCGCAGGAACGTCGGACCGCCCCAAGCGCCGACCGCGCCGCCGCCGGCGTCGCAACTCGAATGCCGGGCAGCCTAACGACGGCCGCGATGAGTGAGCGCGCGCTGCCCGCCTATATCGGGCTGGGCAGCAACCTGGATTCTCCCCGCGCACACGTCACCCGCGCCCTGGACGAACTCGACTCCCTGCCGCTGACGCGGCTGGCATGTCATTCCTCCCTCTATGCGTCATCCCCGGTGGGTCCCCAGGATCAGCCCGACTTCGTCAATGCCGTTGCCCGGCTGGAAACGCGACTGTCACCCTTGGCGCTGCTCGACCAGTTACAGGCCCTCGAACAACGCCACCGACGGATTCGAAAACGCCGCTGGGGGCCCCGCACGCTGGATCTCGACCTGCTGTGCTATGCGACACTGCGCTGGCAGACGCCGCGCTTGATCCTGCCGCACCCTGCCATGCGGGAACGCGGTTTCGTGCTGGTGCCCCTGGCGGAAATCGCACCCGAGCTGCTGCTCGATGGCGACACGGCCGCCTCGCTGGCCGTGCCCCATCAAGGACGGGACTTGCGTCGACTCGTCCCCTAAAAGTAGAGTTGCACCCGATTTGTTACCGATCCACACTCCCACCACCCTCGGGTAACGCCTGCGGTAACACTTGCCGTCCGGGTCCGCCAGGACCGACAAACCACGAGACTTTCCATGAAAACCGTCACCTTGAGCCGTCTCAATGCCTTCAAGCATGCCCAAGAGCCGTTCAGCTGCCTGACGGCCTACGATGCCTCGTTCGCCCAGCATGCCGATGCAGCCGGCATCGATGTCCTGCTGGTCGGCGACTCGTTGGGCATGGTGCTTCAGGGCCATGCCAGCACGCTTCCCGTGACGCTCGACGACATCCTCTATCACACGCGCTGCGTGGCGCGCGGCAAGCAACGCAGCCTGTTGATGGTCGACTTGCCCTTCATGAGCAACGCCGACACCGGCCAATTGCTGCGTGACGCCGGTGCCTTGATGCGGGCCGGCGCCGAGCTGGTCAAGATCGAAGGCGCGGGGTGGATGCACGAGGGAGTCCGCGAGCTCACGCGGCGCGGCGTGCCGGTGTGCGCGCATCTCGGCCTGACGCCACAGAGCGTGCATCAGTTCGGCGGCTACAAGGTACAAGGCCGCGAGCAGGACGATGCCCAGCGCATCATCGACGATGCCCGCCTGCTGGTCGAGGCCGGTGCCTCGGTGATCCTGCTGGAATGCGTGCCCGCCGCACTCGGCCGCGCCGTGCGCGACGCCGTGGACGTTCCCGTGATCGGTATCGGCGCCGGCCCCGAGGTGGATGGGCAGATCCTGGTCATGCACGACGTGATCGGCGTGACGCATGGACGTCCTCCACGCTTCGCCAAGAATTTTCTGGCGGGTCGTGACAGCATCCAGGCGGCGTTCGAAGCCTACCGCGATGCCGTCAAGACGCGTCAATTTCCCGCCGAGGAGCATTGTTTCTGATGTTGACGCTGTCCGACATCGGCGAGCTGCGCAATCATCTGCATGCGGCGCGGCGTGATGCCAAGCGTATTGCGCTCGTTCCCACCATGGGCAACCTGCACGCGGGCCATCTGGCCTTGGTCGACGCGGCGCGGCGCGACGCGGACGTGGTCGTCGCGACCATCTTCGTCAATCCGCTCCAGTTCGGCGCCAATGAAGACTTCGCGAGCTATCCGCGCACCCTCGAGGCGGATGCCCAGGCACTCGCGTCGCACGGTTGCGATCTCGTGTTCACGCCGCGCACCGACGCCCTCTACCCGCACGGCCTCGAGGCACATACCCAGGTCAGCGTGCCCGACGTCTCGGAAGGACTGTGCGGCGCCAATCGTCCAGGGCACTTCACCGGCGTGGCCACGGTCGTCAGCCTGCTTTTCAACCTGGTGCAGCCGGACGCGGCCTATTTCGGCCGCAAGGATTACCAGCAGTTCATGGTCATCCGTAAACTGGTGGCGGATCTGCACTTCCCGATCGAGATCGTCGGTGTCCCCACGCAACGTGCCGAGGACGGCCTGGCACTGTCGTCACGCAATGGCTACCTGAGTGCCGCGGAGCGCCAGCGTGCGCCGGCGCTCTACCGCACGCTATGCCAAGTGCATGACGCACTGCGCGCCGGCGAGGCGCCGCCGACCGCCCTGCGTGACGGTCTGGCGGCCCTCGCCGAGCAGGGCTTCAAACCCGATTACCTGGAGCTGCGTCGCGCCCAGGATCTCGGCCCCATCGCCCCCGATACCCAGGAAGCGATCCTGCTGGTCGCCGCGCATCTCGGCACCACCCGCTTGATCGACAACCTTGCGGTCAGCTTGCCGCGTTGACCGTCGACGCGGCGTCACGACGAGGTTTTTCATGTACACCATCATGCTCAAGGCCAAACTGCACATGGCGCGCGTCACTCACGCAGTGCTCGACTACGAGGGGTCCTGCGCCATCGACGGCGAACTGCTGGATCTCGCCGGTATCCGCGAGAACGAGCAGATCCAGATCTACGATGTCGAAAACGGCAATCGCTTCACGACCTATGCGATCCGCGGCGAGGCAGGATCGCGGCTGATCTCGATCAATGGAGCCGCGGCACACCAGGCTCAGGTCGGCGATCGCGTCATCATCTGCAGCTACGCGCATTATGCGGAACATGAGCTGGCGACTCATCAACCGGCGCTGGTCTACCTGCAAGACGGCAATCAGATCAGCCACACGAGCCACGCGATTCCCGTTCAGTTCGCTTAGGCCAGTCCGCCGGTATGCATCACCTCATACCGGCGGTCTACACCTATTACCCGATTGCCGCTTCTCCCTCGACTCGCCTACGCTATAAGACGTGATTCTTTGCGCGACGCTTCTGATACCGCACGGCGCGCATATCGGTATTTCTTCTGCGGCGAAAGGAGTCTCTCATGCAAGACGTGGTGATCGTAGCGGCACGGCGCACCGCCATCGGCAGTTTCGGCGGCGCACTCGCCAGTCTCCCCGCGACCCAGCTCGGCGCTACGGTCATCGCGGACCTCCTTGCGCATACCGGTGTGGCCCCCGACCAGGTCGACGAGGTACTGCTCGGCCAGGTACTCGCCGCCGGCTGCGGACAGAACCCCGCCCGCCAGGCGGCGATTCTCGGCGGCCTGCCCGCGGCGGTTCCCGCCATGACCATCAACAAGGTCTGCGGCTCGGGACTCAAGGCCCTGCATCTTGCCACTCAGGCGATTCGCTGCGGTGATGCCGAACTGATCATCGCCGGGGGCCAGGAGAACATGTCCGCCGCTCCGCATGTCCTGCCGCACTCGCGCACCGGGCAACGCATGGGCGACTGGACGGCAGTGGACACGATGATTCGCGATGGCCTCTGGGATGCCTTCAACGATATCCACATGGGGATCACCGCCGAAAACCTCGCCGAGAAGTACACCATCACCCGGGAAGACATGGACGCCTTCGCCGCCGCGTCCCAGCAAAAGGCCAGTGCCGCCATCGAGGCGGGGCGTTTCGCCGGTCAGATCGTGCCGGTGACGATACCCCAGCGCAAGGGCGATCCCGTGCATGTCACCACCGACGAAGGGCCTCGGGCGGGCGTCACCGCCGAGCAACTCGCCGCACTGCGCCCGGCCTTCAAGCGTGATGGCACGGTCACCGCCGGCAATGCCTCGTCGCTCAACGACGGCGCGGCCGTGGCCATGCTGTGTTCGGCGGACAAGGCCAAGTCACTGGGGCTGGAGCCGCTCGCGGTGATCAAGGCCTATGCCAATGCCGGGGTCGATCCCAGCATCATGGGCATCGGCCCCGCGCCGGCGACACGGCGCTGTCTGGAACGCGCCGGCTGGTCTCTCGATGAGCTGGACTTGATCGAGGCCAACGAAGCCTTCGCCGCCCAGGCACTCGCCGTCAACAAGGAGCTCGGCTGGGACCCCGCCAAGATCAACGTCAACGGGGGTGCCATCGCCCTGGGACACCCCATCGGCGCCTCCGGATGCCGGATACTGGTCACCCTGCTGCACGAGATGATCGCTCGTGATGCCAAGAAGGGACTGGCCACGCTTTGCATCGGCGGCGGCCAGGGAGTGGCGCTGGCCATCGAACGGCCCTGAGATGCCCGAGGCATTAATCAGAACGCCGTTTTGTAACGTCATGCAACAGCGCTGAACTTTCTTCCTTTCTCGCTTGCCTCATATCACGGCGCCCCGGTGGCGCCGTGTGTTCATGGTGCCAACGGGGAAGCGTCATCGGTATGCTGATTTCTGTGCAGGCGTTACGTGCCTTCGCGGCGTGGGTGGTCGTCTTCCACCACTTCGTGCAGGTCTTTTTCGATTTCGACGCCAACAACACGTTCGAACACCTGCTCGCCACGCGCGGCCAGATGGGTGTGGATATCTTCTTCGTCATCAGCGGCTTCGTGATTTATGCCTCCACCGCGCGCCGCGCCCCCTCCGGGGGCGAATTTCTTCTTCAGCGTGCCGCGCGCATCGTGCCGGCCTACTGGCTATATACCGCCATTACCGCCGGCATCCTGTACCTTTCGCAGGATGTGATGCCGGATTATGGGTTGAGTCTCAAGAGTCTGGCGATGTCGCTATTCTTCCTGCCGGTGGAAAACCCGGCCGGCTACGGCTACTACCCCACCTTGCCGGTCGGCTGGACGCTCAACTTCGAAATGCTGTTTTATCTCGTCTTCGCGGCGTCGCTGTTGATCAATCGTCATCTACGCCTGTGGGCCGTCGTGCTCGGCCTGATCGCGATCGGCGCCTGGTTGTCGGAGCGCCCGCTGCTCAGCGACTTCTATCACGATCCCATTCTCTACAATTTCCTGCTTGGCCTGGGGGTCGGCTTTCTCCACCGTCGCGGCTGGCTGCCAGGCGGACGCTGGCTACCCGCCGGCGTCGCCTTGCTGGCCTTCACCTTCATGATGCAGTTCGACGATCCGCAGGGCATGACGCGCTTCATGCTGTGGGGATTGCCCGGCGCCGTGCTGCTGTGTGCCTTCATCGCCATGGAAACGCTGTTTGCCGGCAACCGAGCCATCAAAGCATTGGGCGACTGGTCCTACTCGACCTACCTGTTGCATGTCATCGTGCTGTGGACGGCACAGTATGTCCTGACCGAACGTATCGGTTGGCCGCCTTACGCGACCCTGGCGCTTTGCCTGCCACTCATCGCCGTGCTCTCCTGGGTCAGCTTCGAGTATCTCGAGAAGCGTCTATCACGCCGTCTGCGCAACCTCATGCCCTCCCGGCGTGTCACTTCCGCGACCTGAGACGCCCCTACCCAAGCGGCGTCCCTGAAAGCAAAAAAGCCCCGTACACGCCGTGTACGGGGCTTCGTCAGACCGCGCGGGTGGCGGGCGTTACTCGGCGGGAGTCGCTTCGAACGCCGCTTTTTCTTCCGCGGTGACTTCCTTGATGGAGAGCTTCACGCGGTTGCGGTTGTCGATATCGAGCACCTTGACGATGACCTCCTGGCCTTCGCTCAGATAGTCACGCACGTCGTTGACACGCTCGGGCACGATCTGCGAGATGTGCACCAGACCATCGGTACCCGGCATGAAGGTGACGAAGGCGCCGAAGTCGGTGATGCGCGCCACGGTGCCGCGATAGAGCTTGCCGATTTCCGGTTCGGCGGTAATCGCCAGCACGGTATCGATCGCCGCCTTGGCTGCCGTCTTGTCCTCGGCGTAAATGCGTACGGTACCGTCGTCGTCGAGATCGATCGACGCGCCGGTATCGTCGCAGATCTTGCGGATCGTGGCGCCGCCCTTGCCGATGACGTCACGAATCTTGTCGGGATCGATCTTGATGGTAGCCATCGAGGGCGCGTTGTCGGAGACTTCGCTGCGGCTCTGGGCGATCACCGTGTTCATCTGCTCGAGAATGTGCAGCCGCGCCTCGTGGGCCTGCTGCAGCGCGGTTTCCATGATCTCTTCGTTGATGCCCTCGATCTTGATGTCCATCTGCAGGGCCGTCACGCCGGCGGTGGAACCGGCGACCTTGAAGTCCATGTCGCCGAGGTGATCTTCGTCGCCGAGGATGTCGGTCAGTACCGCGAAGCCGTCCTCGTCCTTGACCAGGCCCATGGCGATGCCCGCCACCGGTGCCTTGAGCGGCACGCCGGCATCCATCAGTGCCAGCGAGGAGCCGCACACCGACGCCATGGAGCTGGAACCGTTGGATTCGGTGATTTCCGACACCACGCGGATGGTATACGGGAAGTCTTCCTCGCTGGGCAGCATGGCCTGAACGCCGCGCCGCGCCAGACGACCGTGGCCGATCTCGCGGCGCTTGGGCCCGCCCATGAAACCAGCCTCGCCCACGCTGTAGGGGGGGAAGTTGTAGTGCAGCAGGAAGCGGTCCTTGCGTTCGCCTTCCAGCGATTCGATCAACTGGGCGTCACGCAGGGTGCCCAGGGTCGCGACGACGACCGCCTGGGTCTCGCCACGCGTGAACACGGCCGAACCATGCGTCTTGGGAAGGGTGCCGACTTCGATCGACAGCGGACGCACGGTACGGTGATCGCGCCCATCGATACGCGGTTCGCCCTGGATGATGCGCGAACGCACGACACGCTTCTCGAGGCTTGCGAACGCCCCTTTGACATCGTCGGCAGCATACTGGCCGGACTCTTCTCCCGCCAGGCGCTCGAGGGCCTCGTCCTTGAGCGCGGACAGGGCATCCTGGCGCGCCATCTTGTCGGTGATGCGGTACGCTTCGCCCACCTTGGCTTCGAATTCCGCCGCCAGTGCACTCTTGAGCGTGGTGTCGTCGGTCGGCGGCTGCCAGTCCCAACGCGGCTTGCCGGCTTCGTCGGCCAGCGCCTGGATCGCCGTGATCGCGGCCTGCATTTCCTGGTGGCCGAAGAGCACCGCACCGAGCATTTCATCCTCGAGCAGTTCCTTGGCCTCGGACTCGACCATCAAGACGGCCTTTTCGGTACCGGCCACGACCATGTTCAGCTCGGAGCTTTCCAGCTCTTCCACGGTCGGGTTGAGGAAATACCCCTTGTCTTCATTGAAGCCCACGCGCGCCGCGCCGATCGGCCCGTTGAACGGGACCCCGGAAATCGCCAGTGCGGCGGAGGTGCCCAGCATCGCCGCGATATCCGGGTCGTGATTGCGGTCGGTGGACAGCACCGTGCAGACGACCTGCACTTCATTCATGAAGCCGTTGGGAAACAGCGGGCGAATCGGGCGATCGATCAACCGCGAGGTCAGGGTTTCCTTTTCGGTGGGCCGGCCTTCGCGCTTGAAGAAACCACCGGGGATCTTGCCCACCGCATAGGTCTTTTCCTGATAGTGCACCGAGAGCGGGAAGAAGGGTTGCGCGGGATTGACGTCCTTCTTGGCCACCACGGTACAGAGCACCACGGTGTCGTCCATGGTGACCATCACGGCACCAGTGGCCTGGCGGGCGATGCGGCCCGTTTCCAGGGTGACGGTGCTGTGACCGTATTGAAACGTTTTCTTGACCGGGTTCACGGCAATGTCCTTAACTTTTCATCTCATGTATTGGTCGTTTCGACTCGGCGACCATTTTAGGAGGTCACGCGCTACGGGGCCACTCATTACGACGCCCGGACCACTACAAACATAAAAACGGGCAGCCCCTGGGGGCTGCCCGTTCAACGCGGCATGCGTCGTTGCCAGCGGCAGGCACGTCACGCCCGGCTCGAGGTCATGCCTCGCGCCAGGATCGTGCACGCAGCCTGTGCTTAGCGGCGCAGGCCGAGACGCTGGATCAGCGACTGATAACGTTCGAAATCCTTGCGCTTCAGGTAATCCAGCAGCTTGCGGCGCTGGTTGACCATGCGGATCAGACCACGACGAGAGTGGTGATCCTGCTTGTTGCTTTTGAAGTGGTCCTGCAAGCCATCGATGTTGGCGCTTAGCAAGGCCACCTGGACTTCGGGAGAACCGGTGTCGTTTTCACCACGACCGTACTCGTTGACGATGGTGGCTTTCTGTTCAGCGGTCAGTGCCATTTGTCTCTCCAGTAAACAATATGCCTGAGCAATGAATGTCGGAGACCACGCATATTTGCAGTCTCCAGAGTGTCCCGCACGCGGCGGGCGCCATGTCGAAGGCATTGCCTTCACGCGTGTCGATGGCATCGATCACGCCCCACCGCGCATGGCCCGCAGCAGGTACTGCCCCCCTCACTCGCTGGCGAGCGAGGCGGTATTCAATAAGCGACGCGGCGCGACTTCGCCGCACTCGGTGACCGTCACCAGCCCCAGGAACGCGGCGTCACGGTACAGCCTCGCGGTGCTCTGTGCTGCCAGTCCCGCCGTGTCTATCTGCGCACGCTGGCCATGCAGAAGACGCCGCGATGCGCTTGCCGCCACCTCGAGCGATGGCAGGTGTGTCAACATGGTATCCACCGGCAGCAAGCGTGCCTCGCGCGATGCCGCATCCAGATCCTCGAGTGCCGAGAAGGCGTGCATCGCGTCGGCCTCGAAAGGCCCGCTGCGAAGTCGACGCAGGCTCGTGATATGTGCCCCGCATCCCAGCGCGTGCCCGATGTCCTCGGCCAGCGTGCGGATGTAGGTCCCCTTGCTGCAGCGAACCTCGAGCTCGAAGCCCTCCGCCTCGCAAGAGAGAAGGCGCATATCATAAACCGTCACGCGCCGGGCCGCACGTTCGACATGCTTGCCCTCGCGCGCCAGCTCATACAAGGGACGGCCCTGGTGCTTGAGCGCCGAGTACATCGGCGGAACCTGCTCGACCTCGCCACGAAAGCCAGCCAGCGCAGCCTCGATATCACGCTCGTCGAGCGCCGGCACCGAGTGATGCTCGATCACCGTGCCTTCGGCATCACCGGTATCGGTCACCTCGCCCAGCCGGACCCAGGTGCGATACGTCTTGTCGGCATCCAGCAGATAGGCGGAAAACTTGGTCGCCTCACCGAAGCAGACCGGAAGCAACCCCGTCGCCATGGGATCCAGCGTTCCGGTATGTCCGGCCTTTTGTGCGTCGTACAAGCGACGCACCTGTTGCAAGGCACGATTCGAGGACACGCCCGGGGCCTTGTCCAGCAACAGCACGCCATCGATCGGCGTGCCTCGACGGCGTCGCGCCATCAGCGTACCTCGTCTTCGTCGTCATCTTCGTGGCGGCGACGGTCATCGGCGACCGCCTCGTCGATCAAGGACGACAGACGCTGCCCGCGCACCACGCTTTCATCGTAGTGAAAGCGCAGCTCCGGCACATGCCGCAGCTTGATGCGATTGGCGATCTGGCTGCGCAAGAATCCCCGGGCATGACGCAACACCTTGAGATTCTCGTCGATACGCGCGGCGTCGTTCTCGCCCAGTAGGGTAATGTAGATGTCGGCATAGCCAAGGTCACGACTGACCTTGACCGAGCTGACGGTCACCATGCCCAGACGCGGATCCTTGATCTCGCGCTGGATCAGGACGGCCAACTCCTGCTGCAGCTGATCGGCAACGCGATCGGTACGTTTGAATTCGCGCATCGTTTTCTCCCGCGGATCACCGCTCGGGCGGCGGGCGACGCATCGCCCGCCACGCCTTACAGGCTACGCTCGACCTTGACCTGATCGAAGACCTCGATCTTGTCGCCGACCTGAACGTCGTTGTAGTTCTTGACGCCGATACCGCACTCCATACCGCTGCGGACCTCGCCAATGTCGTCCTTGTAACGACGCAGGGACTCGAGCTCGCCTTCGTAGATGACCACGTTCTCGCGCAGCACACGAATACGCTTGTGACGATAGACGGTACCCTCGACGACCATGCAGCCTGCCACGGCACCGATCTTGGGCGCCTTGAACACGTCGCGCACTTCGGCCACACCGACGATCTCTTCCTTCCACTCCGGCGCCAGCATGCCGCTCATGGCCTGCTTGACCTCGTCGATGAGCTGGTAGATCACGCTGTAATAGCGCAGGTCCAGGCCTTCACGTTCGACGATCTCCCGCGCGGACACGTCGGCACGCACGTTGAAGCCGACCAAGATCGCCTCACTGGCCACGGCCAGGTTGGCGTCGGTGCCGGTAATGCCGCCCACACCGGACGAGACGACCGCCACCTTGACTTCATCGGTGGAGAGCTCTTCCAGCGCGCCACGAATGGCTTCCAGGGAGCCCTGCACATCGGCCTTGAGCACGATGTTGACCTTGGCGACTTCGTCCTGGCCCATCTGGCTGAACATGTTCTCCAGCTTGGCCTTCTGCTGGCGTGCCAGGCGCACCTCGCGGTACTTGCCCTGACGGAAGTTGGCCACTTCACGTGCCTTCTTCTCGTCGGCGACGACGATGAACTCGTCACCGGCCTCGGGCGTGCCATCGAGCCCCTGGATTTCCACCGGCATGGCCGGGCCGACCTCTTCCACGCGCTTGCCGAGTTCGTTGACCAGGGCGCGTACGCGGCCATAGTGCAATCCCGCCAGGACGATATCGCCCCGCTTAAGCGTGCCGTTCTGCACCAGCACGGTCGCGACCGGGCCACGGCCCTTGTCCAGCTGCGACTCGACGACCACGCCCTTGGCCGGCGCTTCCGGGACGGCCTTGAGCTCGAGCACTTCGGACACCAGCAGGATGGCTTCCAGCAGCGCGTCGATGCCTTCACCGCTCTTCGCCGACACATGCACGAACTGCGTATCGCCGCCCCAGGCTTCGGAAATCACGCCGTATTGCGACAATTCGTTCTTGACGCGATCGGGATCGGCGCCTTCCTTGTCGATCTTGTTGACGGCCACGACCAGCGGCACACCGGCCGCCTTGGCGTGTTCGACCGCCTCGACCGTCTGCGGCATGACACCGTCATCGGCCGCGACCACCAGGATGACCACGTCGGTCGCCTGCGCACCGCGAGCACGCATCGCCGTGAATGCGGCGTGACCCGGGGTATCGAGGAAGGTGATGTCACCGCTTTCGTGCTCGACGTGATAGGCACCGATGTGCTGCGTGATGCCGCCGGCTTCCCCGGTCGCCACCTTGGTGCGACGGATGTAGTCGAGCAGCGAGGTCTTGCCGTGGTCGACGTGCCCCATGACAGTGACGACCGGCGCTCGGGTAATCTCTTCGCCTTCGTAGGAGATGCCCTCGAGCACCTCGGTCTCCAGCGCATCGTCCTTGACCAGCTTGGGCTTGTGGCCCATTTCTTCGACGACAATGGCCGCCGTGTCCTGATCGATGGTCTGGTTGATGGTCACCGCCGCCCCCATGGTGAACATCGCCTTGATGACCTCGTTGGCCTTGATCGACATCTTGTCGGCCAGATCGGCGACACTGATCGACTCGGGGATGGCGACTTCACGCACGATGGGCTGCGTCGGCTTCTGGAAGCCATGCTGATTGTCGCGACCGCCGCCACGGCGGCTGCCGCGACGCTCGGAGCGCTTGGTCTTCTTGGCGTTGCCACGACGCCGTTCGCCGCGTTCGCGACGCTCTTCGTCATCGTCACGCTTGCGGCCGCGCCCGGTATCCTTCTTCTGATGGTTCTGGCCACGACGATTCGGCGTGCGCGGCTCCTTGGGCGGCGCCTCGACGAAAGGCTCGCTGGCGGTTTCCGGTTCCTCGGGCTGCGGCGCACCGGGAGCCTCGGCAACCGGCTCGCTTTCCGCCGCTTTCGATGCTGCGGCGGCAGCGGCTTCTTCTTCGGCCTTGGCCTTGGCAGCCTGCTCGGCAGCGGCTTGCTCCGCCTTGGCGGCCTCGTCGGCCTTGGCCTGATTGGCGCTGGCCATGTCACCGACCAGCTGACGCGGACCGGTTTCCTCGGCCGCCTTTTCCTCGGCCGGTTCCGGCTCGCGCTTGACGTAGGTACGCTTCTTGCGAACCTGCACGTCGATCGCCTTGCCGCGACCATCGCCACTGCGAATCCGACTCTTGGTGTTACGCGTCAACGTTACGCGGTTCTTCGTCGCGCCGCTGTCCCCACCGTGGCTACGCGTCAGGTGCTCGAGAAGACGCTGCTTGTCCTCCTCGGATACCGCATCGCCTTCGGTCTTGTGGGGGAGACCCGCTTCTTGCATCTGCTCCAGCAGACGGGACACATCGCGTCCCACCTTGCTGGCAAAATCCTTAACGGTCATGTCTGACATTACGACCCTCCTGAGCCCGTGACCAGATTACTGTTCGCTCTCGAACCAAGGCGCACGAGCGGTCATTATCAGCGCCGCGGCGCGCTCTTCGTCCACATCGTCGATGTCCTTGAGATCATCGATGGACTGCTCGGCCAAGTCCTCACGCGTGACGATGCCTCGACTGGCGAGCGTAAATGCCAAGTGACGATCCATGCCCTCCATTTCAAGGAGGTCGTCATCGGGCTGCGCACCGTCCAGCGCCTCTTCGGAAGCGATGGCCAGCGTCAGCAATTCGTCCTTGGCTCGAGCGCGCAGCGTTTCGATCAGTGCTTCATCCAATTCCTCGATCTCGAGCAACTCTTCGAGCGGCACATACGCCAGCTCCTCGAGCGAGGTAAAGCCTTCCTCGACCAGCAGACGGGCGAGTTCCTCGTCGACTTCGAGGTGATTGATGAAGTACTCGATCAGGCTGTCGATTTCTTGCTCGCGCTTGCCTTCGGCCTCTTCTTCGGTCATCACGTTGAGCGTCCAGCCCGTCAGCTCGGAAGCCAGGCGAACGTTCTGGCCGCTGCGGCCGATGGCCTGCGCCAGGTTGTCCTCGGCGACGGCGACATCCATGGAATGGGCGTCTTCGTCGACGAGAATGGAGCCGACTTCCGCGGGCGCCATGGCATTGATCACCAGTTGCGCCGGGTTGTCGTCCCACATGATGATGTCCACGCGCTCGTTGCGCAGCTCGTTGGACACCGCTTGCACGCGCGACCCGCGCATGCCGACACACGCACCGACCGGGTCGATGCGCTTGTCATTGGTCTTGACTGCAATCTTGGCGCGAGCGCCGGGATCGCGCGCCGCGCCCTTGATCTCGATGAGCTGCTCGGCGATCTCGGGCACCTCGATCTTGAAGAGCTCGACGATCATGTCGGGGCGCGTCCGCGTCAGGATCAACTGCGACCCGCGCGCCTCGGCGTCGACCTTCCACAACAGGGCACGCACGCGTTCGTTCATGCGATAGCGCTCGCCGGGGATCATCTCGCTGCGCGGCAGGAACGCTTCGGCATTCTCGCCCAGGTCGACGATCAATCCTTCGCGCGTGGTCTTCTTGACGATACCGGCCACCAGTTCGCCTTCACGCTCGGCGTATTGGCGGACGACCTCGGCACGCTCGGCCTCGCGCACCTTCTGCACGATGACCTGCTTGGCGGTCTGGGCGGCGATGCGACCGAATGCGACCGACTCGACCTGCTCCTCGACCACGTCACCCAGCGCCAGGGGCGGATCGCGACGCTCCGCCTCGGACAGCGGGATTTCGCTATCCGGATTCTCGAACGCCTCGTCCTCGACGACAGTCCAGCGACGGAAGGTGTCGTAATCACCGGTCGCGCGATCGATCTTGACGCGAGTGCTCACTTCCTGGCCATCGAAGCGCTTACGCGATGCACTCGCCAGCGCCGACTCCACGGCCTCGAAGATCACCTCACGCGGCACCCCCTTTTCGTTCGAGATCGCATCTACGACCAGCAGAATCTCTTTACTCATGCCTATGCCTCGCAGAAAAGCTGTCCTTAATTATCGAACTGAGGCACCACGCGCGCCTGCTCGATGCTTTCGATCGGAAAGCAATATTCTTGTCCGTCGAGATGCAGCAGAATCTCGTCGCCCTCGACGCCGGCCAGTTGGCCCTGAAACTTGCGACGCCCTTCGAAGGGCGTGCTCAGCTTCACCTTGACATGACTGCCCTTGAAGCTCGCAAACTGCTCGAGCGTGAACAAGGGACGATCCATCCCCGGTGAAGACACTTCCAGTCGGTATTCACCCGAAATGGGGTCTTCAACGTCCAGCACCCCACTGACCTGGCGGCTGACGGCCGCACAGTCATCTACCGTCACGCCATCGGCGCTTTCGATATAGATGACCAGTCGGGAGTGTTTACCCTGGGAGAGGTAGTCGACTCCCCAGAGTTCGAAGCCCATGGCCGTCACGACCGGCTCGATGAGCGCTTTCAGTGCAGCGTCCTTGTTTGCCACAGACGGAGGCTCCCACTAGCAGTTGCATCAGGCACCTGACCAGGAGTAAAGAGGAAAGCTAGGTGGCTGATTGGCGTTATCGTCGCAAGTGATAACAAAAAGCCCCTTCGTAGGAAGGGGCCTTTCGTAAAAAAACTTGGTAGCGGGGGCCGGATTTGAACCGACGACCTTCGGGTTATGAGCCCGACGAGCTACCAGACTGCTCCACCCCGCATCAGTGGCTGACGATTATACTGCTCAACTCCTTAAAGGTCAAGGAGCCAAATCATCGTCAAATCTTGCCAATCTCTATTTGAGTCAACTGCTTACATCGACTCAAGATGGTGCCGAAGGCGGGACTTGAACCCGCACGACCGTAAGGTCACTACCCCCTCAAGATAGCGTGTCTACCAATTCCACCACTTCGGCAACAGGGGGCAAGTTCTTGTCGGCACAAGATCGGCGCATCATCCGCCTTCCAGCTGTACCGACGCCTTGCTTCAAGCGCTCGCCTCGAACCGGGAGCATTCATCATGCAACACACTTGGCGAGCTAACCCGATGACGACACTGCAATTATTCGCCGCCGTCCTCGAGCACTGGCGCAGTATTCTCCACGTTCTCTTCTTCCTCGTCAAGCGTCGCCGCAGATTTTTGCTGCTCGACCGCCTGTGCGTCGGGGATGCCTTCCTGCGGCGCATCGCCGGCCTGGGACACGAAATAGGCGAGTCCGAGCGACGTGGCGAAGAAAACCGCGGCCAGCACACCGGTCAGCTTGGCCAGGAAGTTGCCGCTGCCCTGCGACCCGAAGACCGTCTGCGAAGCACCGCCACCGAAGGCGGCCCCCGCCTCGGCGCCCTTGCCTTGCTGCAGCAACACCAACACCACCAGGGCAATGGCGATCGCTACGTGAACCAACAACACCCCAATATACATCGCGCTACCTTGCTGAATGACAGATGGCTAGAAAATCGTCGACCTTGAGCGAAGCACCGCCCACCAGGCCGCCGTCGATATCCGGCTGGGCCAGAAGTTCGGCCGCGTTGGCCGCGTTCATGCTGCCCCCGTAGATCAGTCGCATCGACTGGGCCAGGGCAGGATCGAAGCCGGCCTGGTACTCGCGGATCGCGGCCATGACCTCTTGTGCCTGTTCGGGCGTCGCGGTACGCCCGGTGCCGATGGCCCAGACGGGCTCGTAGGCGATCGTTACGCGGGCCCGTTGCGCGGGTTCCAGGGGCGCCAGCGCATGTCCGACCTGGCGCAGCACGACATCGCGCGTACGCCCGGCATCGCGTGCCTCGAGCGTCTCGCCGACACACAGGATCGGCCGCAGGTCGGCATTCAGGGCCGCCAACAGCCGGTCATAAACGTCGTCGTCGCTTTCGCGATAGAGCTCGCGGCGCTCGGAGTGCCCGACCAGGACGTACTCGACGTCGAATTCCTTGAGCATGCGCCCACTGACCTCACCCGTGCGCGCTCCCGCATGCAGGGGGTTGAGCGTCTGCGCCCCGAGCTTGACGGGCCCGCCGGCCAGAGCCCGGCGCGCCGCATCGAGATAGGGGAACGGTGGATGCACCACGACTTCCACCGACTCGGGAAGGTCGGCATCGGCAAAGGCCTGGCCGAACGCGTCGACCAGGGCGCTCGAACCGTTCATCTTCCAATTGCCCGCGATCAGCGGCGTGCGCATAGAAACAGTCCTCCGAATGGAGCGCCATGGTATAGGAGGCGTATTGACAACACAATATGCGGGCCTCAGCGCACCATATGCCCCTCGATGTCGTCGGCGATACGGCGCGCCAGCGCGTCCACGTCAAAGTGCGGACGCCCCTCGACCATGACCCGAATCAACGGCTCGGTGCCCGAGGGTCGCAGCAGCACCCGGCCTTCCTCGCCGAGTTCGGCCTCGACCGATGCCACGGTATGCTGGACCTGCTCGTTGCCAAGCAGTGCCTCCTTGTCCGTCTCGGGGGTCAGCCGTACATTGACCAGCGCCTGCGGCGCCTTCTCGAACCCTTGCAGCAAGGCCGCCAGCGATGCCCCTTCGCGCACCATGATGGCAAGAACCTGCAGGGCCGAGACGATACCGTCGCCCGTGGTCTGCACATGGCCACAGACGATGTGTCCCGAGGACTCGCCGCCTAGCTGCCAGCCGTTGGCCGCCAGTCGCTCCATGACGTAGCGATCGCCGACCTTGGCGCGCTCGAAGGGAATGTCCAAGGCTTCCAGCGCCGCCGCCAGGCCGAAGTTGGACATCAGGGTGCCCACCACGCCGCCGCCCAGCAGGTCTCGCGCGCGCCGGTCCCGTGCAATCAGATACAGAATGTCGTCGCCGTCCACCTCGCGGCCTTCGGCATCGACCAGCACCACACGGTCGCCATCGCCATCCAGCGCGACCCCCAGGTCGGCGCCACGCTCGATCACCGCCGCACGCAGCGCCGCCGGATGGGTGGAGCCCACGCCATGGTTGATGTTGAGACCATCGGGCTCGGCACCGATCAGGCTCACCTCGGCCCCCAGCTCGCGCAGGACGCTGGGCGCGATGTGATAGGTCGCCCCGTGGGCGCAGTCGAGGACCACTTTCAGCCCTTCCAGCGTCAGGCGGTCGGGCACCGTGGATTTGCAGAACTCGATATAGCGCCCCGCCGCATCTTGAATGCGTAGCGCCTTGCCAAGGGCATCCGGTGCCACCGTCGACAGGGGCAAGTCGAGCTCCGCCTCTATCTCTTCCTCGACGGCATCGGCCAGCTTCACCCCTTCGGCGGAGAAGAACTTGATGCCGTTGTCCTGGAAGGGGTTGTGCGAGGCCGAAATCACGATGCCCGCATCGGCGCGGAAGGTCCGCGTCAAATACGCGATGCCCGGCGTGGGCATCGGCCCCAGCAGGGAAACATCCACGCCCGCCGCCGAGAGACCGGCTTCCAGGGCGGATTCGAACATGTAGCCCGAGATGCGCGTATCCTTGCCGATCAGCACCTTGGCGCGCGACTTGCGCCCCGTACGGCGTGACAGCACTCGCCCCATCGCCCAGCCCAGCTTGAGTACGAAATCGGCCGTGATGGGCGCCTCGCCCACCGTGCCGCGAATTCCATCGGTTCCAAAATAGCGTCGTGTCATGCGTCGGTGCCTTCCTGTAGCACAGCCCAAGTCATGTTGACCGCATCCACCGTCGGTCCAACGTCGTGGACGCGCACGATACGCGCCCCGCGCTCCACCGCCATGGTGGCCAGCGCCAGGCCGCCCGGCAAGCGCTCCTCCACGGGACGCGCCAGCACCTTGCCAATCATACTCTTGCGTGACATACCGACCAGCAGGGGCAGCCCAAAATCAGTCAATTGTTGCATGCGATTCAGCAGGCGCAGGTTATGTTCGACACGCTTTCCGAAGCCGAAGCCTGGGTCGAGCACCAGCCGATCGCGGCGCAATCCTGCCGCTTCGCATTCGGCGATGCGTGTCTCGAAAAACGCCGCCACCGCGTCCTCGATGGGCATGTCGTAATGCGGTGACAGCTGCATGTCGGTGGGCTCGCCCACCATGTGCATCAGGCACACCGGCAGGCCGCTCACCGCCGCTGCTTCCAGCGCTCCCGGCCAGCGCAGCCCGCGTACGTCGTTGATCATGCCCGCCCCCAGCGAGGCCGCCTCGCGCATCACCTGGGGCTGGCTGGTATCCAGAGACACGAGGGCGTCAAGCTCGCGGACCAGGCGCTCCACCACCGGCAGCACGCGGTCCAGCTCTTCCTGTGGCGACACCGGTGTCGCGCCGGGACGTGTCGACTCGCCGCCGATATCGATGACCGCCGCGCCCTCCGCCAGCATTCGCTCGGCATGCCGCAGGGCATCGTCGAGCGCATTATGGCGCCCGCCATCCGAAAACGAGTCCGGGGTGACGTTGAGTATCCCCATGACGCGGGGGTAGGAAAGATCGAGCTGGTGGCGCCCGCACCGCAACGGGTGGGGCGCGACATTGGCGTCTTGCATGGTCATGACCGTCGCGGCGTCAAACGTTTACTCTAGCATGCGGGATTACCGGTGTAAGCACGCCCCAACGACGACGGGCGCCGCAATGCGGCGCCCGTCGCGCAGGGGAGGGGCCAGGCGCGATCAGTGCCCCGCCGGCCCACCCAGGGGATCCGAGGGACGACGACTGGTGTCGCCTTCTTCGTCGCCCTGCCCTTCGGCTTCATCGTCGGCAGAGGGATTTGCGGTCGACCCCGAGCCGGTCGTCGGCCCCTTGTCGTCCCAGTCCTCCGGCGGACGCGGCTTGCGACCTTCCATGATGTCGCGGATCTGGTTGGCATCGATGGTTTCGTACTGCATCAACGATTCAGCCATCAGGTCCAGCTTGTCACGATTGTCTTCCAGGATCTGGCGCGCCTTGTTATAGCACTCGTCGATGATCCTGCGCACTTCCTTGTCGAGACGCGTCGTGGTCTCGCCCGACTTCAGCTTGCCGCCGCCCTGGCCGCCGCCGCCCAGGAATTGATGCGACTCGTCCTCGTCGTACATCAGCGGGCCCATCTCTTCCGAGAGCCCCCACTTGGCGACCATGTTGTGGGCCAGTTCGGTGGCGCGCTTGATGTCGTTGGACGCCCCGGTGGTGACGCCATTCGGCCCCAGGGTCATTTCCTCCGCGAGGCGGCCGCCGAACAACGAGCAGATCTGACTGATGATCTGCTGCCGAGAGAGGCTGTAGCGATCCTCCTCGGGCAGGAACATGGTGACACCCAGGGCACGCCCGCGCGGGATGATCGTCACCTTGTAGACGGGGTCGTGCTCGGGCATCAGCAGCCCGATGATGGCATGGCCCGACTCGTGGTACGCGGTGTTGCTCTTCTCTTTCTCGGACATGACCATCGAGCGCTTCTCGGAGCCCATCAGGATCTTGTCCTTGGCCATCTCGAGCTCGTCCATGCCCACCAGGCGCTTGTTGCGACGCGCGGCGAACAAGGCGGCCTCGTTGACCAGGTTGGCCAGATCGGCGCCCGAGAAGCCAGGCGTGCCGCGAGCGATGAAGCTCGGCTGCACATCGTCGGCCAGCGGTACCTTGCGCAGGTGCACGCCAAGAATGTGCTCACGTCCGCGAATGTCGGGCAGCCCCACGGTCACCTGACGGTCGAAGCGGCCGGGACGCAGCAGTGCCGGGTCGAGCACGTCGGGGCGGTTGGTGGCCGCGATCACGATGATGCCGTCGTTGGCTTCGAAGCCGTCCATCTCCACCAGCAACTGGTTGAGCGTCTGCTCGCGCTCGTCGTGACCGCCCCCCATGCCGGAGCCACGATGACGACCCACGGCATCGATCTCATCGATGAAGATGATGCACGGGGCCTGCTTCTTGGCCTGTTCGAACATGTCGCGAACACGCGAGGCCCCCACGCCGACGAACATTTCCACGAAGTCCGAGCCGGAAATGGTAAAGAACGGGACCTTGGCCTCACCGGAGATGGCCTTGGCCAGCAGGGTCTTGCCCGTCCCCGGAGGCCCCACCATCAACACGCCGCGCGGTATCTGCCCGCCCAGCCGCTGAAACTTGCTGGGGTCCTTGAGGAAGTCGACGAGTTCCTCGACTTCTTCCTTGGCCTCGTCGCAGCCGGCGACATCGGCGAAGGTCGTCTTGATCTGATCCTGCGTCAGCAGCTTGGCCTTGGACTTGCCGAAGCTCATCGGGCCGCCCTTGCCACCGCCGCCACCTTGCATCTGACGCATGAAGAAGATGAAGATCGCGAGGATGATCAGGATCGGGAAGCTGGCCACGAGCAGGCGCGTCCACAGACTTTGCTCCTCGGGCTTCTTGCCGATCACGCTGACGTCATGCGCCAGCAGGTCGTCCATCAGCTTGGGGTCTTCGGCCGCCGGACGGATCGTCTGGAACTGCGTACCGTCTTCACGCTCACCGTTGATGGTGTAGCCTTCGATGGTCACGCTTTCTATCTGGTCGTTCTGCACCTGCTGGACGAACTGCGAGTAGCTCATCGCCTGAGGTGAGCTGTCGACGCTGAAGTTGTTGAACACCGTCAGCAATACCGCCGCGATGACCAACCAGAGAATCAGGTTCTTCGCCATGTCGTTCAAGGGAATACCCTCATTGCATGCAACTGTCTGCCAAGCAGGACCATAGGTTGGACACTACACCACATGAGGCGTGTCGACTACCAAGTCATTACGACTATCGAGCCGATAACCGCGTGGTGAGTGCGCCTTGGGCGCATGCTCAGCCGTGGAATCCTTCCGCAAGCAAGTAGACTTCACGCGAACGGGCACGCGATGCCTCCGGCTTGCGAGTCACTACCTTGCGGAAGCTGCCGCGCAGCTCCTTCAAATACGCATCGAACCCTTCTCCCTGGAAGACCTTGGCCAGAAAGCGCCCGCCAGGCGACAGAGTCTGACGCGCCAGATCCAGCGCCAGCTCGACGAGGTACATCGCCTGGGGCTGATCGATGGCCGCCATACCACTCATATTGGGGGCCATATCGGACATGACAAGGTCGACGCGACGGCCTTCCAGAGCGACGAGGATCTGTTCCAGCACCTCCATCTCGGTGAAGTCACCCTGGACGAACGTCACGCCGGCCAGCGCATCCATTTCCAGGATGTCGGAGGCGATGACACAGCCCTTGTCGCCGACCTTGTCGGCAGCGATCTGACTCCAGCCTCCCGGTGCCGCGCCCAGATCGATCACGGTCATGCCCGGCTTGAGCAATGCGTCCTTGGCATCGAGTTCCAGCAGCTTGTAACTGGCCCGCGAGCGATAGCCGTCCTGCCACGAGCGCTGTACGTAACGGTCGTCGAAATGCTCCTTGAGCCAGGAGGCCGAGCTCTTGCTGGTGTGCGAGGAACGTGCCACGAATCACCTAAGTCGATAACGGTTGAGAATCTTCCGGAAGGCAGGGAGGGCTAGCTGGGCGGGCGGCACGGCCTTTCCAAGGCGCCGCTTTCCCCGTAACATGGCGCGTTCTATCTTTTCTCGGCGCCACCTCACGTACTGTCCGCGAGGCCAGGACGACATCCAGCGTTGCGCCGGCATGCGGCCTCGTCGCATTCAGATAACGCCCTCGGCCATCTGCGCCGAGTGTCCGCCAACCCGGAATAGTCACGATACCATGAGCTTGTCACAGGCACAAAAGAAAGCATTTCGCAGCATCGGCCACCATTTGAACCCCGTGGTGACGGTCTCGGAGAACGGGCTGACCGAGGGCGTCATGGCCGAGCTCGCTCGCGCCCTGGAAGACCATGAGCTGGTCAAGGTCAAACTCGCCATCGGCGACCGCGAAGCGCGCAACGCCGTGACCGCCGAGCTCGCCGAGGCCAGCCGCAGCGAGCTCGTCCAGACCATCGGCAAGGTCGTGCTGCTCTACCGCCACAACCCCAGGGTCAACCCCAAGCTTTCCAACATCCAGCGCTTCGAGAACCACCACGGGCGGCGCTGAGGCACTTAGCGCAAGCCTGGGCGTTCGCCCGGCGTACAAAAAAGTCCGCGACATCGTCGCGGACTTTTTCTTGGCTCGCAGCACGTAGCACCTGCTCAGAGGTGCTCGACGCCGGCGATTTCGTATTCGACATCGCCTCCCGGCGTACGCACCAGGACGGTATCGCCCTCTTCCTTGCCGATCAGGGCGCGCGCGATCGGCGAGGTCACGGAAATCCTGCCCGCCTTGATGTCGGCCTCGTCCTCGCCGACGATTCGGTAGCGAACTTCCTCGTCGTTGTGGAGATTGATCAAATCCACCGTCACGCCGAAGATCACCTTGCCGGTCTTGGGCAGCTTGGTCACGTCGATCACCTGCGACGCGGACAGCTTGCTCTCGATCTCCTGGATACGTCCCTCGATGAACCCCTGCTGCTCGCGCGCCGCGTGATACTCGGCATTTTCCTTGAGATCGCCGTGCTCACGCGCTTCGGCAATCGCATTGATCACCCGAGGACGCTCCTCGCCTTTGAGCTGCTCGAGCTCTTCACGCAGTTTCTGCTCACCTGCGACGGTCATCGGGACCTTGTTCATGTGCTTGCTCCTGCATGCAATTCCTGCAGCCGCCGTACGGTAATCTCGTTTCCATACTCAAGCGCCATACACACGGCTCGCGCCCCCGCCAACGTCGTGGCATAGGGGACCTTGCGGGCAAGTGCGGTACGGCGGATCACGGAAGAGTCACTGATCGCCTGGCGGCCTTCGGTCGTATTGACGATATAGGCCACTTCGTCGTTCTTGAGCATGTCGACGATATGCGGGCGGCCTTCATAGACCTTGTTGACGACCTTGACCGGGAGACCAACCGCTTCGAGGGCGATGGCGGTACCACGGGTCGCGATCAGGCTGAACCCCAATGCTAGCAGAAATTGCGCCACCTCGATAATCTCGCGCTTGTCCGGGTCGCGCACCGAGAGAAACGCCTTGCGTTCGCCATCCAGCCTCGGAATCGCCTCGCCGGCGCTGAGCTGCGCCTTGTAGAAGGCCTCGGCGAAGGTCACGCCGCTGCCCATCACCTCGCCGGTGGATTTCATCTCCGGCGACAGGATGGGATCGACGCCCGGGAACTTGTTGAACGGGAAGACGGCTTCCTTGACGCTGTAGTAGCCGGGAATGCGCTCCAGCGTGAAGTCCTGCTCGCCGAGCGTCTTGCCCGCCATGCAGCGCGCCGCGACCTGGGCCAGCGACGTGCCGATGCACTTGGACA
The DNA here is from genome assembly GCF_000055785.1 of Chromohalobacter israelensis DSM 3043. Lineage (GTDB taxonomy): Bacteria > Pseudomonadota > Gammaproteobacteria > Pseudomonadales > Halomonadaceae > Chromohalobacter > Chromohalobacter israelensis. The sequence goes on from NC_007963.1 coordinate 3,436,460, forward strand.
CGAACGGCACGGTCCGCGAAGCGCGCGGATTGACCTCGATGACGTAGATCTCGTCGTCCTGCCAGGCCAGCTGCACGTTCATCAGCCCCACGACATTGAGTTCCAGCGCCATGCGCTTGACCTGGTCGCGCATCTCGTCCTGCACGTGGGCCGGCAGTGAGTAGGGCGGCAGCGAGCATGCCGAGTCGCCGGAATGCACGCCGGCCTGCTCGATGTGCTGCATGATCCCGCCAATCACCACCTGCTCGCCGTCGCTGACCGCGTCGATATCGACCTCGATGGCCGCATTGAGGAAATGATCCAGCAATACCGGCGAATCGTTGGACACCTTGACCGCATGGGTCATGTAGCCTTCCAGCTCGGCGGCGTCATAGACGATCTCCATGGCCCGCCCGCCGAGCACGTAACTCGGACGCACGACCAAGGGATAGCCGATCTTCTCGGCCTTGGCGAAGGCATCCTCGAAGCTGCGCGCGGTGGCATTGGGCGGCTGCTTGAGCCCCAGCTTGTCGATCATCTGCTGGAAGCGCTCGCGGTCCTCGGCCCGGTCGATGGCATCCGGCGTGGTGCCGATGATCGGCACGCCCGCCGCCTCCAGCTCGCGTGCCAGCTTGAGCGGCGTCTGGCCGCCGAACTGCACGATCACCCCGGCCGGCTTCTCCTTGTCGGCAATCTCGAGCACGTCCTCGAGGGTCACCGGCTCGAAGTAGAGGCGGTCACTGGTGTCGTAATCGGTGGACACGGTTTCCGGGTTGCAGTTGACCATGATGGTTTCAAAGCCGTCTTCGCGCATGGCCAGCGCCGCGTGCACGCAGCAGTAGTCGAACTCGATACCCTGGCCGATGCGGTTGGGCCCGCCGCCCAGCACCATGATCTTCTGGCGGTCGCTGACCTCGGCTTCGCACTCCTCCTCGTAGGTGGAGTACATGTAGGCCGTGTTGGAGGCGAACTCCGCCGCGCAGGTATCGACCCGCTTGTAGACGGGACGAATGCCGTGCTTCTGACGCGTCTTGCGGAACTCCTTCTCGGACACGCCCAGCAGCGTGGCCAGGCGCGCATCGGAAAAGCCCTTGCGCTTGAGCCGGAACAGCGTCGCCGCCGACAGCTCGCTCAGCGAGCAGCTGGCCAGCTGCTGCTCGAGGCGCACCAGTTCCTCGAGCTGCACCAGGAACCAGCGATCAATATTGGTCAGCGCGAAGACCTCTTCCACGCTCATTCCCGCGCGCATGGCATCGGCGACGAAGAAGATGCGATCGGCCCCGGCGGCCTGCAGCTCGCCCTTGATCAAGGCCATGCCGGCCTCGTTGAACTCGGTCACCTTGGGGTCGAGACCGTCGGCGCCGATTTCCAGGCCGCGCAGGGCCTTCTGCAGCGACTCCTGGAAGGTCCGGCCGATCGCCATCACCTCGCCCACCGACTTCATCTGCGTGGTCAGGCGGTCGTTGGCCTGCGGGAACTTCTCGAAGGTGAAACGCGGAATCTTGGTGACCACGTAATCGATGGAGGGCTCGAAGGACGCCGGCGTCTTGCCGCCGGTGATGTCGTTCTGCAGCTCGTTCAGGGTATAGCCGACCGCCAGCTTGGCAGCGATCTTGGCGATCGGGAAGCCGGTCGCCTTGGAGGCCAGCGCCGAGGAGCGGCTGACGCGCGGATTCATCTCGATGACCACCACGCGGCCGGTCTGCGGGTCGACGCCGAACTGCACGTTGGAGCCGCCGGTCTCCACGCCGATCTCGCGCAACACCGCCAGCGAGGCGTCACGCATGATCTGGTATTCCTTGTCGGTCAGCGTCTGCGCCGGGGCGACAGTGATGGAGTCGCCGGTGTGGACGCCCATGGGGTCGAAGTTCTCGATGGCGCAGACGATGATGCAGTTGTCGTTCTTGTCACGAACGACCTCCATCTCGTATTCCTTCCACCCCAGCAGCGACTCGTCGATGAGCAGCTCGTGGTTGTTGGAGAGCTCGAAGCCGCGCGTGCAGATCTCCTCGAACTCTTCCTTGTTGTAGGCCACCCCGCCGCCGGAGCCGCCCATGGTGTAGGACGGGCGAATGATCACCGGAAAGCCCAGTTCGCCCTGGATTTCCCATGCTTCGCTCATGCGATGGGCGACCTTGGCCTTGGGGCACTCCAGGCCGATGTTCTTCATCGCCTTGTCGAACAGGTCGCGATCCTCGGCCTTGTTGATGGCGGCGGCATTGGCCCCGATCATTTCCACGCCGTACGTCTCGAGCACGCCGTGCTTGTCGAGATCCAGCGCGCAGTTGAGCGCGGTCTGCCCGCCCATCGTCGGCAGGATGGCATCGGGACGCTCCTTCTCGATGATCTTGGCCACCGCCTGCCAGGTGATCGGCTCGATATAGGTCGCGTCCGCCATCACCGGGTCGGTCATGATGGTCGCCGGGTTGGAGTTGACCAGGATGACGCGATAGCCTTCCTCGCGCAGCGCCTTGCAGGCCTGGGCGCCGGAATAATCGAATTCGCACGCCTGCCCGATGACGATGGGCCCGGCGCCGATGATCAGGATGCTCTGGATGTCGGTACGTTTCGGCATGACGATTCCCGCTAGACTAGGTGACAAACGACGGTGCGACGGTGCGCCGCCTCTCGCGGAGGCGACGGTGGCTCAACGACGGGCTTGCATCAGCGCGATGAAGCGGTCGAACAGCGGCGCGACATCACGCGGACCAGGGCTGGCCTCGGGATGCCCCTGAAAGCTGAACGCCGGGCAGTCGGTGCGCTCGATGCCTTGCAAGGTGCCATCGAACAGCGAGCGGTGCGTGGCCCGCACGTTGGCCGGCAGGCTCGCCTCGTCGACCGCGAAGCCATGGTTCTGACTGGTGATCATCACGCGGCCGCTGTCGAGGTCCTCGACCGGGTGATTGGCGCCGTGATGGCCATTGTTCATCTTCACCGTGCGTGCACCGGAGGCCAGCCCCAGCAGTTGATGGCCCAGGCAAATGCCGAATAGCGGCACATCGGCAGCGATGACCTCGCGGATCGCCTCGATGGCGTAATCACAGGGCTCGGGATCGCCCGGCCCATTGGCCAGGAAGACGCCATCCGGCTGCATCGACAGCACCTCGACGGCCGGGGTGCGTGCCGGCACCACCGTCAAGCGGCAGCCGCGCGAAGCTAGCATACGCAGGATGTTGAACTTCGCGCCGTAATCGTACGCCACCACGTGGTAGGGGCGCTCGCCCTGCGAGGCATCGGCGTAACCGCTGCCCAGCGACCACTCACCCTCGCTCCACTCATAGGTTTCGCGGCAGCTCACCTCCTGGGCGAGGTCCATGCCCTTGAGGCCCGGGAAGGCGCGTGCCGCCGTCAGCGCGCGCTCCACGGCGGCGTCGCCTTCGGCATCGACCCCCGCCAGAATCGCTCCGTTCTGCGCCCCCTTGTCGCGCAGCACCCGGGTCAGCCGCCGCGTATCGATGTCGGCGATGCCCAGCACGCCGTTGCGCTTGAGGTACGCATCCAGGCTTTCTTCGCTGCGGAAGTTGCTGGCGACGAGCGGCAAGTCGCGAATCACCAGGCCGGCCGCGGCGATGGCGGCGGACTCGATGTCCTCGGCATTGATGCCGGTATTGCCGATATGCGGATACGTGAGGGTGACGATCTGTCGCGTGTAGGAGGGGTCGGTGAGAATTTCTTGATAGCCAGTCATGGCCGTATTGAAGACCACCTCACCACTGGTCTGCCCATCGGCTCCGATGGCACTGCCATGAAATACGCTGCCGTCTTCCAAGGCCAATATCGCGGGTCTGATCAACGCAACGTCCTCCCCTTGTCATGCGCGAGTCTGGGCCGGGGCCGGCCGCAACCGACCCCTCGAATTCAAGGAGCACTGAGAGTCTCGACATGCGGCCTTTGCGGATGCCCTCGCACTCCGCAAGCGACACGCGGGTCGTAAAAAAGCGGGACGAAACCTGAAAGAAGTCCGGTTTCATCCCGCTTGTTGTCGTTCGCTCGGAATCCCTGTGGCCGTCCATGCATTCACTAGGCCAAATTGACTCGATGATACGCGAATTGCGCGCGATAGGCTACCCCTTGAGGCCAAGCACATCCTGCATGTCGTAACGCCCGTTGCCACGCGACGCCACCCAGCGTGCGGCACGCACCGCGCCCTTGGCAAACGTCATGCGGCTGGATGCCTTGTGGGTGATCTCGATCCGCTCGCCTTCGGTGGCGAACATCACGGTATGCTCCCCGACGATATCGCCCGCGCGCACGGTGGCAAACCCGATCTCCTTGTCGCCGCGCGGACCGCACTGTCCGACACGCTCGAAGACACCGTCCTCCTTGAGATCGCGGCTCAAGGCCTTGGCCACCACTTCGCCCATCTTGAGCGCGGTGCCGGAGGGGGCATCGACCTTGTGACGATGATGCGCCTCGCTCACCTCGATGTCGTAGCCCTCGTCACCCAGCGCTCGGGCGGCGGTTTCCAGCAACTTGAGAGTGAGATTGACGCCGACGCTCATGTTGGGCGCGAACACCATGGGCACCCGCTCGCGGTAACCGTCGAGCTCGGCCAGTTCGTCGTCGGACAAGCCGGTGGTCCCGATCACGATCGCCTTGCCATGCTCGGCGCAAAACGCCAGATTGGCCAGCGTGACCCGGGGTGCGGTGAAGTCGATCAGGACGTCGAAGGCATCGGCGATAGCGGCCGGATCGTCCGTGGCGTTCACGCCCAGGCGCCCCACACCGGCGAGCTCACCCAGGTCGGCACCGACCAGCGAGCTGCCGGGCTCGACGATGCCACCGCCCAGGCTGGCCTCGGGATCCTGCTGTACGGCATTGACCAGGGTACGGCCCATGCGTCCGGCGACGCCGACAATGGCGATACGCGTCATGTGGACTCCTTGCGGTTACGTGTCGATGAATGCCGGAGAGTATACCAAATCGCCTCTCGCTCTCGTCACATCACCGATGCCCCGCACCGCGCTGTGCCGCTCAGGCGTCGTCGCGCCGCCAGGCCACGTCCACGTCCTCGCGGCTGGCCATGCGCACCAGATGCACGGCCACCACGTGCTCGAGATGTTCACGGGCCTCGGCATCGACCGCCTCCAGGGACAGGTGCAGTGCATCGGGCTCGGCACGCAGTCGGCATACACCGGTGTCGAACTCGACACGCCCCTGGTGCTCGTCATGAGCGACATTCAACTTGTGTTGCCAGTGCTTGCACAGACGATTGATATACCGCGAACCGGATGTCGTCGGCACGACGGCGTGGGAAACAGGCATGAACACCTCCTAGCGGGATAGCCGCCCAATGAACATGCCATTATGGCATGCGCCCCCGCCGCCCACCGGCAACGCTCCGTTCGTCAGCACGGGACTCCAAGCCCTCAGAGGATCGGTCACGGCTCGACGCGCCCCGGCGCTGCAGGCATACTGACAGCCAAATGCGAACAACAATGAGTCGCAAAAAGAGGTGCTATCGATTAGTATCTCTCATCGTCTCCAAATCAGATAACCAGCCCGACACCGCTCATGCTCACCTCACTATTCAAAGCCGCCGCCGGCGCAGTCCTCACCCTCGCTGCCACGACCGCGCTGGCCGAAGAGATCACCGTCACTGACGTCGCCGGCCGCCAGGTCACCGTCGACGCTCCCGTGAATCGCCTGATTCTCGGTGAGGGGCGCCAGATCTATCTGCTCGGCGCGCTGCAGCCGGAGACCCCCTTCGAGCACGTGGTGGGCTGGCGCGAGGACTTCTCGCAGGCCGATCCGGACAACTACGCCGCCTATGCCGCCAAGTTTCCCGAGATGAAGCAGATCCCCACCTTCGGTGGCTTCAAGGACGGCACCTTCGATGTGGAGCAGGCTGCTGCGCTACAGCCCGACGTCGTGCTGATGAACCTGGAGGCCAAGGCCGCCACCGAGGACGCCGCCTACGACGACAAGCTGGCCGAACTGGGCATCCCGATCGTCTACGTGGACTTCCGCGAGGCGCCGCTCGAACACACGACGCCTTCCATGCGACTGATCGGCCGGCTACTCGGCGAGGAAGAAAGGGCCGAGGCCTTCATCGACTATTCACAGGCCCAGATGGCGCGCGTCGCCGAGACCATCGAAACTGCCGACCCCCAGCGTCCCCGGGTCTTCATCGATCGTGCCGGCGGCTATTCCGACGACTGCTGCATGAGCTTCGGCCCGGGCAACTTCGGTAAATACGTCGAGCTCGCCGGGGGGAGCAACATCGCCGACGGCATCATTCCCAACACCTTCGGCCGGCTGAACCCGGAGCAGATCATCGCCGCCGACCCGCAACAGGTGGTCGTGACCGGCGGCCACTGGGACGCCTACGTGCCCGGCGGCGACTGGGTGGGCGTGGGCCCCGGCGCCGACCTGGCGGCCGCGCGGACCAAGCTCGAAGGGCTCACCGAGCGCACCGCCATGGCCGGCATCGACGCCGTGCAGACCGACAATTTTCACGCCATCTGGCACCAGTTCTACAACAGCCCCTACTACTTCGTCGCCGTGCAGCGGCTGGCCAAGTGGTTCCACCCCGAGCTGTTCGCCGACCTCGACCCCGAGGCGACGCTGCGGGAGTTGCACGAACGCTTCCTGCCGGTGGACTACGTGCCGGGCTACTGGGTCTCGCTGAAGGGTGACTGACATGCACACCGGCGCCGATATCCTGCCGTCCGAACAGTCTGCCCCCGAGGAAGGACGCACCTTCTATCGCGCCCTGGTACTGCGCCGCCAGCTGATCCTCGCCGCCCTGGCGCTGGCCCTGTTCCTCAGCCTGTGCGTCGATCTGGCCCTGGGCCCGGCCCGTTTCAGCCTGGGCGAAGTGCTCGCCGCGCTCTTCTCCCCGGATGACGTGAGCCTGCAGGCCCGCGTCATCCTTTGGGAAATTCGCATGCCGGTGGCACTGATGGCGCTGGTGGTCGGGGCCAGCCTGTCGGTGGCCGGCGCCCAGATGCAGACCATCCTCAGCAACCCCCTGGCCAGCCCCTTCACCCTGGGGATCTCCGCCGGCGCCAGTTTCGGCGCTGCCCTGGCGCTGGCCTTCGGCGTGGTCATCGTACCTGCCGCGGTCGACTACGTGATCCCGATCAACGCCTTCGTCATGGCCATGCTGACCGCCTTCGCGATCCATGCGCTGAGCATGCGGCGCGGGGTGACCATCGAGACCATCGTGCTGCTGGGGATCGCCATGGTCTTCATCTTCAACTCGCTGATGGCGCTGATCCAGTTCTTCGCCAGCCAGCAGGCCGTCTCCGCAGTGGTGTTCTGGACCATGGGCAGCCTGACCAAGGCCACCTGGCCCAAGCTGTGGATCGCGCTGGGCGTGCTGGCCACGGTCATGCCGCTACTGGCTCGCCACGGCTGGGCGCTGACCGCCATGCGCCTCGGCGATGCCAAGGCCGAGAGCCTGGGCGTCAAGCCCCGCGCGCTGCGCCTGGAAGTGCTGGTACTCGTCTCGCTGCTGGCCGCCATCGCCGTGGCCTTCGTCGGCACCATCGGCTTCATCGGCCTGGTCGGGCCGCATATCGCCCGCCTGCTGCTGGGCGAGGATCAGCGTTTCTTCCTGCCCGGCTCGGCACTGTGCGGCGCGTTGATCCTGTCCATCGGCTCGGTGCTGTCGAAGGTGCTGATCCCGGGCACCGTCATCCCCATCGGCATCATCACCTCGCTGGTCGGCATTCCTTTCTTCCTGTTCCTCGTCCTCAGCAACAAGAAGGCCTCATGGTAACGCTCACGCTCGACGGACTTTCGGCCAGTTACGGCCGCCGCCGCATCCTCTCGGAGATCACCACGCCGCCTCTCGAGGGCGGCCAGGTGGTGGCAGTGCTCGGCCCCAATGCCGCGGGCAAGTCGACCCTCTTCCGGCGCATCTTCGGGCTGCTCGACGGCGGCGGCACGGTATGTCTCGAGGGCGCCACCCGCGAGCGCCCCGTGGCCTACATGCCCCAGGAAACCGGCGTCAACGCAGTATTGACGGTCTACGAGTCGGTGTTGCTGGCACGCATGCAGGGCCGGCGCCTGAACGTGAAGCCCGAGGATCTGGCCGAGGTGGATCGCGCCCTGGACGAGCTGGGCATTGTCGCGCTCGGCGAGCGCGACATCGGCGACCTGAGCGGCGGCCAGCGGCAGATGGTGGGCGCGGCCCAGGCGCTGGTGCAGAACCCTGAGGTGCTGCTGCTCGACGAGCCGACCTCGGCGCTGGACCTGCATCGACAGATCCAACTGCTGTCGATCCTGCGCCGACTGGCCAAGGAAAGGGGCATGCTGGTGATCGCCGCGCTGCACGACCTGGGCCACGCGCTGCGCTTCACCGACCAGGCACTGGTACTGCAGAACGGGACGCTGGTGAACTGCGGTCCGACCGAGGAAGTGGTCACCCCCGAGCTGCTGTATCGCGTCTATCATGTCACCGCACGCATCGAGCGCTGCTCGAAGGGACGCCCTCAGCTCATTGTCGAAGAGGCCGTCTGAGACGCCGCCCTTCCAGCGCCGCAAGGGCCGCCCCGCCCAGCACCAGCGGCAGGGCCACCAGGAAGCCGCCGGAGAGCGGCAGCCCGAAGATCAGCAGATCGGCCAGCACCGGCCAGATCAGCGCCACGTACTCGAAGGGCGCCAGGCGCGAGACCTCGGCGTAGCGTAGCGCCAGGGTCATGCAGATATGCGCGGCGCCGCCGAACAACCCCGCCAGCACCAGCAGCGCCAACGTCGGCCCCGAGACCGCCACCCAGCCAAGCGGCAACGTGGCGAGCCCCGCCAGCGCCGTGACCAGCACGAAGTAGAAGGCAATCGAAGCGGCCGTCTCGGTACGCGAGATACGCCGCACCGTCACCAGTGCGCCCGCCGTCAGCAGCGCGGCCAGCACGCCCAGGCCGTAACCCAGCACCTGTCCCCGGGACTCGCCCAGGTCGGGCACTACCAGCGCCGCCACACCCGCCAGCACCAGCGCGAAGGCTGCCGCCCGGTGGAGAGTGAAGCGCTCGCCAAGCAGCAGCACGCCGCCCACCGCCATGGCCACCGGCGACAGCTGCGCCAGCAGTGTCGCCTCGGCCACCGGCAGCCGCGCCACCGCCGCGAAGGAGGCGAACATCGCCGCCGCCCCCAGGCCCGAGCGCACCAGGTGCCCCAACGGCTTGCGCGTCGCCAGCGCCCGGGGAAATTCACGCCGCCAGGTCATGAAGATCACGATCGGCAGCAGCGCGAAGGCCGAACGGAAGAACACGGTCTGGCCCAGCGGCACCTGCGTGCTCACCGCCTTGACGCACACCATCATCCCGGTGAAGAGAATGCCCGACAGCAGCCGAAGCACGATGCCGGCCAGCGGCCGATCCGCGACGTTATTCATGAGCGTCCTTGAGCGTCTTTCAAGCGAGCGGGCGCGACGATGCACGGCCCTGAGGATACGGCCATGATATCACTGCGGATGGGAACAATTCTCGTATCCGATCGAAATTCTGCGGGAAGCGACACGACAAGGCCCCGCCTCCTTGCGGAGCGCGGGGCCTCGAACGTGCCATCGAGGACACTGCCTTACGGCTTCATGTCCTCGAAGAACTTCTTCACGCCATCGAAGAAGCTGGTCTTCTTCGGCGAGTGATGGCTGTTGCTGCCGTCCAGGCTGTCTTGGAACTGGCGCAGCAAGTCCTTCTGTTCGTCGCTCAAGTTGACCGGCGTCTCCAGCACGACCTTGCACAGCAGATCACCCGGCGGGCCGCCGCGAACCGGTTTGACGCCCTTGCCCTTGAGCCGGAACATCTTGCCGGTTTGCGTTTCCGGCGGAATCTTCAACTTGACCCGGCCATCCAGGGTCGGCACTTCCAGCTCGCCCCCCAGGGTCGCGTCGATGAAGTTGATCGGCACCTCGCACTGCAGGTGACGCCCATCGCGCTCAAAGATCGGGTGCGGCTTGATGGCCGCCTGGACGTAGAGGTCCCCGGGCGGGCCGCCATTGAGCCCGGCCTCGCCTTCGTTGTTGAGACGAATCCGGTCGCCGGTATCCACGCCGGCGGGAATCTTCACCGACAAGGTACGCGTCTCGCGGACACGCCCTTCGCCATGGCACTTGCGGCACGGCACCTTGATGGTCTGGCCGGCGCCATGACAGGTCGGGCAGGTCTGCTGCACGGCGAAGAAGCCCTGCTGCATGCGTACCTGGCCCTGGCCGTGACAGGTCGGGCAGGTCTCCTTGGTGGAGCCCGGCTCGGCACCGTCGCCGTCGCAGTGTTCGCATTCGATGTGGCGCGGCACGCGGATATCGACCGTGGTGCCGGCAACGGCATCCTCGAGGTCGAGCTCCAGGTTGTAGCGCAGATCGCTGCCACGCTGCGGGGCGTTGGGATTGCGCCGGCCACCGCCACCGAAGATATCGCCGAATACATCGCCGAAGATATCGCTGAAACCGCCTGCGCCGCCGCCGAAACCGCCGCCGCCAAAGCCGCCACCGGCCTGGCCGTCGACACCGGCGTGACCGAACTGGTCGTAGGCACTACGCTTTTCTTCGTCGGTGAGGACTTCGTAAGCCTCGGAGACCTCGCGGAATTTTTCGGCCGCGGTGTCGTCATCCGGGTTGCGATCCGGATGGTACTTCTGGGCGAGTCGACGGTAGGCCTTCTTGATCTCTTTCTGATCGGCCCCCCGTTCGATGCCCAATACTTCGTAGTAGTCACGCTTGGACATGGATGGTCCGCCTCCGTGTCGGCGCTGCGCAAACAGCAACGCGGGAGATCATCCCCCGCGCTGCCGCGATGCGAGCATCAGACGTCGTGGTTACTGCTTTTTCTGGTCGTCGTTGACTTCCTCGTACTCGGCGTCAACCACGTCGTCTTCTTTCTTCTGGGCACCATCGCCGGCCGGCTGCTCGCCGCCTTCGGCGCCGGCATCACCCTGCTCGGCATACATCTTCTGCGCCAGGTTGCCGGAGGCTTCGGTCAGCGCGTCGAGCTTGGCCTGGATATGCTCCTGGTCGTCACCCTTGGTGGCTTCCTCGAGCTCGCTGATCGCGGTCTCGATCTGCTCTTTCTCGCTGGCGTCGACCTTGTCGCCGGCTTCCTCGAGGGTCTTGCGTGCGGCGTGAACCATGCCGTCGGCCTGGTTGCGCAGCTGCACGAGCTCCTCGAACTTCTTGTCCTCGGCTTCGTGCGCCTCGGCATCCTTGACCATCTGGTCGATCTCTTCGTCGGAGAGACCGCCGGAGGCCTTGATGACGATGGACTGTTCCTTGCCGGTGGCCTTGTCCTTGGCGGAGACGTTGAGGATGCCGTTGGCGTCGAGGTCGAACGCCACCTCGATCTGCGGCACGCCACGCGGCGCCGGCGGAATGTCGGCCAGATCGAAGCGACCCAGCGACTTGTTGCCGCTCGACTGCTTGCGCTCACCCTGCAGCACGTGAATGGTCACGGCCGTCTGGTTGTCGTCCGCCGTGGAGAAGACCTGCGTCTTCTTGGTCGGGATCGTGGTGTTCTTCTCGATCAGCGGCGTCATCACGCCACCCAGGGTTTCGATACCCAGGGTCAGCGGCGTGACGTCGAGCAGCAGCACGTCCTTGACGTCGCCGCCCAGCACGCCACCCTGGATCGCGGCACCCACGGCCACGGCTTCATCCGGGTTGACGTCCTTGCGCGCATCCTTGCCGAAGAAGTCGGCGACTTTCTTCTGCACCAGCGGCATGCGCGTCTGGCCGCCCACCAGAATCACTTCGTCAATCTCGGAAGCGGACAGACCGGCGTCGCTCAGCGCGGTCTTGCAGGGCGCCAGCGAGTTCTGGACCAGCTCTTCGACCAGCGATTCGAGCTTGGCGCGCGTCACCTTGACGTTGAGGTGCTTGGGACCGGTATTGTCCGCCGTGATGTACGGCAGGTTGACTTCGGTCTGCTGTGCGGCGGAAAGCTCGATCTTGGCTTTCTCGGCCGCCTCTTTCAGGCGCTGCATGGCCAGCGAGTCACCGGACAGGTCGATGCCCGAGTCGCTCTTGAACTGCTGGACGAGGTAATCGATCAGCTTGAGGTCGAAGTCCTCGCCACCCAGGAAGGTGTCACCATTGGTGGCCAGTACCTCGAACTGCGTCTCGCCGTCGACATCGGCCACTTCGATGATCGAGATATCGAAGGTACCGCCGCCCAGGTCATAGACCGCGATGGTCTTGTCGCCACGCGCCTTGTCCATGCCGTAGGCCAGCGCCGCGGCCGTCGGCTCGTTGATGATGCGCTTGACCTCGAGCCCCGCGATGCGGCCGGCATCCTTGGTGGCCTGACGCTGACTGTCGTTGAAGTACGCCGGCACGGTGATCACCGCCTCGGTGACTTCCTCGCCGAGATAGTCTTCGGCGGTCTTCTTCATCTTCTTCAGCACTTCGGCGCTGACCTGGGGCGGCGCGAGCTTGTTGCCCTTCACTTCGACCCAGGCATCACCGTTGTCGGCCTCGGCGATGGTGTACGGCACCATCTTGATGTCTTTCTGGACGACATCGTCCTTGAACTTGCGACCGATCAGGCGCTTGATAGCGTACAGCGTGTTGCTCGGGTTGGTGACCGCCTGACGCTTGGCAGCCTGACCGACCAGCGTTTCGCCGTCGTCGGTGTAAGCGATGATGGAGGGCGTCGTGCGAGCGCCTTCCGCGTTTTCGATCACCTTCGCATTGCCGCCGTCAAGGATGGCAACACAGGAGTTGGTGGTCCCCAAATCAATACCGATGATGCGTCCCATAGGAATACCTCAAAATACGTTGCTTGACTGTTGCGTCTTCGTCGGCGGCGCTGCCGCCTCGTTGTTCGTCTATTTGGGGGATAGGGCCACGCCTTTCAAGGGCCTGAGTGATGGATTCCCTTCCCCCGCCCCATCAATTGGCGGCTTGGCTGACGACCACCATCGCCGGACGCACGAGGCGTCCATTCAGCAGATAACCCTTCTGCATGACCTCGATCACGGTGTTGGGCTCCACCTCGGGGTTGGGCACCATGGTCATGGCTTCATGCACTTGCGGGTCGAACGGCTCGCCTTGCGGATCGACGGCTTCCACGCCGAACTTGGCCAGCACGTCGAGCTGCAGCTTGAGCGTCATCGACACCCCTTCGCGATGCACCTCGCTGGCACCTTCCTGCATCGATTCCAGTGCCTTTTCCAGGCTGTCGACGACCGGCAGCAGCTCCTTGACGAACTTCTCGAGCGCGAACTTGCGTGCCTTCTCGACATCCTGCTCGGCACGGCGGCGTACATTCTGAGCCTCTGCGGCGGCACGTGCCGTCTGATCCTTGGCGTCCGCCAGCGCTTGCTCCAATTCTTCGACACGCGCGGCCAGCGCGTCCGCTTCCGGGTTTTCGAGCGCTTCGGCATCGGCCTCGCTGGCCTCGACATCCTCGACGACACCTTCGAGTTCGACCTCGTCATCGGTCGCGTCGCCCGGTTGCGGTTCGGCATCGCGTTCGGCGCGTGCCAACTCTTCGTCGGTGGGGGTCTGCGGGTCTTTGGCCATGAGTATCTCCTGACAGCTGGCGCGGCCCGAAGCCGCATCTAACAAGGAATTGTCCCCCTATATGGGGATGCAGACGACGATCTCAAGCCATGCCGATCGCCCCTCGCCGACGGATAATTGAAGCCCCCTGCCAACTACTGTATAAACACACAGAGATCAGCCTCGTTTCCGACGCCCGGAGGTTTTCATGCTGATACAGCTCGCCATTCGTGATTACGCCATCGTCGATCGTCTCGATCTGGATCTGCATGACGGCATGACGGCCATTACCGGGGAAACCGGCGCCGGCAAGTCGATCATGCTCGGCGCCCTGGGCCTGTGCCTGGGCGAGCGCGCCGACGCGGGCAGCGTGCGCCATGGCCGCGAACGCGCGGACGTCAGTGCACGTTTCGACATCACCCACCTGGCGGAGGCGCGCGCCTGGCTTGACGCACGCGACCTGCCCCAGGACGAGTGCCTGCTGCGCCGCACGGTCAACGCCTCGGGGCGCTCCAAGGCCTGGATCAACGGTCAGCCCGCCACGGTGAGCGACCTGAAGGCACTCGGCGAACATCTCATCGAAGTCCACAGCCAGCACGCGCATCAGGCACTGCTGCGCGAGGAAACGCATCTGCGCCTGCTGGACGCCTATGCCGGTCAGAGCGACGCGGTCACCGCCCTCGGCGAGCATTTTCACGAATGGCGGTCTCTGCGACGGCGACTGCGTGAGCTGCAGGAGAGCGGCGACGAAATCCAGGCGCGTCGCCAGTTGCTGCGCTATCAGGTCGAGGAACTGGATCAGCTGGGACTCGGCGAGGGCGAACTCGAGACGCTGGAAAGCGAACAGACCCAGCTTGCCAATCTCGAGCAGATTCTGGGCGACGCCCAGTTCGCCGCCGACTGCTGCGACCAGGAGGAGGGCGGTGCGCTATCGCTGCTGCACCAGGCCACCGCCCGACTGAGCCACGTCCCCGGCAATGCCCAGGACAGCCTCGCGGAGGCTCTCGGCATGCTGGGAGACGCCCGCATCCAGATCGAGGAAGCGGCACGCGAGCTTCATCGCTTCGTCGATACCACCGAACTCGATCCGCAGCGCCTGGCGGAAGTCGATGCCCGGCTCGGCGAGGTCCATCGCATCGCGCGCAAGCATCATGTCATGCCCGAGGAACTGCGCGACCTGCATCAGCGCCTGAGCGACGAGCTGGCCGGCCTCGAAGGCGGCGAGAACGACCTGGAAGCGCTCGCTCGCGACGTCGAACAGGCACGCGACACCTATCGCCAGCAGGCACGTGCTGTCAGCGAAGCCCGTCTCGAGGCGGCACGCGCCTTCGGCGAGGCCGTGCAGGCCCAACTGGCGTTTCTCGGGCTGGGCAAGGCCACGTTCGACGTGGAAGTCGAGCCCCGCGACACGCCCCAGGCCGAGGGACTCGACCAGGTACGCTTCGTGATCAGCGCCAACCCCGGGCAGCCGGCACGTCCCTTGAACAAGGTCGCCTCGGGCGGCGAGCTGTCCCGCATCAGTCTGGCGATCCAGGTCGTCGCCGCGCAGCACAGCACCGTGCCCAGCATGGTCTTCGACGAGGTCGACGTGGGCGTGTCCGGTGCCACCGCCGAGATCGTCGGCCAGCTGCTGCGCCGTCTCGGCACGCAGGGGCAGATCCTCACCGTGACGCACCTGCCGCAGGTCGCGGCCCAGGCCCACCACCATCTGCATATCGAGAAGCGTGCCGAGCGCGATACCACGCTGACGCACATGGCGTTGCTCGACGACGCCGGCCGCGTGCGGGAACTCGCGCGCATGCTCGGTGGCGTCAAGCTTTCCGACCGCACCCTGGCCCACGCCCGCGAAATGCTCGACGCCAGCCAGCACGCTCAGCACTGAGCCCGTGCCGCGTCGTCACAGACGCGCACTGGCCCTGGAACGACGAAACCGGCCTCGGGGCCGGTTTCGTCATGTCACCCGCCTGCCTCTTGTCATCTTGCCGGGGCAGACTATTTTACAGGGCATGGGCTATTTCTTGCCGGGCCCCGCACCTTCCTGGCGCGTCACCTTGGAGCCCTTGGGTCGCACGTACAGCACCAGGGCATGATCGACGAGCTCGAAGCCGTGCTCCTCGGCGATCTCGCGCTGGCGGCGTTCGATGGTGTCGTCGAAAAACTCGATGATCTCGCCGCTTTCGAGGCACACCATGTGATCGTGATGTTCCTCTTGCGACAATTCGAACACGGCATGTCCGCCATCGAAGTTGTGGCGAATCACCAAGCCGGCGGTTTCGAATTGGGTCAACACACGATACACGGTCGCCAGACCGACATCGTCGCCCGCGTCCAGGAGCGCCTTGTAGACATCTTCGGCGCTGAGATGGTGTTGGTCCTGCGTACTTTCGAGAATTTGCAGGATCTTGACACGCGGCAAGGTGACTTTTAAGCCTGCCTTGCGCAGTTCATGGTTCTGGTCGGCCATGGTTGCGGTTGCTCTTCGCAGTATCGTGGTAGGTCAGGTATGATCGACCCAGGCAACGATAGTGAATGATAGGCGCAAATGCAAAACCTGATTAAAACAGTCACCTTTTCCGTCGTCCTGGCGCTCGTCAGCGGGTGCAGCTACGTCGGCGTTTACAAACGCGACCTGGCACAGGGCAATCTCATCAACCAGGACATGGTCTCGCAACTGGAGACCGGCATGACCAAGGAGCAGGTACGCTATGTCATGGGCAGCCCCCTGCTCAAAGGTCCGTTCAACGAGGACCGCTGGGACTACGTCTTCTACCTCGACGAGGCCTATGACGATGTGGAGGAAAAGCGTGTCACGCTGACCTTCCAGAACGGCCGGCTGGCCGATATCGATCGTCATGGCAACATCGAAGACGATGTCGACCTGACACCGCAAAGCGGTCCCGGCCCCGCCGTCGAAGGCAGCGGCCCCGGCGAGGGCGCCGCTGCAATGGGCCCCAGCTACGGTCCGGAAGAATAACGCCTCGCCATACGCTCAGCCACGCCCCCGGGCACGCGCCAGCCGCGCCTGCTTGGGGTCCAGGGCGAGCGCGCGGTAGACCTCGACACGATCCCCCGCCTCCAGCACATGATGCTCCGGTGCCTTGAGCACTTGACCGAAAATGCCCAGCGGGGCCTGCTCGAAGAAAGCGGCATCCCGCTCGGGAAACAAAGACGGCAACGCCGCCTGCCTCACGGCGTCGCGCGCCGACGTCCCCGGTACCACGGCCAGTGCCACCACCCGCTGACGATGTGGCTCGGCATAAGCGACCTCGACCTCGATACGCGGGGCGGTCACGTCATTGCGCGCCATACAGTGCATCCGCCCGACGCGTGAAGGCATCCACCAGCTGGCCGGCGACCTGCTGGAACAGCTTGCCGAATGCCACGCCCAGCAAGCGGTTGGAGAACTCGAACTCCATTTCAAGGCTCACCCGACAGGCCGACTCGCCCATCGGCGTGAACAACCAGCGCCCGTTTAGACGCTTGAAAGGCCCACGGTCGAGCGACAACTCGATCCGTTCGTGGGGATAGAGATCGTTACGCGTGGCCAGGGTCTGCTCCACGCTCCCCTTGGCCAGCGTCATCTCTCCCACCAGATAGCGCCCTTCTTCGTGCTCGACCACCCGGGCGCGACGACACCCCGGCAAGAACTCAGGGTAACTCTCGAAATCGTTGACCAGATCGAACATCGCCTCGCAGGAATGTCTGACCAAGGCAGACCGATTAACCGTAGGCATTCACCACTCCGCTGACTTTATTGCGCCTTGCGCGTATGATGGAAGGTTAACGTCAAGGCCTTGAATGATATCACGCCTTCCCCCATTTCATGGGACTAGCGGATAGGGCGCATAGCGACATAGGGGTTCCATGGCCAAGAAAAAAGGCAATCTCGGCTCTAGTACCATCGCGCAAAACAAGAAGGCTCGCTTCGAGTACCACATCGACGAGACCTTCGAGGCTGGCTTGTCGCTGGCCGGATGGGAAGTCAAGAGCCTGCGCGCCGGCAAGGCGCAGCTTACCGACACGTACATTCTGATCAAGAACGGCGAGGCATGGTTGCTGGGCAGCCATATCACCCCGCTCAACACCGTCAGCACGCATGTCGTCGCGGATCCGTCGCGCACGCGCAAGCTGCTGCTGCATCGCAAGGAGATCGCCAAGATCTTCTCGCGCACCCAGGACAAGGGGCACACCTGCGTGCCGCTGAAGCTGTACTGGAAGAAGAACCTGGTCAAGTGCGAGCTTGCCCTGGTCCGCGGCAAGAAGCTGCACGACAAGCGCGCCACGGAAAAGGCCCGCGACTGGAATCGCGAAAAGGCCCGCATCATGCGCGCGCACTGACGCTTTATTTCGCCAGCGAGGTTGAACTGGCCTAGAACGGTCCCCACCTGTTAGACTGTAGGACGCTTTACGGGGGCGACATGGCTTCGACGCCGGTGACAATCCCTGAGGTGCATGCCGAGAGCGTAACGTATCTCGTAAATCCAACGTTACGATTAAATAGTCGCAAACGACGACAACTACGCTCAGGGCGCGCTGGCAGCGTAACAACTGCTAGCTTCTAGTCCGGCCCGGAGGTGATGTGCCCATTCATCACCGATGGGATACGAGCTCAGACTGATGGGATCGCGGTTGGCCCTGTCCTCGTGTCAGCCGCTAAAACTTAGAGGAATCGCGTCGCTGGATCCTGCCCGTCGGAGCCAGGGACGTTAAATCAGAAGACGGACCTAAGCATGTAGAGCCGATGGGTGAGTGCCGGCGGACGGGGGTTCAATTCCCCCCGCCTCCACCAAACACCGAAAAAGCCAACCCCTTGGGGTTGGCTTTTTTCGTTGCCGGGGCCGCGTGCCCTGTGAGCTCGATCGGGGACTTACGACGCCGGCAGCCACTCCTGGACCAGAGCCTGGTTGTCCTCCACCCACTGCTTGGCGTTCTCGTAGGGGTCGGAGTCTTCCTCTTGATTCATCAGCATGACTTCGCCCATGTCCTCGGCGGTCCACTCGAAGGCATCCAGAATGGCATATGCCTCGGGCATGTCTTCCTTGAGCCCCTGGCGAACGATGGTATGAATCTGCTCGGCACCACCATAGACATTTTTGGGATCGTCCAGGTACTTGAGATCCCAGCGCGCGAACATCCAGTGCGGCGTCCAGCCGGTCACGGCGATTTCTTCGTCGTTGGCGATGGCGCTCTTCAACGCTGCGGTCATGGTAGCACCGCTTCCGCTTTGCAGACTCAGGTCAAGATCGTACTCCTCGATGACCTTGTCGGTGAGGCGCATAATCCCCGCCCCCGGGTCGATGCCGGTGAGCTTGTTGTCGAAGTCGTCAGCATGCGCATTGAGGTCCGCAATCGAATCGACCTCGCTATAGGCCGGCACTACCAGCCCCAGCTTGGTGCCATCCAGGTTGACGCCCGTATCGACCAGTTGGTCCTTGAGTTGAGCGTAGTAATCCTCATGCGTGGTCGGGAGCCAACCGGCCAGCAGCGCGTCGGTGTCTCCAGTCGCCACTGACTGCCACATCGCGGCTGCCGACAGCGAGGACGTCTCGACTTCATAACCGGCTTGTTCGAGCACAGCCCGCATCACGTTGGTAGACGCCACGGTAGAAGACCATTCGACATACGCCAGATTGATGGTGCCTTTGTCCTGAGCCTGCGCAGTGGAGGCCGCCAAGCCAGCACCGGCAATCAAGGCCATACCGGCGAGACGCATCGATCGCTGAGCCATGGGAAATGCCTTTATTGGAAGTGTGCTTCAAGCATGCCGAGAAGTAGGAGACGTTGCAAACCTTCGACCGGGTCATGCAAGGGCCGGATATCACGATGCCACTCCCCGAACTCGCCGAAGAGTGGCATCGCATGCGAACCTCGGCCGGTCTTGCTACCCCACCAGCTTCTCGTGTGACACGGCGCCGCGCGGCACCGTGGTCTGATGGATTGCCGACATCGCGCGCTCCAGATCATCGCTCTTGCATTTGAAGGCATGACAGTCCGCGCAGCGGATATCGTCGAGCTGCTCGTCGCCCGTGGGGATGACGAAACGCTCCCCATGGCAGACGTTGCAACGCAGGTCGAGTGTCACTTTCAGCATTCAGATGTCCTCCCTGACATTGGATTTTCGCATGCTCGATGGAGCATCAGGCTCGCATCCCCATGTGCCTTGCCATCGCACGCGTCTTGAGGCAGGCCTCGGTCAATGGCGTCAAGTGCTCGGCTTGGCGTTCCGCCAAGCCGAGACGCGTATCGATGAACTCACCGCAATCGATGCACGTCACCTCGTCCCATTCTCGTGCCGTGTCGGGCATGTCGAAGGCTTGACCACCACAGCGCGGGCAGGTCTTGTCATCCGTCATGTGTCACCCTCCTTGGTTTGACATGGTGTTACGGATCGGGTCGCTATCGACCACATGATCCTAAAGTGCCAGACAACCGGCACTCGTACAAGTGTGGTACAAAAAAATACCTACCTTTATACTCATGTTAATCGTAGCCCATGACCGATCCATGACATTCGCTGGCCGGTCGATCATGAGCTCATTGCTCGACGCTCGGCGACGAGCCACCTAGTGTTATCATTGCCAGGCAAATTCATCATAAACGATGTGGCTTCGCCACTTTCCGTACAAGGAGGTCAATGCGTGCCGACTCTACGCCTCGATACGTGGCTCAGCCGGTGGTTGCTGCTGTGCCTGCTCTTCGTGATGGCACCGGCGCTGGCTCAGCAGGACACCGCCCCCGCTGACGCCGATGCCCCCGCCTATTCGACGTTGGCCGACATGCTCGAAAACGAGCAGACGCGCCAGACAATCATCGATCAGCTGCGCGCCCAGGCGGCTCAGGAAAACGCCTTGGCCGTCGAGGGCGCTCCCTCGCGCGAAGAGATCGCCAATGCCGCACCCAGCGACCAGACAGCCAGTCAGGTGTCCTTTCCCCGCCGCCTCGCCGAGGCTACCAGCAGCATCGCGGGCGATCTGGGCGGACAATTCAAGAGCCTGGCGGCTGCGCTGGGCGGATTGTTCGGCAGTGGCGAGGCGCGTGCCAGCGGCCCGAGCTTCGACACAGGCGCCTTCTTGATCGCCGTGCTCAACCTGCTGTTCGTCGTGGCAGGCGCCTTCGTGGCCCTGTTCGTGCTGCGTAAGCTCGCATCGCCCTTGTTCGGCAAGCTGAGCCAGTGGTCGTCGCAGAACACCGAGAAAAGTGCGCTACTGCGTACCATCGTCGCGGTCGTGCTTGCCGCCGTGATCGACGTGGCCGTGGTGGTGCTGGCCTATATCGCCGGCAACCTGCTGGCGACGTTCGCCATCGGCGAGGCCGGCAACATGGAGACGCGCTTCTCGCTGTTCCTCAACGCCTTCTTGATGATCGAACTGTTCAAGGCGGCCCTGCGCATGCTGTTCTCGTCGCAATATGCCGGTCTGCGCCTGATGCCCATCGCCTCGCCCCAAGCCGAGTATTGCAACCGTTTCCTGGCCCGCCTGGCAGGCTTCATCGGTTACGGCATGCTGGTGATCGTCCCCATCGTCAATTACAACCTTTCGACGGCCCTCGGCCAGGGACTGGGCACGGTGATCATGCTGATGGCCTTGATCTATGCCGCCACGGTGATCCTCAAGAGCCGCGTGACACTGCGCGACGCCCTGATGCAGCGCGCCGAGAAGGCCGACATGAGCGCCTCGCGCTTCGCCTTGCGGCTGCTGGGCCGTGTCTGGCATGTGCTGGCCCTGGCCTACGCCCTGGTGGTTTTCGCCGTCACGGTCCTGCACCCCGAGACAGCGTTGCCCTACGTGCTGCTGGCCACGCTCAAGACCATCGTCATCGTCGGCATCGGCATGCTGGTATCGGGCGTGCTGACCCAGTTGATCGGTCGCCGCATTCGTCTGACCGGCGATATCCAGCGGCGTCTGCCTCTGCTGGAAAAGCGCCTCAATGCCTACGTGCCCACGTCCCTCAAGGTCATCCGCGCGATCATCCTGATCGTCGTGGCCATGTTCGTGCTCAGCGCTTGGCAGGTATTCGACCTCGCCGCCTGGTACGCCTCCGAGGCGGGCGCTCATCTCGTCGGCACCACGCTGAACGTGGTCATCATCCTGCTGGTTGCCGCCGTGGTATGGGTCGGTCTCGCCAGCCTCATCGAAAACCGCCTGAGTGCGGAAACCGGTGCGGGCGAACCCTCGGCACGCGCCAAGACGCTGCTCTCGCTATTCCGCAACGCCCTGGCGATCGCCTTGATCACCATGACGGCGATGATCGTGCTGGCCGAGATCGGCATCAACATCGGCCCGTTGATCGCCGGTGCCGGGGTGCTGGGTCTGGCCATCGGCTTCGGCTCGCAGAAACTGGTGCAGGATGTCATCACCGGGGTCTTCATCCAGTTGGAGAATGCCATGAACACCGGCGACGTCGTCACCGTCGGCGGCACCACCGGCACGGCGGAGCGCATCAGCATTCGTTCGGTGGGGATCCGCGATCTGTCGGGCACCTACCACATCGTACCGTTCTCCTCGGTGGATACCGTCTCCAACTACATGCGTGAATTCGGTAATCACGTCGGCGAATATGGCATTGCCTACCGCGAGAACATCGACGATGCCATCGAACAGCTGCAGGCCGCCTTCGAAGCCCTCAAGGAAAGCGAGCACGGCCACAAGCTGCTCGAGCCGCTCAGCGTGGCCGGTGTCACCGCACTGGCCGACAGCTCGGTCAACATCCGCGTGATCATCAAGACCACGCCGGGCGACCAGTGGGCTGTGGGTCGTGCCTACAACCGCCTGGTCAAGATGTACTTCGACGCCGCCGGCATCGAGATTCCATTCCCGCACACCACGCTCTACTTCGGGCAGGAGAAGGACGGTAGCGCCCCGCCGGCCAATTTGCGCATCCTGTCCCAGAAGGCCGACGTGGTGGACAGCCAGTCACCCTCCGGCAACGTGTCGCTCTCGCCCGATGCCCCATCGGACGAGAACACGAATCCCGAGCATACCAAGCCGGACAACGACGAGGCCCCGAACTAAGCCCGGCGCGTCGCCGCATTCACGGCGACGCCTCGACGTCAAAGGGCCGCCCCTGCCGGGGCGGCCCTTTTTTTCGGGCACGGCCTTTCTCGGTCATGGCCGCCCTCGGGGCATCGGGGGGCGGCCATGATCGCTCAACGGCTTATTGCGTCGTCACCAGCATGATCGCGCAGAGCACTGCCGTCACCCACATGGCCGGCTTGATCTCGGTCAGGCGCCCCGTGCACAGCTTGATCGCCACAAAGCTCAGAAAGGCGAAGGCGATGCCCAGCGTGATCGAATACGTCAGCGGCATGACGATGATCGCCAGAAACGCCGGAAACGCCTGATCCATCTTCTGCCACTCGATACGCCCCACCGGCGCCAGCATGAACACGCCCACCATCACCAGAGCCGGGGCGGTGGCGATCGCCGGCACCAGCGACAACAGCGGCGACAGGAACAGGAACGGCAGGAACAACAAGCCGCAAACCACGCCGACGATCCCGGTACGCCCGCCCTGGGCGACACCCACGCCGGATTCGATGAAGGTCTGCGCGGCACTGGTTCCCAACGGCGCGGCGATCATCGACGCAAAGGCGTCCACTGTCATCGAGCGCTTGAGGTTGCGAGGCTGACCGTTCTCGTCCTTGAGATCAGCGGCCTCCGCCAATGCCAGGAAACACGACAGCGCATCGAAGAAGTTGGTGAACAGCATCACGAAGATGAACGGCCAATAGACCACCTTGAGTGCGCCCCAGAGATCCACCTGCCACATGACGCTGAAGTCCGGCCACGCGGCGAGACCACTCCAGGCCACCACGACATCCGCCCCCCAGAGACGCCCCATGGGTATCGCCACCAGCGTGGTGATGACGATCCCCAGTACCAGCGCGCCATTGACGCCCAAGGTGACCAGAATCGCGGTCAGCAACATGCCGACGATGAACGTGATCAAGGCCGGATCCAGCGTCCCCAGCGATACCAGCGTGGCGGGGTCGTCGACGACGAAGCCGGCATTCTTGAAACCGATGAAGGTAATGAACAGCCCGATGCCGCACGTGATCCCATAGCGCAGCGAATCGGGAATCGCCTCGACGATGGCTTTGCGCACATTGAAAAAGGCCAGCAAGGCGAACAGCACCCCGGACCAGAAGACACAGCCCAGCGCTACCTGCCACGGCAGGCCCGCTCCCTGGACCAGGGTGTAGGCAAACAGGGCATTCATGCCCATGCCAGGGGCGACGAGAATGGGATTGCGCGCATACAGCCCCATCGCCAGGCTGCTCAGGAAACTGATCAGCACCGTCGCGGAAAGCCCTGCCGAAAACGGAATCCCCGCATCGCTGAGGATCGTCGGGTTGACCACGATGATGTACATCGCTGCGAGAAAGGTCGCCAGGCCGGCGAGCAATTCGGTTCGCAGGCTCGAGCCATAGCGGCGAATGCCGAAGTAGCGCTCCAGGGCGCCATCTCGCGTGGAAGTCGGCTGGGAGGAAGCCGATGACGAGGCGGAACGTCGGTGGGGTGTCTGCGCCATGATGATTTTCCTTTGTCTGTCATTGTTATCGTGAAGGCACCGATAACGTTATCCAGAGGTTGACCGCTTGGACAAGCCTTCGGAAACACTAACGGCCCACCCGCCATCTCGATGAGGCGCCAGTGGGCCGTGACACGTCCTTCACGACGGACGATAAAAAAGGGCGCCCTAGGGCGCCCAGGAGAGCAAAACGTGCGCTTAGCGCGTGCGCTCGCTAGGCTGCGGCAACGCCGGCAGCGAGCGATCGAGCAATTCCACGCTCTGGCGATAAAAGAGCTGACTCTTCTGATGCTCGCCCAGATTGGCGTAAAGGCGCGCCAGCTCGGCACACACCACCCCGCTGGGACGCTGACGCTGACTCGCCTCGAAATACTCCTGTGCCTTGCCCCAGTAGGCGTTGCGCAACGATAGCCGCCCCAGGGTCAACAGTAAATCGGGGTCGTTGGGTCGCTCTTGCAGCCACTTCTCGGCATAGGCCAGCTGGCGCCCCGCATCCACGTTGAGCAGCCCATAGCGCAGCACCAGACGCGTATCCCAATGCTCCTTGAGGGAATGGCGCAGCAGGCGTTCGGCGATCGCCTCCTCGCCGCCCTTGACCAGCGCCTCGGTATACAGCACCACCAGCTCGACATCGCTGCGCAGGTAGTCGGGCATATCGGCCCACAGGTTGCGCACGCGATTGACATCGGCATTCGGCTGACGCTGAACCGCCTGGAGAATCAGCTCTCGATAGGCACGCTGCTCCAGTTCCTGACGCTCCTCCTCGGTGATCAACTGCTGCTTGTCGAGCTTGGGTAAAAGGTGACGCAGTCCTTCCCAGTCATTGACGCTGAGATAGGCCTGACGCAGCAACTTGAGCACCTGCGGATGATTCGGCAACTGCTTTTCGAGACGCGTCAGGGTCGCCAGCGCCTCCTCGAACTGTTGCCGGTCGAGCATCAGCTGCGCCTGCACCATGCCGACGGCGCTATCGGCGCCCTCGGTACTGTGGTGGGCCCGCTTGAGCAACGTATCGGCGTGATCGAAACGCCCCTGATAATGCGCTGCCAGTGCCGCGGACAGGTAATTGACCAAGGGCGTGCTGGAATCGTCAGCCGCCTTGACGAGGTCCTTCTCGGCCCGCTTCCAGCGCCCCTCGGCCAAGGCGACCAGACCGCGCACGGTACGCTTCATGGCATTGCGATTGCGGGTACGGCTGTTCCAGACCTTGAGGCGGCTCACCGGGCGCCGCAGCCTGCGCAGCAGACGCAGCGCGAAGTGCAAGACCAGGAAGACCGCCAGCAGGATCACCAGCCCCAGCCAGAACGAGGTCTGGATCGAGGTGTCGCCCACCCGCACCAGCCAGTAACCGGGCATCGACTGCATCAACTGGCCGAACAGTGCACCGACGGCCAGCCCCACGACGATGAGAAGAATCAGCTTTCTCATGCGCTGTCTCCTTCATCGCCCGATGGGGCCGTGGCATCGCCGGCACCCTGCCGGGTCGCGTTGCCGTCACTGCCATTGTCCTGGAAGCGCTTCTCGATGAAATCCTTGAGCGTCTGCTGAGACTCGCTGATATCCGGCAATTCGGGACGGATCGTCTTGTCGCGCATCGACCGGAGACGCTCGAGGGAGGTCGTCACTGCCTCGCGCTCGGTATCGTAATAGCGCTCGATCAGGGTCGTGGCCTTGTCGAGACTGGCCCGATAGAGCTTGGGTTCGGTCTTGAGCAGGGCCAGTTGCGCCTGCTCGAGCAGCAGCCGTACGTTCTGACGCAGATACGATTCCTGCTCGGGCGTCATCAGGGCTTCCAGCGCCTCGTCATGACGCCGCACGACGACGAGATCCTTGAGCTCGCCGCCCAGCCGCGCGAGCTGTTCGCGCCAGCCACCTTCCAGCGGCGAGTCGTCGGCGTTCTGAGCCGCGATCTCTTCCACGTCCTGCTTGAGCGGCAATGTCGCCAGCTGCTCCTGCTGTGCCATCAGCGCCAGATACAGCCCCGTCTGATCCACCCGAGGCACCGAATCCAGTGCCGCAAGCTCGGACTGGATCGCCCGGCGGACCGGGATCAGGGCCGGATTGTCCGCCTCGGCAAGCCGCTGGTCGGCGGCCTCGAGCAAGGCCTGGGCGCCCTGCACGTCACGCTCCAGGCGCAGCCGCTGGTTGGCCAGTCGCAGCAGGTATTCGGCCTCGGCATGCAACCACTCGCGAGGATCGGCGTCCTGCTCCTCAGCCAGCTCGGCCAGCACCTTGTCCAGGTTGTCGTCGACATCCTGGCGGTACGACGCAAAATCGTCGCGCAACGACGCGAAGGCCTGCTCACGCTGATCGAGCCGATCACGCAACGTCGCGATGGTCTGTGCATTCTCCTCGCCCGCGCTGGCCAGCTCGGCCTGCTGTGCCTGCAGACGCTTCCAGCCATACCCCAGCCCCAGCGCCACGACGATGGCCACGATCACGGCAATCACCAGAGCCAGGATCGCCAAGCCGCGCCCACTGCCATTGCCGCCTCGCGATGGAGTCGTCGACGCACCACCGGGCGGCGGCGTGCCCTGGCTCGCCTCAGCCTTGCTCGCGCTCGGCTTGCCCGACGCACTGGCGCCGGCGGTGGACGCCGCCCCGGAAGAGCTCCCTCCGGCAGCCTTGCCTGTGCGCTTGGACGCAGCACGCGTGGCGCTTTTCGAGGACGACGAGGCCGTCTTGCCCTGCGTGCTCGACTGGGTCGACGTGTCACGCGCGGCCTGGGCATCGCGCTGTGTGGGGGACGCTGAGCGGGAGGAGGTAGACGTCTTGGAGGCGGGCGTCTCGTCACTCGAGGATGCCGTATCTCCCGACGTCGAGACCGTCGACGCGTCACTCGACGATGCCTTGGACGACGCAGCGTCCTCCGCCGCCTTGTCCGAGGCACCGTGCGATGCGTCGGCTACTCGGTCCGCCGTATCGGCTTTGCCCGACGTCGTGTCACGGGTGGCCGGCGACTCGGACGTCTCATCGCTGGACGTCGCCCCCTCGGCGGGCGTTTGCTTGTCATCCTGGTCCTGTCGTTTGCTCATATGTCGCTAGCCCTTTTCAAACTCATCGTGATCAACGTCGGCGTGTCACGCATCGCCTACTTCCTGTACGGCGGTCACCAAGGCATCGGGCGTCGCGCCACTCGCGACGTGCGGCGAAGCGAAGCCCATCGTGTCTGCCAGTGTAGCCAAACGCTGACTGGAAACGATTAGCGGTTTGTTCAACGCCGCTTGTCCGCACCAGCTAACCAGATGCTCGAGCAGTTCGCCACTGGTCACGATCATGGCCGTGAAGGCCCCCGAGGCCAACCAGTCGACGGTCACCTCGTCGGGCGCGGTGTAAACGCGCCGATAGAGCGCCAGCTTGGCGACGCGGGCACCGCGTGCCTCGAGGGCCTCCGCCATGACCTGGCGTCCGCCCGATCCCCCGACGATCAGGGCGCGCTGACCGTCGAGCCGCGTCAGCGAACGCATCGCCAGCAGCGCCTCGCTGGTCGTGCCCCTGGCAGGATCGGGCACTTTCGCCTTGATGCCCAGCGTCCGGTGCAGCGTGGCCGCCGTGCTCGCGCCCACGGCATAGAAACGTGGCCCCTGAGGCAGCTGCGGCCAATACCGGTCGATCCACTCGTCCAGGCACTCCGCCGCGAAGGGGCTGGTCACGACCACGACGTCGTAGAGGTCGAAATCCAGCACGGCACCGCGCTCGACCTCGTCGGCCGCGAGCGGCTGCAGTGTCATCAGAGCCGGATGAACGGCCTCGAAGCCCGCCGTCGACAAGGCATCGACGAGGCGCCGGCCACCCTCGCCGGGCCGTGTCACCACGATGCGCGGCGGCGTGCTCATTCGCCCTGATCGTACACTTGCGCGAGAATGTCGCCGGCCCCCTGGTCGAGCAGCGATTCGGCAATGCGCACGCCCAGCGCCTCGGGCTCGTCGGCCGAGCCGCGACCTTCGGCGCGCAGGACGCGTGAGCCGTCCGGGTCGCCGACCAGTGCCCGCAACCACAGGGTGCGGTCGCCGTCCTCGAGGACGGCATAGCCACCGATCGGCACCTGACAGCCACCATCCAGCCGCGTGTTCATGGCACGCTCGGCACGAACCCGGGTGGCCGTTTGCGGATGATCGAGCGGTGCCAGCAATTCGAGCAGCGACTCGTCGTCGTGACGGCACTCGATACCCAGCGCCCCCTGGCCGCAGGCGGGCAGGCTGACTTCCGGCGGCAGCTCCTGGGTGATCCGATGACCGAGCTCGAGCCGCTGGAGCCCCGAGGTGGCGAGGATGATCGCCTCGAACTCGCCGCCATCCAGCTTGCCCAGACGCGTCTGGACGTTGCCGCGCAGGTTGAGCACCTCCAGATCGGGGCGTGCTTCCTTGACCTGAAGCCCCCGGCGCAGGCTCGAGGTGCCCACGCGCACGCCCTCGGGCAAGGCATCGAGCGAGGCATAATCGTTGGAGACGAAAGCATCCGTGGGGGCGCCGCTCTCCAGAATCACCGACAGGCCCAGCCCTTCGGGGAAGTGCATCGGCACGTCCTTCATCGAATGCACGGCGATGTCGGCACGCCCGTCGAGCAGTGCCTCCTCGAGCTCCTTGACGAACAGCCCCTTGCCGCCGACCTTGGCCAGCGGCGAGTCGAGAATCTTGTCGCCGCGCGTGGTCATCGCCACCAGCTCGACCTCGAGCCCGGGATGGAGCGCCAGCAGGCGAGCCTTGACATGCTCGGCCTGCCACAGGGCGAGGCGACTCTGACGGGTAGCGATACGCAGTGTCTGCATGGCGGGCATCGAACTCTCCTAGTGGGCGCAAGCCGCCTTGACGGCGGGGGGACGGCCCTCATCATAAAGCAGTCCCGAGGCGAGGAAAAATCCCGCGCCCCGGTGCACCTGGCGCACCCGGCGCCTCGCCAGGCGCGCCGACTCTGGTACACTCGGAGCATCATCATCTCGACCAGCAGGACGCCACGCCCGATGAGCAACACGACCAACCAATCCTGGGGCGGACGCTTCAGCGAGCCCACCGACGCTTTCGTCGCACGTTTCACGGCCTCGGTGGACTTCGACCGGCGCCTCTATCACCACGACATCCGGGGCTCGATCGCCCACGCCACCATGCTCGAGCGTGTCGGCGTGCTCACCGCCGACGAGCGCGACGCCATCCTGCAGGGGCTCGGCGAGATCGAGCAGGAAATCGACGCCGGCACCTTCGAATGGTCGGTGGACCTGGAAGACGTGCACATGAATCTCGAGGCCCGGCTGACCGAGAAGATCGGCATCACCGGCAAGAAGCTGCACACCGGTCGCTCGCGCAACGATCAGATCGCCACCGACATCCGCCTCTATCTGCGCGACGCGATCGACGTCGTCGATGCCGAGCTTGCCCGACTGCGCGAGGGATTGATCGAACTCGCCGCCCGCGAAGCCGACACCATCATGCCCGGCTTCACGCATCTTCAGACGGCCCAGCCGGTGACCTTCGGGCATCACCTGCTGGCCTGGCAGGAAATGCTGGCCCGCGATCACGAGCGCCTGCGCGACTGCCGCAAGCGGGTCAACGTCATGCCACTGGGCGCCGCTGCCCTGGCCGGCACCACCTATCCCATCGATCGCCACATCACTGCCGAGCTGCTGGGCTTCGAGCGCCCCGCCGAAAACAGCCTCGACGCGGTGAGCGATCGCGATTTCGCCATCGAGTTCGGCGCCTTCGCCAGCGTGCTGCTGATGCACATGTCGCGCATGAGCGAGGAACTGGTGTTGTGGACCAGCGCCCAGTTCGACTTCATCGACCTGCCCGACCGCTTCTGCACCGGCTCGTCGATCATGCCGCAGAAGAAAAACCCGGATGTCCCCGAGCTGGTGCGCGGCAAGACCGGCCGCGTCTACGGCCACCTGATGGGGCTGCTGACGTTGATGAAGTCGCAGCCGCTGGCTTACAACAAGGACAATCAGGAAGACAAGGAGCCGTTGTTCGACACCCTCGACACCGTGCAGGGCTGCCTCAAGGCCTTCGCCGACATGGTGCCGGCCATCGAGGCCAAGGCGGACAACATGTTCGAGGCGGCGCGCAAGGGCTTCTCCACCGCCACCGACCTGGCGGACTACCTGGTGCGGGCGGGCGTGGCCTTCCGCGATGCGCACGAGATCGTCGGCCAGGCCGTGGCACTCGGCCTGCGCGAGAAAAAGGATCTCTCGGAGATGACCCTCGACGAGTTGCGCCAGTTTTCCGACGCCATCGGCGAAGACGTCTTCGAGGTGCTGACCCTGGAGGGCTCGGTGGCGGCACGCAACCATATCGGCGGCACCGCCCCGGATCAGGTCCGCGCCGCTGCCCAGCGCGCGCGCGACGCCCTGGCAACGCTGCGACAGGAGGCATGATGCGCTCACTTCCCCTGCTGGCCGCACTCGGCATGGCCATGCTCACCCTCGCCGGGTGCGGCCAGAAAGGTCCGTTGTACATGCCCGATGACGAACAGGCCCGCGAGCAGTACGATCCGGCGGGTGCCTACGAGGACGACACCGCCGAGCCGGATACCGGCGATGCAGACGACGCGGCAACGCCCCAACCCGAGAGCGACGCAGACTGACGATGGATCATTTCAATTACCGCGACGGCCACCTGCATGCCGAGAACGTACCGCTGACCGACATCGCCGAGCGCTTCGGCACGCCGTGCTACGTGTATTCGCGGGCGACCTTCACACGTCACTTCAAGGCCTACAGCGACGCACTCGGCGATCATCCCCATCTGATCTGCTACGCGGTGAAGGCCAATTCCAACCTCGCTGTGCTCGACCTGCTGGCGCGTCTCGGCGCCGGCTTCGACATCGTCTCCCGGGGCGAGCTCGAGCGCGTGCTGGCCGCCGGCGGCGATCCCGCCAAAGTGGTATTTTCCGGCGTCGCCAAGCAGGCCGGCGAAATGGCCCGCGCGCTGGAAGTGGGCATCAAGTGCTTCAACGTGGAGTCCCTGCCGGAACTCGAGCGCCTGAACCAGGTGGCGGGCGAATGCGGCCAGGTGGCAAGGGTCTCGCTGCGCGTCAATCCCGACGTCGATGCCAAGACCCATCCGTACATCTCCACCGGCCTCAAGGCCAACAAGTTCGGCATCGCCGTCGACGAGGCCTTCGCGGTCTATCAGCGCGCCGCCGAGCTGCCGAACCTCGAGATCGTCGGCCTGGATTGCCATATCGGTTCGCAACTGACCGAGCTGGCGCCTTTCCTCGATGCCCTGGACCGTCTGCTGATACTCCTCGACCGTCTGAACGAGGCGGGCATTACCATCGAACATCTCGATCTGGGCGGCGGCCTCGGCGTGCCCTATCAGGACGAGCAGCCGCCGGCCCCCTACGACTATGCCCGCGCCCTGCTCGAGCGACTCGACGGCCGCGACCTGACGCTGCTGTTCGAGCCGGGGCGCTCGATCGCCGCCAATGCCGGCGTGATGCTCACCCGTGTCGAATACCTGAAGCCCGGCGAGACGCAGCACTTCGCCATCGTCGATGCCGGCATGAACGATCTGATTCGCCCCGCGCTGTACCAGGCGTGGCAGCGCATCGTACCGGTCGATACCCGTCAGGCGCGCGAGACGGCGGTCTACGACGTCGTCGGCCCGGTCTGCGAAACCGGCGACTTCCTGGGCAAGGCACGTGAACTGGCCATCGCGCCGGGCGACCTGCTCGCGGTACGCTCGGCCGGGGCCTACGGCTTCGTGATGGCCTCCCACTACAACAGCCGCCCACGCCCCGCCGAACTCATGGTCGATGGCGACAACGTGCAGGTGGTGCGCGAGCGCGAGACACTCGATGCCTTGTGGGCCGGCGAACACCGTCTGGCGGAGACGTCCTGATGCTGCTGCACTTCACCAAGATGCACGGGCTCGGCAACGACTTCGTGGTGATCGACCTGATCACCCAGCGGGCACGGCTCGACACCGAGCGCATTCGGCAACTCGCCGATCGCCATGTCGGCATCGGGTTCGACCAACTGCTGCTCGTCGAGCCGCCGCGCGATCCGGAGATGGATTTTCGCTATCGCATCTTCAACGCCGACGGCAACGAAGTGGAGAACTGCGGCAATGGCGCCCGCTGCTTCGCGCGCTTTGTGCGCGATAATCGCCTGACCCACAAGCGCGAGATTCGTGTCGAGACCCAGGCCGGCCCCCTGACCCTGCGCGTCGAGGATGACGAACGAATCCGCGTGGACATGGGCGTGCCACGCTTTGCTCCCGAGGTCGTGCCCTTCGATGCCCCGGCCGATGCCCCGGCGCACTGCCTGGAGGTCGATGGCGAGACCTGGGACATCGGCGCGGTCTCGATGGGCAACCCGCACGCCGTATTGCGTGTCGACGACGTCGCGCAAGCACCGGTGGCGCGGCTCGGCCCGCTCATCGAACGCCATCCGCGCTTCCCTCGGGGCGTCAACGTCGGCTTCCTGCAGGTCGTCTCGCGTCACGAGGCTCGCCTGCGCGTCTTCGAGCGCGGCAGTGGCGAAACGCTCGCTTGCGGCACCGGCGCCTGCGCGGCGGTGGCCCACGGTATCCGCCGTGGCTGGCTCGAGAGCCCGGTCGACGTGCACCTGCCCGGCGGCACGCTGACCCTGGCCTGGCCCGCGCCGGATGCGTCCCTGATGATGACCGGCCCGGCCACGAGCGTCTTCGAAGGACGTATCGCGTTGCCCTGACGATTCTGGCCGGAGCACGCGGATGTCGCCCGCGGGCAAGCGAAAAACAACACGCTAGGCGTCCCTGAAAAGCCGGCTGCGCGACGGCGCTTTTCAGGCCTTAGGCAAGATAGGAGAACCAACGCATGTCCCAAGCCCAGGCGCCCGAACCGCGTACCACGCTCGATCCCGAGCGTGTCGCGCATTGGCTGGCCCGCCATCCCGACTTCTTCGTCGGTCGAGAGGGACTGCTTCAACAGCTGAAGGTACCGCACCCCCAGACCCAAGGCGCTATCTCGCTGCTCGAGCGCCTGGTCCATGACTTGCGCGAACGCGCCGAGACCGCCGAATGGCGGCTCGAGCACTTGCTGGAAACGGCGCGGCACAACGAAGCTCAGTATCAGCGCACAAGGTCGTTGATCCTGGCACTGCTGGAGTCGGAAAGCGTCGACGCGCTAGGCGAAGCACTGTCGACGCAACTCAGTGAACGCTTCCGCACCCAAGCGGTCGCGCTGTGGCTGGAACCCGGCACCGACGGCGCCACGCTGCAACCGCCTCGCTTCGCGCTCGATACGCCGACCCGGGCCGCCTTCGATGAGCTGCTCGACGGTCACAACAGTCGCTGCACCCGGCTCCCGCGGGACACCTGGCAACACTTGCTGCCCCACACCACGCCGCCCGACCAGCACGGCTCCTGCGCCGTGACCCGGCTGACCGTGGGCGAACCGCTCGGCTACTTGCTGCTCGCCAGCCAGGAGAGCGAACACTTCCGCGCCACGCTCGATACGCTATTCACCGATTACCTCGGGGAAATCGTCGGGCGACTCCTCGTGCGCCTGGATGCTGCGCATGCACGCCGCGGTTGAACGCTTCCTGCACAGCCTGTCGGGGCATGCCAGCCCCGCGACGCTGGATGCCTACCGGCGCGACCTGACCGCGCTGGCACGCTTTCTCGAGGCGAGCGGCATCGATGACTGGGCGGCACTCGACGTCGCCCAGGTGCGCCGCTTCATGGGCGCCGAACGCACACGCGGCCTGGCGCCGCGCAGCCTCGCCCGCCGCCGTGCCGCGCTCTCGCGTTTCGCCGACCACCTGGTGCGCAGCGGCATCCTCGATCACAACCCGGTGGCGCTGACCCAGACGCCCCGTCAGCCCCGGCATCTGCCACGCCCGGTGGATGTCGATCAGCTCGCGCGCTTCCTGGATACCCCGCACGACGGGACGCCGCTCGCCGTGCGCGATCAAGCCATGCTGGAACTGTTCTATTCATGCGGGTTGCGTCTGGCGGAACTCACGGCACTGGACGTCACCGACCTCGATGCACGCCGCCTGCGCGTGGTGGGCAAGGGCAACAAGCCTCGCCAGATGCCCATCGGCCGGCGCGCGCAGGCGGCCCTGGCGGACTGGTACCGGCTGCGCGGCCAGCTCGCCGGGCATGACGAGCCCGCCCTCTTCGTCGGCCAGCGTGGGGCGCGGCTGGGCCATCGTGCGGTACAGAAACGCCTCGCTCAGCTCGCCCGCGAGCGAGGGCTGGCCGAGCACCTGCACCCCCATCGCTTGCGCCACTCCTTCGCCAGTCACTTGCTCGAGTCGAGCCAGGACCTGCGTGCCGTGCAGGAACTGCTGGGGCACGCCAACCTCTCCACCACCCAGGTCTATACCCGGCTCGACTGGCAGCATCTGGCCGATGCCTACGATCAGGCGCACCCCCGCGCCCGGCGTCGCGCGCCACCGGACGACACCTGACACCGCCGCCCCGGAGAATGCCCCATGGCGATCACCGCCCTCACTTTCGATCTCGACGACACCCTCTGGGACAACCGCCCCATTCTCGAACGCGCCGAGGCCGAACATTACCAGTGGCTCAGCGAGGCCATCGCCGCCGCCCAGACGTCACCGCAGACATCCTTCGGGGACTGCTATCCCCTGAGCGCTTACCAGCAGCATCGCGCCGACGTGGCGCGTCGTCATCCGCTCAAGCGCGGTGATTTCACGTGGATTCGCGAACGTGCGCTGTTCGAGCTTGTAGAGGCCTACGGGCTACCCCGACTCCAGGCCCGCCTCTGGGCCGCGCATGCCATCGCCCACTTCCTCGACCTGCGTCACGACCTCACGCCCTACCCGGACGTCGTGCCCCTGCTCGACGCCCTGCGGCAGCGCTATCGTCTCGCCGCAATCACCAACGGCAACGCCGACCTCAAACGGCTGGCGCTGGCCGAACACTTTCCGGTGATGATCGCGGCGGGAGAACTGCACGCTCCCAAGCCCGACCCGCGTGCCTTTCTCGCGGCGCTGGCACGCCTCGGCGCCACGCCATCGCGCGCCCTGCATGTCGGAGACTCCTGGCGGGAAGACGTGCTGCCGGCGCAGCGCCTGGGCATGCAGGTGGCCTGGGTCGATGCCAAGGACGAGGGCCCCCGCGCGCTGCCGCCCGGGGTCCACCGTCTCGCCCATGTACGCGAGCTGCCGGCCCTGCTCGACCGCCTGACCACGCAGGACAGCGCGCGCCAGGGGGGCTGACGCTCACTGCGCCTGGTGCAACAGCCATGCATCCATGCGCGCCCGCGCTTCATCGACGCCTTGTCGCTTGAGTGCCGAGAACAGCTGCACGCTGACCAGGTCCTCCCAGTCGGCGAGCTGACGCCGCACGGCCAGCAGCGCCGACTTGGCGGCACCCGGCTTGAGCTTGTCGGCCTTGGTCAGCAGGATGTGAACCGGCATGGCCTTTTCGTCTGCCCAGCCCAGCATCATCTGATCGAACTCGCTGAGCGGGTGGCGTACGTCCATGACCAGCATCAGGCCCCGGAGAGTGGCCCGTTCGTACAGGTACTCGCTGAGATGACGCTGCCATTCCAGCTTGACCTGATCCGGCACCTTGGCGAAACCGTAGCCGGGCAAGTCCACCAGCCGGTAGGTCTCGTCGTTCGCCAGGGTGAAGAAATTGATCAACTGAGTGCGCCCCGGCGTCTTGGACGTTCGTGCCAGCGCCTTTTGCTGGGTGAGCGTATTGATCGCGCTCGACTTGCCGGCGTTGGAGCGCCCGGCGAAGGCCACTTCGGCGCCCTGGTCGGGCGGGCACTGGGCCAGGCCCGGAGCGCTGGTCAGGAAACGCGCGGTTTGATAATTCAGCTGCCTGCCATCTTGCATGTTGAGTCTCGACTGCGCCTGCCGCCCGCGAGCGGCGAATGATCATGAGGGGATTTGCGGCACAGTGTATCATCGCGTGGGCCTCGCGCCCTTTCCATCTCGCCCGCCGAGGTGGTATCACTAAAGCCTCTGTTCATATTGACCGCTCGGGAACCCTGAGCGCCGACGCGGCTCGAACATTGAGCGAAGGTGGCGATCGCGTGCCGTCCGCGTTCCACCCGGCCCGTTCGCTCAAGGCCCGTTTTTCATCAAGGAGAGTTGCATGTTGAAGTCGTTGTTAGTGCTGGTCACCGGCATGAGCCTGTCAACGCTGGTCATGGCCGCCGAGCCGGTCGCCGGGGAGGATTACACGGTGCTCGACGAGCCGGTGAAGACCGAGGTACCGGAGGGCAAGATCGAGGTCAACGAGGTGTTCTGGTACGGCTGTCCGCATTGCTACGCGCTCGAAGCGCCGCTCAATGCCTGGGTCGATGAACTGCCCGACGATGTCGCCTTCCAGCGCATTCCCGCCACCATGGGCGAGACGTGGACCAAGCATGCCCGTGCCTTCTACGCCGCCAAGGAACTGGGCATTCAGGAAGACATGCATAGCGACTTCTTCGATGCCATTCACGAACAGGGGCAACGCCTCACCGAACCGGACGACATCGCCGAATTCTTCACCCAGTACGGGGTCAGCAAGGACGAGGCGCTCGAGGCCCTCGACTCGTTCGGCGTCAAAAGCCAGCTCAACCAGGCCAGCGCCAAGATGCGCGGCTACCAGATCATGGGCGTGCCTGCCCTGGTCGTCGACGGGCGCTACGTGATCACGCCCAGCAGCGCCGGCGCGCTGGACAACATGCCCAAGATCGCCGACGCCCTGATCGACAAGGTACGCAGCGAACGCGATGAGTAATGCCGCCGCGGCGCCCGCCTCCCGGGCGCCTCACTCGTTACGCCTGCTGACCTGCAACTTGCAGGTCGGCATCCATACGTCGGCCTATCATCATTATCTCACGCGCAGCTGGCAGCACGTCCTGCCGCATCCCAAGCGTCAGGGGCGACTCGACCTGATCGGCGACACCCTGCGCGACTACGATATCGTCGGCCTTCAGGAGGTCGACGGGGGCAGTTTCCGGTCGGGACACGTCAATCAGGTGGAGTACCTCGCCAAGCGAGGCGGCTTTCCGCACCATTACCAGCAGCTCAATCGCAACCTGGGACGTGTCGCGCAGCACAGCAACGGGCTGCTCTCGCGCCTGACGCCCCGGCAGGTGGACGAATATCGCCTGCCCGGCACCTTGCCGGGACGCGGGGCGATACATGCCCGTTTCGGCGAGGGGCCGGATGCGCTGCACCTGGTCGTCGCGCACCTGGCGCTTGGCCATCGCACGCGTACCCGACAACTCGACTACCTCAGCGAGATCATCCAGCCATTGCGTCACGTCGTGGTGATGGGCGATCTCAATTGCACGCCGGACCAGATCAACGCGCACCAGCGCTTCTGCCATGCCCTGCCGCTGCATCCGGTGGCGATGCCGCTGTCGTACCCGGCCTGGCAGCCACGCCGCGCGCTCGACCACATTCTGATCTCCAGCGCCTTGCATGCCGAACGTTTCGAAGTGCTCGACCGGCTGTTTTCCGACCACCTGCCGGTGGCGGTGGACATTCAGCTCCCCGCCGCATGCCAGCGCAGCCTGCACGATACCGTCGCCACGCCCTGATCCCCCGCCGCGTCAGCCGGCGACCATGAACCGGACCCAATCGATCATCGGCGCGGGATAGACCCCCAGCACGACGACCAGCGCCGCCAGTCCCAGCACCACCACGCCGCCGGCACGCTGTGCCCAGTCCGTGGTGGCGTCGCGCCGCTGCATGCCCGGCTCCGGCAGGAAGAGCGTCACCATCACCCGCAGGTAGTAGTAAAGACCGATGGCACTGCCGGCCACGACACCGCCGACCAGCCACCAGCGACTCGCCTCGACGCCCACCGCCACGATGTAGAACTTGCCGATGAACCCGGCGGTGAAAGGAATCCCCGCCAGCGACAGCATCATGACCGTCAGCACGGCGGTCAGGTAGGGGCGCCGCCAGAACAGCCCCCGGTAATGGTGCAGCTGGCTGGCATCCGCTCCCGAATAGGGGCTCGACAGCAGCGTCACCACACCGAAGGCGCCCAGGGTCGTCAGGACATAGGTCACCAGATAGA
The DNA here is from genome assembly GCF_000055785.1 of Chromohalobacter israelensis DSM 3043. GTDB lineage: Bacteria > Pseudomonadota > Gammaproteobacteria > Pseudomonadales > Halomonadaceae > Chromohalobacter > Chromohalobacter israelensis. Next base: position 3,474,389 of record NC_007963.1, read on the forward strand.
GCGCGGCGGTCTCCGCGGCCAGACCGTCGTTGACCACCAGCGCCACCAGCAGATAGCCGAAATGCGCGATCGAGGAATACCCCAGCAGGCGCTTGAGGTCGTTCTGGGTCAAGGCCAGCAGGTTACCCACCAGCATGGTCACGAAGGCCAGCACCGCCAGCAGGCTGTGCAGCCAGGCATCCTGCACGGGGGAGCTCTGCAGCAGGCGCAGCAACACCAGCAGCACCGCCACCTTGCTGGCCGAGGCCAGGAAGGTGGCCGCCGGGGCGGGGCTTCCCTCGTAGACATCCGGCGTCCACAAGTGGAACGGCACGATGGAGAGCTTGAAGCCCAGCCCGATGAGCATCATGCCCATGCCAGCCATCAGCCAGCCGTCGCCGCCGGCCGTGGCCAGCGCCTCGCCAAGGCCGGCGAAGTCGAGATGCCCGGTGCGCGAATACAACAGCGCCATCCCGAACAGCAGGAAGGCGGAGGCGGCTGCGGAAAGCACCATGTACTTGATGCCCGCCTCCAGCGCCCCGCGCTCGCGGTAGGTGTAGGCCAGCATGCCATAGAGCGGCATCGACAGCAGTTCCAGGCCGAAGAACAGCGCGGCCAGATGCCGGCTGCTCACCAGCGCCAGCCCCCCGGCGGCGGCACACAGCAGCAGCAGGTAATACTCCTCGCGGGGGCCCTGCGCGCCTTCCAGGTACGCATGACCGAGGGTGGCACAGGCCAGTGTGGCGATCAGAATCAACACGCCACCGAAGACCGCCAGGCCGTCCACCGTCATCAGCGGCGTCACGCTCACCGGCGCCTGCCACCACGCCACGACCTGCGCCGCCAGCGCCAGGTTGAGCCCCACCACGGTCAGAGTCGCCGTCAGCTCGTGGTGCCGACGCCAGGCGATGGTCAGCATCACCACGATGGCCGTGGCGCAGACGAGGATCAGCGGCGAAAGAGCAAGCAACGACGTCATGGCGTCTCCTCAGACATGGCAGGCGTTTGTTCCAGCGTCATGATGCGTTCGACGTTCTGCATCGCCGCCTCCGACGTGCTCAGCAACGGTGCCGGATAGAGCCCCACCCAGAGGACCAGGGCCAGCAGACCGAGCATCATCACGCCTTCGCGGCGGTCGAGTCCGCCCAGCGGGGTTTCCTCCTTGGCCGGGCCGAAGTAGACACGCTGCATGATGAACAACGAATAGATTGCCGCCAGAACGAAGCCAACGCTCGCGATCACGACCACCCAGGGCCAGGCCTCGAAACTGCCGAACAAGACCAGGAACTCGCCGACGAAATTGGCGGTCCCCGGCATGCCCATCGAGGCCGCCACGAAGCACAGCGCGAAGCCGGGCAGGCCCTTGATGCGTCCCCAGAGACCGCCCATCAGGCGCATGTCGCGCGTATGCAGGCGTTCGTAGAGCTGGCCACTGAGAATGAACAGCCCCGAGGCCGAAAAGGCGTGCGCGACCATCAGCACCACCACACCCTGCAGCGCCAGCTCGGTACCGCTGTAGATGCCGATGAGCACGAAGCCCATGTGCGAAATGCTCGAATAGGCGATCAAGCGTTTCAGATCATGCTGACCGCAGGCGAGAATCGCCCCGTAGAAGATGCCCAGGATCCCCAGCCCCATGGCGACCGGCGCGAACGCCTGGGAGGCTTCGGGAAACAGCGGCAAGGCGAAGCGCAGCATGCCGTACGCGGCGGTCTTGAGCAGGATCCCCGCCAGATCGACGCTCCCGGCGGTAGGCGCCTGGGCGTGAGCATCGGGCAGCCAGCCGTGCAGCGGCACCACCGGCATCTTGACCGCGAAGGCGATGAAGAATCCCAGCATCAGCCACCACGCCATGCCGTCGGAGAGTTCGTTCTGCGCGGTATGCCGCAGGGCTTCGTAACTGAAGCTGTACTCCCCGGTCGCGGCATGGTGCGCGAACACCAGCCCGAGGATCGCGACCAGCATCAACAAGCCGCTGGCCTGGGTATAGATGAAGAACTTCGTCGCCGCCTGGATGCGCGTATTGCCCGTGGAACCGCTGTGCCCCCATAGCGCGATGAGGAAGTACATCGGCACCAGCATCATTTCCCAGAAGAAGAAGAACAGGAACAGATCGATGGCGAGGAAGACGCCGACCACCCCGCCCAGGATCCACAGCAGGTTGAGGTGGAAAAAGCCGATCCGCCGGGCGATCTCGTGCCACGAGCACACCACCGCCAGCACCCCGAGCAACCCGGTGAGCGCGATCATGATCAGCGACAGGCCATCCAGCGCCAGATGCACCTCGATGCCGAAGCGCGGAATCCAGTCCGCGCGCCATTCGATGGCCCAGGCCGCGGCACCCTGCGCCGTGTTCAGGGCGAAATCGCCTTGCCACCAGACGCCCAGCACCAACGCCAGTTCGAGCAGCATGGTGCCCAGGGCGATCCAGCGCGGCGGCTGTTCACCGAGACGTTCGGCTTGCCAGCACAGCAGGCCGCCGATGAAGGGGATCAGAATCAACCAGACCAGAATCATCAGCGCCGCGCCCCCTCAGCTTGCCCGGTATGACCGCCACCCGGTCGTTTCGTCGTGTCGTACATCGCTTACCCCAAAGCCAGGAAGATCAAGACCACGGTCGCCCCCAGCGTCATGGAAACGGCATAGTGACGCAGCCGGCCGGTCTGGGTGCGGGTGAGCAACCAGCGCAGGCCACGGGCCAGCCATGGCACCAGGTTGCACAGCCGATTGATCCAGTCGCCGCGCCAGAGCCACACCAGGCCTCGGAACGGCTTGACCAGCACGACGTCGTAAAGGGCATCGAATCCCCAGGCGTGATGCCACAGGCGCCACACGCGCGCGCCTTCCGGCAAGGCGACGAGACGAGCCACCAGCTCGCGCCGCCAGACGAACAGCCACAACGCCACGGCCACACCGCCCACGGCCACCAGCATCGCGGCGATTTCCAGCGCATGACGGCCCACTTCCTGAGCCGCACCGGGACTGGCGGGCAGCACCTCGTCGAGCGGCGGATGAATCCAGGCCCCGACCAGGGTCGAAAGCACGATCAGCACCACCAGCGGCACGCCGTGCACGAGCCCGCGGCCGGCATCGGCATGCCGGCTGTGATCGCTGCCGGGGGTGCCGTGAAAGGTGCCCACGATCAAGCGCACGGTGTACAGCGACGTCAGCAGCGCCCCGACCAGACCCGCCAGCAGCAGGCCGATATGCCCGGATGCCAGTGCCTCCCAGAGAATCTCGTCCTTGCTGTAGAACCCTGCCGTGACCAGCGGCAGGGCGGCCAGCGCGGCGCCACCGACCACGAACCCGGCATAGGCCAGCGGCAGCTTGCGCCAAAGGCCGCCCAGGCGTCGCATGTCCTGCTCATGATGGCAGGAAACGATCACCGACCCCGCCGAGAGGAACAGCAGCGCCTTGAAGAAGGCATGCGTCATCAGGTGAAAGATCGCCGCATCGAAGGCGCCCACGCCCAGTGCCAGGAACATGTAACCGATCTGGCTCATCGTCGAGTAGGCCAGCACCCGCTTGATATCGGTCTGTGCCAGTGCGGCGCAGCCCGCCAGCAGCAGGGTCAGCGCACCGATCCAGCCGACCAGCGTCAGCACGTCCGGCGCCAGCAGGAACAGGCCGTGCATGCGCGCGATCAGATATACCCCGGCGGTCACCATGGTCGCCGCGTGAATCAACGCCGACACCGGGGTGGGGCCGGCCATGGCATCGGCCAGCCAGGTATGCAGCGGCAGCTGCGCGGACTTGCCCAGCGCCCCGCCGAGCAGCATCAGCGTGGCCAGCTCGACCATCAGATCCCCGCGCGCCCAGACCTGGGGCGCGCGCGCCAGCAACGTCTGGATATCCAGCGTGCCGAGCTCCACGAACAGGATGAACAGGCCGATCGCCATCAGCACATCGCCGATGCGCGTCACCAGGAAGGCCTTGAACGCCGCCCAGCCATTGGCCGATGTCTGGTAGTAGTAGCCGATCAGCAGATAACTGCACAGGCCGACCCCTTCCCAGCCCAGATACAGCAGCAGCAGGTTGTCGCCCAGCACCAGCAGCACCATGCTGAACACGAACAGGTTCATGTAGGCGTAGAAGCGGCGCACGCCCGTCTCGCCGCGCATGTACCAGGCCGCGAAAAGATGAATCAGGAACCCCACCCCGGTGATCACGCCCAGCATCGTGATCGACAGGCCATCCACCAGCAGTCCCATCGTGGGCTGGAAGTCGCCCACGTCGATCCAGGTCCACAGCTTCACGACCCGTGCCGCCGAGCCGCGCTCGAGGAAATCGAGCCCCACCCAGGTGGTAGCGGCCGCCGCCAGCCCCAGCGCGACGACCCCGACCGTCGCCGCACCACGCAGCGTCAGGCGCGAGCCGCCCAGAGACAGGATCAAACACCCCAGCAGGGGAAACAAAAACGTCAGAGTGAGTAGATTCATCCGCGCAACCTGCTCGCCGCATCGATATCCAGAGTCTTGAACCGCCGATAGAGCTGCAACAACAGCGCCAGCCCCACGCTGGCCTCGGCCGCCGCCAGGGTGATGACCAGCAGGAACATCACCTGGCCGTCGGGCTGCCCCCAGCGCGTACCGGCCACGATGAAGGCCAGCCCCGCCGAATTCATCATGATTTCCAGGCTCATCAGCACGAACAGCATGTTACGGCGCATCATCAGCCCCACCAGGCCCAGCGCGAAGAGGATCGACGCCAGGATCAAGCCATGCTCCATGGGAATGCCATTCATCGTTCGCTCTCCTTGCTCGATGCTGCGTCCCCGGTCGCGCGTTCGCTGGCGGCGCGTCCTCGACCGTCGGCGGTACGCGTGCCCGGCACATGGCGGACCGCGCCCGCTTCATCGTGGGCTTCGCTGCGCCCCAGATGGGAGGCCGCCACCAGCGCCGCCAGCAGCAGCATCGCGGCGAGCTCGACGACGACCAGATAAGGTCCGAACAGCAGCGTCCCCACCGCCTTGGCGGTCAAGGTATCGCCATGGATGCGTCCGCCCACGTCGGCGCCGATCAAGCTGGTCAGCAGCACCAGCAGCAACACGCTACTGAGCACCGCCGGCCCCAGCCAGGTGCGCGGACGCAGCCAGGCGCGTTCTTGCTGTGCCGTCGACTCGCCCAGGTTGAGCATCATCACCACGAACACGAACAGCACCATGATCGCCCCGGCGTAAACGATGACCTCCAGTGCCCCGGCGAACGGCGCGCCCAGCGCAAAGAACACCAGCGCTACCGCGATCAGCGAGACGATCAGGTACAGCAGGGCGTGCACCGGGTGCGTGCCGGTGATCACCCCGAGCGTCGCCAGCACGGCAACCACGGCGCTGAGATAAAACGCGATTTCCATGGAGTCTCCCTATCCTCGTCAGGGCATCAACGACTTGACGTCGATCGGCTCGGCTTCGTTCTGGGCTTCCCCCTTGCCCTTGCCGGCGATCGACAGCCCCGCCACGCGATAGAAGTTGTAGTTGTGGTCCTTGCCCGGCCCCGAGATCAGCAGGTCGTCCTTCTCATAGACCAGTTCCTGACGCCGATACTCGCTCATCTCGAAGTCCGGGGTGAGCTGAATGGCCGAGGTCGGGCAGGCTTCCTCGCACAGGCCGCAGAATATGCAACGCGAGAAGTTGATACGGAAGAACTCCGGGTACCAGCGGCCATCGTCGCGTTCGCCTTTCTGCAGCGAGATGCACGCCACCGGGCATGCCACCGCGCACAGGTTGCAGGCCACGCAACGCTCTTCGCCATCGGGATCGCGGGTCAGGACGATGCGGCCGCGGTAGCGCGGCGACAGGTAGACCGGCTCCTCCGGATACTGCAGGGTCTCGCGCTTGCGAAAGGCATGCATGAAGACCATGCCGAGTGTCCGCAACTGCGACCAGGTTCCCTCGAGCAGCGATTTGATCATCACGGTCTCCTTCAGGTCTCGACGCTCAGCCACCGGCGGGGCTGAATATCAGGATCAGCGCACCGGTCACCAGCAAATTGATCAGGGTCAACGGCAGACAGACTTTCCACCCGAAGCTCATCACCGCATCGTAACGAGGTCGGGGCAAGGCCGCGCGCAGCAATATGAAGAACCCCACGAACACGGCGGTCTTGAGCAAGAACCACACGATGGGCGGCAGCCAGGGCCCGTGCCAGCCCCCCAGGAACAGGGTCACCATCAGCGCCGACACCAGCACGATGCCCACATACTCGCCGACGAAGAACATGCCCCACTTCATGCCCGAGTATTCGATGTGATAGCCGTCGGCGAGCTCCTGCTCGGCCTCGGGCTGATCGAACGGATGCCGGTGGGTCACGGCGATCCCCGCGACCAGGAAGGTACAGAAGCCGAAGAATTGCGGCACGATGAACCATAGCGTCTCCTGGGCGGCGACGATCTCGCGCATGTTGAACGAGCCGGCCATGGCCACCACGCCCATCAGCGACAGCCCCATGAAGACTTCGTAGGACAATGTCTGGGCGGAAGCGCGCATTGCCCCCAGCAGGGCGTACTTGTTGCCGCTCGACCACCCGGCGAAGAGCACCGCATAGACGTTGATGCCCGCCATGGCGAAGAAGAACAGCAAGCCGATGTGCAGGTCCGCCACGCCCCAGCTGGGCGTGATGGGAATGACCATGAAGCTCAGCAACAGCGAGGCCATGGCGATGGCCGGCGCCAGCACGAAGAGCCCGCGGTCGGCAAAGGGAGGGATCCAGTCTTCCTTGAAGACGATCTTGAGCATGTCGGCGACGATCTGCAGCACACCGAACGGCCCCACGCGGTTGGGGCCGTGACGGTCCTGCCAGAGCCCCAGCAGGCGTCGTTCCACCATGGTCAGCAACGCTGCCGCGCCCACGGCGGCCAGCAGGATCACCACCGCCTGGAACAACGCGAACGCGATCGCGGCGACTTGAGGCGTCCACCAGCTCATGCACTCACCTCCCCGGCCTCGAGCCGTGCCCACTCGGGTGCGGCCAGGGGCAGACCAGCCTGGCTCGGCACACCGACGGTGCCGTCAGGCCACGTCGCGCTGATCGTGACGGGCAACGTGAGGCGCCGTTCGCCGAGGATCAGCGTCATCGCTGCATCGGGCGTCAGGCGCAGCCGCTCGGCGGTACGCGCCGACAGCGTGAAACGCGTCGCGTCCATCCGCGCCTGGATCGGCTCGGCGCGTGCCGAGGTTTCCTCGCCACCGAACAGGCGTGGCTGGGGTACCGCCAGCCACTGCTCGTCACGCGGCGCGAAGGCCGCCGGCAGGTCGCGTACGTAATCATAATCGCCGGGCAGCGGCGCCAGCAGCCGTACGCCCGGGTCCCCCGCGCGCAGGTGGCCGCCGACCTCGTCCTGAAACTTGTTCCAGGCCTGTGGTGAGTTCCATCCCGGCGCCCAGGCAAAGGCCACTTCGCGGCGTGGCTCGTCATAGCCCGCATAACCTTCCATGGAAAACGCGAACGGCGTGTCGGGGTCCTGCGGAACGCGCGGCTCGCTGACATCGAGGTTGGCGCGCATCGCGGTGCGACCGCTGTAACGGTGGGGCTCGCGCGCCAGACGCAGCCCGTGCACGCGATAGGCCGCGCTCAGCCCCGCGTCGCCGACCGGCGCCAGCACCGAATGCGTGGCGGCCACCTCGCGCGTCACCTCATCCAGCGTGAGCGGCGTCACCGGCTGGCGCTCGACGCTGGCCTTGAGCGCGTTGAGCCAGCGCCAGCTCTCGCGAATCCGTGTCTCCGGACGGATGTAACTGGGCTCGAAGACCTGATAGAAACGCTGGGCCCGCCCCTCCAGGCTGACCAGGGTGCCATCGCTCTCGGCGAAGCTGGCCGCCGGCAGGCCGATGTCCGCTTTTTCCCAGGTCGCGGTCCGCTGATGGTCGAGCACCACCACGCAGTCGGCACGCTGCAAGGCGGGATTCACCCGAGCGGCGGCGGCACGCGTGTAAAGATCGTTCTCGAGAACCACCACGCCATCGGCATCGCCATTGGCCAAAAGATCCAGAGCCCATTCCAGCGACTGTCCGCCGAGCAGGGCCAACCCGGTACTGTTGGCCTCGCGACGCACCAGCGACAGTGCCCCCGCCTGGGCACGGCGCGCCAGCGCACGCGCCACGTTGCCGGCCGCTTCGAGAACCGCCGGCGACCCCAGCGAGCCGCCGGCGATCACCAACGGCCGCTCGGCCGCGAGCAGGGCCTCGCCGATGCGCCGCGCCAACGCCCAGGTCACGTCATCCAGAGCTTCGGGCGCGGGCGCCTCGGCGTCGAGACAATGCGCCACCGCGAATCCCAGTCGCGCGATGTCGTCCGGTGCCGCGTGCAGCGTCCTCTCCGCCAGCTCGTCCAGGCCGGTGGCCTCCGGCGTGGCCAGAAACAGCGGATGATGCGCCTCCTGGGCCAGGGTCTTGACCGCCTCGGCATTCCAGGTCGGGATGCCACGCTCGGCGGCCAGCGCGTCGCCACGCGCATTGATCGCCTGACGCACGGCGAGCGCCATGCGCGCGGCGCTCTGCAGCAGGTCCTCGCCGAGCACCAGCACGGCGTCGCAGGCCTCGATCTCGCGCAGGCTGGGAGACGGCAGGCCGCAACGGGTGTTGAGCTCGCTCATCCGCACCAGCAGCTCGAGCTCGCGGGCATCGATGCCGGTGGAGAAGTTCTCGTCGCCCACCAGGGTGCGCAGCATGTGGTTGCTTTCCAGGCTCGCGCGTGGCGATCCGATACCGATCACGCGCCGTGCGCTGCGCAGCCCGTCGGCGGCGCGATCCAGGGCATCGTCGATTTCCAGGCTGATGGTACCGCCCACCACGCCGGCCGCGCCGGGCCCCGCATCGACGCGCTGGCGTTCGCGCCACTCCGGCACTCGGGGGCGGTCCTCGCGGTTCACGTAGCCGTAGCCGAAGCGTCCGCGATCACACAGGAAATAATGGTTCACGTCGCCGTGGTAGCGGTTCTCGATACGCCGAATGTCGCCGTAACGCTCGCCGGGGCTGATGTTGCAGCCCACCGCGCACTGATGACAGACGCTGGGCGCGAACTGCAGGTCCCATTTGCGGGTGTAATGTTCGGAGTGGGTCTGATCGGTGAATACCCCGGTGGGGCATACCTCGGTGAGGTTGCCGGAAAACGGGCTTTCCAGCGTGCCCTCCTGAAAACGCCCGAAGTAGATGTTGTCGTGCGCCCCGAAGGCGCCCAGATCGCCGCCACCGGCGTAATCCTGGTAGAAGCGCACGCAGCGATAGCAGGTAATGCAGCGGTTCATCTCGTGAGCGATGAACGGCCCCAGGTCCTGGTTCTTGTGGGTACGCTTGCGAAAGCGGTAACGGCGGCTGTCGTGGCCGGTCATCACCGTCATGTCCTGCAGGTGGCAGTGACCGCCTTCCTCGCAGACCGGGCAGTCGTGCGGGTGATTGATCATCAACCATTCGATGACGTTGGCACGAAACGCCTTGGCTTCCTCATCCTCGATGGAGATATAGGCATCGTCCTGTACCGGCGCCATGCACGACATCACCAGCATGCCCTGCGTGTCATCGGCGTTCTTGTACTGCTTGACCGCGCACTGGCGGCAGGCACCCACGCTGCCCATCGCCGGATGCCAGCAGAAATACGGAATATCCAGCCCCAGCGACAGGCAAGCGTGCAGCAGGTTGTCGGCGCCGTCGACTTCGTAGTCCCGGCCATCCACGTGAATCGTTGCCATTATCGCTCCTCGCCCGTCGTCATCGTGCCCTCGTTCATACGCTACCCACCGGGATCGGATCGGCATGCGCGACGCCCTGGCCGCGCGTGACGCCACGCTCGAATTCCGCGCGGAAATAGTGGATCGCCGACGCCAGCGGCATCGCCGCGCCCGGCGCATGGGCGCAGAAGGTCCGCCCCGGGCCCAGATCCACGGCCAGCGACTCCAGCAAGTCGATATCGCCGCGCTCGCCCTCGCCGGCTTCCAGCGCCTGCAGGAGCTTGACGCTCCAGGGCAGGCCATCGCGGCACGGCGTGCACCAGCCACAGGATTCGCGAGCGAAGAACTCTTCCAGGTTGCGCGTCAACGACACCACGCTCTGATCGTCGGCCACCACGGCGATGAGCCCCGTGCCCAGACGGCTGCCGGCGTTGCCGATGGTGTCGAAATCCAGCGCCAGCTCGAGGTGTTCGGGCAGCAGGAAACCGGTACTGCCGCCGCCCGGCAGCCAGGTCTTGAGCGTGTGCCCCTCGCGCATGCCGCCGGCCCGTTCCATCAGCTCGGTGGCCGGCGTGCCCATGGGCAGCTCCCACAAGCCGGGCCGCTTGACCTTGCCGGAAACGCCGTAGAGCTTGGTGCCGCCATCGCCGCTCTTGCCTTGCGAGAGCCCCTGATACCAGTCCGCGCCGTGCAGCACGATGGATGGCACGTTGCACAGCGTCTCGACGTTGTTGACCACGGTGGGCTTGCCCCAGGCCCCGCTTTGGCCCGGAAAGGGCGGCTTGGCCCGGGGGTTGGCACGCTTGCCTTCCAGCGAGTTGATCAGCGCGGTTTCCTCGCCGCAGATGTAGCGGCCGGCGCCGGTGTGCAGGGCGATGTCGAAGTCCCAGCCGCTGCCGGCGACATCTCGGCCCAGCCAGCCGGCGGCACGGGCCTCGTCCAGCGCGCGCTGGACCGTGCGTGCGGCGTCGACGTATTCGCCGCGCATGAAGATGTACCCCTGATAGGCGTTGTTGGCGAAACCGGCCAGGATCATGCCTTCGATGAGCAGATGCGGCTGCTGCTCGAGCAGCAGGCGGTCCTTGAAGGTCCCGGGCTCCATTTCATCGGCGTTGCAGACGATGTATCCCCGCGGGATGCCCTCGCCCTGCACCGTCAGGCTCCACTTGAGCCCGGCGGAGAAGCCGCCGCCGCCGCGTCCGCGCAGGTTGGCGGTCTTGAGCTCCTCGATCAGCGTCTTCGAGGTCAGGTCTCGAAAGGCCCGCTCGACGCTGGCGTAGCCTTGCTGCTCGCGGTAGGCCTCGAGCATCACCGGGGTGCCGTCGTCGTTGAGCCGAAAGGTCAATGGATGCGTTTCGGGGCGGCGCTCGTCACGGTCTTGCAGAATCCGGCTCATGCCTCGTTCTCCCAGTTCATGCGTACGCCTCCAGCAACGTGGGGATCTCCTCGGGCGCGACCGGCCCGTGAGTATCGTCGCCGATCATCAACGCCGGACCGCGATCGCAGGCACCCAGGCAGCACACCGGCAACAGCGTGAAACGACCATCCGGCGTGGTCTGTCCGAAGCCGATGCCCAGGTGCTCGAAGAAGGCATCGCGCAGCGCCTCGTAGTCGGTCAGAAAGCAGGAACTGCTGTCGCACAGCAGGATCACGTGACGCCCCACCGGCTGCCGAAAGATCAAGCTATAGAAGGTCGCCACGCCCTCGACGCTGGCGGGGGATACGCCCAGTTCACGGGCAATGGCGTCGATGGCCGCGTCCGGTACCCAGCCATGACGCCTCTGCACGATCTTGAGCGCCTCGATGCTGGCCGCCTGCGGATGCGGGTAGTGGTCGCGCTCATGGGCGATCGCCGCCCGATCCTCGTCGTGGAGCACGAAAGCGTCGGTGGCGATGGGCGTGGCGGTGGAAGTCGAAGTCTGTGTCATGTCAGCGGTCCACGTCGGCCATCACGAAGTCGATACTGCCCAGGTGAGCGATCAGATCCGGCACCAGGGCGCCGCGTACCGCCGCCGGGATCTGCTGCAGGTGCGGAAAGCTGGGCGTGCGGATACGCGTACGATAGCTCATGGTGTTGCCATCCGCGGTCAGGTAATAGCTGTTGATGCCCTTGGTCGCCTCGATCATCGACAACGATTCGTTGGGCTTGAGCACCGGCCCCCAGGAGACCTGCAGGAAATGGGTGATCAGCGTCTCGATATGCTGCAGCATCTTTTCGCGCGGCGGCGGCGTGGTCAGCGGATGGTCGGCCTTGTAGTCGCCGGCGGGCATGTGGTCGACGCACTGCTGGATGATGCGCAGGCTCTGGCGCATCTCGTCGATGCGCAGCTGGCCGCGATCGAAGACATCGCCATTGGCGCCCAGCGGCACCTCGAAATCGAAGTTCTCGTAGCCCGAATAGGGGCGCTGCTTGCGCAGGTCGAAATCGCAACCGGTGGCACGCAGGTTGGGGCCGGTGACGCCCCACTCGAGGGCCTCGCGCGTGGTGAACGCTGCCACCTGCTTGGTGCGCTCGCGGATGATGGCGTTTTCCATCATCGCGCGTTCGTACTCGACGAGCCGCTTGGGCATCCAGTCGAGAAAGCCCTGGACCAGCTTGTCCCAGCCCCTGGGCAAATCGTGGGCGGTGCCGCCGATGCGGTACCAGGCCGGGTGCATGCGGAAGCCGGTGATGCCTTCGATGACCTCGTAGGCCTTCTGGCGGTCGGTGAAGGTGAAGAACACCGGAGTCATCGCGCCCAGGTCCTGCAGGTAGGTTCCCAGAAACAGCAGGTGACTGTTGATGCGGAACATCTCGGCCATCATCACGCGGATGGTCTTGGCCCGGTCGGTGACCTCGATCCCGGCCAGCTTTTCCACCGCCATCACGTAGGGCAGGTTGTTCATCACCCCGCCGGTATAGTCGATGCGATCGGTATAGGGAATGTAGCTATGCCATGACTGACGCTCGGCCATCTTCTCGGCACCGCGGTGGTGGTAGCCGATATCGGGAACGCAGTCGACCACGACCTCGCCGTCGAGCTGCAGGGCGATGCGGAATGCCCCGTGCGCGGAAGGGTGGTTGGGCCCCAGATTGAGAAACATGTAATCCGTGTTCTCGCTCTGGCGCTGCATGCCCCACGCCTCGGGATCGAAACGCAGCGCCTCCTGCTCGGTGCTCTGGCCTTCCACGGTCAGCGTGTAGGGATCGAATTCGGTGGCGCGAGCAGGGTAATCCTTGCGCAGCGGGTGTCCGTTCCAGGTGGGCGGCATCAGCAACCGTGTCAGGTGCGGGTGGCCACGGAAATCGATGCCGAACATGTCCCAGACTTCACGCTCGTACCAGTTGGCGTTGGGATAGACGCCCGCCACGCTCGGCACCTCGAGGTCGCGCTCGGACAGTGCCACCTTGAGCATGATGTCGCGATTGCGCGAGATCGACATCAATTGGTAGAAGACCGTGAAGTCCGCCGGGGGCAGATCCTCGCGATGACTGCGCAGGCGTTCGTCGATGCCGTGCAGGTCGAACAGCATCTCGAAGGGCTCGGGCATGTCCCGCAGGAAGTTCAGCACCTCCAGCAAGTACTCGCGGTCGAGCCACAGCACCGGCATGCCGGTATGGGTCGCCTGTGCGACGAAGACGTGCTGGCCGAAACGCGCGAACAACGCCTGGACCACCGGGTCCTCGGCATGCGCGTGTTGGGCAGTGGGCGATTGGGCAGCGCTCATGATCGGTTTTCATTCCCCGGCAACGTGAGTTCGGCTTCGGACGATGGCAGCACTTCTCGGAACGACGGCTTACACCTCGTCCGGGGAGCGCAGCTCCGTCACGGCGATGCGTCGATCGCGGTTCGCCTCGCGTTGCGAGGGCATGTCGGCACGGTACACGCCCTGGTCGCCGACCACCCAGGAAAGCGGACGCCGCTCTTCCTGGATCGAGTCCTGCAGCAGCTGCAGCCCTTGCAGGAAAGCCTCGGGGCGCGGCGGACAGCCGGGCACGTAGACGTCGACGGGGAGAAACTTGTCGACGCCCTGCACCACCGAGTAGATGTCGTACATGCCCCCGGAATTGGCGCACGAGCCCATGGAGATCACCCACTTGGGCTCGAGCATCTGATCGTAGAGCTGCTGGATGACCGGCGCCATCTTGATGAAGCAGGTACCGGCGATGACCATGAAGTCGGCCTGACGCGGGGAGGCGCGAATCACCTCGGACCCGAAGCGCGCCACGTCGTGGGGTGCGGTGAAGGCAGTGGTCATTTCCACGTAGCAGCACGACAGGCCGAAATTGTACGGCCACAGGGAGTGCTTGCGCCCCCAGTTGACGGTGGAATTGAGCACATCCTCCAGCTTGCCCGTGAAGACGTTGCGATGCACTTGTTCCTGCATCGGGTCGCTGGTGGACTCACGCCGCCCCAGCGGATAGCTTGCGCCATCCGGAGCCGGCTCTTGATCCGCTCGCGTCAGGGTATATTGCATGATGCGCCTCGAAACGTCTGAAAACGAAAATCGGTATCCGGCGCCGTACCGGCCGACGCCGGCGGGGTGGCCGCCCCCTCGGGGCGCCACCTTCAGCGTTGCGTCACGATATCGGGCGACCGGCCGCGCTTGCGTGGCGCCCACTCGAGGGCACCGACGCGGCTGTCGTACACCAGACCCGCCAGCAGGATGAAGATGAACACGGCGGCGCCCGCGAAGCCTTCCCAGCCCACCTCACGGACCGACACGGCCCAGGCGAACAAGAAAACGGCCTCGATATCGAAGATCACGAACAGCATCGCGACCAGATAGAACTTGACGGAAAAACGTTGGCGCGCGCTGCCGGTACCGACAACGCCCGATTCGAAGGGGAGGGACTTGCTGGGGCCGCGGCTGCGGCCACCGAGCAGGCTGGCTGCACCGATCATCAAGGCGCACAAGGCGAACACGGCTATGATGAATAGCCCCGTGGCCCAATACTGGGCGATCAGCGCAGTAGCCTCGTCGGTCATTGCCATGCCTCACAAGCGACGGATGACGCGGGAAGGCGCCATCCCGGTATTCGTTATCATCGAGGTGTCACGGACCCCGGCACGCCATTCACGCTGCCGACGCGTGGCGAGTCCCTACGAGTCTAGGGGATATTCCGACACCTGTCAGGGGCGTGTGGAGAAAGCTAGTAAATTAACATCGCCTGCAACGAGCACCGCACGCCGCCGTGCCCCTGCAAAGTGAACCCCCACTCACGCGGCAGGCCATGGGAAGCTTCACCTTCTTCAACGACCGCTGATATATTCCACGCGCATGGCGTCGATCCGTGTGTCGACGAAGGTATGAGACGCAAACGCCCTGCCTCACCACCGTCTTGCGCCTGGCTGCTCACCCGTCGTTTCCACGCTATCCTGTGCGGATGCCAACTGCCGAGCACGGCCACACAGCGACGCACATATTCCGCGAGACACAGGAACCCAGCGCATGACCTCAGCATCCGCGCCCCCCAATGTCCTCACCATCGCCGGCTCCGACCCTTCCGGCGGCGCCGGCCTGCAGGGCGACATCAAGACCTTCTCGGCGTTGGGCACTTATGCCACCAATGTCGTCACGGCGGTGATCGCCCAGAACACCCAGGGCGTGCAGGCCGTGCATCCGGTACCCGCGGATGTCATCGGCGAACAGCTCGACAACCTGCTGGGTGACGTACGCATCGAGGCGGTCAAGATCGGCATGGTGGCCAGCGAGACGGTCGCCGCGACGATTCGCGATGCCCTGCACCGGCATCGTCCCCGCTGGATCGTGCTCGACCCGGTCATGGTCGCCAAGAGCGGCGACATCCTGGTCGATCGCGCCGGCATCCGCGCGGTACGCGATATCCTGGTTCCCCTGGCCGATGTCATCACCCCCAACCTGCCCGAGGCCGCCGTGCTGCTGGACGCCGAAACGCCCCGCACCACCGAGGCGATGGCCACCCTGCTGCCCGAGCTGACACGCCTGGGCGCCCCGTACGTGGTACTCAAGGGCGGCCACCTCAGTGGCGCGAACTGCCCGGACCTGCTCGCCACGCCGCAAGGCGTGGAATGGCTGGAAGCGCCGCGCATCGCCACCGACAACCTGCATGGCACCGGCTGCGCGCTCTCCTCGGCGGTCGCCGCGCACCTGGCGCACTTGCCGCACACGGTCAGCGACCACGACGCCATTCACGCGGCGATCAGCGATGCCAAGCGCTGGCTGCACACCGCTCTGGACGCCAGCACGCGACTGGCGGTGGGCCAGGGGCGCGGCCCGGTGCATCATTTCCACGCCTGGTGGTGAAAACCGCGGCCGCACGGCGCTCGTCGGCAGTATCACGACCTCGTGAATCGATGATGGCCACGGACTTGCAGAGCCCGCCGGGGGCAGCCATGCTTTGCTGCACCGTGATGCCCCAGGCTGCGGTGACATACTTGCGCATTGCCGTCAGCTCAGCGTGGTGTGGCGAACACCCGCATACCGTCTTCTCGCAGGGAGGGACGTACCATGGCTCAGACCGTGCTTTTGGCGTGTGACCTGTCCGCCGACAACCGTGCCGCCTTCGCGCGCGCCATCAAACTGGCGCATGCCAGCGGCAGCCGCCTGGACATTCTGCATGTCCTCGACCCCTATCTGCCGCGCCAGACCCTGCGCGACCTGGAGCGCGAGGTCGTCGACGAGCTCGAGCGTCAGCTGACCGACATCCGCGAAGACTATGCCCTGCCGGCGCCCGAGACGCTGATACAGACGGTGACCGGCGCTCCCTATGCCGAGATCATCCGCGAGGCACATGACCGGGACGCCACCATGATCGTGCTCGGCACCCACCGCAAACGCGGTCAGCATGCGCTGGTGGGGGGCACGACCCTCGCGCGGGTCTTGAGCCGCGCGCCCTGCCCGGTGCTCACCGTGAGCCACAGCCCCGAACAGGCCTGGCAGGACGTGCTGGTTCCGGTGGACTTCTCGCTGGCCAGCCGCCACACCTTGCGCGACGTCCTGACGCATTTCTCCGAGGCACGCCTGACGCTATTGCATGCCTGGCACCTGCCGGGTGATGAGGAAATGGGCTCCGACAGCGGCTACGCACGCTGGCGGGAGCGCGAGCTCGCCGCGCGGCGCATACGCCTGGAAGCGGAA
This sequence comes from Chromohalobacter israelensis DSM 3043, assembly GCF_000055785.1. Lineage (GTDB taxonomy): Bacteria > Pseudomonadota > Gammaproteobacteria > Pseudomonadales > Halomonadaceae > Chromohalobacter > Chromohalobacter israelensis. The sequence goes on from NC_007963.1 coordinate 3,491,129, forward strand.
ATCGACAAACTGATGGAAGAGGTCGGCGACGTGCCCGAACTCGAGCTGGTCCTCGAGCAGGGCGAGCCCGGCGAGGTGTTGATCGACTACCTGCGCCGTCAGCCCCCCGACCTGCTGGCACTGGGGCACCAGGACCTGGCGCTGTTCGGCCGCCATCACCCGGCGCCCCTGATCGAGCGCTTGCTCGCCGACGTGCATGTGGACATGATGGTGTGCCGCGCCTGGTAGCGCGAATCTTCACCCCTCGCGTCCACAAGGATCTTGCACATGCGAGCCGTCATCCAACGTGTCCGTCACGCCGGCGTCGATGTCGACGCCCGAACCACCGGCGCCATCGAACAAGGCCTGATGGTGCTGGTCGGCGTGGCCCCGGACGACACCCAGACCCGCGCCGACAAGATGCTGCACAAGCTGCTCGGGCTGCGGGTGTTCAGCGACGAGGCGGGCAAGATGAACCTCAACGTGCAACAGGTCGAGGGCGGCCTGTTGCTGGTTCCGCAGTTCACCCTCATGGCCAACACCACCAAGGGCCTGCGCCCGGGATTCGACGGCGCCGCGCCGCCCGCGCACGGCGAGGCACTGTTCGACTATCTGGTGGCGCAGGCCCGGCACGCCTGGCCATACGTCGCCACCGGCGAGTTCGGCGCCGACATGCAGGTCTCGCTGCTCAACGACGGCCCGGTGACCTTCATCGTCGAGACCTGAGGCTGCCCGGGGCTGAGTCGCGCCGGGATCAGGCGTCGTCCAGCAGTTCCGCCTCGCGTTGCTCGAGCGCTTCCTCGGCCTCGAGCCAACGCTGCTCCAGGGTGTCGAGACGGTTTTGCGCCTCACCCTGGCGACTCAGCAGATCGCTCAGCTCCGCCTTGCGCGCGTCGTCCTGGTACAGCCCTTCATCGGCCAGCGACGCCTCCAGCGCGGACAGCGCGGCCTGGGCCTCGCTCATCTCGCGTTCGATCTTGTCGCGCTCCCGCTTGAGCGGCCGCAGCTTCTCGCGCAGCTCGGCGGCGGCGCGCCGAGTCGCCTTGCGGTCGCTCTTGGGCGCTTCCGCCTCGGCCTGACGCTCGGCTTTTTCCTGGCGTGCGTCGCGCCGGGCATCCTCGAGCCGAGTCTTGAGCCAGGCATAGTAATCGTCCAGGTCGCCATCGAAGGTCGTCACGCCGCCGTCCACCACGTGCCAGAACTCGTCGACGCTGGCGCGCAGCAAATGGCGGTCGTGGGAGACGATGATCACCGCCCCCTCGAAGCCGGCCAGGGCCTGGGTCAGCGATTCGCGCATCTCCAGGTCGAGGTGGTTGGTGGGCTCGTCGAGCAACAGCAGGTTGGGCTTCTGCCAGGCGATCAGCGCCAACGCCAGGCGCGCCTTCTCGCCCCCCGAGAAGTTGCCCACACCGGCGAAGACATCATCCCCGTGGAACCCGAAGCCGCCCAGGAAGTTGCGCACCTCCTGTTCGCTCGCCGTGGGGGAGAGACGCTGGATATGCACGAAGGGCGTGGCACCGACGTCGAGGTGCTCGAGCTGGTGCTGGGCGAAATAGCCGATCGCCAGGTTGTCGCCGGGCACGCGCTTGCCGTCCAGCAGCGGCTGCTGCCCGGTCAGCGCCTTGATCAGCGTCGACTTCCCCGCCCCGTTGGCGCCCAGCAGGCCGATACGCTGCCCCGGCAGGATGCTCACGCTGACATGTTCGAGCAGCGGCGTCTGCGCGTAGCCCAGCGTCGCGTCGTCGAGCACCAGCAGCGGCGACGAGGTCTTGTCGGCACTCGGCAGGGTAAAGTGAAACGGTGAGTCGGCGTGCGCCACGGCGATGGTTTCCATGCGCTCGAGCATCTTCAAGCGGCTCTGGGCCTGACGTGCCTTGTTGGCTTGAGCGCGGAACCGGGCCACGAAACGCTCGATTTCCTCGCGCCGGGCCTGCTGCTTGGCGGCTTCCGCCTGGGCGCGCGCCTGGCGCTCGGCACGCGTGTGCTCGAAGCGCGAATAGTTGCCGCGATACAGCAGCAACTGACGCTGCTCGAAATGCACGATGTGATCGCACACCGCATCCAGGAAGTCGCGGTCGTGGGAAATCAGCAACAGCGTGCCGGGATAACGCGTGAGCCACTGCTCGAGCCACAACAGCGCATCGAGATCGAGGTGGTTGGTGGGCTCGTCGAGCAGCATCAAGTCGGAAGGCATGAACAGCGTCCGCGCCAGATTGACGCGCATCCGCCAGCCACCGGAGAAATCCGACAGCGGGCGATACAGATCGTCCTGCGTGAAGCCCAGCCCCACCAGCAATTGCTCGGCACGCGGGCGGGCGGTGTAGCCGTCCAGCGCCTCGATCTCGCCATGCAGCTCGGCTTCGCGATGTGCGGCGCCCTCGGCCTGGGCCGCGGCCAGGGCACGTTCCGTGGCCCGCAGCTCGGCGTGACCGTCGAGCACGTATTCGACCAGGCCTTGATTCAGCGCCTCGACTTCCTGCGCCATGTGCGCGATGCGCTGGCCGCCGGAAAGCTCCACCGTGCCACGCTCCGGGGCCAGCTCTCCCAGCAACAGCTTGAACAGACTCGACTTTCCCGAGCCGTTGGCGCCGACAATGCCCGCCTTGGTGGCGTCGTGCAGCGTGAGGTCAGCGTTCTCGATCAGCGGCTGAGTCCCGCGTTGCAGCGCGAGTTGGCGAAATGCGATCATGCCCGCTCCGGTGGTGGTTCAGTGGATTCCGCCGCCATGCCTGCCGGGGCGGCTGGAGATTGCCCATGCATTCTACCCAATTGTGCACCGCATTGCGGACCCCACCGCTGTGGGATTACGCGCTGGCGCTATATCAACGCCCCGGGGTCGCCGACGCCTGTTTGCAGCTGCAGGATACGGCGGGAGCCGATGTCTGCGAGCTGCTTTGGCACTGCTGGCTCGACCATCACGGGGCCGTCGCCACCGACGAGGCCCACGATGCGCTCGCCGAGATACGCGACTGGCAGACCAGCGTGACACAGCCGATACGTCATCTACGCCGCCAGCTCAAGCCACGCGCCCAGCATGAACCGGACGTGGCGGCCTTGCGCCAGCACCTCAAGGAAGCCGAACTGCTCGCCGAACGCGAGACGTTACGTCGGTATCAGGCCATCGCCGAGACGTCGCAGGCCGTACGTGCGCGCCGCGCGGCCGATACCGACCTGGCCACGCGACTGGCGCGCTGCCTGACCACCTGCGGGCCGCCACAACGAGCCGCCCTGACGACGCTGCTCACCCAGCGTGCGGCGCACCGTCCATAATGCCCTGCTTGTACAAGGCGCGCCGACACCCGGAACCACGCATATCACGCATGTGCGGATGCGCCATTGACGAGTGGCGCTCAACCCGCAAACTCTGTACGTTTTATAAGAGCCAGTCCGGTTGATCGCGACACGCATCACGACGCAGCACGGACGTCGAGATCCATGCCATTCGTGCGGCGAATCGGCCATCACAAAAAAGGACTCTACGACATGACATCTTCACAGCCTGGCAATCGCAGTGAACGCGCTAAATCGCGCAGTCCCCTGCTGCGCGTACTGGGGAGCATCGATCATGCCCTGGGCATCGTCGAGCGCGTGATCATCGCCGGTGGTGTCCTGGCCATGGCAGCGCTGATGAGTGGCCATGTCGTCGGCAACCTGCTCTTCTCCCAAGGTATTCCCGGCACCTACGAAGTCACCGAGATGCTCATCGTGGTGATCACCTTCGTCGGCGTCGGCTATGCGGCACGCAACGCCCGGCACATCAGCATGTCCGCCATTTACGATCAGCTCAGCGGTCGCTGGCGAAAGGCACTGCTCATCCTCATCTGCCTGGGCACCGCCGTCTTGATGTTCTATTTCGCCTACAAGTCCATCGGCTATGTCGCGGTCATTCAGGAACGTGGACGCAGCAGCGCATCGCTCCATATTCCGCTGTGGCTCGTCTACCTCGCACTGCCCGTCGGCTTCATCCTCGCCGGCGCCCAATACCTGCTGACCGCGGTCCGCAACCTGGTCAGCGATGACATCTACCGCGCCTTCAACCAGAAAGAGGAATACGACGAGCTGCCTCCGGAAGCGGACGAACACGATGACGCGCGCCGCGACACCTGATTCGCCCCTCCCACACACGACCGCCATCAACGCGAGGACGTAAAACAATGCTAACTTGGCTAGCCGTGATCATGCTCGTGTTGCTGCTGCTCGGGTTCCCCATGATGGTTCCCCTGGCGGCGGGCACGCTGTTCATGATGTTCACCGGCATGACGTTTTTCGGGCCCGATCAGGCCGTGAGCTGGATGATCAACGGTATCGGCAGTTGGGTACTCGCCGCCGTGCCCATGTTCATCTTCGCCGCCGACATCCTGACCAAGGGCCACACCGCCAACCGTCTGCTGGATGTCGTCGACGCCTTCACTCGCCACATCCGCGGTGGCTTGCCCATCACCACCGCCGCCTCCTGCGCGCTGTTCGGGGCCGTGTCCGGCTCCACCCAGGCGACGGTGGTGGCGATGGGCGGTCCCATGCGCCCGAGGCTGCTGGCCAAGGGCTATAAAGACGATTTCACCCTGGGGCTGATCGTCAATGCCAGCGACATCGCGCTGCTGATCCCGCCGAGCATCGGCTTCATCGTCTACGGCGTGGTGATGAAGACCTCGATCGGCGACCTGTTCCTCGCGGGGATCCTGCCCGGCCTGATGATCCTGGCCATGTTCGCCCTGTACTGTTACATCTATTCGCGCATCAAGGGCATCGAGGCGGAGCCCCGGGCCTCCTGGCGCGAGCGCGCCCGCGCCATCCGCCGGGTGATCCTGCCGATGGGTTTTCCGGTCCTGGTCGTGGGGGGCATATACGGCGGCTTTTTCAGCGCCGTCGAAGCCTCGGCGGTCGCGGTGGCCTACGCGCTGCTGCTGGAGGTGGTGATCTATCGTCAGGTCTCGATCCGCGACCTCGGCAGCCTCGCGCTGTCCACGGGGATGATCACCGCCGTGGTCTTCATCCTGGTCGCCATCGGTGCCGCCTTCTCCCAGACCCTGGGCACCGCCGGCGTGCCGGACAAGATCCTCGGCCCGGTCATCGACGGCATCGGCGACAACCAGTTCCTGGCACTGCTGCTGATCGCCGCGGCCTTCTTCGTCGGCTGCATGTTCGTCGACCCGATCGTGGTCATCCTGATCCTGGTCCCGATCTTCAAGCCACTGGTGGACGCCACTGGCCTGGATCCGGTTCACGTCGGCGTCATCGTCACGCTGCAAGCGGCCATCGGCTCGGCCACGCCACCCTTCGGCTGCGATATCTTCACCGCCATCGCCGTCTTCCGCCGCCCTTACATGGACGTGATTCGTGGTACGCCACCGTTCATCGTGATCCTGGCATTGGCGACGATCATCCTGATCATGTTCCCGCAGATATCGCTGCTGCTGCCGTCACTCGGCGGCGACTGAGCGGCCGACCGGCCTGGGGATACCAGGCCGGCCCCGCAGGGCATCCTTCCCGCCAACAGCGACCAGGCATGAAAAAACCCCGGGAGCCGACGCTCCCGGGGTTTTTTGCTTGCGCCATGCGGCGCCTCGGTCAGGCATCAGCAGCCAGGCTTATTCTGCCTTGTCGCCGGACTGCTCGACATGCTTCAGCACGATGTCCAGCGCCTTCTGGCCACGTTCGCCGACCATGTCGACATAGGTCTGACGCACCGGCTTGGCCAGTTCACGGAAGGCCTCGCGCTCGCTCTCATCCAGGTGGATGATGTTGATGTCGCTGTTTTCCTTGATGGTCTCGAGACGCTCGGAGTTGAACTGGGACTGAATGTCGTGCCCCTTCTGCACCATCTCGTCGAGCGTGGACTCGAGCATCTCGCGCTGCTCGTCGGACAGCCCGTCGTACCACTCCTCGTTGCCGATGAAGTTGGCGATGAACTGCGACTGATCGGCGAAGATCATGTAGTCCTGCACTTCATAGAAGCCCATGTTCTCGTGGGCGAAGACCGGCTGGATATTGCCTTCCGCCTGGCCTTGCTGCAGGGCACTGTAGAGTTCGCCGTAGGCGATGGTGATGGGAGACGCACCATAGGCTTCGTAGGTCGCCCGCAGCAGGCTGTTGTCCATGACACGGATCTGCAGGTTTTCCATGTCTTCCGGCGTGCGGATTTCCTTGTTCGCGGTCCACACCTGATACCCTTCGGGCAAGGTGGCCAACGGCACCAGGCCGCGCTCACGGAACGATTCCTGCCACGCATCGCTCTTGAGGAAGTCGTCCGAGTTGAGGATCTCGGCCGTCTCCAGTTGATCGTTCGGCATGACGAAGTTGAGGCTCATCAACTGGCTTTCCGGGACGGTGCCGCCCAGGAAACCGGAGCCGAAACCGAGCGGAATCGCGCCGTTCTGGATGGCGTCATACAGCGCCGAATAGTTCGACCCCCAGGAGCCGTACGGCAGCAACTCGACCGTGATGTCGCCGTCGCTCTTTTCCTCGATCAGTTTCTTGAACTCTTCCGCATAGCCGTACTGCACGCTGCCCTCGGTCTCTTCGAGACCGAAACGCCAGGTCTCGGCGGACGCCGTGGAAGCGACACCGACCAGGCCCAGAGCCGTGATACTCAGGACGATATTTCGCATTTGCATGGAGTTCCCTCTTTCTTATCAATGTAGATTCAGAGAAGAGCAAAGTCGCTTCAATGTCAAGAGAGCCCCGCCGCGTGGGTGCGCAACGCCGCGCGTGCTGGTAGAGTTGAACGGCGGTGTTTTTGTTTACCTGTTAAGGAGTTTTCATGAAGCGTTTGATGACGGCCGTGGTATTCGGCGGCCTCGTGGCAACGCCGCTGGTGGCCATGGCCGCCCCGGAAAGCGACAACGCCAAGCTGGGCTACAGCCTTGGCGCCACGCTCGGTCAAAGCATGAAGCAGGACGTCTCGGATCTCGATACCGACGCCTTCACCCAAGCGATCAAGGATGTCTACGCCGGTGACGATCTGCAGATGAGCGACGAGGAAATCGCCGCCACGCTTTCCGACTACCAGCAGCAGAAGATGGCCGAACAACAGGCCGAGAAGGCAAAAGTCGCCGAGGAAAACCGCAAGGCGAGCGAGCAGTTTCTCGCCGAAAACGCCGAGAAAGAGGGCGTGAAGGTCACCGATTCGGGACTGCAGTACAAGGTGCTCGAGTCCGGGGATGGCGACACCCCCAGCGCCGGCGATACCGTGAAGGTCAACTACGAGGGCAAGCTGCCCGACGGTACCGTGTTCGACAGCTCCTACGAGCGCGGCGAGCCGATCACCTTCCAGGTCGGCCAGGTCATCGAGGGCTGGCAGGAAGCGCTGCAGAAGATGCAGGTCGGCGATACCTGGATGCTGTACGTGCCCGCCGACCTCGCCTACGGCAAGGGCGGCACCGGTGGCCCGATCGGTCCCAATCAGGCCCTCGTGTTCAAGATCGAACTGCTGGGCATCGAAGACGGCAACGATCAGGACGCCTCCTCGAACGGCGAATGACGTCCGTCACCCACGGCGCCCGTCCACGGGCGCCGTTTCGTTTTTCCCGCCGACATCCGCAGACGTCTTTTCCACATCCCCATCGCCCCGCCTGCCTGTGGACAGTTTTGTGGAGTGTCTGTGCCTTAGCCGTGAATGTCAGGGCATTTCGCCCCTGCAGAAGCTTCCTGCCGCCCTGTCCATGCCTCTTCACGCACCACCGACATGCGGCAGATGATCTATAAATCTTTGTTTTAAAAGGGGTTTAAAAACCCCTCCGTAACACGTCTCACGCCGAAGTAAGTATTGGCTTACCCACAAGCCACGCAACCATGCACATCGTGACAATGTGGACAAGTCATTTGATGCGCCTGCTGCCCCTAGCGATGGATGTCGAAATCGTACCAGCTGCCCTTGCGCCCATCCGGCGTTTCCAGAATGACCTGAGCACGCCATGGCATGACCGTCTCTGCCCAGGGACGCAATTCGCCGACACCCTGGAAATGGCCCTCGCCGATCGATTTCATTTCCACACGGGTCAGCCCCATGTTCATGTCGCGCCCGATGAACTCCACGACCACCGACTGCACGTCGAGGCCCGACGTGCGCACGTCGATTCTCAGGGGCTCGTAGGATTCGAACTCCCCCTGCATGCCGAAACGCAGCGTTCCCTTCAAGCCGATATCGGTACGACACGGCCCCTCGCGCAGATCGCAATGCCAGCGTGGCGGGTACCAGGTCACATCCTCGCGTGAATCGCGCAGGTAATAATCGGCCAGGTAACCGGCCGCCACCAGCACCGTCATCAACGTCAGCAGCGTCAGCAGGTTGAGCAGCGGCGGCCTGAGCGGATCTTCTTCGTGATGTTGCATATCGTTAGGTCGAATCCCATCACCCTGAGCATCGCGCTAAGCTTACCAGTTCGTGTGCCAGCCGGCTTGCCAGCAGCCGGACATGGCCAACGTCATGACCACGGAGGCGCGATGAGCGGTGTCAACGAGGCCCTGGGCCCCCTGTTCCTGTTGATTTTACTCGGTGCCCTGCTGGGCTGGCGGCGGATCCCCGGGGACGACTTCTGGCCCGCCATGGAGCGGCTGATCTACTTCCTGCTGTTTCCCGCGATGCTGATCGCGACGCTGGCCACGGCCGATGTGGCGCAAGTCCCGGTCCTGCGTCTGGCGGTGGCACTGCTGGGCACCATGTCGCTGTTCGCGCTGGCGCTCTGGTGCGGCCGTCATCGGCTGGGACTGACGCCGGCGGCGTTCACCTCGCTGTTTCAGGGCACGCTGCGTTTCAACACCTATGTCGGGGTGGCCGGGGCCGCCGCCCTGCACGGTCAGGCCGGGGCGACCGTGGCTGCGGTCGCCGTGGCGCTGATGGTGCCGCTGGCCAACATCCTCTGCGTGGGCGGCTTCATCGCCGCCGGTACCCTGGGCGCCTCGAGCCTCGGGCGCAGTCTCGCCGCGCTGGCGCGCAACCCCCTGATCCTGGCCTGCGTGATCGGCATCACGCTCAATCTGAGCGGTATTGGCCTGCCGGGATGGCTGGGCGGTGCCGTCGAACTCACCGGACGCGCGGCCCTGCCGCTGGGGTTGATCGCCGTGGGCGTTGCCCTGCGCCCCCGTGCGCTGACCGGTCACGGCCGTGCGTTCTGGTGGTCGGCCACGCTCAAGCTCGGCGCCACTCCACTGGTGGTGCTGAGCCTGGCCTGGCTGACCGGCCTCGACCCGGTGAGCCGGGATATCGCCTTGTTGTTCGCCGCACTGCCCACCGCCACCTCGGCGTATATCCTCGCCCGCCAGCTCGGCGGCGATGCCGAGCTGATGGCGGCATTGATCACCGGCCAGACGCTGCTGGCCATGGTGACCTTGCCGGCATGGATGGCGCTGGCAAGTTGAGCGTCAATCGTCGACACGATTGGCACAAGGCGCGCCACGCTGCACGCAGGCCACATTGTCGAGCGTGACCTCGGCGATCTCGGCCAGCGCCTCCTGGGTGAAAAATCCCTGATGCCCGGTGATCAGCACGTTGGGGAAGGTCACCAGACGCTGAAAGACATCGTCGTCGATGATGTCGTCGGAATGGTCGCGGAAGAACAACGAGGTTTCCTGCTCGTAGACATCGATGGCCAGCCCGCCCAGACGGCGCGCCTTGAGCGCGTCGACCACCGCGCGCGTATCGATCAGAGCACCGCGCGAGGTGTTGAGCAACAGGGCCCCCGGCTTCATCGCCGCCAGGGCCTCGGCATCGATCAGATAACGCGTATCGTCCGTCAACGGGCAATGCAAGCTGATCACATCACTCTCCGCCAGCAGGCGCCGGCGCGAGACATACTCGCCACCCAGCGTCGTGAACGCCTCGCTGGGGTAGCGGTCCTCGCCCAGCAAGCGACAGCCGAGACCGGCGAAGATGCGTGCCGTGGCCAACCCGATGCGACCGGTCCCGATCACCCCCACCGTCTTGCCGTGCAGCGTCATGCCCAACAAGCCCTCGAGCATGAAGTTGCCCTCGCGTACGCGATTGTAGGCCCGATGCGTGCGGCGGTTCAGCGTCAGCAGCAAGGCCAGGGCATGCTCGGCCACCGCCTCGGGCGAGTAGGCCGGCACGCGCACCACGGCGATGCCCAAGCGTGCAGCGGCCTCGATGTCGACATTGTTGAACCCGGCGCAACGCATGGCCACGAACCCTACGCCCTGGGTCGCGAGCGCCGTCAGCACGGTGGCGTCCAGGGTATCGTTGACGAAGGCGCACACGCCGTCTGCACCATGGGCCAGCACGGCACTCTCCGCGTTGAGCGCCACCTCGTGATAGCCGATCTTGAAGCCATGGCGCGCATTCGCCGCCTCGAAGAAACGCCGGTCATACGGCTGGGCACTGAACATGGCGATATGCGTCACGAAAGCCTCCCGATGCACCCAAGTGAAAAATATTCTCGTTACGCTTGACGACTCAAATGAGAATGGTTTACCTTAACAACCGTGGCGCCGCCAAGCGCCACTGACCTAAGCAGCGAATGTCAGGTTCCTGCCCATGGTTATCTCCTCATCAAGCTAGTCACGGTCTTTGAAGCCGCCCGCCCGGGCGGCTTTTTTTATGCCCGTGTCCGCCCCGCGCCGAGCGCGCCGGCACTGTGCCAGCGTCCTCGACTCCCTGCCGTGATCCAGATCAGGTCACCATGAAAAAAACCGCTGACGGGCAGCGGTTTTCAACGAGCAGTGGCGATCACGGGTGGTGCTCACTCCACACGGGCGTAGATCAGGTCCCACACGCCATGACCGAGCCTTTCGCCCCGGCTTTCGAACTTGGTCAACGGCCGAAATTCCGGTCGCGGCACATAAGGCGCGCTTTCGGGCGGTGCCGTGTTGCGGTAGCCCGGTGCTTCCTCCATGACCTCGACCATGTGCTCGGCGTAGGCTTCCCAATCGGTCGCCATGTGCAGATAACCGTGCGGCGCGAGACGCGTGCGCACCAGCTCGACGAACGCCGGCTGCACGATGCGACGCTTGTGATGCTTCTTCTTCGGCCAGGGGTCGGGGAAAAACAGCTGCAGCCCCGTAAGGCTCGACTCGGGCAGGCATTTGTCGAGCACTTCCAGGGCATCGTCACGATACACGCGCAGATTGGTCAAGCCGCGCTTGTCCGCTTCATCGAGCAGCTTGCCCACTCCCGGCGCATGCACCTCGATACCGATGAAATCGGTCTCGGGATTGGCGGCGGCTTGCTCGACGAGCGACTGCCCCATGCCGAAACCGACCTCGACGACGCAGGGTGCGCGGCGGCCGAAGAGCGCCTCCAGCGATTGGCGTCCCTCGGCCACACTCAGGCCCAGGCGCGGCCAGACCTCTTCGAGCCCCCGCGATTGGGCGGCGGTCATGCGTCCGGCACGCAGTACGTAGCTCTTGATGCCGCGCGGCGGGCGTCCCGGCGACTCGGGGGTCGCCGGGGCATTCTCGGAAGATGAGGAGGAGTCACTCATGGCAAGTCTGCGTTATCGGTCACGTAGCGAAGGCGGCCGGTCAGGCCGCGCGAAAATTCAGGCGTTGATGCGCCCGGCGAAGGGCGATGACGGGCTCGCGGAGGCACGGCGCGGCATGCGCTCGGCAAGATACGCTTCGCGCCCCGCTTCGACCGCCAGTTTCATGGCGCTTGCCATGCGCACCGGCTGACGCGCATGCGCGATCGCCGAGTTGATCAGCACGCCGGCACAGCCCATTTCCATGGCCAGGGCGGCATCCGAGGGCGTCCCGATGCCGGCATCGACGAGGATCGGCACTTCGGCGTTGTCGAGAATGATCGCCAGGGACGTCGGGTTGAGCAGACCGTGCCCCGAGCCGATCAACGACCCCAACGGCATCACCGCGCAACAGCCCAGGCGTTCGAGCTCCTTGGCGACGATCGGGTCGTCGCTGGTGTACACCATGACATCGAAGCCATCGTTGACCAGCGTTTCGGCGGCCTTGAGAGTCTCGACCACGTTGGGGTAGAGCGTGCCGTCGTCACCGAGCACCTCGAGCTTGACCAGGTTGTGGCCATCCAGCAGCTCGCGGGCCAGCTTGCAGGTACGCACTGCATCCTTGGCGGTATAGCATCCCGCCGTGTTGGGCAGGATCGTATAGCGGCTCGGCGGCACGGCATCGAGCAGGTTGGGCTCATCGGGGTTCTGGCCCATGTTGGTGCGACGCACCGCGACGGTGACGATCTCGGCACCACTCGCCTCGACGGCGGCGGCGGTCTCGTCGAAGTCCCGGTATTTGCCGGTACCCACCAGCAGGCGCGACGCGAAGGTGCGGCCGGCGACGGTCAGTGGAATATCCTGGCGCGGATCTGCTGACATGACGAACCTCTTGGCGAACAGGAAAGTCGCCGCACGGCGGCGGCAAGGGCGAACACCGGCATTTCGCCGGCGGCCGAATCAGCCACCGCCGATGGCATGCACGATTTCCACGCAATCCCCGGGGGTCAGGCGCGTCTCGGCATGCTGGCTGCGGGGCACGATCTCTTCATTGACTTCGACGGCGATGCGGCGTCCGGTCAAGGCGAGCTGATCGACCAGCTCGCTGACCGTCAACTCGGATGCGAACTCGCGGCGCTCGCCGTTGAGCTGAATGTGCATAACGGCCTCTCACATCGTTGGGGAGAGACCGTCATTGTAACGCCAAATGCCGTGCTCAAGAATCCTTGGGCGGCCACACGTCCGCATCCACTTGCTCGGGACGCTTGAGCACCTTGGGATCGAAGCGCGGCTCGCGGACGCCCTCGCGCCGCTGGCGCTCGTAATCCTTGAGCACGCGCATGGCGATCGGCGCCAGGATCAGGATCGCGATCAGGTTGGTGGTCGCCATCATCCCCATGGAAAGATCGGCGAAGTCCCATACGAAGGTCAGCTGCGACACCGAGCCGATCATCACCATGGCCAGCACGGCCAGGCGCAACGCTTGTACCGCGCCCTTGGCATGGCGCTTGAACATGTACTCGATATTGACCGTGGCGAACGAGAAGTTGGCGATGATCGAGGTAAAGGCGAACAGCAGGATGGCCACGGCGATGAAGATCTCGCCGAAGCCGCCAAAGTGATCCGCCATGGCGTCCTGGGTGAGCTGGATACCCACGATGTCCTGTCCCGGCGAGTTCGCCATCAGCGTCTCGTAGACACCGGAAAGCAGGATCACCACCGCCGTGCAGCTGCAGATCACCAGGGTATCGACGAACACGCCGAACGACTGTACCAGCCCCTGCGCCGCGGGATGCTTGACGTTGGCCTGGGCCGCCGCGTTGGGCGCCGAGCCCATGCCGGCCTCGTTGGAAAACAGGCCACGCTTGATGCCGTTTTCCATTGCCGTCTTGATGGCGTAGCCGGCCGCGCCGCCCACTGCCGGCCCGTAGCCGAAGGCACTCTTGACGATCAATGCCAGCATCTCCGGCACCTCGGTGATGTTGACCGCCAGCACCACCAACGCGACCAGCAGGTAGGCGACGGCCATCACGGGCACGATCTTCTCCGCCGTGCGTGCGATGGACTTGAGCCCGCCGTAGATGACCACGGCCACGACACCGACCAGAATCAACCCGGTCAGCCAGTTAGGCATGCCGAAGGCCTGGTTCATGCCCTGAGCGATGGTGTTGGCCTGGGCGCCGTTGAACGCCAGGCCGTAGGCGACCAGCAGGAAGAAGGCGAACAGCAGACTCATCCATCGCCAGCCGAGCGTGCGCTCGATGTAATAGGCGGGCCCGCCACGGAAGACGCCATCCTCGTGGCGCTTCTTGTAGACCTGGGCCAGGGTCGACTCGACGAACGAGGTGGCGAACCCGACCAGGGCGGTCACCCACATCCAGAAGATCGCGCCCGGGCCCCCGACCCACAGCGCGATGGCCACGCCGGCCAGGTTGCCGGTGCCCACACGCGCCGCCAGCGACGTCGCGAAGGCCTGAAAGCCGCTGACGCCTTCGCCGGCGCCCCGGCTGTTGAAGGTCACGCGCGCCATATGCCCGAACAGGCGAAATTGCATGCCGCGCGTCAGCACGGTGAACAACACCCCCGCGCCCAGCAGAAGATAAACGAGGATGTATGACCAGATGAAATCGCTGACAGGGGTCATCACCGCATAGATGGCGTCATGCAGCGATGCGACGAGGCTGGCAAGAGAGTCCATGGATTAACGCTCCATTGTGATTCTTGAGATCGGCAAGGCCGCGACGATACGCCATACCGCAACGCTTGTCATGGCGTAAGCGACGCCATAGGGTAAGCACCAGCGCGGCGATGCCGGGCCCCTCGCCCCCGGTGCTCGCTCACCGTCTCAGCATAGGTCAGTCACATGGGATGCAACATGCACAAGCGTCGTGGATGGACACTCGTCGCTCTAAGCGGCTTGGTCGTGGTCATGGCAGGCGCCTTCGGCGCCCACGCGCTGGGCGACATGCTTCCCCCCGCACGACTCGACGCCTTCACCACCGGCGTGCGCTATCAGGCGTGGCATACCCTGGCCGCCATGGCGGTGCTCCTGTGGCACGCGCAGCACCCTCTGAGGGGCCAGACAACCGTGCTCTGGCTGTGGGGGCTGGGCATGGCGGCGTTTTCCGGCTCGCTGTACCTGCTGGCCCTGACAGGCGCCCATTGGCTGGGGCCCATCACGCCGTTCGGTGGTCTGTTGCTGATGGCCGGCTGGCTGACGCTGGCGATATGCGCCTGGCGTCAGCGCCCCGCTCACTGAGACCTCGCGCCCCACGTTCCAGACGCGCTCAATCGTCATCGCTCTCGTCGGGCAAGGCAGGATGTCTTGATGATGGATCAAGCCCAGCGACCTGGAAGGCTATGGATCGGCTCGCATATTTTTCAGCTTGTCGCACCGAGCCACGCACTCGAACCACGGCTGACCGGACCAGTCCCCGCTATCGTCATGCCGTAATAGAGTCTCCTGCTTGCCTGGCGGCCATCGCTGGGTGTTCTTGAGAAAGGCGTAAGCATAAGCCGAACCATCCGGATGAATATAGATACGATTCAAGATTTCGGCGCCGATTCCACCTGGCTCGCAATGCTCTGGTTGATCCCGGCCATCAACTGTCTGACGGCAATTAGCTTGATCGTACTGCTTGGAACCAATCAGATATTCACCGTGGAATTTATGCGTGACCCTCCAGCGATAGCTTTTCTTCAGTGGCAGCATTTTCTGACCAAACCATGAAGGAGTAAAAATCTTTCCACTCACACCAGCACGCGGTGCCTCGCGGTCTTGACTGACGGCAAAAACCGGATAATCCATCGGATCGACCTGCAATTTTTCTTGGCGTATCGTGAAGTAATCAGCGTCAACGTTGATCACAGATTTGTGAATAGCGGCAGTGCTCTTATTCACTTTTTGAACCAAAGCCTGGGCATCTCTATCGGCACTCATATTTTTCAGCTTGTCACAGCGTGCCACACACTCGAACCAAGGCTGACCGGACCAGTCCCCGGTATCATCATGCCGGAACCAGGTCTCGTCCTTGCCGAACCAGTGCGGCCACCGGGGAGTGTTCTTCAAGTAGCCGTAGGCATAGGCGGAGCCGTCCGGGTAGACATAGATACGATCCAGATATTCCGCGCCGATGCCTCCCGGCTCGCAATGCTCCGGATGGTCCCGACCGTCCTTTGTCCAGCTACAACTAGTTTGATCGAAGCTCTCGGAACCGATCAAATACTCACCATGCACCTTGTGAGTAACCTGCCAGCGGTAATTTTCCTTTAACGCGGGCATTTCCCGGCCATTATTTTGCGGATAGTTAACATTGGAGCGTGGAGCGATGTGGTCTTGTATGACAGCAAAAACCGGATAGTCCATCGAATCGACTTGGAACTGCTCATGGGGAGCCACGAAATCGCTGTTATTACCGCTGGTCGCAGCACCATAATCGGCCATGGTCGGACAACCGTTGAGGGTAGCCATCATAACGGCGGCAAGAGAGGCCTGAACCCATCGCCGCTGCTTGGCATGCCTGCTTCGCGCCATTAAGGCATTAATTATTTGTCGAGTAGAGCTCAGGATTTGCATCGATAAACGCCTTGTAGTTTTCGAAAGGATGCTGAAGGGGTGTGATTGGCGCCACAATCGCATCCGGATTGAAAACCTTTCCGAGATAGCCGCCATTGATCAGATCCCCGGAACCAATGGTAAGACGCGCGTTGGGCGCCGCAATATTTCCGAAAGGTAAAGAGAACAGTTCAGCATGATCCGCCAGGCCGTTACCCGCCAGATAGTTGGCGGTTAATGTTCCCAAGCTATGCCCTGTTAACTTTCCCTCAAACCCTTGATTCATCAGGTAAGCCCGAACGGAAGTATCCGGCAACCCTTGATATCCAAGTGCGGTATCAATCACGTTAAATGGTACTCCCGTTAGGCCACTATCCATAAACCCACGTGCGCCGTTGGAATACGTCAGCGTAAATTCTCGGTCATCCGACTTATAACGATTGCCGATTCCTGGTAGTTGGTCTCCCGCTATCGAACTGGCCATCAAAACCCAATTCAACTCTTCCTCACTCAAGCCCACGCCCTTTGCCATCTTTTCGGCGATACGATTCCAGGTCTTTTGCATGACCAAGCCCCCCACCACCTTGCCGGCATCCAGTAAAGCGCCTTGCGAGAGCTGTTGCCCGAGATCGGTCATCTTGCTCAAGGGGTTGTGGTAATAGGTACCCGCCGCTAAATAATTGGCCAAGCCGCCTGTTATCGCCCCATGCAATGCCGGTTTCTGCCAGTCTATCCCCTGGCTAGCCGCTCCCACGGCACTGCCAGCTGCACCGGCAATGGCACCGGACATGGCAGCATTCGCCCATCCAGCCGCCACCGTTTCCGTGGCTGCGGCCCACATGGAGGTGGCACTCGTCGCTCCTGCGCCGGCCGCCGTACCCGACATCGCTCCAATAGCCGAACTCGCTGCTCCCGACGTCATTGCTGCCACAGTGATGCTTACAGCCAACGCAGCGACCTGGCTTAGCCCCGATTGGCTGTAATCCCAACTGTCGTGAATCGCCTTGACCTGGTGCCAGTCGACGTCGCCGCGCGCTTCCATGTCCTTGAGCCAGGCGAAGTCGGGATCGGCGGCGACCATGGCGTCGATGGTCTGGCTGACCGTCTGCTGGTCGATGCGGCTAACGTCGATGTTCAGGCCGTTGGCCGCCTGAATGAGCGTCTCGCCCCGGGCGATCAGCTCGCTCTGGCGCAGCGTCTCGTCGGTACGGCCCTCGCCCTTGGAGGACTGCCAGGCGAAGTTGCCGCTGCTCTTCTCGTGGGACTCGCTGTGCAGGTCGCTGGCGGTGGCGAAGTCGATGCTGCCCAGGCTGGTCAGGGCAAGATCGCCGCCCGACTCGAGGCGAGCGCCCTGGTAGGTCTGGTCGCCGCCGCTGAACACGCTGAGGCCGTCTCCGCCAACGATCTGGCTACCGACGGCGCGACGGTCGTCGACCTCGTCGCGGCGATAGCTGCTGCTGCCGAACAGGCCGCCGTCCTTTTCCTTTTCGTAGAGGGAGTAGTCCTGGTCGGTAGCGGCCAGCAGGTTGACGTCGCGACCGGCGAACAGGAAAGCGGCATCATCGGCACGCGCCTGGCTGGCAACCAGGTTGACGTCATTGCCGGCGCTGACCGAGAGATCGCCACCGGCATCGAGCGTGCTGCCTTGCTGGCGAATGCTGGTATCGATGATTTTTTTATGTGAATGCCCCGAACGCGTGTGGTATTCCTCAGTAATTCGATTACTCCGAGATTTTATGCTTATGTCACCCCCAGCCATAGCGAATAAATCATCGCCAGCATAGACATCAGAGGCATCGACACTAAAACCGTCCACAGCAGCTATTTTGACATCATCCCGTGCTGACACCTGGCTTGCTACCTGCTCAAAATTTTCATAAATATGGCGTTCACCATGATTAGCTCTATAATTTTTCGAAAAATCAGCAGATGAGTCGAGAAGCACATCCCTCCCAGACTCGATTAGAACACCCCTTCCTGAATCAACACGACTCGCCGAAATAGAAATATCGCGGCCTGCGCTAAGCAGTAAACTTTCCTTAGAACCAATTCTGGCCGGACGCTGAACACCACCTTCGTCAACATTATAGTTATATATAGTAAACCACAGCATATTCCTGTAGCTATCTTCTACAGAATTGACTTTGATATCACGGGCGGCCTCAATCATGACTTTAGAGTCGCTTTCGATCTCCCCCAGATTAACAAAATCCCTAGCGGAGCTGATGCTCACATCATCGTATGAAGATATGATACCGCCCTGATCAATATAGGTTTCATAATCATGATCATAGCCTACTTTCACAGCTAAGCGGTCATTAACGATGTCGCCCTTAAAAGTTTCCAAGGAAATCTTATGACCACGTATCTCTCCAGCCACGGCATTTCGAATGTCATCGGCTGCGCTCATATTGAGGCGATTGCCGGCCTCAACTAAGCCTCCCTGAAGGATGCTGCTCCCACTATCCATTGTCAGATCGTTGGCAGCCTCAATGGAGCCAATATTGACTAGGTCGCCGCCGGCGATTAGTTCAACGTCGCCACCTTGAATCAGGCTGCCACCGCTAATGTTGCGCTCCTCCACCTGAGCCAGATAGAGCACTGGAGCCAGTACCGCTTCACCATCGATTTCCTGACTTTCCAGCCAGACGATATCATGGGTCAAGGCCGCCCTCTGCTCGGGTGTGAGACCGACCCCCACCGTCAGCCCCAAGGTATTCTGAGCCGCAATGGCATTGTCCATCAGGTAACGATACTGCTGGTAGTCGTCGGCGAGACGCTCATCCAGGAAGCGACTGCCCGTCGACGATTGGATCGCGTCCCTAATCAAACGGGACTCGTAGCGACCATCACCGAGCATCCGGTAGGCGTTATCATCGCTATAGTTAAGCTTATCAAGCAGATATTCAGAACTAACGACGTTCTCAATAGCGGTGAACTTGGGGTTGGTCTCAACCAGATAGCGGCTTTCCGGCGCGCGGCTCTTAATGAAAAGCCCATAATCGCCTTGTGGAAGGCGGAAGCTAGGTAAAGTTAACGGCGCGACACGCTCGAATTCTGTGCCCTGATAGTCTATTGGGGGAAAATTTACTTCCACAGGGAACTGGGTGACAGATTGGCCACCCTGCGAGGTGTATATCTCATGATTCTTAAGTGATTTTTCATTATCCTCTACCCCTCTTCTTTCCCATTCGGCGTCGTAGTAAGGGGCTAAAGGTTCTGCGGCCATATCAGTACTTCTTGTACTGGTGGTGACAACAAGATGCTGAGTGGGATGCTCAGCTTCTGTATCGCTCAATCTCCCCTGGAGTTGTTGATACGTGTTATCAGTTACCATTCCATTTTTCAACTGCCCATTTACCTGAATGGTAACCGATCCCATTCCTTGGATGCCCCCTTGGCTCAAAGCATTTCCGCTTTCCTCTATGATAACCTCATCCCGATATCCACCTGCATACTGCCCACGCAGCATCCTCTTGTAGACTTCCTCATAATCATTCGAATCAAACCTCACTTCAGACATTACACTAGGATCATAACCTTCTAGCTCCCCTAAAAACCCAGGAGAAACCATCTTGTCATTTATCGTTATCCTATATTTTTTTGTTTTTTCACTTCCTTCACCAGCGGCACTCTCAAAGCTATCAGCCAATATTTCCAGATCACCAAATGAGAAAACCCAGCTATTACTATTTTTAAAGCTTTCAGAAATAACTGAGATATTCTCACCTTCTAAATTGGCCGAAGGAGAATCTTCAGTCACAGAAGCCCCATAATATTCTTTTCCTTCATATGTCAAACAAGAGCTTCCAGCCAGATGAAATATCGTCGGGGGCGCGCAACCCACCATCCCGCCCAAATATTCGATAGTCGCTTTATACAAGTCACCATTACCACTTGTCTTAAACTTATCCTTCTTGTTTATAAAGTTCCTGGCATGCACAACAATGTCTTCGCCAGCATGAATATTTCCCGACCGATTCTCCAGTCGGCTGGCCATGGTGCCATTGTCACTGCGCGCGAAGTCCAGGTCGCCGCGGCTATAGATATCTGCATAGCGGTTGTAAAGCCGGTTGCCGCGCAGTGTCATGTCGCCTCCTGCAAACAGCAGGGAGTCGGCCAGATTGTCGATGCGGCCGTCACTGAACAAGCGCAAGTCGTTCTGGCTACCGAGGGTCCCGCGGTTGGTGACGGCGCCAGCCTCGAGATCCAGGTTGCCGACAGACGTCAGTCGGCCGAGATTATCGAGCGTGCCACTCAGGCGATAGGTGGCATTGCCACCGCTAGCCAGCCGACCGTCATGCTGGGTCAGGTTGTGGCCCCGCACGTCGAGGTTGCCCTGGGTCGAAATCAGGCCACGATTGGTGATGTCGCCGTCGCTGTCGACCGCCAGGGCAAGATTGGCGGCGATCGTGCCGCGGTTGTCGAGGCCGGGTATGTGCAAGGTGAGCGCGCCAGGGCTGGCGAGCCGATCCTCGGCATCGAGAACCAGCGCCTGCTCGAGGCTCAGTTCGAGCCCCTGGTTGAACTGCCAGTCGCCGATGCCACTTGAGCGCCGTGCGGTGACAAGGCCGCCTCCAGTGCCTTGCACCTTTCCTCGGTCACCCTGCAAGGTGTCGAGGTCAAGCGTGAGACGACCGTTACCGGCATGAGTGAGGCTGCCATTGGCATTACGCAGCGTTGCAGCATTGAGCGTGGCATCCTGAGAAGCCAAGGCAGTGTGGCCATATCTGTTGTCGAAGGTCCCGGCGATATTGAGCCTGGCATCGTCGCCGCCCAGCACGCGCAGGTCACCGTCCACGTTGTCTAGGTTATCGGCGTTGATCGTCAGGACGTCGGAAGCTTCAATCAGGCCGCCCTCGTTGATTAGGGTGCCGGCTTCCAGCGCGACTTGCTGGCCAGCCATCTCTCCCTGTCGGTTATCGAGCGTCGGCGGGTCGATGGTCAGTGCCTTCCGGGCGAAAAGGCGACCCTGGCGGTTGTCGAGGCGTTGGTCGAGCCGCAGATCGACGTCGCCGGTCACCGCGGCGATGAGACCACCCTGGCGATTGTCGAGGATGGAACCGATAGCGCTGACGGCGTCACCCTGCAAAGTGCCACCACGATTGTCGAGCCTGGTGAAGTTGGCCTTCAGGGCACCATCTCCGGCGCTGAGCAGCCCGTCCTGATTGACGAGGCCAGCGGTGTCGAGCACCAGCCCGCCCGGACCCGAAAGCACTTGACCGGCATCACCGTTGTCGAGGGACTTGGCGTCGATATTCAAACGCTCGGCCCTCAGCGTGCCACCGCGGTTTTTCAGTACACCACTCGTGGCGATCAATTGGAGGTCGCCATCTTCTACGTCGATGAGGCCGTCGTGGTTATCTAAGGCCGTGCCGCTCGTGGCACTCAGAGTAGCAGCAAGGCCGCCAGCCCCCCCGAGAATCGCACCATTCCGATTGTCGAGACGCATGGCATTCAAGGCAGCGTCGCCATCGGACTGGATCTGGCCGCCGGCGTTGGTCAGTGCTCCCGCGAGCGTGATCTGTAAAGCGTCAGCGACGCCGATTAGCCCGTCGTCGCCATTATCGAGGCTGTCGGCGCCGAGTGTCAGAGCGTCGCCGGTCAGATGCCCGCCACGATTGGTAACGGTATCCCCGACTCTCAGGTCAAGGTGATCGGCCAGTAGCACGCCGTACGTGTTGTCGAGCTGGCCGGCATCCAGATGCAAATCGCCGTGGGCAGTCTGCATCTGGCCGTTGCGATTGTTCAAAGCCTCGTTCGCGACCAAGCTCAGCGCCCCATCTGCACTTAGCAGGCCACCATCGTTGGTGATGCTGCCAGCCTCGAGGGAGATGGACTTGCCGATGAGCTGACCGGCGTCGTTGTCCAGAGCGCCGGTCAACGAGAGTCGAAGTGCTTCCTGGTTGGCGACGATGGTACCGGCATCATTGGTTAGTGTTGCCCCTTCGAGACTAATGGCCCGACCACTGATGACACCACCACGATCATCTATGTCATGGGCTTCCAGCGCGACGCTATTTTTGGCCTGGAGGCGCCCGCCGGCATTATTGAGGGTGTTGCCCAGAGACACCGATAAACCCGCCGCATCGGCAGCGACCATCCCGTTATCGCCATTATCGAGGCTAGCGGCGACGAGATTGATCGCGCTGCCGACAAGTTGGCCACTGCGGTTGCTCAGTTCTTCTCCGACGGCCAGACTCATGGCACCGTTAGCATCGAGTAGGCCATTGTCATTATCCAGCATGGCGGTTGTCAGGCTGAATAGCCCACCAGTGACCTGCCCCTTGCGGTTATCAATCGACGCAGCATCTAGCTTGACGGTATCGCGACCCTGCATTCGGCCGCTATCGTTGTTCAGCGAGTCAGTGAGCGAGATCTGCAGATCGTCAGTAGAAATGAGCCCCTCATCGCCATTATCGAGGCTAGCGGCGTCGAGATTCAGCCACCTGCCGGTCAGGCGTCCCCGCCGATTCGCCATGACACCATCGAGTCTCAGGGATAGCCCGTCGGCCAGCAGGATGCCTTCGGTGTTGTCCAGCGAACCAGCATCGAGACGAATATCGCCGCGAGTGACTTGCAACCGACCACCACGATTGCTCAACTCGTTCCCAACGGAGAGTCTCATGGCACTGTCGGCAGCGAGCAGGCCGTTATCGTTGTCGATTTGATCGGCGGCGACAGTCAGCTCGTCCGCCTGCATGATTCCAGCCTGATTGCTCAGGGAAGATATATCGGCCTCTAACGTCCCCCCGTCGACGAGCACCGCACCCGCATCGTTGTCGAATTGTGCAACGTCGAGATGCACGTCTTGTTCGCTGCCGAACTGCAGAATGCCGCCGAGGTTGTTGAGGACCTCGGTATCGATCAAGAGCGAATCGGCGGCGGCGAGCCGTGCATTCTCCCCGAGGTTGTCGATGTGCTCACTCTCAAGCCGCACTTGGCTGCCCTGGATGCGGCCTCTATTGACGAGGCGGCTGTCGGCCTCGATACGCAGGCTGTCCCCTTGCAGGACACCATCGTTGGCCAAGGTACCGGTAGTAGTGATACCGAGTTCGTCGGCGAGTAATTGGCCTTGGTTGTCTAGGCTGCCGAGATCGGTGTCTAGATGGCTGGTAGCGTCGATTCGGCCGCGATTGTCCAGTTCAGCGGCCGTGAGGGTCAGGCGACCGGCACGACGTTGACCACCGCTGTCGTCGACACCGGCACTCAAAATACCACGATTGACGATGTTGCCCCCGGCGTCGAGGGCGACATCAGCCCCACTGACGAGTCTTCCCTGGTTAGCGATATCGTCGCGAACGTCCAGCGCTATGCGGTCGGAAGCACGCACATCGCCGGCAAGCGTTGCGCTGGCGGCTTCGATCGCGATTTGCCGTTGACTGGCGGCATCAGCCAGGTGGAGATGACCGTCGACATCAATACTCAAGTCACCCGCGCTGGCAGCCATATCACCGGCCAGCTTGACGCCGACACCTGCTTCGGTACCGACCAGAGAGATGCGGTCCGCATACATGCCACCCAGAGCGGAGGAATCGATGGCCAACTCTGGCGCCTTCCCTTGCCCCTCGCGCGGCGAGGCGACGAGGCTGTCGGCATCGATGTCGTTGACGCCTGTGACAACATTCAAGCGCTTGGCATGAATTTCGGCATTGACCTCGGCGGCACGGGTGAGGATGTCGAACTGGTCGACTTGGGTAGCGTCGAGCCCCAGCCCCTCGATGGCGACTTGCCCTTGTTCGACGGCGAAATGGTCTAACTCGCCTGACTCGATGATGGGTTTTCCCGTGGTCAGGGTGGCTCGGGGACTGTTGATGAAACCGCAACCGTCGCACGTGATGCCGTAGGGGTTGGCGACCACTACGCTGGCCTGACGTCCAGCCACTTCGGTATAGCCGGCCAAGCGACTGGGATTGCCACCGTTGACCTCGTTGATGATCAGGCTCGCTGCCCGATCTCTGAGATTGGGGTTGCCGACGATCTTCCCGGCGAGTTGGGTGTCTTGCCATTTGGTCGTGGCGTTATTGAGAATCAGCCCACGCTTGTCGACGTTGTAGTCACTGAAAGTATTGTGGGAAAGCCCCTTGCCATTGGGGGTTGCAATATCGATGACAGGAACGCCGTTACCGGCCTGGTCCAGATGTGTGTTGCCGCCGCCGGGTGACACGGCGATACCGTCAGCCAGCACTACCACCGGGTGCCAGAAGAGTGCGTTGATCAGAATGATGGCAAGGTAACGGAATCCATTGGATCTGGCGTTCATTGCTGACTTGCCCCTTAGTATCTTTTTTCTGTACGTTTTTCTTGTCACTGACCAGTCACGTCCACCGCCGCTCAGATATCGAGCCGGACATCGAAATAGACCGGTGTCTCGCGCGAGTCGATGACGTCAGGACGCTCCAGTGAATGAGCAAAGCCCACATTCGCCGAGAGATACTTCCCGCTCAGCCCCAGCGAGAGTTCATAACCGCTCATTCGTCCATGCAGCTCCGGGTTATAATGGCCATGACGAATAACGCCGACGTCGTAGGCCAACGACAGGTTCCAGGTATCGAATAAGGGTCTGGCGATATCGAAGGGGTGTCGCCAGCCGATCTCGTTTCGCCAGTAGCCACCGCTGTCACCGCTGAGCGACTGTTCCTTGAAGCCACGTACGGTGCTCTCGCCACCGATGGTCAGCCGTTGCGGGCTGTAGAGCACATCGTGACTCCATTGCCCATAGGCAAAACTCGTGAAACTCAATGATTGGTCGAACAGGGAGAAGGGCTGCCAATAGCTGAGCGCCAGGGTGTTCTTGCGATACTGGGCAGCGGGTTCTGCAGCGGAGCGGCCTTTATCCCTCTGTGCGCCGAAGCTCGTCAGCCCCTGCTGCCAGCCAATGTCGACGTTGATCAGCGCGCTACCCAGGCGACGGCCGTGGTTGATACCCAGTTCCAGCTCACTGAGTTCCTGGCTGCTGACCTCGATGCGGGTACCATCAATGTTGTTACGCGTCGACGATTTGCTGAGCCCGACCCTGACGCCGGTCTTGCTGGTGCGATCGCGGAGTATCACCCGCTCGATGCCTATCGCATGCTTTTCACTGATGCCATCGAGCGCAAAGATGAAGCCATTGGCTTCCGCGTGCGTGCGATATTGGCTTCGACTGTAGCTGTAATCGAAAGTCCAGTAACCGTAGGGCACTTCGTATCGGATATAACGGCTGTCGGAGTCGGAATCGTCACGGCGGGTCACGGCCTGCCCGAGTTGCAACGTCAACTGGTCGGCCAATCCGAGGGGGCTGTCCCAGCGTACCCCTGCCTGCCATTGCTGCTCCCCGGTGCCCTGGCTACCACCGTTGTTGCGACCAAGCGATACGTGCAGCGGTCTTCCGGGTGTGTTGTCGATATCGACCACACTGCCACCAACCTCGTCACCAGGCCGAAGAGCCAGTTTCGCCTGATTGGAGGGAAGCCGGTTCAATTGATCGATCAACTGCTCCAGGTCCCGAATATTGAGCAGCGCGCCCGGTTCTACCGGCGAGGCCATCAACAATTCCGCATTGGATACGTCGTCGTTCTGGTAAGAGAAAGTTTCTATTCGCCCTTCGACGACAATGACACGAAGCTTTCCGCTGGAAAGATCCTGCTGGGGTAAGTAGGCGCGAGAGGTAATGTAGCCGTGATCGAGATAAAGCTGCGTGATGAACCTCAGCAATTCGTTCAGGTCGTCCACCGTCGCACAGTGCTCGCGAATGCTATCGGCGAGTGCCTGCTTCTCGCTGACGTTCAGTAGTGTGGCCCCTTCCATGTCCAGTTCATGAATGGGGAGGCAGGACGTTTCCACCGAGGATACAGAAGAGGGTTGAGATGCTTCCCCGGTGCCCGGCAAACGCTCGAGTGCCTCGAGACGCCGCTTCTGCTGTTCCAAACGCCGCTGAGGCTCATCGAGCTCGAAATTGCCGCTACCGGCCACCCGCTTGTCGTCGCCCGCCGCTAAAGTCGGCATGGCACCCATCATCAGCGTGATACAAAGTCCTGCCACAAGGACATGACGAACCTCGGCCACAAGTCGCGCCCCATTTTTTGCGAATGCAAATATAGATAACGGCCAACATTCGCAAAACTTTATATGCGAGTGTAAAAATATAAAGAAATTACATGGGATGGGCAAATGGCTTACAAGGGAGCCTGTGGCACGCGCAGCACCCTCTGAGGAGTCAGACAACCTGGCTCTGGCTGTGGGGGCTGGGGCCCATCACGCCGTTCGGTGGTCTGTTGCTGATGGCCGGCTGGCTGACGCTGGCGATATGCGCCTGGCGTCAGCGCCCCGCTCACTGAGACCTCGCGCCCCACGTTCCAGACGCGCTCAATCGTCATCGCCCTCGTCGGGCAAGGCATAGGTCGCGGTGACGGTTGCCACCGGTTCCTCGTCGCCGGCAGGGAACAAACGCACTTCGCCGACCGCCAGGCGCTGGCCCAGCTTGACGATGTGCGCATTGGCGATGAGATCGCGATCGCCGCGGGCGCGGCGCAGGAAGTGGCAGCTGAAGTCCGTGGTCACCGCCATCGGCTCCGGGCCGATCTGGGCCAGAATCGCCACGTACAGGCAGACGTCCGCCAGCCCCATCAGCGTCGGCCCCGAAATGCAGCCCCCGGGCCGCAAGTGCTCATCCTCGATGGCCAGGCTCATGGTCGCGCGCATCTCGCCCACCCCTTCTATGGTGCCCTGGCGGTGCGGAAAGACCTCGTCGAGAAATTCCTCGATGGCGGCGGCGGTCATCACGGTCATCGGTCTCTCCCCCTGACGGCTGTTCGGCGATGCATGGCGCAGCCGTCAAGATAGACCAAGCTACGGCTCAGGCACAGAGCCGCGAGCCGCGAGCCGCGAGCCGCGAGCCGCGAGCCGCGAGCCGCGAGCCGCGAGCCGCGAGCCGCGAGCCGCGAGCCGCGAGCCGCGAGCCGCGAGCCGCGAGCCGCGAGAATCAGCATCGCTCCACGCTGACAGTTCGCAAGCCCGTAGCCCGTAGCCCGTAGCCCGTAGCCCGTAGCCCGTAGCCCGTAGCCCGTAGCCCGTAGCTATTATGATTTCGCCTTGTGCACCGCGCGCCAGTGGTGCAGCAGCGGCTCGGTGTAGCCGGCGGGCTGCTCACGCCCCTTGAAGATCAGGTCGGATGCCGCCTGAAAGGCGCAGGACTCCGCCAGGTGCGAGGTCATCGGCGTATAGTCGGGATCGTGGGCATTCTGGTCGTCGACCACCTTGGCCATGCGCTCCAGCGTCTCGCGTACCCGTGCCTCGCTGACGATGCCATGATGCAGCCAGTTGGCGATGTGCTGACTGGAGATACGCAACGTCGCGCGATCCTCCATCAGCCCCACGTCGTGGATGTCCGGCACCTTGGAGCAGCCCACGCCATGCTCGACCCAGCGCACCACATAGCCGAGGATGCCCTGACAGTTGTTATCCAGCTCCTGCTGAATCTCGTCGTCGGACCAGCTCGGGCTCTTGTTAGCGCCCGAAGCCGCGCTTTCGACCACCGGCACGGTGAGCAGATCGTCGAGAAAGTCGCCACCGGGCTTGGCCTCCAGTTCACGCTGAATCGTCGCGACATCGACCTGATGGTAGTGCAGGGCATGCAGCACGGCGGCGGTGGGTGACGGCACCCAGGCCGTGGTCGCACCGGCCTGGGGATGGCCGATCTTCTGCTCGAGCATCGCTGCCATCAGCTCCGGCATGGCCCACATGCCCTTGCCGATCTGCGCCCGGCCGCGCAGGCCGCACGCCAAGCCGGTCTGGACATTGTTCTTTTCGTAGGCCGCGATCCACTTGGTGCCCTTCATCTCCCCCTTGCGCAGCATGGGGCCGGCTTCCATGGCGGTGTGCATCTCGTCGCCGGTACGGTCGAGGAAGCCGGTGTTGATGAACGCCACGCGGGACGCCGCCTCGTGAATGCACGCATCGAGGTTGATCGAGGTACGCCGCTCCTCGTCCATGATGCCCATCTTGAGGGTATCGCGCGGCAGGCCCAGCATGTCCTCGATGCGCATGAACAGGCTGTTGGCGAAGGCCACTTCCCTGGGGCCGTGCATCTTGGGCTTGACGATATAGACCGATCCCGTCCGGCTATTACGCTTGGCCTCCGGTGCCGTGGCGGACGGGGCAGCGCCGTCGCCTTTCTTGAGGTCGTGAATCGCCAGCAGACTGGTGACCACGCCATCCAGCATTCCCTCGGGAATCTCGTTGCCATCGCCATCGAGCACGGCCGGCGTGGTCATCAGATGGCCGACATTGCGCACGAACAGCAAAGAGCGTCCGGGCAGGCGCAACTCGCCACCGCCGGGGACCGTGTAGTCGCGGTCCGGGTTGAGGGCGCGCGTCACCGTCTTGCCGCCCTTGTCGAAGCGCTCCTCGAGGTCGCCCTTCATCAGCCCCAGCCAGTTGCGATAGACCAGCGTCTTGTCGTCGGCGTCCACGGCCGCCACGGAGTCCTCGCAGTCCATGATGGTGCTCACCGCCGCCTCGACCAGCACGTCCTTGACGTGGGCCGGATCGGTCTTGCCGATGGGGTGAGTGGCGTCGAACTGGACTTCCAGATGCAGGCCATGATTGGCGAGCAGCACCGCCGTGGGCGCCTGTGCCTCGCCTCGGTAACCGACCAGTTGCGCAGGATCGGCCAGCCCCGTCTCACCGCCGCCCTGCAGGGTCACCACCAGCTTGCCGTCACGCAGAGCATAAGCGCTCGCCTCGGCATGCGTGCCCTCGGCCAGGGGGGCTGCCTGGTCGAGCACACCGCGTGCGTAGGCGATGACCTTTTCGCCACGCTTGGGGTTGTAGCCCTGGCTTTTTTCGGCGCCGTCCGTCTCGGGAATCACGTCGGTGCCGTAGAGCGCGTCGTAAAGGCTGCCCCAGCGCGCATTGGCGGCATTGAGGGCATAACGCGCGTTGCTTACCGGCACCACCAGCTGGGGCCCCGCCTGCACGGCGATCTCGTCATCGACATTGGCGGTGGTGGCCTGCACCTTGGCCGGCGCCTCGACCAGATAACCGATGTCCTTCAGGAAGGCACGATAGGCGGCCATGTCCCGCACCGGCCCGGGGTTCGCCTTGTGCCAGGCGTCCAGTTCGTCCTGCAGTCGCTCGCGCTCGGCCAGCAGGTCACGATTGGTGGGCACGAGCTCGTGGACCAGGGCATCGAACCCGGCCCAGAAGGCCTCGGGGTCGACGCCCGTTCCCGGCAACGCTTCGTCGTTGATGAAACGGTCGAGCTGGCTGGCCACCTGCAAACGATGGCGTGTCGTACGGTCTGTCATGCGGCTCTCCTCGGGCATCGCCTCAAACGTGGAAAATAATTCCACAAATTAGACCGGAATGGGCGTCCTGTCATCTCCCCCATTGGTCTGAGCGTGCACGCGTCGCCCCCTGCCGCGCGACACCGCCCTATCTCGCCGGGCGAGACATGACAATTTCCCGGTAGCTTCAAAGCCTTGCGGGCGCTAGCATGGACGTCACCGGGAGAACCGCATGACCGACTTTACCCACTTGCAACACCTAGGCCCGCTGGCGCCGATCGGCCTGCCGCCCTCGTCGACGATGGCCGCCTATCTCGATCATTACCGCCTGACGCCCTTGCTGGCCGAAGACGTCGCATTGCACGCCGGCTTCATCGAGGCGCGGGGCTTCCGACTATGGGCCCAGGTGTGGAGTCCGCCCGACCCGCAGGGCACGATCTTCGTGGTCCACGGCTACTTCGATCACCTGGGACTCTACCGCCACCTGCTCGAGCTGGTACTGGCACGCGGATGGCGGGTGGTGATGTGGGATCTCCCCGGCCATGGACTGTCCAGCGGCGCGCGTGCCTCGATCGACGACTTCGACGATTACGTCAGTTGCCTGAGCGTGCTGACCGAGGAGGTCGCGCGCCTCGACGTCGCCGACGCGCCCTGGATCGGGATCGGCCAGAGCACCGGCGCGGCGATTCTGGCCACCGATGCCCTGACCCAGGGCCACCGCACCCACTGGGCCGGCCTCGCCCTGCTGGCGCCGCTGGTGCGTCCCTGGGGCTGGCAGCAATCCAGCTGGCTGCACCGGGTGGTCAGCCCCTTCGTGCGTTCGGTGCCGCGACGGTTTCGCGCCAATACCACCGACCTCGGTTTCGCCGATTTCCTGCGCAGTGGCGACCCCTTGCAACCCGATCGCCTGGCCCTGACCTGGGTCAGCGCCATGCGCGACTGGATTCCCCTGCTGCTGTCCATGCCGCCCAGTGACTTGCCGGTGTTGATCCTGCAGGGCGAACAGGATCTCACCGTGGACTGGCAGTGGAACCTGGACACCCTGCTGGGCAAGTTCCCCAACGCCGAGATACACCGCCATCCCGACGCGCGGCATCATCTCGTCAACGAAGCCCAGTCCATCCGCGATACGCTTTTCGAGGAATTGGCCGCCTTTCTGGCACGCTACGAGCGGCAGGCCGGCACCTCGCGGGGCACGTCCGCCGACGCCTGCTCACGGGAATCGCCATGAGCCGGCACCGCGTGCGTCCTCGCGTCTGGCTCCTTGCGCTCTGCCTGTCGCTGGCGGGGTGCGCGGGTCTCGATGAAGAACCGCGCAACATGCGCCAGGCCGTGTACGGCATGAGCAGCCAGGCCGCCGAGGCGCTGCTTGCCTCGCCCCCCTGGTCGGGGATGTCGCAGGACATGGTCGTGATGCTCGCGCCGCCGACGGTCGACGCGACGCTCGGCATCAGTGCGGGAAGGCTCACCGAGACGCTGGGCCGCGCACTGCTGGCACTGGAGGACGGTCCCCAGGTCCTCGACTGGACACCCTCGATGATGGCCGACGACGCGCCGGCCAATCACTGGATCCTCGAAAGCCGCCTGGACGGCAACGGCGTGATCCGGCTGTCGGATCGCGAGCTGCTGCCCTATCAGTGGGAAATCACGCTACGCCGCCCCGGTGAGGAGGCCCCCAGCTGGCGGGCCACCCTCGCCGGGGCACTGGATGCCAGCGCGTTGTAGCCGGCACGGGCCCGGCCACGTTGTTTCAGGCCCGTCACGGTCGCACAATGCGCCTTTTGCCCTCAGGAGTCTTGCATGTCCCGCTATGCTCGCCACCTAGACCGCTCGGGCCCGACCAATCCCTTCCCCGGCCTCAAGGCGCTGGAGCGCAAGCTGGGCCGAGAAGTCCCCCACCGGCTGGGCTCCAACGAAGGCCTCGACATGCCGCACCGGGCGCTCAAGGCGCGCTTTGGCGACGCGGTCGCCGAGCTTGCCCGGGCTTACGGCGACGCCGAGGCCATGGAGGTGCGTCAGCGGCTCGTCTCGCTGCTCGGCACGCCACTGGAGGCGCTGCTGGTCGATGCCGGCGCCGACAGCCTGATGGCGCTCGCCCTGCGCACGCTGTGTGACCCCGGCAGCACGGTGATCGCCAGCGCGGGCACCTATCCCACCTTTCGCTACTTCGCCGAGGGGCAAGGATGTCGCTTGGTCGAGGTCGACTACCACGACGCCCCCGGCAGGTTGGCGCCGGATCTCGACGCCCTGGCCGCCAGAGCGGTGCATGAACAAGCCCGCGTGGTCTATCTGGCCAACCCCGACAACCCCAGCGGTCACCTGCACAGCGATGCCGACGTCCTCGCGCTGCGCAATGCCCTGCCCGAGGACTGCACGCTGTTGCTCGACGAGGCCTATCACGACTTCCGTGACGATGCCGACGCCCCCGCCGCCGGTGAGGTGTGGCCCGGCGTGGTGCGTCTGCGAACCTTCTCCAAGGCCCATGGTCTGGCCGGCCTGCGGATCGGTTACACCATTGCCGAACCGGCACTGATCGACATCATGCACAAGGTGCGCATTCATTATGCCGTCTCGTCGCTGGCTCTGGCGGCCGCCGAGACCGTGCTCGATCACCCGGAGGAAACCGCACAACACATCCGGGACGTGAACGCCCGTCGCGATGCCCTGGCCGACCACCTGCGAACGCTGGGCGCCGACGTGCCACCCAGCGCCACCAACTTCATCGCCGTGCGCCTGCCCGACGCGGACCTTGCCGCCCGCGTGCACCGCGAGCTGCTCGAGGCCGGCACGCTCGTGCACCGCCCCGCGCATCCGGCACTGGGCCACGTGCTGCGCATCAGTACGCTCGAGGACGCCCTGGTGCCCGGCCGGCTGGCCGCGCTGGAGCGCGCACTCGAGCCACGGGCCTGAGCATGACACGCGGCTGGGTGGCATCGCTGTGGCACGGGGTCCTGGCCAGCCTCATGGCGCTGCTCATCATTGCCAGCAGCGGCTGGGCGGTGCTGGCGCTGTGGTACCGCTTGCCCGGCCCCGTCGCGCTGCGCTACGTCGCCGCGGGGATATGGATCGCCGCCGCGCTGGCGTGCTGCGTCGGGCTCTTCGTCAAGGGCTGGCCACAGCGGGCGATGCTGGCCTATGGCATCCTCTATCTCGTGCTGGGCGTCTGGTGGGTCTCGATCCAGCCCGCCTCCGATCGCGACTGGGCGCCGGATGTCGCCCATATCGTCGACGGCA
Source organism: Chromohalobacter israelensis DSM 3043 (assembly GCF_000055785.1). GTDB lineage: Bacteria > Pseudomonadota > Gammaproteobacteria > Pseudomonadales > Halomonadaceae > Chromohalobacter > Chromohalobacter israelensis. Next base: position 3,523,576 of record NC_007963.1, read on the forward strand.
TGCGCCAGGACGATCATCGCGTCACGCTGGAAAACGTGCGTCACTTTCAATGGCGCACCCCGCAGGACTTCGACGAGCACTGGGACACCCGCCACTATGACCTGGACCGGATACGCTCCGTCGACCTGCTGGTGTCCTACTGGATGGGCCCCGCCATTGCCCATACGCTGGTCAGCTTCGGCTTCGACGATGGGCGCCACGTCACCTTCTCGGTGGAAATCCGCAAGGAGCGCGGCGAGGCCTTCTCGACCCTGGGCGGCTTCTTCAAGGAATATGAAGTCAGCATCATTGCCGCCGACGAGCGCGACATCGTGCGACTGCGGACCAATGTGCGCGGCGAGGACGTCTATCTATATCGTGTGAAGATGTCCAAGCCGGTCATGATGGACCTGTTCCTCGCCTATCTCGACGAGGCCCACCGGCTGCAACGCGAGCCGCGCTACTACAATACGCTCACCACCAACTGCACCACGCTGGTCTACGACATGATGCGGCGCATCGTCCCCGGGCTGCCCTTCGACTATCGCCTGCTGCTCTCGGGCTACCTGCCCGAGTACGTGCACAGTGTCGGTGCACTGGCACCGCACGTGCCCTTCGCAAGGCTCAAGGCCGCCGGTCACATCAACGCCCGCGCCCTGCAAGCGGACGACGCCGAGGACTTCTCCGTCCGCATCCGCGAGGGCATCCCCGGCGCCGATGCGCCCTCCTACGACATGAATGACCGGGACATGAAGGACTAGCTGCCCGCGCTGCCCCCGATCAGCCGATCCATCTGACGGTAGCCGATGGCTTCCATCAGCTGCGGCTGGCGGGGGCGGGGCTCCTCGGCGAGGTCGGCGAGCGTGAGGGCGACGCGCAGCACGCGGTGGTAGGCGCGGGCGGAGAGGTTGAGGCGATTGAGCACGTCGGCCAGCCAGGTGCGCTCCTGCCCGTCCAGGGCGCAGAGCTCCTCCAGCGCGCTGCCAGGCAGGTAGGCGTTGAGCGCACCGCGCTTGGCCTGGCGCCGGCGCGCGGCGAGCACGCGCTGTCTGACGGCCTCGGAGCTTTCGCCGCGGCGCTGCTCGGTGAGTTGCGCGGCGGGCAGCGCGGGGACTTCCACCTGAAGATCGATGCGATCCAGCAATGGGCCGGAAAGCCGCGACTGGTAACGCTGCACTTGCGCCGGCGTGCACACGCAGGCCTGGCGTGGATCGCCGAGATGCCCGCACGGGCACGGGTTCATCGCGGCCACCAGCTGAAAGCGCGCCGGAAAGCGACGCTGCATCAAGGCCCGCGAGACGACGATCTGCCCCGATTCCAGCGGCTCGCGCAGCACCTCCAGCACGTGTCGGTCGAACTCCGGCAGCTCGTCCAGGAACAGCACGCCGTGGTGGGCCAGGGAAATCTCCCCCGGACGCGGCTTGCCGCCACCGCCGACCAGGGCCACACCGCTGGCGGTATGATGAGGCGTGCGAAACGGCCGCTGTCCCCAGCGTTCGAGAATGGGCAGCCCGCACACCGAGCGCACGGCGGCCACCTCCAGCGCTTCGTCCTCGTGGAGCGGCGGCAAGATGCCCGGCAGGCGACTGGCGAGCATGGTCTTGCCGGTGCCCGGAGGTCCGGCAAACAGGAGGTTGTGGCCTCCGCTGGCGGCGACTTCCAGCGCCCGGCGGGCCTGGTGCTGGCCGCGAACCTCGGCGAGATCCGGCTCGGCCAGCTGCGGTGCGGGGCGCTCACCAAGTTGGTGCGGTGCGATCCTCTCCTGCTTGAGCAGATGCGCAACGACCTGAGGCAGATCGACGGCGGGACGGACGTCCAGGTCGCCGGCCAGCGCCGCCTCGTCGGCGTTGCTGGCGGGCAGCAGCAAGGTGCGCCCGGCCCGACGCGCCTCCAGGGCCGCCGGCAGTACGCCGCGCACGGGGCGCAGCTTGCCGTCCAGTGCCAGTTCGCCCAAGCACTCGAGCCCCGCCACCGCTTCGCTCGGGATCTGCCCCGAGGCCACCAGGATGCCCAGCGCAATGGGCAGATCGAAGCGCCCGCCTTCCTTGGGCAGATCCGCCGGCGCGAGATTGAGCGTGATGCGCCGCGTGGGGAAATCGAAACCGGCATTGATCAGCGCGCTGCGCACCCGTTCGCGGCTCTCCTTGACCGCTGCCTCGGGCAGGCCGACGATCGCCAGGCCCGGCAGGCCGTTGGTCAGATGCACCTCGACCAGGACGTCCGGCGCCTCCAGCCCCAGCCCCGCGCGCGTGTTGATGATGGCAAGCGCCATGAGCTCCCTCGCGATTGAACCGTAACATTCGCATACACTAATTCATTGCAGACGAGAAAGCACGGGCATCGCGCGCACCGAAACGGCGCCTGGCGGGCAAAGTCATCGAACATCGATGCGGCACATCGCGCCAGGCCGCATCGTCACATCAAGGAGGAGGGGATCAGCTCTCGCGGTCGCCGCCGGACGTTGCGGCGTCGTTGCGGCGCGCGTCGTCATCCGCATCGTCGGCGGCGGGTTCCGCCCCTTCGGCCGCGGCCACCGGCGCGCTCTGTCCCACGTCCAGGGCCGCCTCCAGTGCCGCCACCTGGGCCTCGAGGGCTTCGACCCGGGAACGCGTGCGCTGCAGCACTTCCATCAGGATGTCGAAGTCCTCGCGCGAGACCAGCTCCATGCGGTCGAAGGCGCTACGCATCACGCCCTGCACGCTGCGCTGAATGTCTTCCGGCGCGTGCGAGGCGTCCTGGAGGCGGTCGCCGACTTGCTGCGCGAGACGTGAGAAGAGGTCTTGTGTCGCCATGGGGGTTCCCTCGGATTGAACATGTCCTTCTTGTCACAAGCATACGCAAGGCCAGCGGAATACGCATGCGCCATGTTGGTGCACGGCCGGCGCGGCCCTGCACCAACATCCGCCAAACGCTGGCCCGCCCCCCGTGCATGCCTGCCACCACCAGCCCCTTGAGCGCCATAAACGACTGTTTTGTATGGCGCATGACCAATATGGCATAGCTTCTGCGTACTTCCAGAGAGGCGAAAGCCGACAACGGGAGAACTGGCATGAAGCTCATAACCGCCATCATCAAACCCTTCAAGCTGGACGATGTCCGCGAGGCGCTGGCCGACAATGGCGTCCAAGGCATCACCGTCACGGAAGTGAAGGGGTTTGGGCGCCAAAAGGGGCATACGGAATTGTACCGCGGCGCCGAATACGTCGTGGACTTCCTACCCAAGGTCAAGATCGAAATCGCGGTCGAAGAAGACCGGCTGGAAAGCGTGCTGGAAGCGATCAGCAATGCCGCGAACAGCGGCAAGATCGGCGACGGCAAGCTCTTCGTCACGCCGCTCGAAGACGTCATTCGAATCCGTACCGGTGAACGCGGGGCCGACGCCGTATAACGGCGCGGGCTGAAGGAGAGATAATAAATGACTGAAGATATTACACAGCTATCGTACGCGCTCGACACCTTCTACTTCCTGGTCTGCGCCGTACTGGTCATGTGGATGGCCGCCGGTTTCGCCATGCTCGAGGCCGGTCTCGTCCGCGCCAAGAACACGGCGGAGATCCTGACCAAGAACGTGGTGTTGTTCGCCATCTCTTGCACGATGTATCTGCTGTTCAGCTACCACTTGATGTATTCCAGTGGCGCTGGCGGCTTCATGCCGAGCCTGGGCTTCCTGCTGGGCGCCGAGAACACGGCCGACCAGGTCCTGGGCAGCAACGGCGACCTCTACTATTCCAACCGGGCCGACTTCTTCTTCCAGGTGGTGTTCGTGGCGACCGCCATGTCGATCGTCTCCGGGGCCGTGGCGGAACGCATGAAACTCTGGGCGTTTCTGGCCTTCGCCGTGGTGATGACCGCGATCATCTATCCGACGTCCGGCTACTGGACCTGGGGCGGCGGCTGGCTCGCCGAGCTGGGGTATTCCGACTATGCCGGCTCGGGCATCGTCCACATGGCCGGGGCGGCCGCGGCTCTGGCCGGGGTGCTGGTACTCGGGCCGCGCAAGGGCAAGTACGGCAAGAGCGGCGCGGTCTACGCCATTCCCGGTGCCAACCTGCCGCTGGCGACGCTGGGGACCTTCATCCTGTGGATGGGCTGGTTCGGCTTCAACGGCGGCAGCGAGCTGATGGTCTCCAACATCGATTCCGCCAACAACATGGCGCAGGTACTGGTCAACACCAATGCCGCCGCCGCCGGGGGCGTGATCGCCGCGCTGATCCTCGCCAAGATCTGGTTCCGCAAGGCGGACCTGACCATGGCCCTCAACGGTGCCATCGCCGGTCTGGTCGCGATCACCGCCGATCCGCTGTCACCCACCGGCCTGGGCGCCACGCTCATCGGTGCCGTCGGCGGGTTGCTGGTGGTCATCTCCATCGTGGCGCTGGACAAGCTGAAGATCGACGATCCGGTCGGTGCCATCTCCGCACACGGCGTGGCCGGCCTGTGGGGCGTTCTGGTGGTGCCTGTCACCAACGCCAGCGCCTCCTTCGGCTCACAGATCATCGGTGCCGTCGCCATCTTCCTGTGGTGCTTCATCGCGAGCCTGATCGTGTGGCTGATCCTCAAGGCCGTGATGGGCGTCCGGGTCAGCGAGGAAGAAGAATACGAAGGGGTGGACCTGGCGGAATGCGGCCTGGAAGCCTACCCCGAATTTTCCGTCGGCAAGAAGTAAGAGAGCCGACATACCGAGTGAGCTGGCGTGCTCCCCTGGCCCCCTTCGGGGGGCCTTTTTTTAATCCCGCGACCAGCGGTGTATGCTTGAAAGCATGATCGTTGGGCATAATCGAGGGTGGTATGCGCCACCCGCACATACGATGCGAGGAGAAAGACGATGAAACTGGTGACCGCCATCATCAAGCCGTTCAAGCTCGACGACGTCCGCGAGTCGTTGTCCGAGATCGGCGTTCAGGGGATTACCGTCACGGAAGTGAAGGGCTTCGGCCGTCAGAAGGGCCACACCGAGCTGTATCGCGGGGCCGAATACGTGGTCGACTTCCTGCCCAAGGTCAAGCTCGAGGTCGCCGTCGACGACGACATGATCGAGAAGGTGATCGACGCCATCACGCAGGTGGCCAACACCGGCAAGATCGGCGACGGCAAGATCTTCGTCTCGCCGCTCGAACAGGTCATTCGTATCCGTACGGGCGAGACCGGCAAGGACGCGGTGTAAACCACGCCCTGCCGGCACGCTGATGCGACGAGGCCCCTCGCTGCCCCCTCGATGCCAGGGGCGGCGAGGGGCCTCGCCGTTTTCGGACGGTCGTGCTCGCGCGGGCGTGCCAAGATGCGCTCAGACGGCATCCAGCAGCGCGGGCGTGCGTGTCGCGCCCATCGCCGAGGCAAGCTCGCTGGCCGTCATGCCACGGCTGTCGGTGGCACGCGGATCGGCTCCCTGGGCCAGCAGATACTCGACGATCTCGGCATTGTCGAACATCGCCGCGAACATCAGGGCCGTCTTGTCGTCGGGAGAACGCGCATTGACCGAGGCGCCATGCGTGACCAGCAGTTCGGCCATGGCCAGGTGTCCCTTGAAGGCCGCGCCGGAGAGTGGATGATGGCCGTTGTCGTTGTACATCTCGGGGTCGGCGCCATGTTCGAGCAGCAGTTGCGTGGCGTCGAGATGCCCGTGATAGCTGGCCAGCATCAGCAGGCTGTCGCCCTTGTCGTTGCACATGTTGGGGGGCAATCCCTGGGACAGCCAGCCACGCAGCTTTTCCGTCTCGCCGTTGCGCGCGCTGTTGAAGATTTCCGTGGCCAGCCTGATCGTCGCCTCGTCCAGCTCGGTGTTGGCCGTATCGTGGTGGTCCGACATCGTGTCGTGCTCCTTGTCGCATCTTGCATCGAGCGTAGCATGTCGTTTCACGCGACGCGCCACCCTTCAAGAGACCCGAGAGTCCCATGCTGGATATCAAGTATTACGTATTGATCGACGCCATCGCGACCCACGGCACGGTGCACGATGCCGCCGCCGCCATCGGCATCACCCAGCCCGCGGCGACGCATCGCATTCGGGAAATGGAACGCCGCCTGGGCGTTGCGCTGTTCCATCGCGAAGGCCGTCGGCTGACGCTTTCCGCCTCGGGCGAGCGTCTGCTCGACACCGCTCATGCGGTACTCCCCCAGTTGCGCAACGCCGAGCTCGAGGCATGGCAGCTGGCTCGCCGCGCCGAGCCCGCCCTGCGCCTGGGCATCGGCCCCTACGACACCTTCTCGCGGGCGATCCCGCATCTCTACGACCAGCATGAGCGCGACATCGACCTGGTGCGCTTGCCCATGGCGGACATGACCACGGCCCTGCTCGCCAACCGGGTCGACATGATCTGCATGATCGAAGTCCCTTCGCAGCGCGGGATCGCTCACCAGTTGCTGTTCGAGGAGCCACTGGTGGCCGTGCTGCCCCCCGACCACCCCGACGCGCAGAGCGACACCATCCCCGCCGAGGTATTCGACCGGGGACGACACTTCACCTACAGCATCACGCCCGAGTCCGGCCACGAGTTCGAGCACTTCTTCCAGCCCGCCGGCGTCTATCCCTCGCACATGGTACAGATCGAGTCGGTCGCCCTGATCCTCGAGCTGGTCGCCGCCGGCAAGGGCGTGAGCATCCTGTCGCGCTGGGCCGCCCGGGACGCCCATCAGGCCGGGCACGTCGTCATGCGCCCCCTGGCCGGCGACATCCCGCGCATTCCCTGGTACCTGGCCTATACGCAGACGCCCCACATCGCCGCCGTCGCCGAACCACTGGCGGACACGCTACGCCATCTCTATCGCGCCGATGAGTGATCGCGAGGCGCGCCGCCAAGGGCCTGAGACCGAACGATAAGAATCTCGTCGCAGATGGCCGGACATTCTCATTAGTTTCACGCTCCCCGGGCTTTTACCGTATCGCCACTTTCCAGTCACGACGGCCAGTCACGACCGGCCAGTCATGACCGACCCGTCACGACTGGCCGGCCACGACCCATCAGGAGGGGCGATCTCATGTCACAGGCAACACTCGCAACACAAGCCACCGAGCAAGACGTCACCGCCGAGCATCATCCCCTGGCACGCATCATCGATCTCGAACGTTATCCGATCCTGGAGCGCGACAGCGACGCCTACCGGGCGGCGGTCGAGGGTGTCCGCCAGCAACTGCGTACCGATGGCTGCGCCCTGTTGTCGAAGTTCATTCGCGAGGATCTCATCGAGCCGCTGCGCGAGGAAAGCGAGGCCCTGGCGCCCAAGGCGTTCTACTCGGACAACAACGTCAATCCCTACGTCACGCCGGATGACCCGTCACTGCCCGAGGATCATCCCGCTCGCTTCTTCCAGCACTACACCAACGGTTTCGTGGCACGCGACCTGATCCCCGAGGACGCCATCGTCCAGCAGCTCTATCGCGACCCCGACTTTCAACGCTTCGTGGCCGACTGCCTCGAAGAGCCAGTGATCTACGAGTTCGCCGATCCCATTGCGGGGCTGGTCATCAACGTCATGCCCGACGACACCGAGCTGCCCTGGCACTTCGATACCAACGAATTCATCGTCAGCTTGATGACGCGGCGTCCCAACGAGGGTGGTGAATTCCAGTACGCGCCCAACATCCGTCGCCCGGGCGACGAGAACTTCGCGGCCGTTCAGCGCGTGCTCGAGGGCGATCACACCGATGTCGAGTCGTTGACGCTCAACACCGGCGATCTGCAGCTGTTCAAGGGGCGCTACTCCATGCACCGCGTCGCCGCCGCCAAGGGACAACGCCTGTGCACGCTGCTCGGCTACGCCAAGACTCCCGACATGATGGGCAGCCTGGAGCACACCAAGCGGATCTACGGCCGCGTCACGCAACAGCACATCGACGCCGACAATCAGCGCCGCCACGACGCGCTCATGGGCTGACGACACCTCGCACGCGTTTCCCGGCGTTTCGTTCACTTTCAACCAGGATATCTTTCAATGGGCGATATCGTTTCACTCGCCGGGTCCGTCCCCACGGGCGGTCCCTACACCGACGGCAGCTTTCGTCACGCCACGCTGGATGCCGAGCTGCTCTCGCGCGTCGAGCGCTATCGGCTTCAGCGGCTGCGTCAGCAGATGCGTCACCACGAGCTGGACGCGGTGATCCTGTTCGACCCGATCAACATTCGCTATGCCTGCGGCGTGCGCAACATGCAGGTGTATTCGCAGCGCAACCCGGCGCGCTACCTTTATGTTGCGGCGGACGGCCCGGTGGTGCTGTTTGAGTTCAGCGCCTGCCTGCATCTGGCAGCCAACGCCGAACTGCTCGACGAGGTCCGCCCCGCCCGGGCGGTGATGCCGCAATACAGCGGCCCGCGTTGCGCGACGCACACTCAGGCCTTCGTCGACGACATTCGCGGTCTGTTCGCGCGCTCGCATGCCCAAGGGCAGCGCCTGGGGATCGAATCCGCGCCCACCGGCGCCATCGAGGCACTGGGCCAGGCCGGCTTCGAACTGACCGACGCCGCCACCGTGGTCGAGGGCGCCAAGTCGATCAAGAGTGTCGACGAGCTGGCGCTCATCCATCGTTCCGTGACGCTGACCGAAGCCGCGATGACGCACATGGAGGCCGCCCTGCGCCCCGGCATGAGCGAAAACGAGCTGTGGTCGATCTTCAACCAGCATGTGCTGGCGACCGGTGGCGAATACGCCGAGACCCGCCTGCTCAGTTCCGGCGCGCGCACCAACCCGTGGTTCCAGGAATGTTCGGACAAGATCATCGCCCCGGGTGAGCTGGTCGCCTTCGATACCGACATCGTGGGATGCTTCGGCTACTACACCGACTTCTCGCGGACCTTCCACGTGCCCGGCGCAGGTGCGCCCAATGCCGAGCAGAAAGCGCTGTATCGCATGGCCGCCGACCAGCTCGAGCGCAACATCGCGCTGCTGCGCCCCGGCATGAGTTTCCGCGACTACTCGCGCCAGGCATGGCCGATCCCCGACGGCTATCGCGAGAACCGCTACCTGGATATCGTCCATGGCTGCGGCATGACCGGCGAATGGCCGTTGATCGCCCACGACATGGACTGGGACGACGTCGGCTACGATGGTGACATCGAGCCCGGCATGACGCTGTGCGTCGAGGCCTACATCGGCCACCGCGACGGCACCGAGGGCGTCAAGCTGGAAGAGCAGGTGCTGATCACCGAAGATGGTATCGATCGCCTCTCGACCTACGGCTATTCCGAGACGCTGATGGCAGAATGACACCATCGCGCAACACTTTTCTCATCCCTTTCGATTCACCAACACAAAAAGGACGCGTTTGACTGCTCCCCGCCCTGAAGGATGGGGGTTCCCAATTCACCGAGAACCGGACACGGAGACGGGCTCCATGCCGCTTACATTCTCTCCAAGGGCTAACACCGCCAGCCCGGCGGCTTTGATATTACGCGCGGCGTTGATGTCACGGTCGTGGGTAACCCCGCAGGCGGGGCAGTCCCAGGCACGAACGCTCAGCGGTAGCGCGTCTTTGATGTGCCCGCAATCCGAGCAGCGCTTGGAGCTGGGATACCACGGGTCGATCCTAACCAGTTGGCGTCCGGCCCACTGTGCCTTGTATTCAAGCTGGCGGGCGAACTCGCCCCAGCCAGCATCGGCAATGGCCTTGGCAAGGCTCGGGTTGCGGAGCATGTTCTTCACTTTCAAGGATTCGACGCAGACCACTTGGTTCTCGTTAATCAGTCTGCGAGACAGCTTGTGCAAGCGGTCCATTCGGCAATCGGAGATCTTCGCGTGAAGTCGCGCCACTCGCTTTCTGGCCTTGGCGCGGTTGGCGGAGCCGAGCTTCTTCTTGCTCAACCGGCGCTGTGCCTTGGCCAGACGAGCCGCGTATTTAGCGGTATGGCGGGGATTGCCGATTCGTTCTCCCTGATCGGTGATAAACAGGTCTTTCAGGCCCAGATCGATACCGGTCATCCGAGGGGTGACGGGCAGCGTCTCGGGAGTGAATTCACACAGGCAACTGACAAAGTAGCGGCCTGCCGAGTCCTTGGAAATCGTGATGGTCGTCGGCTCGCTGGGCAGCTCACGGCTCCAGCGGATAGCGAGCGGCTCCTTGCACTTGGCCAGGAACAGCTGACCATTTCGATACTTGAAGGCCGAGCGCGTGAACTCCGCCGCCTGGCGGTGCCGCTTGTTCTTGAAGGCCGGGTAACGGGCACGGCCTTCAAAGAAGTGCTTGAAGGCCGCCTGTTGGTGGCGAAGACACTGCTGAAGCGGAACCGAACTAACTTCGTTGAGAAACGCAGTTTCGTCGGCTTTCTTCATCCGCGTCAGGTAAGCGTTGGCCTCAACGTAACCTATCCGCTCTTGGCGCTGGTAGAAGGCATCCGTGCGATAACGCAACACCGCGTTATAGACGAAACGTACACAACCGAACGTCCGGGCAAGCAACTGAGCTTGCTCAGGCGTCGGGTAGAAGCGGTATTGGTAGGCGCGTTTCGTCATGCGCAAAATTATATAAAACTTAAATTCAAAGATAGCAACCACTCAAGAAGGAGGCAGCGAGAATAGGGTCGTCCCACAGACGACGCGCTATCCCTCCCCGCACTAGAAGTACGGGGTATCTCGCGCAAAAATCTGATGAAACCGTTGACTCCCCTTTTCGTCGCCTGTGGCCTGGCCGGCCTCTCGATGACCGCCTCGGCCGATGACACACTGACCATCGGCACCAACAACTGGTCGGAAAACATCGCCGTCTCTCACATGTGGCAGCAATTGCTCGAAAAGCAGGGCTACGACGTCGAGCTGACCACCACGGGCAAGAGCGTGCTGTTCAGCGGGCTGGCACAGGGCGATCTGGATATCTCGCTGGAAGTCTGGCTCCCGAATGGCGACGCCCAGTACATCAAGCCCTACGAGGACCGTATCGACGTTCACGATGCCTGGTTCGACGGCGCTCAGGACGAGCTGGTGGTGCCCGCCTACCTGGAAGACATCAACACCATCAGCGATCTCAAGGACAACGCCGAGCGCTTCGTCTATCAGGGCCAGCCCACCATCATCGGCATCGAGTCGGGCTCGGCCATCTCCGGCGAGACCGAGAACGCCATCGAGAGTTACGATCTGCCGTTGCGTCAGTTGAACAGCTCCGGGCCGGCCATGCTTGCAGCCCTCGAGGAGGCCTACGCCAACGAGGAGCCCATCGCGGTCACCCTCTGGCAACCGCACTGGGCCTACGCGCAGTACGACCTCAAGGCCCTCGAGGATCCCAAGAAGAGCTACGGCGGCGGTGACGACATCATGTGGATGTCGCCCAAGGGCTTTGGCGAACGCCATCCCGAGGTCACCGAGATGCTCGACACCTGGCACATGAGCCATGCCCAGTTGGCCGATCTCATGCTGACCATCGAAAACGTCGGCGACCCCACGCAAGGCGCCAAGCAATGGATCGAGGAAAACCGCGACCTCATCGACGAGTGGCTCGTCGACGCATGATCCAGCCGGGCCGGCCATCACGGCCGGCCCTCCGCCTGCCCTGTCCGATCCTCTTCTCGATGCGTCCCTCATGCCGGGAGAATTTGCTATGGTAGCCACGTCGCGGCGACCGTCGCCCGATGTATCGCCGTGGGGGAGGACTGATGCGCTTACACTATGCCGGCCCGTTGCCCGAACCCATCGGGTTCCTGCTGCTGCCGCGCTTCTCGATGATGGCGTTCTTCTCCGCCGTCGAGCCGCTGCGCATCGCCAACCGCATCGCCGGCGAGACGCTGTTCACCTGGCGTGTCATCAGTCTGGACAGCGCCCCGGTCACCGCCAGCAACGACATGACCCTGCTCGCCGACGATTCGCTTGAGTCGGCTCCCGCCCTGCCCAGCATCGCCATCTGCGCCAGTTTCGAGCCCGAGGAACGCCTGACCCGTCGCCTGCTGCGCTGGCTGCACCAACGCGACCAGGACGGCTGCGTGCTGGGCGGCATCGATACCGGTAGCCTGATCCTGGCCCGCGCCGACCTGCTCACGGGGCACCGTGTCACCCTGCACTGGGAAAGCCTGCCGGCGTTTCGCGAGCGCTTCCCCGAACTCGACGCCGTCGAGTCGCTCTTCGAGGTCGGGCCGCGGCGCTTCTCCTGTGCCGGCGGCGCCGCCGCGATGGACATGATGCTGGACCTGATTGCGCGCCGGCACGGCGAGGCCCTGGCGGCAGCCGTCTCCGAGCAGTTGATCCACGCCCGCATGCGCCCGCGTCACGACCAGCAGCGTCAGGACCTCACCCAGCGCCTGGGGACCCACAAGCACAGCGTGATCGAGGCCGTCGCCCTGATGGAGCGTCACCTCGAGGCGCCGTTGCCGCTCGCGCGACTCGCCGCGCGTATCGGCATTTCCCTGCGCCAGCTTCAGCGTCTCTTCGAGCAAGAGCTGGGCGAACGGCCACGCGACCACTATCTCCGCCTGCGTCTGCAACGCGCCCGGCAACTGCTGCGGGAAACCGACCGCGACATTCTCAGCATCGGCCTGGCCTGCGGCTTCACTTCCGCCTCCAGCTTTTCGCGGGCCTACAAGCAGCATTTCGGCGCCAGCCCGCGACACGCCCGCCGCGGCCCCGACACTCCCCCCACGGCATGACGACTGACGGCAAGAAGACGTCGCCTGAGGTGTAAACGGCGGTGACGAGGGACGCCATGCTAGGCCCATGTTCCCCTGCCCAGGAGGCCGCCATGACATTCTCTCCCCCCACGACCGCCCCGCTCGACGCCTTGCCGGCGACACCGGACTACGATGCCTGGCCTATCGAGGTCGCCATCCAGCACGTGAGCCACACTCCCCGCCAGGTCGAAGTGCGCTGGGAAGACGGTCGCGTCAGTCGATACCACAGCATCTGGCTGCGCGAAAACGCCGCCGACGACAGCACCGTCAATCCGGCCACCCGCGAGCGCATCCTCGACCTGTCACGCCTCGGGGCGTGGCCCACGGTCAGCGAGGCGCGCCTCGACGACGCCGGTGCGCTGGAGATCGTCTTCGCCCCGGAGCAACGCCGCCTGCGATTTCATCCCGGCTGGCTGCGAGCCCACGATTACGCCAACCTGGACACGCCAGAAGCGCCACTGGTCCCCACGACGCTGTGGAAAGGCAGCGAGCGCGACGCGCCCACCACTCTCGATGCGCATGACTGGCTAAGCGCCGACGACGATCCCCTGGCACCGGACGCCTGCCTCGAAAGCGCCCTCGAGGCCGTCATCGGCGAAGGCCTGGTGAGGCTACGCAATCTGCCCACCGACCCCGGCAGCCTGGATGCCATCGCCCGGCGCATCGGCCCGCCGCGCACCACCAACTTCGGCACGCTGTTCGACGTGCGTGCCAAGCCCGACCCCGACTCCAATGCCTACACCTCGATCGCCCTGCCACCGCACGTCGATCTGCCGACCCGCGAGTACCAGCCCGGTCTGCAGTTGCTGCATTGCCTGGAAAACGACACCGTCGGCGGCGATGCCGTGATGATGGACGGTTTCGCCGTGGCCGAGGCCCTGCGCGAGCGTCATCCCGAACATTTCGCGACGCTCACGCGCGTGCGCTGGTGCTACGCCAACACGGCCCGCACCACCGACCACGTATGGTTCGACCCGATGATCAAGCTGGACGCCAACGGCCACTTCGACGAGGTACGCATCGCCGACTTTCTGCGCGGCCCGCTGATGGCGCCGTTCGAGGACGTGGAGCCTGCCTATGCCGCCTTGATGGCGCTGCAGCGCCTGCTGCGCGAGCCGGAGTTTGCGTTGCGTTTCAGTTACGCGCCCGGCGACATGGTGATCTTCGACAACCGCCGCTTGTTGCACGCCCGCGATGCCTTCGATGTCGGCCAGGGCGGGCGCCGCTGGCTGCAGGGCTGCTACCTGGAGCGCGACGAGGCCCGCTCGCGGCTGCGCATGTTGCGCCGTGCCCACCGCCGGCAATGCGTCGACGCCCTCGCGCACGGCTGACCACGCGAGCCCCGGCCACAAAAAACCCCCATGGCACGCCATGGGGGTTTTTTTGCCTCGCGCATGCTCAGCGACGCGGTATGCCGATGCGCCGCCCGGCGGCCCGGGGCCACTCCTCGCCTGCCCGGGGGAGCGCCTCGAGCGCCGAGGCGACCGGCGCCGGAAACGCCGCCGGCCGCCCGCTTTCGATGTCGATGCCCATCAGCATCTGCTCACTGGTCGCCAGCGTCTCGCCGGCGGCGTTGGTGAGCGTGAAGAGCACATGCAATCGCTTGCTGTCGCTATCGAGCAGCAGGAGCGTCACCGTCAATGCCTCGCCGCGATGCGCCTCCTTTCGATAGCAGAGGTGCGTCTCGAGGGTATAGAGCGTGTAACCATGCTCGGCTCGTCCGGCCATATCCAGGCCGATACGCTCCATCAGCGCCTCGACGGCCAGCGAGAAGACCCGCGCATACTCGGCATCGTTCATGTGGCCGTTGTAGTCGACCCAGGCGTCGGCCACCCGGGTTTCCAGCAAGGGGCCGAACGTTGAGCTGTCTGGTGTCCGGCTCATCAGATGCGCCCCTCGAGCCCCTCGGCTTCCGGCCAGTACTTGCGGGTCAATGCCAGCAGCTCGGTAAGGAAGGCGTCACGCCGCGTTTCCAGTTCGGCGACGCTGCGCCCGGCGGCCTGATGCTCGCAGCCGTCGGCGACCTTCTCGATCAGCTCGTCGGTCAGCTCCGGCGCCTCGAGCTTGGTCCACGGCAATTTCAGTGCCGGCCCGAACTGGTGCAGCATGTGACGCATGCCGCCCTCGCCCCCGGCCAGGTGGAAAGTCAGGAAGGTGCCCATCAGCGACCAGCGCAACCCCGCACCGTAGACCACGGCGGCATCGATTTCCTCGGTAGTGGCGACACCGTCGTTGACCAGGTGCAGCGCCTCGCGCCACAGGGCTTCCATCAGGCGGTCGGCCACATGGCCCTCGATTTCGCGACGCACCACCAGCGGCCGCATGCCCAGCGCGGCATACTGAGCCCGGGCGCGTTCGGTGACGACCGGCGCGGTGTGCTCACCGCCCACCAGCTCGACCAGCGGCAGCAGGTACACCGGGTTGAACGGGTGCGCGACGATGACGCGACCGGGGTCGCGCGTGCAGGCTGATTGCAGTTCACTGGGCTTGATGCCGGACGTCGAGGAGCCGATCACCACGCCCTCGGGGGCATGTGCATCCAGCTCCGCCAGGACGCGATGCTTGATCTCGAGTCGCTCGGGCACGTTTTCCTGGACCAGATCGGCCTCCTCGACGGCTTCGATGGCCGAGGCCGCAAAACGCAGCCGACTCGGGTCCGCCGTGTCGGCAAGGCCCATCGTCGCCACCGATTCCCAGACCCGTTCCACGAAGGCGCGCGTCGTTGCCTCGGCGCCGGGGGCCGGGTCGAAGGCCACGACATCGCAGCCCGCCGCCAGGGCTCGCACGATCCAGCCATTGCCGATCACGCCGGTGCCGATGACGGCGACCCGCGCGGGCACATCGGCCGCCGCGGCCGTGTCTTGTCGAGACATCATGTTCTCCTTGTCGCTCACGGCTGGCGCAGCCCCAGCGTCTGACGTGTTTCGGCCGGCGTCTGCACGCGGCCTCCCAGGTTCTCGGCAATCGTCGCGGCGCGTTCCACCAGTTGAGCATTGGTAGCGAACACGCCGCGGCTGAGGTAAAGATTGTCCTCGAGGCCGACCCGCACGTGACCGCCGAGCAGCATCGACTGCGCGACCATCGGCATCTCGCTGCGCCCGATGCCGAACGCCGACCAGTGGGCGTTGGCGGGCAGCTTGTTGCGCATCGCGAGCATGGTCTCGGTATCCGCCTCGGCGCCCCAGGGAATCCCCAGGCAGAGCTGAAACAGCGGATCGCCCTCGATCAGGCCTTCCTCGATCAACTGACGCGCGAACCACACGTGGCCCAGATCGAAGCATTCCAGTTCGGGTTTCACCCCCGCGTCCTTGACCAGGCGAGCATGCTCGCGCAGCCAATCGGCGGTGTTGAGATAGACCATGTCGCCGAAGTTGAGACTGCCGCAATCCAGGGTGCAGATTTCCGGCAACAGCTCGCCGACCGGCTCATGGCGCTCCGCCGGCGTCTGCAGATCGGTGCCTTCGAGACCATGGATGACACCGTCGCGAACCTCGGGGAACAGATCGCCCCCGCCGCCCGCGGTGATGTTGATGACCGCATCCACATCCGCCTCGCGGATGCGACCCACCGCCTCGCGGAAGTACTCGGTGGAATGGCTCACGCCACCGGTTTCCGGATCGCGCACGTGCAAGTGCACGATGCTCGCCCCGGCGCGCGTGGCCTCGATGGCGCTGTCGGCGATCTGCTTGGGCGTGATGGGCAGGTCGGGATGCTTGTCGGCCGTGTCACCCGCGCCGGTGATGGCACAGGTAAGAATGACGTTTCGATTCATGGTGGCGTCCTGAGCGTCTGAATGGGCGGCACGATGCCGTCGAACCCCTTCATTGTCGAAAGCTCGCCACGCTTTAGATTGACATGAAACGTCATTCGGTTGGCGTGTTACGTCGCGGCGTCGCTTTCTCCATGCAAGGCGACGCCGCGCGTTGTCACTCGGTGATATGGAATGGCATCTTTCCTCTTCCATGCGGACCGGATGTCGCTCAACCCACGAAGGCGTTGGCGATGAACAAGGCGACGAGTGCAGCCGCCCACCCCAGCGTCGTGGGCGCCGACAGCACCAGCAGCTGATGCTTGGCGGTCCTTACACCGAGCATGCGATTGACGACCCAGAAGTAGCTGTCATTGAAATAGCTGAAGAACAGCCCACCCAGGCACGCCGCTTGCGCCGCCAGTACCAGATTGACATCCGGCATGGACGACAGGATCGGGGCAGAAATCGACGCGCCGGTGATCATCGACACCGTTCCGCTGCCCTGCACGAAGCGCACCAGCGTGGCGATAATGAAAGGAATCAGGAAAGCCGGCATGGCCAGCGATGCGACGCTTTCGCCGATGTAATCGCCAGCCCCGCTGGCGCGCAATACGGACCCCAGAGCACCCCCGGCACCGGTCACCAGCAATATGATGCCGGCGCTTTCCACACCTTTTTCGAGATGCGCCAATACCCGGTCACGCGGCATCTTGGGCACGAGCCCATACACCGCCACCAGAACCCCGATCCCCACGGCAATCACTGGGTGGCCCACGAACTGGATGATCTGCACCGCCAGGGCGGGGTCGTCGCTCTCGCCCACTATCGCGGTCACCAGCGTATTGAGGAAAATCAAGGCAATCGGCAGCGCAATGGGCAGCACCGATTTCAACAACGTGGGCAACTCCGCCATGGGCCGCTGCCCAGGAAGAGCATCGTCCTCGTCTTCATCGCGGCGCAACGAATCGGGAACGTCACGCTCGATCATCGCCTCGATGCGCGGCCCCATGAAGCGCGCATAGAGCACCATGACGATCAAGGCAGGTATCGTGAAGACGATCCCCCAGGCGATCATCAGACCGACGTCGACACCGAAGATGCCTGCCACCCCGAGCGGGCCGGGCGTCGGCGGTACCGCACTGTGGGTGATGGCCAGCCCAGATGCCAGAGCAATGCCCAGCGCCAGAATCGAGCGGCCGCTGTTGCGTGCGAGCGCCCTGACCAGTGGATTGAGGATCACATAGGCGGAATCGCAGAAAATCGGGATCGAAACGATATACCCGGTCAGCGCCATCGCCCAGTCCTCGCGCTCCTTGCCGAGCATCTTGAGGATGGAGTAGGCCATGCGCTGGCCGGCACCCGACACCTCGAGGATGCGCCCCATCATCACCCCGAAGCCGATGACCAGACCAATGGTCGACAGCGTGCTCCCGAAACCGTCGGTGATCGCCCCGATCACCGCATTGGGTGGCATGCCGCCGATCAAGCCGGCGATCGAGGCGGCGATGATGAGCGCCAGCAAGGCGTGCACGCGGGTTTTCAAGACCAGCGAGATCATTACGAAGATAGCGATACCCAGGCCGATGATGACCTGCGGACCTGCGGCTGTTTCCGTCATGGTGGCGTACTCCTTTGCACTGTTGTGGCTGTCTGAGCAGCGCTTTTGTATCCAGGGGTGCAAGCATGCGTGAGTGTCACCGTTGCCACGGACGGCCACCCACGCCGCCGGGCCTCGGTGGGCGTCAGGTGCTCGAGTAATCCTCGCGATAGGCGCGAATCACGGCATCGACATCGGTATCGGCCTGGAAGCCCAGCGACAACGGGCGCGCGATATCCAGTCCCCCCGGCCAGCTCGCGACGATCTTGTCGATGGCAGCATCCGGCGTGAAGTCCACCAGCCCGCGCGTCTCGGCGCCTGCCTGGCGCTCAAGTGCATCCAGCAGCTGCGTCACCGTGACGGTGATGCCCGGCAAGTTGAGCGTGCGCCACTCGCCCAGTGCAGCGTCGTCGAGTTGCAAGGCATGGCGCAGATTGCCAACCACCGCACGCGGCGAGGACAACCAGAGCGGCAGGTCGGGATCCACGGGGCAAACGGCACGCTGCCCCGCCAGCGGTTCACGAATGATCGAGCTGGCGAACGAGGAAGCCGCCTGATTGGGCTTGCCGGGGCGAGCCACGATGGTCGGCAGGCGGCAGACACGCCCATCGATGAAGCCCCGTCGGCTGTAGTCGTTGACCAGCAGCTCGCCGATGGCCTTTTGCGCGCCATAGGAAGAACGCGGCTGAGGGCCGGTCTCTTCGGGCACCGGCTGTGCCAGTCCGGGGCCAAACACCGCCAGAGAGCTGGCGAACAGGAAACGCAAGCGGCGCGGATGGGCACGACAGGCGTCGAGCAGAGCCTGTGTCGCCTCGAGATTGACGCGCATGCCCAGCTCGAAATCGGCCTCCGCCTGGGCGCTGACCACAGCGGCCAGATGGCAGACGGCGAGCGTATCGTCTCCCAGGGCACGCTCGATCAGCGCTTTGTCGGCGATATCCCCGGTCCATGACTCGACGCGTGGATCGTCGAGAGGACAGGGCGCGAGATCGATCGACGTCACCCGTGTAATCGCTTCTCCCTCGATGCGCTGACCTTCCTCGAGCAGCGTCTGGATCAAGCGTGCGCCGAGAAAGCCGGCACCTCCGGTCACGATGACTTGCATGCATGTCTCCCCGGTCGAACGAAGCGGCGCTCCGCATGAGTTACCCATGGTGGTGTGGCGTTGGTCCAAAGACGTATTGCGTCGTCGCCACCCTATTTATAATGTTGTCTGACAAATCTGTCGGAGCAACACCACCATTAGTCGGAGACGCTCACGCCGATACCGGCGAGAGCCTGCGTCTCGCGACAAGACAAGAGGGAGCAGCGGTGATCACCGATCCAGAGACTCGACCGACCCGTGGTACCCAACTCTCGGAGCAGGTCGCACGGCAGCTGACGCACGCCATCCATACCGGCGAGATGCGCCCCGGGGAGCGTTTGCCCACCGAGGCGGCGCTCGGCGAACGCTATGGCATCAGCCGCTCGGTGGTGCGCGAAGCCATTTCCATGCTGCGTAACGCCGGCCTGGTCACATCGCGTCGCGGCAGCGGCAGCTTCGTCGCCGAGGTCCCCACCGTGGCGCTGCGCCTGGCGATTCCCGACCCATCGCTGCAATCGATCATCCGTCTTCTCGAATTGCGCCGGGCCCTGGAAGTCGAGGCGGCGCGTCTGGCGGCGCAGCGCCGCACCCCCTCCCAATTGCGCCGTATTCGCAATGCTATGGCCGACATCGACGAGGCTGTCGAAGTCGGCTCCGACGGCGTCGATCAGGACATGGCCTTTCACCGCGCCATCGCCGAGGCGTCGAACAACACGCACTTCACGGCGATCATCGACTTCTACAACCGCTTCCTGCATCACGCCGTTACCGTGACGCGAACCAATGAGTCGCTGCGCGAAACGTTCATGGCGCAGGTCATCGAAGAGCATCAAGCGATCGTCGACGCCATCGCCCAGGGCGACGAAGAGGCCGCCGCCCAGGCCGCCGCGCGCCACCTCGAGCATGCCGAGTGGCGCCTGCGCCAGGCGCCGACGGACCTGCTGGAACGCATCGAGGACACCGGAACCGACACGTCGGCCTGATCAACGGCCGTTTCATCAACGACGAGGAACGCGAGATGACACAAGCACGACGCGCGCGGGTGGGGGTCATCGGCCTGGGGTCGATGGGAATGGGCATGGCGACCTCATTGGTCGATGCCGGCTTCACGACCTGGGGATGCGACCTGCGACCCGACGCCCGACAGGCATTCGACGCCCACGGTGGCCGGGCGGTCGCCACGCCCGCCGAGATGGCCGCTCACGTCGATATCGTCGTCAGCGTGGTCGTCAATGCCGAGCAGACTCGCGAGGTCCTGTTCGGCCCCCAGGGCGTCGCCGACGGCCTGGCGCCCGGCAGCGTCATCGTCTCGTGCGCTACCTGCGCGCCGGAGGCCGTGGTCGCCCTGGGCGAGGAGCTCGCCACCCGGGGCCTGCGTCTGCTCGATGCGCCGATTTCCGGTGGCGCCGCCAAGGCCGCACAAGGCGCGCTGACGATCATGGCCTCGGGGCCTGACGATGTCTTCGACAGCGTCGAGGATGTCCTCGACGCCCTCGCCACCAAGGTCTTTCGGCTTGGCGACGCGATGGGACAGGGATCGCAGGTCAAGCTGGTCAACCAGCTGTTGGCGGGGGTGCACATCGCCGCCGCCGCCGAAGCCATGGCCTATGGCATTCGTGGCGGCTGCGACCCACGGGTGCTGTATGAAGTCATCACCCAGAGCGCCGGCAACTCATGGATGTTCGAGAATCGCGTGCCGCACATTCTCGAGGACGATTACACGCCGCGTTCGGCAGTGGACATCTTCGTCAAGGATCTGGGTCTGGTTCACGATACCGCTCACCGCGACAAGTTTCCCCTGCCACTGACCAGTCAGGCGCTCACCATGTTTACCCAAGCCTCGGCACAAGGCCATGGCGGCGACGATGACGCTGCCGTGATCAAGACGTTTCCGGGCTTCGGGTTGCCGTCTCTCGCGGCCAACGATGACGAGACAGGGGAGGAGGAATGACGATGCCCATCATCGGTTGCATTGCCGACGATTTCACCGGCGCCACGGACGTGGCGAGCATGCTGGTCAGTGCCGGCATGCGCACGCTGCAGACCATCGGCGTCCCGTCGACGGCGCTGGACGATGACGTCGAGGCCGTGGTCGTCGCCCTCAAGTCGCGCACCCTGCCCGCCGACGAGGCCGTGGCACAGTCTCTCGAGGCGTTGGCGTGGTTGCAGGCCCAGGGCTGCGAACAGTTCTATTTCAAGTACTGCTCGACGTTCGACTCCACGCCCGCGGGCAACATCGGGCCGGTGACCGACGCGCTGATGACGGCGCTGGACACCGACTTCACCGTGGCCTGCCCGGCACTGCCCGCCAACCAGCGCACCGTCTACAACGGCTACCTGTTCGCAGGGGGCGTGCCGCTCAACGAAAGCGGCATGCAGGATCACCCCCTCACGCCCATGACGGATGCCAATCTGGTGCGCGTTCTCGGCGCCCAGACGCACCAGCGGGTCGATCTGATCGACTACGCCACGCTCAGCGAGGGTGTCGAGGCCGTCGAGGCCCGCATGCAGGCACTGCGCTCGGCGGGCGTGGGCATCGCCGTTTGCGACGCCATCGACACGCAACATTTGCATACCCTGGCACGCGCCTGTCGCCACCTGCCCCTGGTGACCGCCGGCTCCGGGCTGGCCCTGGGGCTGCCCGCCAACCTGACCGATCGCTTGCCTGCGGCAGGACAAGCCGATGCATTGCCCGCCATCGCCGGGCGAGAGGCCATCTTGAGCGGCAGCTGTTCGCGCGCCACCCTGGCGCAGCTCGAACATGCCCGCGAGCACTACCCGAGCCATTACCTCGACGCTCTGGCCTTGGCCGATGATTTCGAAGGGGTCATCGCGGCGGCGCTCGCGCTGGCCGAAGAGCATCTCGATCGTGGCCCGGTGCTGCTGTATGCCAGCGCCTCGCCGGAAGACGTGCGACGGGCGCAGGAGGTCCTCGGCGTCGCGGAAGCGGGGGCCCTGGTCGAACGCGCCATGGCCGAGATCGCCCAGTCCCTCGTCGAGCACCATGGCGTACGGCGCTTGCTCGTGGCGGGAGGCGAAACCTCCGGCGCGGTGGTCAACGCGCTTGGGGTGCAAGGCTTGCGCATCGGCCCGAGCATCGATCCCGGCGTGCCCTGGACCACCACCTTTGGCACGCCGGCGCCGCTCGCCCTGACCCTCAAGTCGGGCAACTTCGGGGCCCGGGACTTCATGACCAAGGCATGGAGGATGTTGCCATGAGCCACATCAGCACCACGATCAACGAAAACCGCCTGCGCGAGGAGATTGCCGAGATCGGCCGTTCCTTCCGGCTACTGGGCATGGCGCCGGGCACTTCCGGCAACATCAGCGCCAGACTCGATGACGGCTGGCTGATGACGCCGACCAACGCCAGCCTCGGTGCCCTCGATCCCGCCGCGATTTCCAAGCTGGACTGGGACGGCAACCTGCTCGACGGCGAGCCACCGACCAAGGAGTCGTTCCTGCACCGCGCCTTCTACGATCAGCGTCCCGATACCGGCGGCATCATTCACCTGCATGCCACGCACTCGGCGGCGGTCTCGTGTCTCAACGGCCTCGATGAACGCTCCTGCCTGCCCCCCATCACGCCGTATTTCGTCATGCGCGTGGGGCGTTTGCCGTTGATTCCTTACTATCGTCCCGGCGATCCCGCCCTCGGCGACGCGATACGCGAACATGCCAAGTCCCATGGCGCGGTGTTGCTGGCCAACCACGGCCCCGTGGTGGCGGGCAAGACACTGGAAGCGGCACGCAACGCCATCGAGGAACTGGAAGAAACCGCCAAGCTGTATCTCCTGCTGCGCCAGCACGACGTACGCACCCTGGGCGAAGCGGAAATCGATGAGCTTCGTCAGGCCTTCGGCGCCCACTGGTAAGCATTTTCTGAAAGGAGTCTCCCCATGCCCCGCTTTGCCGCCAACCTGTCCATGATGTTCAACGAGGAGCCCTTCATGGAGCGCTTCGCCGCGGCCGCCGCCTGCGGCTTCGAAGGGGTCGAGTTCCTGTTCCCCTATGCGTTCGAGGCCGATGACATCGCTGCCGAGTTGAGACGTCATGGCTTGCAGCAGGCGCTGTTCAACCTGCCGCCGGGCGACTGGGACGCCGGCGAGCGCGGCATCGCCGCCCTGCCGGGGCGCGAGGCGGAGTTCCGCGACAGCGTCGAGACCGCGATTCGTTACGCCCGGGCGCTGAACTGTCCGCGCCTGCATGCCATGGCAGGGCTGGCCCCCGAGGATGTGGCACGGGAAACATGGCGCGAGGTGTATCTGGAAAACCTGCGCCATGCCGCCCGCCGCCTCGCCGAACACGACCTCGAATTGCTGATCGAGCCCATCAATACCCGCGACATGCCGGGATACTGCCTCAACCATCAGGCCGAGGGGCACGCCATCGTGGCCGAACTGGGCGAGCCCAACGTCAAGGTACAG
Source organism: Chromohalobacter israelensis DSM 3043 (assembly GCF_000055785.1). Classification (GTDB taxonomy): domain Bacteria; phylum Pseudomonadota; class Gammaproteobacteria; order Pseudomonadales; family Halomonadaceae; genus Chromohalobacter; species Chromohalobacter israelensis. Next base: position 3,546,992 of record NC_007963.1, read on the forward strand.
ATGGATTTCTACCACACCCAGATCATGGACGGGGACCTCTGGACGACCTACCGGCGTCATCGCGCAGGGGTCGGCCACATTCAGATCGCCGGCGTGCCCGAGCGTCACGAACCCGATACCGGGGAAGTGAATTATCCGTGGCTTTTCCAACAGTTGGACGCAGACGGGTTCGAGGGCTGGATCGGCTGTGAATACAAGCCCCGCGCCGGCACCCGGGCGGGACTGGGATGGTTCGAGGCGTGGAAACGGCCAGCCGGCTAGCGGCCGAGACGCTGGCGGGCGCCGGCGTTGGCACGTGCGCCGGAGCCCGCCAGGACACTCAGAACGCGTAGGTCAGCGTCGAGGTCACCCGTCGTGGTTCACCATAGACACCGTAGGTGTCGAAATAGCTGTAGTACTTCTCGTCGAACAGGTTCTTCACGTTGACCTGTAGCGCCAGCTGCGGCGTGAACTGGTAACGACCGAAGACATTCGCGACCGCATAGCTGCTCTGCTCGTAATCGCGGGTTCCGCCGCCGGGCGCAGCCTGGTCGTCGATGAAGGTATCGCTCTGCCACCTGGCCCCCCCGCCGATCGTCAGCTGACGCCACTGTGGTACACGGTAGCTGGCGAAAAGGTTGGCCTGGGTACGCGGGCGGTCGGTGTTGAACGAGCCTTCCGCGGAGGTCGCCGTGTAGTGGGTAATTCCCACGGTCATATCGAGATCGTCGGTCACCGCACCGGTCAGCTCGGCCTCGAAACCTTCGCTGACCACGTCGCTGACAGGGGTGGCGGTGGTGATGAGCGAGCCGGGGGTGCTGACGATATCGGCCACGTTATCCTGCTCGAGTCTGAACACCGAGAACGAGGCGTTGAGCAATCCATCGAACCAGGCGGCCTTGATGCCGGTCTCGTAGTTCTTGCCCACGAGGGGGTCGAGATAGCCGTTACCGCCTGCCAGGCGATAGCTTTGGGGCTGGAAAATCTCGGTATAGCTCAAGTAGGTGGACCAGACATCGTTGATGTCGTAGACCAGGCCGCCATACGGCGTGATGTCGTCTTCGTCCTGAGAATGGCTGCCCAGGCCGCTCGACCAGGTACTGCCATGCCAGTCGGTATAGCGTGCGCCGATGATCAGCGTCAGCGGATCGGCCAGCGAGAACCGCGTGACGCCGTAGACCGACTTCTGCCGCACACTGGCGCTCTCCGACGGCGTGAAATCCGCCCATCCCGCATTCGGTGCCGTGCCATCCCAGTGATTGAAATCGCCGGGAGCAAAGCCGTCGATGAAGGTGTTCTCGTAGTCATTGCTCTGGTCGCTGTAGCTGCCGCCCACGACGAGCTCGTGCGCGCGACCGAACAGTGCGAACGGGCCCTTCGCATAGCCGTCGACCGAGTCCACCTGGCGCTCGCCCCGGTTCCAGCCGGTATAGAAGAATGGACCTTGTCCCGTCACAGGGTCGGGAGACGAGAAATAGGGTTCGTAGTAAGGTGCGGCCAGCTTGCCGTCCATGTCGGTCTCTTCGTGGGTCGCCGTGCCGCGCAGCTCCCAACCGTTGTCGAAGCGATGGTCGAGCTGGGCGAATACCTTGCTGGCTTCGAAATCGTAGTAGGACCAGTCCGGGGCCACGCTGAACGAGCGGCTGTAATCCGTCTCGCTGCCATCGCTGTACCAGAGCGGCAATCCGCCCCAGGTCGGCGACGAGGCATGCGTGCTCTGGTAGTCGTAACCCACCGAGAGGGTGGTGCGATCGGTCACGTCCGCATCGATCACCCCATAGCCGAACTTTTCACGCTCGGCGTAGCGGTCCAGATAGGAGTCGCTATCGTCGTAGCCGCCGACGAACCGCGCCCGCACATCGCCGGACGCCGTCAGCGGGGTGGTGACATCGACCACGCCGCGGCGCTGGTCCCAGCTGCCGAGCGTGCCGGACACCGACCCTGTCAGCTCGCGGCTGTCTGCGTGCTTGCGCACGAAATTGACCGAGGCCCCGGGGTTCCCCGCGCCCGTCATCAGGCCGTTGGCGCCGCGCACCACCTCGACCCGATCATAGATCGCCGTGTTCTGGGAGCCCTCGCCGAAGTACCAGCGACTGTCCGTGTTGAGCGTGGGAATGCCGTCGTATTGATAGCTGTTGATGCGAAAACCGCGCGAGTAGAACGACACGCGGTTGCTGTCGATGCGGCTGGCGGAGATGCCCGTGGTGTTGGCGAGGACCTCTTCGATGTCATGCAGATCCTGATCCTCGATGCGCTGCTCGGTGACGATGCTGAGCGACTGCGGCACCTCCTTGGGACTCAGCTCGAAACGCGTGCCCGCCGCGGTGGTGCGGCGCGTGTAGCCGACATTGTCATAGAGGTTCACGGCTGTGACCGTCACCGTCTCCAGCTCAGGTGCCTCATCGGACTGTGCCCATGCCGAGGAGAGGGGAAGCACCGAGACGGTGGAGAACAATGCGATCGGTAACGCGCGGCTGCGAAGAAAATGCGCGCGGGCTTGGCCGCACGACTGGCCTGACTCGTGCGGCCGACAGGAAGGTTTGTTCATTGTGTTCCCTTGAGGACGCGTCATGGGCGTCACTTTCATGAGGCATTTCCGAAGCGCGAAGTATGGAAACCCTCGACTCAAGAGTCAATGATTATGATAAATATTCGCATTGGCATCATTGACGCCAACGATGCCGACAAGGGTGCTTGCGACAGTCGAGACCTCAGTCGTCGTCTTCGATGTCGTCGCGCGCGCGCTCGCGGCGCTCCTCGGCTTCCTCGCGCGCATCGTCGATCACCGCCATCAGCTCCACGACATCGACGCTGTACGTGTCGGGTTCGAAATGCCCGGTGAGCCGGCTATCCGGATGCAGTTCCCCGGTCTCGAAAAGCGCCCAGATCTCCTTGCCGTAGTCGGTGTCGAGCAGCGCCGGCTCGAAGCGCCCGAACCAGTCGCGCATCTTGTCGACGTCACGCACCAGCAGCATCGGCGCGCTGTTGTTGCCCGCCGCATCGACTGCCTGGGGCAAGTCGATGATCACCGGGCCCTCGCGGTCGACCAGCACGTTGAATTCGGAAAGATCGCCATGCACCAGCCCGGCGCACAGCATGCGCACCACGTCGGCGATGACACGGTCGTGATAATCGCGCGCCTGTTGCGGGCTCAGCGTCACCTCGCTCAGGCGCGGGGCGACACCGCCCTCGCCGTCGCCGATCAGGTCCATCAGCAGCACGCCGTCGACGAAGCCATGCGGCCGAGGCACGCGCACCCCCGCCGCGTCCAGCCGGTACAGGGCATCCACCTCGGCGCTGAGCCAGGCCGCTTCCTGCTCCTTCTGACCGTAGCGGGTCTTCTTGGCCATCGCCCGGGCACGCCGGCTGTTACGCTCCTTGCGGCCCTCCTGATACTGAACGGCCTGCTTGAAGCTGCGTTGACTGGCTTCCTTGAACACCTTGGCGCAACGCTGCTCTGCGCCACAGCGCACCACGTAGACCTGGGCTTCCTTGCCGCTCATCAACTGGCTGACGACCTCATCGATCAGTCCATCTTCGAGCAGCGGTTGGAGTCGTTTGGGGACTTTCATATCACCTTTTCATAGTAGGCGCCGGTAATCGGGGCAAGCATCAGAAGCACCATCGGGAAATCAGCGAGTGACGCGGCGCGCCCGGAACGACCGCCCCTTGATCCGTCCATTGGCGAGTTGATCGAGCGCAGCACGGGCCACCTCGCGCTCGACGGCGACGAAGGCACTGCGCTCGGTGATCTGGATCTTGCCGACCTGGTCGCCGGCGATACCGCCCTCGCCGGTCAAGGCGCCGAGAATGTCTCCCGGACGTACCTTCTGCTTCTTGCCGGCGCCGAGCTGCAACGTCGTCATCCGCGGCGTGAAGGGCTGCGGATTGCCGCGCAGCGTCGGCAACGGTTCGCAGGCCAGCGGCTCGCCGAGGAAGTCGCCGAGCTTTTCGAGTCGATAGCGCTCACCCTCGGCGACCAGTGTACAGGCCACCCCGCGCCCACCGGCCCGGCCGGTACGCCCGATGCGATGCACGTGAACCTCGAGTTCGCGGGCGATCTGGTAATTGAACACCGCATCCAGCGCATCGATGTCCAGCCCGCGCGCCGCCACGTCGGTGGCGACCAGAACCGACACGCTCTTGTTGGCAAACATCGCCAAGATGCGGTCGCGGTCGGGCTGCTCAAGATCGCCATTGAGCGCCAGCGCGGAAAAGCCCGCCGCGTTCAGGGCCTCGGCGACCTGTTGCGTCTCGCGCTTGGTGTTGCAGAACACCACGCTGGACTCCGGGCGATGGCTGAGCAACAGCCGCTCCAGCGCCGGCAGGCGAGCCTCCTCGTCGGCGACCCGGAAGAAATGCTGACGAATGCTGGTGTCGTCATGCGTCGAGGCGACCTCCACGGCGAGCGGTTCACGCATCAGACGCTCGGCGACCGGCCGGATGCCCTCGCCGTAGGTGGCACTGAACAACAGCGTCTGACGCGAGGTCGGCGTCTGGCCGACGATCGTCTCGATCGCCGCCTGGAAGCCCATGTCGAGCATGCGATCGGCTTCGTCCAGCACCAGCGTGGTCAGCGCGCCGAGTGTCAGCGAGCCCTTGCGCAGGTGCTCCTCGATCCGCCCCGGGGTCCCCACCACCACATGCGCGCCATGTTCCAGCGAATCGCGCTGCGGCTTGAGCGGCGCCCCGCCACACAGCGTCAGCACCTTGACGTTGCCCAGCCCACGCGCCAGCCGACGCACCTCACCGGCGACCTGATCGGCCAGCTCGCGGGTCGGACACAACACCAGCGCCTGCACACGAAATGCCTTCACTTCGAGCTTCGCAAGCACGCCCAGACCGAACGCCGCCGTCTTGCCCGAGCCGGTCTGGCCCTGGCCGATCACGTCGCGCCCGGCGAGTATCGCCGGCAGGCTCTCGGCCTGGATCGGCGTCATCGCGTGGTAGCCCAGCGACGCCAGGTTGGCGAGCAACGCAGGCGCCAGCGGCAGGGTGGCGAAGTCGGGGCGAGGGGATAAGTCGGACACTGGGCGATCCTGTAAAGGGTGTCGACCACGTCATGTGTCACGCAAAATCAGTGCGCGATGATGAGCAACGGTGGTCGGGATGGAATGGCAGCAGGATAACAGAATCGTGCTCGGCGCGTGCGCGCAAGCCAATACGGCAATCAAGAATCGAAGAGCAAGAGACAGGCCAGCAAGCCATCGTGCGCCACCCGAGCCCTCCCCGGCGATGCTCTCGGGCCTGACGTCGAACTCGGCAGTTTCACGGGCTGCCGGTTCAAGTAGCGCCAGCGTCTCGAGTAATCGGACACGCAGGTCGCCACGATCGCCGAGCGCCCGGTCCACACACGTTCTGGAACGGCTCAGGGGCCACATGTCGGCGGTACGGCAGCCAGGGAAAAGTGGCACCGTTGCGTTGTCATATGGTGCTAAATGAGTACAGGAAAGGTCTCGGCTCGCATGAAGCGAGCCGAAACTTTCTTACGGATTGATAAAGATTAAAAATTTCAGTCAATCGAAGTGGTTTAGCCCGCCTTTTTATTCACGTCTTTCTTGGCCAGCTTGGTCAGCTTATCGTCCGCGGACTTTTCTTCCTTGAGCGTTTCAGCAAGGATATCCCTCGCCTCGGTGTAGCCAAGTTGCTCGGCCAGCGAGCACAGCGTGCCATACGCGGCGATTTCGAAGTGTTCGACCTTCTGGGCAGCACCGATCAGCGCGGCATCCAGCAATGGCCCCTTCTCAACGGCTTCGATCAGTTCCTGGCCTTCCTCGATCAGGCTCTCCATCGCATAGCTCTTGACACGCTTGACGCGAATGTCGGGAATCGTATCCGCCGCTTGCTCGATCCGCTCCACCTGGCCACGCGTTTCTTCCAAGTGCTCCTTGAAGGCATCGGCCAGATTGGAGTCGTCCGCTGCACGGGCCAGTTTCGGCAATGCGCGCGTAATCTGCTTTTCTGCGCTGTTAATTTCATAAAGCAGGCGAACGAAAAGGTCATTCGGGGTCTTGATAACCATGGTGTGCTCCATTTCCTTGACGAGAAATTCCATTTTTTCCGCGAACTTAAATGGCTATTTCAACGTAGCAGGGAGATGGACTCTGACAAACGCATTGATTGATGGGGATTAAAAACCTGGAAACATAAAACCGGCTCACGACTCCCGTCCCGACAATCGGTTTGATTATCAGCCCCGCGTGATTCACTACCCATTGCTAATACAGCCATCGAAGTGCTCTATCATACCGAGGGGCAGAACGTATCAGCGCTATGCGGGAGGGGCTCGCAAACGAAAAAGCCCGCGAGAGGAGTCGCGGGCTTGACATCGATTCGTGGCCCGCCCTGAAGGATTCGAACCTTCGACCTTTGCCTCCGGAGGGCAACGCTCTATCCAGCTGAGCTAAGGGCGGAACGCGGCATATCCTACTGCGTCAGGATAGGGGTTGTCCACCATGGTGGCTCGCCTCGTGCTTGGCGAGAGTGCCCCGGGCGCGGCTGACGACCGGCGCGTCTCCCCCTGGCCCACCAGGTCGGGCAATGCCGGCAGCCCTGGCGCGGTTTCGATTTGCAGCCACAGCGGCTGGCAGACTGCTCCAGCGCTGGGACGGACTGGCCTTGGGCACTAGCGGGTGTGAGACGGCTCTCGATATTCTGGCCCCCTGAAGAATTCGTACCTTCGACCTTTGCCTTCGGAGGCAACAACTCTACTTGATCACGCCCTGCTCACGCAGCACCGCCAAGCGTTCGGCGGACAATCCCAAGCCCTGCAGCACTTCGTCGGTATGCTGAGCATATACTGGCGCTGGTTGGCGTATGGAAGGTGGCGTCAGTGACAACTTGCTGGGAAAGCCCACCATCTTCATCTTGCCGATCACCGGATGTTCGACCTCCTGCACCATGCCGCGCTCTTGGTAATGAGGATCTTGCACTGCCTGGGCGAAGTTATTGATGGGACCGGCCGGGACTCCCGCCTGATCACATCTTGCCAACCAGACATGCATGTCATCGTTGGTGAAAATCTCTTCCAGAACCGCCTCGAGGGCCTCGACATTCTGCCCACGGTGGTAGTTGGTCGTGAAGCGTGGGTCTTCCAGCAGGTCGGGGCGCATGATGACCTCTTGGCACAGTCGCTCCCACGTGCGTTGATTGGCGCAACCAAGCATGAAGTAACCGTCGCGCGCTTGAAGCGCCTGATAAGGAGCCGACACGCGATGCCGCCAGCCAGTGGGCTGCGGAACAGTACCTTCCGAGAAGTATGCAGCCGCCTCCCAAGAAAACCAGGGGAGGCCGCATTCGGCAATGGCAACATCGACCAACTGTCCCTCGCCAGTATTCATCTTGTGGATGTAGGCCGCGAGAATGGAATAGACGGCCGTGATACCGGCGCCAATATCGTACACGGCGATCCCGGTCTTCAACGGCCGACGCCCTGGCTCACCGGTCATCGACATCAGCCCGGTCATGCCCTGGGCCACCAAGTCGAAGCCCCCCTTGTGACTATAAGGTCCTGTCTGTCCGTATCCCGAGATGGAGCAGTAGATGATGCCCGGATTGATGTCTTTGAGAGTTTCGTAGTCAATCTTCAGCGACTTGGTGACACCCGGGCGGTAATTCTCGACGATGACGTCAGCATCTCTTGCCAACTGGTAGAAAAGCTCCTTGCCCTGTTCTTCCTTGAGATTTATGGAGATACTCTTCTTGTTACGATTGATCTGAGCAAAGCACGTCGACTCCTCATTGACGTAAGGGCCCATCTGGCGGCTATCGTCGCCACCATTGATCTTCTCGACCTTGGTCACCTCCGCGCCAAGATCGGCAAGCACCATAGTGCAGTAAGGCCCGGCCATGATCTGCGAGATATCCAGCACCTTCATATTTGGCAGTGCGAGCATTTCCTAACCTCCTGTCTATCGTTTGTCTTTATTTTCCTAGCCAGGTATGCGCCTGCTTGTGGATAAAGGCATCCACGGCGTTATGGAAATCTTGGCTGGTGTAGCAGAGCGCAATAAGATCCTCGTCCATTCCCGGCGCGGGCCGCTGATGAGCTTGGACTCGTCGGATACCTTCCTTGCATGCCTTGAGCGTCAACGGTGCGAAGCTGCTTAACTTGTCAGCAACGGCACGCACCTCCTCTTCGATGATGTCCGCCGCACAGATTTGCGTGACCAGACCAGCGTTATAGCTCTCCTCCGCCTTGAGCAGCCGGGCCAGCATCAATACTTCCTTGGCGCGTGCCGCCCCTACCAGACCGACGAGGCGCGCAATGTTGTTCATCGACACGCAGTTACCCAAGGTGCGCGCGATGGGGATACCAAACTTGAGCTCTGGCGTCGCATAGCGGAAGTCGCAGGCCATGGCGATCGCCGCCCCTCCTCCGATACAAAAGCCTTCAATCAGCGCAATGGTCGGCTTCTGGAGGGTTTCCAGACGTTCAATGACGCGATCGATACGTCGCTCGTAGCCGATTGCATCAGCCGCATCATCGAATTGCGTGAACTGCTTGATATCGGTGCCAGCGACGAAGGCCTCTCCTCCTTCGCCACGCAACACCACGACATCGACGCTGTCGTCTTTCTCCAGCTCGTCACATAGCCGCTCAAGACCGTCGTACATGCCCCATGTCATGGCGTTGCGGACTTCGGGACGATTGAATGTCACCCATGCCAGTCGCCCTTCCCGAACACACTCGATTTCCGCTTGCTGTTCCATGCTCTTCTCCTCGGTTCTCGGCTGCACGCTGCAAGGCCTTGGCCTGGGTCGACACTCGCCTTCAAAGAATGAACTCATAATTCATTTTTACAAAATAGACTTTAGTCTACCGGCCAAAAAGAGTTACAAATGCTTTATAAACAATGACTTACTGTATGGAACAGAAAGTGGCGTGAAAGCAAATTTGAATTCATAATTCCAAAGTACAATGATTTACTCGCTTGCACTAGGCTGTGCCATATCAACAACGATCAGGAGAACATAGATGACTCGCTATTCGCTGAGAGACGCATCTCCCACATTAGAACCGAGCGCATACGCCGCTCCCGAGGCGGTGATCATCGGTGAGGTGACGCTGGGCGAGGACGTCAGTGTCTGGCCTGGAGCCGTACTTCGAGGAGACAACGCAGCAATCACTATCGGCAGAGGCAGCAATATACAAGAGAACTGCGTACTGCATGTCGATCCCGGTTTTCCCCTGACCATCGGCGACAACGTCACCGTGGGTCACCTCGTCATGCTGCACGGCTGCACGATCGGCAACGGCAGTCTGGTCGGTATGCACGCTACCGTGCTAAACGGTGCCGTCATTGGCGAGAACAGCCTGGTCGGCGCCGGTGCCATGATCACCTCAAATAAACAGTTCCCGCCCTGCTCGCTTATTTTAGGCTCGCCGGCCAGGGTGGTTCGCACACTCAGCGATGAAGAAATCGCAGGCCTGCAAGAAAGCAGCCAGAATTATGTCGAGCGCAAGGAGCGTTACCGGCACGAACTCCAACGAATCGATACCTAAGCGGAACACTAATCAAGCGGCCCGCAGCCATGAGCCATTCGCGCTCGACATGACGAAGCCCTTTCCGTTTTGGCGCGCGCCGCTTAACCGTCTCTCTCGCCTTCCGCGAGAAGGCCGATCAATTCAGGAATCGCAGCCTCGGCATGCCCCGCGTTTCTCGCGTCCTCGAGCACTGCAAGGATGCCGTTGGCTGCGTTCTTGTTGGCCTGCAGGTCGCCCGCCATGGCCACGTAATAGCCCAGGTCCTTGTGTGCATTGGCAATGCTGAAGCGAAAGCCGGAACTGTCTCGTTCGAGAATGTACGGCTGCAGGCGCTGCAGGATAGCGCCAGCACCGCCACCTTTGGCGAGCACCTCCACCAGTGTCTCTGGCTCGATACCACCCAATTGTGCACAAGCCGCGGCCTCGGCCAGGACAGTAGAAAATCCCACCGACACGAAGTTGTGCAGCAATTTAAGCTTGTGGCCTGCTCCCACCGGCCCCGCATAGGTAATGTTTTCGGCAAAACTCTCCAGTAGAGGTTTATGCTTCTCGAACAACTCGCGATCGCCACCGACGATAAGGTTGAGCCGACCTTCTGCAGCTTCTTTCGGCGTGCGCGTCATCGGCGCGTCCAGAAAGCGCCCACCGGCTGTCGCAACGGCGTCAGCTATCTGCTCCGTCGAACTGGGAATCGCCGTAGAGCAGTCGATCACCACTCCCCCCGGCTTCAAGCCCTTGAGCACACCATCATCGCGAAACAAGACATCTTCGACTTGCGGCGAGCCAGTGACGCAGACAATGACCACATCGCAATGAGCCGCCAGCTCCCGGCCAGTGGCAAAGCGCTGGGCACCGTTGCCCACGAGCGTGTCTACTGGCTGGTTACCCGGGTGATCGAGGAACCCCAGCGGCCAGCCATGCTTCTGAATGTTGCTGGCGATACCGTGCCCCATCAGGCCGATGCCGACCACGCCGACCCGTATATCCGCTCGATTGTCATTCATGTCGTTATCATCCTCAGCTAAGCTTCCTGCAGACTCACAGACCGCCCATGCACATGTACTTGATTTCGATATAGTCCTCGATTCCGTACTTGGAGCCCTCACGCCCTATGCCGGACTCCTTGATACCGCCAAACGGCGCCAGTTCCGTGGAAATCAACCCTTCATTGATGCCGACGATGCCGTACTCCAGAGCCTCGGCGACACGCCATACACGGCCAATATCACGACTATAGAAGTAGCAGGCGAGACCAAATTCAGTAGCATTAGCCTGACGGATCACCTCGGCCTCGTCACTGAAGCGCAACAGCGGTGCCACCGGACCGAAGGTTTCTTCGTTCATAAGACGAGCTTCAGCGGGGACTTCGGTGAGAATGGTAGGCGTAAAGAAGCCCCCGCCCTTGTCGTGACGACTACCACCCAGGTAGACCGTGGCACCCCGCGCCTGCGCGTCCTCGATGTGCTGCTCGACCTTTTCGACGGCTGCCTGATCGATCAGCGGGCCAATGGTGACATCCGGCTCCATGCCATCACCGACACGTAGCGCATTGACGGCATGGGACAACTTGGCCGCGAAGTCGTCGTAAACGTTGTCATGAACGAAGATACGATTGGCACACACGCACGTCTGGCCGGCATTGCGGAATTTAGAGGCCATCACCCCAGCCACGGCTTGGTCCAGGTCGGCATCGTCGAAAATGATGAACGGTGCGTTGCCACCCAGTTCCATCGAAACCTTCTTGACGGTGTTGGCGCATTGGCTGAGCAGTACCTTGCCCACCTCGGTGGAGCCGGTAAAAGAGAGTTTACGGACAATGGGGTTGTCGGTTAGCTCGCCCCCCACCGTGCGTGCCGAGCCAGTCACCACGTTGAGCACTCCTTCGGGCACGCCGGCACGCTCGGCCAGTTCGGCCAGCGCCAGCGCTGAATAAGGCGTACTCGATGCGGGTTTGACCACCACAGTGCAACCCGCCGCCATGGCAGCACCGGCTTTACGGGTGATCATGGCGTTGGGGAAATTCCAGGGCGTGATCGCCGCAACCACGCCGATCGGCTCCTTGGTGACGACAATACGGCGATCGCCGGCGTGTGCAGGGATCACATCGCCGTAGATGCGCTTGGCCTCCTCACCGAACCACTCGATGAAGGAAGCACCATAGGCGATCTCACCCCTTGCCTCTTGCAGGGGCTTGCCCTGTTCAAGGGTGAGAATGGTCGCCAGATCATCTTGATGCTCCATGCATAGGTCGTACCAGCGACGCAGGATGACGGCACGCTCTTTCGCTGTTTTGGCTCGCCAGGCTGGCTGGCTGGCGTCGGCAGCATCGACGGCCGCACGCACCTCTTCTCGGGACAGGCTAGGCACGCGGCCCAGACGCTCCTGAGTGGCAGGATTGGCGACATCAATGGCCGCCCCATCATCAGCCTCGATCCAGCGTCCACCGATGTAACATCGTTGTTTGAAAAGGCCATCGTCTTGCAAGTTCATGGGACTACCACTCCTTATTTGTTGGTCTTGTGGGTACCGCCCGGGCCGATGGCGTACTTACATTGAGGCGGCTCGTTCGCGCAGGTGGCTCTCTACGATTTCCCGGAAGTCGTCGTCCCCGGCGAAGCCCAGCCGTTTTGCCTTGTCGGTGCGAAAACGAGCTGGCCAGCTGGCAACGATGGTTTCGATATCCTTGTTGTGGTGGTGCTCCACTCGTGCCAAGGCCTGCTCGCCACCATGACGGCGCAACGCCTCCAGCATCTCGGCAACGCTCACTGTAAGGCCCGGCAGCATGACACTGCGTGAGGCGCCAAAATCATCTCCGGACACTTCCGCACCGTGGATTAGCGCGGCGACCACCTTGCCCGGCGACATCACAAACATTTCCAGTTCGGTGGAAACCGGACAGATGGCAGTCTCACCACCGAGCGGCTCGCGCAGGATACTCGAGGCGAAGCTAGAGGCAGCAGCATTGGGCCGCCCCGGGCGAATCATGATGGTTGGCAAGCGCAGTACACGGCCATCAATCAAACCCCGCCGGCTGTAATCGCTGATCAGCAGTTCACACATCGCTTTTTGGGTGCCATACGAGCTCTGCGGTGTCAGCGCCGTCATGTCATCGAGCACTTCAGGTAACTCACCTCCGTAAACCGCGACCGAACTCGTCATGACGAGGCGCGTTGCGGAAAGAGCATAACGACGACAACCTTCCAGCAAGGCACGCGTGGCATCGAAGTTAACCGTCATACCCAGGTCAAGATCGGCCTCCGCTTCCGCACTGACCACAGCGGCCAAATGAAAGATCACATCGGGCCGTTCACCGAGAGATGCATTCAGGGCACCAGGCTCGGCAATATCCAGGTCGCGACACTCGACATCGATGGCATCATTAGAAAGTGACTCCAGGGCGGGGGCAGCTGGGTCGATCAATGTCAATCGCGTCAACGCTTGCCCATCGAGGCGTCCGCGGTCGAGTAGTGCCGCAATCAGGCGCTGCCCGAGAAAGCCAGCAGCGCCGGTTATCAGTACGTGCATAATTCATTCCTTTCATTGTTCGTCACGCTTTCAGATTGACCAGTGGGTGCGGCTTTACAGGCGGCCTCATAATGCCGCTCCCCCTGTCGAAGCCACGCACCAATAACCTTGTCCGGTGACTTTCCGATCCCAGCGACGCATGAACGCGTTTAGCCAGACCCACCCGCCATTTTTTCTTTGGTCGTCCGGTAAACACTATCGAGATGGGCGAGCATGGCTCTTTCAGCAGCATCCGGATCGCCTCTCTTCAAGGCCTCGACAATGTATATATGCTCACGGTAGCTGCGTTCGACCGCGCCAGGCTCGAGCAATACGCGTCGCCTCACGTACAGGTCAAAGCTGTAGAGTTCATCGGCATATTTGACCAAGATATCGTTATCGGCATATTCCGAAATCAATCGGTGGAACGCCTTGTCCGACATCTGGAAGGGTATTGGGTACTCGCCATTACACTCGGACTGAGTCTTGAGCATCTTTTCCAACTGGGCGACGCCATGATCGTCGATCTTCAAGGCTGCACGCCGTGCGATCGCCGACTCTATCACCAGGCGGCTCTCGTAAACGCTATCAATGTCATAGCGAGACTCACCGACAGGGCCAGTTGCTTCCTCGCCCTGCATAAGCCGGTAATGTTGGAGTGCCGATTCATCGACGCACACCCGAGTCTTACTACCATGCGATACGCTGACCATCCCCAGGGCTGCCAAGTGAGACACGGCACCACGAATCGTCTCTCGACTTACGCTGAAAAGCTGCGCCATCTCACGCTCGCTGGGTAGTTCATCACCATCCTGGAGCAGCCGATTGCGCACCATGTCCACCAACTTGTCGGCCAGCAACTCTTTCTTGGTCTTGTTTCTCAGCGCCTGCTCGAACGCAAAAGCCGGGTTATCCATCTCAGATCACCTCCCACCAACTGGTCTAACTTTTAGTCCATGAATCAAAATACCACAACGTTATTGCTACCTAAGTATAAGACAACGACGCACTTTTGGCCTTGACGCTCCCGTGCTGGCAACTAGGCTTGACGTTAACTGGACTGGTAATACAACCAGAAGACCAGATAACGGCAAAAGCATCACCAATTGCACGATGCAGCATTAAAGGACCCAGCCCCCATGACACCGCATAACGACAACCAAGATACTCGTGTCCGCCCCCTCATCGGCATCGTCCTGGGCGACCCAGCTGGCATTGGACCGGAGTTGATCGCCAAGCTTCTGGCGGACCCTGCCTCTCAGGAAAGCGGCCATGCGGTGCTGGTTGCCGACACTTGGCTCTGGGAAGAAGGCCAGCGCATCGCCGGCACTCGGCTCGATTTACCTGTGATCGAACGCTTCGCCGAGGCACGCGAATACACGACCCCCGTACTGATGCCCATCGATAGTATTTCTCGCGACGAGACTCGCTACGGCGAAGCGAACGCGGCGGGCGGACGTTCTGCGCGCCATGCCCTGACGCAATGTCTAGATGCCGCCGTACGGGGTGATATCGACGGGATTTGCTTCGGCCCGCTGAACAAGTATGCCATGAAGCTCGGAGGCATGAACTTCGAGGACGAACTGGGATTCTTCGCCGATTATTTGGGTGTCAATGATTACACCTGCGAGTTCAATACATTCGGAAGTATCTGGACCTCGCGTATCTCATCACATATTCCATTGAAGGATGCGCCTTCCTACGTCACGCGTGAACGTATCCTGAAAGCGGCACGCCTCACCGATAAGTCACTACGTTTGGCCGGATTTGCTGAACCACGCATCGCCGTCGCGGCATTCAATCCACATGGTGGCGAGAGTGGAACCTGCGGTCGCGAGGAAGTTGACACTATTGCCCCGGCAGTGGAAGAAGCGCAAGACGAGGGGCTCACAGTGTCCGGCCCTCACCCTGCTGACACATTATTTCTCAAAGTGCGCGACGGGGAATATGACGCCGTGGTCACCATGTTTCACGACCAAGGGCAGATCGCCATAAAGCTTCTCGGTTTTCATGAAGGGGTCACGGTTCATGGCGGCCTGCCGGTGCCCATTACCACACCAGCACACGGTACGGCCTATGACATCGCCAGCTCTGGGAAAGCCAACCTGCGCCCCACTCACAATGCTTTCAAATTGGCTTGCCAAATGGCGGCCAGCAACCGGCTTTCCAGCTAACTCCTCATCACGACGCTAGACGGACAAGATTATGAAAATCACGCGCGTAAGAGCCCGCGTCTTCGAATGGAAAGGCGACACAGTGCCACCGCAGCCGCATTTCTGCACCAATGCCATGGATGCCCTGTGGGATCGGGGCGATGCCATGGGCAGTTTCCGGTTTCATGGCTGGACGGTGGTCGAGGTCGAAACGGACGAAGGGATCGTCGGGCTCGGCAACGTGGCCCTGGCGCCACGTGTCGCCAAGACGATCATCGATCAGCATCTTGCTCCTCTGGTCATCGGCCAGGACCCGTTCGACTACGAGTACCTGTGGCAGCGCATGTATCGCGCAACGCTGGCGTGGGGACGGCGCGGTATCGGCATGGCGGCGATCTCGGGCGTCGACATCGCCATCTGGGACATCATGGGCAAGGCGCTTGGCAAGCCGGTATTCAAGCTGCTGGGCGGGCGGACCAAGGAGAAGATCCCGTGCTACGCCTCCAAACTCTACAACACCGATCGCGAGACGATGCAGCACGAGGCGCAAGCCTATCTCGACCAGGGCTTCACGGCGATGAAGATGCGTTTCGGCTATGGGCCCAAGGATGGGCCCCGCGGCATGCGCGAGAACCTCAAGAGCGTGGCCGCGGTACGCGAGGTGATCGGCGAGGACATCGACCTGATGGCCGATTGCTACATGGGATGGAATCTCGACTATGCCCGGCGCATGCTGCCCCGCCTCGAACCCTTCGAGCTGCGTTGGCTGGAGGAGCCGGTGATCGCCGATGACATCGACGGCTACGCCGAACTCAACCGCATCGCCCCCATGCCGATTTCCGGCGGCGAGCACGAATTCACCGTGCACGGTTTCCGACAACTCCTGGAGAAGAAAGCCGTCTCGGTGATTCAGTACGATACCAACCGCGTCGGCGGCATCAGCGTGGCGCGCAAGATCAACGCCATGGCCGAGGCTTTCGAGGTACCGGTGATCCCGCATGCGGGGCAGATGCACAACTACCATCTGACGATGGCCTCGCTGGCCTCGCCGATGTCCGAATTCTTCCCGGTGCATGACGTCGAGATCGGCAATGAGCTTTTCTACTACCTGTTCGAGGGCGATCCAGAGCCCATCGACGGATATCTCGACCTAAACGACGACCTTCCAGGACTTGGGCTCACACTCAGTGAAACCAATTTTGACCAGTTCCACATCGTCGAGTAGGCAATTCTCGACGGCAATATTCATTCTTTGATCAGTAGAGGAGGCAGTCAACGCTTTACGCTCACAAGAACAATCGCTCAGCTCACAGACATATCGGGAGAACTACCATGACTATCACAACAAAACGCAACAGTTTTCTACAGATCGGCGGTACCATGGCAGTAGCCTTTGCATTGGGTTCCGCAACATTCGCAAGCTCTGCCCAGGCCGAAGAGTCCTCTTGGTCTCCTTCGCAGAACGTATCGATGGTGGTGCCTTTTAAACCAGGCGGTGGTAGCGACACGTTCGGCCGCGCAGCTACATCAGGAATCAAGGAGGTCAGGGAAGATGTCGAGATCTCCGTCAATAATATTGTAGGTGGTTCAGGAGCCATCGGTTACTCAACACTCTTGCAACGAGATGGCAACCCCCACTACCTGCTCGCCTCGGAGACAGGGGCAGCCATCATCCTGCCCCTCATGAACGACGTCCCGTACAGCTGGGACAAGCTAACGCCAATTGCTGAAGCTGCCGAAGATCACACAATGATCATCGTCGCCAATGATTCTCCGCATGAATCCATTAGCGACCTGGTAGATGCGGCAAAGCAAGGCCAAGTGAACATCGCTATCTCAGGCAAGGGGAGCCCAGCATCACTAGCCTTCCAACTGATTGAACAGAACCAGGACGTAACGTTCAACCGCGTCGTCTTCGAATCAGGATCGGCCAACAACGCAGCTCTACTCGGCGGTGATGTCGCCGCCGCCGGCGCCAACCCCGGTGAGGCTATCGAACTCATCAAGGCCGATAAAGTCCGCGCCCTGACTATCTTCAAGGAGGAACGTTTCGACCAAGGCCCCTTGGCCGAAGTGCCGACAATCGCCGAAGCGGGAATCGATGTCGATGTCACACCCACCCTGCAATTCCGTGGAATACTCGCTTCTCCCGGTCTCAGCGAGGCACAAAAAACCTATTGGGAAAACGCCGTCAAGTCGTGGTCTGAAACCGAGGGCTACAAGACTTACATCGAAAACAATTACCTAACCCCCAAGGTCCGCACCGGTGAAGAATTCGCCGCTTTCCTCGAAAAACAACATAACACTATTGCCCCGCTCCTGACTGAAACGGACTGAGAGGTAATCACCATGAAACCGAGAGGAGACTATGTGGGAGCGCTGATCCTCGTCGCAGTGGGAGCGGCGTTCTCCACCCTCTCGGTCGATTACGGCATCTGGGGGGAGGGAGCCCGAATTACTCCGGGCTTCGTCCCCTTCGTAGTCGGCCTGCTATTGGTCGCCTTCGGTGCAATGATCGGCTGGGAGACTTGGCGATCAAGAGTTAAGTCTACAACGCCCCCATCAGAAAATGACACTGAGTCCAGTTCAATAACCAGCAAAGAATTACGCTACAACACTACAAAAACCGTGGCACTCGTCTTTGGGTTATTGCTCATAGCGGTCATCTTGGCGCCTATTCTTGGATTCCTTATAACCTTTTCCATTCTTGTCTTCGTGATCTTGGCCGGTGTAGAGCGCGAACACATCGGATTCAGTTTCGCTATCAGCTTGGGTATAGGCCTGCTCGCGTGGCTGATCTTTTACCAATTCATGGGGATCCGTTTACCCCTCGGCATCAGTGCCCCGCTGCTTGGAGGCTGAATAATGGATTTCTTCTCACACCTCATAACGGGGTTTGGCACCGCGCTATCCCCCATGAACTTGCTCTATTGCTTCATCGGGGTCTTGCTCGGAACGGTCATTGGCCTGCTCCCTGGATTAGGCTCAGCCACCGGCGTCGCGTTGCTATTACCCCTAACGCTCACTCTCAGCCCGATCACTGCGCTTATCATGCTCGCGGGTATCTACTATGGAGCCCAGTATGGCGCGACGATCACCTCGGTCTTAATTGCAACGCCAGGCGACTCGGCCAGCGTCGTCACCGCCATCGACGGCTATCCGATGGCTCGACAAGGCAGGGCCGGACCAGCCTTGGCCATCGGTGCGGTCTCAAGCTTTGTGTCGGGCATCACCAGCTTGATTCTCCTCATGGCGTTAGCGCCAGTCTTTGCCTCGCTGGCGCTGCATTTCGGGCCACCCGAAATCTGCGCACTGATCGTTCTTGGCTTCACAAGCATCGTCGGCTTCAGTGGCACGTCGAGAATCAAAGGGTTGGCCATGGCCACTTTCGGCGTTGCTATCACCACTATTGGCCTCGATCCTCAAAGCGGCAGCACACGTTTTACCTTCGGCTTCATTAACCTTTTCGGGGGTATCGGTTTCTTGCCAGTCGTGATTGGCCTGTTCGCGGTTGCCGAAGTACTGCATCAAGTCCGTAGCGGCAAAGTTGAGCCAATACGTACACGGTTTCGCGATATGATCCTGAAGCGGGAGGACTGGCGGAGATATCGGACCACAATATTCAGTAGTGGGTTACTTGGCTTTTTCATCGGAGTGCTCCCGGGCGCCGGGGCCACACTCGCTTCTTTTCTAGGTTACGATCTGGCACGCCACTTCTCTAAGCACAAAAGCGAATTCGGCAAGGGAGCGATAGAGGGAGTGGCCGCACCGGAGGCCGCGAACAGCGCAGCCGTCAATGGCTCCTTCGTCCCAACCCTTACCTTGGGTATTCCCGGGTCGGGTACCACCGCAGTGCTCCTTGGCGCCTTCATTGTGTTCGGCATTCAGCCTGGCCCCTTACTTTTCACCAACGAGCCTGATCTGGTCTGGGGGTTGATGGCCTCATTTTTTATCGGCAGTGTAATTTTGCTGTTGCTAAACCTGCCTCTAGTCCCCCTATTTGCCTCGATCCTGCGTTTCCGTTATGAACTGATCTACCCTTGTATCTTGTTCCTTTCCTTCATCGGCGCTTACGCCATTGAAAACCGTATGTGGGGAGTCTGGCTAGCACTGGCTTTCGGAATAATCGGTTATTTCATGAAGCGCTATGACTATCCCACTGCGCCTTTGATACTCGGCATCGTTCTTGGCGGGATGTTCGAGAAGACGCTAATCCAGACTTCTTCCATGGGAGGCGGCGACCTGACGATCTTCCTTGACCGCCCAATCGCCATGATACTTTTCGCGTTAGCCGCGCTCATTCTTTATGGCCCGCGATTATCAAAAGCATATAGAAAAATACGGAAACTGAGCGCCAAAAAAGCCTGAAAACAACTCAAAAAACAGGCCACCCTGCTTTTTAAAAGGTGGCCTGCACACACCAACGAGATGCATCATGACATACTCTTGGGCTCCGCCATATCAGACAGGGAAGACACCTCAACTTTATCGCTGAGATGGCGGCGCAGAATTTTTCCCAGTGTCTCGCCATCTCGGCGACGAAGAGCGTCGATAATATCCTCGTGATCCTGTACCGCTTTAGCCCAGTACTCTCTGCTGAGCTCGGCGGAAAAACGAACACGCCGAACCCTCTGATTCAAGTTCTTGTAGACATCAATCAGCACATCATTGCGGGAGGCAACCACGATTGCTTCATGTATCTGCTGGTTGGTCAACAGATACTCGGCCATGTTGGAATTCTTGTAATGAGCCAGCATTTGATAGTGCAATGCTTCTATATTAGCGAGTTCGGCATCGGTAACATGTGCGCAAGCCAGTTCGCCGGACAACCCCTCGAGTGCACTCATAACTTCCAGCGTATTCTGTAAAGTATCGATGGTCAGTTTGGAGATGCGTGCACCTCGGTTCGGCAGAAGTTCTACAAATCCTTCCGAAGCCAATACTTTCAAGGCTTCTCGCAGGGGGGTGCGCGAGACGCCAAATTGTTCACAGAGCTGTTTTTCAGGAACACGGCTCCCGGGTGTCAGCGTACCCGCGTCGATCATATCACGAATACGTACAGCGACTTCACCATGTAGCGTGTTCTGCTTGATCTTATCCATAGACCTATCCGATGTCCGAGTACACAGTATCGCACTACATGACAAGCACGCGGCGATCCAGTTGACCGTGTGATGCCTCAACCGCACTATGATGGCTAATAACGAATTTTATATTTTGAATTCATTTCTGCAGCATTCTAGCAACCACGCCTTCCTTCTGCTATCCCACCTCTTTTTACAGGGCCCAATCGGTATACGCGCCTCCCGCGATAGCGCCATAGCTTCCTACTTATCTTCGGGGACTTGCGGCCATTACCCCTTCGCCTCGTGCTTGGCGAGAATGCCCCGGGCGCGGCTGACGACCGGCGCGTCGACCATCTGGCCCGCGACGCTGAATGCGCCGGCCTCGCGGTCGGCACCGTCGATCACTTGCCTGGCCCAGGCGACATCGGCCTCGCTGGGAGAAAACGCCCGATTGACGGCGGACAACTGCCGAGGATGGATGCATAGCATGCCGGCGAAGCCCATCTCCTTGGCGTGAACGGCCGCCCGCGCCACGGCGTCCGTATCGTCGATGGCCGGATGCGGGCTTTCGAATGGCGCGGCCAGGCCCGCCGCGCGCGAATGGACCACCAGCTGGTAGCGCCCCTGGTCGAGCATTTGGCGCGCCCCCGGCGTCTCGGGCGTGAGTCCCAGCTCGGAGATCAGATCCAGGGCCCCGAAACTCAGCCGCTCGACGCCGGTCATGCCCGCCAGGCCGGGCAACGCCAGCAGCCCTGGCGCGGTTTCGATCTGCAACCACAGCGGTTTGCCGCAGGCGGCGGCCTGCTCAAGCGCTGGGACGGCTTCGGCCTTGGGCACGAGCAGATGCGTGACGGCCCTTTCACGCGCGCACAGCGCCAGGTCGAGCGCATGATGCGGGGAAGCGGGCGCATTCACGCGCACCACGAGCGAGGCCTGAGGGTTGTCCGCCAGAAAGGCCGCCAGAGCCTCCCGGGCCGCGGCCTTGTCGCCATCGGCCACGGCATCTTCCAGATCGACGATCACGACATCCGCCGGGCTGGCCAGGGCCTTGGCGATGCGGTCCGGCCGCGTGGCCGGAACGAACAGTAGCGAGCGCAGGGCGTGCGGGTTCATAAAAGGCTCCGTCGAATGACACGGTTGGCATTCAGGCAATGGCAGATTATCCCAGCAACGAGCGCAGTCCGGCGATGGCATCCTTGCCGCGCGCCTGCTTCTTCTCGGGGTCTTCCTTGTCGGCGCGACCTTCCCATTCGAGATCGTCGGGCGGAAGCTCCTCGAGAAAGCGACTGGGCGTGCAGTCCAGCAGCTCGCCATAGGCCTTTCGCTGGCGGGCCAGGGTCAGCGTCAAGGTGCGCCGCGCCCGGGTGATGCCGACGTAGGCGAGGCGCCGCTCCTCTTCGATGGTGCCGGCTTCGATCGCATTGCGGTGCGGCAGCAGTTCTTCTTCCAGCCCCATCAGGTAGACGTGCGGGAACTCCAGCCCCTTCGAGGCATGCATGGTGAGCAGCTGCACCCGGTCGGAGTCGTCCTCCTCGGCCTGCTGCTCGAGGATATCGCGCAATACCAGCCGCGAAATCGCGGACTCCACGTCGTCGGTCTCGTCGGCGTCGTCATCGTCGCGCTGCATCGACTTCTCGAGCTGGTCGATCAGGGTCCACACATTGGCCATGCGCCGCTCGGCGATGGTCGGGGCGCTGGCGTTCTGGAACAGCCAGGCCTCGTAATCCATCTCGCGCAGCATGTCGCGAATCGCCGCGATGGCATCGCCCTGGTCCATGCGCCGGCGCACGCCGTCGATGAAGTGCGTGAAGCGCGACAGGCGCTCCACCGCACGCGTGGGCAGCACCTGCTCGAGGCCGATTTCGTGACATGCGGCGAACAGCGACACCTGCCGCTCGGTGGCATAGTTGGCGAGCTTCTCCAGTGTTCCCGGCCCGACCTCGCGACGCGGCACGTTGACGATGCGCAGGAAGGCGTTGTCGTCGCCGGGGTTGATCAACAGGCGCAGGTACGCCATGGCATCCTTGATCTCGTTGCGCGAGAAGAACGACGTGCCGCCGGAGAGCTTGTAGGGAATCTGGTAATGCTGAAGCTTGAGCTCCAGTAACCGCGCCTGGAAGTTGCCCCGGTAAAGGACCGCGAAATCGCGCCATTCGGCACGCTCCTTGATGCGCCGGGTGAGGATCTCGCTGGCCACGCGCTCGGCCTCGGCCTCTTCGTGACGATTGACGATGACGCGAATGGCATCGCCCTGGCCCATCTCCGACCACAGGGTCTTCTCGTAGACGTGGGGATTGTTGCCGATCAGGGTATTGGCCGCGCGCAGAATGGTACCGGTGGAGCGATAGTTCTGTTCGAGCTTGATGACGTTCAGGCGCGGGAAGTCTTCCCCCAGGGTGACCAGGTTCTCGGGGCGCGCGCCGCGCCAGGCGTAGATCGACTGATCGTCGTCGCCGACCACGGTGAAGGTGGCGCGCTCGGCCATCAGCAGCTTGACCAGTTGATACTGGCTGACGTTGGTGTCCTGATACTCGTCGACCAGCATATACTGGATCTTGCGCCGCCAGCGGGCCAGGGCGTCGGGATTGTCGCGCAGCAGCACCACCGGCAGCAGGATCAGGTCGTCGAAGTCGACCGCGTTGTAGGCCTTGAGATGCCGGCTGTAGGCTTCATAAACCCGCGCCGCGTATTGCGTGTCTTCATCCGCGGCGTGCGAGATCGCCTGCCCCGGCAGCACCAGGTCGTTCTTCCACTGGGAAATCTGCCCCTGCACCGCGTTGATCTGCTCGGCGTCGGTATCCGCTTCCTTCTGCATCAAGTCGCGCAGCAGTGCCTTGGCGTCCTCGGGATCGAACAGCGAGAAGCCCGGCTTGTAGCCCAGCGTCTTCAGTTCGCCGCGAATGATGTTGAGCCCCAGGGTGTGGAAGGTCGACACCGTCAGGCCGTGGCCCTCGCGCCCCTGGAGCATCTCCCCCACGCGCTCCTTCATCTCGCGCGCCGCCTTGTTGGTAAAGGTCACCGCCGCGATCTTGCGCGCGCTCATTCCGCATTCCTGGATCAGGTAGGCGATCTTGGTGGTGATCACGCTGGTCTTGCCGGACCCGGCACCGGCCAGCACCAGGCAAGGGCCGTCGATATACCGCGCGGCTTCCTGCTGGCGGGGATTGAGCTTGGCGAGGCGCTGGCGAATCGAGGGAGAGGTGCTCATGACGTCGGCACCGCCTCCGCATCGGCGATCCCCGCCCCGGCGAACTCGAGCTGACGCCAGGCTTCGAAGACCAGGATCGCGCAGGCATTGGAAAGGTTCAGACTGCGGCTGTCGGGCAGCATGGGAATGCGCAGCCGCTGCGCCGGCGGCAAGGCATCAAGCATGGCCTGCGGAAGCCCGCGGGTCTCGGGGCCGAAGACCAGGGCATCGCCTTCCCGGTAGGCGACCTCGTGATAGCCGGTGCGTCCGCGCGTGGACACCGCCAGCACCCGCGCCGGCTGCACGCTTTCCAGGAAGGCGCGCCAGTCGGCATGTACCTTGACCCGCGCCCACTCGTGGTAGTCGAGCCCCGCGCGACGCAGACGCTTGTCGTCGAGCGCGAAGCCCAGCGGCTCGATCAGATGCAGGCGGAAGCCGGTATTGGCGCACAAACGGATGAGATTGCCCGTGTTGGGCGGAATTTCGGGCTCAAAGAGTACGATATCGAGCATGAGGATCACTGTGCCATGGCGGCGATGAGCCCCCATGATACGCAATCGGCGCCCCGAATGGGACGCCGATCGGGGCTTTCTGCAGCGCCCTCAGAAGCCGACGCTGACGCCGACCACCGGCCCGCTGTCGAGGGTATGCTCGCCGCTCTCGTCGAAGTCGGTGCGGTAATAGCGGTAGCCGCCATACAGGTAAGTCTGCGAGACGACGTTGACCCGCGCCTGGGCACCGTACTCATAGCTCTTCTTGATGTCGCCGTGACTCAGGCCATCCGGCGTATAAAAGCCGTAGCCGCCCACCGAGGTCAGTGGAATCGGGGTGTCGACGAAGGCCGAGCCCCCCAGGCCGACACCACCGCCATCACCGAAATGCGTGTCCTGGTATTGATAGCGCGCGCCCACCGACAGATCGACCAGCGGCAGGTACGGCGAGAACATCAACGACCCGGAGTAGGTATCGGCATCGTGACCGCTGTCGTCCGACGTGAAGTAACCGACGCTCGCGCGCAGCGTGGGAAAGATGCTTTGGCTCGCCTCGATGCCTCGGGAGTCGGCACCCGCGTTGGCGGACACGCTGAGCGCCATGGCCTGATGGCTGGCCAGCAGAAGGCCGGCGGAAGCAAGCACGGAACCGAGTGACTTGATCATGGGAGACTCTCGCAAAAGATGGTGAACACTGCCATCACTATGGCATAATCACGACAGTTTAAAAACGCCGTTTTCAAACCTTATCCGTCGAGACGCACACCGTAACGGTCGCGATACGCACGGATAGCGTCGGCGTGCTGGCGCAGCGACTGGTCGCTCTCGTCACCCTGTGACTGGCGCGTTTCCAGGTAGGCCAGTACCTGGTCCAGGGTCACGATGCTGACGACGGGCATGCCATACTGGCTCGTCACTTCCTGGATCGCGCTTTGCGCCTTGAGGCCGTTTTCGTCCTGGCCGCGCTCCTGACGGTCGAGAGCGATGACCACGCCGGCCGCCTCGGCACCGGCGGCGTCGATGAGCTGCATGACCTCGCGGATCGCGGTACCGGCGGTGATGACATCGTCGATGATCAGCACCCGACCGGCGAGCGCCGCGCCGACGATGTTGCCGCCTTCGCCGTGGGCCTTGGCTTCCTTGCGGTTGAACGCGAACGGCAGGTCGCGGTCATGATGATCGGCCAGCGCCACGGCGGTGGTCGTCGCCAGCGGGATGCCCTTGTAGGCAGGGCCGAACAGCACGTCCGCCTCGAGCCCGCTATGCGCGATGGCCTGGGCATAAAAGCGGCCCAGGCGCGCCAGCGCACGGCCGCTCTTGAACAGACCGGCGTTGAAGAAATAGGGGCTGATCCGCCCGGACTTGAGGGTGAATTCACCGAACTTGAGCACGCCTTCGTCGATGGCGAACTCGATGAACTCCCGCTGGTACGGCTGCAGTTGAGCAGTCACGCTGACTCCCTATCACCCTGATCGTTTCTACACATTTACCTAAACGTCGAAAGCTCAGGTATCATACACGCGCGACGAAAAAGGGACCATGTATGAAAATCGCCAGCATCAATGTCAACGGGATCCGCGAAGCGGTCGGGAGGGGGTTTCTCGACTGGCTGGCCAACCAGGACGCCGACGTCGTCTGCGTGCAGAATCTCAAGGCCAAAAGCTTCGAACTCGACGACAGCATCCTCTTTCCCGAAGGGTACGAAGGTTACTTCCTGGATGCCGAGGAAGACGGCTTCTCCGGCGTGGGGCTCTATTGCCGCACGATTCCCAAGGCCATCATGTACGGGCTGGGTTTCCCCCAGTGCGATAACGAAGCGCGTTTCCTGCAGGCCGATTACGAGCGCTTCAGCATCGCCAGCTTCCTGATGCCCGACGGCAGCGATCTGGAGGCCAAGCAGGCCTTCATGAATCAGTACCAGGAATATCTCAGCAAGATGGTGCGCAAGCGCCGCGAGTACATCATCTGCGGAACCTGGCACATCGCGCACAAGACCATCGACCTCGCCAACTGGGCCGACAACCAGACCACGCCGGGCTTTCGCCCCGAAGAGCGTGCCTGGATGGATCAGGTCTTCGGTCCGATGGGCTACATCGACACCTTCCGTGAGGTCAATCGCGACGCCAATCAGTACACCTGGTGGCCCAAGCTCGACCAGGACGTGCCGCGCGCGCGACAGGAAGGCTGGCGTCTGGACTACCAGATCGTCGGTCCCGAGTTCCGCCGCCACGTGGTGGATGCCTGGATCGACCGCGACGCGACCTTCTCCGAATTCGCGCCGCTCATCGTCGAGTACGATCTCGAACTGTAACGTCGCCGGTCCCCGCGCCCATGACGACGCCGGCCTCTGGCCGGCGTCGTGCGTTTTCAGTCACGAAAACCCAGTGCCTCGCGCTGATGCGCGAACAGCTGACGCCCGGCGCCTTCGGCCAGGTCCAGCATCGCATTGAGCTCCTGACGGGTGAACGTCGCCGTTTCGGCAGTGCCCTGCACCTCGATCAGGCCACCATCCTCGGCCATCACCACGTTCATGTCGGTACCCGCCGTGCTGTCCTCGGGATAGTCCAGGTCGACGACCGGCTGTCCCTTGAAGATACCCACCGACACCGAGCTCACCAGCTGCTTGAAGGGATCCTTCTTGATCAGCTTCTCGCGCTGCAAGTGATGGATGGCATCCACCAGCGCCACGCAACCGCCGGTGATCGACGCCGTGCGCGTGCCGCCATCGGCCTGGATCACGTCGCAATCCACGGTGATCGTGAATTCGCCCAGCTTCTTGAGATCCACCACGGTGCGCAGCGAGCGACCGATCAAGCGCTGGATCTCCAGCGTACGGCCACCTTGCTTGCCGCGCGTGGCTTCGCGTCCGCCACGGGTGTGAGTCGCGCGCGGCAGCATGCCGTATTCGGCGGTGATCCACCCTTGCTGCTTGCCACGCAACCAACGCGGCACGCCGGCTTCCACACTGGCGTTACACAGCACCTTGGTATCGCCGAAGCTCACCAGTACGGACCCTTCCGCATGGCGCGTGTAGCCCCGTTCCAGGGTGATCTCGCGGGGTTGGTCGGGCTGTCGTCCACTCGGGCGCATACCACCTCTCTGCATCGTCGGTCGAAACACTCACTTCAAAAGCCCCGGATCGCAAGACCCAGGAGCGAGACGTCCAGTCACGGCCATGCCGCGACGATCCACGCATTCTACACCCAAGCGGGCCTCACGCGGACCGGGAATCGGTTAGACTGCAGAATTGAGTGAGATTGGCCACATACCGCGCAGGAGAATCGCATGGCGTACAGCATGACCGCCTTCACCCGGCAGACGCAGGACGCCGACTGGGGCAGCTTGCAGCTCGAGCTGCGTTCGGTGAATCAGCGCTATCTGGAACCGCACTTCCGCCTGCCGGACAGCCTTCGCGATCTCGAGCCCGCCTATCGGGAGGCGCTGCGCAAGCGTCTCTCGCGCGGCAAGGTGGAATGTACGCTGCGTTTCGATCCGGCCCACGACGACGCCACGCTCAGCGTCAACGAGACGCGCCTGGCCACCCTGGCCCAGGCCCTCGGACGTGTCCGTGAGCAGGTCCCCGACGCCGCCATGCCCAACGCCCTGGCGCTGCTCGACCACCCGGGCGTCCTGGAAAGCGACGGCGTCGATCTCGAACGCGTCCAGCAGGCCGCCCAGGCACTGTTCGAAACCGCGCTGGACGACCTGACCGCCGGCCGTGCCCGCGAAGGCGAGCGTCTCGCGGCCTTGATTCGCGAACGGCTGGCCGGCATCCGCGATCTGGTGGCCGAAGTTCGCGCGCACCTGCCCGCCATTCTGGACAACCAGCGCCAGCAGCTGGCCGACCGCCTGAACGCTTTCAAGGCCGAACTCGACCCGCAACGTCTCGAGACCGAAATCGCCCTGCTCGCCCAGAAGGCCGACGTCGCCGAGGAGCTCGATCGTCTCGAGACGCACGTGGCCGAAGTCGAGCGTCAACTCAGGCAAAAAGGCCCCATCGGCCGCCGCCTCGACTTCCTGATGCAGGAACTCAACCGCGAAGCCAACACCCTCTCCTCGAAGTCCATCGTCGCCGACACCACCCGCTGCGCGGTGGAGTTGAAGGTGCTGATCGAACAGATGCGCGAGCAGATCCAGAATCTGGAGTGAATGGCTGACGCCAGGCGACTTGCTGGCACGTCACCGACGTCGCAGCCATCGCCACGAAGCCATCACCGCAACGTAGCGGCGCATGCGGGTGGCCTGACTGAGCGGACACGGATATATGCAGAGGGCCTGCGAAGACGGGGGGCGCACGCAGACGAGTCCCTGAACTCAGGAACCTCAGCGAATCCCCGGCAGAGCCACCCCCGAGGTGCCTGGAACACTGATCAGCAGCCCGATCCCCAGCGCCAGGATCAGCACGCCCCCGCACAGGGCAATCCCGTGCCCGGCCAGGCGCTGCCAGTGAGGCGTCGAGCGCGCCAGCAGGCGCGACGCGCGCTGCTGAGCGAAAACGGCGAAGATTGCCAGACAGGAAGTGGTCACCGCCGTCCCCACCGACATGGCCACCACCGCCAGGACGCCGGCCCACCAGTAGCCCAGCAGACTGGCAACGCCCAGTACCATGACGGCGCCGCTGCAGGGCCGCAGGCCGATCGCCAGCAAAGTACCCAGGCTCTCGCGGATCGTGCCCGTGGCGTTGGGGTCGATGTGATGATGACCGCCGCAGCGATCGCATGCCGCGCCAGTGTGCGGCTCGATGGGCCGCTTCGAAGCGCTCGGCGCAACCTCGAAGGCCATGCCCTCGAACGATGCAGGATGGCCACTGGCGTCGGCGGCCAGGGGGGCTCGCCGCGACTGGTCCAGTGCCCGCCTGAGCCGGGCCAAGGCACGCAGCGTCAGCCAGGCGCCGAGCCCAATCAGGACGATGAAGCTGAGCCGCTCGAGCAGGCCGGTCTGTGCCATGGCATCGCGGGTCAGCAGGCCCAGCCCCCATACCAGCACGCCGACCAGCGCAATGGCCACCAGCCCCTGGAGCAGCGCTGCCGCCACGGTCAGTGACAGCCCGCGTCGCAGGGCGGTGGGGTGCGAAAGCAGGTAGGCGGTGATCACCGCCTTGCCGTGCCCCGGGCCCACGGCATGAAAGACGCCGTACCCCAGGCTCAACGCCATCAGGCTGAGACTGGTATCGAGCGACGGCTGCCGCGACAGGGCCATCGTCGACAGGGTCAGGCCGCGCTGCAGCGAGCGCTGCCAGTCATGCGTCTGGGCCATGACGAGTTGCGCCATGGCCTGTCCCCAGTCGGTCGTGGCGAGTATGGCAAGGGCCAGCAGCGGCAGCAGGGCGATCAGCACACCTAGCGTGCGGGACATGTCACCTCCCCGGCTTCGGCGAAGAATCGGCCGAGACCGCCCGGGGCGTCGGCATCGATGTCCAGCGCCGCCGCTTCGGCCACTTTCTGCGGATCGGGGTCGGCGGCGATGACCCGGCTCGCACAACCTTCGGGGGCATTGCGCAGAGTGATCGGCTCTGCCACGTCTTCGTCGTAGAGAAACTCGATGTAGTAGGTGTCGTCGTAGATTTTCCAGGTCAAGGGCGAGCCGTCGAGCGCCAGCGGCTCGGCCAGGGGCACGACGAAGGAGAACTCCAGGCGCTGCCCATCGAGCCGAGTGGTGTAGTCGCGCAATTGCCCCAGGGGGACGTTCTCGCCGTCATGCGCGACATGGGTCAGATAGTTCGAGCGGCCCAGGTTCTGGGCGATCTCCTGGCCGAGCATGTCCAGCCGCTCTTCCATGCTCTCCTCGCCCTCGGCGCGAGCCATCTCCTCGGTCAGGGTCAGGCTGTAGAAGGGGTCCATTTTCCAGGCCTGCTCCAGGGCGACGACGTGGGCCTGGTCGTCGAAGTGCAGCGTGACCCGATAATCCACCCAGCCATGCGGGTGAGCAGCCGCCGGTAACGGCATCAGCAATGCTACGAGAAGCAGCCCGTCACAAACGCGGCGCTCCCGGAAAGTTAGACGACCCGACATGCCTGCTCCCAAAGGTTGTTCAGACCATTCATGGAATGTTTGGCGCTCCCCGAGAACGGCGCCCTCCATCACCGGACATGCGCTTGCGTGTCGTCCGTAGTATATCGACCATTCGCCGAGAACGGGATCGCCTTGAGCCAAGGCGACAAGCGAGATGCGATCACGGTGCTGGACGCTTACACTGCCGCACACGAACGTGTTCTACGCCACCATTATCCTCGGTGGTGTGTCGTGGGCCTTTCCGCTGGCCTGAATGCCGGTGGGCTTCAGCTGGCCATGCCCGGGATCGCCGCAAACGGCCGTCGAGTGTAGCCGTGGCGATCGAACGCGGACCGGGGACACCCTTCCAACGGTTGGGCCTGCCGTCCCGCTCTTGATACGACGCACAACAATTACATGATGGAGACGCTTCATGTCCTTTGGCCTGTTTTCCCTTTTCCCTCCGTTGCTCGCGATCCTGCTGGCGCTGGTGACCCGCAACGTGATTCCCGCGTTATTCTGTGGGGTCTGGCTGGGAGCGACGATGCTCAGTGGTGGCAATCCGGCAGCCGGGCTCTACGATAGCTTCGCGGATTTCATCATTCCCAGCGTGGGCGATGAGTGGAGCGCTACCGTTCTCATCTACTGCGGCCTGTTCGGGGTGCTGATCACCGTGCTGCAGCGAACCGGTGGCGCCCATGCCATCGCCCGCGCCATTTCCTCGAAGGTGGCCTCTCCGCGTGGCGCCCAGGGCGCCACCCTGGGCTTCGGGGTACTGATCTTCTTCGAGGACTATTTCAATGCATTGACGGTGGGAAGTGTCATGCGGCCGATCACCGACCGCATGCGCGTCTCGCGAGAAAAGCTCGCCTACATCGTCGATTCGACCTCGGCCCCCATGTGCCTGTTGGGGCCCGTATCCACCTGGGTGGTGTTCGTCATGGGGCTGATCGGCACCCAGCTTGGCGAGATGGACATGACAGGCTCCGAGTATCTGATATACCTGTCGTCGATTCCGCTCAATTTCTATGCCTGGCTGGCGCTGCTGTTGATTCTGGTGATCGTCGTCACCCAATCGGATTTCGGCCCCATGGCCAAGGCCGAGCAGCGCGCACGGGTGAGTGGCAAGCTGCTGGCGGATGACGCCCAGCCGCCGTCCGATCGCGAAGCGACCGAGATGCTGGGCGTTGCCGAAGAGAGCTCGCGCAAGCGCAACATGCTCGTGCCGATCCTGGTGCTGGTGGGAATGATTCCGCCCCTGTTCCTGTGGACCGGCAACTTCCCCGAGAACGACCTGATCACGGCGATGGGAGAAGCCGAGGGCGGCCTGTCGATCCTGATCGCTACCTTCCTGGCGGTCAGCGTAGCGCTGGGCATGGGACTGCAACAGCGGCTGTTCGATTTTCGCGAAGCGATGGACCTGGTGGTCACCGGCATCAAGAGCATGACGCTGGTTTACATCATTCTCACCCTGGCCTGGTCGATCGGTAGCGTGACCTCACAGCTGGGCACTGCAGATTACCTGGTCACGCTGGCCCAGGCCGGCATCGCGCCGAGCCTGATTCCCGTCTTGCTGTTCTTGATCGGCTCGCTCGTCGCCTTCACCACCGGCACCTCCTA
Source organism: Chromohalobacter israelensis DSM 3043 (assembly GCF_000055785.1). Lineage (GTDB taxonomy): Bacteria > Pseudomonadota > Gammaproteobacteria > Pseudomonadales > Halomonadaceae > Chromohalobacter > Chromohalobacter israelensis. Next base: position 3,578,469 of record NC_007963.1, read on the forward strand.
TGGCACCTTCGCGATCATGATCCCCATCGCCATGCCGGTGGCGGCTGCAATGGACATGTCGTTATCGCTGGCCATTGCCGCGGTGCTCAGCGGCGGTATCTTCGGCGATCATTGCTCGCCGATTTCGGATACCACCATCCTCTCCTCGGCCGGCTCTTCGTGTGACCACATCGACCACGTACGGACCCAATTACCCTATGCAATGAGCGCAGGAACATCCGGGATCATTGCCTTCTTCGTCGCCGGGCTGACGGACTCAGCCTGGATAGGGGGACTCAGCGGCGTGGCCGCACTGTTCACGGTGGTGCTGGTGTTGCGCTGGGCATGGGGCCCGAAAGCATCGGCACAGTACGACTCGGCCAGCTGACCTGGTCCGGCAGGCGGGGGCCTTACCCCCGCCTCGCATATCATTGAACTCTGAAACGCCGGTACGGATCCGTACCGGCGTTTTCCTGCCTCTTATGGTCGGCAACCTCCACATGGGGGCGCAGCACAGCTCGCTATCGGGGCAGCGTTTTGTCCCTATTCGCGATCTGATCACCAACGCCACTCTCTGCGCTATGGAGGCGAAGGTGTTGAGCGGATAGATGCAGCATTTCGAGTAAAATGAAGGCTAACGAACACCTTCAGGCGCGCCCCTGAATGCCCTTCAGCCATTGCCAATAATCGTGCAATCCTTCTCGGATATCGGTGAACTTTGGGGCAAAGCCTATTTCTCGCTCCGCCAACGAGATATCCAGCGGTGCGCCACGGCCCACGAATACGCCAGGTCCAAGCTGGACGTTGGATGTCTTTCCGATCAGGTCGGCAACATGCCTGATGATGTCGGTGTGTGCCACCGTCACGCCGCTGGAGATATTGAAGTTGCGGTGAGTAACACTTTCCTTTTCGAACAGCTGCACGATGCCGGTCGCCGTGTCATGCACGTGGGTCCAGTCCAAAGCCTGTTCCGAGCCATTGGGCGCTAGAATGTTATCCAGCCCTTCCAAGGGACCAAACATGGCTTGATAGACTTGGTGCATGTCCGAAGGACGCTTGCCAGGGCCGTAGACAAAGAACAACCGGGCATTTCTTACGTCCATGCCAAAAGTATCTGTGTACTGCAAACCGAACAATTCGCCCGCGATCTTGGTGGCTCCATACAGATCGGTCGCCTTGTAGGGTGTCGCTTCGCTCTGTGGGCCCGACGCATCGCCATACACGGCACCAGAGCTCATATTGACCACTTTTTTGATGCCCAAGATACGACAAGTCTCAAGCACATTAAGGGTGCCATTGGTGTTGATAGTGGTGTGCTTGTACGGCCGTGTTTGAAAATTCGGCCCGGCGATCACCGAGACACCATGCACTACTCCCTCTAAGTCTCCTCGATGTCGCAGCATGACTTCAAACAAGCTGTGATAGTCCAACACATCGATACTTTCCAGAATCAGCTTGTCGCGAACCGTTTCCAGATAGTCAAGCCCTAAATTCTCGAAACGGCCTGCTGCCATATCGCAGATAATGACTTGCTTGCCCTGCTTGGCTAATTGGTAGGCCACCCAGGAGCCGACGTGGCCGAGCCCACCTGTAATCAATACGGACATGGAAAACTCTCCTTATTTTACGTTATTACTAACTTTTGCTGGTCAACCAAGAATCAAACTGGGCAAAAACATGACGATAGATGGAAAACACGTAATGATCAGAAGCACCACGAACAAAGGGATATAGAAAGGTATGGTCTCCCGTACCAACCCTACGAATGACATCCCGGTTATTTTTTGTATGGTGAATAGGACCGTACCCACCGGTGGCGTGATCAAACCGATCATCAAGGTAAAGATCATGACCACACCAAAGTGAACGGGGTCGATGCCATATTGAGTCACTACCGGCACCAACAGGGGGGTCAAGAGAAACAAAGCCGGTACCGAATCGATAAACAACCCGATCAGCAGGATGAACACGACCAACAACAACATCAGGCCGAGCGGATCGGTCACAGTAGCCAACAAAAAATCCGCTACTAACGCCGTGACTTGGTAACGCGCCAGCACCCAGCTATAAAGAGCGCTTCCAGCAATGATGAAAAGCAGTGCGGCAGTATCGATGGCAGTGGCTCGGAGAATCCCCAGAAACTCCCTAAAGGTGATCGAGCGATAAACCAGGAACGAGATGATCATGCAATACAACAGGGCAATCACCGAGGCTTCTGTAGGCGTAAACACGCCTGAGAGAATCCCCACGATGATGATCAACGGGGTCAACATAGGTAACAGCCCACGCGAAAGCGCCCGCAAGACATCGTTGAGGCGTGCCCGAGTTCGTGTAGGGAATCCACGGCGATGTGAAATGATAGCCACCATGAGCATCAGTCCCAGCCCCATGAACAAACCGGGAATGATCGACGCGAGGAAGATGGAAGCGATTGAAGCATTCGCCAAAGCCCCGTAAATAACGGCGGGAATACTGGGTGGAATGATCGGACCGATAGTGGCTGAACTGGCGGTGACAGCAGCACTGAACCCCGTTGGATATCCATCATCTTCCATGGCTTTTATTTCCAACGCTCCAAGGCCACCGGCATCAGCGACTGCCGACCCCGACATACCTGCAAACAGCATGCTGGCTACCACATTGACGTGGCCCAATCCCCCTTTGAAATGGCCAACCATGGTACGTGCCACGTCGAAAACGCGGTCCGATATGCCTGCCGAGTTCATCAAGCGGCCAATGAAGAGAAAAGCAGGAATAGCCAACAAGGTAAAACTGTTGACTCCGTAGAGAGTGCGCTGAGAGATCATTTCTATGGGGATGGCATCGAAGCCTCGCGTATAGCCCAATACGAGGGCAGAAGACGCGATCATGGCAAACGCAACGGGGACGCCCAGCATTAGCAGGACGATCAACCCAATGAACATGATGGTGAATACTTCCATAGTCATAGACTCCGGCGTAGATCGCTAACGGGCAGACAGATAGACACGATTCGTCGGTACAAATTGACAAGTAAGATGCCCATCATCAGGAGAGCGGAGATCATCTGGACCAAATAGATATAGGAAAAACTCATATCGAATGTGCTAGCCATGACACCCGCCGTGCGCTCCATCATGTTCCAGGCACCACCTATCAACATCAGCAGCACCAACATGCACGCAATATCTGCCAAGATACCTGCCAGATGACGCAGGGGACGCGGTAGCATATCGGTCACGACAGTAATCCGAATGTGTTCCTGCAAGCGCAGCGCTAATACGGAGCCCAAGAAAATTTCAGCGAGGAACAGGTAGCGCGAGGCTTCATCGGTCCAGGGAACTGCCATGCCCAGGGCATAGCGCGAGATGACCTGGATCGCCATGATGATCAGCATCAGAGCGAAAGCCGTCATGACGATGGCGGTCAAAAGCTTCCAAAACAGATCGACCATATAGGTGATACGTTCCGCTTTTTTCACAGGTGGACCTCCGTTCAGAGGTAGGCCAGAAAGGATAGCGAAGGCGGCCCAGAAGCTCCGATGAGCGCTGGCCCGCCCAGCCACTTACTCAATCAGCGACAATACGTAGTCGCGTACCTGTGGGTTATAGCCTGAGGCGATCTCACGAATGGCGGGTTTCGCCGCTTCACGGAAGGCGGCAACGTCCGGTTCCACGACCTCCATTCCCTCTTCTTTAAGCTCGGCGTACGTTTCCTCCTGCCCATTGGCTACCATATCGTCGCCCCATGCGGTGGCTTCTTCGATGGCACCGAGAATGATCTCGCGGTTCTCATCGGAGAGCCCCTCATAGAAATCCTCGTTCATCAGCCAATGGAAGAACGAATACACATGCTCGGTCCGATTGACGTAATCCTGTACCTCATAAAGCTTACCGGCCTGAATCAAATCGACCGGATTTTCCTGCATCTCGATCACCCCGGTCTGCAGCGATGTATAGACTTCAGGCCAGGCGATGGGACTCGGTAGCGCACCGATCTGCTTCCAGATTTTGATCCAAGGCGCAATCTCGGGAACCCGCATACGCACTCCCTGAATATCCTCGGGAGTTTTAACCGGGAAGTTAGAGGTCAGATTGCGTGGATTACGTGCCGAGAGTCCCACCAGTCTGAGGTTGCCATTGGCCACCAATTGCTCGTTGAGCAATTTGCCACTCTCGCCACGATAAACCTCACGAGCTTCATCGCTGGAACTGTAAACAAAGGGCAAGTCGGCCGCGGCAAACTTCTCTGCATATAGCGTCATGGGCATCGACCCCCCCAGGGCGATGTCATATTCACCGTAACTCGCTCCTTCCAACTGGTCGCGTTCTCCTCCGACTTCGGTACCCAGCAGGGTCACCGAGTATTCACCGTCGGTCTGCGACTCGATACGTTGCTTGATCCTTTCCCCGATCTTGAACATGGGGTGTGAAGGTTCCACATGCAGCGCAATGGCCATTTCCTCGGCCGAGGCATTGGATGTAGTCCCCAGAGTGATGAGACCGGCGAGCACGATGCCGCTTGCTTTTATTGTCTTCATGTCGGCTTCTCCTTGGCGGATTGAGCTTAGTTAGCGTAATCGCTACTTCATCCTGAAAACGGGCTGTGAAAGGCCCGCAACGCGACCGCAAGGTCGGGTTCCTGCTTGGCGTGGTCCTCTAGGGAGACACCAATGGATGCGGCCTCCCATGCAGCACGTATGCTGCGACACCCCGCGGCGACACCATCGGGATGAGCCATGATGCCTCCCCCGCAGGTGTAGATCAGATCGGTCGACTGCAACTGTTGGAAGGTGGGGCATGCTTGATGGACGGTTTGCGCCGAAGAAAATACCGGCATGGCACGGTCATCGCGCTCCGCTCCCTCAAGCAATGGCGTAAGGCAGGCGCGAGCGGAGTCCATGACCGATGCATCCTCTTCAGCGAACTTGCTGGCGAGACCGTTGACATGTAGGTGATCGGCCCCCGCCAGTCGCAACAAAGCCTGATAAGCGCGATAGCTAATGCCGAGTTGTGGATGACGATAAAACACGCCCCATCCGTTGCGGTGACCGTGAATTGCCAATTGCGAGTGTCGTCGCAGCGCAGCCAGTGCCCCCAGGCCGATCCAGTTGACGCTGGCCATGACGCACGTCCCCCCATGATCGCGGACCAGATCGTGGCGATGGCGCATCTCGTCGGTATCACCCGTGATATTGAAGGCATACATCGGCTTACGCCCGGTCCGCTGAGCATGCTCGTTGATGACCTGCATGATCGCGGGAACTCGCTCGCTCAATGGCGAATAGGGAGGATCGGCAATCAACTCGTCATCCTTGATGAAGTCGATTCCCCCTTCGATGAGCTGTTTGACCAGTGTCGCCGTTTCCTCTGGGGTAAGCCCGACGCTCGGCTTGATGATGGTGCCGACCAAAGGGCCCTGCTCGGTACCGCACAGACGTCGAGTGCCTTCGATGGAGAATTGCGGGCCCGGTAATGCTTCGATAAAGCAAGCCGGCATAACGAGATCCGTTAGGCGTATGCCAGAGAGCTCACGCAACTCGGTGAGGTTGCCGAATACCGTGGCCAATAAGTTAGGCAGACTTGTCCCGATGTTTTCGAGTGGCCATGACAGAACCACATCGGCAGATGTGTAGGTTTCTCCGGGCAGAGCCCCCGGCAAGGAGGGCGTGGTGCCGACCTTCAGACAGGTCACCGACTCGACCCGGGCAGCATGGCGCTCACGCAGCGCCTCTGTCTCTCCAGCCAGCTTGAGGAACGTGCCGGAGGATTGTTCGCCGGCCATCGCCTCGGCAGCCCGTTCGGGGTCGCACGGGGTCTCGATACGATAGCGGGCAGTGATCCGTGGCAATTGCCCTTCATGCCGGGATAACTCCATTGGCGTGCTCCTGCCGACCAGAACCGGTCGTTTGTCGTTGTTATCAAACAAGCTAGCATGGGCTTTTTGGTAGCGCTACCAAAAGGGCAAGCATTCGACTTAGACTTATTGGTAGCGCTACCAGATAATTCCCATCAGAATGGGATAGCAGGAATACAATCTGTACAGCACGAGGACACCTTTCATGGCAAACGAGAAGCCATCACCGCGGGGTAGACGCCGCCATCATGGCGACAACCGAGTCACCATCGACGATGTGGCAAAAGAAGCTGGGGTGGCCCCGATTACGGTGTCTCGAGCTTTGAACACGCCTGATAAGGTGTCGGCCAAACTACGCGAACGTGTCGATCAAGCAGTGACGTCACTGGGCTATGTCCCCAACCTCATCGCCGGAGGTCTCGCATCAGCGGGTACGCGAGTCATACCGGTCGTGGTGCCATCGCTATCCATCCTGACCTTTATCGAAGTAGTACACGGCATCCAGCAGACGCTCGAAGACGCTGGCTATCAAGTGTTATTGGGTTCGACCGATTTCGACTTGGATCGTGAAACTTCACTGATCGATTCGGTGCTGGGCTACTCGCCGTCGGGGGTCATTTTGACAGGTCTAAGGCATAACGATAGCACCGTGCAACGCCTCAAGGCCTGGGGCCGGCCAGTGGTCGAGATCATGGAACTGGGACTGCCTTGCATCGATATGAATGTCGGTGTCGACAACCCTCGAGCGGGGGCCTGTATGGCCCAGCATCTCCTTGACCGTGGCTATCGCCGCATCGCCTTTCTCGGGGTCGGGATGGCGCGTGACTATCGTGCCCGGCAACGTTTCGAAGGACATCGCGAGGTGCTGGCTGCCGCAGGGGTCGAGAGTGACCTTCTGTTTACGAGTGAGGAACCATCCTCTTATGCAGCAGGACGCCGTGTTTTCCTTGAAGCGCTGGCTGCCCGCCCCGACCTCGATGCGCTTCACTTTGCCAACGACAACCTCGCAGCCGGCGCGATCCTCGAGGCAAATCGTCAGGGAATCCGCGTGCCTGAAGACATCGCCATTGGCAGCTATCTGGGCCTGTCTCTCGGCGAACACCTATCGCCTACGCTGACCACCGTGTCGGTGCCACGATTCGAAATGGGAGTCGAGGCGGCGAAGCTACTGCTAGAGCGGCTAGAAGGTCGGTCGCCTTCTCAACCTCGGATCGATATCGGCTATCGCTTGATCACACGCGAAAGCACTTGAGGATCGTCAATAGAGAGATCATGGCATGAAACAACTCTTGGCCGCCTTCTATGGCGATGATTTCACAGGCTCGACGGAAAACTTGGCGCAATTCTGCCGCCATGGGCTTCGGGGCAGGTTATTCTTCACCAGCAGCAACCGAGAGGCGATTCTTGAGATGGCCTCCGAACTGGACGTAGTGGGGTTGGCAGGCACAGCTCGTGGCCTGGCTCCCTCGGCAATGACAGAAGAAGTGGACCCTGCTCTAGCCTTGTTAGACACCCTAAGTCCCCGCCTCAAGCAGTTTAAGGTTTGCTCGACTTTCGATTCCTCGCCCACGGTCGGCAGCATAGGGCATGTCATGGATCTAGCCCGACGCCGATGGCCGGAATGTGCTCTTCCCATCTTGCCTGCCACGCCGGCTTTTGGTCGGTACACGGCCTTTTCCCATCTGTTTACACGTTATGAAAACGAAATATGCCGTCTGGATCAGAACCCTGCGATGGCATATCACCCATCGACCCCAATGGGCGAAGCCGACCTACGACGTCACCTCATGGCGCAGACCGCCATCCCTCCGGCAGCAGTCACGTTACTGGATTATCAACAGCCTGATGGCGGCTGGCAGTGCTTGGCATCCGCCGTGGAAGAGCAACGCTTCGTGGTTATGGATGCGACACAAGCAGCCGAGATACACCATGCCGCCAAGCTTATTCTTAAGCTTGCCGAGCGACATCCTACCCTTGCAGTAGCGGCGCAGGGTCTGGCCGATGCCCTAGGTGGACTGGTTACGCGCGACATGGAACAACGCGAGCCACTGCCCACGACGTATCCTGGAGTGGATAGGCTACTGGTGCTATCCGGCAGTTGCTCGCCTCAGACCCGTAAGCAACTCGCGCACATGGAAGCGCAAGGCGGCTGCATCGTGGCAATATCACCCATGGAGGCATTGCGTTCCCCCAGTGCACTATCGGAAAGGCTCGCCCAGGAAGTAATGGAGGCCTTCACTCAGAGCCAGACAGTCGGTATCGCAACTACGTTCCAAGACACCGATCTCGTCGACGGGCTGGCTAGTGATCGTTTATCGCTGGCAGTGGGAGAAGCATACGCTCTATTGGCTCAGCACCTTCGGAGAGAAACGGCCATCCCCCGTATCGTCTTCGCCGGCGGTGACACATCCAGCCATGCCATGCGCCGTATCGGCGCTGATGCCTTGGAGTTGGTTGCTTTTGATGAAGCACAGGGCGGTCACCTTTGTCGCCTAATCGCTCCAGGCTCACCGATAGAGGGGTTGGAGGTAGTGCTCAAGGGCGGCCAGATCGGAGGAGAAGACTTCTTCTCGAGGGCACAGCAAGGCACATCACCACGGGTATAATGCGGTAATCGGTCTTAAAGCACTTTAACTCGCCGAGTGAGGCGTTGAGGACGACATGCCAAGCTTGATGCGCGGCGGCGTGTTCCGTAGCTGCTCGCTGATCTTCGGAATCCTGTTGTCGCGAGCAGCAACCCCCGTGCTTCCAACCCGAGCCCATCGACGCTGGCCTGACGACCGACGTACAGTAAGTAGAACGCCACTACGGCCAGTGGCCATCCAGAAAGTCTAAACCACTGCCGGCCCTCGACCATTGGCGTAGAACCATCCCGGTTTTGGCCGTAATCGGCTACCCTTGCGTCCTCGGCTTGCCGCCGATATGGCTTCTTTCGATTTCCAAGGATGGCTCTCTTGTCGACTTCTGCGATGCCCCGTCGGGGCGTTCTGACCCTCGTCGCGCTGCTGCTGGTGGCGCTCAACCTTCGTCCGGCGCTGACCAGCGTGTCGCCGGTGCTCGGCAACATCGGTGAGGCGCTGGCGCTCTCCCCCAGTTGGCAGGGCATCCTGACCACATTGCCGGTGCTGTTTCTGGGTCTGGCGGCGCCGCTGGCACCACGCCTGGTCCGCCGGATCGGCCCTGAACGCAGCGTGTTTGCAGCCCTCGTGGTACTAGCAGTGGCACTGCTCGTGCGGCCCTATATCGGCACGATGGGGCTCTTTCTGGGCACGGCGGTCGCCGGCGGCTGCATCGGGATCATCGGGGTGCTGCTGCCGGGCATCGTCAAGCGGGATTTTCCTCGACGCGTCAGCATCATGACCGGCCTCTACACCGTGGCGCTCAATCTGGGTGCTTCGACTGCCGCGGGCACCACGGAGCCGCTGCGTCAACTGCTGGATGACGTTGCGCAAGGGGCTTCCCTCAGTGCCTGGCAGGGTGCGCTGGCGTTCTGGTTGCTGCCGGCGGTGATCGCCGCGCTGCTGTGGCTGCCGCAGCTCAGGGGCACCAAGCCCACTCGCGTTCCCGCGCGGCGCGGCGCGCGGCTGCGCCACGATTCACTGGCCTGGCAAGTATCGCTGTTCATGGGGCTGCAGTCGTCACTGGCATACATCGTGTTCGGCTGGCTGCCGACGATCCTGCAGGATCGCGGACTGACGGCCGTCACCGCAGGACTGGCGCTATCGGTGTCGATCCTGCTGCAGGTGTCCACCGCGATCCTGGCGCCTTGGATCGGCAGCCGCATGCGCGACCAGCGGACGGTGCTGGCCGTCGTGATGACGCTCACGCTGATCGGGCTGCTGGGCTGTCTCTACGCGCCGATCGGCAGTGTGTGGCTGTGGATCGTGGTGCTGGGGCTGGGCCAGGGCGGCACTTTCAGCATGGCGTTGACGCTGCTGGCCCTGCGCGCGCCGGACGCCACGACCGCCGCCAGCCTCTCGGCGATGGCCCAGGGCATCGGCTACACCCTGGCGGCAGCGGGGCCGCTGCTGGTCGGGGTGCTGCACGACTGGAGCGGCGGCTGGAACGTGGTGGGCGTTCTGGTGAGCGCGATCGCCCTCGGGGCACTGGTCATGGCGCTGGGCGCGGGGCGCAACCGGCAGGTGGCGTCGACCCAGGGGGTGGATTGAAGGGGTCGGGCCGACGGCCGATGACAGCACGCACGAGGTGCCTCACCCCCGCCGCCACCGGAAATAACGCGCCAGCCAGCCGAGCAGGCGCTCGGGCTTGTGGGCGTTCTTCCATACGCCGGCGGTGCCTTTGACGGCTTCCGAGAGGGTCGGATAGGGATGAATCGTGCCGAGCAACTTGTTGAGCCCGATGTTGTGCTTCATGGCCAGCGTCACCTCCGCCAGCCATTCACCGGCATTTTCGCCGACCAGGGTGGCACCGAGGATGCGATCCTTGCCGGGGACGGTGAGGATCTTGACGAAGCCGGTGGTGGCGCGCTCGGCGATGGCCCGATCGCTCTCGGCCATCGCGTAGCGAGTGACCTCGTAGGCGATGCCCTGGGCCCTGGCCTCGCGCTCGTTGAGCCCCACGCGCGCCACTTCGGGTTGCAGGTACGTCACCGCGGGCATGATGCGGTAGTCGACCTTGAAACGCTTGAACTCGCCGAACAGGGCGTTGACGGCGGCATGCCAGGCCTGGTGCGCGGCGGCGTGGGTCAACTGATAAGGGCCGGTGACATCGCCGCAGGCCCAGATGTTGGGCAGCTTGGTCTGTAGCTGCTCATTGACTTCCAGGGTCCCGTTGTCGCGAGTGGCGATCCCCAGTGCTTCCAGTCCGAGCCCTTCGACGTTGGCCTGACGACCGACGCTGACCAGCAGGCGGTCGAAGGGAATGCGCGTCTGGCGACCGTCGGCCGTCTCGACGAGGAGCTGGTTCTCGCCGTTCTCGACCGTCACCGACAGCGCCCGGGTACGAGTCATGATCTCGAGGCCTTCCTCGGCGAGCAGGCCGGTGACGAGCTCGCCGACGTCGTCATCCTCGCGCCCCAGCAGCTGCTCGGCGCCCTCGACCAGCGTGACCTGGCTGCCCAGGCGGGCGAAGCTCTGGCCGAGCTCGCAGCCGATCGCGCCACCGCCCAGCACTACCAGGCGGCGCGGCTGCTCGGTCAGCGTCCACAGGTTCTCGGAAGTCAGCACGTCGACCTGCTCGATGCCGGGAATCGGCGGTACCTTGGGCGTGGCGCCGGTGGCGATGACGATATGCCGAGCCGTCAGCGGCTGGCCGTCGACATCCACCGTCCACGGTGACAGCAGCCGCGCCGTGCCGCGTTTCACCTCGACGCCCAGTCCGGTATAGCGTTCCTCGCTGTCATGGGGCGCCACCTCCTCGATGACTCGCCGCACGTGGCCCATGACCTCGCCGAAGTCGATACGCGGCACTCCTGCGTGCACACCCAGCCGCTCGGCATCGCGCACGTTCTGGGCGGCCCGCGCGGCGCGAATCAGCGCCTTGGAAGGCACGCACCCGGTATTGAGACAGTCGCCCCCCATGGCGTCGCGTTCGACGAGCGCGACCTTCGCCCGCACTGCACTGGCGATGTAGCTGGTCACGAGCCCCGCCGAGCCGCCGCCGATCACCAGGATGTCGTAATCGAAGCGCCGGGGCTTGGTATACCCCCGATAGCGCTTGCGGCGTTGCAGCCCGTCGACGACCCAACGTGCGATCAGCGGGAAGACGCCCAGCAGGGCGAAGGAAAGCAGCAGCGACGGCGACACGACGCCACCCAGCGATTGCAGCTCGCCGAGTTGCTGGCCGGCATTCACGTAGACCAGCGTGCCCGGAATCATGCCGATCTGGCTGGCGACATAGAACACCGAGGTGCGCAGCCGGGTCAGGCCCATGGCCAGATTGACCACGAAGAACGGGAAGATCGGTACCAGGCGCAGGCTGAACAGATACAACGCACCGTCGCGCTCGATGCCACGGTTGATCGTCTCGATCTGCCGCGCGAAACGACGCTCGATCAGTTCCCGAAACAGGGTCCGCGAGACCAGAAAGGCCAGGGTGGCGCCAATCGTGCTGGCAAAGGAGATGATCAAGAATCCCCAGCCCAGGCCGAACAGGGCGCCCCCCAGCAGCGTCAGGAAGGCGGCGCCGGGCAGCGAGAGCGCGGCGATCAGTACATAGACGAGGAAGAAGCCGCCGGCGACGAGCCAGGGCGCGTCGGCGAACCATCGATCGAACCGCCCTTGCAGCGACTTGATGGACTCGAGCGTCAGGTAATCGTCGAAGCCACTCGCGAAGAAGGCCACGATCGCCACCAGGACCAAGCCGAGAATCACCACGCGGTAATGTTTCAATCCTTTCCCCTTCTGCGGGCTGTCATCCGGCCATCATGGCTTGGCGGCACCCTGTCCAAATCGATGCGCCTCCATCATGGCAACAAAACGCGTCGTCCACCACTCGCCCGGACGCGCCTTCATGTCGCGGCGTCCAACATGCGCCAGCGCTCAAGATCGCGCGGGGTGTCGAGGTCCCACACCGTACCGGGGCAGGCCACGCGAAGGCCCAGTTCTCGTGCCCTTGCGTGCGTCTGCGCCGCCACCTCGCTGCCGCCCCAGGCCATGTCCGTGAACAGCCGGGCGGGGAGCCGATGGCCCCCGATCAATGCATAACCGCCGTCCTCGGCGGGCAGCATCACCAGATCGTGAGCGTTCAGCGCCCGCACGCAGCGCGCCAATAGCGCCGGCGTCAACACCGGGCAGTCGCTGCCGATCAGCAACGCCGGGCCGCGCTGGGCGGACAAGGCGGTGTGCATTCGCTGCCCGAGATCCCCCGACGGCTGGGCGTGCAGCGCGATGCCATGTCGCGCCGCCAGCGCTTCGAGCAGCGGATGGCGCGGCGCCAGCCCCGCCCACAGCTGTACCCGCGCGGCGGGAAAGGCCTGGCAGGCCACCTCGAGCGTGCGTTCGAGCAGCGCGACATGCACGTCGCGCGCCTGCTCGGCATCGAGTGCCGGCATCAGCCGGGTCTTGACCTTGCCGGGGATCGGCGCCTTGGCGAACACCAGCAGCGTCACCTCGGCGCCGGAGACCATCGCGTCAGCGGACATCCGTGTACTCCCCCGCCAGGGTCCAGGGCGATACACCGCACCAGTAGCGCAGGCGCAGCCACCACATCGTGACGATGGTGCGTAACGGGCCGTGCTGCTGCCAGCGCCGCGCGGATGTGGTCACCCGTGGGGCGAGGCAAGCCGGCGCGGATAGACGACGCAGGCGCCGGCTGATTTCGATGTCTTCCATCAGCGGCTGGTCGGGGAAGCCGCCGACGAGCTCAAACGCTTCGCGGGTCATGAAGATCGCCTGGTCACCCGTGGCGATGCCAGTGAGACGCGAGCGCCGGTTCATGCTCCAGCCGACCAGCCCCGCCAGCGCGAACCCACGCTCGATCTCGACGTCGAAGCGCCCCCAGCATGCCGCTCCCTTCAGTGCTGTGTCGATCAACCGGTCGGCGCGATCTGGCAGGCGCGTATCGGCATGCACGAAGACCAGGCCGTCGCCGCGACTCTCCCGACCACCGTGGTTCATCTGTCGGGCACGGCCGCGCACACTGACCAGCACCCGATCCGCCAGGGGGTGCGCCAGCGCGACGGTGTCGTCGTCGCTGCCGCCGTCGACGACCACGATCTCGACGCCGCGGTCCCTCAACGGCGACAAGGCGGTCAGGCAGGCCTGGATCGTCGCGGCTTCGTTCACCACCGGCACGATCACGCTCAACCATGGCGTTGTCAGGCTTTCTTGTGCCATGACCTCGCTCATGCGGACGGTGACACGGCAAATCGATGCTTCAAATGCTCGACGATATCGCTGGACTCATAAAGCCAGGTGGTCGTCCCGCCTTCGTCGATCCGCAGGCACGGCACGGTCTGTTTGCCGCCGCCGGCCACCAGTTGCGCTCTGGCAGCGGGATCCTTGTGGATGTCATGCATCGTGATATCGACACGCAACTTGGTCAGGGCACGCCTGACCTTCCAGCAGAAAGGGCATCCCTCGAAATGGTAGAGGGCCAGCTTGCGTGCTTCGCGATCGGCCTCTTCCTGGGCTTGTGGAGACCGCTCAGGCATGTCTTTATCCCCCAACAACCGCTGTATCATTGTCAGCATGCTGCCATCTCCTCTGGTTCACCCTGGACAATTCGGGGGCGTCGGCGAGCCGGAAAAGCCGACGCCGTAATACCAGGCGGTGCCGTTGCCGCCCGCATTGTCACCATCGCTCATCAGCGCCACACCGTCGATCTCGCTCACGTCCTCGCCGAACAGCGCCTGGTAATCGGCGCTCACGTCGCGCACTTCCGCCCGCCATTCGCCGACCGCTGACTGCTCCCCCTGAAGGGCCAGCAGCATCGCCCGGTCGGTGAAGGCATTCGGCCAGCGCGCCCCGACGGCCTGATTGGAGGACCATACGTAGTTCACCGATTGCACCTGCCACGGCAGCAGGCCCGTCTTGCGCGCCACGTAGAGTCGGGCGGGATAGTCGTCGCCGGCCCGGGTGCGCTCGTCGAGCCCGGAGTAGCGGGCGTCCACCTTCCAGCACCAGTGCAGGTAAGGGGTCTCGTCCAGGTCGACCTCGCGCTCCAGGTACTTGGCGGACGCCTGACCCCGCGCGTTCGCCTCGAGCACCTCGACGCCGTTGTCGCTGACCACTGCGTAACGCGTCTGTCCCTCGAAGGAACGCGTCTCCCACGCCGCCATGTCCCGGGCGGAAAACGCGATGTCGGCGGCCGAGGCGCCCGTCGAGAGCGTCAAGCCGCCCAGAACCAGCGCCCATCCCATCCAGCGATGCGTCGTCATGCACCTTCCTCCTGATCGGTGAGCCCCATGACGGTGCCTCGTTCGGTCAACCTCAGGATACGCCCGCCGGCCGCCCGAGCGTCGGCTTCGTCGTGGGTCACCATCAACGTCGGGAGGCGATGATCCCGCACACGCGCGAAGACCCAGTGACGGATCTCGTCGCGCCGGGCGGCATCCAGCTTGGAGAACGGCTCGTCGAGCAGGATCGCGCGCGGCTGTGACAACAGCACCCGCAACAGGGCCACTCGCGCCTTCTGCCCGCCGGAGAGCGTCGCCGGATCGCGCCCCGCGAACGCCTCCAGCCCCACCGACGACAGGGCGTCATGAATTCGCGCACGGCGTTGCCGGCGCGTCCCTTCACGCACCATGCCGAAGGCCAGATTGCCCGCCACATCGAGATGCGGAAACAGCAGCGGATCCTGAAAGAGTAGTCCCACATGGCGCTGCTCGGCGGGTAGCGTGTCGATTCGCGTCTCCTCGAGCAGCACGCGCCCTTGCGCCTGGAAAGCCGGGCTCAAAAACCCCGCGATGAACGCCAGCAAGGTGGACTTACCGACGCCGGAGGGTCCCATGACGGTCAGTACCTCGCCGGGGGCGACCGCCGTGTCCAGGCTCAGCAGACGTTGCTGCCCCTGATGGATGACGATGTCGTCGAGAATCAGTGACGCCATGGCATGAATCCTTTCGTCAGTCGGCACCTGGCAGCAGACCGCGCCGCCGTCGAAACACATAACGCGGCACCAGCATCGCCAGCATGAAGCCCAGCGCCGGCAGCAACAGTTGCAGCAGGGCGTAAATGGCCGTCAGCCGGCGGTCTCCCCCGCTCGCCAGGCTGACCGCCTCGGTGGTCACCGTGACCACGCGCCCGGCGCCCAGCAGCAAGGTCGGCAGATACTGGCCGATGCTCACCGCGAAGCCCACCGCCGCCGCGGTCAGTACCGGTGTCAGCAACAGCGGCAGACGCACGCGCCAGAAGACCCGCCAGGGGCCGGCACCGAGGCTGCTCGCCTGCTGGCTCCAGCGCGGATCCAGGCGTCGATAGCTTTCCGCCAGCGACAGGAAGACGTAGGGCAGCACGAACACCGCGTGACCGATGATGACCGCACCCAGGCCGGGCCGGACGCCCATTTGCGCCTGCATCATGACCAGCCCGAACAGAAACGCCACCGAGGGCACCAGCAACGGCAGGTACAGGATCAGTTGCGCCCAGGGGCGCATCGGCCGACGGCGCTGGGTCTCCGCCTCCAGCGCGCCCAGCACCAGCACCACGGAGACCAGGGTCGCGGCGAGCGCGACGCCGAGCGACTGCCACACCGGAGCGACCAGATCATCGGCCGCGTTCAGCCAGTTGTGCGCGGTCGGCGGCCAGGGCAGGAACGCCGGGAACGGCCAGTATCCAGCCACCGACCACAGCGCCAGTCCCGCCAGCGCGGCCATCATCAGGCCCAGCACGGTGCGCATGGCCAGCCAGGCCATACCGGCCAGCCAGCGATCGCCGCACTGGCGCCGCCCGTCCCGACACCAGCCCCGGCTGGCGCGCGCCACCAATCGCTCCAGCGCCCACCAGAGCGACAAGGCAGCCAGCGTCAGCAGCAGCTGCAGCATCGCCCCCGCCGAGGCCATGAAGCGCATCGACAGCGTAGGATCGTTGAGCCAGCCGACCACCGACACCGCAAGCGTGGAAGGCGTCGTGGGGCCCAGGATCATGGCCACGTCCACCGTCGAGGTGGCGAAGGCGATCACCGCGTAGAGGGGCAACCGCAGCAAGGGATAGAGCCCGGGCATGACACCCTTGAGAAAGGCCGTCAGCGGACGATAGCCCAGGCTGCGCGCCACGCGCAGGCGCTCGCCGGCCTGGCACTGCACCAGGGCCGCCAGGCTCATCAGCAGCAGGAAGGGCACCTCCTTGACGACCAGCCCCAGGATCAACGACAGCCCCCAGGCATCGCCGGGAAACGCATAATCCGGCGGGTAGGCCCAGCCGCTCAGCCAGGGCGAGATCCCCCGCGCCACCCATCCCGACGGCGCCAGCAGGAACGCCAGGCCGATCGCTGCCGCCGCGTGGGGCACCGCCAGCAACGGCGACAGCCAGCGCTGGATGCGCCGATACAGCGCCGTATGCAGGAAACTGCCCAGAAACAGCACCACCAGACCCAGCGACAGCGCCGCGCTGACCAGCCCGGTCACCAGGCTTAGCCGTGCCATGTCGACGATCCCCGGCACCTCGAAGAGCTGCCGCCAGGGCGCCAGGGTCAGGCGTTCACCGCCGAGTGCCGGCAGCCAGCCGAACGCCGGTGCCAACGCCCCCAGCACACCGGCAACCACCGGCACGCTGAGCAGGGCGACGGTCAGCCAGGGCAGGACACCGACGACGAGCCGATAGGCAACGGCCGATGTCATTGCGCGCCGTAACGCTGCCGCCAGGCCTTCTCGAGCGGCTCGATCCAGGAGGGATGGGGTTCGCGCAGCGTCTCGCCCAGGGAGGGCGGCGGCAGGCTCTCGGCGGCCCGGCCATCGCGCGCGAACGCCTCACGCTGCTTGGGGCTCAGGCGCGACATGTCCAGCACCGTGGCATCGCCCCACAACGAGAGATCCTGCTTGCGGGCCTGGGCCTCGGGCGAGAGCAGGAAGTTGGCGACCGTCAAGGCGCCGGCCTTGTGCTGGGCATTGAAGGGAATGGCGACGAAATGCACGTTGCCCAGCGTGCCATCGTCGAGGATGTAGCTGCGCGTGGTCGGTGGCAGTTGATAATCGAGGACCGCGGCGGCCGGGGCGGAGGGGGTAAAGGTGAACGCCAGGCTCAACGCTCCGTCGCCCATCAGCTGGCGCATCTGAGGCCCGCCCGCGGGGAAGCTCTCGCCCTCGCGCCACAGAGTGGGATGCAAGCGGTCCAGGTAGGCCCACAGCGGCGCGGTGACGGACTCGAAATCGGCCTCGTCGACCGGTGCATAAAGCGCCTCGCGGTGCTCGGTCAAGGCCAGCAGTGCCTGCTTGAGGAAGGTCGTGCCCAGAAAGGCCGGCGGCTGGGGATAGGTGAAGCGCCCCGGATGCGCCCGGGCCCAGTCGAGCAGTGCGGGAATGCTGCGCGGCGGCGCGTCGACACGCGCGCTGTCGTAATAGAAGGTGATCTGCGCACGTCCCCAGGGCGCTTCGTAGCCCTCGACCGGCAGGGTGAAGTCCTCGCGCACCTCGGGGTTCTGCTCGGGCGCGGTCAGCGGGAAGTGGGGCAGCTGCTCGGCCCAGGGGCCATAGAGCAGGTCGTTGTCCTTCATGGCGGCGAAATTCTCGCCATTGAGCCAGATCAGGTCGACCGCACCCTGCTCGTCGTTACCCGCCGCCTTCTCGGCCAGCACACGGGTCACCGCCTCGCCGGTATCGCCCACCTTGACGTGCTCGAGGTCGATTGCGTAGCGCTTGTCGACCTGCTCGGCCACCCAGTCGATATAGGCGTTGGTACGCGGATCGCCGCCCCAGGCATTCCAGTAGACGGTCTGCCCCCGGGCCGCCTCGGTCACCGATTCCCAGTCGGACAACTCGTATGCCTGCCCCATGGTCGGCAACAGCGACAACGCCGCTACCAGCAAGCCTCGCGAATACGTCATGCCTCTCTCCCTCGATTGATCGCCGCCCTGGGTGTGGTGCGGCCACCCACCCATTCCCTGCATCAGGACATACCACAACATCACCACATCGATAAGAATATATCGACCCGAACGTATCACTCTCGGCAGGTGGCCGCCGCGCCGCGTCGTGCAGGCCCCCTGTCAGCGGGCCATCCGCGTGTTTCGCGATGCTCGCCCGACCGCTATTCTGCGCCTGTGCTCCCGACAACGCGTGACCACCGTGCCATTTGGCGGGACGAGCCGGAGCGCCCGGCTTTCCTGCGACTCGATCGAGCCCTCGTTCTCCATGACCGCCACCACCGACAAGACACGAAACGCCAAGGCACTCTGCGACGCCGTGCGCACGCACCTCGCGTCCCGGGGCGAAACCGGCATCGACCTGCACCCCATGCCCGACACCGGCCTCGCCCACGACCATATCTGGATCCGCCGCCGACACGGCCCGGACTGGGTCGCCCGTCTGCCCAAGCAGAGCCAGATGCAGCTCGGTGTCGAGGACAACCTGGACTTCCAGGCACACTGCTATCGACGCACCAGCGAGAGTGGCCACACGCCAACGCTTCACGGGCGACTGCCCATCGACGCGACACTGCCGCGCGGCGGTTTGCTGGTCACCGCCATCCATGGTCGTCCGGCACGGCTTCCCGAGGATCTTCCCGCCATCGCCGAAGCACTCGCCGCCATCCATCGGTTGCCTTTGCCCGCAGCGGCGACGCGCCCGCCACTGGCCAGTGCGGCCTCGCCCTGGCAGGCCATGCGCGAGGAGGTCATGGCGCAGGCACACCATCTCGATACGCTGCCTTCCACATTGCTCGACCGCGAAGCGCGCCGCCACATCGATGCGGCACTCGCCTCGCTGGACGGCAACGACGCTGCGGCCGCCGGCATCGATACCCGGCGTTGCCTGATCAGCTTCGACGCGCATCCCGGCAACTTCTTGATCACGCCCGAGGGGAAGGCCGTGCTGGTGGACCTGGAAAAATGCCGCTACAGCCATCCCGGCTTCGACCTGGCCCACGCCTCGCTGTATACCTCCACGACCTGGGACCCCGCCAGCCACGCGGTACTCGAGCCCGATACCGTGATCCAGTTTTATCGCCAATGGCAGGCACAGATAGGGGCGAACAACCCGCTGGCCGATGAGGTGGCATTGCTCGCCACGCGTCGTGCCATGTGGCTGTGGTCGATCACCTGGTGCGCCAAGTGGTGGCAGCTGCACCGCCGTGAGCGCGACGCGCTCGCCCGTGGCGAGGATTGGTCAACGGCACTGAGCGACCCGCAACTCATCGCCCATGTCGCCGACCGGGTGGCGCATTACCTCTCGACACCGAGCGTGGCGCGCGTCAGCGATGAATTTCGCCATCTTCAGCGGCATTTCGTCGCCGGGGCCGAATGAGCCGCCGGGCCAGAGGACCCACCGAACGCTCAGTAAGCTTCCACCCAGTCGCCCACCGCGACCTCGAAGCATGCAGGCTGCCGCGCGAGCCAGTCGGCCAGCGCGAGGCGATCGTCCCGCGAGGGGGCGACACCCTTGCGCGGCAGGATGAAGACATCCAGGCGCTGCGCGTCGACGCCACCGCCCATGACCAGGCCACGCGTCTCGAGCTCTTCCTCCAGGGCCTTCAGCAGGTGTCCCACGGCGTCCGGCGCCGCGCCCTGCAACCGACATGACAACGCAAACCCGCACACCGGACCGGCCGCCGCCGGCACCACGCTCCCCGTCTCCGTCCCCGCCATAGCGTCTTCTCCACAGGTATCACCGAGTGAGTCCTCAACGATCCCGGGCTCTCGTGCCGACGACCTGCGACACCTCTCGGCGGCAGAGCCCTGTAAACGTCATCGGCAAGCATAAGCAAAATCTTACATTAAGACGAGACGGAGCGATGCGGACGTGCCTCGCGCTTTTCCATCCAGCGCCCCGTGGCGAAGATCGCGATGCCCAGCAGGGCCAGCGAAGTGCCGACCAGGCCGGTGGAAGACCACGCCAGCCCCATCTTGATGGTGACGCCGGCCAGCCAGGCGCCCAGGGCATTGGCCATGTTGAAGGCAGCGTGATTGAGCGAGGCGGCCATGGTCTGGGCATCCTCGGCGACATCCATCAACCGGGTCTGCATCGCCGGGGCGACGGCCATGCTGGTCCCCACCAGAGCGACGAACAACAGCCCCGTCCATACCGTGTTGGCGGCGAAGTAGAAGCCGCCCTGCACGCAGGCAACCCACAGCAGGATGATCGGGATGCCGCGCAGCAGGTTCCAATCGGCGATGCGCGCACCCGCGAAATTGCCGAGGATGGTGCCCATCCCGAAGATCGCCAGCACCAGCGGCCCCAGCGACTCGGCCATGCCCGCCTGCTGGGTCAGCGTGGGCATGACGTAGCTGAAGACCGCGAACATGCCGCCGCATCCGAAGCAGGCCACACCCAGCGTGAACAGGACACGCGGCTTGATCATCGCGGTCATCTCGCGCTTGGGACTGGCCTGGTGGTCGGCGGACTGATACGGCACCCACAGGCGCACCATCAGCGCCGTCAGCAGCGCAATGCCGCCCACGCCGGCGAAGGCCGCCTGCCAGCCGAGCAGGTTGCCCGTCCAGGTGGCCAACGGCGCCCCGATCAGGATCGCCACGGTCAGCCCGGTCATCACCCTGGCCACCGCGCGGGCGCGCTGCTCGACGGGCACCGCCGCCGCCGCGACCAGCGCCGCGACCCCGAAGTAGGCCCCGTGGGGCAGGCCGGCGATGAAGCGCAGGCCCACGAAGGTGCCGAAATGCGGCGCCATGATGCTGGCGAAATTGCCGATGGCGAACAGCAGCATCAGCCCGATCAGCAATGCCCGCTTGGGCAGACGCGCCGCCAGTGCGGAAATGATCGGCGCTCCGACGACGACCCCGAGCGCATAACTGCTGATGGCGTAGCCGACATCGGGCACCGACACCTGAAGGTCCTCGGCGACGCGGCTCATCAGCCCCATGATCACGAATTCGCCGGTGCCGATGCCGAAGCCGCCGAGCGCCAGCGCGAGTTCCGCCAGACGAGGATGCGCGGCCCCGCCGGCATGGCGTGAGCTGTCCGTGGATGTGCTCATGTCGTTTCCCTGTTGTGAAAGCCGAGGTGGTGAATGGTGCATTGTCTCGCACTTAGACTTAAGTCTAAACATGAGCGATGCATCATGGCGCAGCACGTCGACGTCCGCGACGCAGGAGGGCACGCCGCGACACGCATGAACTGGTAGGATCGAGACATCATCGCCCGTGGAGCCATTCGCCATGCCCGAGTTGATTCGCCGTCCCTTCGTGTTTCTGCGCCACGGCCAGAGCACCAGCAACCTGGCGCAGCGCATTGCCGGTCAACGCGACGTGCCGCTCACCGCGCAAGGCGAGCACGAGGCACGCCAGGCGGCGACGCTGCTCGCCGCCATCGATTGGCCGCTGATCGTCTCCAGTCCCCTGGCGCGTGCCCGGCGCACCGCCGAACTGGCCACCGGGCGTGCTCCGCACTGTCTGGTCGGCGGTCTCAAGGAACGCGACTGGGGCACCTACGAAGAGCGCCCGATCCCCGAGACGATGCCGTACCTGCTGGCGCCCGACGGCGGGGAACGCTGGGACGATTTCGTCACGCGCATCGTCGCCACCCTCAATGCCCTGCTCCTCGAACACGAAACGCCGCTGGTCGTCGGCCATTCCGGCCTGATCCGGGTGATTCGCTATCTCGACACCGGCACACCGGAAGGGCCGCGCACCGACAATGCCATCCCGCAGTGGGTCGCCCCCCGCGGAGTCCGCAGTTGGGAGATCCGCCCCCTGCAGGAAGAGGACGTGGCCCACTTGCCGCGCGTGACGGCTTCGTCCTGAGCCTGACCGTTCGCCTCAATCGCGCCCGGCGGCGACCGTCCAGGCCAGGGTTTCCCCGGCCTTGAAGGGCTTCAACGTTTCGCCATGGCCTTCGATGCGTTCGGGCATGGTCGTCGGCTGGCGCACGAGCTCGATGTGATCCTCGTTGAGCGGCAGGCCATAGAAGCGCGGCCCGTTTTCCGAGCAGAACGCCGCGAAGTGCTCGAGCGCGCCTTCTTCCTCGAATACCTCCGCATAGACCGAGAGCGCGGCCTGGGCGTTGAACACCCCGGCACAGCCGCAACTGGTCTCCTTGGCGGCGACCACGTGCGGTGCCGAGTCGGTGCCCAGAAAGAACCGCGGATGACCGCTGGCGACCGCCGCGCGCAGCGCCCGCTGGTGCTCGGCGCGCTTGAGGATCGGCAGGCAATAAAGGTGCGGGCGAATGCCGCCGACCAGCATGTCGTTGCGATTGTGCGCCAGGTGCTGCGGCGTCAGCGTCGCGGCCAGATTGTCGTTGCCCTCCAGGACGTACTGCGCCGCCTCCGCCGTGGTGATGTGCTCGAACACCACCTTGAGCGCCGGGAAATGCTCGCACAGCGGTGTCATCACCTCGTCGATGAAGGCCTTTTCGCGATCGAAGATGTCGATCTCGCCACGCGTGACTTCGCCATGCACCAGCAGCGGCATGCCGATGCGCTGCATCACCTCGAGCAACGGGTAGATGTCCTGGATACGCTTGACGCCATGTTGCGAGTTGGTGGTGGCATTGGCCGGGTACAGCTTGGCCGCCGTCAGCAATCCGCTGGCATGCCCCGCCTCCAGCGTCTCGGCGCTGACGCTCTCGTTGAGATAGCAGGTCATCAGCGGCGTGAAGTCATGCCCTGCCGGCAACGCCTCGAGGATCCGCGCGCGATACGCCTCGGCGGCATCCAGGGTGGTGACCGGCGGCATCAGGTTGGGCATCACGATGGCGCGTGCGAAGACACGGCTGGTCGCCGGCAGCACCAGGCGCATCACGTCGCCGTCGCGCAGGTGAAGGTGCCAGTCGTCGGGGCGACGGATTCGCAGGCGGGTAGGGGACTCGGACATGCGCGGACTCCTGATGACGATAACGGGACGAGAAACTCAGTCGGCCACCGCGGCGGCGCGACGACGTTGCAATGATACCAGCGCCACGCCGGCAAGGAGGGCCACGCCGATGGCGAATCCCACGCCGGTGGCTTGCAGGCCGACGAGGCGTGCCACCACGCCGATGCCCACCACGGGAATCGAGATCGCCACATAGACGATGACGAAGAAGGTCGAGGTCACCGCGCCACGCTGGTTCATCGGGCAGGCCGCGGCCACCGCACCCAGCCCGGCACGAAACGCGATCCCCTGCCCCAGACCGACGATCAGCGCCCCCAGCAGGAAGCCCCAGAGTGTCGCCAGGGCCAGGCCGGCGCCGACGACCAGTGCGCCGACGATCACCACGGCACACCCCAGCGGCAATCGCCGGGCGGGCGGCAGGCGGTCCTGCGCCAGCTGTCCCAGGGTCGAGGCGAAGAACACGCAGCCCGCCACCAGGCCGATGGCCAGCAGGTTATCGTGACCCAGCACCTGTGCCATGAAGGCCGGCGCCGTCGCGGTGAAGAACCCCAGGACCGCGAAACCGGCAAAGCCCGCGATCACCGCCGGCATGAAGACACCGCGCACCTCGGCGGGAACCTTCAGGCGCTGAACGCGCAGGCGAATCCGGGGCGGTCGCGTCACGGTCTCCGCCGCCACGGCGACCCCCAGCACGGCTATCACCAGCAGTCCCAGATGCACGGCATAGGCCAGATGCAGCGGCCAGGCCACGTATTCGGCCAGCGCCCCGGCGACCACCGGCCCCAGCCCCAGACCGCCCATGTTGGCGGCGGTGGCCACGAAGGTCGCGGTGCGTTTCCAGGCCACCGGTGCCGACTCGACCACGGCCACCGTGGCGGTGCCGGTGAAGATGCCGGCCGACATGCCCGACAGCACACGCCCGGCCAGCAGCGACGACAATCCCTCGGCCCCCAGGAAGACGAGGTCGCTGAGCGCCGCTGCCGTCAGGCCGGCGAAAAGCAACGGCCGACGTCCCAGCTGATCGGACCAGCGACCGGCCACCAGCAGTGCCGCAATCACGCCCACGGCATAGGCGGCGAAGATCACCGTGATGATGAGCTGGGAAAAGCCGAAGGCGGTTTGATACCCCGGGTACAGCGGTGTCGGCAAGGTCGTCCCCAGCATGGTGACGAGAAAGGCAAAGGCCACCCCGGCAAAGGCGAGTCGGGGGGTCGCATCGGCATGGGACATGCAACAAGTTCCTTATCGTGAAGGCGCAAGAGACCCGATATCGGCAGGGCACGAAGTCTATGCGATAATGCCCGATTACCCCAGAAGCGGCTCAACCGGACACGCCATATGCCCATCCAGCCTCCGTCAAAAGGGACACTCTACATCGTCTCGGCGCCTTCCGGCGCAGGCAAGACCAGCCTGGTGCGCGCCCTGCTCGAACGCGTCGCGGGCATCCAGGTCAGCGTCTCGCACACCACCCGGGCCATGCGCCCCGGCGAGCAGAATGGCATCAACTATCACTTCGTCGACGTCGCCACCTTCGAGCGCCTGATCGAAAGCGGCGATTTCATCGAGCATGCGCGGGTCTTCGACAATTATTACGGCACCTCGCGCGCCGCCGTGCAGGCCCTGCTCGACGCCGGCCAGGACGTCATCCTGGAGATCGACTGGCAAGGTGCCCGCCAGGTACGCGAGGCCTTCGACGAGGCCGTCTCGATCTTCATTCTCCCGCCCTCGCGGGAAGCGCTCCACGCACGGCTTGCCGGGCGCGGCACCGACGACGCGGCGACCATCGCCCGGCGCATGCGCGACGCGGTCGACGAAATGTCGCATTACGACGAATACGAGCATGTCATCATCAACGACACCTTCGACCATGCGCTCGACGAACTGAGCTGCCTGGTGCATGCCCAGCGTACCCGCATGCCGCGGGTGCAGGCAGAGCACGCCCCGCTGCTGGCGGCGCTCTTGTCACGCGTGGAAGACGTCGAGTAGACTCGAGGGTCCTTCCGCAGGTCCGGCTTATGCCGTTTTCATTTCTCGATCAGGGTTCACACTCATGGCACGCGTTACCGTAGAAGATTGCCTCGACAACGTCGATAACCGTTTCCAGCTGGTCATGGTCGCGACCCAGCGTTCGCGCCAGCTCGCACGCGGCTCGCGCGACGCCCAACTGCCTTGGGAAAACGACAAGCCCACGGTCATGGCGCTGCGTGAAATCGCCGCCGGCCTGGTCGACCGCAGCATTCTCAACGAGGCCGTCGAACCGCCCGCCGCCAAGCCGCGTCCCGAGCGAGAGTTCAACGACTGAGTTCGCTCACTTCTCGACAGGCGCGCGCTATGTTCACCATCGACGATCTGGCAGACCGGCTGGGCGGCTACTTGCCGCCCGAGGAAATACTGCAGGTCAAGCGCGCCTTCTATTACGCCGAGCAGGCCCATGACGGCCAGCGTCGGCGCTCCGGCGAACCCTACGTCACGCATCCGCTGGCCGTCGCCAACATCCTCGCCAACATGCACATGGACCACCAGAGCCTGATGGCCGCCATGCTGCACGACGTCATCGAGGACACCGGCATCACCAAGGAGGCGCTGGCGCGTCAGTTCGGCGACCCCGTGGCCGAGCTGGTCGACGGCGTCTCCAAGCTGACCCAGATCACCTTCGAGGACAAGGCGGTCGCCCAGGCGGAAAACTTCCAGAAGATGGTCCTGGCGATGTCCAAGGACATCCGCGTGATCATCGTCAAGCTCGCCGACCGCCTGCACAACATGCGCACGCTCGGCGCGCTGCGTCCGGACAAGAAACGCCGCATCGCCCGCGAGACGCTGGAAATCTACGCCCGTATCGCCAGCCGCCTGGGCATCAACACCATTCGCGTCGAGCTCGAGGATCTTTCCTTCCAGGCGATTCATCCGATGCGCGCCGAGCGCATCAAGCGCGCGGTCACCAAGGCGCGCGGCAATCGTCGCTCGATGATGCGCCAGATCCAGGACAGCCTGCAGAAATGCCTCGACGACGACGCGCTCGTGGGCAGCGTGGTCGGGCGCCAGAAGCACCTGCTGTCGATCTATCGCAAGATGCGCGACCAGCGCAAACCCTTCGTCGAGATCATGGACGTCTTCGGGTTTCGCATCATCACCGACGACGTGGATACCTGCTATCGCATCCTGGGCGCGGTGCACAACCTCTACAAGCCGGTGCCGGGGCGCTTCAAGGACTATATCGCCATCCCCAAGGCCAACGGCTACCAGAGCCTGCACACCACGCTGTTCGGCCCCAACGGCATGCCCATCGAGGTACAGATCCGTACCCGCGAGATGGAGGCGATGGCCAACAACGGCATCGCCGCGCACTGGCTCTACAAGGCCGGCCAGACCGAGCGCCCCATCGGCGCCGGCAGCCATGCCCGGGCCCGTGAGTGGGTGCGCGGCCTGCTCGAGATGCAGCGCCACGCCGGCAACTCCCTGGAATTCATCGAACACGTCAAGAACGACCTGTTCCCCGACGATATCTACGTGTTCACGCCCAAGGGCGACATCATGGAGCTGCCCGGCGGTGCCACCGCGGTGGACTTCGCCTATACCGTGCATACCGACATCGGCAACAGCTGCATCGCCTGTCGCATCGACCGTCATCTGGCACCGCTTTCCTCGACGCTGGAAAGCGGCCAGACGCTGGAGATCATCACCGCTCCCGGCGCTCGTCCCAACCTCGCCTGGCTCAATTTCGTGGTCACCGCCAAGGCACGTTCGGCGATCCGCCATGCGATCAAGCATCAGCAGCGCACCGAGTCCGTGCAGCTGGGCCGGCGTCTGCTCAACCGTGCGCTGGGCGCCTTCGAGACCAGCCTCGAGGAACTGCCCGAGCCGCGCATGGCGGCGGTGCTCGACGAGCTGGAACTCAAGCACGAAGATGATCTGCTCGAATCGATCGGGCTCGGTACCCGCATGGCCTATGCCATCGCCCGGCGCCTGCTGGCCTCCACCGAGCCTGCGAGCGCCGAGGAGGTCGCGACCTCGCCGCATTCCGGCGGACCAATCGTGATCAACGGTGCCGAGGGCATGGTGATCAGCTTCGCGCGTTGCTGCTATCCGTTGCCCGGCGATCCGGTCATCGGCCATCTCTCGGTCGGCAAGGGGATCGTGGTGCATCGCCATGACTGTGGTAACCTGCAGGAGCTGCGCGACGACCCCGACAAGCTGTTCGCCCTGGAGTGGTCGCAGCAGATCGACCAGGACTTTCCGGTGGCGCTGCGTCTCCACGTCGAGACGCGACGCGGCCTGGTCGCCGAACTGGCCGGCCTGGTGACCGATGCCGATGCCAACATCGAGCGCATCGGCATCGAAGAACGCGACGCACGCCTGTCGATCGTCAACTTGACGCTGGCGGTCCATGACCGCGTGCATCTGGCAAGTATCATGAAACGACTGCGCAACCTGCCCCACGTCGGCAAGATCACCCGCGTTCGCAGTTAACGCCATGGCGACCGATCCGCCGCCCCTGTCGCGGCGGGTCGGTCGTTTCGTTTTGGCGATGCTCGGCGCCCCCGCTCATGCGGGTGCGGCGGCGTCGCCGTTTTTGTCCATCGCAACGTGCACTTCGCATAACGACAAGGAGCCATGCCATGAGTAACAAAGCCATGATCAACACCGAGCAGGCCCCGGCCGCCATCGGTCCTTACTCGCAGGCCGTCAAGGCCGGCAACACGGTCTATCTCTCCGGCCAGATTCCGCTGGACCCGCACACCATGGAGCTCGTGTCCGAGGACTTCGAAGCCCAGGCACGCCAGGTCTTCGACAATCTTCAGGCGGTGTGCCAGGAAGCGGCCGGCTCGCTGCAGGACATCGTCAAGCTCAACCTCTACCTCGTCGATCTCGACAACTTCGGCGTGGTCAACAAGGTGATGGAAGAGTACTTCCAGGCACCCTACCCGGCCCGTGCGGCGGTCGGCGTCAAGCAGCTTCCCAAGGGCAGCCAGGTCGAGGCCGAAGCGGTCATGGTCATCGGTGACTGAATCCGCCAGCCGCCCTCCGGCGACGCAGGGCGGACCCTCAGGCGCGGGCGGTCTGCGGCAGCTCGCCGCGTAGCTTGCTCACGTCCGTGCGGGGCGGCACGCCGAAAAGGCGGCTGTACTCGCGGCTGAAATGGGATGGACTTCCGTACCCCACGCGGAAACTGGCGGTGGCCGCCTCCATCCCTTCAGCCAGCATCAGCCTGCGCGCTTCATGCAGTCGCAGCTTTTTCTGGAACTGCACCGGCGACATCCGGGTGACCTGCTTGAAGCTGTGAAACAGTGACGACTCGCTCATGTTCACCATGTCCGCCAGCTCGCGAACGCGCAGCGGCTCGGTGAAGCGATCCTTGAGTACCGCGATCACCTTCGAGATGCGATGGGTCTGGGTATCGGCCACCGCGAACTTGCGCATGTGCAGGCCGATCTCGCCGACCAGCGCACGATAGAAGATCTCGCGCCGCACCAGCGGTGCGAGAATGCGGATGTCCTGGGGGGAATCGAGCAGGCTCACCAATCGCAGCATGGCTTCCACCAGCCCCTTCTCGGCCTGCACGCGCCCGAGGCCGCAAGCGGTCTCGGCGCATCCCCGCTCCTCCATCTCGCTCAGCCCCTCACCCAGCTCCAGTACCAGATCGGTGACTTCCTGGGCATCGACGGCGAGCTTCAACCCCAGGTAGGGCCGCTCCGCCGAAGCCTCGGTGATCTTGCCCAGTACCGGCAGGTGCACCGCCGACACCATGCAGCTCAGCGGCCCATAATCGATTTCCCGGTCTCCCAGCCATATGCGCTTGCTGCCCTGCGCGATCAGACACAGCGAAGGGTCGTAGACCGTCGAGCCGATACAGTTGGTCAACGAGGAATTGGCGCGCACCAGTTCCAACCCCGGCACCGCCGTCGGTGTCAGCCCTTCTTCCGGCGCCCATTTCTGAATCCGGCGAGAAAGAGTATCCGCCAATTGTACGATTTCATCATCCGGTGTCTCGAAAACAGGCTGCACGACACTCACGACTCCGCCCTCTTGTTGGTCGACTGGTTATCGTTTTTCGATAAAGCGCGAGTATAGGCCAGCCAACCGGCATTTTGATGACAAAAACCGATCCCTGCAGGATTGGGCAAGATCTTTGAAGGAACGGGCAAGCACCAGATCGACGGGTCACGATGGCGAACGTTTCTCCACCCCTGGATGGGCGATGTCTACAGGATTAGGCAATTAACCACGAGTAACCCGATAACGCGCCTCCGCCCTGGAACCGTACATTGATCGTCCATGATCCCATGCCGGCTCATCGTCGCCCGCCAGGGCGCTGCGCCGGATGCAAGGGCACGGGATCGACGACCGGGAACGACCAAGGGGGCCAGGCAATGAAGAGGTTCGTCCAGAAGCGCATGCCGAGATCAGGGCTGACTCACGGCCTGGGCGTCATGCTCGTCATCGCGCTGCTGACCGGCTGCGACGCCCATGGCGAGGCGGAATCCGCCAGTACGCCGCCGCCCCCGGAAGTGGATGTGGCCACGGTGCTGGTGGAGCCGGTCACGCTGCGCGAGACCTTCACCGGCCGCGTGGCGTCGCCGCAGACCGTGCAGGTTCGGCCACGGGTGAGCGGCTATATCGACGAGGTCGCCTTCGAGGAAGGCGAACTGGTCGAGGCCGGCGATCTGCTGTTCCGCATCGACCCCCGCCCCTACGAGGCTCGCGTCCAGGCCGCCAAGGCCTCGTTGGCACAGGCGCAGAGTCAGCGCCGTCTCACCGACGTCGAGGCGGATCGGTCCCGCCAGTTGATCCAGAAACACATGATTTCTCAGGAGCAGCACGATCAGCGCCAGGCAGCCGCGCTCAATGCCCGGGCGCAGCAAGCGGAAGCCGAAGCCGCACTGACCAGTGCCGAGCTGGACCTGCAGTACACCCGGGTCACCGCACCGGTGGCCGGCCGCACCGGTCGCGCCATGATCACCCAGGGCAACCTCGCCAGTGCCGATCAGTCGGTGCTGACCACGCTGGTGTCGATGGATCCCTTGTACGTCTACTTCGACAGCAACGAAACCGAAGCCCAGGGGACGCAGACACTGATGGCCCGGGGCGAGCCCCTGACGCTGAACATCGGCCTGACCGGCGAGACGGGCTTCCCCCATCAGGGACAGCTGGATTTCGTCGACAACCAGATCAACGCCGATACCGGCACGCTGCGCTATCGCGCCGTTCTGCCCAATCCGGATGGCCTCTTCAGGCCCGGCCAGTTCGCGCGTGTGGAAATGCCCGTGGCTCACCTCGAGCAGGCCGTGCTGGTGAATCGCAAGGCCGTGCTCGCCAATCAGGATCGACGCTTCGTCTACGTGGTCGGCAATGACGCCACCGTGACCCCCCGTCAGGTGGAGCTCGGCCGCGAGGTGGGAGAGCTGGTGGTGATCCGCGACGGGCTGAAGGCCGGTGAGCGGGTGATCGTCAACGGTACCCAGAAGGTGTTCGCCCCCGGCATGCCGGTCACGCCGAACCCGGTGGCCATGCGCGAGCCGAACGCCGGCAACGACATCGCCACGCGGTCCTAGCACTGCCTGCAGGCGCTTCTTTCTCCCCGGAATGACAAGACGCGGTGGGCGTCGTCCTCACCGCCCAGGAGCCAGTGGTCATGAATTTTTCCCGCTTTTTCGTGGACCGGCCGATCTTCGCGGCGGTGCTCTCCATCATCATCTTCGCGGTGGGGGCGATTTCCATTCCCAACCTGCCGGTCGGCGAGTATCCGGAGGTGGTACCGCCCTCGGTACTGGTGCGCACCACCTATCCGGGTGCCAACCCCAAGGAGATCGCGGAAACCGTGGCGACGCCGCTGGAGGAGGCGATCACCGGCGTCGAGGACATGATGTACTACAAGTCCGTGGCCGGTTCCGATGGCGTCTTGCAGATGACCATCACCTTCCAGCCCGGGACCGACCCCGAACAGGCCACCGTGCGCGTCCAGAACCGGGTCAGCCAAGCGCTGGCGCGGTTGCCGGAAGCGGTGAGGCGACAGGGCGTGACCACCCAGAAGCAGTCCCCCACCTTCCTGATGGTGGTGCACCTGGTCTCGCCGGACGACAGCTACGATACCCTCTACCTGCGCAACTACGCGCGCCTGCACGTGCGCGACCAGTTGGCGAAGATCTCCGGCGTCGGCGAGGCGCAGCTGTTCGGCGGCGGCGATTACGCCATGCGCGCCTGGCTGGATCCCGATCGCATCGCTTCCCACGGTCTCACCGCCGGCGACGTGGTGGACGCCATGCGCGAGCAGAACGTCCAGGTCTCCGCTGGCCAGATCGGCGCCGAGCCGATGCCGGACAGCGATTTCCTCACCCTGATCAACGCCAAGGGGCGCCTGTCCACCGAGCAGGAATTCGGCAACATCGTGCTCAAGGTCGGCGAGGATGGCGAGATCCTGCGACTTGGCGATGTCGCTCGGCTCGAGATGGGCGCGGGCGACTACACCCTGCGCTCCCGGCTGGACGGCAAGGAGGCGGTGGCGATCGGCATCTTCCAGTCGCCCGGCGCCAACGCCCTGCAGATTCGCGACCAGGTAGTCCGCACCATGGACGAGCTGGCCACCCGGTTCCCGCCGGGAGTGGAGTATCGCACCGTCTACGATACCACCCTGTTCGTCAGCGACTCGATCCGCTCGGTGATCCAGACCCTGCTGGAGGCGATACTGCTGGTGGTGCTGGTGGTGACGCTGTTTCTGCAGACCTGGCGCGCCTCGCTGATTCCGCTGCTGGCGGTGCCGGTCTCGGTGGTGGGGACCTTCGCGGTGCTGTTGCTGCTGGGGTATTCGATCAACACCCTGACCCTGTTCGGGCTGGTGCTCGCCATCGGTATCGTGGTCGACGACGCCATCGTGGTGGTGGAGAACGTGGAGCGCAACATCGGCCAGGGGCTGGCGCCACGCGCCGCCGCCCACCAGGCGATGCGCGAGGTGTCCGGCCCGATCGTCGCCATCGGCCTGGTGTTGTGCGCGGTGTTCGTGCCGATGGCGTTCCTCTCCGGCGTGACCGGCCAGTTCTACCGCCAGTTCGCGGTGACCATCGCCATCTCGACGGTGATCTCGACGATCAACTCGCTGACCCTGTCACCGGCCCTGGCGGCGATGCTGCTCAGGCCTCACGACGCTCCGAAGGATCGCCTGACCCGGGTGATCGACATCCTGTTCGGCTGGCTGTTCCGACCGTTCAACCGATTCTTCAACGCCAGTTCCAGGCGCTACCAGGGCGTGGTGTCGAGGAGCCTGCGCCGTCGCGGCGCGGTGTTCGTGGTCTACCTGGTCCTGCTGGGAGCCACCGGCTATCTGTTGAAGATCGTGCCGCCAGGGTTCATTCCAGTGCAGGACAAGATGTACCTGATCGCCGGCGTGAAACTTCCCGTGGGCGCTTCGCTGGCACGCACCGATGCCCTGCTGCGTCAGGTGGTGGACATCGCCATGGAGACCGACGGCGTCGAACACGCCATCTCGTTTCCCGGCCTCAACGCGCTGCAGTTCACCAACACCGCCAACACCGGGCTGGCGTTTCTGACCCTGAAGCCGTTCGATCAGCGCACCCGCACCGCGGCGGAGATCAACGCCGAGATCGCCGGCAAGATCGGCGGTCTCAAGGATGGCATCGCGTTCTCGTTCATGCCGCCGCCGATCCTGGGTCTCGGCAACGGCTCCGGCTATCAGCTGTTCATCGAGGATCGCGGCGGCCTCGGCTACGGCCCGCTGCAGGAGGCGGTGACCGCCTTCCAGGGCGCGGTGGTGCAGACGCCGGGGATGAGCTATCCGATCACCAGCTATCAGGCCAACGTGCCACAGCTCGATGCCGAGGTGGACCGACTCAAGGCCAAGACCCAGGGCGTGGCGGTGAGCGACCTGTTCGATACCCTGCAGACCTATCTGGGCTCCACCTACGTCAACGATTTCAATACCTTCGGCCGCACCTGGCAGGTCATCGCCCAGGCCGACGCCCCCTATCGCGACAGCGTCGAGGACATCGCCCGGCTGCGCACCCGCAACGCCCAGGGCGACATGGTGCCGATCGGCTCGATGATCGATATCCACCAGAGCTTCGGCCCCGACCCGGTGCTGCGCTTCAACGGCTACCCGGCGGCGGACCTGGCCGGCGAGGCCGATCCGCGGGTGCTCTCC
Source organism: Chromohalobacter israelensis DSM 3043 (assembly GCF_000055785.1). Classification (GTDB taxonomy): domain Bacteria; phylum Pseudomonadota; class Gammaproteobacteria; order Pseudomonadales; family Halomonadaceae; genus Chromohalobacter; species Chromohalobacter israelensis. The sequence continues at coordinate 3,611,815 of NC_007963.1, forward strand.
TCGCCCCAGGCGATGAGCGTCCTGTCCGATATCGGCGCACGGGTACTGCCGGATGGCATCGACTTCGAATGGACCGACCTCAGCTATCAGCAGTCCACTCAGGGCAATGCCGCGCTGGTGGTGTTCCCGCTGGCGGTCCTGCTGGTGTTCCTGGTACTGGCGGCGCTCTATGAAAGCTGGATCCTGCCGCTGGCGGTGATCCTGATCGTGCCGATGTGCCTGCTGTCGGCACTCGTCGGTGTCAGGCTCTCAGGCGGCGATACCAACGTCTTCGTCCAGGTGGGCCTGGTGGTGCTGATCGGGCTGGCCTGCAAGAACGCCATCCTGATCGTCGAATTCGCCCGCGAGCTCGAGTTCCAGGGGCGCGGCGTGGTGGAAGCGGCACTGGAGGCCTGCCGGTTGCGGCTGCGTCCGATCATCATGACCTCGATCACCTTCACCGCGGCGGTGATACCGCTGGCGCTGGGGCACGGCGCGGGGGCCGAGGTGCGTCAGGCGCTGGGGATCGCGGTATTCGCCGGGATGCTCGGCGTGACCCTGTTCGGCCTGTTCCTGACGCCGGTCTTCTATGTCGCGCTGCGCAAGCTGGCCGGCCCGCTCGATCGGGGTCACGGCTCCACGATGGAGGGTGAAAGCAATCCGGAAGGTGAAAGCCACCCTCGGCAGGGCGACGAACCTGCATGAGCGGCATGTCATGCGCGCGATCGGCCTGGGCAGCCATGGGTCTTCTTGTGGGGACAGGCCTCGTGCGGACCGTGCCTGACACCGTTGGCAAGAAAGGGCTGATGCGTCACCCTGCTGGCAACCCCACCGGGAGCCGCCATCGTGACCGTTTCTCGCCGACTCTTCTTCGCCCTGTGGCCCGACGACACCACTCGCCGGGCGCTGGCCGCCGAGGCTCAGCGCCTGGCGCCACTCTGCGGCGGCTACCCGCTGCCCGCGGAGAACATGCATATCACGCTGGCGTTTCTGGGCAATGTCGACGAGGCCCGAATCGCCCCACTCGTCGCCCTCGCGCAGGCCTGGCCGGCGCTGCAGGGCGAGTGGACGCTGGATCGGCTGGGGCATTTCCCCAAGCCCCGCATCGTCTGGGCGGGCAGCCAGGCGTCGAGTCCCGAGCTGATGGCGCTCGATGCCGAGCTCTGGCAGGCGCTGGCCCGTCATGGCTTCACCGCGCCGCAGCGTGACTTCACCCCGCATGTCAGCCTGGTGCGCCAGGCCGACCGCGCGGCACCGGCGTCACGGCTGCCCACCCCGATCCGCTGGCGCTTCGACCGTCTCGCCCTGGTGGAATCGCAGCTCGACAATGGTGGCTCGCGCTATCGGACGTTGGCGTGCGGTGTCGATTGATACCACCAGCATGAATTGCCCAGAAGAATGACGGTACGCGTTGCCAAATCTGCCAGGAGAAAGTGCTGAACATCCGCCAGGATGCTGTTCAAAGCGCGTAATTTTCCCTGCAAGTCGCTATTGACGGGCAAGTTCGCGACGCGTTTTGTCGCAGCCGTGTTGTACAGTCCGGCCATGGTTTTCTCCCGTACAGAGCTCCTCCGATGAAGCCGCTATTCGCTCAAGACGGACGCCAGGATAAGAAGCACGTCTCCCTCTGGGAGCGGCTCCCCTCAAGGAAGGTTGCCCTACTACCGTGGCAACGCCTGAAAAAGGTGCTCTTACCATCCTGTCGGTCCACACACCACGGTGAGGACGCCAACTGGCGCTCGGTGGATCTCTCCGCGCAGCTGGGTTATCCACTGACGCTTGAGATTCAAGGCTGGTGCGGCTCCAGCCCCTTCGCCTGGAGAAGCATCAGCGAAGGCACCATCATCGTGAAAAGCTGCTTTCTCCAAGCGCCCGGTATCCCTCTGGAAATGCTGCTCGCTCGGGACGATATCATCGGGGAGGACGTACCGTCGGAACTCGTATTCTTGGGCAATAACGTACCTTTCCTGCGTTATGCCCTCTATCAGGCATGCGCCTGCCTAACCTCCGCCCGACAACTAGCCGTGGACTGCCCACTACTGCTGATCTTCGCCCTCGATTGGGCACATCGGATGGATATTGAACAAGCCGAACTGGCGGCATGGCTTTCCAGCAAGCGCGCCCGGCTATTGGAAACCATCGGCCTGCCCGGCTCCGCTTCACTCGCTAGGCTGTTGCGTCGTATTCCAGTGACTCCGCTCACGAACTGGCAGTTGGACGCCGCACGGCAATGCCTGCAACACCCCGATGCCTTGGCGCTACTAAGGCACCTCACTCACCCTACTCTCAACCATGTGTGGTTCCTGCACCGCTTCCCCGCTTCTTGGCCAAAGCTGCTGGAGATGATCGGGCAGGACGCGCCGTTGCACGAAATCATCTGGTTACAGCGCATGGTCCTGGACATTCAACGCCTCGCGCCCAATGGCACCCAGCTCTACCGCGCAAGCGACCCCCAGGCGTTGCAGCAGCTGCATGACGACTTGGTGGAACGTTTCAATGCCCTGAGCCGGGAGAACTGTGGCGCTGCATTCGCTATGCAGTATGGCGATTATCCTGAGGCGCCCCTGCCCGGCGATGCCGATATCGTCGCGCTGACGAGCTGGGATGCCCTGCTGGAAGAAGGCAAGCGAATGCATCACTGCATCGGCAGTTACGCGGCACAAATCGCCGCGCGCCAGGTAATCGTCTACCACATGCAAGCGCCTGAAGTGCTGACCATTGCGCTCGCCCCGCAAGGCGGTAAATGGGGGCTGCAAGAAGCACGCGGTTATTGCAACGCCTCGCCAAGCGAGGTGTCACTGAAGGCAATACAATGGTGGTTGGCAGCTTACTACTAGACCTAGCCTGCGATATGAGTTTCTGTCTGAAAGGCGTGTTCGTCCACCCACTTAGCCAAATCGCCCAGTGCTGTCATCGCGCCTGCTTTGGTGTACTCGCGGGGCCAAGCACTCAAAACCAGCCAGCGCCCTGCGATTTCAGGCCAAGTGTCATTGCCATAGCCATCCCTATACCAAGTGCAATCCCGCTGTTTGGTGATAGGCGTTATTTTCAAAAATGCCTGCTCGATTTCCTTAAGCCAGGGGTCGTGACGCTCCTGACTTTCCAAATACGCTCTCACCTCGAAACCGATGCTTTCATCGCCTTCTGACTCTGCTGACGGGTAATAAATCAAGCATACCTGAGAGCCTTTACCATTATTTTCACCCCAAGTGTGAGGGAAGAAGCGCCATACCCTTGTCTGCTCTCCCCAATCCTCCGACCTTTTATTGGTGCCAAGCTCGCTGGTGTCTATCTGCAACGCAGCAGCAATATGGCTTTTGCCTTCCGCCATCAACTCTTGCTCGAATTTATCCAGACGTTGAGAGGCTTCGTAGAGGTCGTTGAAATGCTTTAGCGAAAAATCCAGCTCTTCTTCCGTCATTGTCTTTGCTTCCTTCGGGTGAGCAATAGCGTCGAGATGCTGCAACAACTCTTGATAGAATATTTGCCATTTCGTCTGATTTAATGCCGCGACATCTTGCCCATACAGTTCGTAAGCCGACTTCAATATTGCCGAGTAGGACAGCACTACCCAACCTGCTTTTTTTGCATATCCTGGAACATCCTCCTCGGAATCGTCCGGGCGCAGGATGCACTTGTAGACTTGAGCCGCACGACGGTTCAGCAAGTCGTCGTAAACGTTGAACGGGTTATATTTCGCGGACGACCACACTTTATGCTCGATACCCAATACGAAGTCGTGTCCCGAAACCACCAGATCCAGGCGTTTCGTCGATTCGCTCTCGATATTCCAGCTTCCCGCTTCCCGCTCGGTAGTGACCGATTCCCAGTCGATTCGCTGTAGGTGTTCGTGATCGAAGCCACCTTGACGTACGAGTGCATGCAACACGGCCTTGGCCAACCAACGGGGCGAGCCGGGATAACCACCCATGAAGAAGGCCATCAAGTTTGACAGGCGGTTCTCGTTCGTCCCTGGCCCTGCCTCGGAAAACAGATTGGGCGTAGGGGGCGCTGGTGGGGGAAGCAACGCCAGTTTCTCGAAAAAACGCTCCAATGCTGCCAAGTCGGTCGTTTCTGAAGACATCACGTCATGGTTCATGTGTGGGTTGAGCCATCATTTTGACGCAAGGCCTTTACATTTTCACACAAGAAAGAACAGTGCCAGATCGCCCCGAACAGGAACCGTCTCGCCAAGACACTGAACGCCCGCGCCCGGCAGACAGCAGAAAAGCGCCCGCAGGCGCTTTGTCATGGTTTTGCGGGTTGGCGAGGTCAGTCGTCAGGCGCTTTCCGTGGCGGTCAGGAAGCCGCCCTGCTTGAGAACGTCTTCGTACCCCTCGCGAAAGGTGGGATACTGAAAGCGGTAGCCACTGTCACGCAGCCGGGTGTTGTCGCAGCGCTTGCTGGCACGCCGACGCAGTGGCGACTGGATGGTCTCGGTGAGCTCGACCTTGAGCTTGCCGGCCATCCAGGTCATGACTTCGTGCAACGGCGTCGGCTCGCAGTCACTGGCCAGATAGAGCGTCTCCAGCGGCTGGCCGTCCTGCGCCAGGGCGATCAGGTGGGTCAGGACACCGGCACAGTCGTCGCGGTGGATGCGGTTGGAATACATCGGCGGATTCGCCGCCGCGACGCGCCCCTCCTTGACCTGGCGAATCAGGCGGTCGCGCCCCGGGCCGTAAATGCCGGAAAAACGTACCACAGTGCCGGGCAGCGGATGATCGAGCAGCGCCTGCTCGGCCTCGCGCATCAACACGCCGGAGAAGCCCGAGGGCACCGTCTCCGAGGTCTCGTCGACGACCTCGCCCGCCTGCTGGGCGTAGACGCTGGTCGAGGAGACGAAGAACACCCGCCGGGGAGGCGTGGCACGCGTCTCGAGTTCACCGAGCACCGCCTTGAGCCCCTTGGGATAGGCCTCGGCGTAAGCGTTCTCGTCGAAACGCTCGGCACTCAGAATGTAGACTACGGTATCCGCGTCGGGCAGCTGCCCGAGCCCGGCGGGGTCGGAGATATCCAGCGCCAGAGGCTCGATGCCCGTGCCCTCGAGTGGCGCGACATGACGGCGGACGCCGATCACACGCTGGCCCGCCTCGAGCAGGCGCTTGCCCAGCTGGATGCCGATGTCGCCACAACCAATAATCAGAGTCGATTTCTTCACCTTTCCCTAGCCCCTTGGTAAAAAGTCCCTTGGTAAAAAGTCCCTGACACCGAGTACCTTAGTGAACCCATTGCGCCGCTCAGGAGGCCCGAACAGGCCCAGATCATGACTCTAACAGAACTCCGTTATATCGTAACCTTGGCCCAGGAGCGCCACTTCGGACGCGCCGCCGAGCGCTGCTACGTGTCGCAGCCCACGCTGTCGGTCGCCGTGAAGAAGCTGGAAGAAGAGCTGGGCATCGCGCTGTTCGAACGCTCCAAGTCCACCGTACAGGTCACGCCGCTGGGCGAGAAGATCGTCGAGCAGTCCCAACGCGTGCTGGAACAGGCCAGCCTCATCAGGGAGATGGCCACCGAAGGCAAGGACCAGCTGGCGAGTCCGCTGCGCATCGGCGCGATCTACACCATCGGGCCTTACCTGTTCCCGCACTTGATCCCCGAGCTGTCGCGTCATGCTCCGCAGATGCCACTGTACATCGAAGAGGGCTTCACCGGGGAACTTCGTCGCAAACTGCGCAGCGGCGAACTCGACGCCATCATCGTCGCCCTGCCGTTCAACGAGCCGGACGTGCTGACCAAGGCGATTTACGAAGAGCCGTTCGAGGTGCTGATACCCACGGGGCACCCCTGGGCCCAGCGTGACGCCATCGCCAAGGAAGACCTGCTCACGGAACGGCTGTTGCTGCTGGGCGAGGGACACTGCTTCCGCGACCAGATTCTCGAGGCATGCCCGGCCATCAGCAACCAGCTCAACAATCCCAGCAACACCCTGATCGCCGAGGGCGGCTCGCTGGAAACCATTCGCCACATGGTGGCATCCGGGCTGGGCATCACGGTATTGCCCAAGTCGGCCATCGGTACCGGGCACTACGAGTCGGGGCTGCTCGAGAGCCGGCCATTCGCCAATAGCGTACCGAGTCGCACGGTGGCCATCGCCTGGCGCGCCAGCTTCCCGCGGCCCAAGGCCATCGATGCCCTGACCGCGGCCATCGACGCATGCCAGCAGCAAAGCATCCAGGCGGCATGAGCACCGAGACTCAGGCACTGGACGCACCGGTCGGCGAACTCTCCGGGGTGGGCGAGGCATTGACAGCCAAGCTCGCCCGGCTGGGTATCGTCAGTATCGCCGACATGCTCTTCCATCTGCCGTTGCGGTATCAGGACCGTACGCGCATCACGCCGATCGGGACCCTGCGCGCCGGCACCGAGGCCGTGGTCGAGGGCGAAATCGCCGCCGCGGATATCGTCAAGGGACGACGGCGCAGCCTGCTGGTGCGTCTCAAGGATGGCTCGGGAATTCTCAGCCTGCGGTTCTTTCATTTCTCGCCCGCGCAGCAGCAGCAGTTCGTGCGCGGCATGCGGGTGCGCGCGTTCGGCGAGGCGCGTGCCGGGGCCACGGGGCTGGAGATCTACCACCCCGAATACCGCCTGCTGCGTCAGGAAGACGCCCCGGTCGAGGAACACCTGACACCGATCTACCCCACCACCGAGGGGCTGGCCCAGCCCCGCCTGAGGGGCTTGGTCCAGCAGGCGCTCAAGCGCCTCGACGATGATGATGCGGGACTGCCGGACTGGATTCCCGATAGCCTGCGCCAGCGCTTTCGCTTGCCGGGCCTGGTCGAGTCGCTGCGTTACCTGCACGAACCTCCGCCCGACGCACCGGTGGCGCAACTCGCCGAGGGCAAGCATCCGGCGCAACGCCGCCTGGCCCTGGAAGAACTACTCGCGCACCAGCTCAGCCTGCGCCAGGTACGCCTGCGCATCCAGACGGACAGCGCCCCATCCCTGGGCGGCGGCCGTGGCCTGCAAGCGCGTTTCTTGACCCAATTGCCGTTCTCGCTGACCGGTGCGCAGCGGCGAGTGCTCGACGAAATCGGCCACGACCTGGAACGCGCCGTGCCCATGCTGCGCCTGGTGCAGGGCGATGTCGGCTCGGGCAAGACCGTGGTCGCCGCAATGGCGGCCCTGGCCGCCATCGCCGGTGGCTGCCAGGCGGCGATCATGGCGCCCACCGAGATCCTCGCCGAGCAGCACTATCGCAATTTCAGCGACTGGTTCGCGCCACTGGGCATCGAGGTCGGCTGGCTGTCCGGCAAGCTCAAGGGCAAGGCGCGCCTGGACACCAAGGCGGCCATCGCCGATGGTCGTGTGCAGGTCGCCGTGGGCACGCATGCACTGTTCCAGGACGATGTGCGGTTTCACCGCCTGGGCTTGGCGATCATCGACGAGCAGCACCGTTTCGGCGTCCATCAGCGCCTGGCGTTGCGTCAGAAGGGCGAAGCCGGCGGCCTCACCCCGCATCAGTTGATCATGACCGCCACCCCGATCCCGCGCACGCTGGCGATGAGCGCCTATGCCGATCTCGACCTGTCGATGATCGACGAATTGCCGCCCGGTCGAACGCCGGTGCAAACGGTGGCGGTGCCCGACGAACGCCGCCCCGAGGTGGTCGAGCGCATCCAGCGCGCCTGCGCCGAGGGGCATCAAGCCTATTGGGTATGCACGCTGATCGAGGAGTCCGAGGCACTGACGTGCCAGGCCGCCGAGGCGACCCATGCCCACCTGGGCGAGGCTCTGCCCGACCTGGCGGTCGGCCTGGTGCACGGGCGCATGAAAGCCGGCGAGAAAGCCGAGGTCATGGCCGCCTTCACGTCCGGCGAGCTCGATCTGCTGGTCGCCACCACGGTGATCGAGGTCGGGGTGGACGTGCCCAACGCCAGCCTGATGATCATCGAGAATCCCGAGCGCCTGGGGCTGTCGCAGCTGCATCAGTTGCGTGGCCGCGTGGGACGCGGCGCGACCGAAAGCTTCTGTGTGCTGCTGTATCATCCGCCGCTGTCGCACCATTCGCGCGAGCGGCTCGGGGTGATGCGCGACACGACCGACGGCTTCCGCATCGCCGAGAAGGATCTCGAGTTGCGCGGCCCCGGCGAGGTACTCGGCACGCGTCAGACGGGCCTGGCGCAGATGAAGATCGCCGACCTGGAGCGCGATCGCGACCTGCTCGACACCATCAGTCCCCTGGCACGCGCGCTACTCGACGAGGCGCCCGAGGCGGCCACGCCGTTGATTCGTCGCTGGCTGGGCGAAGACGCCGGGCATTACGGACAGGTATGACGTCATGGACGCGGCCATGCGGGAAGGCGCGTCAGGATGAGGGCGGTTCATCGTCGTCGGTCTGGAGGCCCGCCTGCCGCTCCCACTTGCCGGCCTTGGCCAGCGCCATGATGACCTCGCGGGCGATCGCACGCTGGCTGGGCGGCAGGCTGGCAAAAACCTCCAGCGTCTCGCGCTCGCGGTAGCTCAAGGCTTCCCATAGCTGCTCGCTCTCGCGGATGCGATGACGTACCTGCGTACCGAAACGCAAGGCTTCCGGCGGCACCTTCAGCCACTCGGCGAGCACCACGAGCTTTTCCTGGGTCGGCAGCGTCTCGCCGCGCAACCAGCGGCGCACGCCGTGCAGCGTCACCGGGCGTCCCGGGTTACGCAGATTGAATTCACGCTCCAGGATGGCCGGCTTGGGCGCATAACCCGCCTGTTGCATGGCCTCGCGCAGACGTGCGGCGAATTGAGTCTTGGCATCTTCCATGCCTGCACAGTAAGGCGTCTCGCCCCGATACGACGTAACCGTTTTGTTGTTATTTGAGCGATTCGACGGCACTATCGGTTACGTTTTCTCGCCGTCTCGGCCAAGGTTAGTCATGACTTACTTCAGATCGCCTTGTTCGCGAGAGGCCTGGGCAGAAAGCCGTTCCGCCGACTCGCCCACCGCGACGAGCTGTCGGCTGACCAGCGCCAGCTGGGTCTGCAGCAGGCGGCGCTCGTCGCCGGCTTCCTCGGCGGCCGCCGCTTCCAACGCCCGGGCATGCGACATCAGGGCCGCTTCCGGCACCGCGACAGTCGCCCGCGCCGCCAGTTGACGGGCCAGGTGCTCCAGGGTATCGGCCACTTCCTCACCGGCCGCCATCACCGCCGCATCGTCGGCGCCCGCCGCACCGGCCGCCCCGCGATGCGCGCCCAGGGCCGAGAGATATCCCAGCAAGGTGTGGGACTGGACCAGAAAGCGCAATCCGAGATCGGCGTCCTTGCGGAAATGTCCGGGCTCCAGCAACACGTTGCCCAGCGAGGTGGACAGCGTGGCATCGGCGTTGTGGGCATTGCGACGCGCCAGCCGATAGGCGAGGTCGTCGCGCTTGCCCTGGGCGTATTGCGCGAGTATCGCACGCAGATAGGCCGCACTGGCCTCGAGCGTCGTGGCCGCCTGGCGATGCAGGCCGCGTCCCTGCCAGTCGGGCAGGATCACCAGCACCGCCAGGCCCGCGATCGCGGCCCCCAGCAAGGTATCGAACAACCGTGGCCAGATCAGCCCGAACCCGTCGCCGACCTGATTGAAGCAACACAGCACCATCAGCGTGATCGCCGCCGTCGCCAGCGTGTAATGACGTGCACGAGTGGCGAAGAAGGCCACCCCGGCCGCTACCGCGATCAGCGCCTGGATGGGCTCGGCGGGAAACAAGGTGATCAACGCCCATCCCGCGATCAACCCCAGCACCGTGCCCTGAATGCGCTGACGCAGAAACCGCCGGGTGGCGCCGAAGTTGGGGCGGCATACGAACACGCTGGTCAGCAGGATCCAGTAGCCTTGGGTGGGATGGATCCAGTGCAGCACGCCATACCCCGCCAGCAGCGTCACGCTCAAGCGCAGCGCGTGCCGAAACACCGGCGACGACAAGGTCAGGTGCGAGCGCAGGCGGTCCGCGATGTCTCCCAGCCCGCGCGGCGAGCGATCGAAAAGGCTGCTGTCCTCGTTGTCGGCGCGCGCATCCGGGTTGTCGGCACTCGCCAGCTTGTCTTCCAGGGTCGCCAGGTTGTCGGCCAGCGCCGCCAGCGAGCGTAGCAGGTCGCGCCATTCGTCACGCTGCTGGGCGCGCAGATGGGACAGCGAGGCATTCAGATCTTCCAGCGCCTGGGCGCTTTGGCCGTGATCGAAGGGACGGTCGAGAAGCAGCGCCCGGCTCAACGCCTTGCAGGTACGCCCTTGCTGATCGAGCAGGCGTTGTGCGCGAAACAGGATGTCGTGATGAAAGAAGGCCTCGGCCAGTTCACCATACGGATAATGCGATGAGCTGGCCCGCTCGTGAATGTCCTGGGCAATGAAGTACAGGCGCAGGTAGCGATTGAGCTTGCGCCCGCCGCGCTGTCCCTCGAGGCGGCGGAAAATCATCTCCTTGCTCTGGTTGAGCGCCGCCACCACACGCCCATTCTGGCGGGCCAGCGCCAGGCGGCGCTGCTCGATGTCCAGACCGCGCAAGGGCTCGAACAACGCCGACTTGAGACTCAGGTATACACCCAGTTCACGAAAGACCTGAGCCAGACTCAGCTTGAGGGGATGTCGCGAGAACAGCGCACACCACACCACCGAGATCGCGCCATACCAGGCCGCGCCGCCCACCAGCAGCAAGGGCTCTCGCCATAGCTCGCCCAGAGCCACGCCACCGCGCTGTTCCAGGCTGATCATGGTGTAGATGGCCAGGATCAATGTCGCGGTGGCAATGGTCGCGTAACGTTGTCCCACCGCGCCGAGCATGGTCATGGCGAAGCTCGACACTCCGAGTCCTACCGCGAACGCCAGCGGATGCGCAAACGTCAGTTCCACCGACAGCGCCGCGACGCCGAAACAGAACAGAGTGACCAACAGCGCCTGCAGGCGCCCCTGCCAGGTATCGTCGGTTTCCGCCAGAGCACTGGCGATGATCCCCAGGAACAGCGGGATCAGCTTGCCCATGTCGTCGAGGTACCAGCACGTCGCCATGGCACCGGCCAGAGCGATGAAGACACGCAGGCTGTAGGCGAAGGGCTCCAGGGTCCAGAGGCGTCTGAGCGGTTGAGTCAGCGAGGTGGGCAGCATATCTCTCGACAAGGCGATGGCAAGAACGTCGCGTGGCCGATGTCGCCACGCAGCATTGGCGGCGGAAGAACTCGCCTACGACCTTAGTATAACGAACTCGACTCGACGAGGGGCACCGCTCGCCACCGTCAGCCGCGTCCAGCCGTCGCTAGCGCAGGTGCTTGAGCAATCCTTGCAGACGTTCCAGGTCGCGCGAGTCGCCGACCAGCCGCAGGCGACCGCTACGCAGGCCCTCGAAGAAGGCATGTGGCGTGGGACGCTTGAGGAAGGCAACGCCGGAGGCGGCATCGCGAAAGCGCAGTTCGAGGTCGAGATCGATGGGCAATCCCGGCGCATCGGTAACCGCATCGGGACGCATGCGGTAATGCCGCGCGAGACTGAGATCCTCGGTGGCCACCCCCCAGTCGAAGCGCTGCAAGGTCGCCAGGGTGTCGCGAAAACGGGGATTGCGGCGGCGCGCACGCTTGAGCATGACGCCCAGCAACCACAGCATCAGACGCAGTTTCATGCGCTACCTGCCACGGGGAAGAAAAAGGGAAAGGAGAAATCGCACGGAGCGCGGGCCATGCAATGGCACGCACGCTCCGTGCCTTCACTCACTTCACGGCGTCCTTGAGCGCCTTGCCGGGCTTGAAGGCCACGGTCTTGCTCGCCGGAATGGTCAACGGCTTGCCGGTCTGCGGATTCTTGCCGGTACGCGCGGCACGCTCGCGTACGGTGAAGGCACCGAAGCCGATCAACGAGACATCCTGGCCCTTGGACACAGTGCCTGTGATTTCATCGAGAATGACGTTAAGTACCTGACTGGCCTTGTCTTTGGAAAGATCGGCACGCTCGGCGATAGCCGCGGCGAGTTCTGGCTTGCGCATAAAGCCCTCCTGGTTTGGCAACGAACGCGACACCCATGATGTCGCTTGTTGTTTTTCAGTGGTCGAAATGAGCACCGCGCCATTGGCACGGTACTGACACTATCCCCATGATGGCGCCAGCCGACGACCGCCGGCGTGGCGACTTCAGCTAGGGTAGCAACGGCGGGGCAGCCCGCGCCAGCTCGACTTTCCGACGTACGCAGCCCCCTGTCAACGCAAATCCTAATAAACGCCCCGCTTCGTCTTCGGCAAAGGCGCTGAAATCGCTGCCGTCGCCTTCGATACGCCAGCGTGCCGGCGACTGGCGTGGCGGCAGGGCCACCACCGGGCACAACGGCGTCTTGACCACCACCGGCCAGGCACCATAGGCCACCGGCGTCGGCGTGCCGGTCAAGGTGGCCGCCAGTGCCTTGGCGCTGGCCTGGAGCGGCTGAACGTACATGGCATTGAGCCCCGCCACACAGGCGCAATCGCCCAACGCATGGATACGCGGCGCGGAAGTCGCCAGGTAACGGTCGGTCTGGATGCCCGCGGTCGACGTCTCGAGACCGGCGGCATCGGCAAGCTCGGTGCGCGGCATGAGCCCGGTGGCGATCAGCACGAGGTCGGCGGGCAAGGTATCGCCGTCATCGAGCGTCAGTGCCACCGCCTCGCCATCGCGCTGCAGGCTCGCAACGGTGCGTCCCAGCCGCATGTCGATGCCGGCGTCGTGCATCGCACCGCCCAGCACGCGGCCCAGGGCCGGCGGCAGCAGGCGCGCCAGCGGTGCCGCTTCGGGCGCGACCAGGGCAATGCGATGTCCTCCGGCCAGCAAGTCGTTGGCGAATTCGCACCCCACCAGGCCGGCACCGACGATGGCCACGCGCGCCCCCGGTCCCAGGCGCGACAACGCGGCATGAAAGCCGCGATAGTCGTCGAGGTCGTTGATGGTGAATACGCGATCGTGCAAGGCAGCGTCCCACGTGAAGGGGACGCTGGGTGCGGCACCGGTGGCCAGCACGAGGTCGCCGTAGGCGAGGCGTTCCGCGCCTATGCCAAGCGTGCGCTCGCGAGGATCGATGGCCTCGACCCGGGTATGCGTACGCACCACCGCCGACAGCGCCTCGGCGACCTCGAGAGGGGAACGCATCGCCAGCCGTGCAGGCGGCAAATGCTTGGCGAAGCCCGTGGACAGCAGCGGTTTCGAGTATTCGTCACCGCTATCGGCGGTGATCAGGGTGATGGCACGCCGTGCATCGCGGGCGCGCACCTGGCGCGCCAGGCCCATACCGGCCATGCCGCTGCCGACGATGATCAGAGGATCGCTCATAACGCCTCACGCACTGATGACAAGCTCATGGTAATGACATATCCACACCCGGCGTGGCGGGCTATCGCTCGAACGCCGAAAAAGCGCGTAAGCTGCGCATGTTACACTAACATCTTTCTTTTCTAAGCCATCGCTCTCATGTCTCCTGACCGCTTCCCAGGCTGGCCGCACTGGCTGCCCATCGCCGCGCAGCGTCCTCGAATGAGCCCCGACTGGTGGCCCTGGGTGGCCTCTCGCGATTCACTGACCGCGCGCTTGCGCATCGCCAGCCCCCGTCCATTCTCGGTGCGTCTGCTCACCCAGGGCGTGACCAGGCCACGCCTCGACGAAGCCCAGGCACTGGGGCTGCCGCACCGCACGCACGTCTGGCACCGGGAAGTCCTGTTGCGGCTGGGCAATGCCTCCTGGGTTGCGGCCCGTTCCGTGGCACCGCTGGAGGGACTGTCCGGCGCACGGCTATGCACGCTGGGAGAGCGTTCGCTGGGCAGTTGGCTATTTCGGCAACCTAACCTCGAGCGCGGCCCCATCGAAGCGATCCGTGCGCCGGCCATGACGGGGCTGGACGCCTGGCGAGGCGACGCCGGCCCCTGGGGGCGGCGCTCGCTCCTGCGCGTGGGCAGAACCAGGATTCTCGTCCAGGAATTCTTTCTCGCCGCGATGGCCGCTGACCTCTCGCTGCCATCGCGCTAAGCTGGCCGCTCACGTTACACAGCCACGTTGCTTTTCACAGCCACGTTGTCATAGGAGAGCCCGATGTCCGCCGACTCATCCGATGCCGCGCACCCCAGCGGCCTGGCCCGCGTGCCGGACTTTCTGCGCTTGACACGACTCGACCGCCCCATCGGCACCTGGCTGCTGATGTGGCCGACGTTGTGGGCGCTGTGGCTGGCGGCCGAGGGTATCCCCGAACGCGGTACGCTGCTGATCTTCGTCATCGGCGTGTACGTGATGCGCGCCGCCGGTTGCGTGGTCAACGACTACGCCGATCGCCATTTCGATGGGCACGTCAAGCGTACCCGCGACCGGCCACTGGCTACCGGACGCATCACCGAGAAAGAAGCCAAGGTGCTCTTCGCGGGCCTGGTGATCATTGCCTTCGGCCTGGTCTGCCTGACCAATCTGCCAACCGTGCTGCTGTCCTTCGCGGCACTGGCCCTGGCGGCCACCTACCCGTTCATGAAACGCTATACGCACTTCCCCCAGGTAGTGCTGGGGGCTGCCTTCTCGTGGGGGATCCCCATGGCGTTCATGGCCATTCAACGCCAGGTACCGCTGGAAGCCTGGCTACTGCTCGCCGCCAACGTGGCCTGGACGGTGGCCTACGATACCGAATATGCCATGGTCGACCGCGATGACGACCTGAAGGTCGGCATCAAGTCCACGGCGGTGCTGTTCGGGCGCGCCGACCGCCTGATGATCGGACTGCTGCAGGCGCTGACCCTGCTGCTGCTGGCCTGGGTCGGCCTGCGCCTGGCGCTGGGAGGCTTCTTCTGGCTGGGGCTGGCTGCGATGGGGGCGATCTTCGTCTTCCAGCACCGCCTGATCCGCCATCGCGAACGCGACCATTGCTTCCGGGCCTTTCTCAACAATCATTGGGCCGGTCTGGTGGTCTTCGCGGGCATCGCCTTGTCGCTATGGCCTATGCTATAGATCGCGTGTCACGAAGTTGTCACATTAGCGCGTTGTAATCGTCATGCTGATGTCATTCATGAGTGATTCGCGCCATCGCGATCCGCAAGAGGCCTACGCCCATGACCGCCAAGACCGTGCTCATCGTCGATGACGAAGCGTCCATCCGCGAAATGATCGCGGTGGCGCTGGAAATGGCCGACTACCGTGTGCTGGAAGCCGACAACGCTCAGGCGGCACATGCCATGGTGGTCGACGACCAACCCGACCTGTTGCTGCTCGACTGGATGATGCCCGGCACCAGCGGCATCGAACTGGCGCGGCGTCTCAAGCGCGATACCGCCACTGCCGAATTGCCGATCATCCTGCTCACCGCCAAGAGCGAGGAAGACAACAAGATCCAGGGGCTGGAAGCCGGCGCCGACGACTACATCACCAAGCCCTTCTCGCCGCGGGAGTTGGTGGCACGCCTCAAGGCCGTGCTGCGCCGCACGACTCCCAAGGGCGTGGAGGACCCGGTGGAGATCGAGGGCCTGCTCCTCGATCCGGTCAGCCATCGGGTCAGCGCCAACGGCCAGGCACTGGATGTAGGCCCCACCGAGTATCGGCTCTTGCAGTTCTTCATGACCCATCAGGAGCGGGCCTACACGCGTAGCCAGTTGCTCGATCAGGTCTGGGGTGGCAATGTCTACGTCGAGGAGCGCACCGTCGACGTGCACATCCGCCGCCTGCGCAAGGCGCTCGGCGAGGCCCATCAGCATCTCATCCAGACGGTACGCGGCACCGGTTATCGCTTCTCCGCCAAGGACTAGCGCGTGCACTATTGGACCAACGAACTGTGGCGACTGGCGTACCTGGTCGTCGGACTCGGTGCCCTGGGCTGGCTGCTCGGCGAGCCCGGCTGGGGGCTGGCCGCCGGCCTGGGCCTCTACGTGTATCTGCATCTGCGCCATTTGCGTGCCCTGTACGTCTGGCTGACCCAGCACCCCCACGAGACACCCCCCGTCGGGGCCGGCGTCTGGGGCGATCTGTTCGACCGCCTCTACAAGTATCAGAAGACGCAGCGCCAATCCCAGGCACGCCTGCGCGACATCATCCGGCGCGTGCAGGACTCCTGCGAGGCGATGCGCGATGCCGTGGTCATGCTCGACGGCCATGGCGATCTGGAGTGGTGGAACACCGCCGCCACGCAGATGCTCGGCTTTCAATCGCCCCACGACCGCGGCCAGCACATCACCAACTTCCTGCGGGACCCGCGCTTCGTGGCCTACTTCAACGCCCGCGATTACCGCGAACCGCTCACCCTGGCATCGCCCTTGCGCGATGACGTGACGCTGCAGTATCAAATCACGTTGTTCGGCGACAACGAGCGCCTGGTCATGGCCCGCGACATCTCGCGACTGCATCGCCTGGAAGAAATGCGGCGCGACTTCGTCGCCAACGTTTCCCACGAACTGCGCACGCCGCTCACCGTGCTCACCGGCTATCTGGAAACCTACCTCGACAACGCCGATCAATTACCGCCCCGCTGGCAACGGGGTCTCGGACAGATGCAGGAGCAGTCGCAACGCATGCAGCGACTGGTCGAGGATCTGCTGTTGCTGTCGAAGCTGGAAACCGACCAGACCCGTGACGATCCAGTACCGCTGGACATGGCCGCGCTGCTGGCGAACATTCGCGACGATGCCGCCGCGCTCTGCAACGGCAGTCATGACGTGCGCCTGGAAATCGACGACGACCGCCATCTGCTGGGCGCCGATGGCGAGATACGCAGCGCCGTTTCCAACCTGGTCTTCAACGCCGTGCGATACACGCCGTCGGGCAGCACCGTCACGTTGCGCTGGAAAGCCTGGAAGGAGGGTGCCGCGGTCGAGGTCGAGGACGACGGCGAAGGGATCGACCCGGTACACCTGCCACGCCTCACCGAGCGTTTCTACCGCGTCGACAAGGGGCGCAGCGCCGCCAACGGCGGCACCGGCCTGGGCCTGGCCATCGTCAAGCACGTCCTGCTGCGCCACGACGCGCACCTCGATATCGACAGCCACCCCGGCCAGGGTGCGCTCTTTCGTTGCGTGTTTCCCGCCGCACGGCTGAATGCCGCCCCTGCCGAACGCCGTGCCGTGGGCGGCGACTAGTCTTGTAGGTGCGGCATCGCCCGCTTCTGGAAAGGCGCTCGGCTCCCTCCGTCACGGTCGGATGGAGAAAAAAGCGGCGGGAGAAAAAGCGGCGGGAGAAAAAGGAGTGCCCACGCGCATGTGGGCACTCGTCACGTCGACCGGGCCAGGATGGACGATCGGTCACATCTGGCACCATCCATCGTACTGGCGCTGCTACTCATGCCGCCTGAACTTCGATACGCCGAGTGCGATGGCTATCCTTCTTGGGCAGCGTCAGCGTCAAGACACCATTGACGATAGTGGCCGTAATGGCATCGCCATCTATCTCGTGGCTGAGATTGAAACGCCGCGCGAACCGTTGTCCGCGGACCTCGGCATGCAACGCACTCAGTCCTTCCGGCATGTTCAAGGCTATGTCGCCTTCCAGGCTCAGCACGTTGTTGTCGATTTCCACTTTCAGCGACTCGTGCGTCACACCGGGCATATCCGCCACCAGCTTGAGGACGTCGGACTCCTCGAAGATATCCACCGCCGGTAGCAGAGCGTCCTGTGAACGCTTTTCCTGGTCACGTTGTTGAAGCGGAGAGTGGCTGGATGAACGAACGATGTTACTCATGGTGCATGCCTCCTTGGTTCAAGGTGATCGACGTTCTTCAAGCCGCCTTGACTTCGATACGCCGCGGCTTGAGTTCCTCTCGCTTGGGCAACACGATCTCGAACACGCCATGGGCATGGCGCGCCTCGGCACGCTCGGCGTCCAGTCCATCCGGCAATGCGATCGCACGCACGAACTCGCCACTGGCCCGCTCGCGCCGGAATACCGGACGCGCGTTTCCATCCTCGTCACTGTCCGGCAGCGTATCGCGCCGGCCACGCAGGGTGAGGACGTTATCCTGGACATCGATGGTCAGATCCGACGGCGACAGCCCTGCGGCAAATACGTAGACCCGCACGGCATCGTCGCTTCGCGCCACGTTGATCATCGGGAAACTCCCGCGTGGCACCGCGCGAATATCCATCGCGTCGCCGTCATTCAAGAAGCCATCCAGCAGTTGACGGAACCAGTCCAATTGCTGGGGCGCCCCCGTCTCGAAACGCTTGATATCGTCGAACATGGCGAACACCTCCTACATTAGACAGACTCTCGAGAGAGACCGCCACGCGAAGATGCAGCACCTCTCTCATAGGCGAAAATAGGAGCGGTCGAGGGGTTTTCAAGGGGGTCGAGCATGCATTTTCCGAGTGCCGATGTCCGTGTGGACAAGTCGACGTTACCACGCAGGGGAAACGGGCAAGCAGGCGGGGGAGTCAGCCGTTGGCCACGCGGCGTGGCGGTTGCGCCTCGGTCTTCTCGCGACACGCCAGCGGACAGTTGCCGCAATAGCCCAGGCCAGGCAGAAGGTAGCGAATGCAACAGACGCGCCGGATGGGCTCGATGTCGCCCTCGGCGTTCTCGCGATGACGAACGGGCTGGAACAAGGGATTGCGCTGACCGTCGGCCAGCTCGCGCAGGGTCATCCAGCGTTCGCCGAGCGCCGCGCCCGACCGGGCTTCCGGCAAGGCGTGCAACTGGCGCACGAGATAATCGACGTATTGTCCCAGATTGCTCCAGAGCGCACGTGGCGCGATGCCGCTGTGGTGCGCCATGCACGTGATGGCGGGCCCCCAGGTATCGCGTATCAGGGGCAAAAAGCGCGCTTCTGCTCGGGTGTCGATCAGAGGCGAGGACGTCTCCTCGACCACCAGCGCATCGATGAGCATGTCCTCGCCGAGTACGACCCCGAGACGCGGCAGCGCGAGCGGCAGCTGGCGATCCGCCAGCAGATTGTGCGCCACGCCCGTGTACGTCGTCAGGGCCAGGAAGTACTTCGACCAGAGCGACATGACGGCGCGGCAGTCGCCATGCTGATGTTCGGCGCCGTACCGCTGGATCACGTGCGCCATGCCGCGACGGGAAAACAGATCCTGTGCTCGCCAGGCCGTCTCGGGTGCCTGGTCCCAGGTCATCAGCTTGCGATCCATCCCCTTCAGGGGGCCGGCATACAACCGGGTGAGCGACACCGACATCGAAGACGTTTCCTGTGGCGAGGCCGAAATGGGTGGCGTGGGCATGACCCACGCCAGGCAGCGTAAATGAAAACCACTCGCGACTCAATCGCGCCAAGATCTTGCCGGCGACGCCGTTGAGCGATGGCTTGCAGGACCTAGAAGTCGTAGGTCAGGCTCGCGCGCACATTACGCTCCGCACCGAAGTAGCAGTATTGAAGCGAGTTGCACGAGGCCACGTATTCCTTGTCGAGCAAGTTGCCCACATTGAGTTGCACCTGCATGCCCGACATGCCCATCTGCCCCAGGTCATACCCCAGCATGGCATCGACCAGCGTGTAATCGGGCACTTGTTCGGTGTTGGCGCGATCCGCTTGGATATCGGCGTAATAGCGCACCCCCAGCCCGGCATCCAGCCCCGCAAGCGCCTCGCTCTGGAAAGCATAATGGCTCCACAGGCTGGCTTGATGGCGTGGGGCATAAATGGCGTGACTGCCTTCTTCGTCCGGATCTTCGCTCTTGGTATAGCGGATATCGGTATAGCTGTAGGCGGCCTGCAAGCGCAATCCCTCGGTCAACTGCTTGCGGGCTTCCAGCTCCAGGCCCTGAGACTCGATTTCGCCGATGGAGCGGTAGGGGTCGGTGGGCTGCTCCTTGGTGGCGACGTTTTCCTGGGTGATGCGGAACAGCGAGAGGCTGTAGCGATCCTCGGTTTCCGGGGGCTGATACTTGAGGCCCGTCTCCCATTGCTCGCCTTCCATCGGTTCGAGCACGTCACCCTCGGCATCGACGAAACTGGTCGGCGTGAAGGCCGTGTTGTAGCTCATGTAGGGCGCGACACCATTATCGAACATATAGAGCACACCGGCTCGACCACTGAACTGGGTATCGTCCAGTTTGTCTTCGCTATCTTTCAGGTAGTCGGTGTTCTCGATATTAACCCAGTCGTAACGGCCTCCGAGCGTCAGGCGCCAGCGGTCGAACGCCATCTGATCCTGTAGATAAACCCCCGTCTGTGTCAGTTCATGACGTTCGTCGCTGGCTGTGGCGATCGCTCCCACAGGATCGGCGCCGTACTGCGGATCGAAGGGATTGATATTCGGGAAAACGCCAGATGTGTAGACGATATCGTTCTGGCGTGTCTGATAATCCACACCGACCAGCAGCGTATGGTCGATGAAGCCACCGTCGAGATTGGCTTCTACTTGGTTATCGATGGTCCAGGCTTCCAGCGACTCTTGGGCACCGTAATAGTAACGCTTGAGTTCGTTGCTATCCCCATCGACCCAGACGTTTTGCCCTATCAGGTTGCCCGCACTATCGTAAAGGTATTCAGCACCTTGGGTGACCTGATCCAGATCGACATCAGCATTCAGATAACGGACCTTCTGACGCGCTGTCCAGGCATCGTTGAAGCGATGCTCGAGGCTGTAGCCGAACATGCGCTGGGTACGCTCGAACTTGTCGTAATCGTCCTCGCCATCGAAGAAGTTGTTGCTGATCTTCCGTCCATTGTGGCTTTCCACCGCCCCCTCGTAAGGCACGCCGGAGTGATAACCGCCCTCCGGATCCTTTTGCAGATAGGCCATGAACGACAGGGTCGTGTCGTCGGTGACGTCCCAGGTCACCGATGGCGCGATGGCATAGCGCTCCTCCTCGACCGTGTCGAACTGGGTATCCGCACCGCTGGCCAACCCCACCACGCGATAGGCGGCCCGCCGCTCGTCGTCCAGAGGGCCGGTCAGATCGAACGCCGCGCTGCGCTGACTGTTGTTGCCGACGCTGAACCGCAGCTGACGATGCGTCTCGAACTGCGGCTGCTTGCTGGTCAACGCCACCAGGCCACCGGGGGAGGAGCGCCCGTAGAGTACGGAGGCCGGTCCCTTGACGATTTCGACGCTCTCCAGAAAATACGGATCGATCACCATCGAGCTGTAACCGTTGGTATCGCCCATGACCTTGAGGCCATCGAGATAGGTATTGCTCAAGCTGCCGTCGGAGAACCCTCGCATGACCAGGTAGTCGTAGCGGTTGGAGGCGCCGACCTGGTTGGTATAGACGCCCGGCGTATATTGCGCGGCTTCCCTGAGGGTGCGGGTGTCACGCTCATCCATCTCGTCGCGATCGACACGCGAGACGGACTGGGGGGTTTCGACAATCGGCGTCTGTGTCTTGGTGGCGGCCTGGCCCGAGACCGTCACGGTGGACAGATCGACGGCATCGGTTTCTCCGCCCTCGGTTTGCGCCCAGCCCGTCATGGGGACGAACATCACGCCGGCCAGACACGCGCAGGTAAGCCAGTGGGGAGACAGTGTGCGACTCATGGGAAACGGATCCTCGCTCTCGTCATCGGGCCGATATCGACCCATTTCTTATGGAGAGTGAGAATTATTAACTTTTAAGAGTCGTTCTGCTTATGGAAAATGACGAAAAACCTATGCGCAATGCTGCAAGCCCGTCCGGCGAGGGAACCTGCGTCATGCATCGACGTCACGGCCATCGCCTCGTTACCGCCTGAATCGCACGGCGCTCGCTATGCTCCTTGCCGCTGCAAGGCGCGGGGCGACACGCCATAGCGCTGCTTGAAGGCGGTGGCGAAATTGCTGGCGTGCCGATAGCCGACACGGGTTGCGACGTACTGCACGCTATAGCCTTCCCGGAGCAGATCATGCGCCATTTCGAGGCGGCGTTGACGCAGGTACTCGAAGACCGGCTGGCCGTACGCCTGGCGGAACTTGTCACGCAACACGCTGGGACTCATGCAGGCCAGTTGCGCCAGGGAGTCGAGGTCATGCGAGGCATCGGGATGATCGTGCAGACAGGCACGCACGCGTGCCAGATGATGGCGATCGCGCACGCCCAGACGGCGCGTCTGCTCGGCCGGGGCGTTTTCTCTGGCTGCCAGCCCATGTGCCATCAGCTGCAACCCCAGTCCCTCGCCGAGCAATGTATGCGAGATCCCCTCCCCCGCGGCGTTCAACCACTGTTCGAGCGATGCCAGAAGACCCTCGGGGGGTGCCAGCCGCCAGGCGCCATCCGGTGAAGACGTCAGCAGATCTGCCAAGGGCGCGGCCAGCCGGTTCTGCGTGGTGCGTGCATCGTCGAGCAGCGTCAGATTGATCGCGCGCAGGCGCTGGCCGCCCATGTGGCGCGCACTCAGCGGACAGCGCCCGTCGTTGACCAGCATCACCCCCTCGCGAGGCGACAGCGTGAGGCGCTTCTCGCCATGCATCAGCTCGGCCTGCCCCTCGAGCATGACGATGATCGACACGTGCGCCGGAGCATCCGCCAATGCGTGAGTTTCGTAGGTGTGATGAATCGTGAGTCGCGAGCCGACGAGACTGATGCCCGTGTCCGGGCGACATTCATCGACCCAGCCTTCGGCCACCGTGGTGGACACGGCATCGGCACGGGTCAAGGAGGGAAAGTGATGATACAAACGATAACGGCGCTCGAAAGCGCCGAAATCGGCCATGGTGAGACGCTGGGCCGGCGTAGTGGCATCGTGCGTCATGCCTGTCGCCGGACCCATGGCAGCCTCCCGATAGGCGTTACGCAGTGGCTTCGGCGTAGCGGCGAGCCACTTCGTCCCAATCGATGACCTCGAAGAAGGCCTTGATGTACTCGGGACGCTTGTTCTGGTACTTGAGGTAGTAGGCGTGCTCCCACACGTCCAGCCCCAGAATCGGCGTGTTGCCGTGCATCAGCGGGCTATCCTGGTTGAGCGTGTTTTCCACGACCAGATGCTTGGCCGGCGTGACCGACAGCCAGGCCCAGCCACTGCCGAAGCGCTTGACGGCAGCCTGAGTGAAGGCTTCGCGGAAGGCGTCATCACCGCCCAGGTCGCGCTCGATGGCCGAAGCCAGATCGCCCTTGGCGGCACCGCCGCCCTGCGGCGACATGACGGTCCAGAACAGCGAGTGGTTGGCATGGCCACCACCGTTGTTGATGACCGCCTGACGCTTGTCTTCCGGTACGCGCTCGAGCTCGCCCAACAGGGTTTCGACGGGCAGCGATTCGAGCCCGGTGCCTTCCAGCGCCGCATTCAGATTGTTGACGTAGGTCTGATGGTGACGGCTATGGTGAATCTCCATGGTCAACGCATCGATGTGCGGTTCCAGAGCATCATAGGCATAGGGTAACGTCGGCAGTTGATGCGCCACGACATACCTCCATAATTAATCTTTCATCGAATGTCGAGCGTTGGCCGGACATTGCGCCAACGGCAAGTTGTACTTATCAATAATAGTTTTCATTGCAGGTTTGTCAATTACTTAGCCGCCTTCGCGAGGTGTCAGAACACCTTGTCGAGCACGAACATCAACATGAAACCGCCCAGCACGCCGAAGGTCGCATCGCCCTCGTGTCCCTTGCGGTGCGACTCGGGAATGATCTCGTGACTGATCACGAACAACATGGCCCCGGCGGCGAACGCCAGACCGAAGGGCAGCAGGGCATCGACGATATGCACCGCGAGCGCGCCGATGACACCACCCACAGGCTCCACCAGGCCGCTCAAGAACGCTGCTCCCAATGCCGTGGGGCGCGAGTAGCCGATGGCCAGCAGCCCCAGGGAGACGATCAGCCCTTCGGGCAGGTTCTGAAGGCCGATACCCAGCGTCAACGCCACGCCGGCGGCCATGTCGCCGCGCGCATAGCCCACCCCGACCGCCAGCCCCTCGGGGAAGTTATGAATGGTGATGGCAAAGATGAACAGCCAGATGCGGCGAATCTGCAAGGCATCGGCACCGCCCTGCTTGCCCAGCGTGAAGTGCTCGTGTGGCACGAAGCGATCCATTCCCCAGACCAGGAGGCCGCCGCAGACGATCCCGGCACAGACGATCGTCAAGGCCCAGCCGATCGTGCCGGTCAAGGCCAGGGAATCCTCGTAGGCCGGCATGGCCAGGGAGTACGCCGTCGCGGCAAGCATCACGCCGGCACCGAAGCCCATCAAGGCATCCTCGAGACGCTGACTGATGTGGCGCAGCACCATGATCGGCAGCGCGCCCACCGGCGTGAACAACCCCGCCACCAGGCTCGCCAGCATCCCCGCCTGGAGCGTGGACAACGTTCCCAGCCAATCGCGCATCTGGGCCCCAAGCCACCACACCAGCAAGGCGCCCACGGCCGCGACGAGCAGAATCCCCAACGCCCAGCGACGCCGAATGAAGCCGCCACTGGCCATGGAGGGCGCGTGTGTCTCTTGCATGCAGGGTCTCCTTGTCGCGTCGAGATCGTTCATCGTGCCACGGCCGGCAGATGACGATAATAATGATCCCAGAGTATCACCGCGCCGGCCACGCCGCCCGGCAGCAGCACGAGGTTGAGCACCGGTACCCAGGTCGCCAGCGACATGCCCAGACCGAAGGTCAGCGTCGGCCACCAGCGTGCACGCAATCGCCGTCGCATGTCGCTAAAGCTCACCTGATTATTGTCCATGGGATAATCCAGGTATTGAATCGCCAGCATCCAGGCCGAAAAGGCGGCCCACAGCAGCGGCATGAACATGTTCACGCCCGGCACGAAGCCCAGCACGAACAACAGCACCATGCGCGGCAGCATGTAGCGCAACTTGACGAGTTCGCGCCCCAGGGCATCGACACCGGCGCGCATCAGGCTCCGCGTGTCATCGGGCGGGCTGCCGGTGAGTCGCCATTCGACCTTCTCGGCGAGAAAGCCATAGAAAGGTGCGGCGATCAGGTTGGTCACCAGCGTGAAGGTGAAGAACACCATCAACAGCAAGCTCACTACCAGAAGCGGCCAGATCAGCCATTCCAGCCACTCGAGCCACCCCGGCACCTTGAGCATCCAATAGTCCAGCCAGCCGCCGAAATGCGTGAACAGATAGGCGAGCGTTGCGGCATACAACACCAGGTTGACCAAGACCGGGGCAATGACGAAACGTCGCATGCCCGGCGACAACACGAGCCGTGTTCCGCGTCCGATGGCCGTGAAAGCGTGCAGCATCGCAGGAATTCCTCGACGAACGATGACGGAGGCCATGCGCGACAGCATGGCATGCTTGCCATCCAGCGCCCATCTTTCGCGCTGGATGAGAAATTTCATACTCGTATGATGCCATATCAGACTTAATGCTCAGCCAAAGGCATGAGCCACTCGGCCTTTCGGCGCAACCGGGCGAATCGAGCGTCGGCGCGACGTCGCCTTGTGCTAACGTTCCTAGCACCGGGATGCCTGCATGGCAGTGCTCAGGCGCTCCCACCCGCCTGCTTGCATGACGCCGGGCCCGGCATCGCGACGAGAGAACACTGCATGGTCAATGTCCCGGGGGTCGCTGCCCCCGATCATCCCGATGAAACGCGTCGCCTCGACGAGCTGCACCGCCTGGGGTTGATGGATACCCCGCCCGAGAAGCGTTTCGACGACATCACCCGGCTGGCCGCCCGAGTCTTCGGCGTGCCCATTGTGCTGATCACACTGGTTGACCGCCACCGTCAGTGGTTCAAGTCGCGTTTCGGCATTGATGCCTGTGAAACGTCCCGCGACAACGCCTTTTGCGCGCACGCCTTGCTGGAACGCAAGCTGCTGGTGATCGAGGATACCACCCGGGATGCGCGTTTCCGTGACCATCCGCTGGTCACCGAGACGCCTTACATTCGCTTTTATGCCGGCGCCGTCATTCGCACGGCCGCGGGGCTGCCACTGGGCACGCTGTGCCTGATCGATCGCCATCCACGCCATTTCGATGCCTCCCAGCGCGAGATATTGCTCGATCTCGCCCGACTGGTGGAGAACGAAATCGGCGACGATGCCATCATGCGGCTGGAACGCGCACGCGCGGAGATCGGCACGCAATTCGATCCGCAAACTCGCCTGGCCACGCAGCAGCGCTTTCAACAACTCATCGAGGCGCGTCTGAACGCGCTCTCCGACGACGACACCCTGTGCGGCGTGGCGGCCGTCGATCTCTACGGCATGCGCGCGATACGCACGCGCTTCTCGCTCCAGGTCAGCAACAATGTCCTGATGCGATGCATCGCCCGGGTCGAGAAGGCTCTGGACGGATTCGTCTTCGACCTGGCGCGTATCGATGACCAGCGCCTGGGCGTCCTGCTCTATCGCGGCGACGCCACACGCATGGCTGCCACCATGGAGGCACTGGCCACCACGCTGCGCGCGCCCTACATCGCCGCCGGCAAGACGGTCACCGCGGCCGCTCGCGTGGTCTGGGCCCATGATGCCCCCCGGCTTGGCCATGCCGACGACATTCTCTCCGCCTTGCAGCATACCTGCCGCCGGCTCCACAGCGAACGCGGCGCCGACCTGTTTCGTCTCGATACGCCCGAGGTCCTGCCGCGTCTGACGCGCCGCAATCTGTTGCGTCGACGCACCGCCTCGGCTCTGGCCGAGGATCGCTTCTGTCTGCACTATCAACCCCAGGTCAGCGTGCGCGACTTTCGCGTGCACGGCTTCGAGGCGTTGCTGCGCTGGCACGATA
The DNA here is from genome assembly GCF_000055785.1 of Chromohalobacter israelensis DSM 3043. Taxonomy (GTDB): domain Bacteria; phylum Pseudomonadota; class Gammaproteobacteria; order Pseudomonadales; family Halomonadaceae; genus Chromohalobacter; species Chromohalobacter israelensis. Next base: position 3,638,288 of record NC_007963.1, read on the forward strand.
CAGAATTGGGGTGGGTCAACCCTCAGGATATCGTCGACATCGCCGAAGAAATCGATCTCGGCGATCAACTGGATATCTGGGTCTTGCGGCGGGTCATGCGACAGCTTTCCGTATGGCGGGATCGCGGGCACGACGTGTTGCCGGTGGCGCTCAATATCTCGCAGGAACAGCTCGCCCGGCCTGCCTTCGCCGACCGGTTCTGCGCATTGCTTGCCCAATACCGCTTGCCGGGCCGCCTGCTCAAGCTGGAAGTACTGGAACGCTCGCTGATCGACGACCCCGAGGCCATCATCGAGAGCATGCAACGCCTCAAGCGTCATGGCGTGGGCTTCGCCATCGACGACTTCGGCACCGGTTACTCGTCGCTCGCCTACCTCACGCGCATCCCCTTCGACACGCTCAAGATCGACAAGAGCTTCATCGAGCGCATCGGCGACGACCCGCGCGTGGGCTCACTGGTACGCTCGATCATCTCGCTGGGACGCGATGCCGGCATGCATGTCGTCGCCGAGGGCGTGGAAACCGACGCCCAGGTCCAGCGCCTGCGCGACTTTCACTGCCACAGCATACAGGGCCATGTGTTCTCGGGCGCCCTGCCTCCGACGCATGCCGAAGCGTTGCTTCACAACGTCGCGAACGTCACCCCGCCCGGCCAGTGACGCCTGGCCTCACTGGCCCAGCGACTCATCTAGCTCACCGGGGTCGGTATGCCGAACATCGAGCCCCTTGACCAGATAGATGACGTGTTCGGCGAGATTGTCGGCATGGTCGCCCACCCGCTCCAGCGCGCGCAGAATGGTCATCACGCTGAGGATGGTGGTGATGGCACGCGGATCTTCCATCATGAAGGTCACCAGCGAGCGCGTGGCCGTGGTGTATTCATTGTCGACGGACTCATCCTCGTGCAGCACGTCCAGCGCCAGACGCGTGTCGAAACGCGCGAAGGCCGTCAACGCATCGCGCAGCATCTTGCGCACGTGCTCGCTCAAGTGACGAATCTCGACCATGCCGCGCGAATGCCGTCCCGCCTCGATGAGCGCCAGGGCGTTGCGGGCGATCTTGTTGGCTTCGTCGCCGACGCGCTCGAGGTCCGAGGTGGCGCGAATCACCGCCAGCACCAGGCGCAGATCGGACGCCGCCGGCTGACGACGTGCCAGGACGCGCGTGCACTCCTCGTCGATCTTGAGTTGCATGTCGTTGACGGCGGTATCGTTGTCGCGCACCCGCTCGGCGGTACGGCTATCGCCTTCGAGCAATGCCTCGACGGCGTCCTGCACCTGTTTCTCGACCAGTCCGCCCATGGCCATCAACTGGGTCTTGAGTTGCTCCAGTTCCTGGTTGAACTGGCGTGAAATATGCTGACTGTGCGTTTCGTTGGTAATGTCCATGGCACTGCTCCGCTGATAGGAATCGCCGCGACTCACCCCACGCGGCCGGTGATGTAATCTTCGGTGCGCCGTAGGCGCGGATTGGTGAACAGGGTATCGGTCGGGGCGTACTCGACCAGCTCGCCACCGTGCAGGAACGCGGTGTAATCGGAGACCCGCGCCGCCTGCTGCATGTTGTGCGTGACCAGAACCAGCGTCAGCTGCGATTTCAGCCCGCGAATCAACTCCTCGATCTTGAGCGTCGAGATCGGATCCAGTGCCGAGGCCGGCTCGTCGAGCAGCAGCACGTCGGGGCGCACCGCCAGTGTCCGGGCGATCACCAGGCGCTGCTGCTGACCGCCCGACAACGTCCAGGCCGAGGCATGCAGGTTCGTCTTCACCTCGTCCCACAGCGCCGCCGACAGCAACGCCCATTCGATGATCTCGTCCAGCTCGCGCTTGCGTCGAATGCCCTGCAGGCGGAGCCCATAGGCCACGTTTTCGTAGATCGACATGGGAAACGGATTGGGTGCCTGAAAGACCATGCCCACGCGCCGACGCAGCTCGGCCACGTCGACCTCGCGGGCGTGGATATCCTGCCCCTCGAGCCGGATGCGGCCCGTCCGCGTCACCTGGTCGTTGAGGTCGTGCAATCGGTTGAGCGCACGCAGCAACGTCGACTTGCCGCACCCCGAGGGTCCGATGAACGCCGTCACTCGATGCCGCGGCACCTTGAGCGTCAAATCGCTCAGCGCCGGCTTGTCGTCATAGGCAAGCGACAGGTTCTCGATATCGAAGCAACTCGACGCCGAGGAGAAATCGACCACCGGCGGCGACCCACGCACGGCCTCGCCGGAAGGAAAAGAAGCGGCTGACAACGGTGACGAGCCTCCTACGAACGTTCCAGTGCACGGTGACGTGCCCTGAGATGATGACGCAACAATATTGCAGTTAGATTAAGCACGACGATGACCGCGACCAGCAATGTCGCCGTGGCGAACACCAGCGGCATCGCGGCTTCGGCATCGCGGCTGGCGAAACCGAGATCGAACACGTGATAGCCAAGATGCATGAACTTGCTTTCGAGGTGCAGGAAAGGAAATTCGCCATCCAGCGGAATCTCCGGTGCCAGCTTGGCCACCCCGACCAGCATCAGCGGCGCCACTTCGCCGGCGGCGCGCGCCACGGCCAGGATGACCCCGGTGAGCATCGACGGCAGCGCCATGGGCACCACCACGCGCTTGAGCGTCTCGAAACGCGTCGCGCCCAGCGCCAGCGACCCCTCGCGGAGCGTACCGGGCACCCGCGCCAGCCCCTCCTCGGTGGCCACGATCACCACCGGCAACGTCAGCAAGGCCAGCGTCAGCGACGCCCACAACAGTCCCCCGGTGCCGAAGGTCGGCGAAGGCAGCGCCTCGGCGTAGAACCAGCGGTCGATTTGCCCGCCGAGCCCGTAGACGAACACGCCCAGACCGAACACGCCGTAGACGATCGACGGCACCCCGGCCAGGTTGCGCACCGCGATACGCACCAGCCGCGTCACGGGCCCCTGGCGTGCGACTTCGTTGAGATACAACGCCGCCAGCACCCCGAACGGCGTGACCACCAGCGACATCAATATCACCATCAGCAGGGTGCCGAAGATCGCCGGCCATACCCCGCCTTCGACGCGCCCATCGCCGGGCGCCTCGCTGAGAAAGCGCCACACGCCATCCACCCAGGCCAGCAGCTTGTCGCCGACATGCATGCGATTGGGCCAGGCCAGCGACTGGACCTGGGCGAACGGCAAGGTCACGTCACGCCCCTCGACATTGTGCAGGGACAACGTGGCGAGCTCGGCATCGCCTGCCAGCGCCTGGTGCAGCCGCGATTCGGCGGCATCGCCGCGGAGTCGCTCCCCGGCCGGTGTCGTCACCGCCGCCAGGCGACCGATGAACGGCCCCCAGTCCCGCCGCTGCACATAGACCAGGGACGCCGGCGTCTCGCGCTCGACGATGCTGTCCACCGCGATCCAGCGCCATACCTGCCCGTCGAGATCGCGGTTGGCGGTGAAGTAGCGACGAGTCTCGGCCTCGCCGCCACGGGGGATGCCGGCGACCTGTTGACCGTTCTCGAGGGTGAGGCGCTCGATGTCGGCGGGCCAGAAATGCGCCAGGCCGCGCACGGCGATCAAGGCCAGCAATGCCACCACGGCCAGCAGCGAAAGCGCCACGCAGGCGCCGCTCAGCCAGCGCCACAGGCTGTCGCGTCCCAGTCGCCATCTCATGCGCGCGCTCCATAACGCCGGTAACGACGCTTGAGTCGCCAACGCACCACTTCGGCGAGGGTATTGACGACGAAGGTGAACACGAACAACAGCAGCGCTCCGAGCAGCAAGAGGCGATAATGCGTGCCTCCCACCGCGGCTTCGGGCAATTCGATGGCCAGATTGGCGGCCAGCGAGCGCAGCCCCTCGAAGAGACTCGGCGACATCAATGGCGTATTGCCGGTGGCCATCAGCACGATCATGGTTTCTCCCACGGCACGCCCCGCGCCGATCATCACCGCCGCGAGAATACCCGGCGCGGCGGCGGGCAACTGCACGCGCCATAACGTCTGCGCCCGGGTCGCCCCCAGCGCCAGGGATCCCTCCGCCAGCGAGCGGGGAACGCCGGAAAGCGCCTCCTCGGCCAGCGAGTAGAGCGTCGGGATGACGGCCAGTCCCATGGCCATGCCGACGATCAGTGCATTGCGCTGCGCGTAGTCCCAGCCCAGCGTCTGCTGCATCCAGGCTCGCAGGTCACCGCCGAACCACCAGGCCTCGAGCCAGGGCGAAACACTCAACGCCGCCCAGCACAGCAGCGCCAGGGGCACGATCAATCCCACGCCGACGCCCACCGGCGGCAAACGCGCCTCCCAGCGCGCGGGCAGACGCCGCCACAACCAGCCGCACGCCACGCTCCCCAGCGGGACGCAAATGAAAAGCGCCAGGGTGCCGGCAAGGTGTTGCTCGACGAAGGGGGCCACGAGCAAGCCCGCGACGAACCCGATGACCACGCCAGGCAGGGCCTCCATCAACTCGATGGCCGGCTTGAGGCGTGCGCGCTGGCGCGTCGACATGTAACACGCACTGTGCACCGCCGCGCCCAAGGCCAACGGTACCGCGAAGACCATCGCCCAGGCTGCCGCCTTGAGGGTGCCCCACGCCAGCGGCACCAGGCTGTACTTGGGCTCCGCGTCGCCGCTGGCGGCCGCCGCCCAGCGCCACTCGTCGCTGGCGTAGCCCTCGTACGTCTGCGGCATCCAGAGCGTGGCGGTGCTCACGGCAGCGTGCGGGGCCTCGACGGCCAGCCGATAAAGGCGTCCGGTCTCGCTCAACCAGCGCACCCGATTACCGCGCGCGTCGCTCGACAGGGTGACCGGAAGCGATGCCTCGGGTGCCACGCCCTGCCAGCGCTGGCCGCTCATCGCCTGATAGAGTCCCAGCCGGCCGTCGGCATCCAGTGCCAGCCACAGGCGTTGACGCGGCAGGGCCAGCAGCCGGCGTATCGGTGCCTCGCCCAGGGCGGCATAGGGCGTCTCGGCCGCTTGCCAGCCTTGATCGTCCGGGCGTTGCCGCCAACGCCGCAAACCGCCCTCGGCGTCACCGACGACCAGCGTGCGGTCTCCCTGCAGGAACGCCAGGGCCGTTATCGGCGCGGCCGTTTCGGCACGTGCCGATGGCGCAACGCTGCCGTCCGGGGACAGCTTCCACGAGGTCAAGCGTGTCCCCTGGGCCATGACCAGATGCCCCTCGCGGCCCAGGGCAAGATGTTCGGCCCGATCCGGCAGGGCGATACGCCGTGCCGTCTCGCCGTCATGCCACAAGGCCGCCACCTGGCCGTCCGCATCGCGTCCGGCCAGCGCCCAGCCATGCGTCGTGGACTGCAAGTGCAGCGCGGCGACCGGCGCCGAGGCAAACAGCCGCCAGCGCGTGGCCTGCGACCAGCGTGGCTGGCCCCGGGCATCGCGCGGCACCACGCTCACCTCGCCATTGTCCAGGCCCACGGCCAGCGGCAGGGTCTCGCTCGCCTCGGTGGCCGTCGTCACGCGGGGCTCGTCGGTCAGCGTCGTCACCTCGCCCTGGGCATCGAACACGCGTCCATTCGCGCTCAGCCAGTATTCGCCATCCTCCGCCAGCCAGACGATGGAGGCTCCCGACGTGGCCGGCGAGGGCTCGGCATCGACCTCGACCGAGGCATCCTCGAACAACGGCAACACGGCCAGCGTCAGATAGACACCGATGGCCAGCACCGCCGCGACCACGCCGATGCCGCTGGCCGCGATCGCGCCCGACGCCAGGCGATCGAGACGCTGGCGTGCGCGACGATTGGCACGCTGGGGAGAAACGAAAGGGTCGGTCATCGGCGAACCCGGCGGCAATCCATGCCATGCAAGTGAAGGTGGAGCATCAGATTACGTCAGTTTGATGACGATTGCGTGACATCGGCAAGGGGTGGCAGCCGCAACGCTCGTCTGGCACTGGCCAGGCGCGACTCGGGCAACGGTACGAACCCCTGACGGGCGACCACGGCCTGGCCTTCGGGCGACAGCACCAGGTCGAAGAAAGCGCGTTCCAGCGGGGGAAGGGACTCGCCCGGCGCCAGGTTGACGTAGAGATACAACGGTCGCGTCAGGGGATAACGGCCACTGACGACGTTGTCGTGCGTGGGCAGACGTGGCGTGCCCCGGTCATCGCGCAGCGCCACCACCTTGACCATCGCCGTGGGATATCCCAGGCCGGCATAGCCGATCGCCTCGCGCGAGCGACCCACCGCGGCCACCACCGCCGAGGATCCCGGAACCTCGTTGACATCGCGGCGAAAATCGCCCCCGCACAGCGCCTCCTGCTTGAACAGCGCATGCGATCCCGAGGCGGTGTTGCGGCCGAAGCGCACGATCCCGCGTGACGCCCATCCGGGCGCATCGACGCCGAGATCGCCCCAGCGTTCGATGCTCGGCGCGTGCCCGCAGAAGCGAGTGTCGGCGAACAACGCCTCGACCTGCGCCGGCGAGAGCGAATCGAGTGGATTGTCGCGGTGCACGAAGAGCGTCAACGCATCCAGCGCCACGGGAACCGCCACCGGCGGATACCCCTGGCGAGCGATGAATTCGCCACGCTCGGCCTCGGTCATGGGACGGGACATGGCCCCGAAGCGCGTGACGCCCTCCGCCAGGGCCGGTGGCGCCGTTCCCGAGCCCGAAGCCTGCACCTGCAGGCGTACCTGCGGGTGTCGCGCGGTGAGCCGTTCTCCCCACTGGATCATCAGCCCGCCCAGCGTATCCGAGCCGATCGACCCCAGCGTGCCGCTCAGCGGCGTCGCCATCGCCAGCATCGGCAACAGCAGCGTTCCCAGAAGAACCGTCAAGCACCGCCCCAGCGCCCCGGGCCGGCTCATCCGTATCGCGTTCATCAAAGCTTTCAACGCCCCGCCTCCCGTTCTCGCCCGCGACGCCCTTGCCGGACGACTGGTCGTCGAGGCCCGGCGGCGTTTACTATGAGCCTGGTTGCAGCGGCGCGTCGACCGTATGGCAGCAACGCTCACCACGCCATCTGCAACGACGTTCAACAACAACAATCGCCAGGATCCCCAGCATGCACGAACTCGACGACATTCCCACGCCCCAGGGCGAGCTCACGCTCAAGCTCGTGACCCGGCGCCAGGATACCAATCTCTACGGCGATATCCCCGGCGGCTGGCTCATGGCGCAGATGGACCAGGCCGCCGAACTCGCCGCGGGACGTCTGGCCCGTGGCCGCACCGCCACGGTGGCCACCGAGGGCATGGATTTCCTGTGCCCGGTGCGGGTGGGTGCGATGGTCAATATCTTCACCCAGGTACGCGAGGTCGGTCGCAGTTCGATCAAGCTGGATGTCGAGGTCTGGATTCGCCCGCCCCACGAACGCGACCCCGAGGAACGCTACAAGGTCACCGAGGCACGTTTCGTGATGGTGGCGCTGGACGACAATGGCCGCATCCGCCCCGTTCCCGAGGCCTAATCCGCCTCGTCCGAATGCCGGCCGCCGCGCCTTACCAGCCGGTAGCTCAATCCCAGGGCCAGTACCGCGGCGGCCAGTGCCAGGATCATCAAGGGATCGATGGTTTCCATGTCCATGACCATGAACTTGCGGACCAGGGCCATGATCGCGATCAGCACCACGATCTCGACCTGGATGAAGCCGCCGCGTCCCTCCATGGTGCGCACGATGGAATTGTTGAACTCCATGGCGATCAGCACCGTCAGGATCATGTCGAATACCGCCTGGAAGACGCGATAATCGAAGGGATCGCGCGTCTGCACGAACAGCAGCTCGATCACGTGCATGATCAGATAATACAGCGCCACCAGCACCACGCAGCCGATCGCCACCGTGAGCACCAGTGACACCAGCCGCTCGAAGCGTTGATAGCCGGAGAGCTGCGACCACTGGTCCATCAGCTCGGGAAACCATTTCTTCATTGCTTGTCGCTCCTGTCGCGGCCAGGGCCCGACGTCATGGGCAAGATATCGGCACACCCAGGCATCATAGCGGCGTGAGCTTGGCGAATCCCAGAACCAGCCATTTGTCGCCTTCGTCCTCGAAACTGACATGGACGCGCGCTCTGGCGCCTTCGCCCTCGGCATTGAGGATCACACCTTCTCCGAAGACCGGATGGCTGACGCGCTGCCCCAGGCTCAACGCGGGCTGATCGTCGTCGCTCGATACGCTCTGCTGCTGGGAAAGCCCGCGCCCCGGTCGCGTGGTGACCGGGCGCGAGACCTGCCCGCGCAGACGCACTTCCTCGAGCAGCGCCTCGGGCAGCTCATGGAGGAAGCGTGACGGTCGCGAGAAGGTTTCCTTGCCATGCAGGCGCCGTATCTCGGCGTGGGTCAGGTACAGCTTGCGCATGGCACGGGTCACCCCGACATAGCACAGGCGCCGCTCTTCCTCGAGACGTCCCGGTTCTTCCAGCGACATCTTGTGCGGAAACAGCCCTTCCTCGACCCCGGCGACGAATACCACCGGAAACTCCAGCCCCTTGGCCGAGTGCAGCGTCATCAGCTGCACGCTGTCCTCGAAATCGTCGGCTTCGTGATCGCCGGCGTTGAGAGCAGCCTCCGCCAGGAATGGCTCCAGTGCCGCCGCTCCCTCGCCGATTTCCTGCAACGAGAACGGATCGCCCTGGGCGAAGTTGCGCGCCGCATTGATCAGTTCCTCGAGGTTCTCGACACGCGCCTGCCCTTTTTCGCCCTTTTCGTTGCGGTGATGTTCGAGCAGGCCCGTGGCATGGAGAACGTGTTCGATCAGCTCGTGCAGCGCCATGCCGGCGGTATCGTTGTCGAGACGCTCGATCAGGTCCGAGAATGCCGACAGCGCGCTCGCCGCGCGCCCCTTGAGCGCCCCCTCGCTGAGGCTGTCATGCAGGGCCTGCCACAACGACACCGATTGCGTGCGGGCACGCTCGCGCAGCACTTCCACGGTACGTGTGCCGATGCCGCGCGCCGGCACATTGACCACGCGCTCCAGCGAGGCATCGTCGTCACGCGTGAGCATCAAGCGGAGATACGCCAGGGCGTTCTTGATCTCGAGACGCTCGTAGAAGCGCTGGCCGCCATAGATGCGATACGGCACGCCGCTGCGAATCAAGGCCTCCTCGAGCACCCGCGACTGGGCGTTGGAACGATAGAGGATCGCGATGTCGCGACGCGCACTGCCCTTGTTCACTTCCTCGTTGAGGGTGTCGACGATGAAGCGGGCCTCGTCGAGATCGTTGAAGCCGGCGTACACCGAGATCGGTTCGCCCTGCACGCCGTCGGTCCACAGCTCCTTGCCCATGCGCCCCGCGTTATGGCTGATCAAGGCATTGGCGGCTTCGAGGATGGCGCTGGTCGAGCGGTAGTTCTGTTCAAGACGTACCGTCGAGGTGTTCGGAAACTCCTCGGCGAAGCGGCGGATGTTTTCGACCTTGGCACCGCGCCAGCCGTAGATCGACTGGTCGTCGTCGCCGACCACGGTCATGCCCGCGCGGTCGCCGGCCAGCAGCTTGAGCCAGGCGTACTGCAAGGTATTGGTGTCCTGAAATTCGTCGACCAGCAGATGGCTGAAACGCTCGCGATAGTGGGCCAGCAGGGCCGGGTTGTCGCGCAGCAACTCCAGGCCGCGCAGCAACAGCTCGCCGAAATCGACCAGCCCGGCCCGCTCGCAGGCCAGTTGATAGCGCTCGTAGAGCTCGACCATCTGCCCCATGTAGGCATCGCCATGCGTCTGCACCTGATGCGCGCGCAGCCCTTCTTCCTTGCAGCCGCTGATGAAGTACTGCACCTGCTTGGGCGGAAAGCGCTCGTCATCGATGCGATGATCCTTGAGCAATCGCTTGACCAGGCGCAGTTGATCGTCGCCATCGATGATCTGGAAGTGCTGGGGCAGCCGCGCATCGTGCCAATGGGTCCGCAGCAGACGGTGCGCGATGGAGTGGAAGGTCCCCACCCACATGTTGCGCAACGACAGACCCAGCAGCGCCTCGAGACGCGTGCGCATCTCGCGCGCCGCCTTGTTGGTGAAGGTCACGGCGAGAATCGCGTAGGGCGACAGTCCCTCCACCTGCATCAGCCAGGCGATACGATGCACCAGGACACGCGTCTTGCCCGAGCCGGCGCCGGCCAGTACCAGCAAATTGCCCTGAGGATGGCTCACGGCCTCGCGCTGGGCCGTGTTCAGCGAATCGAGTAGCGGCGAAACGTCGCCCGGCGAAACGTCGTCCATGGATCACGTATCTTGGCGTTGCGAAATGAGCGACCAGCTTAGCATAGCCGGCCCGCGCTTCGGTCGCCGGCTATGTCTCGTCTTCCTCGCCGGCTTCGGGAAAGCGCAGCGGCACCAAGCTCTTCTTAACTGACTTGAGCTGCTCCGCCAGCTTGGGACCGCGCGTCTTGGCGACCCCCACGGCCAGCACATCGATGATCACCAGGTGGGCGACGCGGGAACTCATCGGCGTATAGATCTCGGTATCCTCGTGAACGTCGATGTAAAGCGGCAAGGTGACCTCGCTGGCCAGAGGCGAGTCGCTGGGGCATAGCCCGATCACCGTGGCCCCGGTCTCGCGCGCCAGACGCACGCTGGCGACCAGCGCCCGGGTGCGCCCGGTCTGCGAGATGGCGACCACCACGTCACGAGGCGTCAACGTCACCGCCGACATGTTCTGCATGTGCGGGTCGGTATAGGCAGCGGTGGAAATCTGCAGGCGAAAGAACTTGTGCTGGGCATCGAACGCCACCGCACCCGAGGCCCCGAAGCCGTAGAATTCCACGCGATTGGCCATGGCCAGGGCGGTCACCGCCTTGCCCAGGGCCGCGTGATCGAGACGATCGCGTACCGACAGCAACGTGCCCACGGTGGAATCGAAGATGTTGTGGGCGAACTCGGCGACGCTGTCGCTATCGTTCATCGAGAACTGTGCGAACTGGCTGCCCGTGGCGAGCATCTGCGCCAGCTTGAGCTTGAAGTCCTGGAATCCGTTGCATCCCAGCGCGCGACAAAAACGCACCACGGTCGGCTCGCTGACCTTGGCCTCGGTGGCCAGATCGACGATGCGCATGTGGATAACGTCTTCGGGGTGACGCAATACGAAACGTGCCACCTTCTGCTCGGAGCGTCGGAAATGCTCCATACGGCGTCTCATTTCATCGAACAAGGCACTGCTCATGGTGGCGCGACTCCTAGGCTGACCCTTAACGGCGTGACGACAAGCTCGACGCTAGTATGCCCCAGGCGTTGAAAAACAGAAAAAAGTCCGTTTCCACCCTGACGGTCACAATTCTGTCAAGTGAGGTATAGTAATAACGTCAAGCGGAACGCGGCTGAACGACGAAAGGCCGGTTGTGAAGACGATTGGGAGATTCGATATGCGCGATGCCGAACATCTTCAATCCTTGAAAAGCGAGCTACTCGACATCCACATGAGTCTGGAAATGGTCGAGCACGAGCAACGCAAGAAGAACGCCGCGACGCGATACCTGCGCGCCCGGCGCGGCATTGAACTGCATCAGGAATTCAAGCGACTGGAACGCGACATCGTCGATTACGACGAGTGGCAATAAGCGCGACTTCCAGCGCTGAACAGGGCGAGGCCCGGGCGGGTTTTGCAGAGCCCCGGCGCGGACGAGGCACGCCCGCGCCGGGTTGTCGAACGCCTCTTACAGGCTGTTGACGAACACGATCACCACGCCGATGGGGGCGATGAACCGCACCGCCAAGCGCCACAGGGCGAAGGCGGTCTCGCCCATGTTGAGCTGGGTGCGCAGTTCGTCGCGCCCCATGAACCAGCCCACGAACAGCACGGTGGCCAGACCGGTCAGCGGCAGCAGCAGCTTGCTGGTGACATAATCGAGCAAATCGAAGATGGTCATGCCGGCGAACTTGTCGAACATGCCCAAGGGCGCGACATCCCCCCAGATATTGAACGACAGCACCGTGGCCAGCCCCAGCGCCCAGGTCGCCAGACCGGCGACGATCGTCGCGCCCACGCGCGACAGCGGCGAGCGCTCCTCGAGCCATTCCACCACCGGCTCGAGCAGCGAGATCGCCGACGTCCAGGCCGCGAACACCAGCAGCACGAAGAACAGCAGACCGAACAGCCATCCTCCGGCCATGTTGCCGAACGCCAGCGGCAGGGTCTGGAAGATCAGGCCCGGGCCAGCGGCGGCGTCCAGCCCGTTGGCGAACACCACCGGGAAGATCGCCAAGCCGGCGAGCAGGGCGATCACGGTATCCATGACCACCACGATGAGCGCCGAGCGGCCGATGTTGACGTCATCGGAGAGATACGAGCCATACGCCATCATGATGCCCATGCCCAGGCTCAGCGTGAAGAACGCATGCCCCAGTGCGGCGAGCACGCCATCGCTGGTGAGCTTGGAGAAATCCGGGGTGAACAGGTAGGCCGCTCCCTCGGCGAACGCGCCGGTCGTCGCGGCATAGCCGACGAGTACCACCAGCAGCACCGCCAGTGTCGGCATCAGGGTTTTCGCCGCGCGCTCCAGGCCACCGGCCACGCCGCCCACCACGACACCGATCGTCATGAGCATGAACAGGCTGTGCCAGAGCAGCAGCTCGACAGGGCTGGCCAGCAGGTTGCCGAACAGGGTGCCGACACTGTCGTTGTCGAGTCCGCTGAAGGTATCGACCACGGCCATTTGAATGTACGCAAGCGCCCAGCCGCCGATCACGCTATAGAAGGAGAGGATCAGATAGGCGCCCAGAACTCCGGCCACACCGATCAGAACCCAGGCGCGGCTGCGCTTGAGGCGCCGCGTGATGTCGCCCATCGTCGAAATGGGGTTTTTCTGCCCCAGGCGACCGAGCAGCCATTCGGACATCAGCATCGGCAGGCCGACCAGGAAAATGCAGACCAAGTAGATCAGGACGAAAGCGCCGCCGCCGCTCTCGCCGGTCATGTACGGGAACTTCCAGATATTGCCCAGGCCGACCGAGGACCCGACCGCTGCCAGCACGAAGGCCATTCGAGAGGACCATTGGGCGTGCGAATGAGACTTGTAAGACATTGCTTCACCTGAGTTGCGTGGCGTCATCGATCGCTGGAAGCGATGACGGGTATTGTTGTTGCCACGTCCCCTGGGCATGGATCGCACACCGCGACATGGAGCATGACAGGCCCTTGCGATCGCACGGGATCTCGCCGCTGACCACAAGGTGACCGTCGCGCCGGAACGAGCGGCGACAGCCATCGTAGAGTGTCGATAAACACGGATTGAAAAGGCATGCGTCGTCGACGCCACCCATGAAAGGCGCCATTCTAGCGGCAAGCCGTAGCCAAAACCATCCGCCCGATGGCGTCAAGCCATGCCATCGGCACCGCTTCAGAACAAGGCGCTTTGACGCTCTCCGGGAAAGTCGCCCAGGGGAGGAAGCGTCACGCACCGGGAGAGACGTGCATGAAAGCGCCGTGCCAATTGCGGCGCCTGACGGTTGTCCGGCGTGTGCACAAACAAGAAAGGGGTTTTCCCCTGTTTTATCCACAACGCCAGGCGCTCGCACCAAGGGGCAAAAAGCCGCTCGTTGATCTCCATATCACAATGGCCGATGAAACGCACGATAGGCATTCGTCCCGTGGAAATCACGTGTAGCGGGCGTTTCGGCTTTTCGCTCTGCGCCTTGATCAAGCGCGCATCGTCCCCGGCGGGCGTGGCGAAAAGCGGCCTGACATCCAGCATCACTCGGTCCACGCCCAAAGTTATCAACAAGCGGTTCAATTGCTGCTCAGCGTCCCCTTTGTGGAAAAATTCACTATGGCGCACCTCCACGGCACAGGGCATGTCCGACGGCCATTTCTCCAAGAATGCCGCCAGAGCCGGCAATTCCCGAGCGCCGAAATCGCGCGGCAATTGCACCATGGTCGGCCCCAGGCGATCGTGTAACGGCGCCAGCGCATCGCAGAATGTCCGGAAGTCGTCTTCGATGCCCACGAGGCGCTTGTCATGGGTCAGTTGCGCCGGCAATTTGAAACAGAATCGGAAATCCGCCGGCGCCTGGCGTGCCCATTGGGCAACCGTGTCCGCTTTCGGCGGCCCGCTGTAGAAGGTGGTATTGCCCTCCACGCTGCCGAACACGGCACCATAGTCGTGCAGCATGCCCGACGACGGCGCATGACGCGCATACAAGCTCCCGCGCCAATCGCCATTGGCCCACATCGGCAGCCCCATGAAGAACCTCGGCCCGATCCCCGTCATGGCGCGCCTCGCGATTGTATCGACCGGCCGCCGCGGCTATGATGCCGCACGCAGGACACCCTGACCGGGTACGCTTCTTGCATCGCACTACCGACCCGCCACGCGGCCACAAGCCAGCGGCGGTCCGCCGACCATCCTCGGCATCGATCCATCTTCCACACCCACGGGAGAGACAACATGAAAGGTTCCTGGCGTTCCTGGTTGACGCTGCTCGAGGGCTGCCTATTGGTCGCGCTCGGCGTGCGCCTTCTGCAATCCGCCGACCTGCTGGTCAGCGGCACGGCGGGGTTGAGCTTGTTGGTCAGCGACTTGCTGCCGGTAAGCTTCGGCATCGCTTTCTTCGTGATCAATCTGCCTTTCTATGGCCTTGCCCTCAAGCAATTGGGCGGCGATTTCACGCTACGCACCCTGGCCAGCGTGACATTGCTGTCGGTCTTGAGCGATACGCTCACCGCCACCTTGCCGCTGGGCAACACCCATCCCGTGGTATGCGCCATCGCGGCGGGCCTGTTGATCGGACTCGGACTGGCCTTGCTGTTTCGCGCCAACGCCTCTCTGGGCGGCCTCAACATCCTGGCCCTGTATCTGGAACGCCGTGCCGGTTTTCACGCCGGTCGCACCACGCTCTGCTGCGACCTGCTCCTGCTGCTGGTGGCCTTCATCGTCTATCCGCTGACCCAGGTCGCGGGCTCGGCCCTGGCGTTCGTCACCTTGAGCGCGGTACTGGGCCGTTATCACCGCAAGGCCAGCACCCAGCGCCGCCAGCCCGGCGATGACGAGAGCATGCGCATTCCCCGTCGCAAGGGCGCGCTGGTTCCGCATCGTGCCTCGGTATCGCGTCTGCGTGCGCTCCACGAGGAGGGCTGAGCGCACCACGCCACTGGCACGAAGCGCCGCGGCAAGGCATCATCGCTGACGACACCCGGCGGGTGTTTGCCATCGGATTCGAATGTCGAGGTGCCTTGCTTGCTCACGTTCCTGTCGCCACGTATCGCCGACGCCTTCCAGCGGGTGCGCCGGCTCGGTCATGCGCTGTGGTTGCTGCCTGTCTCATTGCTGGCCGCCTGCAGTACGCAAGCGCCGTCGCCCGGCCCCGGCGCACCGCCTCCCGCGACCGCAGAACACATGCGTCCCGCCGCCTGGCAGTCGCTGCCCGGCTGGTCGGACGATCACGTCATCGCCGCCTGGAGCGCCTTTCTCGCCAGCTGCGAGCGTCTGACCGGGAAAGCGCAATGGCGCGATGTCTGCCACGACGCGGTGACCGTCGACCCTCTCGATGAAGTCGCCATCACGCGCTTTTTCGAGACACGTTTCCAGCCTTACCGCCTGGTCAACGACGACGGCTCCACCACGGGCACGATCACCGGCTACTACGAACCCATCCTGAACGGCTCGCGTACACGGCACGGGCCCTACCAGACCCCGCTCTACCGCTTTCCCGACGCCTGGCAGGCGGCACCGCAACGCGTGCGTGCCTCGCAGCGGGAACTGTTGCAAAGCGGAGCCCTGCGCGGCCAGGAGCTGGTCTGGGTCGACGATCCCGTCGAGGCGGCGTTCCTGCAGATCCAGGGGTCGGGGCGTGTCCGTCTGGACGACGGCAGCACCATGCGCGTGGCCTTTGCGGGCACCAACAACCAACCCTTTCGCTCCTTCAACCGTGCCCTGATCGAGCGCGGCGAAATCGACGCCTCCCAGGCGACGCTGCCCGGCGTGCGCGCCTGGGCCAGGCGCCATCCCGAGCGGGTCGAGGAGATGCTCACCGTCAATCCGCGCATGGTCTTCTTTCGAGAACTGGGCAGCGACCATGGCGCGCACCAAGGCCCCATCGGCGCCCTCGGTGTGCCGCTGACGTCCGAACGCAGCCTGGCGGTGGACCCCTCGCAGGTACCGCTGGGCGCACCGGTATTCCTGTCGACGACGGAGCCTGCCTCCGCGCAGCCCCTGCAGCGCCTCATGGTGGCCCAGGACACCGGCAGCGCCATCCAGGGCACGGTGCGCGCGGATTTCTACTGGGGGCACGGCGACACCGCCGGCGAACGCGCCGGACGCATGAAGCAACCCGGTCAGATGTGGGTGCTGATGCCCAAATGACGACACGTCCCCGACCGGGCGTCGGGAAAAAGCGCCAGGGAGGATGACCCATGCACGATCAACCCCAGGCGACGGCGCCACTGGCCGTCGTGACCGGCGCCACCGCCGGGCTAGGACTCGAGACCGCCAAGGGGCTCGCCGCCCACGGCTATCGCGTGATCGTGGCTGCGCGCAACGCGGACAAGGGCGCCTTGGCGTGCCATGCCATCCGCACCCATGTCCCGCGCGCCACGGTCCGTCACGAAGCGCTCGACCTCGACAGCCTCGCCTCGGTACGCGACTTCGCCGCACGCCTGAACCAGGACGAATCCTCGCTGGCCCGTTTGATCAACAATGCCGGGATCATGGCCCTGCCACGCCTGGAGCGCACCCGGGATGGCTTCGAGCGACAATGGGGCGTCAACTTCCTGGGCCACTTCCTGCTCACCAGCGAACTGCTGCCGCTGCTCGCCGCCGCGGCATCGCCACGCGTGGTGCAGCTATCCAGCCTCGCCCACCGGGGCGGACGCATCGCCTTCGACGACCCGAACGGCGAGGCGAACTACGATCCCTGGCAAGCCTATCGGCAATCCAAGCTCGCCATGCTGTTGTTCGCCCAGGCGCTGCAGAAACAAAGCGACGCCCGACAGTGGGGGCTCGTGAGCCTTGCCGCCCATCCCGGGCTGTCGCGTACCGCGCTGTTCGACGACGGCGTGAGAAGCCGTCCGATCGTCGGCAGCGTCTTCAAGCTGGCCCTGCCGCTGATCAGTCAATCCGCCGCCGAGGGCGCCCGCCCCATCCTGCACGCCGCGCTCAGCGACACGGTCGGCCCCGGCGATTACATCGGGCCGGACGGTCTGGGCGAAACCCGTGGCGCCCCCAGGGCAGCGCATCGCGCCCGCCACGCACGCGACCCGGCGGTCGAGGCCCGCCTGTGGGAGCTTGCCTGCGACCTCACCGGTGCACGCTGGGATACCACGGCCCCCGCGTAACGGCCCTACAGGCCTTCCTCGAGCAATTGCGGGGCGAAGTAGGTCATGATCAGATCGGCCCCCGCGCGCCGCATGGAGCCCAGCGTCTCGCGGATCACCGCCGCCTCGTCGATCACGCCTTGCTGCGCGGCCATGCGGATCATCGCGTATTCGCCGCTGACCTGATACGCCACCAGCGGCAACAGGCTGTTGCGGCGAATGTCCGCCATGATGTCGAGATACGCCAGCGCCGGCTTGACCATCAGGAAATCGGCCCCTTCGGCCTCGTCGGCCAGCGACTCGCGCAGCGCCTCGCGACGGTTCATGGGATCCATCTGATAGGTGTGGCGATCGCCCTTGAGTTCGGTGCCCGCCGCCTCGCGGAAGGGGCCGTAGAGCGCCGAGGCCAGCTTGGTGGAATACGCCATGATGGGAATGTCTTCGAAACCGGCCTCGTCGAGCGCGCCGCGAATCGCCGCCACCTGGCCGTCCTGGGCCGCCGAAGGCGCGATGATGTCGGCCCCCGCCTTGGCAGCCGCCACGGCCTGAATGCCGAGATTGCGGATGGTCAGGTCGTTGTCGACGGTGTCACCCTTGAGGATGCCGCAATGCCCGTGTGTGGTGTACTCGCAGAAGCAGATATCGGGAATCACCACCATCTCCGGCGCGGCCGTCTTGATGATGCGTACCATGCGCGACACCAGGCCGTTGTCGTCCATGGCATCGCTGCCGTCGGCATCCTTGTGATGCGAAATGCCGAACGGCATGATGCCCCTGAGACCCAGCTCGCTGAGACGTTTCACTTCCGCCGCCAGCTGATTTTCCGGAACGCGATACTGACCCGGCATCCCCTCGATGGGCACGAAGTCGTCCGCGTCTTCCTCCACGAAGATCGGATACACCAGATGCTCCGGACGCAGCGAGGTTTCACGCACGATGTCACGCAGCGAGGAGGTACGCCGCAAGCGCCGCAGACGGGCCTGGGGAAACTGAGCAGGCATGTAGAACTCCTTGGATGGTCGGTGGCATGCCGCCGACCACTCCGATGGCGCGGCGAGCATTGCCTGACATGAACCTTCCACCGATTTTATAGCACGCTAACAAAAACGCCTAGCCGACGGATTGTCGCATCCGTCGGCGGAGGCACGTGTCATTCCACGGTCACCGACTTGGCCAGATTGCGCGGCTGATCGACGTCGGTACCCTTGAGCACGGCGACATGGTAGGCGAGAAGCTGCAGCGGGATGGTGTAGACGATGGGCGCCAGGGCCTCGCTGATCGCCGGCACACGCAGCACGTGCAGGTGCTCGTTGGTCTCCATGCGAATGCTCTCGTCGGCGAACACGAACAACTCGCCGCCGCGGGCACGCACTTCCTGGAGATTGGATTTCAGCTTCTCGAGCAGTTCGTCATTGGGAGCCACGGCGATCACCGGCATTTCGCTGTCGACCAGTGCCAGGGGACCGTGCTTGAGCTCGCCTGCCGGATAGGCCTCGGCATGGATATAGGAAATTTCCTTGAGCTTGAGCGCACCTTCCTGAGCGATCGGGAAGTGCGCGCCACGCCCCAGAAACAGGGCATGGTGCTTCTCGGCGAATGCCATCGACAAGCGCTCGATCTCCCCATCCAGTGCCAGGACCTGATTGATCACGCCCGGCAGCTCGCGGAGTCCCTGGACGATCGGTGCATGCTCGCCATTGGCGCCACGCACGCGCCCCAGCGCCAATGCCAGCAGCATCAAGGCCACCAGCTGGGTGGTGAAGGCCTTGGTCGAGGCGACCCCGATCTCGGGGCCGGCCTGCGTCATCAGCGTCAGGTCGGATTCGCGCACCAGTGAACTGCCTGGCACGTTGCAGATCGCCAGGCTGCCGCGATAATCGCGTTGCTTGGCAAAGCGCAGCGCTGCCAGGGTATCGGCGGTCTCGCCGGACTGGGACAGCGTCACGAACAGCGTGCCCTCGGGCACCACGACCTCGCGGTAACGGTATTCCGAGGCGACCTCGACCTGGGTCGGCACGCCGGCCAGCTTTTCGATCCAGTAGCGCGCCACCATGCCGGCGTGGTAACTGGTGCCGCAGGCGATGATATGCACCTGCCGCACTCCCTGGAACAACTGCTCGGCATCCGTGCCGAAGCTGTTGACCAGCACTTGATGATCGCCGAGCCGCCCTTCCAGCGTGGCCGCGATGACCTGCGACTGCTCGTGGATTTCCTTGAGCATGAAATGGCGATAACCGCCCTTGCTGGTCACGCCGTCGCCATGTTCGAAGATTTGCGCCGGACGCTCGACGCGTTCACCGCCCGCGTCGAACAGCTCGATGCTGCCGCCCTGGGACAAGCGCACCACATCGCCTTCCTGCATGTAGATGAAACGATCGGTGACCTGCAACAGCGCCAGCGGGTCGGAGGCCAAAAAGGCCTCGCCGATGCCCACGCCCACCACCAGCGGGCTTCCCTTGCGCGCGCCGATGACCACATCGGGTTGCGCACGGTGCATGACCGCCAGCGCGTAGGCGCCCTCCAGCAAGGCCACGCTGCGTTGCACGGCCTGAAGCAGATCCTGCGCCAGGGTGAACTCACGCGACAACAAGTGCGCGATCACTTCGGTATCGGTTTCGGACGTGAAGACGTAGCCCTGGGCTTCGAGCTCGCCCTTGAGCGCCTCGTGGTTCTCGATGATGCCGTTGTGCACCACCGCCAGGCTATCGCCGGATTGGTGCGGATGCGCATTCTGCTCGCTCGGCCGGCCATGGGTGGCCCAGCGAGTGTGCGCGATCCCCAGGTTGCCCTTGAGGGCATTGCCCTCGAGTTTTTCCTCCAGCGCCGCGACCTTGCCCACCGCACGCTGACGATTTAGCCGCGCATCGTCGGAAAGCACGGCCATGCCCGCCGAGTCGTAGCCGCGGTACTCGAGGCGACGCAACCCCTCGAGAAGGATTTCCTGCACATGACGTGCCGCGACGGCACCTACGATTCCACACATGGATGACTCCTCGTCTTCATTCGTTGACCGTGACCCGGACGACATCGACCCCGTGCGCCTCGATACGACGACAGGCGGTCGCGTCCAGGCCGGTATCGGTGATCAGGGTGTGGATCCGTGCCCACGGCAGTTCGAGATTGGGGATGCGCCGTCCGATCTTGTCGGACTCGGCCAGCACCACGACCTCGCGCGCGACCTCCGCCATCACGCGCGAGAGACCGAGCAATTCGTTGTAGGTCGTAGTGCCACGCTCCAGGTCGATGCCGTCGGCACCGATGAACAATTGATCGAAATCGTAGAAACGCAGCACCTGCTCGGCGACCTGACCCTGGAAGGATTCCGAATGCGGGTCCCAGGTGCCGCCGGTCATCAGGATCGCCGGTTCGGGCTCCACGTCGCGCAGGGCATTGGCCACCGATAGCGCGTTGGTCATCACCACCAGGCCTTCGCGCCCGCCCAGTTCGGGAATCATCGCCGAGGTGGTGGTGCCACTGTCGATGATGATGCGATTGTGCGCACGAATGCGTTCGCTGGCGGCACGCGCAATCGCGCGCTTTCGCGGTGAAAGCGGCGTATTGGCCTCGGTCAGGATGTCGCTGGGCAAGGGCGCAGCACCGCCGAAGCGGCGCAGCAGCAAGCCGCTTTTTTCCAGCGTGGCGAGATCCTTGCGAACGGTGACCTCGGAGGTCGCGAAATGGCGGGCCAACGTGTCCACGCTGGTTTCCCCATGTTCATTGACGTAGGCCAGCATGGCATGGCGCCGCTGGGCGGTATCGCGCTTGGGCATGGCATCCTTGTTCACGAAAGATTTTTCTTCCGAAACGAAACAATGCGCTTATGAAACGCGATTCGTTCCCCCCGGTCAAGCGCAGCCCAGCGGCGGGGAGAAAAATCCTCCGTCCCGATCAGACATGTCATACCGGGAGCGCCTTGCGCGACACGCGAGGCGGCTGGAAGCCGGGGATGGATGAGCGGATGACACCCACGCAGGACGGCGCTCCCCTGCAAGAGAGCGCCGACACCGGGGGTCAGGAAGACTTGCGGGGGCGCTTCCAGCCGGCGCGCGTGGTCTGGCGCGTGCGCGCCACCGCCAATGCGCCGGCCTCGACATCGCGACTGATGGTCGAGCCCGCGCCGATCGTGGCACCCGCGCCCAGGGCCACCGGTGCCACCAGGGCCGTGTTGGACCCCACGAAGACATCGTCGCCGATCTCGGTGCGATGCTTGTTGGCGCCGTCGTAATTGCAGGTGATCGTGCCCGCGCCGATATTGACGCCGCCTCCCAGACTGGCATCCCCCACGTAACTCAAGTGGTTGATCTTGCTGCCTTCGCCCACCTCGGCGTTCTTGGTCTCGACGAAGTTCCCGACCTTGCTTTGACGCGCCAAGCGCGTGCCGGGACGCAGCCTCGCGAAGGGGCCGATGTGCGCCTGTTCCGCCACCTCGGCGCCCTCGATGATGCTGTGCGCCTCGATGACCGTCCCCGCCGCGACATGGCTGTCGCGAATCAGGGTGTAGGGGCCCACGCTGACGCCATCGCCGAGCGTCACGTCACCCTCGAACACGCAGCCGACGTCGATGAACACATCGTGGCCACACTGCAGGCGACCGCGCACGTCGAAACGCGCCGGGTCGGCAAGCGCCACGCCCTCGGTCAGCAGACGCTCGGCCCGATCCCGCTGATAGGCGCGCTCGAGGGCCGCCATCTGCGAGCGGTTGTTGACGCCTTCGACTTCCAGCGCCGAGGCGGGGCTGGCCGTGGCGACCTCGATGCCTTCGGCGGCCGCCATGGCGAAGATATCGGTCAGATAGTACTCGCCCTGGGCGTTCTCGGCGGACAACTGCGGCAACCAGCGCTTCAACTGCGTGCCGGTGGCGGCGACGATCCCGGTGTTGCACTCGGTGATCCCGCGCTCGGCCTCGCTGGCGTCCTTGTGCTCGACGATACGGGTCACGCGTCCCTCGGCGTCGCGCACGATACGGCCATATCCGCCGGGATCGTCCAGGGTCACGGTCAACAGCCCCAGGCGCCGTTCGTCGACCTCGTCGAGTAGCGCCGTCAGCGTCTCGGCCCGGATCAGCGGCACATCGCCATACAGGATCAATACCTTGCCGTCCCCCAGTTCATCCAGCGTCTGCGCCACGGCGTGACCGGTGCCCTTCTGTTCCGCCTGCAGGGCGAAACGCACGTCGCGACCGTCGAGCTCGGTCTCGACCTGCTCGGCACCATGGCCGATCACCACATGCGTACGGGTCGCCCCGAGTTGCTCGGCGGTATCCAGCACATGGCTCACCAGCGGCTTGCCCGCCAGTGCATGCAGTACCTTGGGCTTGGCCGAGCGCATCCGCGTTCCCTGGCCGGCGGCGAGAATTACCACGTCTAGCGTCATCGCTGTCATCCCTATCTCTTTCCCGAAAGATACACGCATTCTACGGCGGGCGCGGAATGCCACCAAGCGACATGCGTCATGTCTCGGTGCCGCCCACAAAAAAGGCGACCCGAAGGTCGCCTTGCATGACAGCGGCGGCCGGCACTTAGCGGCGGCTGCCCTTCTCGCGCAGTTGCTGAATGGTACGCAACTGCGCGACGGCTTCCGCCAATTCGGCGGCGGCCCGGGTATAGTCGAGATCGGACTGCTTGTCGCCCATGGCCTTCAAGGCCTCCTGACGCGCCTCTTCGGCGGCAGCCTCGTCGAGATCATGCGCCCGCGTGGCGGTATCGGCCAGCACCGAGACCACATCGGGCTGGACCTCCAGGAAACCGCCAGTGACGTAGTAGACCTCTTCTTCGCCACCCTCGCGCATCACGCGGACCGGCCCGGGCTTGAGCTCGGTCAGCAGCGGTGCGTGGCCACGTAGAATACCCAGATCGCCCGACACGCCGGCCGCGATGAGCTGCTCGGCGCTGCCGGAGAAGATGGCCTTCTCGGCGCTGACGATGTCGCATTGGAAGCTAGCCATCGCTATCTCCTCGTTCATGGAAGCCTCGGCGCGGCGCGTGCGCCGCCCCGAATCTTCCGTATGGGCATGGCCTTACTTCATGTTGTTGGCTTTCTCGACAGCTTCGTCGATGGTGCCAACCATGTAGAAGGCTTGTTCGGGCAGGTCGTCGTATTCCCCGTCGAGGATTCCCTGGAAGCCACGAATGGTTTCCTTGAGGGAGACATATTTGCCGGGGGCGCCGGTGAAGACCTCGGCGACGAAGAACGGCTGCGACAGGAAGCGCTGGATCTTGCGCGCGCGCGACACGGTCAGCTTGTCTTCGTCGGACAGCTCGTCCATCCCCAGGATGGCGATGATGTCCTTGAGTTCCTTGTAGCGCTGCAACACGCCCTGCACGCCACGTGCCGTGTTGTAGTGCTCCTCGCCGACGGTCAGCGGGTCGAGCTGACGCGAGGTGGAATCCAGCGGGTCGATGGCCGGGTAGATCCCCAGCTCGGCGATGGAACGCGCCAGTACCACGGTCGCATCGAGGTGCGAGAAGGTGGTCGCCGGAGAGGGGTCGGTCAAGTCATCCGCCGGTACGTAGACCGCCTGGACGGAGGTGATGGACCCCGTCTTGGTCGAGGTGATGCGTTCCTGCAGCACGCCCATTTCTTCCGCCAGTGTCGGCTGATAGCCCACCGCGGACGGCATGCGGCCGAGCAGTGCGGACACCTCGGTACCGGCCAGGGTGTAACGGTAGATGTTGTCGACGAACAACAGCACGTCACGCCCGTCGTCACGGAACTTCTCGGCGATGGTCAGGCCGGTGAGCGCCACGCGCAGGCGGTTGCCCGGCGGCTCGTTCATCTGCCCGTAGACCAGCGACACCTTGTCG
The DNA here is from genome assembly GCF_000055785.1 of Chromohalobacter israelensis DSM 3043. Lineage (GTDB taxonomy): Bacteria > Pseudomonadota > Gammaproteobacteria > Pseudomonadales > Halomonadaceae > Chromohalobacter > Chromohalobacter israelensis. The sequence continues at coordinate 3,662,246 of NC_007963.1, forward strand.
AGAACGTTGGATTCCTGCATCTCGTGGTAGAAGTCGTTACCCTCGCGAGTACGTTCCCCCACCCCGGCGAAGACGGAATAACCGCTGTGCTCGGTGGCGATGTTGCGGATCAGCTCCATCATGTTGACGGTCTTGCCGACCCCGGCGCCGCCGAACAGGCCGACCTTGCCGCCCTTGGCGAACGGGCACACCAGGTCGATGACCTTGATGCCGGTTTCCAGCAGCTCGTTGGAAGCCGCCTGCTCCGCGTAGCTGGGCGCCTTGCGGTGAATCGGCATGCGCTCGTCTTCGCCGATCTCGCCGGCTTCGTCGATGGGCTCGCCGAGGACGTTCATGATACGTCCCAGGGTGGCCTTGCCCACCGGCACGGAAATCGCCGAGCCGCTGTTGACGACATCGAGGCCACGCTTGAGGCCTTCGGTGGTGCCCATCGCGATGGCACGCACGACCCCGTCGCCCAGCTGTTGTTGCACTTCCAGAATGGTCTCGGTGTCGGAGACCTTCAGCGCGTCGTAGACCTTGGGCACTGCGTCCCGCGGAAACTCTACGTCAATCACCGCGCCGATGATTTGTACGATACGTCCGCTCATGTTGGTTCCTCTAATACCTGCAAATGAAACCTGCTTCGCCTGGACCCCGGGGTCGGTCGCTGGGACGCCCCGGCGGGACCTGCGTCGTCATACGGCAGCAGCGCCGCCGACGATCTCCGAAATCTCCTGGGTGATCGCGGCCTGACGGGCCTTGTTATAGACCAACTCCAGGTCATCGATCAGATTGCCGGCATTGTCGGTCGCGTTCTTCATCGCGATCATCCGCGCCGCCTGCTCACAGGCCGCATTCTCGACCACCGCCTGATACACCTGCGATTCCACATAGCGCACCAGCAAATGGTCGAGCAGGGTCTTGGCATCCGGCTCATACAGGTAGTCCCAGCTGCCGCTGGCACGTGTCTCTTCTTCGTCGTCAGCCTCGGCTTCGGCCTCCAGGGGGAGCAACTGACGTACGATCGGCTTCTGCGTCATGGTGTTGACGAATTCGTTGTGCACCACGTAAAGCCGATCCAGTTGTCCCTCGTCGAAGGCCTTCAGCATGACGCTGACGCTCCCGATCAGGTCATCGACGGCCGGCGCTTCGCCCAGGCCGCTCTTGCCCGCCACCAGGTTGCCGCCATGGTTGCGAAAGAACACGTTGGCCTTGGAGCCGATGGCCGCGTAATCGACCTCGACACCCTGTTCATGCCAATACTTGGCTTCGCGCGTCACGGCCTTGAACACGTTGATGTTCAGGCCACCGGCCAGACCGCGGTCACTGGAGACCACGATGTAGCCCACGCGCTTCACCTCGCGCTCGATCATGTACTCATGGCGATATTCCGGGTTGGCCTTGGCGATATGGCTCACCACGCGACGGATCAGCCGAGCATAGGGCTGGCTGGCCGTCATGCGTTCCTGGGCCTTGCGCATCTTCGACGCAGCGACCATTTCCATGGCACTGGTGATCTTCTGCGTGTTCTTGATGCTCCCGATCTGGGTGCGAATCTCTTTTGCAGCTGCCATCTCGATCTCACCCTCTTGCGAGCCACTCGGATGGGATGCCGGCCCGGCACGAGGCCGGGCCCCGCATCACCAGGTCTGAGTGGACTTGAACGTCTCGAGGCCGGACTTGAGGCCCTGCTGGATCTCGTCGTCGTAGCCGCCGGATTGGTTGATCTTGTCCAGCAACTCGGCGTGCTCGGATTTCATGTAGGCATGCAGGGCACGCTCGAAATCCAGCACCTTGCTGACCTCGACATCGTCCAGGAAGCCTTCGTTGGCGGCATACAGCGATACCGCCATTTCGGCCACGGAGAGCGGTGAATACTGATTCTGCTTCATCAGTTCGGTCACGCGCTGACCGTGTTCGAGCTGCTTGCGGGTCGCTTCGTCGAGATCCGAGGCGAACTGCGAGAACGCCGCCAACTCGCGGTACTGCGCCAAGGCCAGGCGCACGCTGCCGCCCAGTTTCTTGATGATCTTGGTCTGCGCGCTGCCACCCACGCGGGAAACGGAAAGCCCCGCGTTGATCGCCGGCCGCACGCCGGAGTTGAAGAGGTTGGTCTCGAGGAAGATCTGACCGTCGGTGATCGAGATCACGTTGGTCGGAACGAACGCGGAGACGTCACCACCCTGGGTCTCGATGATCGGCAGCGCGGTCAGTGAACCGGTCTTGCCCTTGACCTCACCGTTGGTGAGCTTCTCGACATGATCGGCGTTGACCCGCGCGGCACGCTCGAGCAGACGCGAGTGGAGATAGAAGACGTCACCCGGATAGGCTTCGCGGCCCGGCGGACGACGCAGCAGCAGCGAGACCTGACGATAGGCCACGGCCTGCTTGGAGAGATCGTCGTAGACGATCAGCGCGTCTTCGCCACGGTCGCGGAAGTACTCGCCCATGGTGCAGCCGGAATACGCCGCCAGGAACTGCATCGGCGCCGGATCGGCCGCGCCGGCGGCGACGACGATGGTGTGTTCCATCGCACCGTGCTCTTCGAGCTTGCGCACCACGTTGGCAATGGTCGACTGCTTCTGGCCGATGGCGACGTAGACGCACGTCACCCCTTTGCCTTTCTGGTTGATGATGGTGTCGATGGCGATCGCCGACTTGCCGATCTGACGGTCGCCGATGATCAGCTCGCGCTGACCGCGGCCGATCGGCACCATGGCGTCGATGGACTTGAGACCGGTCTGGATCGGCTCGTCGACGGACTGACGGGTGATGACGCCCGGGGCGACCTTTTCCACCGCATCGGTCAGTTTGGTGTCGAGCTCGCCCTTGCCGTCGATCGGCACACCGAGGGGATCGACCACGCGGCCGATCAGTTCCGGGCCTACCGGCACTTCGAGGATACGACCGGTACACTGGGCGGTCATGCCCTCTTCGAGCTGCAGGTAGTCACCCAGCACCACGGCACCGACGCTGTCGCGCTCGAGGTTGAGCACCATGCCGAAGATGCTGCCGGGGAACTCGATCATCTCGCCGAACATCGCGTCGGCGAGACCGTGGATCTTCACGATACCGTCGGAAACGCTGACGACGGTACCTTCGTTGCGGGCTTCGGATGCGACATCCAGCTTTTCGATACGCTGTTTGATGATGTCGCTGATCTCGGAAGGATTCAGTTGCTGCATGCCATGTCCCTCGAACTCAAGCGGAAAGTGCGTCGCGCAGGCGCGTCAATCGACCGCGTACCGAACCGTCGATGACGGTGTCGCCGGCACGCAGGATCACGCCGCCCATCAGCGCACGATCCACCCGAGTGGTAATGGAGATTTCGCGGTTGAGACGCTTCTTCAGCGCGGTCGCGAGCTTGTCCTGCTGTGCGGCATCCAGATCGAAGGCGGAGACGATGGTCACGTCGACCCGCTTCTCCTCTTCGGCACGCAGCACCTCAAATTGCTCGGCGATCGCCGGCAGGGCGGCGAGCCGCCCTCGCGAGCCAACGGTACGGATGAAATTGCAAAGCGACTCGTCGAGTTCGCCGCAGACTTCGAGGAGCAACGCTGTCTTCTGATCGTGCGACAGCTTGGGGTTGCTCACTACCTTGGCATCGAAGTCGGCGTCGGCTGCCACTTGCTTCGCCGACGCCAGTTGTCCGGACCAGGCTTCCAGCGCCTTGTGGTCGCGCGCATACTCGAACGCCGCCTTGGCGTACGGGCGAGCTACGGTAGACGTTTCAGCCATGCCTCACCTCCTCAGAGCTCGGCCGCGAGCTTGTCGACAAGCTCACGATGCTTGGCTTCATCAATGGAGGAGTCGAGGATACGCTCGGCCCCCTGGATGGCGAGTGCCGCCACCTGGGTCCGCAACTCTTCCTTCGCGCGCTGAGTCTCCTGCTCGATCTCGCCGCGAGCGCTTTCGATCATGCGCTCTCCTTCGAGACGAGCGTTGTCACGCGCTTCCTCGATCATCTGGTTGGCCCGCTTATGGGCTTGTTCGATGATCTGGGCCGCCTGCTCCTTGCTTTCCTTGAGCTGCTCGGCTGCTTGCTCCTGAGCCAGCTCAAGGTCGCGAGTCGCACGGCTGGCCGCATCCAGGCCATCGGCGATCTTCTTTTGCCGCTCCTGCAGCGCCTGCATGACCGGCGGCCATACAAACTTCATGCAGAACCAGACGAAAACCGCGAAGGCTATGGCCTGACCGATCAGGGTTAGGTTCAGATTCACGCCAGCACCTCTCGCATCACAAGTTTGGGGTTAAGGTCACCGAGGCCCCGCGGGGCCGAACGGCGAAGTTAACCGACAAACGGATTGGCGAAGGTGAAGAACAGTGCGATACCCACACCGATCATGGTCACGGCGTCGAGCAGGCCGGCGACGATGAACATCTTCACCTGCAGCTGCGGGATCATTTCCGGCTGACGCGCGGCACCTTCGAGGAACTTGCCCCCCAGGATACCGAAACCGATGGCGGTGCCCAGGGCGCCCAGACCGATCAGCAGGGAGACGGCGATAGCGGTCATGCCCAGAACTTGTGCTTCCATGATTGACTCCAGTTTATTTCAAGGTTTAAGGGGTTGGGGTTGAGAAAACCGGTTAGTGCTTTTCCGTCGCCATGCTCAGGTAGACGATCGTCAGCATCATGAAGATGAACGCCTGCAGCGTGATGATCAGGATGTGGAAGGTCGCCCACGCGAAGTGCAGGGGCAGCTGCCACAGGCCGATCATGGCAATCAGGATGAAGATCAGCTCGCCCGCATAGAGGTTGCCGAACAGACGTAGCGCCAGCGATACGGGCTTGGCCAGCAGGGTCACCGCTTCCAGCAGGAAGTTGACGGGAATCAGCAGGGCCTGCACGAACGGATTGGAGGCGTTGAACGGGTGCAGCGTCAGCTCGGCCAGGAAGCCGGAAAGGCCCTTGCTGCGGATGCTGTAGAAGATGATCAATGCGAAGACTGCCAGAGACATGCCCAGCGTCGCGTTGACATCGGTCGTGGGAACGACCTTGAAGTAGACGTGCGCCGGGTCGGCACCGAACCAGGCGCCGATCTTCTGCGCCAGCATCGGCAGAAAGTCCACCGGCACCAGGTCCATGAGGTTCATCAGGAAGATCCAGCAGAAGATCGTCAGCGACAGCGGCGCGATCAGCTTGCTCTTGCCGTGAAACGTCTCGCGCACCGAATTGTCGACGAACTCGACCATCATCTCGACGAAGTTCTGGAGTCCGCCGGGCACGCCCGTGGAGACCGACTTGGCCACCGAGCGGAACAGCCAGAGGAACAGAACCCCCAGACCGATCGACCAGCCCATGGTGTCCAGATGAATGGCCCAGAAGCCCATTTCCTGAGCTTCCTGTGCGGAATGTGCCAGCCCCAGCCCATTCTCCGGATGTAGCCCGAAGGTCATGTTTTGCAGGTGGTGCTGGATATACTCCGAAGAGGTCGGATTGTTGCCTGCCATTGAGTTAGCCTCGAGTTCAAGTGCGCGACGGTCGACGCAACAGCCAGGGTCCCAGCCAATGCGCCAACTGCGTCACCACGTAAGCGCCAAAGAAGAAAGCGGGGTTTGAGGGAGGCACGGCCACGAAAACCAGAGTGAACAGTGCCGCCGTCAAACCGAACTTGCCGGCCTCGGCTCGATAGAAACTCTTTACGATGTTGCGCGCTTGCGATGCCCCCCGATGGCGAAAGGTCTGCCAGGCGAAAAAGACGTTGGGCAACCAGGCCACGGTCCCTCCCAGCAAGACCGACAACGCCGCCTCGGGCGTGGCCGATACCAGCGCCGCCACGGCCATCGCAAGGACCATGCAGAGCTGCAACGTCAGCAGGGGAAACAATCGTGGGCCCTTGAGTCTGGCCGGTGCCGTCTTGTGCATGGCGTCGGTCGTGCCGTCCTCTTTCCGCTGGCGTTGCCGCCTGGACAAACCTCGGCGGATTATAGGGGAGGGCCTAATGCCCTTCAACCGAACCTGCACCGAATTAGCGCGATCTGGCAGACCTTTACCACTAAAGGGGCACGAAAAAGCGGCAAATAACGTTAACGTGCTAAACGTTTACTGCGGCATTTTGTCACACCGCACAGGCCGCCGATATCAACGAATGTGCCCCAGGATCCCATCCAGCTCGTCGAGGCTGGTATAGCGGATCGTGACACGCCCCTTGCCCGAGGCGCCGTGCTGAATCTTGACCGGGGCACCGAGCAGCTCGGCCAGACGCGTTTCGAGCCGTGCGACATCGGCGTTGTCGCGCGCGGCGCTCTTCGGCTTGTCGGCGACCTTGTCACGCGGATCGCGCTTGGCCAGGGCTTCCGTCTGGCGCACCGTCAGGTCGCGCTCGACGACCTCGCGGGCGATGCTGCGCTGACGCGCGGCGGGAAGCGTCAGCAGGGCACGTGCATGCCCCATGTCCAGGTCGCCGCGCTCGAGCAGGGTCTGCACTTCCTCGTCGAGGCTCAGTAACCGCAACAGATTGGCGACCTGGGCACGCGACTTGCCGACGGCATCGGCCACCTGCTGTTGCGTGAGCTCGAAATCGTCGAGCAGACGCTTCAGCGCCATGGCCTCTTCCACCGGATTGAGGTTTTCGCGCTGGATGTTCTCGATCAGCGCCAGGGCGAGGGCCGCTTCGTCGCTGACCTCGCGCACCACCGCCGGGATGACGTCGAGTTCCGCCAGCTGCGCCGCGCGCCAGCGCCGTTCACCGGCGATGATCTCGTAGCGCGACTCGCCCACCGGTCTCACCACGATGGGCTGCATGACGCCCTGCGCGCGAATCGAGTCGGCGAGTTCTTCGAGCGACTCCGGCTGAATGTCACGACGCGGCTGGTACTTGCCTCGACTCAACTGCCCCAGCGGCAGGCGCATCAAGCGTTCCTGCTCCTCGCCGGCAGGCGCCTGGGCGGGTTCCAGCACGACATCGCCGGCAAGCCCCTCGCCGCCGACCGTATCGCGATGACGCGCGCCCGCCCCGATCAAGGCATCCAGGCCGCGTCCCAGTGCGCGTTTGCGCGTCATAGGCATTCCCTCGAATCGTCTCCCGCACGCCCGTCGCGGTTCATAGCGACAGACGGCGAATCAGTTCCTTCGCCAGCACCCGGTGGGCCTGGCTGCCCCGCGACAAGCGGGCATACTTGGTGACCGGCAGGCCATGGCTCGGCGCCTCGGCGACGCGAACGTTGCGCGGAATGGTCGCCTTGAGCAGGGTGTCGCCGAAATACTGGCTCAATTGCTTGCTGACGTCGCGCGTCAGGCTATTGCGCGCGTCGTACATGGTGCGCACGATGCCGAATACCTCGAGCGAGGGGTTCACGCTGGCCTGGATCTGTTCGACGGTGTCCAGCAAGGCGGAGAGGCCTTCCAGGGCGTAGAACTCGCATTGCAGCGGGATCAGCACCCCGTCCGCCGCGGTCAAGGCATTGACGGTCAGCATGTTGAGGGACGGCGGACAGTCGATGATGACCACGTCGTAGCTGGCCGCCACGCTGCCCAGGGCCTCGCCCAGGCAACGCTCGCGACCGTCGCGGTCGAGCAGATCGACCTCGGCAGCGGTCAGGTCGCCGTTGCCGGGCAGCAGGGCATAGCCGGCATCGGGGCAGTCGAGGATGACCTCGCTGGCACGGCGTCCCTCGAGCAATACCTCGAGCACGCTGCCATCGAGCTCATGCTTGTCGATGCCGCTGCCCATGGTGGCATGGCCCTGGGGGTCGAGGTCGACCAACAGCACTCGCTTGTCCAGCGCGGCGAGGCAGGCAGCGAGATTGACCGCGGTGGTGGTCTTGCCAACGCCGCCCTTCTGGTTGGTCAAGGCGATTATCTTGGTCACGATCGACTCCCTTTAATCGACAACTCCCGAAAACGGCAGCGCTGGTGGCATTCAGGCACGTCGCAGGCGCAGCAGCACGCGCTGGGCCGCATCGCCGGGTACCTCGAGATCACGGCGCTCGATCAGTGTCACGTCCGGCGGCAGCTCGGCGAGTTCGGACGCCGCGTCGCGCCCCTTCATCGCCAGCCACTCGCCGCCTTCGGCCAGCAGCGGGCGCGTGAGCTCGACGAACGTCGCCAGTTGAGCGAAGGCCCGCGAGACGATCTGATCGAAATCGCGCGTCGTGAAGTGTTCCACTCGCGCCTGCACGGGCGTGACGTTCTCAAGCCCCAACTCTAGAACGGCTTGGCGCTGGAAGCGTACTTTCTTGCCGTTGCCGTCGAGCATGGTCACCTCGAGCGACGGGTCGAGAATCGCCAGAACCAGGCCCGGCAACCCCGCGCCGGCCCCCACGTCGAGCAAGCGGGGACCGCGTACGGCGGTCGCCACGCTGGCGCTATCGAGCAGATGGCGCGTGACCATCTGCTCGGGATCACGTACCGCGGTGAGGTTATAGGCGCGATTCCACTTGTGCAACAACGCAAGCAGCGCCAGCAGGCGCTCGCGCGCGGTGGCGTCGACCTCGAGTCCCAGTTCGGCCAGGCCGGCGTCGAGACGCGCTTCGCAGGCCGGCGTCATGCATTGACCGCCTGGACGTCCTGATCCTCGATCAGACGCCGCTTCTTGAGGTGAACCAGCAACAGCGATACGGCCGCCGGCGTCACGCCGGAGATGCGTCCCGCCTGCGCGAGCGTCTCGGGTCGTGCTGCTTCGAGCTTCTGGCGAATCTCGTGGGACAGCCCGTCGATGCGGGCGTAGTCCAGGTCCTCGGGCAGACGCAGGGCCTCGTGGCGACGCAGACGATCGATCTCGTCCTGCTGGCGCGCGATGTACCCCTGATACTTGGCCTGGATCTGTACCTGCTCGGCGACGGCCGGATCGAGCTCGGGCGCGTCGTCGGCGAGATCGGCATGGTTCAGCTCGGGCCGCTTGAGCAGATCCGCGAGGCGATATTCACGCGCCAGCGGCTTGTCGAGCTTGCCCGACAGACGCTTGGCCAGCTCGCTGCTCGGCTGTACCCACGTCTCGCGCAGACGTTCGGTCTCCCGCGCGATCGCCTCGCGCTTGGTCGAGAAGTGCGCCCAGCGCGTATCGTCGACCAGTCCCAGTTCGCGTCCGATCTCGGTGAGACGCAAGTCGGCGTTGTCCTCGCGCAGCAGCAGACGATGCTCGGCACGCGAGGTGAACATGCGGTAGGGCTCCTGGGTGCCCATGGTGATCAGGTCGTCGACCAGCACGCCCAGGTAAGCCTCGTCGCGGCGTGGCGACCAGGCATCCTGACCCTGGGCACGGCGTGCCGCGTTGAGACCCGCCAGCAGCCCCTGGGCTGCGGCTTCCTCGTACCCCGTCGTGCCGTTGATCTGGCCAGCGAAAAACAGGTTGTGGATAAATTTGGTTTCCAGCGAGTGCTTGAGATCGCGGGGATCGAAGAAATCGTACTCGATGGCGTAACCGGGGCGCGTGATATGCGCGTTTTCGAACCCCTTTATCGAGCGCACGACCTCGAACTGCACGTCGAAGGGCAACGAGGTCGAGATCCCGTTGGGATAGAGCTCGTGGGTATCCAGCCCCTCCGGCTCGACGAAGATCTGATGACTCGACTTGTCGGCGAAGCGGTTGACCTTGTCCTCGATGGACGGGCAATAGCGCGGGCCCACACCGCCGATCACGCCGGAATACATCGGCGAGCGATCGAGGTTGGCATGGATGATCTCGTGTGTGCGCGCATTGGTGTGAGCGATGTGGCACGCGACCTGACGCGGATGCTGATCCCGACGGCCCAGATACGACATCACCGGGGTCGGGTCGTCGCCGGGCTGGGTCTCGAGCACCGAGAAATCCACGCTCTTGGCGTCCAGACGCGGGGGAGTCCCGGTCTTGAGCCGGTCGACGTGAAACGGCAGGGCACGCAGCCGCTGCGCAAGGGCATTGGAGGGCGGATCACCGGCACGCCCCCCGGCATGATGATCTAACCCGATGTGGATAACGCCACCCAGGAAGGTACCGGTGCACAGCACAACGCTCTCGCCGAACACGCGAATGCCGGTCTGCGTCACGACTCCGCGGACCGTGTCGTTTTCCACGATCAGGTCGTCCGCGGCCTGCTGAAACAACGTCAGGTTGGGCTGGTTTTCCAGCATGCCGCGAATCGCTGCCTTGTAGCGCACCCGGTCGGCCTGGGCCCGCGTGGCGCGCACCGCCGGCCCCTTGCGGGCGTTGAGCACCCGGAACTGGATGCCACCCAGATCGGTGGCATGCGCCATGGCGCCGCCCAGGGCATCGATTTCCTTGACCAGATGACTCTTGCCGATCCCGCCAATGGCCGGATTGCAGGACATCTGCCCGAGCGTCTCGATGTTATGGGTCAGCAGTAACGTTTGACAGCCCATGCGAGCGGCAGCCAATGCGGCTTCTGTCCCCGCATGACCACCGCCGATGACGATCACATCAAAGCGGTCTGGGTAATCCACGTTGCACCTCGAATCGCAGCGTCTGGCTGCGGTCGTACATGTCGACAGGCGCCATCGAGCGAGGACGGCGCCTGGGAAATAGCCGGACAGTATAAACCCCTTGTGAGTAACCGTCAGGGTTTTCCACACATGGATTGTCCGCCGGTCGTGTCTTCGTCCTTGGGTCTATAAATAATAATAAGTATGTAGAAAAGAAGTTCTGTTGCTGTTGTAACTACTGGTGTGGACCAAATCTGTGGATAAGCGTTAAAAACCTTTCATTCACAATTGCTTGCGATGTTAGCCAAACGTTGTAGAAGCGGCAGACAGGCTGCGTGCAGGAGGGGGACGGCCTGTGCATGAAAATGCCGGTTGTCCACACCGCGAAGCGTGCACCACTTATCCACGGGTGTATACCTGATCGCCCCCCGTAGCCGTCAACAGTCAGGCACGCGTCTCTGGAACCCCGTAGTGACGGGGGCTGGAGGCGATATTTCATGGGCAGGAAAAAAATATTGTCCACAGGCGTGAAATCGGCCTGTGAAGCGCCGCGACAACGCACGGCAACACCACGATCCGCGGGGAGATCGTGGTGTCAGTCGAGGGGGAGAGTCAGGAAAAGGTCAGTGCTTGAGCACGCGGGAGAGGAAGGCCTGGGTGCGCTCGTGCTGGGGATGGTCGAAGACCTGGCTGGGCGAGCCCTGTTCGACGATGCGTCCGGCGTGGACGAAGATGACGCGATCGGCGACCTCGCGGGCGAAGCCCATCTCGTGGGTGACGATCATCATGGTCATGCCTTCGCTGGCCAGTTCGCGCATGGCATCGAGTACCTCGCCGATCATTTCTGGATCGAGTGCCGAGGTGGGCTCATCGAACAGCATCAGGCGCGGTTCCATCGCCAGGGCGCGGGCCAGGGCGACACGCTGTTGTTGGCCCCCTGAGAGCTGCCCGGGGTACTTGTCGGCCTGATCGCTGATGCCGACCCGTTCGAGAAGGCGGTCCGCGATTTTGGATGCCTGGGCATCGTCCAGACCGCGGACCCGGGTGGGGGCCAGCGTGACGTTGGCCCGTACCGACAGATGCGGAAACAGGTTGAACTGCTGGAAGACCATGCCGACCTCGGTCCGGATGGTCTGCAGCGATTTGCCCCCCTTGCCGTACGGTGTGAGTTCGTTGCCATCGACGATGATACGGCCGGACTGGAACTCTTCCAGGCCGTTGACGCAGCGGATGAACGTGGATTTCCCGGAGCCGCTGGCGCCGATGATGACGACCACCTCGCCGGGGGTGATCTCGAGATCGATGTCCTGCATCACGTGCAGCTTGCCGAAGTATTTGTTGACCTTCTCCAACTGCACGATCGGCGCGGCGGAAGCTTGTGCGTTATCACTCATGATGGGCGCCTCATTGTCCGACCAGACCCTTGCGTTCGAGCAGACGCAAGGCGGTAGAGAGACTCAGGGTGATCACCAGATACAGCATGGCGACCATGAAATAGACTTCCAGGGCGGTGAACGTGGTGGCGATGTAGACCTGTCCCTGGCGCACCAGCTCACCGACGCCGATGACCGAGAACAGCGACGTGTCCTTGATGCTGACGATGCCCTGGTTGCCCAATGCGGGGATCATGCGGCGCAAGGCTTGTGGCCAGATGATGTAGCGGAACGTGTCGATGCGCGACAGGCCCAGCGATAGTCCTGCTTCGCGCTGGCCCTTTTCGATCGACTGCACCCCGCCACGCACGATTTCCGAGATGTAGGCGCCGGCGTTGAGGGCGATGGCGGCGATGCCCGCCACTACCGCATTGATCGGTCCGCCCAGCAGTTGCGGCAGGCCATAGAAGATGAACAGCACCTGCACGAGTACCGGTGTGCCACGGAACACTTCGATATAGGCGATGGCGGGCCAGCGCAGCACGCGCAGAGGGTTGATGCGCAGCAAGCCGAAGATGATGCCGATGACGAAACCGATGGCCAGGCCGCCGAACGAGATCAGCAGCGTCCAGGGGATCCCGGTCAGCAGGTGTGGAATGGAGGCGATGGCCGCCTGCCAGTCGAACTGGAAGTTGACGTCCACGAAAGTGTCTCCAGGGTCGCGCCTCGGCGTGCGGCCGCAACGAGGCGACGACGCTTACGGTGGATGTAGTGCTCATGAAAAGGGGCCGGGCGATCGGCCACCCGGCCCCCTGGAAGGGTACTGATGCGCTTATTCGGCGTCGGGCGCCTTGCCGAACCACTTCTGGTAGATTTCGTCGTAGGTGCCGTCTTCGCGCATCTCGCTGAGCGCTTCGTTGGCGGGCTCTACCCACTTGCTGCCCTTGACGAAGGCGATGCCGTATTGCTGGCCTTCGTAGAGCGGCCCGACGACCTTGGTCCTGCCTTCGCCCTTGGTCTGGGCGAAGTAGCCGACGTTGGGCGCGTCGTAGAAGACGGCATCGACGCTGCCCCCCATCAGTGCCATGTACATGTCGGCGCTGCCCGGATACGGCGTGATCTCGGCGTCCTCGCCGAGTTCTTCCTGCAGGTAATCGTAGCTGGTGGAACCGATCTTGGTGCCGATGCGCATGCCTTCGAGGTCGTCGATTTCCTCGACGTCGTCATTGCTGCTGGGGACCAGGATGCGCAGACCGCTGTCGTAGTACGGGTCGGAAAAATCGACGATCTCGCTGCGCTCGTCGGTGATGGTGATGCCGGCGATGGCGATATCGACGTTACCGGTCTGCACGGCGGGGATGATGCCGTTGAAGTCCATGGTGTTGAGGTCGACCTCGAAGCCGGCCCGATCGGCAATGGTATTGATGATGTCGATATCGAACCCGACCATCTCGCCGCTCTCTTCGTCCATCATCTCGAAGGGCACGAAGCTGGGGTCGGTCGCCACGGCGAGTGTCGGTGTCTCCTGGGCGAGGGCGGTGCCGCCGATGCCCATGGCCAGGGCGAGCGCGGAAAGGCGAAGCGGTAGGTGTTTCATGTTGTTCCCCGATTGGTGTTGTTGATGGGACCGTTTCTACATTGACGAGTCCCGCGGGGGGCGTCAAGTGGCGGTGCGGGGAACGCTGGGGGAGGTAAGAGGGCATCCGCGAGACGGACGCCCGACAGGCATGGGCGACGTTTAGACGGCGAACGACGCGCCGCAGCCACAAGTGGATGTGGCGTTGGGGTTCTTGATGATGAAACGCGCGCCGGCGAGACCTTCCTCGAAGTCCACCGTCGACCCCACCAGGTACTGGTAGGACAGTGCATCGACGACCATCGAGGCCGTGCCATTCTCGATGATGGTGTCTTCGTCGCCGACGGTATCGGCGAAGTCGAAACCGTACTGGAAGCCGGAACAGCCTCCTCCGGTGACGTAGACGCGCAACTTGAGCCCCGGATTGCCCTCTTCCTCGACCAGGGCGCCCAGACGTTGGGCGGCGGCATCGGTCAAGTACATGGGCGCCGGGACGAACGATTCAGCCCCGCTCATGGGTGGCCCTCCTTGAATCCATCGTATGGCATATGGATGCCTATTATCGTGAAGACCAAGCAAAACGGTCAACTTTGCATTCACGGCGTTGTCTTCGCGGCATCGTCGACGGGGCGGACGCTGCCTATCCACAAGCGCTAAGGTGTATGATAGAGCATCGCGCCACCGATGGGTGGCGCGCTCACGCTGGGGCCTGGCCGCACCGCTGCCCCTTTGCCCCGGCGGAGATCGACCGCTCACAGGGAGATCAGTGTGCCATCGCCCCGCTTTCGCGCCATGTTCAAACGGCCCAGCCTGGAAAGTTTCCGCCGTCGCCTGGCAAGCGTCGATGCCTTGCCGCAGCTTTGCGTGCTGGGTGTGCTCTCGGGGGTGTTGACCGGCGGCTTGATGGTGGGATTCCGGGGGCTGCTGGAGCTGGGGGCACTGGCTTTCATGCCGGGCGGCGATCCCGAGGCGTTCGAGCGCCTCGCGGGCCCGGTGCGCGTCGTGCTGCCGCTGATGGCCGTGGGGCTGATCGGCGTGTGGCTGTGGCGCATGCCGAACGGTGCCGGCAAGATCGGCATCGGCCATGTCATCGAGCGTCTCACCTACCATCAGGGCAAGATGCCGTTGCGCAACTGGATGACCCAGTGGTGGGTCGGGCTCGTCGCTCTGCTGGGCGGTCTTTCCGCGGGGCGTGAAGGGCCGGCGATCCATCTCGGCGCGGCGGCTTCGAGCTGGATCGGTCAGACCATGCGCCTGCCGCACAACAGTCTCCGGGTACTGGTCGGCTGCGGTACCGCCGCGGGTATCGCGGCCTCGTTCAATACGCCCATCGCCGGGGTCATCTTCGCCATGGAAGTGGTGATGATGGAGTACACCATCACCGGCTTCATGCCGGTGATTCTCGCGTCGACCACCGGCGCCGTGGTCTCGCAACTGGTCTACGGTTCGCAGCCCGCCTTCTCGGTGCCCAGCGTGCAACTGGCGTCGTTGTTCGATCTGCCCTGGATCGCCGTCACGGCGTTGCTGATCGGTCTGGTGGCGGGGGCGTTCGTGCGTCTCGCCAAACCGGCGACCTGGCAGACGCGCTGGCCGGTATGGGGGCGCTTTCTGGCAGTGGGCCTGGCGGTGGGCGCAGTGGCCTGGTGGTATCCCCAGGTGCAAGGCATGGGCTATGACTCGCTGGAGCGCATGCTCGTCGGTGAGCCGGCCCTGGATGTCCTGATCGTCGTGGCGCTGGGCAAACTGGCGCTGACGGCCCTGGCCATCGCCTTCGGCGTGCCGGTGAGCATCATCGGGCCGATCCTGGTGGCGGGCGCGGCCTTCGGCACGCTGTGCGGACTGCTGTGGGCGACCCTGCTGCCGGGTCTGGCATCCTCGCCGGTGGTCTTTTCGTTGCTGGGCATGGCGGCCATGATGGGGGCCGTGCTGCAGGCGCCTCTGGCGGCGCTGATGGCATTGCTGGAACTGACCCACAACTCGAGCATCCTGCTGCCGGGCATGCTGGCGGTGGTGATCGCGGTTCTGGTGTCGCGCCAGGGGTATCACTGCTCGGGGTTCTTCATCTCGACGCTGGACAGCCAGGGACTTCATCCCCTGCAACGCCCCTTGATGCAGGCCCTGTCGCGGGTCGCGGTACCGGCCGTCATGGAGCGCAGCGTGGCCCGCGCGCCGCGCATACTGACGCGGGCCCAGGCTCAGGAGCTGCTTGCCGGGAAGCCGACCTGGCTGGTGATCACGCGCGAGGACGGCAAGCCCCCCGTGGGTCTCAAGGCCGCCGGACTGGCACGCCTGATGCTCGACGAGCAGTGGCAGGACGAGACGCGTTTCGACCTGCTGGAGATTCCCGGCCAGCGGGTCGACATGGCACCGATCGCCCTGCAGGCGACGCTCTCCGAAGCCTTCGAACAGCTCAACAAACAGGGGGTCGATGTCCTGTATGTCGAGCACACCACGGCGCCCCTCATCCGCAAGATTTCGGGTATCATCACCCGCGACGCCATCGAGAACTACTACCGTTACAAATGATCCCCAGCGAGGAATGTCTTCATTCGCGGACGCTGTGTCCGGCGGTGTGGGCAGGGGCTGGCATTGAGGAGTCACCATGTATCAATGGATCTTATCGCTGCATCTCATCGCCGTCGTGACCTGGTTCGCGGCGCTGTTCTACCTGCCTCGATTGTTTGCCTACCATGCCGATGCACGCGACCGGGGAGAGACCCAGGTGATGGCGTATTTCCTGAACATGGAGCGGCGTCTCTACAAGGGCATCATGCTGCCCTCGATGATCGTGGCGGTCGTCTTCGGCGGGTTGTTGCTTTATCTGGTGCCGGGCTTCATGGATGACGAGTGGTTCTATGCCAAGTTGCTGCTGGTGGCCGGCCTGATCGGTTATCACCACGTGTGTCTGGCCTATCTCAAGCAATTCGCGGCCGAACGCTGCCACAAGAGCGCGACGTTCTTCCGGGCCTTCAATGGCATTCCCACGCTGCTGCTCGTGGTCATCATCCTGCTCGTCGTGCTCAAGCCGTTTTGATGGCTGTCCCGACGCTGCCGGCGGTCCTGGTGCTGGCCGGTCACGATCCGACGGGCGGGGCGGGATTGACCGCCGACGCCGAGGCCATTCGCGCTTGCGGTGGCTGGCCGTTGACGGTCCCTACCGCCTTGACGGTACAGACCACGCGCGACGTGCGGCGCGTCATGCCGTGCTCGCGGGAGAGCATAGAAAGCGCCTGTGAGGCATTGTTCGCCGATATCGAGATCAGTGCCATCAAGGTGGGCCTGGTCGCCGATCGCGCGTCCCTGGAGGCGGTCATCGCCGTGGCGCGGGCCCATCCCAACCTGCCCCTGGTCGTCGACCCGGTGCTGCGGGCGGGGGGCGGTGCGGCGATGGCCCCCGACGACTGCGTGCCACTGTTGCGCGAACAGCTGCTGCCGCTGGTCGACATGCTGACGCCCAACCGCCAGGAACTGATGCGCCTGAGTACCGCCACCGGCGGTGAGGTGGATCGGGTCGTGGAACTGATGTCGCTGGGCGCGCAGGCGATCCTGGTGACCGGGGCCGACGCCTGGGAGGAAGACCCCGACGCGCGCCGCCGCGATGAGGTTGTCCACACCCTGCATACTCCCGACAATAGTCGCCAATGGCGCTGGCCGCGCCTGGCGGGGGAGTATCACGGTTCGGGCTGTACCCTGGCGGCGTCGCTGGCGGCGCGGCTGGCATGCGGCGAGTCGTTGATCGAGGCCTGCGGTCAGGCACAGCGCGTGGCCTGGGACAGCCTGGTGCACGCCCAGCGACCGGGACGCGGCCAGGCCTTGCCCGATCGCCTGTGGCGGCTGCCGCCTTTCGAAAGCGAGGCGACATGAACCGGACGCCGGATTGGACACGCGGCATTTACGCCATCACCGATGCGACGCTGCTGCCCGATGACGCTCATCTGTTTGCGGCATGCGAGCGAGCCCTCGAGGCGGGACTGGCGCTTTTGCAGTATCGCGACAAGTCGGCGGACGCGGGCAAGCGCTGGCGTCAGGCCTCGGGGCTGGCCGCGCGTTGCCATGCGGCCGGCGTGCCGTTGATCGTCAATGACGATATCGCCCTGGCGGCGCGTCTGCGGTCACGCGTCGGGTCGCATGTCGGTTTGCATCTCGGCCAGCGGGATGGCTCGCTGCGTGATGCACGTCAAGCCCTGGGCGACGAGGCGATCATCGGCGCCACCTGTCATGCGCGCCTGGATCTGGCCGAGCGCGCGGCGGCCGAAGGCGCCAGTTACCTGGCTTTCGGTCGCTTCTTCGCCTCGCGCACCAAGCCGGAGGCACCGCCGGCCTCCCTCGACCTGCTCGGCGAGGCGGCACGTTTCGGCCTGCCGCGTGTGGCGATCGGGGGGCTCGACGTCCACACTATGCGTCTAGCCCGTGAGGCCGGGGCGGACCTGCTGGCCACCGTGCATGCCGTCTTCGGTGCCGGTGATCCCGCCGCTGCCGTCAGGGCATTGCAGGCGAGTCTCGGCGACACGGCACAGCACTGATTTATCCACAGAGTCGAGCGGCGAGTTGTTCGACCTGTCCAGAGAGTTATCCACAGTTTCTTTTGCGACACGTTATCTTAGCCACACACAGCCAGAGGAAGTCATGACCACGTCCGCACAACTCTTCGAGCAGGCTTGCCGTCACATCCCCGGCGGTGTGAATTCCCCCGTGCGTGCCTTCAAGGGCATGGAACGCGCGCCGGTCTTCGTGGAACGCGCCCAGGGGGCTTATCTCTACGATGTCGAAGGGCAGCGCTATATCGATTACGTCGGCTCCTGGGGGCCGCTGATCACCGGCCACGCCGATCCCGACGTGCTGGGTGCGGTCCGCAGCCGTCTCGACGATGGCTTGTCCTTCGGCACGCCGACCGCCATCGAGACGCGCATGGCGGAGTTGATCTGCGAGATCATGCCGTCGATCGACATGGTGCGCATGGTCAACTCGGGCACCGAGGCCACCATGTCGGCGATCCGCCTGGCGCGCGGCCATACCGGCCGTGACAAGATCGTCAAGTTCGAGGGCAACTACCACGGGCACTCCGACTCGCTGCTGGTCAAGGCCGGTTCCGGCGCGCTGACCCACGGCGAGCCCAGCTCGCCCGGTGTGCCCGCGTCCCTGGCCGAACACACCGTGACGCTGCCCTACAACGACCTGGACGCGGTACGCGCGTGTTTCGCCGAACTGGGCGACGAGATCGCCGGTATCATCGTCGAACCGGTGGCGGGCAACATGAACTGCATTCCGCCGCAGCCCGACTTCCTCAAGGGATTGCGCGAGATCTGCGATGTGCATGGCAGCGTCTTGATCTTCGACGAGGTGATGACCGGCTTTCGCGTGGCGCTGGGCGGCGCTCAGGCGCATTTCGGCGTCACCCCGGATTTGACCTGCCTGGGCAAGATCGTCGGCGGCGGCATGCCGGTGGGCGCCTTCGGCGGCACGCGCGAGATCATGGAGCAGCTCTCGCCGCTGGGACCGATTTACCAGGCAGGCACGCTGGCCGGCAATCCGCTGGCCATGGCCGCCGGTATCGCGCTGCTGGAGAAGATTCGCCAGCCGGGCTTTCACGACGCGCTCGCCGAACGCGTGGCAACCCTCTGCGACGGCCTGGAAGCCCGTGCTCGGGAGGCCGGTGTCGACCTGATCACGCAACGTGCGGGTGGCATGTTCGGGGTCTTCTTCACCGCCCAGCAACGTGTCGATAATTTCGCGCAAGCGACGGCCTGCAACGCCGATACCTTCCGGCGTTTCTTCCTCGGCATGCTCGAACACGGCGTCTATCTTGCGCCGTCACCGTTCGAGGCGGGCTTCATGTCCAGCGCGCACACGCCCGACGATATCCAGGCCACGCTGGATGCCGCCGAGCAGGTATTGGCGACGCTCGAGAACGCCTGAGGTGGCGGATGAACGGGCAATGGAACGACGGGACGCGGGGGAACGCTCAGTGAGCCAGGCATTGATCGAGGCATTGCGCCAGGGCCGGGGATTCGACCATCCGGTGAGCCGGATCGAGGTGTACGAGACGCATGTTTCATGGGTCATCCTCACGGGGGACTATGCCTACAAGATCAAGAAACCGCTGGATTTCGGCAGCTTTCTGGACTTTTCCACGCTGGAAAAACGGCGCCGGCTCTGCGAGCAGGAGGTGCGTCTCAACCGTCGCCTTGCCCCGGCGTTGTACCTCGACACGGTCGCGATCACCGGTACGCCCGAGGCGCCGAGCCTGGGAGGGAGCGGTACGCCGTTCGAGTACGCGGTCAAGATGCGTCAATTCAGCAATCGTCACTTGTTCAGCACCTTGCAGGCCAGCGGCGAGTTGTCCGAGGAACTGCTCGACGATCTCGTCGCGCAACTGGTGGCCTTCCACGAGGAGGCGCCGCGGGTGAGCGGGGACAGTCAACTGGGCTCGCCGGATACCGTGCGGCGGACCCTGGACCGTGAGTTTCGCTTGATCGAGGCGCGTCTCGAGGGACAGGAGGAACGTGAGCGACTATCGCGTCTCGAGACCTGGAGCCTGGATAGCTTCGCGCGGCTCGAACACGAATTCGAGCGGCGCTGGCGCGAGGGCTACGTGCGCGAAACCCATGGCGATATCCATCTCGGCAACGCGGTGCATTTCGAGGGACGCGCGCTGCTGTTCGACGGGCTGGAGTTCAACGCCGAGCTGCGCTGGAACGATGTCGGCTGCGAGCTGGCATTCTTGTTGATGGATCTCGAGGCACGTGGCGAGCAGGCCTATGCCAACCATGTCCTCAATCGCTATCTGGAACTCTCCGGCGATTACGAACTGGTACGCCTGCTGGCCTATTACAAGCTGTACCGTGCCTTGGTACGCGTCAAGGTGGCGCTCCTGCATTATCACCAGGAGCAGTTGACGCCCGAGGAGCGCGAGGCCGTGCTGGCGGATTACCACTGCTACATGGCCTTGGCCGAGCGCTACAGCGAGTTTCGCTTTCCGTACCTGGTGGTCGGGGTCGGGGTTTCCGGCAGCGGCAAGAGCCGTTTCACCGGCGAGATGGTGCGTCGCCTGGGGGGCGTACGAGTGCGCTCGGATATCGAACGCAAGCGGCTGTATGGCTTCGAGGCCCAGGCCGATACGCGAGCGGGAGGCGATATCTACACGCCCCAGGCGAGCGAGCGTACCTATGCGCGCCTGGCCGAGCTGGCGGGCATCCTGCTGGAGTCGGGTCTGCCGGCCTGCGTCGATGCCACCTGTCTGACACGCGCTCAGCGTGCGCAGCTGTGCTTCGAAGCCGAACGACGCGGGCTGGCCGTGCTGATGGTGAGCTTCGAGGCCGATACCCAGACCTTGCGTGCGCGCATCGAGAAACGGGCCCAGCGCGGCGGCGATCCGTCGGAGGCGGGCCTCGAGGTGCTCGAACGTCAGCTGGCACGCTTCGAGCCTTTCGTCGACGACGAACTGAGTCACCTGGTGCATCTCGATACCACGGCACCGGACGCCAATCTCACGCTGGTGTCGATGATCCAGGAGCGTATTCAGCTTCGTTGAAGTTCGACTCGCGCATGTCATCGCAATGTCGTGTGGTCGACACGCGTTCGTCACATTCTCGCGACATCCTGTTCTACGTCTGTTCAGGGTAACCATGTGCACTCATGGCGTGAGTGAACGATGTGGGTCTCATGACATTGAGCCGCTCTTCGGGAGCGGCTTTTTTTATGCCTGCATGCTCAGTCGTGTGGGCACGACGACGCATGAAACGCCGCGTTCACGACGTGCGCGCCTTGCGAGCGCTGCGCAACGAGGTCATCGGCGGGGCACCGAGATTCTGGCGTGCCCAGTTCATGGCCTGTATGCGGTTGTGGACCTTGATCTTGCGGAAGATGTTGTAAAGGTGCGACTTGACGGTATGCTCGCTGACGAAGAGTTGATCGGCAATTTCGGTATTGGAGGCGCCAGTCCCCAACAGTCCGATGATTTCCAGCTCGCGGTGCGTCAAGCCGCACACCGGGCGATAGGCATTGAGCTGTTGGCGGCGATAGAAATCGATCAGACGCGTCATGAGATTGCGCGACATCCACAGGTCGCCTTCGAGCAGCTTGGCGATGCCCTTGCAGATCAGCAGCAAATTGTCCTGACGATAGAAGACGCCCTGCAGGTGGAGGCTTATCAATAATTCCGCCGCATGCTCGTCGTCACGGAGGTTGAAAGCGGCGAGAATCATTTCCGGGCTTTCGCTGGCACGGCTGTTCCACAGATGCATGCAGTTTTCATCGACGTGGTCGGCATCCAGGAGCACGACGACCTTGCGGTCGGCCGGCGGCACGAAACTTTCCTGCGTGCTCAGCGCGGATACCTGGCAATCGAGTTGCTGGCGGACATAGTCGATGAACAGCTGTGACTGAGGGTTGCAGTCGGTCACCATCAGAACCCTTGCGTTTTCCAAGCTCATGCGAGTTATCCCCGTTGTCATGCGTGTTGTCATGGCGGCTCCCGACTTTCTTATGGCGGGTATCATGCCGAGTTGTCTTCAAGAGTTATCCGGGTCACGTACTTTGTAAATAGAAGTAACGTCGTCATGAGGGAAACTTAATCGAATATCAACTTTGGTTTTTTATAACTAATTTCAATTTATAAATGGTATCAAGGTGTTGACGGTGCACCCTCGAAGGACCGATGAGAGTGTGCCGATGTGGTGCAGAGAAAATTCAGCCGTACCGTTCCTTTGGATTAGGTGGAATATGGAACGAAGGTATGAAAAATCTCATCTGATAATATAAGTTATTGTTTTTTATGTGTTATTAATTAGCGCCCGAGATGGTTTCCCGACCGGTGGGTTACTCGTAGAATGAGCGTCCGAGTGATAAGGAGAAAGCATGATGGCGGATCAAGACACGCTGGTGTTGGCCAGCGGCAACACCGGCAAGCTGCGTGAATTCCAGAGCCTGCTGGCCCCGCTAGGCCTCGAGGTGCGTCCGCAGCGTGACTTCGCTGTCACCGAGGTCGAGGAAACCGGCCTGACCTTCGTCGAGAATGCCCTGCTCAAGGCGCGCGAAGCGTCTCGAGTGAGTGGTTTGCCCGCCTTGGCCGACGATTCGGGACTCGAGGTTGATGCCTTGCAGGGCGCGCCGGGGATTCGATCGGCCCGCTTCGCGGGTGAGCCCTCCGATGATGCCGCCAACAATCGCAAGCTGCTGGAGGCGCTCAAGGACGTTCCGGAAGGCCAGCGCGGCGCCCGCTTCTGGTGCGTGCTGGTGTATCTGCGGCATGCCGAGGACCCGGTCCCGCGCATCGTGCAATGTGCCTGGGAAGGCGAAGTATTGGCATATCCGCGCGGCGAGGGCGGGTTCGGTTACGACTCGCTGTTCTGGGTGCCCGAGCGCGCCATGACCGCCGCAGAGTTGTCCGCCGAGGACAAGAACCGACTCAGCCATCGCGGCAGGGCCATGCAGGCCCTGCTGGCGCAGCTCTCCGCGCCCTCATGAGCATGCCGCTGCCGCCACTGTCCCTGTATGTGCATGTGCCCTGGTGCGTGCGCAAATGTCCGTATTGCGATTTCAACTCCCATGGCATGGACCCGGACCGGGCGCTCCCCGAGACAGCCTACGTCGAGGCCCTGCTCGCCGACCTGGACGCGGATGCAGCGCTGGCCGACGGCCGTGAGCTGGTGAGCATCTTCGTCGGGGGCGGCACGCCCAGTCTGTTGAGCGGTGATGCGTACCGACACTTGCTGCAAGGGATACGTGCGCGTCTGCCGTTCGCGTCGGATATCGAAATCACTCTGGAAGCCAATCCCGGCACCGTCGAGCATGACCGTTTCGCGGCCTATCGTGAGGCGGGCATCAACCGTCTGTCGCTGGGAGTGCAGAGCTTTCAGGCGCCGCAACTCGAGGTCCTGGGGCGCATCCACAGCGGCGAGGAAGCCGCCCAGGCCATGCAGGACGCACGCCACGCCGGGTTCGATAACATCAACCTCGACCTGATGCATGGGCTGCCCGGTCAGGATGAGGCGCTGGCGCTGGCGGATATCGACCGTGCCCTGGCGCTGGCCCCCGATCATCTCTCCTGGTACCAGCTGACGCTGGAGCCCAACACGCAGTTCTATTCACATCCGCCGCGATTGCCCGACGAGGATACGCTGTGCGATATCCAGGAAGCGGGACATGCGCGCATCGAGGCCGCAGGTTATCAACGCTACGAGATTTCCGCCTATGCCACGCCCGGACGGCAGGCGCGGCACAACCTCAACTACTGGACGTTCGGCGATTACCTGGGCATCGGCGCGGGCGCGCACGGCAAGTTGAGTGCCTGGCAGCCGGACGGTAGTCTAGCCATCGAGCGTCGCTGGAAGGTACGGCAGCCACAGGCGTATCTGCGTCGTGCCCAGGATCCGCGTGGTTTCATCGCGGGGCGGCGTGCGCTCGAGGAACAGGAATTGCCGCTGGAATTCTTGATGAACGCGCTGCGCCTCACCCAGGGCGTGCCACGCCGTTACTGGCACGAACGCAGCGGGCTAGCTGATACACTGCTCGACGCGCGGCTCGAACAGGCGCATGCCAAGGGGCTGTTGTGCGATCCCTCGCAACGCCTGCAGGCATCGCCGCATGGGTTGTTGTTCTTGAACGACCTGCTCGCGCTTTGCGACGCAGCGTGACGACGCGCAACCATCGGAACGCACTCACAGGAAAAGGTAAGGAGAAAGGACGCATGCAACGCTCGATATGGATGGCGGTACCGCTGGCCTTGGCAATCGGTGTCACGGGGTGTGCCAGCAACGGGACGCAGACCGGTCAGCAGCAAGGCGATCATGGCAAGACCTTTGGTGGCGCCGGCATTGGGGCCGCCGTGGGCGCGGTTGCCGGGGCATTGACCGGCGACGGCAGCACCAGCCGTCGCGACCGTGCGTTGATCGGGGCCGCGGCGGGCGCCGCCATCGGCGGTGGGGTCGGCGCCTACATGGATGCCCAGGAAGAAAAGCTGCGCAGGGATCTTGATGGAACCGGCATCGGCGTCGATCGCCAGGGCGACAACATCGTCCTCAACATGCCCAGCAGCGTGACCTTCGACGTCGATTCCAGCGCATTGAAGACGCCCGCGCGTCAGGCCCTCAACGATGCCACGGCCGTCATGCGCGAGTACCCCAAGACACGCATCAACGTCGCCGGGTACACCGACAGCACCGGTAGCGCCGATTACAATCAGCGCCTCTCCGAGCGCCGGGCTCAGGCCGTTGCCGACTACCTCGGCCAGGGAGGCATCGCCGCCAACCGCATCAACACGGTTGGCTACGGCGAACGTCAGCCGGTGGCCAGCAACGATACCGAAAGCGGCCGCGCGCAGAATCGGCGTGTCGAAATCACGCTGACGCCGGTCACTCAGCAAGGCTGAATCGGCGTCCTTGCCGCCCCGGGCCTTTGCGCCTCGCCCGGGGCGGCGCGATTTCCCCGTATGGCGGGGAACGGCGTATCATGGTCCCGCCACGATGTTCGAGAATTGCCATGCTCGCCTACCAGCACGCCTATCACGCCGGCAACTTCGCCGACGTGCACAAGCATTTGACCCTGTTTGCCGTCCTCCAGTACTTGTTACGTAAGTCATCCGCCATTACGTATGTCGATACGCATGCCGGGCGTGGTCTTTACCCTCTCGAAGCCGAGGAAACCCAGCGCTTGCGGGAGTATCGTCAGGGCGCAGCTGCCGTATGGGCGGCACGCGAGGTGCTCGCCGACGATTCGCTGCTCGCGGCGTGGTGCGAGCGGCTCGGCGATGCCCAGTCCGGGGCATCGACGCTCAGCCATTACCCCGGATCGCCCTGGTGGCTGGCGAACGACTGTCGCGAGCAGGATCGCCTGGCGTTATTCGAGCTGCATCCAGGCGAAGCGACCCATCTCGAGGCACAAGTGCTGCCGCCTCAGGCGCGACGTCAGCATGCGGACGGCCTGGCCGGCATTCGTGCGCTGCTGCCACCCGCCACGCCGCGATTCTGTGCACTCATCGATCCCAGCTACGAGCGCAAGCAGGAATACACCGACGTCGCGGCTACTCTGCAAGCCGTCGCCGCCAAGGTGCGTCATGCCATCGTGATGATCTGGTATCCGTTGCTGCCCAGCGGTCGTCATCATGACCTGCTGACGGCCGCTCGGCGCAGCGGCCTCCGCAAGCTATGGCGCAGCGAGCTGACGCTTCACCCGCCCGGCGAAGCCACCCATGGGATGTACGGCAGCGGCATGCTGCTTCTCAATCCTCCCTGGGGCATCGACACGCAATTGAACGCGAGCCTGACCCGCGTCGCGTCTTGCCTGGGCGATACGGCCTCGCATGTCTCGCAGTGGTGGGTGCCGGAGTGAGATGACATGCCGCACGACCTCGGCCGTTCTCCCCATGGCCGAGGCATGTCGGTGGCCTGAAGTGTTACAGACCGAGCTTGCCACGCAAGGTCGAGAGGTCCTCGGCCAGCAGGTTCACCGGACCGACGAAGGCACGCCGGTCCTCGTCGCTGACCTGTTCGTAGCTGACGAAACCGGATGTCGGGTCGTCGGTATCCTGCCGATAGTGGGCGAGGGTGTCTTCCACGGCGGCGAAATTTTCTTCGACGCGTTCGACGAAGGCCGGGTCCTCGTCGATCACGAGCGGCTTGAAGAGTTCGAAAATCTTCTGCGAGCCGTCGACGTTGCCCTGGAAGTCCCACAGGTCAGTGTGGCTGTAGCGATCTTCCTCGCCGCTGACCTTGGTCGCGGCCACCTCTTCCATCAACGCGGCGGCACCGCCCACGACGGTTGCCGGCGGAAAGGTCAGCCCCTGCACGCGCGCCTCGAGATCGTTGACATCGGCCATCAGGCGCTTGGCGTAGGGCGCGAAGCCTTGCGTGGTGCGTTGCTCGAACAGGCCGTACTCGAGACGGTGGAAACCGGTGAAGTCGGGATCCTCGACGCCTTTCTCGTAGTCGTCCTCGCGGGCGTCGATGCTGGCGTCCAGGTCGGCGAACAATTCGGCGATGGGCTCGATGCGCTCGTAATAGACCCGTGTCGGCGCGTAGAGGGACTGTGCGCGTGCCAGGTCGCCGGCTTCGACGGCCTGGGTGAAGTCTTGCGTGTGGGTGACGAATCGATCGAGGTTGTCGAGCACATAGAGCTTGTAGTCGGCGACCGGTTCGACCAACGCTTCGGTGGCGACATCGGCCTGGACCGTGCCTTGCAAGGTCATGAGACCGAAGGCGCTGGCGGCAAGAAACAGTGAGCGAGTTGACATGCGGTGACTCCTTTGACGAATCGTGGGTGAGGCCGTCCCGGTCGTGGTGATCGACGCCTTCGGGCGCCTGTCGTTGTGTTCAAGCATGAGAGGCGGCGGCTTCCAGCAGTCCGCGTCCCAGAAAATCGTTTTCGTCGATGACGCCAGGCAGAGTGAAGAAGTATCCACCGCCCACCGGCTTGATGTATTCCTCCAGTGGCTCGCCGTTCAGGCGCTTCTGGACGGTAATGAAACCGGCCTCCAGATCCGCCTGGTAGACGATGAACAGTAGCCCCATGTCGAGCTGACCGTTGGCTTCGACAGCGTTGGAGTAGTTGAACGGCCGGCGCAGAATGCGGTGCTTCTCGAAGCCTGGCGTACGTGGATTGGCCAGACGGATATGCGCGTCCAGAGGGGTGACCTGGCCGTCCGGATCGTCGGAGTAGTCGGGGATATCGTACTCGGTGCCACCGGCCAGCGGAGCGCCGCTATCCTTGCGCCGCCCGAAAATGGCTTCCTGCTCGGCCAGTGGCGCGCGGTCCCAGCGTTCGACGAAATTGCGGATCAGACGCACGACCTGATAGCTGCCACCCCGGGTCCAGGCAGGCTCCTCGCTGTCGTGGCCTGTCCAGACCAGCGCATCCATCAGGGCCGTGTCCGCGGTGTCGGGGTTGGCGGTACCGTCGCGAAAGCCCAGATAGTTGCGTGCGCTGGGCGTGGGGCCAGTGTCGCTGGGGGGCATGACCGGCACCGTGCCTTCCTGCTTCCAGCGCACCATCAGGCCTCCCGGGGTGTGCTTGAGGATGTCGCGCAGGGCATGCACGGTCGTGTCGTGCGTATGGGCGCAGATCTGCAATGACATGTCGCCATGGCAGCGCGATGGGTCGAGAGCGTCGTTGGGGAAGCCGGTCATGCGCTGCAGGTGCCTCGGCTTGACGTCGGCCAGTCCGAAGCGCGCATCGAACAGCGAGGCGCCGAGGGAGACGGTGACGGTGAGGCCATCCGGCGCGATGGTGGGACCGAGAATGCCGGAATCCGCCGGCGGATAACGTGGATCGCCCTGAGGATAGGTGCCGCCTCGGGTGAGAAAGGCGATGCGCTCGGTGAGTGTGCGCAGCAATTGCTCGAGCCCGTCGCGATCCCGCGCCAGCACGTCGCAGGCGACGATCATGCCATTGGCCGGGCGCGGCGTGACAATGCCCTGCTGATGAGTGCCATGGAAAGGATAGGCGTCGGTCGTGGCGGTACTGGTCGGCGCACTCGTCACCTCAGGGCCGGTGTCTGGCATAGCGTCGGCCGGACAGGACCTGGCCCAGGCCGACGTACTCAAGCCGGCCATGGCAATACCGGTTCCGGTGGCGCCGAGGCCTTGCAGGAAACGCCGCCGATCCAGCGAGAATGGGCAGCGCGGCATGTTATCGGAACGATCACTCATGTCGATTAAACCGTGATGAAGCCAAGGGAACGTACGTCAGCCCTGCAGGGCCAGCGTGTGATTGATCTCGCTCAGGGTTCGTGACAGCGCCCGGGTCTCGGTCAGCAACGCGTCGCGATCGGCGGCGGTGCCGGACTCGGGGAGCGCCGTTTTCAGCGCGGCGAGCTCGCTGGTGAGCCGCGAGAGTGTCTGGGGATCGCGTGATTCGAGGAGCGGGCCGAGCAGCGATGCGATCTTGTCGGCGCCCTGAAGCAGACCGCGCAGGTCGAGCAGCTCGCGGGCGTCCAGCGGCGCCTGATCGATGGCGTGGTCGTGCCAGGCGGCCAGGACGCGAGCACTGCCACTGGCCAATTGCGCGGGCGGGATCGCCTGGTGTCGCCAGCGTTCGGCGAGGGTGCGGACATCGTCGCGCAACTGGGCGGAAACCGGCGCGAGCCCTGCGGTGGTGGACGCCTCGAACAACCCTTGTGCCAGGCGTTGAAAGCCGATGAAGTTCGGGTCCTCGTCCCGCTGAGCGAAATACTCGGCGCGGGCGTTGAGGCGCTGGTCGAGATCGCTGAACAGGCCGGTGGCCATCGCCAGACGCTGGTCGATCAGGCGTGCCTGTGCGTAGGCATCACGGGCTGCCGCCAGGTCGCCATCCTCAATGGCCCGATGCAAGGTATCGGCGGCGTCGATGAGGCGACGACTCTGCAGTGTCAGATAGACCTTGTATTCGGCGAGGGCGCCCAGGAAGTCCTTGTGCGACAAAGGGGAGGCCGGTGACGCATCATCGGCGGCGGCCACGTGGAGCGTGCCACGCGGATTGCTCAGCAGGCCGCAGGTCATGCGGTAGTCGCCTGCCGGCAGGCGCGCGGTCAGCGGCTGTCGGAGTCCGGGCGCGATGTTCTCGCGCTCCGCGATCACCATCACGCCGTCGAGGATCTCCCATTCGATGGCGCGCTCGGAGCGATTGACCACCGTAAAGGTCGTCTCGCCGGCCGAGACGTCGAGGGCGTTGGGTTCGCAGCCGGCATCGGTGATCACGACGCGTGGGCCTGCGATCGTGTCGTCTTGCGGTTCCAGGGACATCACGAAAACGCCCAGCGCAGCGAACATCGACATGGCCGAGACCAGTACGCCGAATTTCAGGAAGCGTGGCGGCGGCAATGGCGCGGGGCTCATGACGGTTCTCCATGCGATGCGCGATGGGCGGCGGGAGAGCTCCGGCGAGCACGCTGGAAGAAGATCCCCAGTGTCACCAGCAGATAGCCGCCATAAACCACCGCTTCGCCGAGCGTGGGCGCCGGCTGATACCCGAGGATGCCCGACAGGATCGCGCCGAGCGGTGAGTCCAGCGGCAGCCACTCATTGAGATCGAATACCCGTTGCTGGGCATGATTCCACCAGCCTGCCTCATGCAGGGCCCTGACCGAGCCGGCCAGCAGCCCGGCGGCCACCAGCAGCATGAAAACGCCCGTGAGCCGGAAGAAATGTGCGAGGTCGAGGCGCAGACTGCCACGATAGAGGGCCAGCCCCACCGCCACCGAGGTGACGATACCCAGCAACGCCCCCAGCGGTGCGGACCGGTCGGTACTTTGCTGAAATACCGCGAGCAGGAAGAATACGGACTCCAGGCCTTCGCGGGCCACGGCCAGAAAGACCATGCCGATCAACGCCAGGGTATGGCGGCGGCCGGTGAAGGCGTCCTCGAGTGCGCCGGTCAGTGTCCGCCGCATGTTGCGGGCGGCGCGACGCATCCAGAAGACCATCCAGGTCAGCACGCCCACGGCAATCAGACCCACGAAGGCTTCGAACAGCTCTTGCTGACGTTGCGGGAACGCTGCGCTTGCGAACTGCAGGCCGGCCCCTGTCGCCAGTGCCAGGGCGGCAGCGAGAAATATGCCGATCCATACGGCGGGCATCCAGGCACCGCGCCCGGTATGGCGAAGATAACTGGCGATAATGCCGACGATCAGAGCGGCTTCGAGCCCCTCGCGCAGCATGATGAGAAAGGGGACGAGCATGTCGCGGGTCCTGGCAAGCTGTTTGAACGGAATCCATAACGAAGAAAAATGAGATTCGTTATCGTTTATAGCTTACGCCGACCCCCGGAGAGTGGCAAGCCAATTCCAGTATCGATTCATTCTTGCTGATGGAAGCAGGACCGGCGAAGACCAGGCGGCGATGCCGGACGGGCACCGCGCGGTATCATTTCCCGATGCAGAAACTGCCGAAGATCTCGCCGAGCAGGTCATCGGCGGTGAACTCGCCGGTGATCTCGGACAGCGCCTGCTGTGCGTCGCGCAGGTCCTCGGCGAGCAGCTCGCCGGCGCCATGGCCGCGTAGCTGGGCGATGCCGTTGTCGAGGGCGTCGCCGGCGCGATCCAGGGCATCGAGATGTCGACGGCGGGCCGAGAAGCGTCCTTCGGTGGTGGCGTCGAAGCCCATCACCGCCTTGAGATGCTCCTTCAGGTTATCCACACCCAGACCGGTCTTGGCGGAGAGCCGCACGATCGGAGGGGATGTGGATAAGTCGCTTTGCTCGGTTTCGCCGCTCTCGTCGATCTTGTTGCGCACCAGGGTGAGGCGCTCGGGATGCGGTAGGCGCGCGACGAATTCGGGCCAGAGTTGCATCGGGTCGGTCTGTGTCGTGGTCGTCGCATCGACCAGCAGCAGCACCCGATCGGCCTTCTCGATTTCCTCCCAGGCACGCGCCACGCCGATCTTTTCGATGGCATCCGGCGTATCGCGCAAGCCGGCGGTATCGATGACGTGCAGCGGCATGCCGTCGATGTGGATATATTCGCGCAGCACGTCCCGAGTGGTGCCCTCGATATCGGTGACGATGGCGCTGTCGCGCTCGGTCAAGGCGTTGAGCAGGCTCGACTTGCCGGCATTCGGACGCCCGGCGATGACCACGTTCATGCCCTCGCGCATCAATGCCCCCTGGCCGGCGGCGGCGCGCACCTCGCCAAGCGTCTCCTGGGCACCCTGAAGCATCGCGGCCACCTTGCCATCGGCGAGAAAGTCGATCTCCTCCTCGGGAAAGTCGATGGCGGCTTCGACGAACATCCGCAGCTCGATCAGCTTGTCGACGAGTGCCGAGACCCGCGTCGAGAACTCGCCCTGCAGCGAACGCAGGGCATTTTCGGCGGCAGCTCGGGAGCTGGCGTCGATCAAGTCGGCGATCGCCTCGGCCTGGGCCAGATCGAGCTTGTCGTTGAGAAAGGCGCGTTCCGAGAATTCGCCGGGGCGTGCCAGGCGCGCGCCGAGGGCGACGCAGCGCGCGAGCAGCAGGTCCATGATCACCGGCCCGCCATGGCCCTGCAGCTCGAGCACGTCCTCACCGGTAAAGGAATGAGGGCCGGGAAAGAACAGGGCGATGCCTTCGTCGAGCACCTGCGCGTCGGCATCGTAGAAGGGGCCGTAGTGGGCGTGGCGTGGTGCCGGGCAGTGGCCGAGGATGCGTTCCGCGAGGTCACGGCTGGCCGGGCCCGAGAGGCGTATGATGCCCACGCCGCCGCGCCCCGGGGGCGTGGCGATCGCGGCGATGGTGTCTTGTCGATAAAGAGGCGTGGCGGTCATGAGATTCTCCGACTCCGTGCCGGCATTTTCCCGGTGATGGGCCAAAAACGCCAGACCCCCGCTAAAGCGGGGGTCTGGACACGGGAAACGAGGCGAGCGTCAGCTCTTGGCTTTACTCGTTTTTCCCGACTCGCCATCGGCTTCGATCTTGCGCGTGATGATCCACTGCTGAAGGATCGAGATGACGTTGTTGCAGATCCAGTAGATGACCAGGCCTGCCGGGAACCACAGGAAGAAGAACGTGAAGACCACGGGCAGCATCTTCATGATCTTCGCCTGCATCGGGTCCGGCGGCGTGGGATTCAACAACTGCTGCACGAACATCGAGGCACCCATGATGATCGGCAGGATGAAGTAGGGATCCTGTGCCGAGAGATCGTTGATCCACAGAATGAAGGGAGCGTGGCGCAACTCCACGGATTCCAGCAACATCCAGTACAGCGCGATGAATACCGGCATCTGCACGACGATGGGCAGACAGCCCCCCAGAGGATTGATCTTCTCCTTCTGGTAGAACTTCATCATCTCTTGGGACATCTTCTGCCGGTCGTCGCCGTACTGTTCCTTGATGCGCTTCATCTCCGGGCCCATCTTGCGCATCTTGGCCATCGACTTGTACGCCTTGGCGGACAGCGGGAACAGCACGATCTTGACGATGACCGTGAGCAGCACGATCGACCAGCCCCAGTTGCCGATCAGGCTATGGATTTTCGCCAGCAGCCAGAACAGCGGATTGGCGATGAACCACAGCCAGCCGAAGTCGACGGTCAGCTCCAGATGAGGGGCGATGGCCTCCAGACGATCCTGGATCTTCGGCCCCATGTAGAGCGTCGCGGCCATGCGGGTCGTTTCGCCGGGGGCGATCTGCTGCGAAGGACCGGCAAACGCGGCCACATTGCGATCGCGTGAATCGATGTTGGCGTAGTAAAGGTTTTCCTGGTTCTGCTCCGGCACCCACGCCGAGGTGAAGTAGTGCTGGATCATGGCGACCCAACCACCCTCGGATTCGACGTTGTTGAATTCGCCGTCGCGAATGTCCTCGAAGCTGATCTTCTCGTAGTTGCTTTCTTGCGTGGAGAAGGTCGCCCCCAGGAAGGACTTCATGCCCATGGAGACGCCCTGGCTGGGATCATCGCTGTCATCCCGCGCCAGCTGACCGATGAAGCGTGCCGACACCGGCGTCTGGCTCTCGTTGTCGAGCCGATATTCGACATGGACCGCGTATGCATTGCGATCGAAGACGAAACGCTTGATGACGTTCACGCCGTTGACCTCAGCCTTGAGGTCGACGGTCAGGCTGTCCTGATCCTCGCCGAGGGTGTACTCCGTCTGCTCGGGGGTATAGGTAATGCGCCCTTCGTGCCCCTCGAGCTGCAGGCCCGACTTGGCGACATAGCTGCGTACGTTGTTGTCGCTGAGAAGCACGAACGGCTGATCACTGTCCAGAGACGCCTTGTGCTTGGGCAACGCGGCGTACACCACATCGCCGCCGCGCGGATCGATGCGCAGGTCCAGTACGTCGGTACGCACCTGGATGAGGCCGTTGGCGTCGGTCTGGGACTTCTCGCCGGGCATGCCGGCACTGTCTGGCGATGCGTTATTGCCGGCGTTGGAAGCCGAAGGCGCCGACAAGCCTTCACTGGCGTCATCGCTATCGGTGGTACCTTGCGCCACGCTGGTGGGAGCGCTGTGTTCGACATTGTTCTGCCCGTAATCAGCGTTCCACTGAATGACCAGCAGATAGGCGAGCACCGCGAGCGGGATG
The DNA here is from genome assembly GCF_000055785.1 of Chromohalobacter israelensis DSM 3043. Taxonomy (GTDB): domain Bacteria; phylum Pseudomonadota; class Gammaproteobacteria; order Pseudomonadales; family Halomonadaceae; genus Chromohalobacter; species Chromohalobacter israelensis. The sequence continues at coordinate 3,695,513 of NC_007963.1, forward strand.
ACGAGTAAGAGTCGTTTTACGTCCATAAGGATTCTGCCCGGTGAAACATTCTGACGACACATCCCCACCGGCGGAGCGCACACGGCGGGCGTGGCGGGAAAGGCCGATCAAGGGGATGGGGTGGACGCGACCGACTGCTTGCGAACGTCTTTTTCCAGGCGCCGCCACATGCCGTGCAGTTGGCGATGCAGGGTAGCATTGTCCAGTGCATCAACTCCGCGACGAGCGAGAACGATGATGTCCACGGCGGGGAGACGATGTGACTGGAGGCGAAAGGATTCACGGACGAGGCGTTTCAGACGGTTACGGTCGACGGCACGGCGCACGTTCTTCTTGCTGAATACGAATCCCACCCGCGGGTAGCCGAGAGCGTTGGGGCGCGCAAGCACCAGAAGGCCCTTGCCGTGCACCTTGAAGGACGCATGAGCGAAGACGTGCTGATAGTCCCCGGCGGTAAGCAGACGCTGTCGCCGGGGAAAGCCCTGATCGGACATTCGTTGCTCAATCAGGCGCTCAGACGCTTGCGGCCCTTGGCGCGACGGCGAGCCAGCACCTGGCGGCCGTTCTTGGTGGCCATGCGAGCACGGAAACCGTGCACGCGCTTGCGCTTTAGAACGCTCGGCTGAAAAGTGCGTTTCATAGCTGCGAATTCTCACGTGGTTGTTTGGAAACGGTTGAAACTGAAGAGCCCGGCACGTTGGCACCAGGCGGTATTCGGCTCAAGACCGGCAATTCTAGTGAATCCCCAGGGCAGGTGCAATTTTTCTGGCGCTTTTATCCACACCTCTTTTTGCGACGGCCCTCGCCGGGGGAGCGCGATCCGTCTCGAGACTCGAAGGTATGGGGACATCATCATGTGCTGAAGAGAAGGGGGCTTTCCACCGTCCAACAGCCACTTCCATTACTACAGGTTTGTTTTCTACTGATGTTGTTATTAATGGTGGGGACAAATTTTGTGGATAACCCAAAAAAAGATCAGAATGTCATGTAGTTGGCGTGTTCCTCTTTGTGTGGGGAAGTTGCGGGTGTCCCGTGGGAAAGCTGTCGATGTCGTTGTGGGTAACACGTCATCTGTCCACAGGCATGCTGGCGTCCCCGATGTGTGGACAATCTGTCCCCGTGGTTGGCGGCCCGGTT